>NZ_JBIYZW010000001.1:2312124-2546511 GCF_044628455.1 Hymenobacter sp. B81 | reverse complement strand
TACGCGGCCACCACGGCCGGCAGCTACACCGTGCTCGTGACCAACCCCGGTGGCTGCAGCGCCACCTCCAGCCCCCTCAACGTCACGGTTAACCCGGCCGCTACTGCCACTTTCGCCTACGGCGCGTCGGCCTACTGCCTGAGCGGCAGCAACCCCCGGCCGACGATCAGCGGCACTTCGGGCGGCACGTTCAGCTCGACCTCGGGCCTGAGCATCAACGCTTCGACCGGTACCATTAACCTGGCCGCCTCCACGCCGGGCAGCTACACGGTGACTTACAGCGTGGGTGGCGCCTGCCCGGCTTCGGCCACGGCGGCGGTGACCATCACGGCTCCGGCCAACGCAGCCTTCAGCTACGCCGGCTCGCCGTTCTGCCGCACGTCCGGCAACAACCCCGCGCCGATCCTGGCCGGCGGGGCCTCGGCCGGCACGTTCTCGGCACCGGCCGGGCTGAGCATCAACGCTACCACGGGCGTCATTAACCTGAGCGCTTCGACGCCGGGCAGCTACACGGTCACGAACACCATTGCCGCTTCGGGCGGCTGCGCGGCCAGCACGGCCACGGCTTCGGTCACGGTGACGGCCCCGGCCTCGGCCGCCTTCGCCTACGCCACCTCCACGTTCTGCACCAGCGGCACGAGCACTCCTACGCCGACCATCAGCGGCACCAGCGGTGGTACCTTCTCGGCCCCGGCCGGGCTGAGCATCAATGCTACGACGGGCGCGATTAACCTGTCGGCTTCGACGCCGGGCAGCTACACGGTGACCTACGCGGTGGGCGGCGCCTGCCCGACCTCGGCCACGGCTTCGGTGACCATCACCACCGCGCCGCTGGCCACGTTCAGCTACGCGGCGGCTTCCTACTGCGCCTCGGGTGGCAGCAACCCGGCCCCGACCTTCGCGGCCGGTGCCTCGGCCGGCACCTTCAGCTCGACGGCAGGCCTGAGCGTTAATGCCGCCACCGGCATCATTAACCTGGCGGCTTCCCTGCCGGGCACCTACACGGTGACCAACACCATTGCCGCCTCGGGCGGCTGCGCGACTAGCTCGGCTACGGCTACCGTGACCATCACGGCTTCGGCCAATGCCGCCTTCAGCTACGCCGGGACGGTGTTCTGCGCCAGCGGCAGCAACCCGACTCCCAGCATCACGGGCACTTCGGGCGGCACGTTCAGCTCGACTGCGGGTTTGAGCATCAACCCCAGCACGGGCGCGATTAACCTGTCGGCTTCGACGCCGGGCAGCTACACGGTGACCTACGCGGTGGGCGGCGCCTGCCCGGCTTCGGCCACGGCTTCGGTGACCATTAACGCCACGCCGGCGACGCCCACGCTCACGGCCACGGCCCAGCCCAACGGCTCGGTGCTGCTGACGGCCACGGGCGGCGGCGCGGGGGCCAGCTACCAGTTCTACCTGAACGGCCAGCCGGTGGCCGGCGCTACGGGAGCTACCTACACCGTGAGCACGGCCACTCAGAACGGCTCGTACACGGTAGTTGCTACCGCGCCCAACAGCTGCGCCTCGGCCGCCTCCAACGCGGTAACGGCTACGGTGGTGCTGGCCTCGGCCAAGCCCCTGGCCGGCTCCATGCTGAGCGTGTACCCCAACCCGACCCGCGACGGCCGCCTGACGGTGGAGCTGAGCGGCTACCGCAAGCCGGTGCAGCTGACGGTCATCAACGCCGTGGGCCAGGTAGTGTACCGCGCCCAGGTGCTGCCGGCCGCCACTGGCCTCACCCAGCAACCGGTTGACCTGAGCACGCTGCCCACCGGCGTGTACGTGCTGCGCCTGAGCACCGAGGGCGGCACCGATACCCGTCGCATCGTGCGCGAGTAGGCAGCCCTGATTATTGCTTGAAAAAGCCCCGCTGGTTCTGCCGGCGGGGCTTTTTGCTGGTGGCAGGTACCGGCCGCTTCGCCGAGCACCGCAGTGCGCAACTGCTGCCGCGGGCGCTTAGCTTTGCCGCATGTCCGTTTTTCAGACCTACCTCCAGCTCGGCTTCTTTCACATCTTCAACCTGCAGGCCTACGACCACCTGGTGTTTGTGCTGGCCTTGTGCGCGCCCTACGTGCTGCAGGACTGGCGCCGGGTGGTGGCGCTGGTGACCAGCTTCACCCTGGGTCACTCGCTCACGCTGGCGCTGGCCACGCTCGGGCTCGTGGCGTTTTCGCCCCGGCTGGTGGAGGTGCTCATTCCGGTCACCATTCTGCTGACCTGCATCGGCAACCTGGCGCGGGCGCCCCGGGAGCTGCGCCGCAACGACACCCGCCGGCCCGAGCCGGTGCTGCTGGCCTGGCCCAACCTGCTGGCGGCGGTGTTCGGGCTGATTCACGGCCTGGGCTTTTCGAGCTACCTGCGCGAGCTGCTGGGTCAGAACGCCCGCCCGGTGTTGGAGCTGCTGGCCTTCAACGTGGGCGTGGAGCTGGGGCAGCTGCTGATTGTGGCCCTGATTCTGGTACTGGGCTTCGTGGTGGTGCGTGGGTTTCGGGCCACGCGCCGCGACTGGGTGCTGGTAACCAGCGGCGCGGCGGCCGGCATTGCCCTGGTGCTGCTGCTGGGCCAGCTTACCGGTGCCTAAGACATTTGTTGTTGATTTTCAGGGTTTAAAACCGCCGCTGCGAAACTCTTCGCCGAAAAAAGGCTGTTGGGCCGGTTACGCCGCGCAACACTTGGCCGGCCGCGGTGTTTTTGGCCTTTACCGCTGTTCTTTGCCGGGCGGCCTGTATTTTTCGCAGAATCCGCGCGGCCTGCTTCGGCCCCGACCTTCGCTTCTCATTCCACCGTATGCGTTTACGCTTTCTTTTGACTGCCGCCGTGGCCGCCCTGTTGGCCGGTCCGCTGGCGGCCCAGTCCACCAATTCGGGCACCGACAAGTTTGCCCAGCTGGGCACCGAGCTGCCCACGCCCAATACCTACCGCACGGCCTCGGGGGCGCCCGGCGCCGACTACTGGCAGCAGCGGGCTGATTACAACATCCGCGTCACGCTCAACGACGAGAACCAGAGCATTACCGGCGCCGAGGACATCACCTACACCAACCTCTCGCCCGACAAGCTCACCTACCTCTGGCTGCAGCTCGACGCCAACATCTACGCCCCGAACTCGATGACCGCCGCCACCCAGACCGGGGAGCTGCAGGACCGTATGTCGTTTCGGGCGCTGGAATACATGGCCCGCACCGGCTTCGACGGCTCGTTCAAGATTGACGACGTGCGCCTGAAGGGCGGCAAAACCCTGCCCTACACCGTCAACTACACCATGATGCGGGTGGATCTGCCCCAGCCGCTGGCGCCCAAGCAGTCCATCACCTTCTCGGTGAAGTGGCACTACAACGTGAACGACCACCTCAAACTGGGCGGCCGCTCGGGCTTCGAGTTCTTCCCCGAGGACAAGAACTACCTCTACGAAATTGCCCAGTTCTACCCGCGCATGGCCGTGTACGACGACGTGAACGGCTGGCAGCACAAGCAGTTCCTGGGCGGCGGCGAGTTCACGCTGCCCTTCGGCGACTACCGCGTGGCCATTACCGCCCCGGCCGACCACGTAGTGGGCGCCACCGGTACGCTGCAGAACCCCGATCAGGTGCTCACGGCCACTCAGCGCAAGCGCCTTGACCAGGCCAAGAATGCTAAGAAGCCAGTGGTCATCGTGACGCAGGCCGAGGCCACGCAGGCCGAGAAAACCCGCGCCAAGGGGACCAAAACCTGGGTGTTTGCGGCCAAGAACGTACGCGACTTTGCCTGGGCTTCCTCGCGCAAGTTTATCTGGGATGCCATGGGCATCACCATCGAGGGCAAGCCCGTGATGACCATGTCGTACTACCCCAAGGAAGGCAATCCGCTGTGGGGGCAGTACTCCACCGAGTCGGTGGCCCACACGCTGAAGGTGTACTCGCGCATGACCGTGCCCTACCAGTACCCGGTGGCCATTTCGGTTCACGGCAACATCGGCGGCATGGAATACCCCATGCTCTGCTTCAACGGCTTCCGGCCCGAGAAAGACGGCACCTACACCGCCGCCCTCAAGTACGGGCTGATTTCGGTGGTGATTCACGAGGTGGGCCACAACTTCTTCCCCATGATCATCAACTCCGACGAGCGGCAATGGACGTGGATGGACGAGGGCCTGAACACCTTCATGCAGTACCTCACCGAGCAGGAGTGGGAGCGGGGCTACCCCTCGCGCCGCGGCGAGCCGCGCCAGATTGTGGACTACATGCGCGCCAACCCCAACGTGCAGAACCCCATCATGACCAACTCGGAAAGCATTCTGCAGCTGGGCAACAACGCCTACGCCAAGCCGGCCACGGCACTGAACATCCTGCGCGAAACCGTGATGGGCCGCGAGCTGTTCGACTACGCCTTCAAGGAATACGCCCGGCGCTGGGCCTACAAGCACCCCACGCCGGCCGACTTTTTCCGCACCATGGAAGACGCCTCGGGCGTGGACCTGGACTGGTTCTGGCGCGGCTGGTTCTACACCACCGAGCGCACCGACCTGGCCATTGAAGACGTGCAGTGGTACAAGGTCGACTCGAAAAACCCCGAAATCGAGAATGCCCGCCGCCGCGAGGAGCTGAACGCGGCCCCGCAGAGCCTCTCGCAGCAGCGCAACCTGCAGGCCATCAAGAAAACCCTGGTCGACGACGAGAAGCCCGAGCTCAAGGACTTCTACAACCGCTACGACCCGCTGGCTGCCACCGCGGCCGACAAGGCCAAGTACCAGCAGTACCTGGCCGGCCTTAGCCCCGAGCAGCGCGAAACCCTGAACAAGGGACTGAACTTCTACCAGGTGAACTTCCGCAACCTCGGCGGGCTGGTGATGCCCCTGGTGGTGCAGATGACCTACGAGGACGGCAAGCAGGAAGTGGTGAACATTCCGGCCGAAATCTGGCGCAAAAACAACGAGCAGGTCACCAAGGTCTTCATCACCGAAAAGCCGGTGGTAGCCTTCACCCTCGACCCCTACCTGCAGACGGCCGACACCGACCTGTCGAACAACGCCTTCCCGCGCAAGCTGGCGCCCTCGCGCTTCGAGCTGTTTCAGCAGCAGCAGCCGGCCCCGCAGAACCCCATGCAACAGCAGCGCAACGTGTCGTCGCAGCAGCCCCAGCAGGTGGGCGGCGGCAGCACCGGCGGCACCAACTAACCAAGTGCCGATTTTCGTTAGATTCAAACAGCCGGACCCCTGGGTCCGGCTGTTTTTGTTTGGCCGCTAGTGTCGTTTGTATGCCGTTCAGAAAGACCTTTTTGCTGGTGTGCGTGGCCTGTTTCGGTGCTTGCCAGCAACAGGCTCCGACTGAGTTGCACCCGGAAAGCAAACCGGCGGCTGGCGAGGCCGGTGCCCCGGAGCAGCTGGGCTTTCAGCGGCTGCTGCAGCGGTATGCAGTGCTGCGGCCGCCACTCCGCTTCTCAACCACGGAGATAGAAGCCGACACGGCCGTCATGCATGCGCAACGGGGTGAGAAGCCGGTGCCCGACGACCTGATAAGACTGCTGAAGCCAAAAGGGAACATGCCGCAGGGCAATGATGTGTTTGCCATTGGCCAGCTCGATTTGGCGGAGCAGCGGGTAGGGCTTTTCACCCGCGTACCGGGAACCTACGTGCCCAGCAAAATCACCTTCTCAATAGCTAACACGCGCACCAGGGAAATTGAAGCCAGCTACGAGGTGGCGGAGACGTTTGGCGACGCCGGCAACGTGTATATCCGCACCACCCGGGTCACCCGCACGCCCGCCGGTAACCTGCGGTTTCAAATCGACCAGAGCAACTGCTGGGCCCTGGATGACGACCTCAAGGAAACGGAATGCGTTGATTCGGCTTTTGTATACCAGTTTGCGCACAACCGGCTGCGCTTAATCAGCAAACAGAAGCGGGCGGAGCACTAGCCAGCCGCCTCGGCGAAATCCCCGTACTTTCCAGCCAGCCGCAACTGGCAACTGATAACTGACAACCAAAAACCAACCATGGGCCTCCTCGACGCATTACTCGGCAACGCTTCGGAAAGCGACATCAACGAAACCCAGCAGGAGCTGCTGCGCGTGCTGGCCTCCGACGAGCGGGTGGAGCGCGCCTACGCCGTCATCCGCGACCAGCTCATCTTCACCAACAAGCGCCTGATTCTGGTCGACAAGCAGGGCGTCACGGGCAAGAAGCGCGAGCTGATGAGCGTACCCTACCGCAGCATCGAGCGGTTCTCGATGGAAACCACCGGCCACTTCGATATGGAATCGGAGCTCAAAATCTGGGTGCGCGGCATGGCCGAGCCCATCAGCAAGACCTTCCGCAACGACCAGACCATCCACGACGTGGCCCGGGCCCTGAGCGAGTACGCCCTGTAGCCCGGTCGGCGTCGGCCATCTGCCCGCGCCAGCCGTAAGCAGCTAGCCGCCCCGCCACCGTCGGCGCGGGCGGCTAGCTGCTTTGCTTATGGCCCGCTTTACCGCCGCCCAGGTCCTCGACCAGGCCCGGCGCACCCCGCTGATTCCGGTGTTTTACCACGCCGCCGAGCCCTACGCCCGCCAGGTGCTGGAGGCCTGCTACGCAGGCGGGGTGCGCCTGTTTGAGTTTACCAACCGCGGCCCCCAGGCCTTCGACATCTTCGCCGGCCTGCAGCAGTTTGTGGAGGCCGAATACCCCGATCTGCTGCTGGGCGCGGGCACCATCTTCACCGCCGACGAGGCCGAGCGGTTCATCGCGGCCGGGGCCGACTTCATCGTGCAGCCGGTTATGCGGCCCGAGGTGGCCGCCGTGTGCCGCCGCCACAACCTGGCCTGGCTGCCCGGCGCCCAAACCCTGAACGAGGTGTACGAGGCCCTGCACCTGGGCGCCACGCTGGCCAAGCTGTTTCCGGCCGCCCACCTGGGCCCCGATTACCTGCGCCTGCTGCGCGGGCCGCTGCCCCAGGCGCCCATCATGGTTACGGGCAGCATTCAGCCCGCCGAGGTGGCGGCCTGGGCCGCGGCCGGCGCTACCTGCGTGGGCATCGACTCGCGCCTGCTGGCCGGCGACGACCCGGCCCGCCTCACGGCCCAGGTAACGGAGCTGCTCGGCACCCTGCGCCCGCCCACGGCCCCGGCGGGATGAACCCGGACCCTGGTCGGGAGTTGGTTGCGCAGTAAGGGGAAGCGGGGCGCGGCGCTGTGAAATGCCGGGGCTATTTTTGCGTTGTCGGACCAGCGGCGGCGGCGGGCGGAATTTTCCCGCGCCGAAACTGTTGCGACAGAACAACTGCGGGCTGGTTTTTGCTGGCCCGCAGCTCCCTCCACCACACCCTTGCCTGTTGTGAACAGCTTTCTTTTTCGCCCGTCGCGGCGCCCGGCCGCCCGGCCGCGTTTCGCCTTCGCTTCGCTGCTGGTTTTGCTGCTGCTGGCCCTGAGCCCGGCGGCCTCGGCCCAGTACCTGATCAAGGGCGTTACGCTCGACCGCGACACCAAGGAGCCCATCCCCTTCGTGAGTATCGGGGTGAAGGGCACCACGGCGGGCACCACCAGCAACGCCAGCGGGGAGTTCAGTTTGCGCGTGCCCACGCTGCCGGCCCTGCTGATGGTGTCGGAGCTGAGTCACCAGCGCGACTCGGTGCAGGTGACCAGCGCCAACGAGTCGCTGCAGATTACCTTGGCCGCGGCCAACATCGTGCTGCCCGAGGTAGAGGTGAAAAGCTACGCGGCCACCCTGGTCACGCGGGCCTACGCCCACATGAAGCGCCACTACGACCAGAACTTCTACGGCAAGGCTTACTACCGCCAGATTACCCGCCTCGACAACGACCCCACCGAGCTGCAGGAAATGATCTGGAACGTGAAGTCGAGCAACGCCCGCATCGAGGGAACCTCCTTGGCCCAGGCGCGCTACGCGGCCAAGGACGCCATCATCAACTTCCGCAACTTCTCGTTCTACACCCGCGCCTACGGCCTCTACGACGCCCGCGCCGACAGCACGAAGTCCCTGGCCCTGCTCTCGCCCAACGTGGCCGACAACTACATCCTCGAAATCGGCGGCATCATTCAGCAGGGCGACCGGGACGTGGCCGAAATCAACTTCGAAACCAGCCCCAAGCTCACCAAGTACCACGCCAAGGGCACCGTGTGGATAGATGTGGATAACTACAAGGTGGCGCGCTTTCACATCACCACGCCCACCTTCACCGGCACGGCCAACAACCCCACCTACAAGTTCCGCAACACCAAGCTGGAGTTCGACCTGGTGTTTCAGAACACGCCCGGCCCGGTTTCCCCGCTCGACCACATCAACACCACCCTCTCGTTCGACATCGAGCGGCCGGGCGTGAAGGCCAAGCGCATGAACGTAGCAGCCTACACCTTCTTCTACGAAACCGGGAGCACGCCCGGCAATGCCGTGTACCGCCGCCCGGCCCTGGACGAAAACGACCTCGACGAAATCCGCAAAACCAAATACGACCCCGAGTTCTGGGCCAACAACCCGGTGGTGAAGCGCACCCCGCTGGAAGACGAGGTGGCCGAGTCGTTCGAGAAGAAGGGCGCGTTCGGCACCATGGTAAAGCCCAAGCCCGCCGCCCCGCCCGTCAAGCGCCGGGGATACTAGGGCTCAGAAGTCAGAGCGGAGTGCGTGGTGGCCGGGGTTTCTTTATCGACGCCGGGCAGGAGAGAAATAGGGGGAGGCATGCAACGCCGGGCGGGCGCCGCGGCTCTTACCTGCAACCCAACCCTTTCTACTTCCTGCTATGAAAACTTCCCTGTTCGCTCCTTTGGCGGCCCTCGCCCTGCTGACGGCCGGCTGCAACCACCGCAAGTGCGACGAACCCATGCCCTGCGTGGCGGGCACCGTGCTGGCCCAGACCTGCATGGCCGGCACCCTCATTCAGCTGCACGGCGCCCAGGGTGGTCAGACCGTGGTGCTCGACCGCGACGGCAGCGGCCCGCGCGAGTACCACCACGTTATTTCGACCTACACCGAGCTGGGCGAGCTAAGTCAGCCCGGCCAGACGCTGCACTTCACTTTCCAGCGCGGCGGCCGCAACCCCGACCTGCGCTGCCTGGCCAACGATGCCCCCAGCGACCTGCCGCTGCATACGCTCCGGAACGTTTCGGCCAACTCGTGCACGGACGGCGCGGCCAACTAGCCTCTGTTTTTGCTCAACGACACGGCCCGTCGACGTAAGTCGACGGGCCGTGTGCGTACTGAGGCTTGCCTAATTCCTAATACCTACAGCCTAATACCTGCGCTAGCTAGGCGGCGGGCGTCTGGATGGCCGGGGGCGTGGGCGTGTACTCGGGCGTGGAGGCCTGGTGCTCGGCCGGACGCTTGCCCTTGTCGTCCTTCACGTCGCGGCGGTTGAAGGGGCGGATGATCAGGCGCAGGGCCTGGTTGGTGCTGAAGTAGCTGAAGGCCCAGTCGATGAAGGCCACCACCTTGTTGCGGAAGCCCACCAGCGTCATCAGGTGCACAAACAGCCAGGTGAGCCAGCCGAAGAAGCCGCTGAAGTGCACGTTTTTGGGCAAATCGACCACAGCCTTGTTGCGGGCCACGATGGCCATGACGCCCTTGTTGTTGTACTGGAAGTCGACCGGCGGCTGACCCTGGGCGAGGCGGCGGAAGTTCTCGGCCAGGTGGGTGGCCTGCTGCTGGGCCACGGGCGCGAGCATGGGCAGGCCGCGGGGCATGTCGTCGGTAACCATGTTGGCCACGTCGCCGATGGCAAAGACGTTGGGCAGGCCCTCCACCTGGTTCCAGCGGTTGACGGTGATGCGCTTGTTGCGGGTGACGGCCGCCTCGGGCAGGCCGGGCAGGGCGGCGCCGTTGACGCCGGCGGCCCAGATCAGGTTTTCGGTGGGAATGAACTCGGTGTCGGAGTAGTAGGCGCGGCAGTCTTCGTAGCGCTTGATGCCGGTGTTCAGGCGCACTTCCACGCCCAGTTCCTGCAAGTAGCGCAAAGCCTCCTGCTGCGACTTGGCCGACATGGGCCCGAGCAGGGCCGGGCCGGCCTCCACCAGGATGATCTTCATCTGGCGCAAATCCAGCTCGGGGTAGTCCTTGGGCAGCACGTGCTTGCGCATCTCGGCCAGCGAGCCGCTGATTTCCACGCCCGTGGGGCCGCCGCCTACTACCACGATGTTCATCAGCGTCTGCCGCTGCTCGGGGTCTTCGGTGAGCAGGGCTTTCTCGAAGTTCTGGAAGATGTAGCTGCGCAGGTTCAGGGCGTTGGGAATGCTCTTGATCTGCATGCTGTTCTTCTCGATGCTCTCGATGCCGAAGAAGTTGGTGAGCGAGCCGGTGGCCAGCACCAGGTAGTCGTAGTGAATGTCGCCGATGTTGGTGTGCACGCAGTTGGTGGCCGTGTCGACGTGCTGCACGTCGGCCATGCGGTAGAAGAAGTTTTTCTGGCCGGCGAAGATCTGGCGGATGGGGTAGGCAATGCTGTCGGCCTCGAGGGCGCCGGTGGCTACCTGGTAGAGCAGGGGCTGGAAGTTGTGGTAGTTGTTGCGGTCGATGACCACTACCTGCACGGGGTCGTGGCGCAGGGCCTTAGCCAGCTGCAGGCCGCCAAAGCCGCAGCCGATGATGACCAGGCGCGGGTGCGCCGATTTGGGAAGGTTCGTATCCATGGCAAACCAGAATGAGGACGGGCCAAGGTAGCCCATTGGGGCGCAATTCAGCCCCTACAACTTTACCGCAAAACGGGGTGGGTGGTTGCGCCGAAGTGGAATAGGCCGGCGCTGGGCGGTGGCATTTGTACTAAGCCTGAAGGAAGCCGGGGCAAGCGAACAAGGTAGGCCCATATTTCCCGCATTGCCGGGGGCTTTACCATTTGCAACAAAACCGGGAAGGCCCTGGCTTGCCGGGTGCGCTGGCGCAGGGGCTCTTCCCGGTTCGGGCGGAAAAAGTCCCGAGCCCGACCCGCCGAAGAAAAATTCGGGGAGCCGGGCTCGGGAGCCTGGGCGGCAGGGGCGGGGCTAGTCCTGCTTTTTGAAGTCGCCGTTTTTGATCTGCTGAATCAGCTGCAGCCAGCTGAAGGGGTTGAGCAGGGGGTTGTTGGTGTAGGGGTTGGGCGCGGTGCCCATGCGGCGCTGCTGGTCGAGCTGCTGGGCCTGCATGGTCTGGCGGTAGTTGGCCATGCTGGTGACGGGCGCGTTCTGGAAGATGCGCCGCAGAATCTGCTCGTTGAGGTTTTCGGCGGTGCGGGTGCCGCGCTCCTTGGGCAGCTCCAAAGCCAGGAAGGCGCGCTTGAAGTCCTTTTCGGTGAGGTAGGGGAAGATGCGCACTTCGGGCAGCACGGTGGCGTCTTCGCGCAGCTGCACGATGACGGAGTAGCTCTGGCGGGGGTAGTCGGCCGGAACGACGATGTGCTGGTTGCGGTAGCCCAGCGAGCGAACCACGATGGAGTCGCCGGCCAGCACGGGCAGCGAGAAGTAGCCGTAGGCGTTGGTGGCGGTGCCGCGCCCGGCCTTGGGCACGAATACGGTGGCGCCGGGCACGCCCAGCAGCGAGTCGCCGGTGGCCACGATGCCGGTGAACTGCACCACGCGCCGCTGGCCCTGGGCCTGGGCCCCGTGGGGCGTCAGCAGCAGGACGGCCGCCAGCGCGGGCAGCAAAAGCTTTAGCAGAAGGGAAAAGCGGGCAAGCAAGGGCATGTCAGACGGTTGCGCGGATAACAAAGATAGGGCTCTTTCACGGAGCTGCCCGGGCGCCCCCGGGCCGGCCGCTTACCTTTGCGCCACGAGCCGCCCGGCGGCTACATAACCCGCAGTTCAGTTAAAAGATGCGTCTCAAACACTTTTCCGTTGCATTCGGACTCGGTTTATTCAAGTCCCTGGGCGACGAGTCGCGGGTGCGCATTCTGCACCTGCTGTGGCGCAACCAGGAAATGTGCATCTCCGACCTGGAGCAGGTGCTGGACTTCACCCAAACCAAAACCTCGCGGCAGCTGGGCTACCTGCGCAACGCCGGGCTGGTGAGCTTCCGCCGGCTCGACAACTGGCTGTTTTACTTTATCAAGGACGAGTACGCCGACCTGTTGCAGCAGCAGCTGGGCTACATGGAGCGCGACGCGCAGCTGGTAAAGGACCAGCAAACCTACCAGACGCTGTGGTCGAACCGCGAGCTGGCCGCGTACAAGCTGCAAAACCGCCACTGGACCGGCACGCCGCGCTCCTGAACCCGCTTGCTATGAGCTACCAGCATCACCTGTTTGTGTGCACCAACCAGAAGAGCGACGTCGGCAAGGACGTGGCCAAGGCTTTCAAGAAGGAGCTGAAGAAGCAGGATTTGAAGCGCCTGCTGGTGGGCGGCAAGAAGCGCAAGAACCGCGTGCAGGCCGTGGGCTGCCTGGACGTGTGCAAGCACTGCAAAAAGGGCTCGGGCGCGGCCATCGTGGTGTACCCCGAGGCCGTGTGGTACGGCGACGTGCGTCCCCAGGACGTGAGCGACATCGTGGCCGAGCACCTGGGAACAGGCCGGCCGGTGAAGCGGTTACTGATTGAGCCCTAGTAACATCCTAAGCATGATTACGCTATCTGTAGGTCTTTGAAGAGCCACGCGAAGAAGGACACCAAGATTAATAGCACCATCATGAACAGAAACAACCAAGTTGCACTTGTCGTCTTGCCCACAGTTGATTCATGTTTCACGATGTGAAATCCTGTCCAGCTTAGCAGTGCAGCTTGCGCCCCAATAGCAAAGGGGAAATGGCTTCCATATAAGGCAAGCAGCAGAATTGCTCCCAACATAGGTAGCCAAGTGCATAGCAGACGAGGGAATGCCTGAAGCATGAAAACAAAATAGTTGCGTTGGCAACCTTCGAAAGTATGAAATCATCGTCAACTGATAGTAGCTCATTGAAAACCTACCGCCACCTTTTTTTCGACCTCGACCACACGCTGTGGGACTTTGAGCGCAACGCCGACGAGACGCTGCGCCACCTCTACGAGCACCACGGACTGGGCCGCTTCGGCACGTTCACGGTGGAGGAGTTTATCGGCCGCTACAGCGAAATCAACCACGCCTTGTGGCGCCTGTACCAGGGCGGCAAAATCGACCAGCACCAGCTGCGCAGCGTGCGGTTTGTGCGCACCCTGGGCAAGTTCGGCGTGCCCGAAGAAGAGGTGCCGGCTACCATCTCGAAGGACTTCACCGACCTGCTGCCGCAGAAGTCGGCCGTGTTTCCCTTCACCTACGAAGTGCTGGACTACCTGCAGGGCCGCGGCTACGCGCTGCACTTGATTACCAACGGCTTCAAGGACATTCAGTACGTGAAGCTGAACTCCTCGCAGCTCACGCCCTATTTTCAGGAAATCGTGACCAGTGAGTGCAGCGGCTGCCTGAAACCCGACCGCCGCATCTTCGAGCACGCCCTGGAACGCGCCGGCACTACTGCCCGGGAGAGCCTGATGATTGGCGACAACCTGGAGTGCGACGTGCTGGGCGCCTACAACGCCGGCATCGACCAGGTATACTTCAACCCCGACAAGCGCCGGCATTCGGCCGAGGTGACCTACGAAATCAGCTGCCTGAGCGAGCTGAAAGGGTTTTTGTAGGCGTTTTCACTGAATTTCAATGGTGGCCTGTACGCCGCTGCGAAAGTGCATGAGGTCAGGCGTCAGCTTGAAGCTGCGGCCGCCCATGCCTTTGCCGTACAGCCCCATGTTGACAGACTGACCCTCGCCCCAGGGCGACTCCATCGAGCCGCTGCTGTTGGTTGACAATTCGGATAGCTGCAACACCGGCCCCCGTTTGGCGCCGATGGTCCGGCACATTTTGTCGGCAGTGGTCAGGGCGTTGCGCAGGGCTATGGTTTGGGCTTCCAGCCGCAGACTGTCGCTTTTGGAGTGGGAGTAGCTCAGGTTGCGGATGCCGTTGATTCGCGTTTCGAGCAGGGTTTCGATGTAAGCCTCGAGCTGGTTCAGGTTGGTCAGCTTAATGGTAAGCGACTGGGTGGCGGAAAAGCCTTTCAGCACCTGCTTGTCTTTCTCGTAGGCGTACTCTTTGCTGGTCGACACGAAACTCGCCCGCACATCCTGCCTGGAGCGCACGAAAGGCTGCGAGGCCGTGATGACCTGTTCGACTACCGCCTGCGTTTCGGCCGTAGCCTCTTTTAGCTTCGGCTTGGAAAACGAGACGTCGACCGTGATTTCGGCCAGATCCGGGTACGTGACGACTTCTCCGTAGCCCGACACGGCCAGCGTGCGACTTACCGGAACCGCTGACTGGGGCAGCTGCTGAACAGTGGTGCAAGCGGCCAGGGCCACGAGAAGGAAAGCGGGCGCAAGTCGGCGCATAGAGGAGGCTGGCAGAGGAGTAGCGCAAAATATAGAATACTTCGCGGGAGAAATAGGCCGCTTCGGCTCGGCCGCGTCTAAATCTTACCTTTGCCCGCTCAACTTTAGCCTTCAACCGCCAACTGACATTCCCCGCTATGGCCAACGGCTTTTTCAACGTCCCCGCCCCCAAGAACGAGCCCGTGAAGGGCTACGCCCCAGGCTCCCCCGAGCGCGCCGAACTCCAGGCCATGCTCAAGGCACTCAAGCGGCAGGAGCGCGACATCCCCATGTACATCGGTGGCCAGGAAGTGCGCACGGGCAACACCCAGCGCATCAGCCCGCCCCACGACCATAAGCACACCCTCGGCCACTTCCACGCCGGCACCGCCGAGCACGTGCAGCAGGCCATCGACGCGGCCCTGGCGGCCCGCCCCATGTGGGCCGAGCTGCCCTGGCAGGAGCGTGCCGCCATCTTCCTGAAAGCTGCCGAGCTGCTGGCCGGCCCCTTCCGCGCCCGCCTGAACGCGGCCACCATGCTGGGCCAAAGCAAGAACGCCTTCCAGGCCGAAATCGACGCGGCCTGCGAGCTGATCGACTTCTTCCGGTTCAACGTGCACTTCATGCAGCAGATCTACCAGCAGCAGCCCGAGTCGGCGCCCGGTATGTGGAACCGCCTGGAGCACCGCCCGCTGGAAGGCTTCCTGTTTGCCCTCACGCCCTTCAACTTCACTTCCATTGCCGGCAACCTGCCCTCGGCCCCGGCCATGATGGGCAACGTGGTGGTGTGGAAGCCCGCCAACACCCAGATTTACTCGGCCCAGGTGCTGATGGAGCTGTTCAAGGAGGCCGGCGTGCCCGACGGCGTCATCAACCTGGTGTACGTGGACGGCCCCACCGCCGGCGACGTGATTCTGAAGCACCGCGACTTCGCCGGCATCCACTTCACCGGCTCCACGGGCGTCTTCAACAGCATCTGGAAGACCATCGGCGAAAACGTGGGCAACTACAAGGCCTACCCCCGCGTGGTGGGCGAAACCGGCGGCAAGGACTTCATCATCGCCCACAAGTCGGCCAACGCCAAGGAACTGGCCACGGCCATTTCGCGCGGCGCCTTCGAGTTTCAGGGCCAGAAGTGCTCGGCCGCTTCGCGCGTGTACCTGCCCTCCAACCTGTACGAGGAAGTGAAAGGCTACCTCGTTGAGGACCTGAAGTCGATGAAGATGGGCGACGTGGAAAACTTCTCGAACTTCATCAACGCCGTTATCGACGAGAAGTCGTTCGACAAGCTGGCCAAGTACGTGGACGCGGCCAAGGCCGACGCGAACGTGGAAATCCTGGCCGGCGGGGGCCACGACAAGTCCAAGGGGTACTTCATCGAGCCCACGATTCTGGTGGCCAAAGACCCCAAGTACGTGACCATGTGCGAGGAGCTGTTCGGCCCGGTGCTGACCATGCACGTGTACGAAGCCGAGCAGTTTGAGCAGGCCCTGGAGCTAGTGGACAGCACCTCGCCCTACGCCCTCACGGGAGCCGTGTTCAGCCAGGACCGCTACGCCATCGATTTGGCCACGCGCAAGCTGGTGCACGCGGCCGGCAACTTCTACATCAACGACAAGCCCACCGGCGCCGTGGTGGGCCAGCAGCCCTTCGGCGGCGCCCGCGCCTCCGGCACCAACGACAAGGCCGGCTCCATCCTGAACCTGCTGCGCTGGGTGTCGCCGCGTACCATCAAGGAAACCTTCGTGCCGCCCGTGGACTACCGCTACCCCTTCCTGGGCGTGGACAACCACGAGGATTTGAACGTGAGCGGCAAAGGCGGCTTCTAAACCGCGCTGCTGATTGACGCGAAAAGCCGCTCCGGGAAATCGGGGCGGCTTTTTGTTGATCAGGCCATTCCGGAATAAGCATCAACTTGGCTGTATGAAAGCGCTCGGGCTGCTCGTGTTTCCTGCTCTGTTGGGTGTTGGTTGCTCTCACCCACTGCCGCACCATTTGCCCGACGCCGCCTATTATCAACAGCAGGAAGCTGATTTGATAACAGCGGTTTGCAATCAGGTAATGAGGCCTACGATTTACCTTATTCCACTTACGAAGCAGGATACAATTGGCGTTTATGACTCCCTGCGCTTTCCTGCTCCTTTACCCGAAAGGGAAATAGAACGGCTTACGCAGAGCTACAAATTGTCGAGCGACTTTATCGCCTTGCTCCGTGATACCGCCAATCGAAATAATTCACCCGACTTAACAGTTGCTCCTCCCCTTCGAGGTATAGCTGCAGGCGTGCCTTTTACACCAAAGCTTATTGCTCCAAGAGACGAGGCATTTGCTACCTACCGATTTTCTCGCGCTGTGTTTAACGCGGAATTTTCTAAAGCTTATTTTCAACTCGCTTTCACTGACCCAGGGGAGGAGTTAGAGGATATATCCTTTGCGAGAAGAGAGCTAATTCCTGGGTAGTACGAGTGAGGGACAACTATGACTCATTCAAAATCTGACTGGTCATAAAAAAGCTGCCCCAGACAACGGGGCGGCTTTTGGCCGGAAATCGGTCGGCTACCTACCCGCGGGCCCGGTCATTAGCTCAGCAAGGGCCTGCTCGATTTCGGGGCGCAGCTGAGCGAGTTGGGCGTGGGCCAGCTCGGGCAGGGAATGGTGCCGTGCCAGCTTCTGGGCCACCAGGTAGCCGAGGTAATAGCCCGCGCGCCCGGGCGTGGCGGCCTGCTCGTCGGTGCCGCCGAGGAAGAAGCGGGCGTAGTCGTCGCGGCTGGTGGAGCCGAGCGCCGCCCGCAGCTCGCGGGCGTAGCGGGGCAGCTCGGCCTGCACCCGGGCGGGCGTGTTGCGCGGCAGTCCAAACAGGTTGACGCCGGCCGCCGAGGGGTTGAGGGCGTGGGCCACGTAGGTGGCCAGACCCTCGCGCCACAAAGCCGCGGCCAGGGTTTCGTCGCGCCCGAAAAACTGGCTGTGGTAAAGGTGAAACAGCTCGTGGTGGAAGAAGGGCTGCGGGTCGGCCTCCTCGCCGTACACGAAGGCAATCATGTCGAGGCCGAAGAGCAGCGCCTGCTCGCCCTGCACGGTGCGGGTGCCGCCGTCGAAGCCGCCGAGCGAGTACAGGAAGTAGATGCGGCCGTGGTAGCGTAGGTCGGGAAATGTCTGGCGGAAGCTGGCCTCGTAGCGCGGCAGGTCCTGGCCAATCTGCCGCGACAGGCGCTCCACCAGGGCCATGCGCGGCTGCACCAGGGGCTGCACCTTGGCGTAGCGCGCGGGCAGGTTTTCGGCGAATGTTTTGTCGGCCGGGCCACCCAGCACGCTTTGGTTGTACACCTCGGGGTAGCGGTCGGCCAGCCGCTGCTGAAACAGGCGCACCTGGGTAGCCTGGTCGTGGTTCTGGGCCTGCTGCCAGAACTCCAGGAAAGCGGGCATCAGGTCGACAACCTGGTAGCCGGCGGCCGGGGCGGCGGAAGCGGCCGGCGCCGGCGTGGGAGTCAGGGCACTGCGGCAGCCGCCGGGCAGCAGGGCGGTAGCCGCCAGGGCCAGCAGGCAGGCGGTGCGAAGCGGGGAAAGCATGGGAAGCGGGGAATGAGCCCAAAAGTAGAGGCTTTCCCCCGGCAATAAAACCGGCCGGCAGGCGCGGGAGCTTCGGTGCAACGGCGCAAAAACACCAAAAGCCGCCCGGCGGCGGCTTCTGGGAATACCCGGTAGCTGGCGCTAGGCGAGCTGGCCGGCGCGGGCGGGCTGGCCGATGGCCTGCAGCAGCGAGTACACCAACTGGTAAGCCTCCCGCAGCTGCTCGGGGTCGGTCAGGGCTTCGTCCTTGGTGAAGGCCAAGCAGATGTCGCCGTCGAGGGTGTCGTTGTTGGGGCCCAGCGTCAGGCGGAAGTCACGGTGCCGCAGCAGCAGGGCGCGGATGGCCTCGTCGGCCAGCACGGCGCGCAGGGCGTCGGGGTCGTTGGTTTTGATGATGAAGGCGTCGTCGACTGCGGGGTAACCCAGCTCAATGTCTTCGAGGCCCAGCAGCTTGCCCAGCTCGTTCATCCAGTTCTGCTCGTGAATGCTGAAGCGCAGCGCGCAGTCGTGGGCCAGCGGGGCCAGCAGGGTAGTGCTTTCGAAGCCGCCCTCGAAGCCGCCGCCCAGGTCGATGTCGATGGCCAGGAAGATGGTGTGGCCCCCCTGGTCGAGGCGCACCGCGTAGTCGAGCAGGGCGTCGTTCTCGTGTAGGTCGGTGGTCAGCTGGTTCCACAGGGCTGCCTCGGTGTCGGCAGTAAGCGTGCGCATGTTTTCCATGGGGGACAAGTGAGGTAAACGGTGACAGAGGCGGCCCGGGCGCGGCAGTGGCTGGGGCGAGCTTAAGTTTACTGCATTCAAAACCACCGGGTTGCGGTTGAGCTGGGATAAATCGGCAGAACCCGGCTCAGCGGGGCGTAAGCCCGCAAAAAGCTTATTGCTGTGCCTAGAGCCAATGTGATACGCCGGGAAAAAGGCGAGGATTATATATTTTTATTTATATAAATAATGATAACTTATGGTGACAACGCTTTTAATGTTGGGTACTGCCATGGCAACACACGAAAGAAGACAGCAAGGCTGGAGCAACCGCCTGGACCGCATGCCCTGGTGGCTGCCGCTGATGATGCTGGTGCTGTTTTACCTACTGGGCTGGGTGCTGCACCTGACGGGCATCACCTCCGGCAACTGACCCCGCCGCAGCCGCCCGCGCCGCCCCAAAACACCGACGCCCGGCCACCGCAGTTCAGCGGTAGCCGGGCGTCGGTGCGTAGCGGGAAATCGGCTACTTCTTTTCTTCCTGCATCTGGCTTTGCATCATCAGCGCCAGCAGCGAATCGGGGAACAGCGCGCTGGAGGCGAAGTTGAGCTTGGCGCCGAAGGTGGGCAGCGAGCGGGCCTCGCCCTTTAGCAGCGCCTCGTAGCCGCCCCGGGCCACTTCCTCGGGCGTAGCCTTGTCGCTCTGCCCGACCTTGGTGTTTTCGGCCCCGGCCACCTTGAAGAAATTGGTTTCGGTAGCCGGTGGGCACAGAATGGTGATGGTAACGCCGGACTTCTGCTCTTTCAGCTCCTGCTGCAGGGCCTCGCTAAAGCTGAGCACGAAGGCCTTGGAGGCGGCGTACACGGCTTGGCGCGGGTTGGGCAGAAACGACACCACCGAGCCCACCTGCAGGATTTTGCCGGCGTCGCGGGCTACCATATCGCGCAAAAACAGCTTGGTCAGCACCATCAGCGACATTACGTTGACGTGCACGATGCCGATTTCCTTCTGCAGGTCGGTTTCCACGAACAGCCCGGCCTCGCCGAAGCCGGCGTCGTTCACCAGCACGTCGATCTGCAGGCCCCGGGCCTTGGTGGCGTCGTAAAGCTGTTGGGGGCCTTCGTGGGTGCTCAGGTCGGCGGCCACCACGGTGGTCTGCAGGCCCGAAAATTCAGCTTTGAGTTTGTTGGCGGCTTCCTGCAGGCCGGCCTCGTCGCGGGCGGCCAGCACCAGGTGGTAGCCGTCGCGGGCAAAGCAGCGGGCCAGCTCGAAGCCGATGCCGCTGGAGGCACCGGTAATCAGGGCGGTTTGGTTGTTGGGCATGATTGGGTAGGGTTTGGGTTGCTGGGTTCAGAATACCGCCGCCCGGCTCAAAGGGTTGCGGGGCCGAGCCCAGTGCCCCACCAGCTGGCCACCCCGGCCGGACTTGCGTACAGCCCGGCGTCAGCTTCTCTGCCCATGCCCACTCCCCGCTACTACATCGGCTGCTCCGGCTTTCACTACCGCGACTGGCGCGGCGTGTTCTACCCGCCCGAGGTGCCGCCGCGGCGCTGGTTTCAGTACTACACCGGCCAGTTCAACACCCTGGAGCTGAACGTGACCTTCTACCGCCAGCCCGAACCCGAAACCTTTCAGAGCTGGTACGAGCAAAGCCCGGCCGACTACCGCTTCGCCGTGAAGGCCCCGCGCCAGGTCACGCACTACAAGAAGTTCGGGCCCGCGGCCGCGCCGCTGCTAGCCGATTTCTACGGGGCGGTGCAGGAAGGGCTGCGCGACAAGCTGGGGCCGGTGCTGTTTCAGCTACCGCCCAAGGCCGCCTATACCGACGAGCTGCTGGGCCGCCTGATCGAGCAGCTCGACCCGGCCTTCGCCAACGTGGTGGAGTTCCGGCACCCCAGCTGGTGGGATGGGGAAGTGCTGCGCGAGCTCACGCGCCACCACATCACCTTCTGCGGCCAAAGCCACCCCTTGCCCCTGCCCGACGAAGTAGTGGTGAACACGCCCCGGCTGTACTACCGCCTGCACGGCGTGCCCGAGCTTTACAAGTCGGCCTACGACGAGGCCTTTCTACAGCGGCTGGCCGGCGAAATCCGGGCGGCGCGGCTGGTGCGCGAGGTATACGTGTACTTCAACAACGGCATTGGCGGCGCGGGCGTGCTCAATGCCCGGCGCCTGCAGCAACTGCTGATGTCAGCCGACTCAGTTGCTCCGGCCGAAACGCCTACAGCATGAAGCCGATTTTGAAGCCGGCGGGCAGGTAGAAGCCGCGGTGGCCGTAGTCGAGCAAACCGGAGCGGTAGTGGCTTTCGGCAAGCTTGGAGCGGAAGTCGCTGCGGCGGTAGCCCACGCCCACGTACAAGTCGAGGCTGATGCGGGTGCCTTCGAGCAAATCCTGGAAGCCGGCTACGGCCGTGGCGCCGTAGCGGTGAATGGTTTCGGTGTAGTCAACCGGGCCGTACTGGTAGTAGAGCAGGCCATCTTCACCCAGCTGCTCCTGCCAGCCGTTTTGCCGGAACGCGAGGTCGAAGCGCTGGAAGTGCGGGCCGTAGCCCAGGTAGAAGCCGGTGAGCGGCGGCAGGCCGGGGCTCAGGTACACGCGGTGCAGCAGTTCGGCGCCGTAGCCGCGCACCTGCTCGTTGTCGCGCCGGGTGCTGCTGGCCGTAATTTCGAGCACCGTGCCGCGGTAAAGCTGGGCCGTGAGCCCCAGGCTTTGGTGGGGGCGCAACGCTTTTTCAACTTCGAGGTGGTAGCCCCGGGCCAGCAGCTGCAGGGCGCTGGACTTGAGAATAACCGTGCGGGCAGACTGGGTGGCGGCCGGAGCCGGGGGCCGCTGCTGCGCCCGGGCCCCCAGGCTGCAGGTCAGCAGCAGGCCGGCGGCCAGCGTGCCGGGTTGGGGTAGCGGTATTCTCATGCTAGCGCGGCGTGATGGGCAGCACGCTCAGCCGGGTGAGGCGGCCGCCGCTGTGCTGGTATTGGTACAGGCCTCCGGGCCCGATGACAAATAAACGGCCTTGATCGGGAATTACGTCGTAGGCCTCGATGGCGTGGTGCTCGGTTTGGGTGAGCGTGGGGCTGAGGCGGGTGTCGAACACCTTCAGGCCGTCGTCGCACACAAACAGCGACTGGTCTTCGGTGCCCAGGCCGTAGGGCTTGGTCATGGGGTAGCTCTGGGCCAGGCGCGGGGCGTTCAGGTCCTGCAGGTCGATAACCTGCAGCTGGTTGATGCCGCCGCCGCAGGTGCGGCCCTCGCGCAAGGTCAGGTAGGCGTAGCGGCCGTCGACCACCACCGGGTCGCAGCTCACGGCGTGCCGGTAAAAGCTCAGCTGCCGGGGCTGCAGCGGGTTGGAGGCGTCGAACACGAACATGCCCATCTGGGTGCCGATGAACAGGTAGGGCGCCTGCGGGAAAATGGTTTCGATGCCCACACCCAGCGGCGTCTGGCCCGCGGGTACGGGAGCGGCCGGGTTGCTCAGGTCGAACACGCGCAGGCTTTGGCCGTCGACGGTGTAGAGGGTGTTGCCCAGCACGGCGAAGCGGGCCATGGAGCCGGCCTTGCCGTTGTCGGCGCCCATGCGGGGGCTGGCCGAGTCGGCGTTGTCGCAGCCCGGCAGCGTGGCCAGGGTCAGCAGCAGCGCGCAGGCGCGCAGAATGGCGGAAACAGACATGAGGCTACTGGTTGATGGCTTGCCAGCCCACGACTACGGCGTCGGCGGGGCGGTTTTCGGGCATGAACTCGGGCTCGAGGTTGGTGGGCTCGGGCGGGGCCAGCTCGGGAAAGGCCCCGCGCACCCGGCTGCGCACGCGCACCTGCGCCGGGTCGCTCACGTCCAGGGTCACCAGGTCCACGGCATTGTCGGCGTAGAGCAGCCCGCCGCGCATCGACACGTCGAGGTTGCCGGGAATGCGCACAAAACCCACGTTGCGCGGCTGGCTCGGATCCTGGTTGTCGATGATGTGCAGGCCCTCGTACCGCTCGTTGATGAACAGGTAGCGGCCCTGGAGGTAGATTTTGCCGGTGTTGTGCAGCGCGCGGGCCGGCTGCAGGGTCACGGCCTGCTCCAGCGAGGCCCGCGACATGAGGATGGGCCGGTAGCGGGGCGGCAGGGGTTCTCCCTCGTCAATTTGAATCCAGCAGCCCGACAAGCCCAGGCTCAGCAGGCCGGCGGAAAGCAGCAGCGCGTAACGTTTTAGCATAGCAGCAGGCAAAAAAGCGGGTAATTTGTATGGGGGAGCCGCCGGCCCGGCCCGGGGTTGCACCAAAGCCGGAAAGTTTTCGGTGCCCGCCAGCCGGGCCGGGGGCGTACCTTAGCCCCATTCGCCGCCTTTTTCTGCCCGCCATGACTCCTGCCGACCCGCTTCCCTTCGACCCCGAGCAGTTCAACCGCCTGGTGCGCGCCCGGCGCAGCATTCACCCACCGCAGTTTGTGCCCGGCCAGCCGGTGCCCGACAGCATTGTGCGGCAGATGCTGGAAAACGCCAACTGGGCGCCCACGCACAAGCGCACCGAGCCCTGGCGCTTCGTGGTGTTCAGCGGGGCGGGGCTGCGGAGACTGGCCGACTTTCAGGCCGCGCTCTACCTGGAGCACCTGGGCGAGCGGGCCGACGAAAAGAAATACCGCAAGCTCAAGGACGGGCCTATGCTGTGCTCCCACGTCATTGCCATCGGCCTGAAGCGCCACCCCGAAGTGCCCGAAGTCGAGGAAATCGAAGCCGTGGCCTGCGCCGTGCAGAACCTGCACCTCACGGCCACGGCCTACGGGCTGGGGGGCTACTGGGCCAGCGGCGGCATCACCTACCTGGAAGCCGCCAAGCCCTTTTTCGGCCTGGGCCTGCACGACCGGCTGCTGGGCTTTTTCTCGCTGGGCTACGTGCAGCAGGAGCCCGGCCGCAACATCCGCCGGCCCGTGGAGGAAAAAGTGAGCTGGGTGACGGAGTAGCCGGCCGCCGGACTAGGGCTGCAGCACCCGGCTGGTGTGGATGAGCTGCTGCACTTTGGCGTCGATTTCGGCCAGGCCCAGGTTGTGAATGCTGCCCAGGTGGGTGGTGCGGAAGGTTTTCTGCGGCACGTAGCGGCCGGCTTCCACGGCCTGGCCCACCTGCACGTAGGCCTCGCGGAAGGGCACGCCGGCCTGAATCAGCTGGTTGATGTTTTCCACCGAGAACACGCCTTCGTACTTGGCCTGGTTGAGCAGGTCGGGCTTGATTTTCAGCTCGGGCAAAGCAAACAGCAGCATGTCCAGAATACCCAGCAGCTGCTGCATGGGCTCGAACAGAATTTCCTTCAGAATCTGAAAGTCGCGGTGGTAGCCGCTGGGCAGGTTGCTGGTGGCCAGCATCAGGGTGTTGGGCAGGGCCTGCAGGGCGTTGCAGCGGGCCCGGATCAGCTCAAACACGTCGGGGTTTTTCTTGTGGGGCATGATGCTGGAGCCGGTGGTAAAGGCCGCTGGCAGCTCCACAAAAGCCAGGTCCTGGGAGTTGTAGAGCACCAGGTCGTAGGCCATTTTTGAAAGCGTGCCGGCCACGCCGGCCAGGGCAAAGGCCAGGGTTTTCTCGGTTTTGCCGCGTAGCATCTGCGCGCCCACGCTGCTCACGGCCAGACTGCCGAAGCCCATTTCGCGGGTCGTCATTTCCCGGTCGATGGGGAACGAGCTGCCAAAGCCCGCGCCCGAGCCCAGCGGGTTCTGGTCGGCCACGGTGTGGGCGGCCTCAAACAAGGCCAGGTCGAGCAGCAGGTGCTCGGCGTAGGCCGAAAACCACAGCCCGAACGAGCTGGGCATGGCCGCCTGAAAGTGCGTGTAGCCGGGCATCAGGTCGGCCTGGTGCTGCTCGGCCTTGCGCAGCAGCACGCGCACCAGCTCCAGCATCAGTCCCGCGGCCTGCCGGGTGTAGTCCTTCAGAAACAGCTGAATGGCGGTGAGCACCTGGTCGTTGCGCGAGCGGGCGGTATGAATCTTCTTGCCTGCGTCGCCAAACGTTTCGGTCAGGTAGGACTCGATTTTGGAGTGCACGTCCTCGAAGCTCTCCTCGATGCGGAACGTGCCGGCCTCGATCTGCGCGGCCAGCTCGCCCAGGCCCTGCTGTAGCTGCGCGTTTTCGGCTGCGGAAATCAGCCCGGCCTGGGCCAGCATGTTGGCCTGCGCCCGCGAGGCCTGCACGTCGAAGCGGGCCAGGTACAAATCCAGCTCCCGGTCGCGGCCCACGGTGAACTGCTCAATCTTCTTGTCGACGGCAATGCCTTTGTCCCAGATTTTCATATTGTCAGAAGCTAAAGCCTTCCAGTAGGTTGATGTAGCCCTCGATGCCCGCGCGCAGTTCGCTGAGCAGGATGTACTCGTCGGGCGTGTGCGAGCGGGCCGAGTCGCCGGGGCCGATTTTTACGGTGGCAAAGGGCAGCACTGCCTGGTCGGACAGGGTGGCTGAGCCGAAGGTTTGGCGGCCCAGTGCCAGTGCGCGCTGCACCAGCGGGTGCTGCGGCGCAATGCCCGAGGAGTTGAGGTGGGTGGAGCGCGGCGTGACCTCGGACTGCATATGCTGGCGCAGCGTAGCCACTACCTGCTCGTTGGAGTAGCACTCGTTGGTGCGCACGTCCACCACGAAGCTGCAACGGTCGGGTACCACGTTGTGCTGCGAGCCGGCCTGCACCTGCGTCACGGTCATCTTCACCGGACCCAGCAGGGGCGAGGTTTCCGGAAACTGGTAGCTGCGCAGCCAGCTGATATCATCCACAGCTTTGTAAAGCGCGTTTTCGCCTTCGTCGCGGGCGGCGTGGCCGCTGCGGCCGTGGGCCACGCAGTCGAGCACCACCAAGCCCTTTTCGGCCACGGCCAGCTGCATCTGCGTCGGCTCGCCCACAATGCCCAGGTCGAGGCGGCCCAGCTGCGGCAGGATGCTGCGGATGCCGCCGGTGCCGGAAATTTCCTCCTCGGCCGTAATGGCGCAAATCAGGTTGAAGGCCAGATCGGCGCGCTCCTGAAAGTGCAGAAACGTGGCCAGCAAACTCACCGCCGAAGCACCCGCGTCGTTGCTGCCCAACCCAATCAGTTGCTCGCCCACCAGCACCGCCCCAAACGGGTCGTAGGTCCAGGAGGCGCCGGGCTTCACCGTGTCGTGGTGGGAGTTGAGCAGGATGGTGGGCTTGGCCGGGTCGAAGTGCCGGTTCCGGGCCCACACGTTGTGACCCGCGCGCTGCGGCGCGGCGCCGTGGCGGCGCAGGAAGTCCACCAGCAAATCGGCCGTGGGGCCTTCTTCCCGCGAAAACGAGGGCGTGCGAATCAGCTCAATAAGTAGCGCGGTGGTCGCGTCGGTGAGGGCGCTCAGCTCCGGCATAGCACGGTCTTGACGGGCTCGTTGATTTTCAGCGCGTGCTCGATGACGACCTGCTCTACGCCCGCCTCGAGGGCGGCGAAGGCGTTGTCGAGCTTGGGAATCATGCCGGCGGCAATAGCTCCCGCGGCCTTGAGCTGCTGGTACTGGGCGGGCGCGATGCGCGGAATCACCGAGCCTGCGTCGTTGACGTCGGCCAGCACGCCGTCTTTCTCAAAGCAGAAGTGCAGCTCCACGGCGTAGCGGGCGGCCAGCGCCTGGGCTACCGTGCTGGCAATGGTGTCGGCGTTGGTGTTCAGCAGCTGGCCCCGGCCGTCGTGGGTGATGGCGCAGAGCACGGGCGTGAGGCCGGCCGTCAGCAGCGTGTGCAGCAGGTCGGTGTCGACGCTGTCTGCGGCCAGGTCGCCCACGAAGCCGTAGTCGATTTCCCGCACCGGCCGCCGCTCGGCCCGAATCACGTTGCCGTCGGCGCCGGAGAGGCCCAGGGCGTTGGTGCCGCCGGCCTGCAGCAAAGCCACCAGCTGCTTGTTGGTTTTGCCAGCGTAGAACATGGTCACCACGTCGAGCGTGGCCGCGTCGGTGACGCGGCGGCCCTGCACCATCTGGGGCGCAATGCCCAGCTCCTGCAGCATCTGGCTGGCGCCCTTGCCGCCGCCGTGTACCAGGATCTTGCGGCCCGGCACGCAACTGAACTCGGCGGCGAAGCGGCGCAGCTGGGCCTCGTCGTCGAGGATGCCACCGCCAATCTTGAATACTTTCAGGCCTTCCCTCATCAAAAAATCAGCACGAAAAAAAGCGGCTTTCCGGCGAACGTATCAGGCCGAAATCCAATCAACTACGCGTTTCAGCGGCCCGCCAGACGCGGTTCATACGCGGAAATGGGCCGGCCGGGGCCGCAAAGTTTCCGAAAAAAAACCTCTAGTTTTGCAACGATTTCGCGGCACACCTCAGTTTAAGCCGCAGAAATTGCCTCTGGCCGCTTAGCGGCATTGAAGCCCGTCAATGATTCGTTTCTCTTCTCTTGCGCACCAGCGACGATCAAACCTGATCGTGCGAATTATGCCAGCCTAGAGCTGGCGTGCCGACCCCCGCGTGCGTTTTTGAAACCGGCGGACCCGCTGCCAGCAGCGGACACAAGAAGAGCTAACCGACGAACAACTGACTGACACGAGTGTAGGACGCGGTCCATGTACTGATGGTGGGTAGACGCAAGCGCCCCGCCTGAGCAAGGCTTTTGCAAGCCTTGCCCGCCCCGCCAACTTTCCCTGGCACCCTTCCCGGATACCGGCCGCTCACCTAGAAGCGGGCTGGTCGTTGCTACCGCCCATCGGGGCTCGTAGCGCCGCGTACCTGAAGCGTACATCTGCTGTTTTTTCCTGAGTCCTGACTTTCTGCCGCGCCCCTTGTGGGGCCGGCACCATTGTCTCCTTCCCGATGATTTTACGAGTTGCTGAGGCTGCCGACGCGCAGTACGTGGACACGCTTTGTCAATGGTACGAGGAATCGGCCCGGCAGCGCGGGGTGGGTATTGCCAAGCGCGACCCTAACTACCTGAAAAAGAAGATGGAGCGGAGTGACGCCATCATCGCCTTCATCGACGGGCAGCTGGCGGGTTTCTGCTACATCGAAACCTTCGAAGACGCCAAGTTCGTGGTCAACTCCGGGCTGATTGTGAACACCGAGCTGCGCAAGGAAGGGCTGGGGCGCGCCATCAAGCACCGCGTGTTTGAGCTGTCACGCACCAAGTACCCGCAGGCCAAGATTTTCGGCATTACCACCTCGGCGGCGGTCATGAAAATCAACACCGAGCTGGGCTACCGCCCCGTCACGTTTCCCGAACTGACCCAGTCGGACGACTTCTGGAAGGGCTGCTCGGCCTGCAAGAACTACCCCATCCTGCAGGAAAACCAGCGCAAAATGTGCCTGTGCACCGGCATGGTCTACGACAAGCTCGACGACCAATTCAGCCAGTCGTCCATCGACTTCATCGAACAACCCCAACGGTAATAAATGAAAAAGGTAGTTCTCGCCTACAGCGGCGGCCTGGATACGTCCTACTGCGTCGTGTACCTGACCAAGGAGCTGGGCCTGGAAGTCCACACGGTCATCGTCAACTCGGGCGGCTTCTCGCCGGAGGAGCTGGCCGGCATTGAAAAGCGCGCCTACGAAATGGGCTCCAAGCGCCACGAGGTGATTGACGTGACAGAGCGGTTCTACCAGCAGTGCCTGCGCTACCTGCTGGCGGGGAATGTGCTGAAAAACGACACCTACCCGCTGAGCGTCAGTGCGGAGCGGATGTTTCAGTCGCTGGCGCTGGCCGAGTACGCCCGCGAAAACCAGGCCGACTACATTGCCCACGGCAGCACCGGCGCCGGCAACGACCAGGTGCGCTTCGACGTGGCTTTCTCGGTGATTTCGCCGAACACCGAAATCATCACGCCCATCCGCGACCTGGGCCTGTCGCGCCAGCAGGAAATCGACTACCTGCAGGCCAACGGCGTGGAGATGAGCTGGGAAAAAGCCAAGTACTCCATCAACAAGGGCATCTGGGGCACCAGCGTAGGCGGCGTCGAGACGCTGACCTCGCGGCAGGGCCTGCCCGAGTCGGCCTGGCCGACGCAGCTGAGCAAGCAGGAGCCGCAGGAAATCAGCATCACCTTCGAGAAAGGGGAGCCGGTAGCGCTGAACGGCGAGCAGATGCGGCCGGTGGACCTCATCGTGGCGCTCAACGAGCTGGCCGGGCAGTACGCCATCGGCCGCGACACCCACGTGGGCGACACCATCCTGGGCATCAAGGGCCGCGTGGGCTTCGAGGCGCCGGCGCCGCTGATTCTCATCAAGGGCCACCACCTGCTCGAAAAACACGTTTCGTCGCGCTGGCAGCTGCTGCACAAGGACTACATCGCCAACTGGTACGGCACGCTGCTGCACGAGGCGCAGTACCTCGACCCGGTGATGCGCGACATGGAAGCCTTCCTGGAGTCGTCGCAAGAGCGGGTGTCGGGCACGGTGTACTTGGCGCTGAAACCCTACCAATTCGAGCTACTGGGCATCGAGTCCAAGTTCGACATGATGCAGTCGAAGGTGGCCACCTACGGCGAAGAGAACAACGCCTGGGATTCGCGCGACGCGAAGGGCTTTATCAAGATTTTCAGCAACCAGCTGCGCATTCACTCTTCCTTCAACGATGAAAATTAAGGTTGGCATCGTCGGCGGGGCCGGCTACACGGCGGGCGAACTGATTCGCATTCTGCTCCGCCACGAGTTCGTGGAGCTGGGCGCCATGGTCTCCTCGTCGAGCGCGGACAAGCCAGTGTACCAGGTGCACGACGATTTGATAGGCGAAACGGACTTGCGGTTTGCCGCCGAGCTGGCCGGCGACGAAGACGTGGTATTCCTCTGCCTGGGCCACGGCAACTCCCGCGCGTTTCTGGAGAAAAACTCGCTGCCGGAAACCACCCACGTCATTGACCTCAGCAACGACTTCCGCCTGAGCGCCGACCGCGAGTTTCAGGACCGCGAGTTCGTGTACGGGCTGCCGGAGCTGAACCGGATGCGCATTCAGCAAGCGCAGAGCATTGCCAACCCCGGCTGCTTTGCCACAGCCATTCAGCTGGCGCTGCTGCCGCTGGCCCAGGCCGGCAAGCTCACCGACGACGTGCACGTTTCGGCCATTACCGGCTCGACGGGCGCGGGGCAGAGCTTGTCGGAAACGGTGCATTTCTCGTGGCGCAGCAACAACGTGTCCATCTACAAACCCTTCACGCACCAGCATTTGGGCGAGATAGGGGAGAGCCTGGCGCAGCTGCAGCCGGAGCTGGAGAGCGAAATGCACTTCATCCCGTACCGCGGCAACTTCACCCGCGGCATCTTCGCCACGGTCTACACGCCGTCGGATTTGACGCAGGACGAGGCACGAGCTCTTTACAAGGAGTTCTACGCCGACGCCGCGTTTACCGCCGTGTCGGACGCGGAAGTGCACCTGAAGCAGGTGGTCAACACCAACAAGTGCCTGCTGCACGTGCAGAAACTGGGCAAGCAGCTGCTCATCACCTCGGTTATCGACAACCTGGTAAAGGGCGCTTCCGGCCAGGCCATCCAGAACATGAACCTGCTCTTCGGCCTGCCCGAAACGACGGGCC
This sequence comes from Hymenobacter sp. B81, assembly GCF_044628455.1. Classification (NCBI taxonomy): domain Bacteria; kingdom Pseudomonadati; phylum Bacteroidota; class Cytophagia; order Cytophagales; family Hymenobacteraceae; genus Hymenobacter; species Hymenobacter sp. B81. The sequence goes on along the minus strand of NZ_JBIYZW010000001.1, from coordinate 2,516,548 downwards.
TTCACCTGAAATCGGTGCTGTTCTAGTGAAACACCAAGCCGCGAATCATGTCTAGCGAAATCCGTCTTTTAGCCGAGGTGCTTCGCTGCGTTCCATCGGGGTCTGTCTGGCATATCTCCAGTGACTCTTGGGCCAGCATCAAAACAGCTTTTGGTGACCTTCTCTTCGATAATTCCGGTGACTGGCAGGTAAGAATTACGGATGAAAACAGAAGTGCCGTCATTCAAAAAGCTGAGGAAGAGGAAGTAGCGGAAAAAGGAATTCACATGGATATAGAGTCGGAGGACCAGACAACTCTATTTCAGAGCTACGACGCAATGTGTGGCATTATCATCAATGCGAAGTTTTACAATGGTTTAAACCCGGATAATATTCCGGATGATTTGGAAATAGGGTTAGGCTAACGTTTCGAACCGACAGCTTTTGCAGTAACGAAAAAGACATGGAGCTTTTCAACGTTTATCCGCTCAACGACATCACGCCGGTGCGCGCCCTCGGGGCGCAGCTCTGGGACGATAAGGGCGCGCAGTACCTCGACTTCTACGGCGGCCACGCGGTCATCAGCATCGGCCACAGCCACCCGCACTACCTGCGGCGCATTACCGAGCAGCTGCAGCAGATCGGCTTCTACTCCAACTCGGTGCACATTCCGATTCAGCGCGAGCTGGCCCGGAAGCTGGGCGAGGTGTCGGGCTACGCGGACTACGCGCTGTTTTTGTGCAACTCGGGCGCCGAAGCCAACGAGAATGCGCTGAAGCTGGCCTCGTTTCACACCGGCAAAAGCCACGTTATTGCGTTCAAAGGCGCATTTCACGGGCGCACCTCGGGCGCGGTAGCGGCCACCGATAACGCCAAAATCGTGGCCCCCTTCAACGCCGGGCACCAGATCAGCTTCCTGCCCTACGACCTCGCGGACGTGGAGCGCGTGCTGCAAGGCGGGCAGACCTGCGCGGTCATCATCGAGCCGATTCAGGGCGTGGGCGGCATCATCATGCCCTCGGATGAGTTTCTACAGGGGCTGGAGCAGCTGTGCCGGCAGTACGGTGCGGTGCTCATCGCCGACGAGGTGCAGAGCGGCTACGGGCGCAGCGGCAGGTTCTTTGCGCACCAGCACGCCGGCGTGCGGCCGGGCATCATTTCGGTGGCCAAGGGCATGGGCAACGGCTTTCCCATCGGCGGCATCCTGATCGGGCCGGATTTTAAGGCCTCGTACGGGCTGCTAGGCACCACCTTCGGCGGCAACCACCTGGCCTGCGCCGCCGCGCTGGCCGTGCTGGAAGTCATCGAGCAGGAAAACCTGCTAACCCACGCCGCCGACATGGGCGAGTACCTGCGCACCGAATTACTGGCCCACGCCGGTGCCCGGGAAGTGCGCGGCCGCGGCCTGATGGTGGGCATCAAGTACGACTTCCCCATCAAGGACCTGCGCGACCAGCTGCTGACGAACTACCACATCTTCGTGGGCAACGCCTCCGACCCTGGGGTGCTGCGCCTGCTGCCACCGCTGAACATCAAGCGGGCGGAGGTAGACCAGTTTCTGCAAGCGTTGTACGTCCTGATTCCGGCCGAAGCCCGAACGGCGTAGAGACGCATACTTGGCTAGCGCCTTCCGGCGGTTGCGTCTCTTCGTTGAACGGTCCGCGTTGAACGACTTATCACGGCCGCGACGACGCGGCTCCCAACAGCATCAGCAACGATTGAGGCGCAAATATGCGTCTCTACATTCCTTTCCACGTTGACCAAGCAAGTAAAACTCGTCCTGGAAGACGGCACCGAAATCCAGGGCCAATCTTTCGGCGCCTTCACCTCGGCCGCGGGCGAAGTGGTGTTCAGTACGGCCATGACCGGCTACCCCGAAAACCTCACCGACCCGTCCTTCGCCGGGCAGATTCTGGTGCTGACCTACCCCATCGTGGGCAACTACGGCGTGCCGGGCGAGGAGCTGTACGAGTCGATTTCCCGGATTTTCGAGTCGGACAAGATTCACGTAGCCGGGCTGGTGGTCAACTACTACTCCGAGGAGCACAGCCACTGGCACGCCGCCAAGAGCCTGGGCGAGTGGCTGGCCGAGTACAACATCCCCGGCATCTTCGGCGTCGACACGCGCATGCTCACCAAGAAGCTGCGCGAGAAGGGCGCCATGCTCGGCAAAATCGTGGCCCAACAGGACGTGCCCCTGCACGACCCCAACCAGGACAACCTGGTGGCCCAGGTGAGCCCCGACGGCGTGCAGCACTACGGCACCGGCAAAAACAAAATCGTGCTGGTGGACTGCGGCACCAAGACCAACATCATCCGCTGCTTCCTGGAGCGCGACGTGGAGCTGATCCGCGTGCCCTGGGACTACGACTTCAATCAGCTCGACTACGACGGCCTGTTCCTGAGCAACGGCCCCGGCGACCCGAAAATGTGCGTGCCCACCATCGAGCACCTGCAAAAGGCGCTGCAGCAGGACAAGCCCATCTTCGGCATCTGCCTGGGCTCCCAGCTCATGGGCCTCGCGGCCGGCGGCGACACCTTCAAGCTCAAGTACGGCCACCGCAGCCACAACCAGCCCGTCAAGCTCACCGGCACCCAGCGCAGCTACATCACCAGCCAGAACCACGGCTTCGCGGTGGACACCGCCACGCTGCCCGCCGAGTGGGACATGCTGTTCGAGAACCTGAACGATGGCACCTGCGAAGGCATCAAGCACAAAACCAAACCCTTCTTCTCCACCCAGTTTCACCCCGAAGCCGCCGGCGGCCCCCAGGACACGGAGTTTCTGTTTGACCAGTTTTTGGAGGAGGTAGAGAAGTATAAGCAGGCGTCAAATGCTTAGCGCCTTGATTACGACCAAGTCATTGGCGTTGGTAGCAATTGTCGGTTCCGTGCTGATAGTCGCCACTTACACTCCCGAAACGCCGCCTGAGCTGCAGTTCGATAAAGAGAGTTGGACGAAGTATAATGACGGTGAGGGCACCTATCCTTACCGAGACAGGATGCTCAGAGACTTGGTCGAGCATCATCAACTAAAGGGGCTGACCTACAAGCAACTTATTGATTCGATTGGCGAGCCTAGCAACTATGGTCAGGGAGATGACAGCATAGTTCAATACCTGATTTTTGAAGGTTTTGAGTCGGATATCGACCCAGTTCACGGCAAAACGCTCGACCTGACATTAGGCCCGGATTCAGTTGTAAGCTCTTACAAAATCACGGAATGGTAAGCACTATAGCACGTCATGCTGTGCGCAGTCGAAGCATCACTACCACTTCGTTAGCTCTTTGTAGCCGCTAAACCTGATGAGCACTGCTTCGATGTGGATTGAGCACCTTGTAAATCCCAAAACAATAACAAGTATTTACTCGACGGAGCCGCCATCGTTGGCGCAAGTGCAGCTGTCTGGGGTGTCTATTGTTTGTGGCGGTGACCTACAATGTAAGCTCCACTTTGATTTGAAGGATTTTCCAACTGATGCCCCCATCAAATGGGTACAGCGGAAATACAATACGGTTCAACTAAGCTTGAACCTGATTCGAACCGAGCTAGTCCGGTGTACTATTCCTAGCGGAAGCGGCATAGGAGACTTGAGTATCATTCATGATGGCACACGCTTTCAGGTAACGTTCACCACCCAGCCGCAAGGAGTCGTTTTTCAAGCAACGGCTACTTGGATACATGTCGATAACATATCAGGCTACCAAAAAGAACAAGCTTAGTTGACTGCCCAACGAAGCGGTAGAGATGCTTCGACTCCGCTCAGCATGACGCTCTAACGACGTCGTTCTAACCAACACAAACCCTCACGCCGGCAGTTGCCAGGCTAGCCGGGAGCCCAGCTCCCACCACCGCACACGATAGATGGAAAAACCGCAGAAAGTCCTCATCCTCGGTTCCGGCGCCCTCAAAATCGGGGAGGCCGGTGAGTTCGATTACTCCGGTTCGCAGGCCCTCAAGGCGCTGAAAGAGGAAGGCATCCGCACCATCCTCATCAACCCCAACATTGCCACCGTGCAGACGTCGGACGACATTGCCGACGATGTGTACTTCCTGCCCGTGACGCCCTACTTCGTGGAGCAGGTCATCAAGAAGGAGCAGCCCGACGGCATTCTGGTGGCCTTTGGTGGCCAGACGGCCCTGAACTGCGCCGTGGCCCTGTACCGCGCCGGCGTGTTCGAGAAGTACAACGTGCGCGTGCTCGGCACGCCCGTGCAGAGCATCATCGACACCGAGGACCGCGACATCTTCAAGGAAAAGCTCGACCAGATCGGCGTGCTCACGGCCCGTAGCGAAGCCGTGACGACGATGGAGGACGCCTTGGCCGCGGCGGAGCGGATTGGTTTCCCCATCATCGTGCGCGCCGCCTTTGCGCTGGGCGGCCTGGGCAGCGGCTTCGCCAACAACATGGAGGAGCTGCGCACCCTGGCCCAGAAATCCTTCTCGACCTCCGACCAGATTCTGGTGGAAGAGTCCTTGAAAGGCTGGAAAGAGGTGGAGTACGAGGTGGTGCGCGACCAGTTCGACAACTGCATCACCGTCTGCAACATGGAGAACTTCGACCCCATCGGTATTCACACCGGGGAGAGCATCGTGGTGGCCCCGTCGCAGACCCTGAGCAACCGTGAGTACCACAAGCTGCGCTCAATCGGCATCAAGACCATCCGCCACCTGGGCATCGTGGGCGAGTGCAACATTCAGTACGCCCTCGACCCGCACTCCGAAGAGTACCGCGTGATTGAGGTGAATGCCCGCTTGTCGCGCTCCTCGGCCCTGGCTTCCAAGGCCACCGGCTACCCGCTGGCTTTCGTGGCCGCCAAGCTCAGCCTGGGCTACTCGCTGGCCGAGCTGAAAAACAGCGTGACGCAGACCACCTCGGCCTTTTTCGAGCCGGCCCTGGACTACGTGGTGTGCAAGCTGCCGCGCTGGGACTTGGGCAAGTTTGCGGGCGTCAACCGGCAGATCGGCTCGGCCATGAAGAGCGTGGGCGAGGTGATGAGCATCGGCAAATCGTTCGAGGAGGCCATTCAGAAGGGCCTGCGCATGCTGGATACCGGCAAGCGCGGCTTCGTGGGCAACGCGCCCGAGCAGCTCGATAACCAGACCATCGACCAGCTGCTGAGCGAGCCGAACGAGGAGCGCATCTTCGCCATCAACGAGGCTTTCGAGGCCGGCTACACCCTGGACAAGGTGCACGAGCTGACGCGCATCGACCACTGGTTTTTGCAGCGCCTCTACCACATCTTCCAGCTGGGCCAGCAGCTGCGCGAGAAGCGCGGTAATGGCGTGGAAGCCCTCGATACCGAGCTGCTGCGCGAGGCAAAGAAGGCCGGTTTCTCCGACCAGCAGATTGCCGTGCAGCTGCTGGGCGCGGGCGATGTGAAAGCCGATGAGCTGCGCGTGCGCGCCCAGCGCAAGGCCCTGGGCGTGCTGCCCGTCATCAAGCAGATCGACACATTGGCGGCCGAATTCCCGGCCCAGACCAACTACCTCTACACCACCTACCACGGCACCGAAAACGACCTGGCGCCGGAAACCGAGAAGTCGGTGGTGGTGCTGGGCTCGGGCGTGTACCGCATCGGCTCGTCGGTGGAGTTTGACTGGTGCGGCGTGAATGCGGCCCAGACGGTGAACGAGGAGGGCTACAAGTCCATCATCATCAACTACAACCCCGAAACCGTCTCAACCGACTACGACGTGTCGGACCGCCTGTACTTCGAGGAATTGAGCTACGAGCGGGTGATGGACATCCTGGACTTCGAGGCGCCGCAGGGCGTGATTCTGAGCACCGGCGGGCAGATTCCCAACAACCTGGCCACCCGCCTGGAAGAGGCCGGCGCGCCCATTCTGGGCACGGCCGCCGCCCGCATCGACGAGGCCGAAAACCGCCACAAGTTCAGCAGCATCATGGACGAGCTGGGCATTGCCCAGCCGCGCTGGAGCGAGCTGACCACGATGGAGGCTATCTACGACTTCGTGAAGCAGGTGAACTTCCCGGTGCTCATCCGCCCGAGCTACGTGCTGTCGGGTGCGGCCATGAACGTGGTGTCGAACCCGCAGGAGCTGGAGGAATACCTGAAGCTGGCCGCCGCCGTCAGCGCCGAGTACCCGGTGGTGGTGTCCGAGTTCATCCAGGAAGCCAAGGAAATCGAGCTCGACGCCGTGGCCGACCGGGGCGAAATCGTGTCGTACGCCATTTCGGAGCACGTAGAGTTTGCCGGTGTGCACTCGGGTGATGCGACGATGTACTACCCGCCGCAGAAGGTGTACGTGGGCACGGTGCGCAAGCTCAAGGTCATTGCCGAGAAGATTGCCCGGCGCTTCGAAATCAGCGGGCCGTTCAACATCCAGTTCCTGGAGAAAAACGGCGAAATCCGCGTCATCGAGTGCAACCTGCGCGCCTCACGTAGCTTCCCGTTCGTGAGCAAAGTATCGGGCCACAACCTGATCAAGAAGGCCACCCGGGTGCTGCTGGGCCTCCCCGTGGAGCGCGACGCGAGTGAGCTGGTGTACGATTTGCCCTTCGTGGGCGTGAAAGCCTCGCAGTTCTCCTTTACCCGCCTGCAGGGCGCCGACCCGGTGCTGCGCGTCGACATGACGAGCACCGGCGAAGTGGGCTGCCTGGGCGACACGGCCGAGGAAGCCCTGCTGAAGTCGCTGCTGTCGGTGGGCTACCGCATTCCCGAAAAGACGGTGCTGATTTCCAGCGGCCCCATCACTTCCAAGGTGGCGCTGCTGGAAGCCGCGCAGCAGCTGGTCAGCTCCGGCTACACCATCTACGCCACCCAGGGCACGCACCGCTTCTTCGCCGAAAACGGCGTGCCCAGTGGGTTGGTCTACTGGCCCGACGAGGCCCAGGAGCCCAACGCCCTGACTTACCTGCGCGAGCGGAAAATCGACCTGGTCATCAACATCCCGAAGAACCTGACCAAGGGCGAGCTGGACAACGACTACAACATCCGCCGCACCGCCGTCGACTTCAACATCCCGCTCATCACCAACGCCCGCTTGGCCAAAGCCTTCATCCACGCCTTCTGCACTCTGAAGCTGGAAGATTTGAGCATCAAGAGCTGGAAGGAGTTCAAGGCCGACGCCGCGCCGGTGCTGGCCTAGGTGCTACAAGTCCGGCTACAATGGTTTTCGGCCTCGGGGGAAGTTCCAGCGCCTGGCTGCAATGGTTTTTGCCCGCTGGAGAAGTTCCAGAGCTCGAAAATCATTGTAGGAGGAGGCTGGAGAAGTTCCAGAGGCCGGCTACAATGGTTTTCATTCACCGGGGAAGTTCCAGAGCTCGGAAACCATTGTAGCTGACCTCGGGGGGCTTCCCCGGCCCCGGAAACCGTTGCGCCGATGGGATGAAGAACGTCCTGCTGAGCGCAGCCGAAGCATCTCGCGTGCTTTGTCGCCCGGCATCAATGCTGTAGCAATGAAACCAGAACGTCATGCTGAGCTTGTCGAAGCATCTCTACCGCTTCGTTGAATATGCTTACTCTTGAGGTATGGACAACAGGCACTCAAATAAGCCGCTAGGAAAGCACGACAAGTGGGAGCGTATTCGGAAACGCTTAACTGAGTTCCCTCCGCATTTTCATACTGATAAGACTATTGAAATGCTGGAACTCTGCCGCGCATCGGAAAGCCTGCGGCAGCTTTTGCCTTGCATTAGTCTGGGCCGACTGTGTTTAGAGCGTTATGATGCATATGAACACGGAAAAGCCGACGATTTCTTGTGTTTATACTTTTACGACAGCCGCTACGTCATTTCCACCTATGACAACACTGGTAAATGGTTTTTCGAGACGCCAGAAGCGGCAGTCTGTTTCGTGATTGATAATCTGGACGACCAGTACCCTTTTCAGAGTAAACAGGTCTAATAACTCCCAAAACCCTTGCACTTCCGATCGACTAATCGGTCAGCAATGATGCTCCAGCAAACTCAGCATGAAGGCCTTGCTTTGGCCTTTACACAGTCTGACCAATATTTGTATGAAACTGCTCATTTGGCCCTTATTAACTACAATAATTCTGCTGACTGAACCAACTGTTCAGGTTTATAAAGGGGGCCGCTGGGGCTATTCCGGAATCACACTCATACTTAACCCTGATTCGACCTTTGCCTACTCTTCCTGGTATCATCACAGCAAGGGAGTGTCGAAGGATAAGGGAACTTGGCAGCGAAGAGGTAATTACTTGGTGTTGAATTCACGACGAAAAAAGAAAGGGTTCTTTCATAAAGAGTTTTTCAGAATGACAGGCGATACGCTTAAGCTCTATTCAAAGGAAGATTCTATCAAGGACTACGACTTCTACAGACGTTACTATACTCTTCGCCTACAACGTCCTTCAAAGTAGCCTTTTCCAACTTTTGTAACGGAACGCGAAGCGAAACTTCGCGCTACACCCCCATGAAAAAATTCACCTCGTTCGCCGACGTACCGGATTACAAAGCCCTGCTGCAACAGGCGCTGGAGATTAAGCAGAACCCCTTCGGCTACCAGCACCTGGGCCGCAACAAGACCGCCGGGCTGATTTTTTGCCAAGGCCCACTCAAGTAAAAGCGCGCAGGTTCTGGTGCAATATTTCCACGCTTTGGGTGAGTTCGTGTGGGGCCAGTGCGGCAAATCCCAGGCGTAGATGCGAACGGCGCGTTTCGGTTGGCATTTGGTAGCGGCGCCCATCGCTAATGCCCAAGCCCGCCCGGTGGCAGGCCGCTGATAAACGGGGTAAGTCTACTGCCGGGGCGAAGCGGCCCCAGACGGCCAGGCCACCAGCGGGTTCCTGAAAGGTAAACCACTCGGCCAGGTGGGTGCGCAGCAGCTGGCAAAACACGTCTCGGCGTTGTTGGTAGGCCTGGCGGGCGCGCTTAAAATGCGCGCGCATGTCGCCTTCCGCAAACAGTTCGGCCAGGCACTGCTCCAGGATGTTGTCGCCCTGGTGGTCGATCAGGAAGCGCAAGTGCCCCAGCTGGGCGACAAACTCGGGCGGGCCCACGAGGTAGCCGACCCGAAACGCTGGGCTGAGCGCCTTGCTGAGCGAGCCGACGTAGAGCACCCGGCCGCTGCGGTCGGCGCTGGCCAGGGGCAGAATGGGGCGGTTGGCGTAGTGAAAATCAAAGTCGTAGTCGTCTTCGAGCACCACGAAATGGTACTGTTCGGCCAGCTGCAGTAACCGCACGCGGCGCTCGGCCGCGAGCGTGACCGTGGTGGGGTAGTGGTGGTGCGGGGTGACGTACACCAAGCGCACCGGCTGGCGGCGGCAAACGGCTTCGATATCGTCCACGCACAAGCCCTGCTCATCGACCGGTACCCGCTGCACGTCGGCCCCGAGGTGCGCAAACAACTGGTCGGCCTCGGGGTAGCTGCGGGTGCCCACTAGGGCTACGTTGCCCGGTTGCAGCAGCAGCCGGGCGGCCAGATACATGGCCATAATGCTGCCGCGGGTGACGAACAGCTGTTCGGGGTGGGCGCTGATGCCCCGGCTTTCGTGCAGGTAACGCGCTAGTTGCTGACGCAGGGCCGGGTTGCCGTTGGGCGGGGTGTAGCCAAACAAATGCCGGTTGGAAGCGCGCCGGCACGTTGCCCGGTATTTGCGGGCCAGCGCCGTCAGCGGCGCCAGACGCGGGTCCGGAGAGCCGCTGTCCAACACCAACGGAGCCAGGGCACGCGGGGGCGCCACCGGTTGAAGCCGGGCGAAGTCAAACCCCGCCCGGGCTGCGCCGGCCGGGGCGGCGGGCAAGGTCTGCGGCTGGAGTTCGGGAATGCGGGCGCTGACGAAGGCCCCCCGGGCGGGCACTTGTTCAATCCAACCTTGCAGGGCCAGTTCTTCGAAGGCAGCCACCACCGTTTGGCGGTGCACGCCCAGCAGCGCCGCCAGTGTCCGGGTACCGGGTAATTGAGCATTGGCAGGCAGCTGGCCCTGCTGGATGAGGTGCACGAACGCCGCCATGATCTGCTGGCTCAGCGCGACGGGCGAGGCGCGCGTTAACGAGATAAGCGTTTGGTAGGGAAGCATAAGACGAGGAACCTAATGCGGCCAGCAGCTGGACTAGTCAGAATCTACCAACCGGACCAGCGGGTCCGGCGGGTAGGCCAATAGTTTTGGGCATTCCCCGGCGAAGCAGCGTCAGCGGGCGGAGTAACCTGCTCCGTTAAAGCTGTGCTAGCGGGCTCACTGCCCAGTGGTTGTTCGGCTCGACAAAGTAAGCCGTTGCCGAGCTAGTGCCGACGCCGCGGGTGCCGAACGGGGTAGCTTCTTCACCTTTTTTACCCGCTGCGCTTACGCTATGTCTACTGCGCCCTCCCACCCACTGCTGCCCTCGACCACGGCTTTGGTGCTGATTGATTTTCAACGGGGTTTTGATGACCTCGCTTATTGGGGCGGGGAACGAAATAACCCCGCCGCCGAAGCCAACGCCGCCCGCCTGCTGGCCTACTGGCGTCAGCACCAGGCACCCGTTTTCCACGTGCAGCACTGCTCCACAAATCCCGTCTCGCGCTTGGCACCGGGCCAGCCGGGGCACGCCTTCAAGCCCGAGGTGCTGCCGCAAAGAGGTGAAAAAGTTATTCCCAAACAGGTCAACAGCGCGTTTATTGGCACCGACTTGCACGAGCAGCTGGCCACGCTGGGGGTGACGACGCTGTTCATCGCCGGGCTGACCACCGACCACTGTGTTTCCACCACGGTGCGCATGGCCGGCAACTTGGGTTTCGATACTTGGCTGGTGGCGGATGCCTGCGCCACCTTTAACAAGGCAGGCATCAACGGGGAGCAATTCGGCGCTGAGCTCTTGCACCAGACGGCACTGGCCAGCCTCCACGGCGAATTTGCGACGGTTGTGTCGGCGACCCAGGCATTGGCCCAGTTCAACGTGCCCGCTTATTCAGGGCTGCGGGAAAATCAATAGCGGGCAAGCAGCCTGCTGTTAACGCTGTGGAAAGTAGGGGGTGGGAAGGCAATTGGGCAGGACATATGCGGGCTGCGAACGTAGCAGGTTGAGGGGTCGGTTGGCTGGCGCGTTTTCCTCCGGAAACCCGCAGAGGGCTTACTTTCGCACACGCGAAGCGTTTCGCCTCCCCACTCATTGTCCGCTTGCCCGATGGAGCAAGCTATTGGGCAGCACGCTGAACGGGCAGACTCCCCTGTTTGCAGTGGAGATAGGTCTGACGTTCTATAATCCCGTAGAACCCACCCCATGAAAAAATTCACCTCGTTTGCCGACGTACCGGATTACAAAGCCCTGCTCCGTCAGGCACTGGAGATTAAGCAGAACCCCTTCGGCTACCAGCACCTGGGCCGCAACAAGACCGTCGGGCTGATTTTCTTCAACCCCAGCCTGCGCACCCGCCTCAGCTCCATTAAAGCAGCCTACAACCTGGGCGCGCAAGCCTGGGTGCTCAATGCCGGCGCCGACTCCTGGACCCTGGAAATGGCCGACGGTGCGGTGATGAACGGTGGCACGCAGGAGCACATCAAGGAAGCCATTGCCGTGATGAGTCAGTACTGCGACGTGCTGGGCGTGCGCACCTTCCCCGGCCTCAAGGACCGCGACGAGGATTACCACGAGGTAGTGTTCAACAAGATTCTGCAGCACGCCACCGTGCCCGTCATCAGCCTGGAAAGCGCCACTCTGCACCCGCTGCAAAGCTTCGCCGACCTCATCACCGTGGCCGAGACCAAGAAAACCGAGCGCGTGAAAGTGGTCCTGACCTGGGCCCCGCACGTGCGCGCCCTGCCCCAGTGCGTGCCCAATTCCTTCGCCGACTGGTTCTCCGAAGTCGACTGGGTGGACTTTGTCATCACCCACCCCGAGGGCTACGAGCTGGCCCCACAGTTCACCAAGGGTGCCCGCATCGAATACGACCAGCAGAAGGCCCTGGAAGGCGCCGACTACGTGTACGCCAAGAATTGGAGCAGCTACCAGAACTACGGGCAGGTCATCACCCAGGACCCGAGCTGGATGGTCGACGCCCGCCACATGGCCCTCACCAACGACGCCAAGTTCATCCACTGCCTGCCCGTGCGCCGCAACGTGGAAGTCGCCGACGCGGTGCTCGACTCGCCCAACTCCCTGGTGGTGCAGGAAGCCGGCAATCGCGTGTTCTCCATGCAAACCGTGCTGCACGAGATGCTGCGGTAGCCCAAGCAGCGACACTGGTAGCCAGGGATATGCTGTCGGCATAAATCACGGCGGCCTCACCTGGTTTCAACTCCATTTAGACACTACAAGGCAGACCGCGCTAGTAGTGAGGAGCCGGGAGGATTGGTGCCCCTGGGGGAGTTAAAAAAGGATTTATACATTGATTAGGAGTACACGAAACAGCGGCTACCTTGTGCAGGCATTCCTTTTTCCCATGAGCATGTTGGTTGTTAACTCCGCATTGAGGTCTTTACTGACCTGGGCAATACTCTTAGTTGCCGGACTATTGCCGACTGCTGTCCAAGCCCAGGCACCTGCCTGGGCCTGGGCCCTCGACTTTCCCAATGCTTCTATAAGTAATGTTGTGCCCGATAGGCAGGGGAATATATATATACTGGGCAGCTTCACCGGAACGGTGGTGGCCGGTAATACCACGCTCACAAGTAGTCTGTTTTACCCGGATGTATTTGTTGCCAAGATGGATGCGACAGGCAACTTTCTGTGGGCTACCCGCACCGGCGGTATGAGCCGAGATTATCCCGGCGGGCTAGGGGTCGACGCAAGCGGTAATCCGGTGGTGGGAATGTTCTTTATGGACCAGGTAACGTTCGGCAGCACCACGCTCACGGCCTCCATTCATCCGTTGTTTGGAGCCTTTGCCGTCGGCAAACTCAACTCCGCGGACGGCACCTGGCGCTGGGCTACGCGGTTTAACTACGGCTTCTGGCCCAACCCTAAAATGGGCGTAACAGCCGCACCAAATGGCGACGTACTGATTACCGGTTATCTCCCAACCTCCAATACGCAGACGACTGCGTATTTTGGCACTATCTCATTTCCCTCAATGGGCGGGGGCGACGGCTACATAACCCGCCTCGATGGCAATTCCGGGGCCTTCCAATGGGCCGTGGCCGCCGGCGGTAGTGGCATTGATGCCGGCACCGCCGTAGCCTGTGACGCCAACGGCAACGCCTATGTGACCGGCAGGTTCAGTGGAACGGGTACTTTCGGTTCCTATACGCTCACCTCCGCTGGTGAGAGCGATGTGTACGTAGCTAAGCTCTCCCCCACAGGGCAGTGGCTGTGGGCCGTACGAGGCGGCGGCACCAGCGACGACTTCGGCCAAGGTCTGGCGTTAGACGGCAGTGGCAACACCTACGTGACCGGTAGCTTTCGTAATGTAGCCACCTTCGGCAGCCACAGTGTAGGACAGGGTACCGGGGCCAATAACTTCCTGTTCGTGGCTAAGTTTGATGACAGTGGGCAGTGTCAATGGGTAGCCAACGCAGGCGGAGGCAGTTCGTCCGGCCGCAACGTGGTGCTCGACGCAACCGGGCAGGTATATGTAGCTGGCAATGGCAACTCGGCCTCAATGACCCTTGGCGCGGCCCCCATCAGCGGCAATGGCGATACTTATGTGGCAAGACTCAATCCAGCAGGTAGCTGGCAGTGGGCCGTGTTCGGGGGTGGCCAGAACGGCACCCAGGACGTTGGCCTTGCCCAAGACGCGACTGGCAGCGCCTATGTCACTGGTAATTTCGTTACCACCGCCACGTTTGGCTCGACGACTTTAACACAGACCTCCCCGTACGGGGCTTATGTGGCCAAGCTAAGCAACCAGGTGCTGGCCGCCCGGGCCAATGCGCATGCAAGTGAGGTAATGGCTTGGCCCCAACCCGCCCGTGCTGGCCAAATGCTGAACCTGCCGGTTTCCGGCTCCGCCGCACTGACCCTTTATGACGCTCAAGGCCGCCAGGTATTTACGACGTTCGTGCCAGTTGGAGCAGCGCAGGTGTTGCTGCCTGCTACGCTGACTTCCGGACTCTATCAACTGCGGCTACAGGATAAGATGGGCCGTCGGCAGGGCCGGCTTTTGCTGGAGTAGAGGCTTAAATTACCCTCGAAATACCACCAGGAAGGGAGCCACGCCCTGCCGGACTTGCCCAACTCCCTGTGGTGCAGGAAGCCGACAGCCATGTGTTTTCTATACAAACCGTGCCGCACGAGATGCTGCGGTAGCCCCGACTGACACCTGCTTCAGGATGACAGGCAAGTTCCTGGGGGCGACGAACTTACTGATCAGCCGGCGGCGCGCAGCTCGGAATCGGGCGCCACGTCCAGCCGGAGAATCTTCTCCTTGTAGTCGTCGGGCAGCAGGCTCGCCCGCGCCCATTTGCTAAACGGCAGGTGCTGGGTGTAGCGGTACAGCAGCAGCGCGGGCCGCAGCCAGGGAATGCGCCCAAATCCCAGCAGCTGACTTACCGGCGCCGGCACCACTACGCGCTGGGCCTGCAGCAGCAGCGGGTAGCGAACGGGGCCCAGGTGGCGAGCGTACTGGCGATAGAGGTCGGCGGTGAAGCGGCTGTGTTCGAGGTGTTCGGCCAGGTGCTGCCGGCGCGCCTGCCGCCATGCCGCGAGCGAAACCGGCAGGCCCGGAATGCCCATGCGCTGGCCTACCTGCGTGAATACCTCGAATACCTCCGCCTGCTCGGCCTCATTCAGCGGCCGCTCCAGCGTCTCAAAGGCGCGGATGGAGTAGTCGATAAGCATGAACAGCACGTCGCGGTAGGCCCAGTTGGGAATGGCCAGGCCGCGCTTGGCTTCCACGGCCGCGTGAATGGCCGTGATGCTGTCGATGGCTCGCTCGGCCGCCGCCTGCTTGGCAAACACAATCTGCCGGGCGTATTCCACGGTTGAAAACAGGCGGCCCAGCGGGTCGGCGGGCAGGCGGCCGGTGAAGTACAGCCAGTCGACGGCCTTGTTGAGGGCAAACTCGGCCGCGGCGCCCGCGAAAATGAACAACACCGTATCGGCCTTGCCCCAAATGGTGCGCACTACTGAGTGCGGGTGCACGAAATACTCCTGGTGCTGCGCCATAAATGAGCGGAATTCAGAATGGAAGTAACCCAACGGCTTAAGCAAGAGAAGCAGCCCACTGGGAATGCAAATATACAGAGAGCTTTGTGATGCAAAGTAAAAATGATTCGATAGTTATATGGATAAGTAGCCCGCTGGTTGGCAGAAGCCCGCCACAAAAAAGCGGCAGCACCGCCGGGGTGCTGCCGCTTTCTCAAATCCGATTAACCAAGCCGGCTTAGTTGGCGGCTTGGGCGCTGGTACCGGGGTTCTTCACGTACTTGTCGAGCCAGGTGTTCATTTCCCAGAGCATGTGCATGATATTTTCGCGGGCGGCGTAGCCGTGCGACTCGGCCGGCAGCACCACGTAGCGCACGGTGGCGCCGTGGCCTTTCAGGGCGCTGTAGAACCGCTCACTCTGCATCGGGAAGGTGCCCGAGTTGTTGTCCAGCTCGCCGTGAATCAGCAGAATCGGCGTCTTGATCTTGTCGGCGTAGTTGAAGGGCGACATGGCGTTGTACACCTGCGGCGCTTCCCAGAAGGTGCGCTCTTCGCCCTGAAAGCCGAAGGGCGTGAGGGTACGGTTGTAGGCACCGCTGCGGGCAATACCGGCCTTGAATAGGTTGGAGTGGGCCAGCAGGTTGGCCGTCATAAAGGCGCCGTAGGAGTGGCCCATCACGCCCACGCGGTTGGGGTCGACCACGCCCAGGCGCTTGCCCTCATCGATGGCCGCTTTGGCACCGCTAACCAATTGCTCGATGTAGGTATCGTTGGGCTGCTTGTCGCCCTCACCCACAATCGGAATGCTGGCGGCTTGTAGTACGGCGTACCCTTGCGTCACCCAGAAAATGGGCGAGCCGTAGCCCACGCGGGTAAAGGCGTAGGGCGAACCCGACACCTGGCCGGCATTGGCTTTGTCCTTGAACTCGACGGGGTAGGCCTCCATCAGCGCCGGCAGCGGAGCGTCGACGCCGGGCTTGTAGCCGGCGGGCAGGTACAGGTTGGCAGTCAGCTCCACACCGTCGGCGCGCTTGTAGCGCAGCACCTGCTTCTTGGGCGCCCCGGCCGCACCGTAGGGATTGGCAAACTTGGTGAGGGCCGTGAGCTTACCCGAGCGGGCGTCGCGCAGGAAGTAATTCGGAGCCTGGTCTACCGACTCGCGGCGCGTCAGCAGGCGGCGCTTCTCGGTGTCGATGATGGCCAGGGGCACCTCGTAGAAAGGGGCTTCCGAGCGCCACCAGCGGGTAGCGGCCTTGGTTTTCACGTCCAGCTCGTCCACGAACGGCCGGTCGCCCTCGGGTGAGGCACCGGCGCCGAGCAGGTAAATGCTCTGGCTTTTAACGTCGGTGGCCAGCACGTACTGGCCCTGGGCGTTGCGCTTGGTGTAGGGCGTGCCCGGGTTACGGTAGCGGTCCTGCGACGAGCGGTCGAACAGCACGGCCAGGGAGGGCAGCGCGCCGGGGCTCACGGTGTAGGTGATTTCCTTGCGGTCGGCCCAGCGGTAGGTGTCGATCAGCGCCAGGTTGTTGTTGCCCCAGGTGATGCCGGCGTAACGCAGCGGCAGGGCTGCCAGCTCCTCGGCCTTGCCCGAGAAGGGCGCGGGCAGGGTAAACACCTTGTCGCGGATGGCAGCCTCGGTTTTGGGGTTGCCACCGTCCTGGGCCTCGGCCCAATACAGGGTGGCGGGGGCATCGGCGCGCCAGTCGTGTTCGCGCTGGCCGGTGGGGGCCGCGTCGAAGTTGGTGGGCACGTTGTCGGCCAGGGGCAGGTCGGCGACGGCTTTCACCGGGTCGCCGGTTACCAGGTCAATCACGTCCACTTTCAGCGGGAAGCTGCTCACCGGCAGGTTGTAGGAGAAGGGGCGGTGGCGGGTTTTTACCAGCACGTACTTGCCGTTGGGCGAGGGCTCGGCCGACTGAATGATGGCCGGCTGGCCCAGGGGCTGGAGCTTGCCGCCCACGGTCACCTTCACCAGCTGGGAGGTGGCGTAGTGCTCGAACAGCTGCTCGTCGGCCGGGCTTTTCAGCAAGTCCTGGTAGGTACGGGCGCCGGCTTTCTTGCCGATGTTTTCCTGTACCGCCGGGCCCTTGGGAGCCACGTTGGCGCCGGGCGCCGCGCCCCGGCCCGCCACTATGCCGCGGGCAATGATGGTTTCGTTGTCGGACACCCACTCGTAGGCCTTGCCGAACACGCCGTTCAGGGTAATGCCGGCAATGCGGCGGGCCTGTACCGTGTTCAGATCGACCACCCACAGCTCGATGCGGCCGTCGGCGGCGGGCGTGGTGAGGGTGAAGGCTACTTTGGAGTTATCGGGCGACCAGCTTACGTCGCTGATGCGCGCCTGCTGGGGCATGCCCAGCACGGCCAGATCCTTGCCGTCGTCCACGCGGCGCAGCATCATGCCGGTGGCGTAGCTCACGCGGCTGGGGCCGTTGGTGCGCGGGTTGATGCGCAGGCCGGCCAGGCGCACTTCGGGCTGCGAGAGGTCGGCCACCGAGGGCATGTCCTGCATCACCAGCATCACCATCCACTTGCCGTCCGACGACAGGGTCACGCGGGGCGTTTGGGGGGCGTCTACCCAGTCGGCAATGGCTTTGGGGGGCGTCTGGTACGGGAAATCCTGCGCCACAGCGGCCCAGCTGCCCAGCCACAGCATTCCGAGGAGTACGTGTTTTTTCATGGAAAAGGAGGAAATCTTCCTAAAGGGCACTAATTCAACCTCTAAGGTACGATGCCGGCCGCAGCCAGCCATACGCCCGCTAACCCTCGGGTGCAATTTATGGTTCGCGCGCCGGCGCAGTGGTTTGCGGTGGTGGGGCAAAAAAATGGCACCTACATGCGGCTGTGCGGGCTCTCAGCGGCCTTGCCGCCCCGGCGGCGCGTGAACCGGGGCAGGCCAGCCCGGCAGCAAAAAAAGTGGCTGACCCCGGAAAAAAAACAAGCGGCCCGCCGGGGAGGCGGGCCGCTTGGGGGCATTACGCGCGGGCCGAAGGTTAGCGGCGGCGCGGAGCCGGCTTCTTAGCCGGGGCTTTCTTGGCCGGAGCCTTCTTCACCGGGGTAGCCTTCTTGAGGGTTTCCGGGTCGGGCATGGGGGGCTCGGGGCCGTACTTCACCTCGGCCGAGTTCGGGTCGCCGGTCAGGAACAGGTCGAACTCCACGCGGCGGTTTAGGGCGCGGCCGGCTTCGGTGGCGTTGTCGGCAATGGGCTTCAGCTCGCCGTAGCCACGGGCCTCGATGCGGGCATCGGGCACGCCCTTGCTCAGCATGTAGGTGCGGGCCGAAGCGGCGCGGTCGTGGGAGAGCTGCAGGTTGTACGGGTCGGAGCCCTTGCTGTCGGTGTGGCCGGCAATGCTCAGGGTGTAGTCCGGGTACTCGTTCATGATCTGCACCAGCACTTCCAGGGTGGGGAAGGAGATGGGCTTGAGCACGGCCTTGTCGAACTCAAACTGGATGTACTTGGTGGCTTCCTGCAGGCGCTTCTTGGTTTCAGCCTTGATTTCGGGGCAGCCGCGGTTCGAGGCCGGACCGGGGGTGTTGGGGCAGCGGTCCTGGTAGTCGGGCACGCCGTCACCGTCGGTATCCACGGGGCAGCCGCTGGCGTCTACTTTCACGCCGGCCGGGGTGTCGGGGCACTTGTCGTCCTGGTCGCGCACGCCGTCGTTATCGGCGTCGGGGCAGCCCTGCAGCTCGCGCTTGCCGGGGGTATCGGGGCACTGGTCTTCCGAGTCGCGCACGCCGTCGTTGTCGCGGTCGGGGCAGCCTTCCAGCTCGGGCTTACCGGGCTCGGTGGGGCATTTGTCCTGGTAGTCGGGTACGCCGTCCTTGTCGCCGTCGAGCGGGCAGCCGTTGGCATCCACGGCCACGCCGGCGGGGGTGCCGGGGCACTTATCCTTGCGGTCGGGCACCTTGTCGCCGTCCTCGTCCTTGGTTTGGCCCAGGGCAAAGGTCAGGCCGGCCGAGTGCTGCAGGAACCGGTCGTCCCAGCTGTTGTCGTCGCGGTTGGTGATGTTGTCGAAGTTGGCGCCCACGGGCCAGTGCTGGCCGGTTTGCACGAACAGGCCCACGCCGTCGGTGAGGCGGAACTTGAGGCCGGCCGCGCCGTGCACGTCGAAGTAAGTGGTGCTGCGGTCAAACGCCTGGGCGCGGCCGTTCTGGTTCACGGTGCCATCGGTGCTCACCACCGCCATGCCGGGGGCAATGAGCAGGTAGGGCTGCACAAAGAAGGTTTCCTTGATGGGCAGCTTGAGCTTGATGCCGAAGTTGGCCGAGGCCACGTTGGCCGAGAAGTTCGACCCAAAGTAAGGCGCGCCCTGGGCCGCGTCGAACTGCATGTCGCCGTAGTTCAGGTCCACGCCCAGGTCGAGGCCCTTGGTGATGTAGCGGTACACCGAGAGGCCGGCGCCGAACTCGAAGTTGTCGCCGGCCTTCCAGTACTGCGAGCCAAGGTTGCCCTTGTACTGCAGGGTGCTGCCGTAGAGGTTGATGCCCGTTTTCTTATCGGCCGTTTGGGCGTGCCCGGCCTGGGGCGCCGCCGAGAGCAGTGCCCACCCAAGCAACGCGGCATTGGGCAAGTGAAGAAGTTTTTTCATATCCGGAGTGGGTTTAGAAAGAGTCGCGGCCAACTCTTTATTGGAATAGGCCTATATACCCCTGCCAGCCGGAAAGGTTGTTGTCGGGCCGATAACGCCCGGCGGCTCAGCCGCAAAACTTGCCCCGGGACCCACCACGTTTCCCGCCAGGCGCTTGGCTCAGCGCGGCAGCTGCCAGCCCACGCCCTCGGGCAGTACCAGAAAGGCGCTGTCGGGCAATTGCTGCCGGCGCAGGGCCGCGCGCAGGTCGCGCACCGGCTCGTCGCGGCCGTCGTCGGCCATCTGGAAGGTGCCGAAGTGGGTGGCCACTCCGCGGCGGGCGCCCAGGTCGCGCAGGGCCTGCACGGCTTCGGCGGGGCTCACGTGAATGGGCTGCATAAACCACTGCGGGCGGTAGGCCCCGATGGGCAGAATGGCCAGCTCCAGGGGCCCCGCCCGCCGGCCGATTTCCCCGAAAAACGGCCCGTAGCCGGTGTCGCCGGCGTAGTACACGCGCCCGGCCGAGGTGTGCAGCACGTAGCCGGCCCACAGCGTCGCGTCCCGGTCGCGCAGGCCGCGGCCGCTGAAGTGCTGGGCCGGCACGCACTGCACCTGCACGCCGGGGCGCAGGGCTTGCTGCTGCCACCAGTCCATATCCACCCCGCCGCCGATACCCTCTTTCTCCAGCAGCGCCCGCACGCCCAGGCCGGCAAATACCCGGGGCCGGTCGCGGGCGAAGAGGCGCTGCAGAGTGGGCAGGTCGAGGTGGTCGTAGTGGTTGTGGCTGATGAGCACCGCGTCGATGGGCGGCAGGTCGTCGAAGTGCAGGCCGGGCGGGCGCAGGCGTCGGGGCCCGATCCACTGGAAGGGACTGCACCGCTCGCTCCAGATGGGGTCGGTGAGCACGTTCAGCGAGTCGAACTGCAGCAGGAAGGTGCCGTGGTTGACGAAGGTGACGCGCAGCTGCCCGCGACCCACCCGCGCCGGGGGCTTGGGACCGTAGGGCAGGTTGGGCTGCTCGGGAAAGGGGCCCTTGTCGCGGTGCAGCATCCAGCGCAGCAGCGGCCCCAGCCCGTCCTGGGCCCGCACCTCGCCCTGGTTCACGAACTGCTTGCCGTTGAAGTGCGCCGACTGGGGGCCCTGGTAGCGGGGCGCCGACAGCGAGCAGCCCACCATCAGCCCGCCCGCGGCCAGCACCAGCAGCCCGCCCAGCATCCAGAACAGCAAACGACGGCGGGGCTTGGGCATGGCAGCGGCGGGTGAGGAGAGTGGGTGAGACATGAGAAGCAGCACCGTTGCATACTACCCGCCGTCCGCCGAAAAGTTGGCGGTGGCGGCGGGCATCAGACTTACAGCCCCGGCTACGCCTGCCGCCGCAGCTACCTCCGCAACCCCCAACACATCCTCCGGAGCGCGAAAAAATGCTCGCGCTGAGGTTCCTACCGCAGTTGGCAACGCTCCTGCCACTCGCGCAGGCGTTCCTACTGCTCGCGCTAACCTTCCTAACCCTCGCGAAGTGGTTCCTACCTCTCGCGTCATCGTTCCTACCCTTCGCGCCCGGGCTCCTGACGCCCGCGCCGGCTTGTCGGAGGGGCACCACCCCGTGCCGCAGCCCGGGCACGAAAAAGCCCCGCCGGGGTGCGGCGGGGCTTGCAGTAGCGTAGTGGCCCATCAGGCCAGCACGGTGTCGATGGGCAGCGCGGGCCCGAGGGTTTTGTGGATGGGGCACTGGCCGGCAATGCGCAGCAGGCGTTGGCGCTGCTCCGCGCTCAGCGCCCCGCGCAAATGCAGGGTGCAGCTCAGGCGCGTCACTACGTGCTTGTCGTCGTGCTCCACCTGCACCACGGCCTCTACGCCCTGCAGTGGCCACTGCTTGCGGTCGGCATACATGCGTAGGGTAATGCAGGTGCAGGCGCTGAGGGCGGCAGCCAGCAGCTCGCCCGGGGTGGGGCCCAGGTTCTGGCCGCCGTCGGCCAGGGGCTCGTCGGCCAGCAGCTCGTGGCCGCTGTCGGTGGCCAGGGTGGTGCGGTAGTGGTCGGGGCCGATGCGGCCGGAAACGCTGGACATGGGCTTAGTGGTTGATGGGGGCTTCGATAACCAGGAACCGGCTGTTGGTGCGGCAGAGCAGGGACACCGCGTCGGTATCCCACAGGCCGATGCTGTCGCGCGCGGCCAGCTCCTGCCCGGCCACGGTGAGGGCGCCATCGATGACGAACACGAACACCAGCTTGTTGGTTGGGTTCAGCGAGTAGTTCAGCCCCTGGCCCGCGTCGAAGGCGCCCAGCAAGAGGCGGGCGTTCTGGTTGATCCAGCAGTGGGCCTGGCCCTCCTCGTTGCTGACCACGGTGGTGAGCTGGTTGCGCCGCTGGGCTTCGGGGAAGTGGCGGCGCTGGTAGCGCGGACCGATGTTCTGCAGCTTGGGCTCAATCCAGATCTGCAGGAAGTTCACCTCGTCGTCGCCCACGTTGTGCTCCTGGTGGCGCAGCCCCGTGCCGGCGCTCATAATCTGCACCCAGTCGCGGTGCACCACCTCCTCGTAGCCCAGGGTGTCCTTGTGGCTCATGCTACCGGCCAGCATGATGGAAATAATTTCCATGTTCTGGTGCGGGTGAATGCCGAAGCCGCCGCCGGCCTGCACAAAGTCGTCGTTGAACACGCGCAGCAGCCCGAAGCCGTTGCGCTCGGGGTTGGCGTAGGAGCTGAAGCTGAAGCTGAAGTTGCTTTGCAGCCAGCCAATGTCCTTGCGGCCGCGCTCGGCGGCCCGGGTGATGCGGTGCTTCATCGAAAGGAGCGGAAAAGGTTACTGGGGAAGCTGGCCGGGGAAGGCAAAGGCCGCCACGGGCTTGCGGCTGCGCGGGGCCTGCTCGCGCGAGCGGAAGGGCTCGTCCAGCTCGTCGGCCGCGCCGCGGTAGCCCAGGGCCAGAAATGCCACCGGGTCGAGGGTATCGGGCAGGTTGAGCGCCTCGCGGGTCTTGGCGTAGTCGAAGCCGCCCATGACGTGGCCGCTCAGGCCCAGGGCAGTGGCTTCGAGCATGAGGGTGGCGTTGGCGGCGCCCACGTCGTGCATGGCCGTGCGGTTGAGCTGGCCGTTGTCGTAGTGGGTTTTCATCAGGGCCACCATCAGCACCGGGGCGTGGCGGGCCCAGGGCTGGTTGCCGGGCAGTAGGCAGTCGAGCAGGCGCTGGTAGGCCGCGGTGTCGGAGCGGTGGGCGTACACGTAGCGCCAGGGCTGCTCGTTCATGGCGCTGAAGGCCCAGGAGGCGGCTTCAAACACCTGTTCGAGGGTTTCCTGGGCCACGGGCTGCTGGGTAAAGGCGCGCGGACTCCAGCGGCTGCGAATGAGCTCGTGCACGGGGCGCTGGGTGGGGGCTTGCTTGGTTTCGAGAACTTCCATGAGGCGAGTAACGGTGGAGCCCGGGGGCGGGCCTAGGGGGTGTACGGAGAATAAAGCGGGTTATACGGTCATTGGTACTTCCATCAGCAGCACCTCGGCGGGGCCGTCGGCGCGCAGCTCGAGGCGGTCGGTGTCCCAGATGCCCAGGCCGTCGCGGCGGTGCAGGGCCTGGCCGTCTACGGTCACGTCGCCTTCCAGCACAAACACGTACACGCCGTTGCCGGGTTTTTTCAGCTCGTAGGTGGTGCTAAAGCCCGCGTCGAGCTGGCCCAGGTGAAACCAGGCGTCCTGGTGAATCCATACGCCCGCGTCGTCGGGCGAGGGCGAAAGCACCTGCTGCAGCTGGTTGTGGCGGTCTTCGACTTGGAAGCTCTGCTGGTCGTAGCGCGGCGGCACGCCCCGCCGGTTGGGAAACACCCAGATCTGCAGAAAGCGCACCTCCTGGTCGGCGTGGTGGTTTTTTTCGCTGTGGGCTACGCCCGTGCCGGCGCTCATCACCTGCACGTCGCCGCGCCGGATGATGCCGCGGTTGCCCATGGAATCCTGGTGCTCGAGGGCCCCGGCCAGCGGAATGCTGATGATTTCCATGTTGTCGTGGGGGTGGGTGCCAAAGCCCCGGCCGCCGGCCACGGTGTCGTCGTTGAGCACGCGCAGCACGCCAAAATGCACCCGGGCGGGGTCGTGGTAGCCGGCAAAGCTGAAGGTGTGGTAGGAGTTGAGCCAACCGTGGTTGGCGTGGCCGCGGGTGTTGGCGCGGTGCAGGATGGTCTGGGCCATGAGAAGAAGGTTCAGGGTTGAGCGGATGCTGGCCGCGGGCCGGAGCAGGCCCCGGTGGCTGGCGCAGCAAATATATGTACATACATCAAATGTATCTACATGGTTTCCAAAAAATCGTTATTCCCCTATGCTCGCCCCGCCCCGCGCCACCCGAAAGGCAAGGCAGCGGTAGCCGCCGCCGGGGCAGCGGCCCAACAAAATGGCGCCGGCCGGGTTGAAAGCCCCGAGTCGGCAACCCCGGCCCGGTGCTGCGCCCGCGGCGGGCTGCCCCCGGAATTCCCTAACCCCATTTCCATGAAAATCGAGAAAGTCTTCACCGCCCAGGCCAAAGCCAAAGGCGGCCGCAACGGCCAGATTACCTCCAACGACCAGGTGCTGGACCTGGCCCTGAGCACGCCCCGCGAGATGGGCGGCCCGGGCAAGGCCGGCGCTACCAACCCCGAGCAGCTGTTTGCCGCAGCCTACGCCTCCTGCTTCGAGGGCGCGCTGGGCGTAGCGGCCCGGCAGGCCAGCGTGAAGCTGGACGGCGTGACGGTGGAGGCCCTCATCGGCTTTGGCAAGGCCGAGGACGGCGGCTACGGCATTTCGGCCGACCTGCACGTGAACATTCCCGGCGTGGAGCAGGCCCAGGCCGAAGACCTGGTAGCGGCGGCCCACCAGATTTGCCCCTACTCGCGCGCCACCCGTGGCAACATCGAGGTGAACCTGAACACCACCACGAACGCCAACTAAGTTCCGCGGCGCGTTATGCGTATGAACCGCGGCGGTCGGACCCAAACCGGCCGCCGCGGTTGCTTTTTCCGCTCATTCTACCCGCTTTCTGTCATGACCAACCAAACCATCGTGCTGGCCAGCCGCCCCCAGGGGCTGCCCACGGCCGCGCAGTTTCGCTTTGAAGCCGACGAGGTGCCCGCGCCCCAGTCCGGCCAGCTGCTGCTCAAAACTCTCTACGTTTCCGTCGACCCCTACATGCGCGGGCGCATGAACGAGGGCAAGTCGTACGTGCCGCCCTTCGCGGTGGGCGAGCCGCTCAACGGCGGCATCGTGGCCGAGGTGGTAGCCAGCCAGCATGAGCAGTTTCCGGTGGGCACGGTGGTAGTGGGCAACCTGCCTTGGCGCTTATACAACGCATCGGACGGGCGCGGCCTGCAGGCGGTGCCCGCCGATGCCGCGCCGCTGAGCTACTTCCTGGGTTTGCTGGGCATGCCCGGCCTCACGGCCTACTTTGGCCTGCTCGACATCTGCCGCCCGCAGCCCGGCGAAACCGTAGTGGTATCGGGCGCCGCCGGGGCAGTGGGTACGGTGGTGGGCCAGCTGGCCCGGCTGCACGGCGCCCGCGTGGTGGGCACAGCCGGCTCCGACGAGAAAGTGCGCTACCTGAAGGAGCAGCTGGGCTTCGACGAGGCCATCAACTACAAAACCGCGCCCAGCCTGCGGCAAGCCCTGGCCGCCGCCTGTCCCGCGGGCGTCGACTGCTACTTCGACAACGTGGGCGGCCCGATTTCCGACGCGGTGTACAGCCTGCTCAACAAGCACGCCCGCATTGCCCTCTGCGGGCAGATTTCCAGCTACAACGCCACCGAAACGCCCGTGGGCCCGCGCCCCGAGGTGAAGCTGCTGCAAAGCAGCGCGCTCATGAAGGGCTTTATCGTGAGCGACTACGCCGCGCGCAACGCCGAGGGCATTCAGGCGCTGCTGACCTGGTACCGGGAGGGCAAGCTGCAGTTTGAGGAAACCATCGTCGACGGCTTCGAGCAGATTCCGGCGGCGTTTCTGGGTTTGTTCCGCGGCGAGAATACCGGCAAGCAGCTGGTGCGCGTGGCCGAGTACTCGGGCGGGAAACAGCCGTAGGCGGCAGGCCCTGTGCAAAGCAGTCGGGCCGGACCGCCCCCGCGACCAGGCCGGGCCTTTTCGGTTCGAGCCGCCCTACTGCTTCCACACGCGGCGCGAACCCAGCAAGCGGCCGTCGGCGGCGCGGAGCTGCAGCACGTACGCGCCGGTAGCCAGGCCGCGGAGCGGCAGGCGCAAGTGCGGCGCATCGGCCGGGTGCGGCAGCCGCGCCCGGCCCAGCAGGTCGACCAGGCTTAGGGAGCTGCCCGGGGGCACGTTGCCGGGCAGCTTTACCCACAGCTCGTCGGTGGCGGGCGTGGGGTAGACCTCAAAATCTACCCTCGGGCCAGGATTGGCGCTGGCGGTTACGCCGCAGTTGAGCACGGCGCTCAGGTACTGCCACAGCTCGGCATCGAAGGAGGAAGCCGCCAGCCGGGGCGTGCCAGCCGACTGCCCCTGGCGCACCACCACCAGGCCCAGGCTGGGCACCACGTAGATTTTCTGGTCGTTTTTGCCCAAGGCGGCAATCATATCGGCGGGGGCGGTGGGCACCAGCGGGCCGGTGAGCGGCAGCGGCACCCCGGGCAGCATGTAGGAGGGCTGGCCATTGAGCCACCACAAATAGCCGTAGCTGCGGTTGAAGCTCTGGGCGGGCGTGGTCATGCGGCGGAAGTAGGCCGAGTCGCGCAGCACGGCGGTAGCGCCCCACTGGCCGCGGGCCAGCATCAGCAGCCCGAAGCGGGCCATATCGCGGGCGCGGCTGTAGTACACGCCGCCAACCCAGGCCCCGCCCAGGCCGATGCGGCTGCCCAGGCGCTGGTTGGTGTAGGCGTTGATGCCCTGGCCGCTGGCGGCGCTCAGTACCTCGTGCAGGCGGCGGTAGGCGCCGGTGTG
The DNA here is from genome assembly GCF_044628455.1 of Hymenobacter sp. B81. NCBI lineage: Bacteria > Pseudomonadati > Bacteroidota > Cytophagia > Cytophagales > Hymenobacteraceae > Hymenobacter > Hymenobacter sp. B81. Next base: position 2,490,116 of record NZ_JBIYZW010000001.1, on the reverse strand, counting down.
GTAGGCCCAGCGCGTGCCCGCGTCGACGCGGTAAATCAGGCAGCCGGGCGCAGTCGATTCGTTGTCGCAGGGCGGGGGCGGGGTGTCGTCGAGGCCCGAGGTCATCGAGAGTAGGTGGCGCACGCGAATCCGGTCTTCCCGGGCCGGCGCGGTGGCCGTCCAGCCCCGGCCCAGCCAGCGCGTTACCGAGTCCTCGGGGCTCAGCAGGCCGTCCTGCTGCGCCGTGCCCACCAGGGCGGCCGTGAGCGACTTGCCCGCCGAGGCCCAGTACCAGAGCGAGTCGCGGGTGAACGTGCCGTAGTACTGCTCCACCACCAGGCGGCCGTCCTTGAGGATGATAAACGACTTGGTGTGCTTGCGGCCCAGAAAGTTGAGCAGCGAGTCGAGCCGCGGCTGGCACCAGCCCAGGCTCTGGGGCGAAGTGCCGGCCCAGGTGCCGCCCGTCAGGGGCGGAAAGTACAGCGCGGAACTCTGGGCGCGGGCGCTCAGGGCGGCCGTCAGCAGCAGGATGAGTAGCAGGTGTTTCATGGCGGGTAGGGGCTGGAGGCTTGGACGCGGGCGGCACCGCCGCGTTTAACCCGGCGCGAAAATTAGCGCGCTTCGATGTTTGGCCGGCGGCCCCGTGCCGGGTTAAACGGCTGCGTTATCTGCTCCGGGGCAACTCCCGGCGGGGTTTGGGGTTTTCAGCGCCCGGCTGCCGCGTGCTCCGGGCGGCCGCCGTATCTTTGCCCCACGATGACGAAGCGCCTGGTCATAGCCTTGTTGAGCCTGCAGCTGTTTGCCGTGAGTTTGGTGCCGGCCGGCAATGCGCTGGAGCTGCTCAAGCTGCCGCAGCTGGTGGAGCACTACCGGCAAGAGCACGCCGGCAGCCCCATCACGCGCTTCCTCTACGACCACTACGCCGGCCTGCACAACCAGCAGCGCCACTCCGACCACCACTCGCTGCCCCTGCACTGCTGCCTGCACCAGGCCACCGCCCTGGCATTGCCGCCGGTGCTGCGTCTGGCTTTGCCGCCGCAGCCGCCCGAGTTTACCGCCGAGCAGCAGTACGGCGGCGAGTACGTGGCTTCCACGCCGCGCGGCGTGCCCAGCACCTGCTTCCAGCCCCCGCGCCCCCTGGCTGCCTCCGTGGCAAGCCGGGCGTAGACCAGCGGCCCGGGTTGGGTGAAAAAGGGCGGGCCCGCGTGGGCTCGGCACGTTTCGCTGCAGTACCGCCGGTCATCAGGAAAGCTGCCGATTGGCGGCCCCAGATTCATGTTTAATAAGATTATCGCGCTCAGCCTCCGGCACAAGCTGGGGGTGGGAGTCGGCGTGTTGGCGCTGCTGGCCTGGGGCCTGTACGCGCTGCGGCAGCTGCCCATCGACGCAGTGCCCGACATCACCAACAACCAGGTCATCGTCTACACCGTGTCGCCCTCGCTGAGCGCGGCCGATGTGGAGCGGCTCGTCACGTTTCCGGTGGAGCAGAGCGTGGCCACCATTCCCGGTCGCGAGGAAGTGCGCTCGTTTTCGCGGTCGGGCCTGTCGGTGGTCACCATCGTGTTCGGCGACGAGGTGGACAACTACTGGGCCCGGCAGCAGGTGGCCGAACGGCTGCGCAGCGCCGAGGCCGAAATTCCCGCCGGCGCCGGCCGCCCCGAAATGGGCCCCGCCACCACCGGCCTGGGCGAAATCTACCAGTACACCATTCGTGTCAAGCCCGGCTTCGAGAAGAAGTACTCCCTGGCTGAGCTACGCACCCTGCAGGACTGGGTGGTGCGCCGCCAGCTGCTGGGCACACCCGGCGTGGCCGACGTCTCGTCGTTCGGCGGCTACGTGCGCCAGTACGAGGTGGCCGTGGACCCGGCGCGCCTGCGTAGCCTGAACCTGTCCCTTGCCGATTTGCGCGCCGCCCTGAGCGCCAACAACGGCAACGCCGGCGGGGGCTACCTGGTGCGCGGCCCGCAGGCCTGGTTTATCCGCACCGAGGGCCTGGCCCAGTCCGAAGCCGACATCGGCCGGGCAGTGGTGCGGCCCCCGGCAGAAGGGCGCGGCCCCGTGCTGGTGCGCGATGTGGCCACCGTGCGGCCCGGCGCCATGCCGCGCTACGGGGCCATGGTGCGCAGCCGCACCGGCGAAACCGTGGGTGGCTTGGTGCTGATGCTGCGCGGGGCCAACTCCTCGGAAGTGGTGGCCGCGGTGAAAACCCAGATGGCCGCCGTGGAAAAAAGCCTGCCGCCCGGCCTCGAAATCCGCCCTTTTCTCGACCGCACCAAGCTGGTGGATCAGGCCATTCATACCGTCACCAAAAACCTGGCGGAGGGCGCGCTCATCGTGATTTTCGTGCTGGTGCTGTTTCTGGGCAACCTGCGCGCCGGGCTGGTGGTGGCCTCGGTGATTCCGCTGGCCATGCTCTTTGCCATCGGCCTGATGCACGTGTTCGGCGTGTCGGGCAACCTGATGAGCCTGGGCGCCATCGACTTCGGGCTGATTGTAGACGGCGCGGTCATCATCGTGGAGGCCACCATGCACCGGCTGGCCTCGCGCTACGGGCAGGCCCACGGGGCCGGCGAAATTCCGCTCACCAACGAGGACATGACCCCCGGGCAGATGGACGAGGAAGTGTACGACGCGGCCTCGCGCATTCAGCAGTCGGCCTCGTTCGGGCAGTTCATCATCCTGATGGTGTATTTGCCCATTCTGGCCCTCACCGGCATCGAGGGCAAGATGTTCCGGCCCATGGCCCAGACGGTGGCCTTCGCCATCCTGGGCGCCTTCATTCTCTCGCTCACCTACGTGCCCGTCATGTCGGCGCTGGTGCTACGCAAGGGCGTGCACGGCGGCTGGTCCGACAAGTTTCTGGCCCGCCTCGCGGCCCGCTACCGCCGCCTGCTTACGCGGGTGCTGGGCGTGCCCAAGCTGGTATTGGTTTCAGCCCTGGCGCTGCTGGTAGGCGCGGCTTTGCTGCTGACTACGCTCGGCGGCGAGTTCATTCCCACCCTCGAAGAAGGCGACTTTGCGGTGGAAACCCGGGTGCTGCCCGGCTCCTCGCTCGACTACACCACCCAGCAGGCCCAGCGCGCCGCCGACATTCTCAAGGAGAAATTCCCCGAGGTGAAGGAAGTAGTGGCCAAAGTCGGCTCCTCCGAAATTCCCATCGACCCCATGCCCCTCGAAGCCTGCGACCTGATTGTGGTGCTCAAGGACCGCAGCGAGTGGACCTCGGCCGACAACCGCGAAGACCTGGCCGCCCGCATGGTGGAGGCCCTGAGCGTGTTGCCCGGCGTCACCTTCGGCTTTCAGCAGCCCATTCAGATGCGCTTCAACGAGCTCATCAGCGGGGCCCGGCAGGACGTGGTCATCAAGATCTACGGCGACGACCTCGACCAGCTGGCCGGCTACGCCCGCCACACCGGCCGCGTGGTGCAGCAGGTAGCCGGCGCCACCGACCTCTACGTGGAGCAGGCCACTGGCCTGGCCCAGATTGTGGTGCGGCCCGACCGCGAGCGGCTGGCCCAGTTCGGCCTGAGCATCGATGATTTGAACGAAAGCATTGCCGCGGCCTTTTCCGGCTCGGAAGCCGGGCAGGTGTTTGAGGGCGACCGGCGCTTCGGGCTGGTGGTGCGCCTGGCCGACGAGTACCGCCACGACATTGCCCAGGTGCGGGCCCTGAACGTGTCGCTGCCCGGCGGGCGGCAGCTGCCGCTGGAGCAGGTAGCCCGCGTCGATTACCAGGTGGGCCCCAGCCAGATTCAGCGCGACAACGCCCGCCGGCGCATCACGGTGGGCTTCAACGTGCGCGGCCGCGACGTGGAAACGGTGGTGCAGGAGCTGCAGGGCAAAATCGGCCAGCAGCTGAAACTGGCCCCCGGCTATACCATGACTTACGGCGGACAGTTTGAGAACCTGCGCCAAGCCAACGCCCGCCTCGGGGTGGCCGTGCCGGTAGCTTTGCTCATGATTTTCGGCTTGCTCTACCTCACGTTCGGCTCGCTCCGGCAGGCGGTGCTCATCTTCACGGCCATTCCGCTGGCGGCTGTGGGTGGGGTAGTGGCGTTGTGGCTGCGCGATTTGCCGTTCAGCATATCGGCCGGCGTGGGCTTCATTGCCCTGTTCGGCGTGGCCGTGCTCAACGGCATTGTGCTGCTTAGCTCCTTCAACCAGCTGCGCGACGCGGGCCTGCGCGACGTGCGCGAGCGGGTGCTGCGCGGTACTGAAGAACGCCTGCGCCCGGTGCTGATGACGGCCACCGTGGCCTCGCTCGGCTTCCTGCCGATGGCCTTGGCCGGCACCGCCGGCGCCGAAGTGCAGCGCCCCCTGGCCACGGTGGTTATCGGCGGACTGGTGTCGGCCACGCTGCTCACGCTGCTGGTGCTGCCGGTGCTATACTACCTGAGCGAGGCCGAAGGCGGCTTCTGGCGCAACCTGCTGGGCCGCCGCCCGCGCCCGGCTACCGTGGTAGCCACGTTGGCGGCTGCGCTGCTCGTCCCGCTTGGAGCCGCGGCGCAAACACCCGCGGGTGCTGCCCCCGCGCCGCTGACGGCCGCAGCCGCCGTGCAAACGGCCCTGAGCCGCGGCGGCGACGTGCGGGCGGCCAATTACCAGCTGGCGGCCCGCTCGGCCGTGCGCGCTTCGGTGTGGGAGCTGCCGCGCACCACGCTGCAGGCGGGCTACGGGCAGCTGAACTCGCCCTACCTCGACAACCAGTTTGCCTTGTCCCAACAGCTGCCGGGACTCGGCCAGTACCGCGCCCTCACCGGGCTGGCGGTGGCGCAGGTGGCCGTGGCCGAGTCGGAGCTGAACGTGCGCCGGGCCGAGCTGCGCCACCGGGTGCGGCAGGCCTACCAGCAGGCCGTGTACGCCCGGCACCGGCAGCTGCTGCTGCGGGCGCAGGACAGCCTGAGCCGCGAGTTCCGGCGCTCGGCCGAGCTGCGCTTCCGCACCGGCGAGGCCGCCCGCATCGAGCCGGCCACGGCCCTGGTGCAGGCCGGCGAAACCCAGCTGGCCATCGACCGCGCCCGCAGCGACTACCAGGCGGCTCGCCTGCAGCTGCGGGCCCTGCTGCAGGGGCCCACGCTGCCCACCCCCGCCGACAGCCTGCTGCTGCCCCTGGCGCCGCCCGCGGAACTACAGGAATTGCTGGCGTTGACGGGCCAGGAGCCAAACGCCGCCATCGACACGCTGAACCCCGCCGACCCCGCCGCGCAGCTGCTGGCCCGGCAGGCCGAGGAGCGCCGCGCCGAGGCCCTGGTACTGCAGCGCAGCCGCCGGCCCGAGCTGGGCTTGACCTACCTGAACCAGTCGTTTCGCGGCAACGTGCTCTACCAGGGCGCCGAGCGGTTTTACGGCCCGGGCAACCGCTTTCAGGCCGCCCAGCTCAGCCTGAGCGTGCCGCTGTGGACGCGTCCTTACAAAGCCCGCGAGGAAGCCGCCCGCCTGCAGCAGCTGGCCGCTCAGGAAGCCTACCGCCGCCGCGTGGCCGAGGTGGCCGCCGGCCAAACTGCCCTGCTCACCCGCCTACGCGAGCAGCAGCAGCGCCTGCGCTTCTACCAGCAAACCGGCCTGCCCCAGGCCGCGCTCATTCAGCGCTTGGCCGGCAAGGGCTGGCGGGCCGGCGAAATGCCCTTTGCCGAGTTTCTGCTGCACGCCGAGCGCGCCCAGCGCCTGCGCATCGACTACCTCGACGCGGTGCTGGCTTACAACCAAACCGTGCTGGAGCTGGAATACCTGCTCGGCCGCACGGATTGAGCGCCAGGTAAAACGGCGCTGTTCTTTCTCTTTCTCCGACTTCTCCTCCCAATGCTTTTCTCTTTTTCTCATCCGGCCCAATGGCTGATTCCCGCGCTGCTGCTGAGTTTGGCGGCCTGTAATTCTGCGCCCGAAAACCCGGCCGCCGAGCCTGCGGCCCAGGAGCAGCCTGCCGCCCCCAACGAAGTACAGCTGAGTGCCGACGAGCTGCGGGTGGCCGGCGTACGCACCGGGCGGGTTAGCAGGCAGTCGTCGGCGGGCGCCCTGCGCGTGAATGGGACGCTGGACGCGCCGCCGCAGAGCCTGGTGGTGCTGAGCGCGCCGCTGGGCGGCTACGTGGAGCGGCTGCCGCTGCTGGCGGGTACGCGGGTGCGCAAGGGCGAGGCCATTGCCGTGATTCGTAACCCCGAGTTCATCCAGGTGCAGCAGGACTACCGCCAGGTGCTCAGCCAGCTGGAGTATGCCCGCACCGAGCTGGCGCGGCAGCGCGAGCTGGTAGCCGAGGAAGTGGCGCCGGCCAAAAACTACCAGCGCGCCCAGGCCGAGTACCGCAGCTTGCAGGCCCAGCGCGACGCCCTCGCGGCCCGCCTGCGCCTGGCCGGCCTGTCCGTGCGCGGCAGCGGCCCCATGGCCACCACGGCCGCGCTGCGGGCGCCCATCAGCGGCTTTGTGCAGAAGGTAAACGCCACCACTGGCCAGACGCTGGCCCCCACCGACCCCGTGGCCGAGCTGGTGGACCCCACCCACCTGCACGTGGAGCTGAACGTGTTTGAAAAAGACGCGCCCCGGGTACGCATCGGCCAGCGCCTGCGCTTTACCCTGGCCTCCGATTCGGCCGGGGGCGAGCATCTGGGCCACGTGAACCTGGTGAGCCGCACCGTGGACCCCGACTCGCGCACCGTGAGCATCCACGGCCACCCCGACGACGAAGACAACCCGCGCCTGCTGCCGGGCATGTTCGTGCGGGCCATCATCGAAACGCAGCCGGCCGCTACTCAGGCTTCGGTGCCGGCCCTGCCCGAGGCGGCGGTGGTCGACTACGAGGGGCGCAGCTACATTTTCGTGCAGCCCGCGGCCGGGCAGCGGCGCTACCGCCTGGTGGAAGTGCGCCGCGCCGGGCCGGTAGAAAACGGGCTGGTGCCCCTGGTGCTGCCCGCTACCGTCACGGCCCAAACCCTGGTGGTAACCGAGGGCGCCTACAGCCTACTGGGCAAGCTCAAGAACGCCGCCGAAGAAGAGTAATTCATGGATCATTTATCATTGATCATTGATGAGGCCCGGACATGATCATAACAGCTTCCCTGTTATTTGCCTGGTCCTGCTGCTACTTCCGTTGTTCACTACCGATGGCTGACCGATAGTGGCTGATACTGGCGGCTGAGGGATAATACCCGATGGTGAATTGATAAATGATCAATGATAAATGACCAAGTAGTGGGGCGGCTGGCGCCCACGCCCAGCGGCTATCTGCACCGGGGCAACGCGGTGAACTTCGTGCTGACCTGGCTGCTGGTGCGCCGGGCCGGGGGCTCGCTGCACCTGCGCATCGACGACCTCGACCGCGCCCGCCTGCGCCCGGCCTACCTCGAGAGCATCTTCCGCACCATCGACTGGCTGGGCCTCGACTACGACCACGGTCCCAATGGTCCCGACGACTTTCTGCGCCACCACTCCCAGCTGCTGCACCTGCCCCGGTACAACCAGCTGCTGCGCCGCCTGCGCCTCGTGCCCGGTTTGCTGCACGCCAGTTTGCGCAGCCGCAGCCAGAACCAGGAAATTCCGGCCGACCTCGACCAGCCCGGCGCGGCCTGGCGGGCCCGGGTGCCGGCCGAAACCACCGTGGCGTTTGCCGATGCCTGGCAGGGCGCTACTGCGGTGGCGCTGGGCCGGGAAATGCCCGATTTCGTGCTGCGCAAAAAAGACGGCGTGGTGGCCTACCAGCTGGCTTCGGTGGCCGATGACCTACGGCTGGGCACCACGCTGGTGGTGCGCGGGCTGGACTTGCGAGCCAGTACGGCCGCGCAGCTGTGGCTGGCCCGGCAGCTGCCCGAAACCGCCGCGTTCAACGCCCGGCGCATCCGGTTTCTGCACCATCCGCTGCTCACCGATGCCCGCGGGCAGAAGCTGTCGAAGTCGCAGCAGGCGCCGCTGGAGAGGGGGGTGCTGGGCAGCGAAGCCGGGCCGCGGGCGGTGTACGCGGCCGTAGCGCAGCTGCTGAGCCTGCCGGGCGAAGCCGCCGATTCGCTGGGGGCGCTGCAACAGGCGGCCGGACCGGCGCTGGAGGCGCTGCTGACGCAACCGCACTCAGCCGGCGGCAGCTAGGCACTGCAGGGAATGCGCAGGTCGACCAGCACCAGGCGCCAGCCCTGCGCGGTGCGCGCCCAGTGAAAGCGGAAGCCGGAGCGGGTTTGCAGCACGGTGTGGCTGATGCGGGCCAGCGCGGCCTGGCCCTGCGCCACGGTGCCGCCGCGCAGGGTGGCGTGGGGCCAGATGCCGTTGAGGCCCGCGTCGCGGTGGGGGGCCAGCAGGCAGCCCAGACGGGCGAAGCCGGCTTCGTTGCCGGGGCGGCCGTCGCAGGTGGCGCGGGGCAGGGTATCCACCGGCTCGGGGCGCAGGCAGGGCATCAGCTCGGCGGCGAGGCTGAAAAACGGGCGCTGCTGGTTTTCGCGGCGAAACCCACGGATGTCGCCGACGCGGGTGAGCAGGGGTAGGGCGCCGGGCTGCTCGAGTATCCACAGGCCGTGCGCGGGCTCGATGAGGCCGTTTAGGGCGGTGGTATCGGCCTGGCGCAGGGCGTCGGTGAAGCGGGTGAAAGCGGCAGGAAGGGACGTGTCGGGCTGGCTGGTGGCGGGCAGCGGCTGCTCCTTGATGACTTCGCCCGGGGCTCGCAGATCGGCTGGCGAGCGGCTGCCGGGGGCGTCATTGGACTGGCAGCTGCTGAGGCTGGCTAAGCCGGCCAGCAGCACTTGGGCGAGGGGCAGGCGCCGGCTCATCGGACTTCGGCTTTAAAGTTGGCGGCCCACTTATCGGCCAGGCGCGTGGGCTCGGGCAGCTTATAGCCGCGGGTGCAGGCCCAGGCCAGGGCGGTGGCCGTGGGCTGATCCATGCGGTGGCCGGGACTCACGAACACCGGCAGCACGCGGTCTTTGGTGCGCAGCACTTCGCCAATCAGCTCGCCGGTTTTCTTGTCGGTGAGCGGGGCGGTGCTGCCGGCTTCGGGGACGGGCTCGGGGTGCTGGCCGGTGAGCACCTGCTTGGCCACGCCCAGGCTAGGCATGTCGAGCAGCACGCCGATGTGGGCGGCAATGCCCATGCGGCGGGGGTGGGCGTAGCCGTGGCCGTCGACCATGAGCACGTCGGGGCGGTGCTGCAGCTTTTGGTAGGCCAGCAGCAGGTTGGGCGCCTCGCGGAAGCTCAGAAAGCCCGGTACGTAGGGCATGTCGACGGGGCCGTGGTGGTAGACCTTCTCTACCAGCTCCAACTCGGGGTATTTCAGCACCACGATAACCGAGAGGATGGTGTCTTCGGTGGGAAACGAGGAATCGAGGCCGGCAATGAGGCGGGGCGGCTGGGCCAGGGGCTCGAGGCGCTGCTGCTGGCGCATGTCGGTTTGCTGCTGGCTGAGGCGGCGCACCAGCTCGGGGTCGGCGGGCGGGTGGTAGGGGCGGTAGTAGGCCATGCTGACGAGGGGTTGGGGAGGAAGTAGCTCCCTGATACGATACGGCCGGGCCGGGCAGCCGACTTACCGGTATACGTACCGGTGCGTGGTCAGGGGCTGGCCCTGCCCGTTGCGGGCCACCGCCCGGATCAGCCGCTGCTGCGAATCGTACGCGTAGGTGATGACGCTCTTGGTTTGCCCTTGCTCGTTGGTGCAAATCTGCCGCACCGGGCGGTTGGGGTGGCCGGCCACGGCAAAAGTGTATTGGGGCCAGTAGTCTGCTGAGGTGGCAGCCCGGTGCTGGGGCCGGCCGGCTGCATCGAACCAGGTGCGGGTGTAGGAATAGCCGTCGGGCGTATAGATATACTGCTCGGTCCAGCTGAGCTGTTGGGCGCTGTAGAAGCTCTGGCGGGTTACCCGATTGCCGGCGTCGTACGCCCAGGTGGTACGATCCGGCGGGGCGGACGGCGGCTGAAACTCCTGCTCGACCTTGTTGCCGCGTTCATCGTAGGCAAAGGTGGAAACGCCCCGGCGGGCCCAGGTGCGGTGGGGCTCGTAATCCTCCGGAGCAACAATGCAGCCCCCGGAGCGGCCCATACCCTTGTCGACGCCTGCTTTGAGGCGCCGCTCAAAGGTCAGGTGCTCCTGCCGGATAAGCTGGCCCTGCGGGCTGTAAGTGTGGATGACCTTGCTGCGGTCCTGGTTGGGGTAAACAGCTACCTGTTGCCGAAGTAAGGTGTCCTCATAAAAGGAGTAAGTGGAGCCATCAACCCAGGTATCCTCAAAGGTGGGTGAGAATCCGCGGTACGTTTCGCTGATCAAGCGGTGCCGGGCGTCATACAAGCGTCGGCAGGCTACCGTCGACCGGACGCTGTCGGAACCGCTGTACTGCCAGATCGTGCATTCCGAACGCTGCTGCCGTAGCAGCCGCGCAATGGCCTCGTCCTCGGAAGCGACCTGCGCGGCCGCCGGCAAATCCGGCGTAGCCTGGTCGCGGCAGGCCGGCGCTGCCAGCAACAGAACGAACAGCAACGACTTGTGCATGAGCAGGGCAGTTGGGCGCTGAAATATAAAAAGCCCGGCGCCGAATGCTGATTCGGCGCCGGGCTTCCGCAGTGGCTGGTTGTGCAGGCGGGGCTAGCCCTTGCTGAACACGTAAGGGTCCTGCTCGATACCGTCGTTGACGCGCAGCTCAAGGGTTTTGACCTGGCCGTTTTCCAGGGTGAAGATGGCTGGGTAGATGCCGTAAGTGAGGTTGGAGTACACGGTGCGGAACTCCTGGCCGTCCATGTAGTCGAGGGTGGCGGTCAGCTCGGGGTGGCGGCCGAAGCGCACCAGCAGCTGCTTGCCCTTGCGCTCGACCTGGATGGGGCCGTAGAGCGGGTGGGTGTACTGGCCGGCGTAGGCGTCGAGCTGCTGGGCGGGCTTGTTTTTCTTGGCCACGCGGGCCGCGAGGGCGGCCACGTCCTTGAGGGTGCCCTCGCGGCCGGGGCGGCTGCGGGCCAGCAGCTGCTGGCTGCGGTCGAGGTAGGGCATGCCCAAGTAGGCGTCGAGCAGCTGGTAGCGCAGGGCCTCGAAGAAGCTCTGGTTGTCCTGGTTGGTGAGGATGGCAATGCCCAGGCGCTCTTCGGGCACGAAGCAGGTGTTGCTCACGTAGCCGGTGGCCCCGCCGGTGTGCCAGTACACTTGGCGGCCGTTGTAGTCGGCGGCAAACACGCCCAGGCCGTAGGTGCGGAAGTGCTCGGGCAGCAGCGCCGACTTACGCGCCGACACGGCCGTGACCACGTCGCGGGTGCGGCGCACAACGGGCCAGCTCAGCACGCGCCGGCCCTGGTACTTACCGCTGTCGATCTGGCACTGCAGCCACTTGCCCAGGTCGTTGACGTTGGATACCATGCTGGCTGCCGGCCCCAGGTTATCGACGTGGTCGAAGGGCAGCTGGGCCAGCGGGCCGTAGGCGTTGGAGTAGGGCAGGGCAATGTTGGGGCGCTGGCCAAAGCCAGCGGTGCTCATGCTGGTGCTGCTCATGCCCAGGGGTCGGAGCATGGTTTGCTGCACGTAGTCTTCCCACTGGGTGCCGCCGGTGACCACCGGGATAATCTGGCCCGCGGCCAGGAAGCCGGCGTTGCAGTAGCCGTATTCCTGGCGGAACTGGAAGGGCGGCTGGAGCAGGCGCATGGAGCGCACAATATCCGCGCGGCTGAGGTTAGACGACCAGAAGGTGAAGTCGCCCTGGAAGGTTTTGGTGCCCAGGTGGTGGCCCAGCAGGTCGCGCACGGTGGTGAGCTGCGTCGATGTGGGGTCGTAGAGCTGGAAGTCGGGCAGGTACTTGGTGACCTTGTCGTTGAGGGAGAGTTTCTTTTCCTCGTCGAGCTTGGCCAGGGCCGTGCCGGTGAACAGCTTGGTGTTGGAGGCAATCAGAAACAGGGTGTTGGCGTCGACCGGCTCGGGTTTGCCCACGGCGCGCACGCCGTAGCCCTTGCTGGCCACCACCTGCCCGTCTTTGACCACCACCACGGCCAGGCCGGGAATGTTCCACTGGCGCAGGCCGCGCTGCACGTAGGCGTCGAGCGAGTCGGCCACGAAGCGGTTGCCGGCGGCGGTACTGGGAGCCGGCGCCTGGGCGGCGGCGGGAACGGTGGCGAGCAGCAGCAGGCCAGCCAGGGGAGAAAGAAGGCGGGAAAGCATAGGAGGCGAGAGTTCGGAGTCAGCAAAGATGCGGCCGGGGCCGGGGAGTTGCCTCACCCCCGGCCCCCTCTCCGGCGGAGAGGGGGAGCCACGGCGGCGCGGGGCGTTTTTGGTTGTTCGTTGTTGGTTTTTGGCTTTTCGTTGGGGCGAATAGCCTCAGGCGGGTTGGGCAGTGGGCTCGGCGGGCAACCCGGCGTCGGCGTCGGCCCGGGCGAGGCGGCTGCGCCAGCGGGGGTAGAAGAGCAGCTGGGCCATGATGACCGCCCAGGCCAGCAGCATGGGCACGGCCTTGATCTTGTAGGGCACGAACAGCTCGTTGCGCACGGCGCGCGGAAACAAATCGGAGGGCGAGAGGGAGGTGAATACCAGCGTCAGGACCAGCAGCACCAGGGCCAGGCGGGGCAGGCTGCGGCCGTAGCCCAGAAACCAGAGCGCGAAGCCCGCCACGGCAATGACGAAGGTGGGCGACTCGGCCATTTGGTTGAAGATGACCACGAAAATGAGGATGGCCGCCACGTAGAGCCGGCGGTAGGCCGCCTCGGCCCGGAAGCGCAGGTGCAGCAGGGGCACGAGCAGCAGCCCCAGCCCCGCGCCCTGAATCCAGCCCTTGGGCGGGGCCCAGCCCAGCCAGGTTTGCAGCACGCCCATCACCGAGAGCTGCACGTCGGTGGTCGACACGCGCACAATGTCGTACCAGCCCCGGTACAGGCGCTCGAACTCGGCCGGCGAGGCCACCAGCAGCGGGGCCAGCGCCAGCAGCACGCCAAACAGCACGGCCCAGGCCGCGGCCCGCCACCAGCCGGGGTAAAACAGGAAAATCAGCCCGATGCCGATGCCGTAGATCTTGATGAAAAACGCCAGCGCGATGCACAGCCCGGCCCACAGATGCCGCCGGTTTTCCAGGTGCAGGTAGGTCCACAGCATCAAACCCAGCAGCAGGCCGTTGCTCTGGCTGTTTTGCAGGGAGGTAAGCGTATCGATGGCCAGGATGAGCAAGAGCAGCAGGCTGCGGCGCTGGTCGGGAAACAGCCGCCGGGCGGCCGTGTACATCACCACCGTGTTGAGCACGTTCCAGAGCAGCAGCCCCAGCCAGTCGGGCAGCACGGCCGCCCCGCCCATGAACAGGGCGAAGGTGGGGCTGTACTTGTAGGGCACGCTGTAGAGCTCGGGGTAGGCCGCGTACAAGTCGCGCCCCGCCAGCAGGTGCCAGAAGGGCAGGGTGAAGATCTTGTAGTTGTCGATGGTGTGCTTGAGGTACTGCTGCAGGGTGGCAAACAGCGTGAGGGCGGCGTAGAGGCCCAGCAGCACCCGCGGCTGCCCCAGGGCAGCCTGAACTCGGGAACGAAACACGGCAGAAGGAAATAAAGAAACTCCGCAAAGGTACCTGCCGCGGCCGCTCCGCAACCAGGGCCGTAACCGGGTAAACCGCGCCGGATGCTACCTTTTGCCCGGGGCTGCGTAACATAGACTTGCCGCTTCCCCCAATCCACTTCGTTCGATGGAACCTGTTACCGCTCCCAAGCCCATCCGGCTGGAGCTGCCCCATGCCACGCTGGCCGCCGATTTCACGCTGCCGCTGCACGCACCGGGCATCGTGATTTTCGCCCACGGCAGCGGCAGCAGCCGGCTTAGTCCCCGCAACCAGTACGTGGCCCAGCGCCTGCAGCAGGCCGGCTTCGGCACCCTGCTGTTCGACTTTCTGACTCCCGCCGAAGACCAGCTCGTGGAGTCGCGGTTCGACCAGGAGCTGCTCACCCGCCGTCTGATCGGGGCCACCAGCTGGGTGTGCCGCGAGCTGCGCCTGTTCGATTTGAACCTGGGCTTTTTCGGGGCCAGCACCGGCTCGGCCATTGCCCTGCGCGCCGCCGCCGAACTGGGCGACCGGGTGAAGGCCATGGTGCTGCGCGGCGGCCGCCCCGACCTGGCCGCGGATACGCTGGACCAGGTGAAGGCCGCCACCCTACTCATCGTGGGCGGGCAGGACTGGCCCACCCTCGACCCCAACGAGCAGGCCCTGCAGCGGCTTTCGGGCCCCAAGCGCCTGCACGTGGTGCCCGGCGCGGGGCATTTGTTCGAGGAGTCGGGCAGCCTGGAAGAAGTGGGCGACCTGACCGCCGAGTGGTGCCGCACCCACCTGCGCTGAAGCGGGCCGCCAACCCGCCGCCGCCCGGCTGCGTTTGCCAAGCCATAAACCCGCCGCTTTCCCCGCCGGGCTTCCTTCCCCATGGCCGACCACAAAACTCCCCAGCCCGCCGACACCGGCGCCGGTCCGCTCTTCGAGCGCCGCTACTACATCGACGTAGAAGGCGCCCAGAAGCTACCGGCCGAGCTCATGCACCACATTCAGTGCAACGTCGAGCAGTTCTCCCCCGATCTGCTGGCCAACTTCGAGAAAAAGCAGGGTGAGCCGCACCGGCTGCAAACCGGCGACGAGTTCCACATCAAGATTCTGGGGCCCTGGAACGGCTCGGTGCGCGTAACCGAGGTGGCCGACCAGCACTTCGAGCTCCTGACCCTCGACGGGCACCCCGAGGCGGGTCGCATCCGGTTTGCGGTGCGCCAGCTGCCGGGCGAGGAAAAGCTGCTGCGCTTCGAAATTCACTCCTGGGCCCGCTCGCGCGACGGGCTGGTGGCCTTTGCCTACAGCACCATTGGAGTGGGCAAGCAGGTGCAGGAGCAAACCTGGGTGACGTTCTGCCAGCGCGTGGCCGAGGCCAGCGGCGGCCGGGCCCGCGGGCCGGTGCAGGTGGAGACGGTAGAGCAGGACGGGGCCGACAAAACCACCGAACGCCATGAGCACTAGCCAAGCCGGCGGGCCGCCCCTGTGGGAGCAGTACCGCGCCCGCCTCGACGCCTACGCCAAAGCCAAAGTCAACTACGACCTTGACCGCGTGCACGAGTACACGGCCCAGTCGGGCTGGCGCCTCGACGACTACGGCACCGAGCTGCCCGCCGAACCGCCCGGTCCGCCCCAGCCCGACGGCAGCTGGGCTGCCGCCCGGCAGGTGCTGCTCAACTACTCGTTTCCGCCGCCCGACCTCATCACCGGTATCTTCGTGCCCGACCAGCCCCTGGCCGAGCGCGTAATGCTGCTGCGTGGCCGCTTTCTGGGCTTCACCTTCTGGTTTGGCGTGCGCATCGGCGGCGTCACCGACGAGCAGCGCGCCACGCCCGATGGGCCCGAGCAGGTGTGGGGCTACAACTACCGCACGCTCGAGGGGCACTTCGAAAAGGGCGAAATCACCTTCACGGTGCACAAAAACCTGCGCACGGGCAAGGTCAGCTTCAAGGTGAAAGCCTATTCCCAGCCCGACCGCATCCAGAACATTTTCTACCGGGTGGGCTTCAAGCTGTTCGGCCGCAGCCTGCAGCGCAAGTTTGCCCGCGAGTCGCTCAAGCGCCTGCGCACCCTGGTGGTGGAGCAGCTGCGCCAGGGCGCCACCCTGCCCGCTGCCGACGCCGCCGGCATGCCGCCCCGGCATTTACCGGCCGATGCCGGCATAGGGCAGTCGTCGGCAACTGCTCGGTAAGCCGCCGGGGCTTAGGCCTCGCGGAACAGCTTTTTGTCGGCCCAGAACGTGCCGAAGGGTACCAGGGAAGCCAAGAACGCCAGGGCTGCCTTGCGCAGCGACCAGCTGAACTCGATGGTGACCATGATGACCAGCAGCACGTAGAGCACGAACAGCAGGCCGTGGGCCATGCCCACGGCGCGCACGGCCTCGGGCATGCCCAGCACGTACTTCAGCGGCATGGCAATGCCCAGCAGCACCAGAAACGAGAGGCCTTCGAGGAAGCCGACCACGCGCAGGCGGCCGAGAGAGGAAGAGAGCAGGGGAGCAGGCATAGGTGGGTGGACCGCAATGAGTAGCGGAAAACAAAGGTACCGCCGCCGGGCCACAGTTCCCGTATGCCAACCTTTGCCGGCCGCGCCGGTTTCATCGGTCCTACTCTTCCCTTTTTTACCTGCTCATCATGCTACCAACCCAAGCCTACGCCGCCCCGGCTGCCAACGTCCCCCTTGCCCCGTTCCAGTTCGAGCGCCGCGACGTGGGCCCCCACGACGTGCTCATCGACATTCAGTTCTGCGGCGTGTGCCACTCCGACCTGCACCAGGTGCGCGACGAGTGGGGCGGCTCGATTTTCCCGATGGTACCCGGCCACGAAATCGTGGGTCGCATCACGCAAGTGGGTGCCCACGTCAAGAATTTCCAAGTAGGCGATTTGGCCGGCGTGGGCTGCATGGTCGACTCGTGCCGCACCTGTCCCAGCTGCCAGGAGGGCCTCGAGCAGTACTGCGAGGTGGGCATGGTGGGCACCTACAACAGCCGCGAGCTGAGCAACGGCGCGCCCACCTACGGCGGCTACTCCAAGCAGATTGTGGTCGACGAGCAGTACACGCTGAAAGTGTCCGACAAGCTCGATCTGGCCCGCGTGGCTCCGCTACTGTGCGCCGGCATCACCACCTACTCGCCGCTGCGCCAGTGGAAGGTGGGCCCCGGCCACCGCGTGGGCGTGATGGGCCTGGGCGGCCTGGGCCACATGGCCGTGAAGCTGGCCGCCGCCATGGGCGCCGAAGTCACGGTGCTAAGCACCTCGCCCAATAAAGCCGCCGATGCCCAGGAGCTGGGCGCCCACAAGTTCGTGGTGACCAAGGACGCGGCCCAGCTCAAGAGCGTGAGCAACTACTTCGACTTCATCATCAACACCGTGTCGGCCCCGCTCGATTTGGGCCAGTACGTGAGCTTGCTGCGCCGCGACGGCACCATGATTCTGCTGGGCGTGCCGCCCGAAGCCCCGCAGCTGCACGCTTTCCAGCTCATTGGCAAGCGCCGCCGCATTGCCGGCTCACTCATCGGCGGCATTGCCGAAACCCAGGAAATGCTGGATTTCTGTGCCGAGCACAACATCATGTCCGACATCGAGCTGATTGACATCAAGGACATCAACGAGGCCTACGAGCGCATGCTCAAGGGCGACGTAAAGTACCGCTTCGTCATCGACCTGGCCACGCTGTAGCGCCAGATTGGTTGCCACAAGCAAGAAAGGCAGCTCCCGCCGGGGGCTGCCTTTCTTGCTTATAAGCGGGGCTGCCCTGGCTCAGCGCAGCTCGTAGGGGTACTGGAAGCTGCCCTCGAACACCAGCCGCTGCCCGCGGGGTGCGCCGCTGGTGGCGCAGAGCACCACCCGAAACGTGCCCGTGAGCTGGCGGCGGGCGGCATCGACGGCCGTTACGCGCACCTCGCCCTCGCTGCTGCCGCAGGCCAGCGACTCGGCGGCACGCTCCTGGGCGCGGTAGCTGGCCTGGCGCACGTGGCCGCTGAGCACGTCCTTGAAGCGGTATACCGCCGGCACGGGCTTGAACTCGTCGAGCAAGATGGTGAGGCCGGGCTCGTCGGGGGCGTCGCGGCGCACGAGGGCCAGGGTGAGCACGCGCCCGGTGCCGGCCACCTCGAAGCGCGACTCCACGGTGTCGGCCGCCACGGGCGTATCGTTCAGGCGCAACGTCAGCCGCCGGGCCGGAACCGGGGCCGGCCCGGCGGCCAGCAGCGTCAGGGCCGAGCCCAGCAGCAGCGTGGCGGCCAGCATGACCGGAATGCGGGAGTGGTTCATTCCCGAAGATACGCCGCGGCGGGCGGCCCCACCAAGCACTAGCGGAACGGAGCCTAGCGGCCGAGCACCAGCGGGCGGGTCAGGCTCTGGCCGTCGGTGCTGAGGCGGTACTGGTAGAGGCCGCCCGGCAGCCCGGCGGGGGCGAAGGGCACCGCGTAGCGGCCCGCGGCGCGGTAGCCCTCGGCCAGCACGGCCACCTGGCGGCCGGTGAGGTCGTACACGGCCAAATGCACCGGGCCGGCCTTCTGCAGCTGGAAGCCAATGCTGGCTTGGGTGCGCACGGGGTTGGGATAGACCGCGTCGAGGGTGAAGCTGGCCGCCACCTGCCCCGTGCGGGCCGACTGCACCAGCTCCTGCTGCCACACCGGGTCGGTTACTTCCGCGGCCGTGGTGGCACCCAGCACGCCGTCGGGGGCTCCCACCACCAGGTTGTCGACGGTCTGGCCGCCGTTTTCATTGAAGGGGAAATAAGCCACCATGCCCGCCTGGGCCGTGGCGTAGCCCGCCATGTCGGTCGCCAGTTGGGCGGGCGTGCGGGCCCCGTTCCAGATCATCACCTCGTCGATGTGGCCCATCCAGCCGTAGCTGTCGGCCTGCTCGGCCCCGATGGCCAGCCCCACGCCGCCCAGGCCAGGCTGGTCAGTGTTGGCCGCTACCTGGGTAGCGTTGACGTAGAGGCGCGCGGTGGTGCCGTCCCAGGTGAAGGCCACGTGGGTCCACACGTTGCGCGGCACCGTGCCACCCGAAATCGTGGGGTAGACCTCGAGCTGGCCGTTGCCGTCGATGCCGAACCAGGGTTTGTCGTCGCCCATTTCCAGGATGGTGGCGAAGGTATTGGCGCTGGAGCCGGTGCTTTTCACCCAGGCCTCCACGGTGTAGGGGCCGATGGGCGCAGTCAGCGGCGCGGTCACCTTGTCGGGCTGGTTGTCGTCGAAGCGCAGGAAGGTGCGCAGCTGAGCCTGGGTGGGATTGGCGGCCGCCACGCCCAGGGTCAGGGCCAGGCCGGTAAGCAGGGAGCGGTAGAAACGTTTCATAGCAGGAGAGGGGAAAGGAGTAGAAGCAGGGGCCGATGAAGCGGAATGCAGGCCCGAAAAGCCCGTTTACCACGTCTGACGCTACAAAACTACCCCGCCCCGAAGCCGGCAGACAATCACACGTAGATGTGAGAAGCCAGCGGGCAACCCGGCGGCGCGTCTAACCGAGTTAGGGCCGCCCGGCCGAAAACGGGGGGCAGTGGCGGCCGGTCCGTAAAGCAGCAAAGCCCTTCGTTGAAGGGCTTTGGCCGGTGTGGCAAAAGGCTGCCGGCAGCTTACGCGCCGGCGGCTGCGGTGCGGCCGGGATACTGCCGGAGACCCTCGGCCAGGCAGATCATGGCCGCGTCGATGGCGGGCTGGTTGATGACGTAGGCCAGGCGCACCTCGTTGTGGCCGGCGCCGGGGGTGGCGTAGAAGCCGGCGGCGGGCGAAATCATCACGGTGTGGCCCTGGTGCTGAAACTCCTCGAGCAGCCACTGGGCAAACCGCTCGGCGTTGTCGACGGGCAGGCGGGCCATGATGTAGAAGGCGCCGCCGGGTACGGGGCACTGCACGCCCGGCATGGCCTGCAAGCGGGCCACCATCCGGTCGCGGCGGGCCTGGTACTCGGCTTTGGCGTGGTCGAAGTAGGAATCGGGCAGCTCGGCGGCGGCTTCGGCCAGCAGCTGGGCCAGGCCGGGCGGGCTCACCCGCATCTGGGCAAACCGAAACGCGGCCGCCTGCAGGGCCGGGTTCTGGGTGACCAGCGCGCCGATGCGGGCGCCGCAGGCGCTGTAGCGCTTGGAGATGGTGTCGAGCAGCACCACGTGCTCGGCCGCCCCCGGCAGGTGCAGGGCGCTGACGTACTCGCCGGCGTAGCAGAATTCGCGGTAGGCCTCGTCGGACAGCAGGTAGAGGTGGTGGTGGCGGCAGAGGTCGAGCAGGGCCTGCAGCTCGGCGCGGGTGTACACGTAACCGGTGGGGTTGTTGGGGTTGCACACCAGCAGGGCGCGGGTGCGCGGGCCGATCTTTTCCTCGAAAGCCGCGATGGGCGGCAGGGCGTAGCCGTTGTCGATGGTGGCGGCCACGGGCACGATGCGCACGCCGGTGGCCACGGCAAAGGCGGTGTAGGCGCCGTAGAACGGCTCGGGCACAATCAGCTCGTCGCCGGGATTCAGGCAGCACAGCAGGGCAAACAGAATGGCCTCGGATCCGCCGGCGGTGACCAGGATGTCGTCGGGCTGCACGGCAATGCCGGCGCGCTGGTAGTAGGCGGCCAGCTTGCGACGGTAGCTGGGGCGGCCGGCGGTGGGGCTGTACTCGAGCACGCCGATGTGGGCCTGCTGCACCGCCGCCACCGCCGCGGGCGGCGTTTCGATGTCGGGCTGGCCGATGTTGAGGTGATACACCTGCACGCCGCGCTGCTTGGCCGCGTCGGCGTAGGGCGTGAGCTTGCGGTAGGGCGACAGGGGCATGGCCCGGCCGCGCTCGGAGACTTGCAGCATGGGAAAAATGTGGCGGCGCCACGAAAAAAGAACCAGGGGCCGGCAAGGTAGGGCGGCGGGTGAATTGGGCCGCGGAAAAAAGGACCAAGCCGGCGGATGGCAGGACGAGCGGGCCGCTGGCCCGGGAGAACCAGGCCGCGGGGCCGCGCAAAAGGAGCGGCCAAACAAGGTCGGAGCCGGGCGGTTGTGGGGGCATGACTGCTACTGCCAACCACCTGTCGCCCGACTCAACTGCTCCGCAACCGGCCGCCCAGGCGGCGAAATTGCCCGAAGTATGGCTACGCGGACCCCTGCCCGATCTGAACCCGCTGGTGCAGCCGGTTGCCCACGCGCTGCTGCAGGCCCGCGAGGAGCTGGCCGAGGCCCTGCGCGACTTTCCCCGGGAGCTGCTGTGGGCGCGGCCGGCGGGGGTGGCGTCGGTGGGCTTTCACTTGCTGCACCTCACGGGCGTGCTGAACCGGCTGCTGACTTACGCCCGCGGCGAAGCGCTCAGTGCCGAACAGCTGGCCTACCTGGCCGCCGAAGGGCAAAGCGGAGCCGCTGGGCCCGATGTAGCCGGGCTACTGCAGGCGTTCGATGCGCAGGTGGAGCGGGCGCTGGCGCAGCTGCGGGCCACCGATGAGCCGACGCTGCGCGAGACCCGGGCCGTGGGCCGGGCCGGCTTGCCCTCCACCATGCTGGGCTTGCTGGTGCACGCTGCCGAGCACACCATGCGCCACCTGGGCCAGCTGCTGGTAACGGCGCGGGTGCTGCGCGGCTGAAAGCGAAGGCGGGCGAAAACAGTAGCGGGCCGAGGCCGCCTGGTAGTTGATGCTCCACCCAGGGCACCCTGCCCGTCAGCCGCTGACGGAAAACGACCGGCCCCGGTGAGCGGCAGCCAGCGGCTGACGGGCGGCGGAGCTAGGGCGTGGGTGAGGGGGCGGGCAGCACGTAGTGGCCGCGGTTCAGGGAGCCATCCTGAGGTTTGTAAACGCGGATGTACTCGATTTCGAACTGCGAGGGTGGCTCCTGCTCGGGTGGCGTGGGCGAAAGCGCGGGGCTGTAGCCAAGCATGGCCTGGTTGGCAATGATGTCGACCGGAGCGGGCAGGGTGGGCAGACGGCGGGCGGGAATACTGCGCAGGCGGCGGCCATCGAAGTAGAAGGTCACGGCGGTGGGCGTCCACACCACACTGTAGGTGTGGAACTCCTGGTCGAGGCTGGGGCCGAAGGCTTTGCGGTGCGAGGCCTGGGCGGTGCGGCTGCGGGCCGGGGGCGCGGGGTTGTGGTGCACGTTGGTGGAGAACAGCCGCGGCCGGCCCAGGGCGTTGCTGCCGCCCTCAAACACGTCGATTTCGGTGGTGCCGTTGAACAGCCAGAACGCGGGCCAGGCGCGCGAAGACGAGCCGAACCGGCAGCGGATTTCAAAGAGGCCGTACTCGAAGCCGCGGTTGAGCGGCCAGCGGGGCGCGTCGCCCAGGCCCAGGCCGGTATAAAAGTCGGGGCGGGTGCTGATCCAACCCGACTGGTAGTGGAGCAGCTTGCTGGTATCGGTGCCCGCGGCCGTGCGGAAGGGGTACACAATGGGCTCGGGCAGGCGGGTGGCGGTGAGCACCAGGCGGCCGTCTTGCAGGCTGAGGGCCGCCGGCTCGTAGTACTGATCTTCGACAGCGTTGTTGGTGAGGGTGCGGGCGCCGCCGTCGGGGTGGAACTGCCAGGGGGAGCGGGCCTGAAAGTCAGCCAGGGAGGAGTAGGTGTCGAACTCGTCGGCAAAGGCCAGGCCCCAGCCCTGGTAGCTGAGGCGGCGGGGAGCAGGCTCGGTAGCCGGCGGCTGGGCGGCCCCGGGGCTTGCAACGAGCAGCAAAATCAACAGCAGCAGGCGGAAAAACATAGGCAGCAGAAAGGAATCAGCGAAGCCGGCCGGGCGCAGAGTGGGCCGTCCGGGGCAGCAAACGCAAATCGGCCCCGCAATCATACGCCGGCCCGGGCCGAGAAGCTGCCGCTGCTGGGGGCTGCCGGAGTAGGCGGGCGGGCTGGTGGATGCGGCTTTCGGTATAAACCGAAAAATGAGTTGACTTATTTCCATAGGGCATGACTAGGCTTCTATATTTGCCGCTGCTCTTTTTTCTGCTGATTATGCAAAAAGCTTTACAGCTCGGAAGTCTGGCCCTGGTGGGCTTGCTGACTACCACCCAGGTAGTTGCTCAAATTTCGGATCCTACGCTGCCGCGCCGCGGGGCGGTGGCCGGGCCGCTGCTGGCCCCGCACCTGGGGCAGGACGTAGCCGCCCGCTCCACCGGGCCCTGGCTGAGCCTGTCCTCCATGACCACGGCCCGCGCCCAGCAGGGTGCGGTAGCCCACCCCAACGGCAACATCTACGTGTTTGGGGGCTACAACGGCGTAGCAACCTTTAGCTCGACGGAGGCCTACAACATTGCTACCGGCACCTGGTCGAGCCGGGCGTCCATGCCGGTGGCCATGCAGGGGCCGGCTACGGCGCTGGGGCTCGATGGCAAGATCTACTCGTTTGCGGGCCGGGATATGTCGATCTACCGCACCGAGTGCTTCGCCTACGACCCCGCTACCGATACCTGGGCGGCTATTGCGCCCATGCCGGCGGCGCGCTGGCAGGCCCGGGCCCTGACGGCGCCCAGCGGCCTGATTTACGTGTTTGGGGGCTGGAACTTCGACCTGGGCGTGACGCCGGGCAACGAGGTGCAGATCTACAACCCCGCCACCAACTCCTGGACGCTGGGAGCACCGATTCCGGTGGCCCTGATGGGCATGGGCGCGGCCATCGACGCGGCCGGGCTGATGCACCTGTACGGGGGCATCGGCGAGAATCCTTACGCGCCGCGAACCAGCCACTACATCTACAACCCCGCTACCAACAGCTGGACCACCGGCGCCTCCCTGCCGGCCCCGGCGCGGGGCTATACCTCGGGGGTAGCTGGCTCCGATGGCAACCTGTACGTGGCCGGCGGCGACTCGGACATTGGCATGAACGCGGGCACGCTTTACAACGACGTGGACTACTACAACCCGGCCACCAACAGCTGGAGCGCGGCTACTTCGCTGCCGCTGGCCCTGACGGAGCTGGGCCTGGTAGCAATGGGTAACTCCCTGTACGTACTGGGTGGACTGCTTGGCCCCAATACGCCCAGCTCGACCATGTACCGGATGGATCTGACCCCGGTGGCGCCCGTGACGAGCACCACCTGGACCGGGGCAGTTTCCTCGGCCTGGAACACAGCCGGCAACTGGACCGCGGGCGTGCCCACCACCACGGTGGATGCCAACATTCCCGACAGCGTGGCCACCATGCCGGTAATTAGCAGCGGCACGGCCGAAGCCAAGGCGCTGCGCATTGCCGGCAGCGCGAGCCTGGCGCTGAGCGGGGGCGAGCTGGAGCTGACGGGCGACCTGGACAACGCCGGCAGCCTGATGGCCAGCGGCGGCAAAGTGCGCCTCACGGGCAACGCCGCCCAAACGCTGGCCGGCACGGGCAGCAGCACGTTCTACGACCTCGAAGTGGGGGGCGCCGGTGCTTCGCTGGGCGGGCCGGTGCAGGTGCGGCGGGTGCTGCAGCTCAACGGCAACCTGGCTTCGGCCGGGCGCCTGACGCTGCTCTCGACGCCGGCCCTCAGCGGCATGGTGGTGCACAACGGCGGGGTGGTGCAGGGGCAGCTGGCGGTGCAGCGGGCCGTAACTGGCGCCGCGGCGGGCTACCGCCACTTCGGCTCGCCGGTGCAGGGGGCCACGGTGGCCCAGTTGGGCAGCGGCGGCTCGCCCATGACGGTGAACCCGGCCTACAACACCGCTCCCAACCCCGGTTTGGTGACGCCCTTCCCCACGGTGTTTGGCTACGACCAGACGCGCCTGAGCGCGGCCTCGGCCACCACCAGCAGCTTCGACTACGGCTGGAAGTCGCCGGGCAGTATGGCGGAGATGCTGTCGCCGGGCCTGGGCTGGACGGCCCAGCTGGGCGGCAGCCAGGTGGTCACGTTTACCGGGGTGACCGGCAGCCCGGTGGTGGGGGTAACGACCCTGCGCAACTCGGGCACGGCCAACTCGGGCTGGCACCTGCTGGCCAACCCCTTCCTGGCGCCGCTCAACCTGAGCACCCTGCGCCCGGCCCTGCAAAGCGGGGGCCTGGCCGACGCGGTGTATGTGTTCCGCCCCAGCGGCCCCTACACCGGCAGCTACGACCAGTACGTGAACGGCGTGGGCACCGGCGACTTGAGCACGGGGCAGCTGGCCGTGGCCCAGGGCTTCTTCGCGCGCAACCTGGCGCCCGGCAGCACGGCCTCGGTGAACTTCAACCTGGGCATGTGCGCTACCACGTACGCCAACCCGGTGTTTGAGCGCCAGGCCCGGCGCGACCTGCGCCCGCGCCTCGACCTGCGCCTGCGCCAGGGCGCGGCCGACGACGTGGTGGTGTTCTACGCCGAAAACGGGGCCACCACGGGCAGCGACGCACGCTTCGACGCCTGGAAGGTGCCCACGGCGCAGCTGCTGAGCGTGGCCACGGTGGCGGGCACCGAGCGCCTGAGCATTCAGGGGCTGCCCGAGCTGAGCGGCGAGCTGGTGCTGCCGCTGGAAGTGCTGGCCACGCAGGCCGGCCCGGCCACCTTCGAGGCGGCGCGGCTCGACTACTTCCCCGCCGCGGTGCGGGTGCTGCTGGAAGACCGCGCCACGGGCCGCCTGCACGACTTGCGCGGCGGCGCCTACACGGCCCCGCTGACGGCGGGCCGCCACAACGGCCGCTTCTTCGTGCGCCTGGATGCCGGGCGGGTGCTGGCCACGGGCAGCGAGCGGCTGGCGAAGGAATTGCAGCTGTACCCCAACCCGGCCGCCGAGCGGGCTTACCTGAGCCTGCCGGCCACGGGCACGGCGCGCATCGAGGTGCTGAACGCGGTGGGCCAGCGGGTGCTGGCGCAGGAGGCCCGCGCCAGCCACGGCCTGGCCACGGCCGAGCTGAACACGGCCGATCTGGCCCGCGGGGTGTACTCGGTGCGGGTAACCACGGCCGAGGGCACGGCCACCCGCAAGCTGGTGCTGCGCTAAGGCGCGGCTGGCACTGGCCGGGCAGCGGTAGCAGCTGCTGCGGCGCTGAAATGGAAACAGGGCACCCGTGGCGGGTGCCCTGTTTTGTTGTGGGGCGGGCGGGGCTGGGAAATGGGCAAGGCGGAAGGGTTGTCGGGGTGGGTAGAAACGATATCGGGGTGGGGTGGAGCCGTATCGGGGTGGGGTGGAACGATATCGGGGTGGGGTGGAACGATATCGGAGTGGGTCGGAAGCTTGTCGGGGTGGGTCGGAATGATATCGGAGTGGGTCGGAATGATATCGGGGTGGGTCGGGAGTTTGTCGGGGTGGGTGCTCAGCTCCCGACTTCTGGGAACCTCACCCCCGGAACCGGTAACCTTACCCCCCGGCCCTGGGGACCTTTCCAGCGGTGGCTTCTGAGTGAGCGTTGTGCTGGGACTTCGGCCCGGGGTCTTCTCCAAAAGCGTGGGGGAGGTGCTGATTGGGCTTTATGGAGCCTCTTGGGGGGGAAGGGGGTGGACGATTGAACGTGCTCTGTGGCTTGTGCTTGCGTGGGGCACGGCGGGGCGAGAGAGGTAGGATGGGGGCGGAAGAAGAAGCGGAAAAGGATTTGGAAGGACGGGGGAATTTGGATATCGTTAGGAGAATTTTCCAACCAAAACATTTTTTTCTTATGTCACGATTGGTGCCTAGTTATTACGGCTGCCGCACGGAGGAAGTGCTGCCGCTGGCCCGCCTGGTGCGGAAGCAGGTGGAGGAGGATTTGGGGGAGTTTGCGGAGCTGCTGCCGGAGGAGTACGGGGCGGATTTTTTGCCGGATTTTGATGCGCGGCTGGCGGCGGCGAAGGGCGCGACGAGCAACCGCACGGCGCAGGGCGAGAGCACGGCGCTGGGCGATAAGCTGGCGACGACCATGAAGGAGCTGCCGCGGCTGCTGAACCGGCTGGAGGCGCGCCTGCGCCGGGCGCAGGGGCTGACGGTGGCGGCGCGGGCCTTCGGGCTGAAGGAGGTGCGGGCGGCGCGGGAGGCGGAGGACGTGGAGGAACTGGAGGAGGCGCTGGGTACGCTGCTGCAGAACGTGGACGCGAATGCGGCGGCGCTGGCGGCGAAGGGGCACGCGGCGGCGGATACGGCGGCGCTGCGGGGCATGGCCACGGCGCTGGCGACGGACCTGACGGAGCAGGACCTGACGCAAATGCGGCAACAGCGGCTGACGCAGGAGGGGGTGCGGCTGTACAACCACCTGTGGGCGCTGGTGCGGGAGGTGCTGGCCGACGGCAAGAGCCAGTACCGCGGGGTGGACCGGGCCAAGGAGCGCAGCTACACGCTGACGCAGCTGCTGAAGCGGGTGCGGCAGGAGCAATCGGAAACCGGGGGGACGAAGCCGTAGGGGCTGCTTTCGAGCTGAAAAAGAAACAGGGCACCCGGGGTGGGTGCCCTGTTTTGGTTTTTTGGGGGGGCTGGTTTGCGCTTAAAAAGGGGCCACTTTCAGCAGCTCGGGCTGCAACCGTAGGCTGCTTTCCAACCACCGCAGGGTGGAGCGCACAAGCGTCAGCGGATGGTTGGGGAGCAGGCCGTCGTACTCGGGCTGCTCGGCGCGGTTCATCAGGGTGCCGAGGGTATAGTGCGGGTCGTAGGGGTCGGCAAACCAGTCGGTGTAGCCCTCGTCGGTGAGTTGGAGCTGGCCGGCTTGCATCAGCATGTCAGCGACGAGGGATTCGCGCAGGCCGGTGTAGCCGTCTTCGCGGGCCTGTACTTTCACTACGTAGCTGTAGTCGCGGAAGGGCAGGATGAGCGAGCCAATGTAAAGCATGCCGGAAGGCTGCAGGGGTACCTTAAACAGCGTGCGGACCATCGGCTGGGCGCCTATTTGGCCGCGCGTTAACTCGACGAGGCCGCCTTCCTGCTGGCGGATGCTGCTGCGGTAGAGCTGGCGCAGGGCGGTGGGGGAGAGGCCCGGAGGCAGGTCGGGTGGGATATCGAAGAAGTTGACGGATAGCACGGCTGGGGCGGCGGGATGGTCCCAGGTACGCTGGTGGGAGGCCTGCTCGCGCAGAACCCAGCCTTGGGAATCGAATGCCAGGGAATCGAGGCTGGGCTTTGGAGGGCCGAATAGCTTGCGGAGAAAATTCACTGGAGTTGGGACGCGGATGGTAGGGCCGGAAGATAGTCGGCAAAGGCTTCAGCCCTGCCCGAGCCGTCGAGCAGGCAGCAGGTGGCGTAGGAAATGCTAGCGACCCAGGTGTCGAGCTGCTGTATCTGGCTGGGGCTGATGAGGTCGTTGCGGCGCAGCATGCCGTCGGGGTCGAGGCCCCAGGCGCGGGCGAAGTGGCAGATACCCCAGAGGGCCGCTATGATTTCGCGGTCGAGCGTAGGGTGTTCGAGGTCGTTGGCTAAGACGTGCAGAGCGGCCATGACGGCGTGGTAGTTGGCTTCGTTCAGGGTGCCGTCGAAGGGCCGAAGCATGCCCAGGAAGCCGTGCTGGGAGGTGGGGTGCTCGTGGTCGGAGTGACTGAAGGCATGGTGCAGCAGCAGGTTTTTGGCTTCGGCTGAGGTCATGGATGAAGAGCGGCGATGCGGGGCCGGATTGATTCCGCATCTGGATGAGTTGGCCTTGTTGAGCAGAGCGGCATTGCCGCTGGGGCGGCAGCGGAGGTGCAACCTACCTTGCCAATGCAGTACTTTGTACAACCCAAAAACAAATAAGTATGGTCACTCTGCTCTGCACAATATTGCTTCTCCTCAATCCTCCACAAGGAAGGGCTATGATTTACGAGCAGGCACTCAGCGAATTGATGCGGAAAGAGAACATTGCCAACGGGGCTATATATCTTGAGAATAATTACTTCTTATCTGCTACATTGCCCAGTGAGATAAATAAGGTGACAATTAATTATGTGTCCGGCTTTGCCCTTAGCAAGCTTAAAGGGACACTTACTATGTATCGGGTAATTCCAGCGTATATAGAGCAAGGGCAATTGAAAGTGACCATTGTTAGACTTCGGGTAAAGCGAAAGGGAAGGCAGATCGATTTCGTCACTTCTGGCGGCGTTGATCTGTTCTATGCTTACGATTGTAATACAAATAATTACCGATTATCAAAAGTTGATTAATAAAAAAATGCTCTCTTCCCAGGCAAAGTATTATACCTGTGTGCTTTGCGCGTAAAGGGTATGTTTGTGACTTTATCTAGGTTCATATTAGTCGTTGAATGAAATTGTGAGCTTAATTTTCTCAAAAGAGAACAAGCCTTAATGTATGCCCTTGGGTTAAAGTGTTAATGTATTCTTTGTTGGTAGATACATTCAGCAATTCTGCTGCATTGTCGATTACCGATATGCAGAAGGAGTAGTCTCCTGATAAGTTAAATTTAATATGAGTGTCGTATTTAATGCATTCTTCTCCCCAGATGTCTTCAACGGAAAAGACCTCAATGCTTTCTATTCTCGGTCGTCTGCCTTTGTCTATCCTTATTCTTGAGCTGGGCCGTTCTGGGTAGAGTGCCTGCTCAGAAAGCTCTACAACTAATTTGTGGTAATTTAGGTCTAGAGGAGTTTCAAGCCAATGGGAGTAGATATTCATCCACTGCCGATTGAATGGAATGGAAACAACGGGGGTTTCCATATGCTCATCCAATACTGTTAGCGACCAGGAATGTAGTTCGTAAATACTATGACCAATCAGCATTCTTAGCACACTGATTTGTTCGTCGGATAAGAATTCGGTGTAAGTTTTCATGTATTCCTGGTACAGTTTAGCTTGTCGAAGCAGTGTTGTAAACTATTGCGTTTGGTAGATCGGTAAAGATGCTTCGGCAAGCTCAGCATGACGTTCTGTATAGGGAGTAGCAGACGGGTTTGATCAGGGCGATATTTCTCACCGCTGCTTATAAAACAAAACCCCGCGTCGGCTTTCACCAACGCGGGGTTTTGTTTTTGGCCTAAGCCAAACCTACTACATGTTCTTGATGATTTCGTCGCCGAACTCCGAGCATTTCAGCAGGGTGGCGCCGTCCATCAGGCGTTCGAAGTCGTAGGTGACGCGCTTGGCGCCGATAGAGGCTTCGAGGCCCTTGTAGATGAGGTCGGCGGCTTCCTGCCAGCCCATGTGCTCGAGCATGAGGGCGCCGGAGAGGATAACCGAGCCGGGGTTCACCTTGTCGAGGCCGGCGTACTTGGGCGCGGTGCCGTGGGTGGCCTCAAAAATGGCGTGGCCGGTGAGGTAGTTGATGTTGGCGCCCGGCGCGATGCCGATACCGCCCACGATGGCGGCCAGCGCGTCGGAGATGTAGTCGCCGTTCAGGTTCAGGGTGGCTACCACGTCGTAGTCGGCGGGGCGGAGCAGGATCTGCTGCAGGAAGGCGTCGGCGATGCTGTCCTTGATGAGGATTTTGCCCGAGGCCAGCTCGTTCTTCATGTGCAGGTTGGCGGCATCCTGGCCGTGCTTGGCGGCAAGCTTATCGAACTGGGCCCAAGTGAACACCTTGTCGCCGAATTCCTTCTCGGCCAGCTCGTAGCCCCAGGTTTTGAAGGCGCCCTCGGTGAACTTCATGATGTTGCCCTTGTGCACGATGGTCACCGACTCGCGCTTGTTTTCCAGGGCGTAGTTGATGGCGGCGCGCACCAGGCGCTCGGTACCTTCCTTCGACACGGGCTTGATGCCGAACGAGGACGACTCGGGGAAGCGGATTTTCTTCACGCCCATCTCGTCCTGCAGGAATTCCAGCATTTTCTGGGCCTGCGGGGTGCCGTTCATGTACTCGATGCCGGCGTAGATGTCCTCGGTGTTTTCGCGGAAGATGACCATGTCGGTCAGCTCGGGCTGCTTCACGGGGGAGGGCACGCCCTCGAACCAGCGCACGGGGCGCACGCAGGCGTAGAGGTCGAGCTCCTGGCGCAGGGCCACGTTGAGCGAGCGGATGCCGCCGCCCACCGGGGTGGTCAGCGGGCCTTTGATGCCCACGAGGTATTCGCGGAAGGCATCGAGGGTTTCGTTGGGCAGCCAGTTGTTGAGTTGCTTGAACGACTTTTCACCAGCCAGCACTTCTTTCCACTCAATCTTACGGGCACCGCCGTAGGCTTTTTCGACGGCCGCGTCGAAGACGCGCACGGAAGCGGCCCAGATATCGGGACCGGTGCCGTCGCCTTCGATGAACGGAATGGTGGGGCGGTCGGGAACGTTGAGCTTGCCGTTCTTAATGGTAATCTTCTGGTCTGCCATATGAAAGCGTGGTCGGTTAAGACGGAGGGTTTAAGGGGTGTTTGGGGTAGTGAATGGAGGACACGGGTGGGCCGGGCACTCGAAACAGAGTGCAAAGCACCGACTAAAATTGGGGGGAAACAAGCGTTTGGAAAAAATGTCGTATGGGGCCTCACCTCCGGCATCCTCGCCGGTAAAGAGGGGGAGCCAAGAAGGAGCTGGTGGGCGGCTTTGCGAAGGATGACGGCCAAACAGGCCGCACCAGTAGCAAGACTGCCTGCTTTGAAAGCGCCACAGCCGCCGACCCTGGGGCCGGCGGCTGTGGCGTGGTTGTTTCTTCAGGAAACGGAACGGGCCGTTAGTAGCCGAACAGCTCTTTGAGGGTGAGCTGCTTGACGGGGCCGTATTTGCCCAGCTCCTTGAAGTTGAGGCGGTCTTTGGAGCCGATGACCAGGATGGTCTGGGGCTGACCTTTGACTTTGGCTTCCTGGAACTTGCGCAAATCGTCGAGGCTCATGTTGGCGGTTTGCTCGTACACGTCGCGGCGCAGGTCGTAGTCGAGGCCCAGGCGCTTGGCGCGCTCGTAGGCGAAGAGGATGTCGCTCTTGGTGATGCGCTCGGTGGCAATGCTGTTGCGGATGCTCTGGCGGGCCACCTGCAGGTTGGCTTCGGCGGCGGGCATGTCGTTGAGCAGGGCATCCATGCCGGCCATGGCCTCGGGCAGCTTGTCGGCCTGGGTGCCGATGTAGCTGAGCTGGTAGTTGGAGCGGCCGGCCTTGTCGGCGTTGGCGTAGCGCGAAGTGGCCGAGTAAGCCAGGGCCTTGGACTCGCGCAGCTCCTGGAACACGATAGAGCCCATGTTGCCGCCGAAGTACTCGTTGTAGAGGCTCACGGTGGGCACGATGTCCTTGTTGTAGATCTCGCCCTTGGTCAGGAACAGGATTTCGGCCTGCACCATGTTGTAGTCGGCCCAGTACACGCGGCGGTCCTGCAGGGGCAGCTCGTCGAACTCCTTGGCCGCCGGAGTGGGGGTGAGCTTGGCGGGCGTCTTGTGGGTGTTTTGCAGGGTAGTAACCAGCTCCTCGGTGGCACGCGGGCCGTAGTAGAGCACGCGGTGCTGGTAGCTGGGAATCTGCTTGATGAGGGCCGTCAGGTCCTGGGGCTTGAGGGCCTTGAGCTGTTTCTCGCTGAGGCGGTGGGTGAAGGGGTTTTTGGGGCCGTACTTGACGTAGTTGACCATGGCCTGCTGCAGAATCACGCTCTTGTTGAGCTTGGCGTCCTGGCGGTTTTTCAGCTCGCCGGCCACCATGTCTTTCAGGGCCTGGGCGTCGGGGGTGGGGTTGCGCAGCAGCTGCTCAAACAATTGCAGGGCGGGCTCCAGGTTTTTGTCGAGGCCCGAGAGGCTCACGAAGATGCGGTCGGTGCCGCTGTTGACGCTGAACGAGCAGCCGAGCTTGTAGAACTCCTGCTGCAGCTGGGCGGCCGAGTACTTGCCGGTGCCCAGGTACTGCAGGTAGCTGGCGGCAAGGCCCAGGCGCGGGTCGTTGTTGGTGCCCATGTCGAGCACGTAGTAGAGGTCGAAGAGGCCGTTTTCCTTGTTCTGGGTGTAGAGCAGGGGCAGGCCGGGCTTGACTTCGGTCTGGCGGATGTCGCTCTGAAAGTCGAGGAAGGCAGGCTGCAGCTCGGGCGCCGCCATGGTCACCACCTGCTGGTAGTAGCTGGAGGCCGCGTCGCGGTTGACGGGCACCGGGGTAATGGCGGGCTTGATGACCTTGGGCGTGCTGGTGTCTTTGCCGGTGCGCTTGTAAATGAGGGCGTAGCCGGGGCCGTAGTACTCCTGGGCCACGCGCATTACCTCCTGCTTGGTGAGCTTGCCGAAGTCGTCGAACTGCTGGAGGTAGTTTTTCCAGTCCTGACGCGCCACAAAGGCGGCCACGAAGGCACCCGCGCGGGCCTCGTTGCTTTCGTAGCTCTTGGTGCGCTGCAGCTGCTCGTTGTTGATGATGGCCGGAATCAGCCAGTCGGGGAAGTCGCCCTTCTTCACCTTGTCGAGCTGGGCCAGCAGCAGGTCGCGCACCTGCTCGAGCTTCTGGCCCTGGCGCGGCGTGCCGTAGAGCACGTGGGTGGAGTAGTCGTTGTTGAGGTCGGTGAAGGAGGCAGCCTCGAGCACGGCCTGCTTTTGGTTTAGGTTCAGGTCGATGAGGCCGGCCTGGCCGTTGGTCAGAATCTTGTCGATGAGGCGCAGCACCAGCGCGTCTTTGGTGGCGTTGCCGGGAAAGCGAAAGCCCAGCATCACGTTCTCGGCGTTGGGGCCCTTCACCTCGGTCACCACGGGCGCGGTCAGGGGCGCTTCCTGGGCGGGGGTGTAACCGGGTACCTCGCGGGCTTTCAGCTGCCCGAAGTACTGGTCGATGATGCGGATGGTCTGGTCGTAGTCCAGGTCGCCGCTCATGGCCACGGCCATGTTGTTGGGTACGTAGTACTGCTCGAAATACCGCTTGATGGCCGTGATGGACGGGTTCTGCAGGTGCTCGATGGTGCCGATGGTGGTTTGGGTGCCGTACTCGTGCTTCGGGAACAGGGTGCGGTTCAGGGCCTCAAACTCCTTGTTGAAGTCGTTATCGAGGCCGCGGTTTTTCTCCTCGTACACGGCTTCCAGCTCGGTGTGAAACAGGCGCGGCACCAGCTCGCCGAAGCGCTCGGCCTGCACCGAAGCCCACTGCTCCACGCGGTTGGAGGGAATGTCTTCCTGGTACACGGTCTGCTCTACCGAGGTGTAGGCGTTGGAACCCTTGGCCCCGATGGCGCCCATCAGCTTGTCGTACTCGTTGGCCACGGCGTATTTGGCAGCCACGCCCGATACCGAGTCGATCTGGTGGTAGAGCTTCTTGCGCAGGGCCGCGTCGCGGGTGCCGCGGTACTGCTCGTAGAGGGCCTCAATCTTATTCAACTCGGCCCGCTCGGCGGCAACGTCCTGGGCGCCGAGCTTGGAGGTGCCCTTGAACACCATGTGCTCGAGGTAGTGGGCCAGGCCGGTGGCGTCGTGCGGGTCGTTTTTGGAGCCGGCGCGCACGGCCACGTAGGTCTGGATGCGCGGGGCGTCGTCGTAGTCGGAGAGGTACACCGTCAGGCCGTTGTCGAGGGTGTAGATGCGCGTTTTCAGCGGGTCGCCTTCGACGGTGGTGTAGCGGTAGTCCTTGGGCTTGGGCGCTTCGGGCGCCGCCGTAGCAGCGGGCGCGGTAGCGGTGGCAGCGGGTTTGCTCGACTGGCACTGCGTGAAGCCCAGGGCAACGACGGCAGGCAGCAAAAGCAGCAGGGGCTTTTTCACGGCGGGAGTTAGTTGGAAAGCGGAACGGGAACCGTTCAAAGATACCGGCCCGGCTGAAAGGATGCGCGCCAGGTAGGGCGGGCCGCCGGGGCGGTATGGGTTTCGTGCTAAAACGCGCCGGCCCGCTCCTGAGGCCGGGGGATATACCAGGAATATAGGCAGGATATACACTGGATATACCCACGATATAGGCGGATTATGGACAAAGTGCAAACGGGAGCCGGCGCGGCCGCGCGGGGATAAGGGGCGGGAGCAACCCCGGGGCCGGACTGCGCTGCTCAGCCCCGGCAACGCCGGGCGGGCTGATTGTGCGGGCGGCTGGCCGCGCTTGCGTAGCTTTGGCCGGTAAAGGAGCAGCCGCATGCTCCGCCTCTTTAGCGTATGAAAACTCCCCGGCGTACTTCCCTGACCGATTTGGCCAAGGCCCTGGGGCTGTCGGCATCCACGGTTTCACGCGCCCTGGCCGACCACCCCGAGGTGAGCGAGGCCACCAAGCAGCGGGTGCGGCAAATGGCCGCCGAGCTGCACTACCAGCCCAACCAGCTGGCCGCGGCGCTGCGCAAGGGCCGCAGCAACACCCTGGGCGTGCTGGTGCCCCACATCACCGGCCACTTCTTTCCCGAGGTCGTCAACGGCATTGCCATCGAGGCCAGCAAGGCCGGCTACAACGTGATGATCTGCCAGTCGAATGAGGACGCGCTGCAGGAGCGCCGCAACATCGAGCTGCTGATGAACGCCCAGGTCGAGGGCATCCTGGTGTCGCTGGCCAGCACCACCCAGGACTTCGGCCACTTCGACGCCGTGAGCCAGCTCGACGTGCCGCTGGTGTTCTTCGACCGCATCGTGGAGGGCATGGAAGGCCACCACATCAGCGCCGTGGTGCTCGACGACCACGCCGGCGCCTACGCGGCCGTGTCGCACCTCATCGAGCAGGGCTGCCGGCGCATTGCCCACTTCACCGGGCCGCTGCACCTGAACATTCACAAAAACCGCCACCAGGGCTACATGGACGCGCTGCGCGACCACGGCCTGGAGTTCGTGGAGGAGCTGGTGTACATCGACGATTTGCAGCTGGCCACCGGGGCCCGCGGCATGGAGCACCTGCTGGGTTTAGCGCAGCCGCCCGACGCCGTGTTTTCGTCGAACGACCTGGCCGCGGTGGGCGCCATGCAGACGCTCAAGGCCCACGGGCTGCGCATTCCGCAGGACATGGCCCTGGTGGGCTTCAGCAACGAGGCCTTTACCGCCCTCACCGAGCCCACCATCAGCTCGGTGGACCAGGGCAGCCACGACATGGGCCGCACGGCCGTGCAGCAGCTGGTGAAAATGCTGGCCGCCGACAGCGCGGACGGCGCGCCGCGCCCCGTAGTGCTCAAGCCCCGCCTGCTCATTCGCGACTCGTCGCGGCGCAAGTAAAGAGGCCAGCCGTGCGGATGCGCGGGTGCTTTCACCGGCAGGATTTTGCTAAAACAAAAAACCCTCTCCGCGGACTGCGAAGAGGGTTTGGAGTGGAGCTGCAGGGAGTCGAACCCTGGTCCAGACAAGGAAGACGACGAGCTTTCTACGTGTGTAGCTATGCTTGCTTTGTTCGAAGTAACCGAGGCGCACATCAGGCCTATAGGTTACCCTTATCTGCTTAAGTTTCGCCTGGGAGTCGCAGCGCCCCCCAGACTATCCTAATGCTTTCGACACCCCGAACTCACCCGTGAAAAGGAAGACGGATGCGGGATGATGGCTAGTGCTTAGTACCTAGACTAGGCAGCCATGGCGTACGAGTAGTCGCCAGTTATTGGTCGAATGATTTGTTGGCGAGAGATTCATTCAACTCTCGACACGCTTACTCGCGGCTTGCACGAGCTGTCAATTCCGGTCAGCCCCAAATGGTAAAGAACGAGTCGCCCCGAAAGGCGGAGTGCGAAGGTACGCACATCGGGGACATAACGCGAACCGCCGGGCGAATNGCTTGCACGAGCTGTCAATTCCGGTCAGCCCCAAATGGTAAAGAACGAGTCGCCCCGAAAGGCGGAGTGCGAAGGTACGCACATCGGGGACATAACGCGAACCGCCGGGCGAATGTTCCGCCTGAGCCGTCCCGAAACCGTTCTGCGACCTGGGGGCGGAAACTGCAGCTACAAACATAAAGAATGGTCGCGCAGTGGCCGGGCCACTGCGCGACCATTCCAGGCCATGCCCCGAAATGCCGCCCGGCTGCTTATTTCAGCGCGGTGACCTTGGGCTGAAACGTGGGCACCCCGGTGTGCCACAGGCCGAAAGCCAGCAGATCGGCCATCGTTTCAAACTGCTTCAGCTTGGAGTCGCCGATGCCGTGACCGGCTTCGTAATCGGTGAAGAAAAGCACCGGCTTGTCGGAGGCGGTGCTGGCCTGCAGCCGGGCGGCAAACTTGGCGGGCTGCCAGGCAATGACGCGCGGGTCGTTGAAACCGGCCGTAACGAGCGTAGCGGGGTACTTAGCGCCTTTTTGCAGATGGTGGTAGGCGTCCATTTCCAGCAGTGCCTTGCACTCGTCCTCCTTCTGCACAGTGCCGAACTCGGGCACGTTGACGGGGCCGTTAGGCGAATTTTCCATGCGCACGGCGTTCATGATGCCTACTTCCGGAATGGCCACGGCAAACAGGTCGGGGCGCTCCGTCATGGCGCGGCCCACGAGAATGCCGCCGGCACTACCGCCGTTGATGGCAATCTTGCCCGGGCTGGTATACTGGTTCTGCACCAGGTACTGGGCCGCGGCAATGAGGTCTTTCCAGGTGTTGGGCTTGGTGGTTTTTTGCCCGGCTTTGTGCCATTCTTCGCCCAGCTCGCCGCCGCCGCGCACGTGGGGCACCGCCAGCACTCCGCCCTGCTGCGTCCAGAGCAGGTAAGGCGGGTAGAAGAACGGCCCGGTAGACTTGGAATAGGCGCCGTAGCCCACCATCAGCGTCGGCGCGGTGCCGTTGCGGGGCGTGCCTTTCCGGTACACGAGGGAGAGCGGCACCGGCACGCCATCGTGCGATGGTACCGTGATTTCCTCCACCACCAGATTCGCAAATTCCGGGTACTGCACCTCCGATGACAGCGGCTCGGAGGTGAACCTGCCCGTGGCGGCCGTGTAGCGGTACCGCTGCCGGTCGGTGGTCCAGCCGCCCAGCGTGGCCCACAAATCCGGCGACTGCGCGTTTTTGGTAACCAGTTCGATGAGGCCGGCGGGCTGCGGCAGCTTCAGCTCCTGCACCGATCTGGAGTTGCGGGGCAGGAAGTAGAGCTTGGCCTGCACGCCGTTCCTGACGCGCACAAAGTATAGCCCGTCTTTGGTGGTCTTGAGCTGCTCGTCTTTGATGGCCTCGTCGGGGCTTTCGGGTACCAGTACCTCCGCCGCGGCCACGTTGGGTTGGGCGGCGGGCATGCGCATCAGCTTCTGGCGCGGGGTGTTCTTGGCCGTCACGAAGTAGATGTACTGCTCGTCGGTCACGAAGTTGGTGACTTCGTCGGCGGGCCGGAACAGGGGCTGCCAGGGCACGTTGGGCTTGGTCAGGGCCGCGGCCGGGGCGTAGTAGCCGTGCAGGTAACGGTCGACCGAGTACAAGAAGCCGTAGGCCAGCTTGGTGTCGCGGTCGATACCGACGTAGGGGTAATCGGAAGAGCGAATGCCGAGCTTGGGGTAGAGCTGGCTGGAAAATACCGGCTGGTCCTGGGCTACGGGCGTGCCCACGCGGTGCAGGCGGCACTGGGTGTTTTGCCGGGCGGCCATGTCTTTCAGGTCGCCGTTGTTGTAGGGCAGGTAGGCCAGCGTCTGGTTGTCGGGCAGCCACTCGCCGCCGCCGCGCGTGAGCAGCAGCTGCTCGGGGTAGAGCTTACGGGTGTTCACGTCCAAGATGAGCGTGCGGCCCAGCTCGGCCCCTTTCTCGGTCAGCCCAAACGACACCTTGGAGCCGTCGTTGGTGGGCGAAAAGCCGGTGATGTTGAAAACTTTGCCCGTTTCGTGGTTTTCGGGGTCGAACAGCAGTACTTCCCGGCCTTGGTAGCCGTCGCGGCAGTACAGCTTGGGCTGCTGGTCCTGGGGGCGCGACTTGAAGTAGAAGTACAGGTCGTTGTCGGTCACGCGCAGCTCGCTCACGCGGGCGGCTTTGCGCGAGTCGAAGTCCTTCATCCGCTCAATCAGCGCCGAGCGGCCCGGAATGGCATCGAGCGTACGGCGGGCGTACTCGCTCTGGGCCTTCATCCAGCTTTGCACGGCCGCATCGTCGAGGTTTTCGAGGTTGCGGTAGGGGTCGGTTACCGGCACCCCGAAGTAGGTATCGGTGGCGGCTACTGCGGGGGCCGCGGGCGGCCCTGGCTGGGCCAGGCAGGGAGCGGCGGCCAGCAGGGCGGCCAGGAGTAGGGTTGGCTTCATGCGAATCGAAAGGTGTTTGGTTGGCAGGAGTGGGAGCGGACAGCGAAAACGAAAGCCAATGACACCAATGCCGGGTTGTGGTACAATCGCACAATGATGTGATAATCAGTAGGCCTGGGCGCTGGAGCTATGCCCGGATTATTGGCAGGGGCGGATGTTATGCTCGGCCGATTCCGCCGTCGTTGCCGGGCCGCTGGGACCGGAGCAAAGCCGTACGGGCCGGCCCTGGGGGAGCTAAACCGCCCCGAATCAGGTTTCAAAAGCCCGCCTTTTCGGGGTATCTTTGCCGGGAGTGAGCATGGAAAATTTCGTCGTTTCGGCCCGTAAGTATCGTCCCGCCACGTTCCGCAGTGTGGTAGGGCAGCAGCACGTCACCACCACGCTGCAAAACGCCATCGTGACCGGCCACCTGGCCCAGGCGTTTCTGTTCTGCGGGCCGCGCGGAGTAGGCAAAACCACCTGCGCCCGCATCCTGGCCAAGACCATTAACTGCACCAACCTCACGCCCGAGGCCGAGGCCTGCGACCAGTGCGACTCCTGCCGCGCCTTCAACCAGAGCGCCTCGTTCAACGTGCACGAGCTCGATGCGGCCTCCAACAACTCGGTGGAGGACATCCGCAGCCTGGTGGAGCAGGTGCGCTACGCCCCGCAGGCCGGCCGCTACAAGGTGTACATCATCGACGAGGTGCACATGCTCTCCAACGCGGCCTTCAATGCCTTTCTGAAGACGCTGGAAGAGCCGCCGGGCTACGCCATCTTCATCCTGGCCACCACCGAGCGCCACAAGATCATTCCCACGATTCTGTCGCGCTGCCAGATCTTCGACTTCAACCGCATCAAGCTCGACGACATCGTGGGGCACCTGGGCTACATTGCCGGCAAGGAGCAGGTGACGGCCGAGGAAGATGCCCT
Source organism: Hymenobacter sp. B81 (assembly GCF_044628455.1). Taxonomy (NCBI): domain Bacteria; kingdom Pseudomonadati; phylum Bacteroidota; class Cytophagia; order Cytophagales; family Hymenobacteraceae; genus Hymenobacter; species Hymenobacter sp. B81. The sequence goes on along the minus strand of NZ_JBIYZW010000001.1, from coordinate 2,451,065 downwards.
GCACCTGATTGCCCAGAAAGCCGACGGCGGCCTGCGCGACGCGCTGAGCATCTTCGACCAGATGGTGACCTTCTCGGGCCAGCAGCTGAGCTACCGCGCGGTGGTGCAAAACCTGCATGTGCTCGACTACGAGTACTACTTCCGCCTCACCGAAGCCTGCCTGACCCAGAACCTGTCGGCCACGCTGCTGCTGCTCGACGAGGTGGTGCAGAACGGCTTCGACCTGCACCAGTTCGTGGTGGGCGCCGCCGAACACCTGCGCGGCCTGCTGGTGAGCAAGGACCCGCAAACCGTGCAGCTGCTGGAAGTGTCGGAAAACCTGCGCCAGCGCTACGCCGACCAGGCCCGGCGGGCACCGCTGAGCTTTCTGGTAACCGGCCTGAACCTGCTGAGCCAGTGCGACCGGGACTTTAAGGCGGCCAAAAACCAGCGCCTGCACGTGGAGCTGGTGCTCATGAAGCTGGCCTACCTGCGCCAGGCCGTGCAGCTGACGCAGGACCTGGTAGCCTCGGCCGACAACGGCGAGGCTAAAAAAAAAACTAGTGCCGTAACGGCCGAGGCTCCCGCGCCCACCGCCGCTCCAACTGCCCGGCCGCTCAACGGCGGCGCGGCGGCGTCCGGCAACAGCGTCAACGGTCAGCCCCTGGCCCACGCGCCGGCCGCGCCCGAGCCCATCGTGCCGGTGCAGAGCGGGGTGGCCGAGCTGCACCCCACGCCCAGCATCGAAACCGAAGCGGAGGAGCGCCCTTCGACCCGCGCCCAGCTGGTGGATACGCTGCCGCACGTGGCGTCCGGCCGGCCCAGCGTGGCCGGTCACGAGCCCGGCGCCCCCGCCTTGGTGGCTGATGCCTCCATTCCGGGTGCCGCGCGCCCGGCGCCCAAGCCCATTGCCATTCCGAAGATGAACCTGCAGGCCATGAAGGCGCAGGCGGCGGTGCGCCAGGAGGTGAGCACAGCCGTGGTCGAGGAAGAAGTAACCGGCCCGGTGGGCGGCCCCATCGACGAGGCCACGCTGCAGCGGGTGTGGCGCGAAATTGCCGAGGAGCGCAAGGCGCACAGCATGAGCGAGTACCTGGTGCTCGACCGCCCCGTGCGCGCCGACGAGCAGCACATCATCCTGCTGCAGCTCGACAACGGCGTGCAGATGGATCAGTTCAACAACTTCCGGCCCGAGCTGCTGCTGGAGCTGCGCCGCCGCACCGGCTACCGCAGCCTGCGCATTCAGGCCGAGGTGGTGGAGTCGGCGCCCACGGTCAAGCGCCTCTACACCTCCACCGACAAGTTTGCCTTCCTGGCCAATAAGTACCCGGTGCTGAACGAGATGAAGCAGCGCCTGGGCCTCGACACCGATTTCTAGGCCCACCCGACGCTACAAGCTGCAACCGCAAGCCCGCTGGCCACGCCGCCAGCGGGCTTTTTCGTGCCCGCCCTGGGGCAAAATCCTACCTTCGTCGCTCCACCCTCCCCATTTCCCCCCATGAAACAACTGCGCGAACAGGCCGAGCTCAACGGCCGAACCCTGCGGCCGGAAAGCCTGATGATGAGCTACGGCTTCCGCCCCGAGTGGAGCGAAGGCGCCATCAAGTGCCCGATTTTCCAGACCTCGACCTTCGTTTTTAAGAACGCCGAAGAGGGCAAGGCCTTTTTCGAGCTGGCCTACGGCCTGCGCCAGCCCGCCCCCGAGGAGGAAATGGGCCTGATCTACAGCCGCCTCAACAACCCTTCGCTGGAAATCCTGGAAGACCGCCTCACGCTCTGGGACGGGGCCGAGGATGCGGCTTCGTTTGCCAGCGGCATGGCCGCCATCAGCACCTCGCTGCTGGCGTTGCTCAAGCCCGGCGACGTGGTGCTGCACTCCGAGCCCGTGTACGGCGGCTCCGACTTTTTCCTCAAGCAGGTGCTGCCGCGCTTCGGCATCACGGCCGAGGGCTTCGACCTGCACACCACGCCCGAGCAGCTGCAGGAGCGCGCCGCCGCCCTGGGCGAAAAGCTGGCCGTGCTCTTCGTGGAAACGCCCGCCAACCCCACCAACCGTTTGTTCGACCTGCAAGCCTGCGCCGCCGCCGCCCGCCGCGGGGGCAGCACCGAGCGGCCCTGCCGCGTGGTGGTCGACAACACCTTCCTGGGGCCCGTGTTTCAGCACCCGCTGCGCCACGGCGCCGACCTAGTGATTTACTCGGCTACCAAGTTTCTGGGCGGCCACTCCGACCTGATTGCTGGGGCCGTGCTGGGCAGCAAGGCCATCATGAAGGAAGTGCGGGCCATGCGCACCTTCATGGGCACCATGTGCGACCCCAACACCGGCTGGATGCTCATGCGCAGCCTCGAAACCCTGAAGCTGCGCATGGAGCGCGCCGCCCAGAGCGCCCGCGTCATTGCCGACTGGCTGCGCGCGCACCCGCAGGTGACGCGCACCTACTACCTGGGCCACCTCGAAAACGACCCCGCCCAGCAGGCCATCTTCGAGCAGCAGTGCCTCTCGGCCGGCTCCATGATTTCCTTCGACATCGAGGGTGGCGAGGCCGAGGCTTTCCGCTTCCTCAACAGCCTGCAGCTCATCAAGCTGGCCGTGAGTTTGGGCGGCACCGAAAGCCTGGCCGAGCACCCCGCCACCATGACGCACTCCGACATCGAGCCGGCCACCCAGCGCGAGATGGGCATCACCGAGAGCATGGTGCGCCTGAGCATCGGCGTGGAAGACCCCCAGGACCTCATTGCCGACCTGGAGCAGGCCTTCGAATGCGCCCTGGCAGCAGCCACCCGGCCCGCCGCCACGCAGCTGGCTTAAGCCCCGCGGCTACGCACCTACAACTACGCGGCCCCGCCTGGTATTCAGGCGGGGCCGCGTTTTGTTTGAGGATCGGGCAGGAAGCTAGCGGCCGTTGTTATCGGCTTCCAGCTCGCCGCCGAGGCGTAGCAGCAGGGTGCTGAGCTGGTTGAGGCCCAGCTTACGCTCCTCAGGGGCGGTTTTCATCAGCTCACTGGTCTGGGCGCCCAGCATGCTCAGCGAGCGGCCAATGATGGGACCGTCGAGCACGCCGCTGGTGAGCAGGGACTGGAGGTTGCCAATTTCGCGGGCAATGTTCTGCAGCTCGGGCTGGCCGCTGAGCAGAAACTGCTGCTGCCAGGCTTCGGTGGTGTCCATGGCCGCGCTCAGGGGCAGCGAGGTCAGCCCGTTCTGCAGGGCGTGAATGGTGTTGGCCAGCAGGTCGATGTTGGCCTGATCGGCGGGGGAGGATGGTTGCATAGAATCGGGAGGTGGGAAAAAATATCAGGAAACGGCCGGGCTGCCCAGCGAAGCAGATTGGGCGGCCGCTACCAGCATGCCCACTTCCTGCATGATGAGGCAGGCGCGGTGGGCGCTGGCCTCCTTGTCTTTGATTTCGAGCATGATGTCGGCGTCGAGGCCGCGCAGATCCTCCAGAAAGCGGCGAAACAAGGCTTCCTCCATGCTGGCCACGTGCTTGCCGCGCCGCTCGCCCGGGGCCTGCGAGCTGTAGTCAATCATCAGCGGACCGTCGCGCTCGGGGTGCCAGGTGGCGGCGGCCGTGCGCAGGGCCAGGGGCATGGGCTCCCCGTTGTTCAGGCATTCGTGGTGGAAGTTGTCGAACAGCACCGGTACGCCCACGGCCTCGTGCAGGCGCAGGCAGTCCTGCAGCGAGTACAGCCGGTCGTCGTTTTCGACCACCAGCCGTGCCTTCACGGCTTCGGGCAGGGTGTGGTAGGTGGCAATCCAGCGCTTCAGGGCCCCTTCCCGGTCGCCGTAGAGGCCGCCGGCGTGAATCTGCAGCTTGGCCGTGGAGTCGAGGCCCATCAAATCGAGCATGGAGCCCTGGTACACCAGCTCCTGAATGCTGCGCTGCACGATGCCCGCGTCGGGCGAGTTGAGCACCACGAACTGGTCGGGGTGAAACGACACGCGCAGGTTTTCGGCCCGGATGTAGTCGCCCAGGGCCCGGAACTCGGCGGCGAAGTGGGTTTGCCAGGGAAAGGTGTTGACGGGGTGCGAGCCGAAGGGCACGATGCCCGAGCCAATGCGGAAAAAGCGCAGGTTGTGCTGCACGTTGTACTCCAGAATGCGGCGCAGGCAGGCCAGGTTGCCGGCCACGGCTTTTTCCACGCGCTCATCCGAATACGACGCCAGGCGAAAGGTGCTGGCCGTGGTGCAGTCGAGCGACTCGTTTACGCAGGGATACCCAATTCTCATATCAGGGGGCTTACGCCGCGCAGGGCGCGCGGGTTAGCCCTCAACCGGCGCGCCCGGCTATGGTTTGGGCGCCAGCGTGCCCGCCGGCGGCTGCACGGGCGTCCTGGGCACGGCCGGTTTGGGTAGTTGCTGGGGCACGGTGATGGGCAGGGTCAGGTCGCCCTCCACCTCGTAGCCGCGGTTGACGCGGAAAAACTGGTTGTAGGCCCGGCGCTTGGCCCGCTCGGTCTCGAGGCGCTTGAGCGCCTCAATTTCCTCCAGCTTGCGCCGTTGCTGCCCCTCGCGCGAAAACTGGTCGTAGATCAGGCTGATGGGGTTGGAAATGGTGGGCACCGGGGCCTTGGGGGCGGTGGAGTCGACCGGGAACAGCGGCTTGGGCTTGGGCGGGCGCTTCACGGCGTTGGCGGGCGGGGCGGGGCGCTTCACGTTGCGCAGGGCCCGGCTGATGGTGGCGTCGTCGGGGCGGCCTTCGCGCACCTGCACCTCGCCCAGCTGAATGGTGGCCCGCTCGAGCTTGATTTGCACGATGAGCTGCGAGAGGCCGGTGCTGCCCAGCACCAGGCGGTAGCTGCGGTAGCCCACGGCCCGAAACTCCAGGGTGTCGGTGGCGCGCACGGTCACGGCAAAGTCGCCCTGCTCGTTGGCCACGGTGCCGCGGCGGGTGTTGATGTTCCAGATGGTGGCGCCGGGAATGTCCTGGCGGGTGGCCTTGTCGGTTACCGAGCCCGACACGCGCACCTGGGCCTGGGCGGGGCGGGCGGCCAGCAGCGTCAGCAAGCCGCTCAGCAGCAGCCAAAACCAGGGGCGACGTAGGGCGGGCAGGTCAGTCAAGCGGGTAAGCATCAGCGGCAGGCACAACACGGCCCGGCGCTGCAAAGTAGCCAAGCATCGGGGGAATGAGCCAAAAAAAGCCCGCACCGTGGCACGGGCGGGCTTTTTTCCAGAAAGATGCGGGCAGGATGCTATTGCACCTTGGTTTTGCCGCCGTCGGCGGGCTTGTCCTTCATGGTGCCGTCGTCGGCGTCGAGCTTGGACTTGTTGCCGGCGGCGTCCTTGGTTTTCACGTCGCCGTCGCCTTTCACCTTGATCTTGTTGCCTTCGCCGTCCTTGGCCTTCATCTTCGACACGTCCATGGCGCTGCCCGAGGCCGAAGTGCTCATGTCGCCCGACTCGCTCATGCTGGCATCGGCCGATACGGTGGACGAGCCGTCCGACATGCTCGCGTCGGTGGCCATGTAGCGGTCTTCCAGGTAGGTGTCGCGGCTCGACTCGTAGGCCGAGTACTGGGCCGGGTCGGTGAAGATGGATTTCATCTCCGTATCGGTTTCGCTGTACACCTCGCGCATGGCGGCGGCCATGCCGGTGGTGTCGGTGGTGTACTGGCTGTGCAGCTCACCCAGGCGCTTGGAGCGGTTGTAGTACACGTCGCGCACCTTGGTGCGGGTGGCCTCGTCGAGCTTCATGTTGGCGGCCACGTCGGCGGCAATGCGGTCGGCGCGGCGGTTGTAGTCGGCGTCGGAGTACCCACCCATGGCGGCCGAGCCGCTGGCATCGGCCGAGGTTTCGGTAGTGGTAGCGGTGGTGTCGGCGGTTTTATCCTGCGAGCAGGAAGCCATGGTCATGGCCGCAGCGCACGACAACAGCAGAAACATCTTTTTCATGGAAGTAGGGGAGGTGTGGAAGTCGGAATGAGACAAAACCCGAAAGCTTTGCATTTCGCCTTATACGCCCCGGCCGCGCGTTCGTTTTCCGCCGCGCAAAAAGCCCCGGATGACGCGCAGCCGGGGCTTTCCAAAAGATGAGAGCAAGCCGAAAATTACGCGCGTTTCAGCTCAAACACGGTGATTTCGGGCAGGAAGCCCACCCGGCCGGGGTAGCCGATGAAGCCCAGGCCGGTATTCACGTACAGGTACTGCTTGCCCTGCTCGTAGAGGCCGGCCCACTGCTTGTAGACGTACTGCACCGGGCTCCACTTAAAGAAGTCGAGGTTCACGCCGAACTGCATGCCGTGGGTGTGGCCGCTGAGGGTGAGGTCGATGTCGGGGTACTCCAGCACCTGGCCTTCCCAGTGCGAGGGGTCGTGGGAGAGCAGTACCTTGAAGGGCGCGTCGCCGGCAGCGGCGTGGGCCTTGGCCAGGTTGCCGTACTTGGGAAAGCGGCCGTTGTTGCTCCAGTTCTGCACGCCCAGCACGGCAATCTTCTCGCCGCCGCGCTCAATGGTGTGGCTGTCGTCCATGAGCAGCTGCCAGCCGATTTTGGCGTGGTTCTGAATCATGCGCTGCAGGTTGGCCTGCTTGGCCTCGCGACTTTCCCAGCTCACGTAGTCGGCGTAGTCGTGGTTGCCCAGCACCGAGAACTTGGGCAGCACCGATTTGATCTGGGCCAGCGTGTCGATGTGCTCCTCCACCTCGTGGGCGTAGTTGTTGACCAGGTCGCCGGTCATGAAAATCAGGTCGGCCTGCTGCTCGTTGATCAGGCGCACGGCGCGCTGCAGGGGCTCCTTCGAGGGAAACGAGCCGGTGTGCAGGTCGGAAATCTGCAGCAGCTTGAAGCCGTCGAACGAGGCGGGCAGGTTGGGAAAGCGCAGCGTCACGCGCCGGACGCGGTAGTCGGTGGCCCCGCGCACCATGCCGTAAATCAAGGCCACCAGCGGAATGCCGGCTACCACCAGCGCCAGCTTGCTCAGAAACTCGCTGCGCGTGAGCGGGGCGCCGGCAGTGGCCGAGGTGCCCGCCGAGCCCGTGAACAGGCGGCCCACCCAGCGCGCCGAGCGCACCAGGTCTTCGGGAAACAGAAACAGCAGCACCACCAGCTTGGCCACCACCAGCGCCAGCAGCAGCCCGCCGATGTAGCCCTTGGAAGGCGTGGTACCCATATGGCGGGTGCTCATGGCCCAGATACCGGCTCCCCACAGGGCCACCGTAACTACCCAATAGAGCACTGCGCTGATGCGGCGGGTGAGGGGCGAATAATGCTGGACGAGGGTGCGAATGGCCTGGAAACCATACCACTCGGCCACCAGCAGCAGGCCGAGAAAAAAGAACGAAGAAAACAGTCGGGACATATCGGGAGGCAAACCAAGCGCCGCGGCTCAGAGTTTCGCCGCGGGGCTCTGAGAAGCTGACGCAGCAACAAAGGTTTTACTTTATCGGGACTTGGCATTGGCGACGAACACGACAATAGTTTCACGGAGTTGTGACATATTGAGACTGACTAGCGAAATAAAGCAGCAGTGGGGCCGATAGCCCATGCTCCGCCCGATTTTGCCTGCCGGCGGCCCCTTGCTCAATACCTGTTACCCAATACCACCCCATGAATCCGTTGGCTATTCTTTCCGAAGACGACCCCCAGGCCGGGACTTACCAGGCGCCGGCCTCATTCAGCATCAAGAGCTGGGCCGAGGAAGACCGCCCGCGCGAAAAGCTGCTGGCGCGGGGCCGCGCCGCCCTCACCGACGCCGAGCTGCTGGCCATCCTGCTCGGCTCGGGCACGGCCCGCCTTTCCGCCGTCGACGTGGCCAAGCTCATTCTGGCCGCCACCGGCCACGACCTCAACGAGCTGGCCCGGCTGTCGGTGAAGGAGCTGATGCGCCACAAGGGCATTGGTGAGGCCAAGGCCATAACCATTGTGGCGGCGCTGGAGCTGGGCCGCCGCCGCCGGGAAACCGCCGCCGCCGCGCGCGCCACCATCACCTGCTCCACCGACATCTACCAGCTGGTGCGCCCGCATTTGCAGGATTTGCCCCACGAGGAGTTCTGGGTGATTCTGCTTAACCGCGCCAACGTGGTGATGCGCAAGCAAAGCATCAGCAGCGGCGGCGTGGCCGGCACCGTGGCCGACCCCAAGCTGATTTTCAAGCTGGCCCTCGAGCAGCTGGCCTCGTCGGTGATTCTGGTGCACAACCACCCCAGCGGCAACCGCCAGCCCTCGGCCGCCGACATTGCCCTCACCCGCAAGCTCCGGGAAGCCGGCCAGTTTCTGGACCTGCCGGTGCTCGACCACCTCATCTACACCGACCAGGGCTACTACAGCTTCGCCGACGAGGGTATTTTATGATAGAGGATAGGCCCCACGAGCCTGTCATTGCGAGCGAAGCGTGGCAACCGCAGGAAGGCGTAGCCAATCTTTCCCCTCGCGGCACGACCGAAAGAGCCTGACCAGTCAATAACTATTTCGGCTGGTCAGGCTCTTTTGGCTTCTACCACGGACAAGATCCGATTGCTTCGCGTTGCTCGCAATGACAGTTAGTTTGCGGTTCGTCAGGCCCTTTCGGCTTCTACCTCCGACAAGGACCGACTGCTGCGTCGTGCCTCCTCGCAATAACAGCGGATTTTCGCCTGGTCAGGCTCGTGAGGCTTCTGCCTCCAAGAACCGATTGGCTACGCCTTCCTGCGGTTGCTTCGCTTTGCTGGCAATGACAAGCTCGCCGGGCCGCTACCTTTGCCGGCGCATGAAAGTTTCCCTTCCCAAACTACTGCTCGGCCTGGGCCTGCTCGTGGTGCTCGGCTATATCTTCTCCGACTTGGTGCTCAGCGACGACCAGTACGTGTTCAAGCTCCGGCAGGAGCGCAAGCAGAAAAACGAGAAGTTCCGCAGCCACTCCGACTCGCCCCTCTCCGAGGAGCTGCACGAGAAGTTCGACAGCCTGCGCTACTTCGCCCCCGACCGCGCCTGGCGCCTTACGGCCCAGCTCGAGCGCCTGCCCGCGGGCGACACCATCAGCCTGCCGCTCACCGATGGCAAGGCCGACCAGTACACCCGCTTTGCCCGTGCCCGGTTCGAGTACCAGGGGCAGGCCCAGCAGCTCACGTTGCTGCGGCGCGTGAGCAAGACCGACTCGACCCTGTTCGTGCCCTTCACCGACAAAACCAACGGCTTTGCTTCCTACGGCGGCGGCCGCTACCTCGACGTGGAAATGCCCGGCGCCAAGGACCGCGAAGTCGTGCTCGACTTCAACCGCGCCTACAACCCCTACTGCGCCTACGAAGACGCCTTTGCCTGCCCCATGCCCCCGGCCGAAAACCGCCTGAGCATTGACGTAACGGCCGGCGAGAAAACCTGGAAGGAGCACTAGCCCCGGCCGCCGCCCGGCCCCGGCCAGCGCCGGAACCGGGAGGCAGCCTGCGGCCTAGAGGTTCCAGTCGCCGGCCGCTTCGGGCTGGTACACGATGGCCTCGACCTGGTAGGTAACCGTGCCTTTGGGCACCGCCCAGGCAATCTGGTCGCCCACGCGGCAGCCCAGCACGGCCGTGGCCACCGGCGCCAGCACCGAGATTTTGCGCTGGGCCACGTTGGCGTCGCGGGGATACACCACGGTTATTTCCAGCGGCGCGGCGCCGTTCACGTCCCGCAGCCGCACCACCGAGTTCATGGTTACTACGTCGGGCGGCACGGCCGCGGGCTCCACCACCAGGGCGCGCTTCATTTCCTGGCCCAGCGCCTCCAGGTCATGGGGGCCGTTGGTGCGGCGCTCGGTTTCAATCAGCGTCCGCAGCCGCTCGTAATCGGTTTTGGTGAGGTAGATGGGGTTGTTCATGACGGCAGCTGGAGAGAAGACTGGGAGAGGGGAAGGGAGTGGGCTGGCAGCAGCCGGTAAATCTGGCGGAAGCTCAGGGTGCTGCCCGAGTCCATGCGGCGGAATACCTGGTCGGGGGTGATATCCTGCAGGGTGCGGAACCCGCAGGCCTCCATCAGCTCGCGCGTGGCCAGCAGGGTGTTGCGGTGGAAATTGGCTACCCGAGCGCGCTTGTCAGTCACGTCGAGGCCCTGGTAGAGGCGCTTTTCCTGGGTGGCAATGCCCACCGGGCAGTGGCCCGAGTCGCACTGCAGGGCCTGAATGCAGCCGAGGGCGAACATCATGCCCCGGGCGCTGTAACACGCATCGGCCCCCAGGGCCAGGGCCTTCACGATGTCGATGCCGGTGATGATCTTGCCGGCGGCCAGCACTTTCAGCTCCTGGCGCAGGCCATACTGCCGTAGCAGGTTCTGGGTTAGGGCCAGCGCGTCGTAGAGGGGCATGCCCAGGCTGTCGGAAAACTCCAGCGGGGCGGCACCGGTGCCACCCTCGGCCCCGTCGATGGTGATGAAGTCAGGGAAAATCTGGCTGCTTTGCATGGCCTGGCACAGCTGCTCCATTTCCTGGGCGCTGCCCACGCAGAGCTTGAAGCCCACGGGCTTGCCGCCCGACAGCTCGCGCAGCCGCTCCACAAACCGCAGCAGGCCGGGCGCGTCGTGAAAGGCCGTGTGGGCCGCCGGCGAGGCCACGGTGGTGTGCGCCGGCACTTTACGAATGGCCGCAATTTCGGGCGTGTTCTTGGCCGCCGGCAGGATGCCGCCGTGGCCGGGCTTGGCGCCCTGGGAGAGTTTTATCTCCACCATCTTGATGTTGGGATGCACCACCTGCTCGGCAAACAGCGTCTCACTGAAGCGGCCCTGCTCGTCGCGGCAGCCGAAGTAGCCGGTGCCGATCTGCCAGATCAGGTCACCGCCGCCCTCGAGGTGGAAGGGGCTCACCCCGCCCTCGCCGGTGTTGTGGGCAAAGCCGCCCAGCCGGGCCCCGCCGCTGAGAGCCGCAATGGCCGTCTTGCTCAACGAGCCGTAGCTCATGGCCGAGATGTTGAAGATGCTGGCGCGGTAGGGCTGGCGGCAGCGCCCGGCGCCGATGGTCACGCGCAGGTCGGCTTCGAGCAGGGGCTGCGGAAACATGGCGTGGGCAATCCACTCGTAGCCCACGGCCTGGCTGTTGCCAAGCATGCCGAAGGGAACGGTCTGGCGCACGTTTTTGGCCCGCTGGTACACAATGGAGCGCTGCCGGCGGTTGAAGGGCTGCCCGTCGAGGTCGGACTCGAAGAAGTACTGCCGCAACTCGGGCCGGATGCTTTCAAACAAATAGCGCAGGCTGCCCAGCAGCGGGTAGTTGCGCAGAATGGAGTGCTGCTTCTGGCGGGTGTTGTGCCAGTAGGCCAGGTGCAGGGGCAGCACCAGCAGCAGCGCCCACAGGGCCGGCGGATAAACAAAGGCACCGGCCGCCACCAGCAGGTAGGCAAAGGCCAGCAGCCCGGCAACGCTTTGCCGGGCACTCAGGGTAATAGCCATAAGAGGAAAGGGAAAAGGGAACCGAAAACGGCACGCGTACACCGGCTCATTGCACGCGTTGGGCGGTGCAATGGCCGGGGCGCCGGGTAGGGCGGGGGGGCGAGGCCAGGGCTGCGGTGCTAAACCGACAACTCCCGGCCTAGGTATTAAAGACCTTGCGCGCCGTGTAGAAATTCAGGCAATAGCCGTTCAGCACGTCGTCGAGCGCGACGTGGTGCGAAGCCGCCGCCAGGCCGGTCGTGGGCTGGGGTAAGGAAGAAGATATCCTGTTGAGGGGCTGCACGGGCTGAAGTTCCGGGTTTGGGCAAAGGTAGCCATATCCTGCGGCAACCTTCCCGGCGCCATATCCGGGCCAGCTGGTGCGGCCGGGCAGGGGCGCAACCAATTCCGGTCCGGTGCTGGCGGGGCTGCCCGGGCGCCAGCCGCGCCTGATAGTCGGCAACGGGCCTATCTTTGCCGCTCCGCCCGTTGCTGACTGGCAACTGACAACCGGCAACCGCCTCCTGACTATGCACATCTCCCTCGACTGGCTCCGCACGCTGTTTCCCACCGATAAAACCCCGGCCGAAATTTCGGCTCTGCTCACCAGCGCCGGCCTCGAAGTAGAAGGGCTGGCGGAGCTGGAAAGCGTGCCCGGCGGCCTGAAAGGCGTGGTGCTGGGCACGGTGCTCACCTGCGAGCGGCACCCCGACGCCGACAAGCTCAGCCTGACTACCGTGGACGTGGGCGACGGTACCCCGCGCAGCATCGTGTGCGGCGCGCCCAACGTGGCGGCCGGCCAGCGCGTGGTGGTGGCTCTGGAGGGTGCCGTGCTGCACCCCAGCAGCGGGGAGCCGTTCAAAATCAAGAAATCCAAAATCCGGGGCGCGGCCTCGGAGGGCATGATCTGCGCCGAGGACGAAATCGGCCTGGGGGCCTCGCACGCCGGCATCATGGTGCTCGATACCGACCTGCCCAACGGCACCCCGGCCGCCGAGTACTTCGGCCTGGGCACCGACCACGTGCTGGAAATTGGCCTGACGCCCAACCGCGCCGACGCCGCCTCGCACTTCGGCGTGGCCCGCGACCTGCGCGCCCTGCTGCGCCAGCCCGTGCAGCTGCCCGACGTGAGCCAGTTTCACGCTCCGGCTTCGGCTGAGCAGAACATCAGCGTGGAGATTGAGGACGCCGAAGGCTGCCCGCGCTACGCCGGCCTGCTGCTGGAAGGGGTGCAGGTAGGCCCCTCGCCGGAGTGGCTGCAGCGCCGCCTGCGCAGCATCGGCCTGGCGCCCATCAACAACGTGGTGGACGTGACCAACTACGTACTGCACGAGCTGGGCCAACCCCTGCACGCCTTCGACGCCAACCAGCTCGGCGGCCAGGGTATTCGGGTGCGCCGCGCCGCGGCAGGGGAGAAGCTGACTACGCTGGACGGCACCGAACGGAGCCTGAAAGCCGAAGACCTCGTCATTGCCGACGCCACCGGCACCGCGCTGGCCCTGGCCGGCGTGTTCGGCGGCAAAACTTCGGGCGTGAGCGAAGGCAGCACCCGCGTGTTCCTGGAAAGCGCCTACTTCGCGCCCGCCGTGGCCCGCAAAACGGCCCAGAACCACCAGCTTAAAACCGACGCCTCGTTCCGCTTCGAGCGCGGCACCGACCCGCACATGGTGCCGCTGGCCCTCAAGCGCGCCGCCCTGCTGCTGCAGGAAGTAGCCGGTGCCCGCGTGGCCGCCCCCATCGTCGACGTGTACCCCGCGCCCATCGAGCACACGCCCGTGCGCCTGCTGCTGCCGCGCGTGGAGCAGCTCATTGGCCACTACATCGCGCCCGAGCGCATCCGCCAGATTCTGACCGATCTGGACATCCTCATCGTGTCGGAATCAGAAGGAGAACGAGCCAACAACCAACAACCAACAACCAGCAACCAACCAGAGTGGCTGCTGTCGGTGCCGCCGTACCGGGTCGACGTGACCCGCGAGGCCGACGTGGTGGAGGAAATTCTGCGCATCTACGGCTACGACCACGTGCCGCTGCGCCCCTTCAACGCGGCTGCCTTTCTGGCCAAGTTTCCCAACCCCGACCCCGAGCTGCTGCGCCAGGACGTGGCGCGCCTGCTCAGCGGCCAGGGCTACTCCGAAATTATCACCAACTCGCTCACCAACTCGCGCTACTACGAGGCCTCGCCCGAGCAGCCCGACGCGGCGCTGGTGCGGGTGCTCAACTACAACTCGGCCGACCTGGACGTGATGCGCCCCTCGCTGCTGCACACCGGCCTGGAAATCATCCGCCACAACGCCAACCGCCGCCAGCGCGACCTGAAGCTCTACGAGTTCGGCCGCAGCTACCACCGCCAGCCCGACGGCAGCTACAAGGAGCGCCCCACGCTGGCCATCTACCTGACCGGCAACGTGCAGGCCGAAAGCTGGCAGCAGAAAGACGAGAAAACTGCCTACCACCACCTGGCGGGCACCGTGCTGCAGGTGCTGCGCAGCCTGGGCCACGCTCAGCCCGGCTCCCAGCCCGTGCAGCACCCGTACCTCAGCGGCGGCCTTACCCTGCTGCTGCACAACCAGCCCGTAGTGCAGCTGGGCAGCGTGTCGCCTAAGGTGCTCAAGCAGATGGACGTGAACCAGCCCGTGTTCTACGCCGAGCTGGACTGGCAGTGGCTGACGCGCAAATACCGCACGGCCCTGTCGGTAACCGAGCTGGCCAAGTTCCCCGAGGTGCGCCGCGACCTGTCGCTGGTGGTCGACGCGGGCGTGACCTTCGAGCAGCTGCGCCAGATTGCGGTGAAGGCCGAGAAGAAGCTGCTGCGCGAGGTGAACGTGTTCGACGTGTACCAGGGCGACAACCTGGGCGCGGGCAAGAAGTCGTACTCGCTCAGCTTTCAGCTGCAGGACCCCGAGCGCACCCTCACCGACCAGGCCATCGACCAGGTGATGCAGAAGCTCATGACCCAGTTTGAGCAGCAGGCCGGCGCCGTGATTCGGAAGTAAACTGGTTTTTGGTTGGTGGTTTTTGGTTATTGGGTGCCGATTGCCGGGTAGCTGGGCACTGGTATCGACCAAAAACCACCAACCAAAAACAAAAAACCCATTCCATGGCTTCCTCCCAGCAGCTTGCCCAGCTCGACCGCCTCGAACGGCAGGTAACTACTTTAGTGGCTGCCTATCAACACGTGCGCGAGGAGCTGGCCGATGCCCAGACCACCATTGCCCAGCTGCAGGCCGACATCCGCGACCGGGACCGGCAGCTGCGGGAGCACCAGAACCAGGAAAATATTGTTAAACTTGCTAATACCATAGCCGGCGAGCCGGCTGCCGCAACCGAGCTGAAACAACGTCTCAACGAATACATCCGCGAGCTAGATAAGTGCCTTGCCTATTTGAGGGAGTAGCCCCACCGCCCACCGCATGACCCCCTAACCCCCGTGTCCGAACTCTCCGTCAAAATCCGCATCGCCGACCGCGACTATCCCCTGCGGGTGTCGCCCCAGGAGGAGGAGCGCCTGCGCTACGCGGGGCGGCTGCTCAACGAGCGGCTGAAGGAGTTTCGGGAGCAGTACGGCATTCAGGACAAGCAGGACCTGCTGGCCATGATTGCCCTCACGACCCTGGCCGACCGCGTGAAGGCCACCAAGGAAAAGGACGGTACCGATGCCGCACTCACCGAGCGCCTCGCGCGCCTCGACGAGCTGCTCTCGTCGGTGGTACTCGCCTGATAATAGATGCTGGTACTGGGTATGAGGTAGTAAGATAGTTGGACGATACGTGAGCTGACCGTCGGGGCCAGCCGTCCAACTACCGGATACCAACTACCCGCTACCCGAAAGGACCCTTGGGCAGACGGCCCGGTCCGGAAACCTGCCGTTGCGGCAGCCGCTTACTCCACGGCTGTGGTGCTTGTTCCATTTCCCAACAAACACCCCCATGGATATACTATACATCGTCCTAGCTGCCGTCGTGGCCCTCGTGGTGGGCTTCGTGGCGGGTAGGCAACTGGCCGGCAAAGCCCGGCAGGACGTGGAAGCGCAGGCCCAGGCCCGCGCCCAGGAACTGCTGCAGGAAGCCGAAGCCAAGGCCAACCGTATGCGCGAGGAGCGCATTCAGCAGGCCAAAGACAAAGCCCGCCAGATTCGCAACGAATCGGAGCAGGAAATCCGTCGCCTCCGCCAGGAAGCCGACCAGGATCTGGCGCAGCGCCGCGAAGTGGTGCTGCAGCAGGAAGCCAGCGTAAAGCAGCTCACCCAGGCCTCGCAGCGCCAGCTCGAGCAGGTGCAGCGCAAGGAAAAGGAGCTCGATACCCTGCGCGAAAAAGTGCAGAACGACACCCAGCGCCAGCTCGAAAAGCTCGAGGCCCAGGAAGAAAAGCGCCGCGTGGCCCACGAGCAGCTGGTAGAAGAACTGCACCAGGAGCGCAGCGAAGTAGAAGAGCAGCGCCTGCAGATTCAGGCCCAGCTCGAAACCATTTCGGGCCTGACGGCCGCCGAGGCCCGCGAGCAGCTGGTGGAAGGGCTCAAGAACGAAGCCCAGATCCAGGCCAGCAGCTACATCAAGGACGTGGTGGCCCAGGCCAAGCTCTCGGCTACCAAGGACGCCAAGAAAGTGGTGCTGGAAACCATCCAGCGCACCGCTGCCGAGCACGCCATCGAAAACTGCGTTTCGGTGTTCAACATCGAGTCGGACGACGTGAAGGGTAAGATTATCGGCCGCGAGGGGCGCAACATCCGCGCCCTGGAAGCCGCTACCGGCGTCGAAATCATCGTGGACGATACGCCCGAGGCCATCATCATCTCGGGCTTCGACCCGGTGCGCCGCGAGGTGGCCCGCCTCTCGCTGCACCTGCTGGTGAAGGACGGCCGCATTCACCCGGCCCGCATCGAGGAAATCGTGGCCAAGACGCGCAAGAACATCGACGAGGAAATCGTGGAAATCGGCGAGCGGACCATCGTGGACCTGGGCATTCACGGCCTGCACCCCGAGCTGATCAAGATGGTGGGCCGCATGCGCTTCCGCTCCTCGTACGGCCAGAACCTGCTGCAGCACTCGCGCGAAGTGTCCAACCTCTGCGCCACCATGGCCGCCGAGCTGGGCCTGAACGTGAAGCACGCCCGCCGCGCCGGCCTCTTGCACGACATCGGCAAGGTGAGCACCGAGGAGCCCGAGCTGCCCCACGCCATTCTGGGCATGGAGCTGGCCAAGAAGTACAAGGAGCACCCCGACGTGGTCAACGCCATCGGCGCCCACCACGACGAAATCGAGATGACGGCCCTGATTTCGCCCATCGTGCAGGCCTGCGACGCCATCAGCGGCTCGCGCCCGGGGGCCCGCCGCGAGATGATGGAGAGCTACATCAAGCGCCTCAAGCAGCTGGAGGAAACCGCCAACGGCTTCAAGGGCGTGAACCAGTGCTACGCCATCCAGGCCGGCCGCGAGCTGCGCGTGATTGTGGACGCCGACAACGTAACCGACGACCGCGCCCAGGAGCTTTCCAGCGAGATTTCGCAGAAAATCGAGAAGGAAATGCAGTACCCCGGCCAGATCAAGGTGACGGTGATTCGCGAGATGCGCGCCGTGGCCTACGCCAAGTAGGAGGAACTGATAGCAGTACCCAAAACGCCCGTCGTAACACCTGTTGCGGCGGGCGTTTGTGCGTTAGTCAGTGGCCTTGTTACCTTCAAAATCCCCAGCCCACCGCCAGGTGCCCCGAGGGGTAAAACCGCACCGAGAAGTCCCAGGGGTCGTAGGAGGGCGGGTCGAGGCGCCAAAGCGGGGTAGCGCCCACGGCCAGCAGCAGGCCGCCCAAGGGGCGCTGGTAGCGGTAGCCCAGCCCGGGCGCCAGGTACAGGAGCTTGTCGGAGTAATCTTCGCGGGCGCCCAGCGTGCGGTAGTGCTGCACGGCCGGCGTCACGCTCAGGCCCAGCGCCGCGTGGTGCGCCCCCTGCGGGTGGGTCAGCGCGGTGAGGCCCAGCGGCAGGGCCACCTCGTCGGGCAGCACGGCCGCGCCCACGCTCAGGGCCCATTGCAGCCGCGCGCCGGGCCGCAGCCGCCGTTCGTAGTTCAGTGAGTAGTACGGGCCCCGGCCGCCGGCTTCGAGGTACAGCGCGTGGCGCGCCGGCGGCTGCGCCGCGGCCGGGGCCGCAGCGGCCAGGGCCAGCAGCAGGCCCAGGCCGGGCAGGAGGGAGGCAAGTCGATTCATGGGGCAGAAGCGTTAAGGACCGGGTGGGAGTTGTCGCATTGGGTCATACCTAGGCTAGGCGAACCAAAGGCCTTTTCGCTTTCGGGGCAGCATCGTGCGCGGACTGCGGCTAAACTACCGTTCCGAAGCGCCTTACGCTACTCCATTCACGGCCAGATCATACACCACGCCCCGGGTCAGGTTCACCTTCACGTTCCAATACTGACTGCCCCCGTCCAGCACCGTCACGAGTGCGGAGCCGAGCGAGGCGGTGGCGTAGGCATCCCGGCCCCACACGCAGTTGATGTAGATGACTTTCTCCCCGCTCGCGTTGATCAGGCCGAAGTACTGGCGCCGGTACCGGCCCAGGCTGCGGTGAATCACGGGCTGGCCGCCGCCCTGGCTGCTCAATCCGCTGTTGAGGGCTTTGAGCTGCTGACGCAGCAGGCGTTCGGCCACTGCCACTTCCTGCGCCGTGGGCCGGTAGCGCGCATCCCTCAGGCCGGTAGCCCGGGCAATGCTGTACTCCGTGCCGAAAATCACCCCGCGGTACTGCCGCCCCCGCACCCACTCGGGCGGCCCCACCTGGGCCTGACTTAGGGTGCTGTTCAGCACCAGCAGAAACAAGAAAAGCAGCTTCATGGGGCGGTGGACTGTAGCAGGCGAAGAAGCATCCGGCGCTTTTACGAGCGACTGAAATGGTTGATTGAACCGGCTAATAAAAGTGTCTGAGAGCGGTAAATAAGTAATCCAGGTTATTTAACAACGAGGTTGATTTCAGGCACGCCATCATAAATAAGACGGCAATAGCTATCCAGGAAGATGTTGATATGGGTAGGCGTTTTCTAAATATGACATGCAGAAGCACGAATAGCCAAGCCAAAATAGTCAAGCAAGAGTACGTGGCTATTTCTTTAAGTAACGTTGCCATTGCTTTCCGTTCGCTTTGAGTAACTTCTTCTTTAAGATGGCATTTATCGGATGATAAAGCACCCGATTTAGCCGCTTTATCACTGGCATAAAGGCAAAAATATCGTACAGTTCTACCTTGAACTCGTAGCTGGGTTTCCAAGCCAGCAGGGAGACGATGCAGCAATAGCCAGGTTGAGGACTGTCGAAAATACTTTGTGGCTATTGTGTCATTCTGCGGAATTCCGAAAAGAATAATGTCTTCACTGGTATTATTATGTATGACTATATAAGTGTCTTCAGAAGAAGGTAAGGGAGTATATAGGATAAAATTTTTAACAATAACGGCGCATTGCAAGGTCACAATCAGCCATAAGAGTCTGGCGTACCACTTTTCGTTGCCCAAAGCCATAGTGCCGGCATGATTCCCGCAAACACCCGTTTGCGAGGAACACAATGATAAGTGGTGGCAGGCCAACAAAACGGAAGCTCCGTTTTCCTCCCGCTCGGGTACCCGCCGCCGCGCCCGTGCAACTTCTGCTAACCCGCCCGGCCTCCTATCTTCGGTTCCCAAACCTCTTATCCGTCGTGTCTATGTCCCAAATCTACTTCCTGGCCGCTTTGGCGGCTAGCGCCCTGCTCAGCGGCTGCGCCGTGTACACGCCTTCCCTGCCCACCGTGCCCCTGGTGCAGCAGGGCGGCCAGGCCGAAGTGCAGGCCAGCCTGGCCACCTTCACCAAGCCCGGCCTGAGCGTGGCCTATTCGCCCCTGCGCCACGTGGTGCTCACCGCCGACGGCTCCTTCGGCATCCGCAGCCGCTCCGACAATCCTTACCGCACCCGCCGCCAGGCCAGCGTCGGCGGCGGGTTCTACGCCGTAGTGGGCCAATACCTGCACCTCGCGGCCCTGGGCAGCTACGGCACCGCCTACAGCGCCCTGCGCGACCAGGGCAGCCACGACACCATCACCTACCAGGCCCGCTACCGCCCCGTCAGCGCCCAGCTCAGCATCAGCTTCCTGGGCGAAGGCGCCAGCGGCGGCCTGGTGCTGCGCCACACCTGGCTCGACGTGCGCGAGCTGCGCCGCAACGGCCAGCCCGTTACCGGTTTGGCCACCGCCTATTTCGAGCCCACCGCTTTCGTGCGCACCGGCCGCGGCCCCTGGCAGGGCCAGTTCAGCCTGGGCCTGCCCATGGTCGACTCCAACGCCCGCCTCGACCTGCCCCGCCGCACGCAGCGCTACCTGGCTACCAACGCCGTGGTAGTGGGTTTGGGCGTGGTGCTGCGCCCGCACCTGCTCGGCCAGGGGCATTAAGCCGCCAGTCTTGCCGCGGGCCCGCGGCCGTCTGGCGGCCCCTCTCTTGCTTTTCCCCGTTTCTGCTCCTATGCTCCACCGCTACCTGCGCCTGCTGCTGCCGGCGCTGCCCGTTTTGCTCAGCGCCTGCTCGGTCTATGCCCCCATGCAGCCTGCCGCGCCCCTGCTCACCGACCGCGGCCAGGCCGAGGTAGCCGCCCACGTGCACCTGAATGGGCAGGTGGTGGGCTCGGCCGCCTACTCGCCCGTCAAGCACGTGCTGGTGCTGGCCGGCGGCGCGTTCAAAGCCGATGGGCGCGACACCACCTACGCCCGTAACCAGCAGCTCGAAGGCGGCCTGGGCTTCTACCTCACGCCCACGCCCCACCTGGTGCTCAGCGGCCTGGGCGGCTACGGCCAGGCCCGCAGCGCCCGCGGCTTCGCTGATGCCCCGCTGTTCGGCACTTCCGAGCTGATGCACTACACCAGCCGCTACCACAAGGTATTCGGGCAGGCCAGCGCCGTGTGGGAGTGGGACTACGTGGCCCTGGGCGCCGTCTACCGCCTCACCCAAGCTCGTTTCGACGAGCTGCTGGTGAACGGCCAACCCGTGCCCCTGCGCCACCTCACCCGCCACGAGCCCACCCTGCTGATGCGCTTTGGCTTTATGCCGACTCGCGAACAGTCCTGGCTGCAGTTTCAAACCGCTTTCGGGGCCTCCTGGGGCGCCGGCTACACCGACGAGCAGCTGCTGCGCCAGCCCTCCACGGTGCGCTACGTGCGCCAGAGCGCCCTGCTCGCTACGGTGGGCGTGGTGTTTTATCCCCACCGCCTGCCCAAGCGCGCCGCCCCCACGCCGCAGCCGTAGCGGACGCAGGGAGTAGCGGGGCTGGCGCAGCCGTTACTTCAGCCGCCCAAACAGGTTGTTGACGGCCTCCGACCACGTAGGATGGGCCAGTACCATGTCGCGCAGCTGCTGGTACTTCAGCCCCCCGGCCATGGCTACCTGCAGCAGACTCATCAGCTCGCCGCCCTCGGCGCAGAGCACCGCCGCGCCCAGCAGCCGGTCGTCGGCGCCCACCAGCACTTTGATGAAGCCGGCAGTCTGCCCCGTTTCGCGCGCCCGGCCAATGTGCTCCACCGGCAGCTTGCCCACCCGGTAGGCCACGCCCCGGGCCTGCGCCTCCTTTTCCGACAAGCCCACCCGGCCCAGCTGCGGCTCGGTAAACACCACGTAAGGCAGCGGGCGGCCGCCGGTGCCGCGCACGTGGCCGTGCAGCACCTGGTCGCGTACCAGCCGGTAGTCGTCGTAGCTGATGTGGGTAAACTGCGGCCCGCCCTTCACGTCGCCCAGCGCATACACCCCGCGCACGCCGGTGCGCAGGTGCTCATCCACCTGAATGTAGCCCCGCTCATCGGTTTTGATGCCGGCCGCTTTCAGGTTCAGCGAGTCGGTGTTGGGCTGCCGGCCCGCGGCCACCAGCAGGTGGGAGCCGCGCAGCCGCCGCCCGGTGCCGCCGCGGGTGCGCACCGTCAGGGTCAGGTGGCGGTCGGCGGCGCGCGAGGCGTGCTGCACCTCGGCCCCCAACACGCACTCCACGCCCTCGTCCTTGAGCACCTTCAGCAGGCCCTGCTGCACGTCGGCGTCCTCGCGGCTCATCAGGGCGGCCTCGGTTTCCACAATGGTTACCCGGCTGCCGAAGCGCCGGTACATCTGCCCGAACTCCACCCCGATGTAGCTGCCGCCGATGATGAGCAAGTGTTCGGGCAGCTCCGCCAAATCCAGCAGGGTCTCGTTGTCGAGCACCCCCACTTCGGCCAGGCCCGGCACCGCCGGCAGCCGGGCCCGCGTGCCCGTGTTGATGAACACCAGCGGGGCCGTAATGAGCGCGGCCTGCGCGCCCTGGGTAGGCGTAACCAGCAGCGTGTGCGGCCCCGTGAAAGCCGCGTGCCCGTGCAGGACGCGGATGCCAGCGTGCTCCTGGGTGAGGTTTTTGCGGATGGCCTCGCGGTGGCGCTGCACCAGCGCGTCCTTGCGGGCCATTACGGCGGCCATGTCCACCACCGGCTCGGCCACGCGCAAACCCAGCTCGCCGGCCGTGCGAATGGCGTGGGTGCGGTGGGCGGCCGTGAGCAGGGCCTTGGTGGGCGAGCAGCCGTAGTTGATGCACGAGCCGCCCAGGTAGTGCTGCTCCACCAGGGCCACCTGCCGGCCGGCGTCGGCCAGGGCGTAGGCCAGGGGCGTGCCGGCCTGCCCCGAGCCGATGATGATGGCGTCGAAACGCGTGGAATGCGACATAAAAACCGATCTTGGGCCCGCGGGCCGGTGGCGAGAGTGAGTGCCTGATACAACGAAATGGGCCGCCGGTCGTTGTCAGGCCCAACATCCGCTTCGTTGCCATGCCCCTGAAACGCCTGTTTGCCCTGCCGCTGCTGCCCCTGCTGGGCGGCTGCGCCTCGGTGTACTTTCCGCCGCCCGCGGCCGCGCCCATGCTCACCCAGAAGGGTGAGTTCAGCGGCGGGCTGCACGCCAACTTCAAGGAAAACTTCACCGTGCAGGGGGCCTACGCGCCCGGCGAGCATATCGGCCTCATCGCCACCGCTTCGTCGCTGCACAACAATGGCAAAAAGCGCTTCCTGGAGCAGGATTTGGGCGAGGTGGGCGCCGGTTACCACACCCGCTTCGGGGCCGATCAGAGCCGCATTCTGGAGGTGTACGCCGGGGGCGGGTTTGGCCGGGCCAAGCGCCTGGAGTACGCCCGCGGCGACCAACCCCGCGAGGAGCAGGACGCCCGGCTGGAGAAGTATTTCGCGCAGGTGAACTACACCAAGAAGGAAAAGGAGTCCTACCACGTGCTGGGCCGCGACTGGCCGGTGCGCTACGGAGCGGCTTTGCGCCTGAGCTACCTCAACATGACCGATTTCCGTCTGAATGGTCAGCGGGCGCCCGGCGAGAGCAACATCTTTTTCGAGCCGGTGAGCTACACCCGCATCGGGCTGGTGGGGCCGTTGAAGTTTCAGTTTATGAGTGGCTGGACCTTCGGCCTGAAGCGCCGCAAGTACCTGACGGCAGCCAACTCGGTGTTCAGCTTCGGCTTTATCCTGAACCTGGGCGGCGACGGCCGCGGCGAAGACTAAACCCGCGGCTACTGCCGTCCGGGTTCCGCCCTGGCCTCTGGCCCTTCCTCGCGCTGTTCTTCCTCCCGGGTTTCTTCGGCTATTTCGGCCGCAATGGGGCGGCCGTGGCGGCGGTCCAGCCAGTCCATCACCGGCGTGGCCAGGATGCCGTGCACCACCATCGACACCACGATGGTAAAGCCCAGAATGGCCCACAGCCGCCGCGGGTCGTCAAAGTCGCCTTTTTCGAGGGCGAAGGCCAGGTAGAACAGCGAACCGATGCCGCGAATGCCGAAAAACGACACCACGGCGCGCTCGGCCCAGGTCATGCCCGGCACGCCGGCCAGGGTGAGCAACCCGCCCAGGGGGCGCAGCAGGAAAATCAGGCCCAGACCCAGGGCCGCATCAGACCAAGTGAGCGGGGCCAGCAGCCCGTGCACGATGGCCCCGCCCAGCAGAATGAGGATGATGACGATGAGCAGGCGCTCCAGCTGGTCGGTGAAGGCGTGCATCTGCTTGTGGTACTCGTGCTTCCGCTCGTAGCTGCGCAGCGTGAGCGAGGCAATGAACACGGCCAGAAAGCCGTAGCCGTGCACCAGCTCGGTGACTCCGTACGAGAGCAGCGTGACGGCCAGGGCCACGAAGCCGTAGGCGCTGGATTTGATGCTTACGCGCTTGGGCAGGTGAAAAATGAGCAAAGCCAGCAGCTTGCCCGAGAGCCAGCCCAGGCCCAGGCCGGCGGCCGTGCGGTACAGCACGTCGTGCCAGGCCCATTCCTGCAGGCGCTCGGCCAGGGGCGTAGCGGCCGGCAGCAGCGCCAGGGCCAGATACACGAAGGGAAACGCCAGCCCGTCGTTGAGGCCGGCCTCGCCGGTGAGGGCAAAGCGCACGTTGTCTTCGCGGCCCTCGCCCGGGTCGCCCACCTGCACGTCGCCGGCCAGCACGGGGTCGGTGGGGGCCAGGCAGGCGGCCAGCAGCACGGCGCTGGCCAGGGGCAGCCCCACCAGCCAGGCGCCGCCGGTCAGCCCGGCAATGTTCAGCACCATCAGCACCAGCACCAGCAGCAACGGCGGCAGCCAGGGGCGCCACGAAAACGCGCGGTCAATCTTGAGGCCGGTGCCGGTGAGGGCCACAATCACGCACAGCTCGGTGGCGTGGGTGACCAGCTGGGGGTGGGCCAGCGGGTCGGGCACGGGCAAACCCAGCGGCAGGGCAAACACGCCCATGCCCAGCAGCAGGTATAGAATGGGGTAGGAGAGCGGGTATTTCTCTAGCAGCGACGGCAGCCAGGCCACGCCCAGAATGGCTAGGCCCAGCAGCGTCAGCCCGATGGTGTAAGGAGACATGCAGTAACGGTGAGGCAAGCAACTACCGGGTACTACGGGAAACCCCGACAGAACGGGTGACGCGGGGTGGCGCGGCCGCCGGGCTTACAGCTGCTGCAGCTCCACCGTTACGGCCAGGTTGGGCGTGGAACGCTTGCTAATGGGCACCAACGAGAGCCGCTTATCTACTGCTGGGTAGCGCTCGGGCACCATCACCGAGATGCACTGCGCCGGCGCGGCATTCCACGTGGTAGCCAGGGCCGGATAATCACAGGCGGATGTCATGCGCAGCTTGCTGCCGCCGCCGGGCAGGTGGCAGCGCACGGCCACGCGGTTGCGCGCCGGTGCCAGCTCGGAACTGGCCATGGTTTCGTTGCCCGCGGTGGGCAGCACATCCACCATCACCACCACCCCCGCCGGCGGCAGCAGCAGGTGGCGGCTCGTCAAATCCAGCCGCAGGGTGCCTTTGTGGTTGCGGCGCGACTCCGCCGGCGTAATGATGAAAGCCGTCGTCAGCGAATCGGCCAGCGCCACCGTGCCATCGGCGGCCGGCACCAGCAAGCGCACCCGTACCCGGCCCTCGCGAAATGCCTGCTGGTCCTGCACTACCTCGTCGGGGCTGCACAGCGGGCGTTTGGCCAGCAGCAGCTCCACGGCGCGCAGCCGGTACGTGCCTTCGGTTGTGGGGGGCTGATGCCAGATGGCCCGGGCGTACCAGTTGGGCGTGTCGGAAGGGCCGCTCTTGTGCAGGTCGCCGGCCGGAGCCAGCCGCAGCACCTGGTTGGCGGAATGCACGACTACGTTGGCCAGCTCCACCGTGCGCGGCTCCAGCTGAACGGTGGCCGGCGGGGACTGGCCGCGGAGCTGCACGCGCAAGGGTTGGTAAGATACGTGCGTGAGCTCCACCTGGCCGGTGTCGGCCGCCACCGGCAAGCGGCCCTGGGCGTCGCTGGTATACACCGGGCCGGGGCCGCGCAGCCGGCCCGTAACGCCTGCTACCGGCCGGCCGGTGCGCGCATCCTGCACCACAACGTGTCGTTGGGCCAGCGCAGCCGCCGCCGGAAAAAGCAATGCACACAGGAGGGAAGCAAAGCGGTTCATCGGCCGGGTACAAACGGGTGGATTATCGGAGCAAGTATACAAGACTAAGCAGCGGCGGCGACGAATAAAAGCCCGAAAACACAACGAGCAGCCAGCATCATGCTGGCTGCTCGTTGCAGAACTTGGGCAAGTGTTACTGCTTACGCCGATACTTTGTCGCCTTTCAGCACGCGCAGCATGGTGTCGCCGATTTCGGCCGGCGAATCCACCACGTGAATGCCGCACTCG
This sequence comes from Hymenobacter sp. B81, assembly GCF_044628455.1. Taxonomy (NCBI): domain Bacteria; kingdom Pseudomonadati; phylum Bacteroidota; class Cytophagia; order Cytophagales; family Hymenobacteraceae; genus Hymenobacter; species Hymenobacter sp. B81. The sequence goes on along the minus strand of NZ_JBIYZW010000001.1, from coordinate 2,425,634 downwards.
CGCATGATGGCCATTTTGGCCGCGGCCGTGTCGTCGGCGCCGCCGACGATGGCGCCGGCGTGGCCCATGCGGCGGCCGGGAGGCGCCGTTTGGCCGGCAATGAAGCCGACGACGGGTTTCTTGTTGCCGGTTTCCTTGATCCAGCGGGCGGCTTCGGCTTCCATGCCGCCGCCGATTTCGCCGATCATCACGATGCCCTCGGTTTCGGGGTCGTTCATGAGCAGCTCCACGGCTTCCTTGGTGGTGGTGCCGATGATGGGGTCACCGCCGATACCAATGGCCGTGGTCTGGCCCAGGCCGGCCTTGGTCAGTTGGTCAACGGCTTCGTAGGTCAGCGTGCCCGACTTCGACACGATGCCGATTTTGCCTTTCGAGAAGATGAAGCCGGGCATGATGCCCACTTTGCACTCGCCGGCGGTCATCACGCCGGGGCAGTTCGGCCCGATCATGCGCAGGCCTTCGCGGCCCTTCAGGTACTCTTTCACCGCAATCATGTCCTTGGTGGGAATGCCTTCGGTGATGGTCACGATAACCTTGATGCCGGCGTCGGCGGCCTCCATGATGGCATCGGCGGCGTAGGCCGGGGGCACGAAAATGATGGTGGTGTCGGCGCCGGTTTCGGCTACCGCGTCGGCCACGGTGTTGAAGACCGGCTTGCCCAGGTGCTGCTGGCCGCCCTTGCCGGGCGTCACGCCGCCCACCACGTTGGTGCCGTAGTCCATCATTTGCTGGGCATGAAACGAGCCTTCGGAGCCCGTAAAGCCCTGCACAATCACTTTCGAGTCCTTATTGACCAGTACGCTCATGTGGGGTAGGTTGGGAGGAAATATCGGTGGGAGTGTGGCGCCCGCGGCGGCACGGCCGCAAAGGTAGCCTTTTCGGGCGGCGGCGAAACCCGGAGGTGGGGAAATTGTGAATTTGAGCGGCGCGGGTGCACCTGTCCGCCGCCGTCCGGGTTAACCGGGAAAGCGCCTGGTGCCGTCGGGCAGCCCGGCGGTCGGCTCACCATTTGGCCCCCTCACCATCCGGCCTTTCCGTACCTTTGCGCTTTCCCAACCTCCCGCTCATGTACCTCAATAACATCATTGAAGCCATCGGCAACACGCCGCTGGTCAAGCTGAACAGCGTCACGAAAGGCATTCCCGGCACCATCCTGGCCAAGGTCGAGTACTTCAACCCCGGCAACTCGGTGAAAGACCGCATGGCTGTGCGCATGATCGAAGACGCCGAAAAGGCCGGTCTGCTCAAGCCCGGCGGCACCATCATCGAGGGCACCTCGGGCAACACCGGCATGGGCCTGGCGCTGGCCGCCATTGCCAAGGGCTACAAGTGCATTTTCGTGATGAGCGACAAGCAGAGCAAGGAAAAGCAGGATATTCTGCGGGCCGTGGGCGCCCAGGTGGTGGTATGCCCCGTCGACGTGGCGCCCGAAGACCCGCGCTCCTACTACTCGGTGGCCAAGCGCCTGAGCGAAGAGACGCCCAACTCGTTTTACCCCAACCAGTACGACAACCTTTCCAACACCGCCGCGCACTACGAGGGCACCGGACCCGAGCTCTGGAAGCAGACCGAAGGCACCATCACCCACTACGCCTGCGGCGTGGGCACCGGCGGCACCATCTGCGGCACGGCCAAGTACCTCAAGGAGCAGAACCCGGCCATCGTGAGCATCGGCCTCGATACTTACGGCTCGGTGTTCAAGAAGTACAAGGAAACGGGCATCTTCGACGAAAACGAAATCTACCCCTACAAAACGGAGGGCATCGGCGAGGACATTCTGCCCAATAACGTGGACTTCGACTTGATCGACCTGTTCATCAAGGTAACCGACCAGGACGCGGCCCTGATGACGCGCCGCCTGGCCAAGGAAGAAGGCTTGTTCGTGGGCTGGTCCTGCGGCTCGGCCGTGCACGGCGCCCTCGAATACGCCAAGGAAAACCTCAAGGAAGGCGACACGATGGTTATCGTGCTGCCCGACCACGGCACGCGCTACCTCGGAAAAATCTACAACGACGAGTGGATGCGCGAGCAGGGCTGGATCGAATAGTTTTCGTACCTTTAAGTACTTAAGCCGACTGCTGCCGTGGCCGGTTATCATTCACTTAACCCGGCATCAGCTATGGTACGCAAACTGCAGAAAGTCGTCCTGATCGACGACAACGAAACCACCAGCTTCCTGAATAACCGCCTGTTGCAGCGGCTGGACCTGGCCGACAACGTACTGTCGTTTACCAACGCCGAACAGGCCTTTGCCCACTTCTGGGGCAAGCCCGCCCCCTCGGTCGACGAGGCGCCGGACCTGGTATTTGTGGACCTGAAGATGCCCGGCATGGATGGCTTCGAGTTCTTAAACCAGTACAACCGCCTGTCGCCCGAGCTGCGCGAAAAAACCGTTATGGCGGTGCTCACCACCTCCATGCACTCGGCCGATACCAGCCGGGTGGCGCAGTACGAAGGCGTGGAATACTTGGCCAAGCCGCTCACGGAAGAAAAGATGCAGAAGCTGCTGGACAAGCACTTCGCCGGCCTCAACTAAGCCGGACTTGCCCTTTACGAAAAAAGCCGCTCCGGGCAACCGGAGCGGCTTTTTTGTGCGCCTTGGGGCCGCGCTACTGCAACACGGGCACAAACTCAAACTTCTCGCCGTCGAACAAACCCTTGTCGCTGAGCTTGAGGGCGGGAATCACCAGCAGGGCCATGAACGAGAGGGTCATGAACGGCGCCGCCAGGATGCTGCCCAGTTGCTTAGCCAGCTGATCGACGGCTGTGTAGGCCTCGGCTACGGCGTAGCCTTCGCCGTCGGACATGAGCCCGGCCACCGGCAGCGGCAGCAGCAGCTCTTCGCCCGCGGCTCCCACGGCCGCCAGCCCGCCCCGGGCCGCAATAACCAGGTTCACGGCGCGGGCAATGGATTCGTCGTCGCAGCCCACGGCGGTGATGTTGTGCGAGTCGTGGCCGACGCTGCTGGCCAGTGCCCCGCGCTGCAGTCCGAAGCCGCGAATGAAGGCCACGGCCGGGGCGGCGCCGGCCTCGTAGCGGTTGACCACCGTGAGCTTAAGCACGTCGGCGGCCACGTCGGCTACCAGATTGCCGTCGTGCACCGGTACCTGGGCAGGCTCGGCGCTGGTAATGAGCTGGCCGTCGTAGCAGCGGATGGCGCGCACCGGGACCGAAGCCGCGGCGGCGGCCGGGGCCAGGCGGAAGTCGGCGGCCTGCACGGGGCGGGCCTGGAAGTTGTTGGGCGCCAGGTTGCGGCCCGCCGGCAGCAGCGTTTGGCCGTTTTCGGCCACCAGCTGTCCGCGCAGGTAGGTGTGCTGCACCCGGAAATCCCGCAGGTTGTCGACCACGATAAAGTCGGCCGCGTCGCCCACGCGCAGCAGGCCCACCGGGAGGCGGTAGTGCAGCACGGGGTTCAGGCAGGCGGCGCGCAGCACCTTAAACAAGTCGATGCCGCGGGCCAGCGCCCGGCGCACCAGCGCGTCGATGTGGCCCAGCACCAGGGAGTCGGGGTGCTTGTCGTCGGAGCAGAACATGATGCGCTCCGAGTGCTCGGGCAGCAAATCCACCAGGGCCTCGAAGTTGCGGGCGGCCGAGCCCTCGCGGATGAGAATGTGCATGCCCACGGCTAGCTTGTCGAGGGCTTCGTCGGCAGTGAAGCACTCGTGGTCGGTGCTCATGCCGGCGGCGGCGTAGCGGCGGGCGTCGTCGCCGCGCAGACCGGGCGCGTGGCCGTCGATGGGGCGGTTGTAGCGGCGGGCCAGGGCAATCTTTTCCAGCACGTCTGCATCGCCGTGCAGCACGCCGGGCCAGTTCATCATCTCGGCCAGGTAGCCGATCTGCGGATTCTGGAACAGCTGCTCGATGTCGTCGGCCGAGATGACCGCACCGGCGGTTTCGAAGGTGGTAGCCGGCACGCAGGAAGGCGCCCCAAAGCAGAAGTGAAAGGGCGACTGGCGGGCGTTGTCGAGCATGAACTCCACGCCGGCCACGCCCAGCACGTTGCCGATTTCGTGGGGGTCGGAGACGGTGGCCACGGTGCCGTGCACCACGGCCAGGCGGGCAAACTCGGCCGGCACCAGCAGGGAGCTTTCCACGTGCACGTGGGCATCCACGAAGCCCGGCAGGGCGTAGGGCAGGGCCGGGTCGGCAGCATCGCCTTCGTAGGCTATGGCGGCCACGCGGCCCTGGGCTACCTGCAGGGTAGCGGGGCGGATGGTGCGGGCAAACAAGTCAATGAGGTTGGCGCGGAGCAGGAAATCGACGGACATAGCGGCGGGAAAGGCACAAAACGGAAGAAAGCGGCGTTCAAGCCAGCGGGCAAAGAAGGTTATCTTTGCCTGAAATTCTAGCTACCGGTGAGGAAGACCCTGACATTGCTGCTTTCCCTGCTCATTCTGGGTACTTCGGTGCCCCTCACTACGGGCTGCGCCCGCCGCACGGCCCAGCAGAAGAAAACGGCGACGTTTAAGCGCAAAGCCAAAGGCGGCAAAACGCCCTGTCCCTGCGACTCGCACTGAGGCGACGGGCGGTATATTGCCCGAATTGTGCTTTGGTATGAGGGAAATGTTACTGCATTTGAGTCCGTCGGCGACTGATTACGTCCGCCCGAAAAAAGGCAGCCCTCGGTGGGTGGCGGGCTTGCCGGGCCGCAAGTGGCTGCTGGCGCTGCTGGTGGCCGGTCTGGGAGCGGCGCCGGGCGCCCACGCGCAGGGAGGAGCCATCGGGGCGGCTATTTCGGGCTTCAATATGGTATCCGGTGCTGCCACCCCCGTTTTCCGGCCCGGCGCTTACCAGCAGTTAGGCGGCGACTGGGTAGCGGCCAGGGTGTGCGTGCGCGGCGGCGACGTGCTGCTGGTGCGGCGGCCCGAAGAAGACAACCGCGAAAAGGCGTTGGGTCCGGAGAGCGTCAAGCGCGTGGTCGTCGGGCGCGACACCATGCAGGTGCTCACCCGGTTTACGTACCGGGTTAAAAAGCAGGATTATTACTGCTCGGCCGGTTTCGTGCAGCGCGTAGTGGGGCAGCAGGGCTACAGCCTGTACCGGCGCCAGCACTTCGACCGCTCGGGCCTGACCGAGCCAACCACGGTGTTTCTGCTGCAGCGCACTCCCGATGGGCCGCTGGAAACGGTGCCGGAGCAGCAAAAGGCGTTTCAGGCGTTTATGCTACCCATCCTGGCCGACAACGCGGCCCTGGCGGAGCAGCTGCAGCGCGGGCAGATTTTTCACTCACAGACGCCCTACGTGCTGTGGAAATACCTGGCGGGCAAACAGGCCGCCCGCTGAGCTACCGGCGGCTCCAGGATTCAGGCTGCGCCAAAAAAAATCGACCATTTTCACCCGCAAGTCCCGCGGTGGTCACCCGCCGGCAGCGGCAACAGTCGTTGCGGTTGCGGATATTGCCCAGCCCTCGTTAGGTCCCAACTCTGTTTTATGATTGAGCTTTCGCCCAACTCCACGCCTAGAGCTTCTTCTCAAGCTGCTTCGCCGCCAGTTCGCAAGCGGACAGGCAGGCGCCTCATGTTGCTGATGGCGGCCCTGCTGGTGGGCATTCCGGCCAGCTACGGGCAACTGGTGGGCATTGTGGCGGTGCTGGTGGCCAACTCCGTTGCCGCCGCCGACATGCAGTTTGTCACCCGGGGGCGCGGGCAGTTTCACCGGGTGGGCGGTGCTGCGTGGGAAACGGATTACCTGGTACTGACGAGTCGGAACGTAACCGTAGGCCAGGGCAGTGCGGCCAACACGCTGCATCTGGAGGCTTTGGAGGGAGTGGTCATCCACCAGGACTCTTTTGCCGTCGTCCGCCAAGCGCATTTTGCCCTGGTCGCCAAAGGAAAAGAAGCCCTGCCGCCTGCCACGGTTTTAGGGCGGCGGCTTTGGCGGCGGCCGCAGGTCGAATTGCTCAGCTACCGGGCAACCGCTGGCGAACTACCCCTGCTGCGCTTTGTCGATGGCAAGGCGGCCGTGCTGCCGAAGAAGCCCAGGGACTTTCGGGCGGCCATGCTGCTGCTCGTCGGGGACCACCCGATTCTGGCGCAGCAACTGAAAGGCGGCGAAAGCGCCTTGCAGCCGGAGCACCTCCGGCAGATCCTCGAGGTATACCTGCGTTGGAAGCCCGCCGGATTCGATACGACGGCCTTTTTTGCGGCGGCCGCTGGGGAAAAGGGCGAGTAATTGGTAGGTGGCCGCGCTGAGGAAGGTGCATCAGCACGCTTTGGGGCTTGCAACAAACCCGGCCAATGACGTGCAACGCGCCGGCCGCTGCCCGGCCTCCCGACTATATGACTGCTGCCTCGTTTCGCTTCTCTGGCCTGTTGACCGCGCTACTACTGGCTTCGGCCGGCTGCCTGGCCCAGCGGGTACCTTCCGCCGCCGCGCCGCCACCTACTCCCGCGCCGGCAGCCGACGCCGCCCAGTACCGCGGCACGGGGCTGCACGGCCGCTACCAGACCCCCGACGGCCGTTGGCACGCCGCGCGCGTGCACCAGTGGCGGCGCGACCGGGTGTACCTGGGCGAGCCGGACCGTCCCGACTTCCGGCCCTACTTCCCCAGCGAGGTAAAGCGCTTTGTGGTGGGCCCCGACACGATGGCAGCGGTGCAGCACTTCGTGCTGCCCAAGGGCCGCGGGCAGCTGGTGGCCCAGGGCTTTGCCCGGCAACTGCTGCGCCAGGGCGAGTACCGACTCTACCAGTATGACCATTCGGAAAACCCTTCGCCCCTGACGGCGCTTACCGCCCAGGTGATGCTGTTGCGCCGGGGAGCGGAGCCGCTGCAGGTAGTGCCCACCAGAGCCCGGGCGTACCGCGCCTGGATGCTGGCGCAGTTCGGCGCGTGCCCGGCGGTGGCGCGGCAACTGCGCACCGGCGCCGCCCGGCCCTGGCGCGACACCCCGCAGTTGCTGGCCACGTACGTAAGTTGGCAAACCCAAACGGCGGCCGCGGCCCCGGTTTCTCCCTAACGTTCGTTCCAATGTCCGAAAACCCCCTCGCCCAACTCCAGCAAGCCGCCGAAGCCGTGCGGCAGCAACTCGAGGTCAACGCCTTCGACGAGGCCGCCGTGCAGCGCCTCGAAGCATTCATTGAAGAGCAGCGCCCCCTGCTCACCCCGCAAACCACCCAGGGGGTGGTGGTGGCCTTGGGCGCATTCCTGGGGCAGTGCCTGGTCGAGGGCTTTCAGGGGGAATGGGCCTCGGCGCCCGACGGTACCACCGGCATCGGCGTGCGCGGCGACCTGTTTTTCAACCCGTTTTTCCGGGTAGCCATGCAGCTGGAGAAAGGACTAAGCGAGTCGGTTACGGCCTTCTACGCTTCCATGCCGGCCCGCCTGGCCGAGCCGCCCAAAAAGCGCAGCTGGATTTAGGCCTACCCCAAACGTTTGCAGTAAGAAATTAACAGAATAATTCAATAAATAGCCCCCGAACCGGACTAGGGTTTGGGGGTATTTTTTTGCTGAAAATTCGCGTTTGCGGCAAAAATTTTGTAACTACGTTGTCTCCCGAACGCGGGTTGCTTCATCTTTCTTTTTTCTTACTTCTTCTTGTCATGGAAGAACTCCGGACTGCCGCCGAAGCTGTGCGGCAACAACTCAACGTATCCGCCTTCGACGCTGTCGCCGTGCGGGCACTCACCGATTTTATTGAACAACAACGCCATGAAATTGAACCCGGCGCCCGCGCCGGCGTGGTCAATGCCCTCGGCTGCTTTTTAGGTCAGTGCATTATCAACTCATTTGGAGGGCGTTGGGAAACCAACGAGCACGGGGTAGTCGGCGTACAGCTTGGAGCGCATACCTTTGTGCGGCCGTTCGTGCACGTGGACCGTCAGCTCACGCACGGGCTTGTTGAATCGGTGGATGGGTTTTACCAGTCGGTGCCCGCCCGCCTGCAGCAGCCCGCGCCGCGGCGGACGTGGATTCCCGTGCCGCTTCCGCCGGCCACCCGCCGAACGCACGCTTCATGAAAAACATCGTCATAGCCATCGACGGCTACTCTTCCTGCGGCAAAAGCACCACGGCCAAAGCCGTAGCCGCCGAATTAGGCTATGCATACATCGACACCGGGGCCATGTACCGCGGCGTCACCCTTTACCTGCTCGAGCACGAGATTTCCTTCGACGACCTGCCGCGGGTGGAAGAAGCCCTGCACCAGCTGCAGATCAGCTTCAAGCGCAACCGCCGCACCGGCCGCAACGAGCTGTGCCTCGACGGCGTCATCCGCGAGGACGACATCCGGCAGATGCGGATTTCCAACTCCGTGAGCGAGGTGTCGGTCATTGCGGCCGTGCGCCACGCCATGGTGCGCCAGCAGCAGCGCATGGGCCGCAAGCGCGGCGTGGTGATGGACGGCCGCGACATCGGTACCACCGTGTTTCCCGACGCGGAGGTGAAGGTGTTTATGACCGCCGACGTGCACACCCGCGCCATGCGCCGGCAGATGGAGCTGGCCGCGAAAGGGGAGGAGGTGCCGCTCGACGACATCATCCAGAACCTGCAAAAGCGCGACCACATCGACTCAACCCGCGCCGAAAGCCCGCTGCGCCGCGCCGCCGACGCGGTACTACTCGATACCTCGCACATCACCATCGACGAGCAGGTGGATTTCGTGCTGGAGCGGGTGTCGTCGGTGCTGGTGGATGCGCTGCGCATGGCGGAAAAGGCCTGAGTTTCTGAGGGAAATGAGCTGGTGGAAAAACCTGTTTTCGGGGCGTCCGGCAACCCCGGTGCCCGCCGAACCTATTCCCCTGCCGCCAGCTGTGATTGATGAATCGGCCAAACCAGGCCTGCCGCCCGAACGGCCGCTGGCTGAGCTCCAAGGGCTGATCCGGTCCTTCGCGCGCCCGGCCTGGCTGCCCCTGACAGTTGACGCAGACCACGGTGCGCTGGCTTCCAAATTCGGCGGCCTTGGCTTGGTGAGTGCCAGCCACCCCGGGCCCGTATGCCCCGGCTGCCAGCAGCCCATGCCCTTGTTCGTGCAGCTGAACCCGGCCGATTTGCCCGCGGAAATGGCGCCCCGGCTGCAGGGCCAGCTGCTGCAGCTGTATTACTGTCCCAACGAGTGCGACGACGGGTTTTTGCCCTTCAGCTCCAGCTCGGTGGTGCGGCTGGTGCCGCCGGCCGAGCCGCCAGCCGCGGGGGCAGTAGCCGAGAGCTTGCCCGCCAAAACCATCGTCGGCTGGCGGGCGGTGGCCGATTACCCGCACTGGGAAGAATGGCCGACCATTGGCCTGACGCTGACCCTGGACGAAGGCGTGCGGCTGGAGCAGGAAAGCGCCGAGCCCCTGCTGCCCGCCCACCAGGACAAGCTGGGCGGCTGGCCCCACTGGGTGCAGGCACCGGACTACCCGGCCTGCCCCGAGTGCCACGAGCCGATGCAGGTGCTGTTTCAGCTGACTTCCGAGGAGCACTTGCCGTATATGTTTGGGGATGTGGGCACCGGCCATATTTCACAGTGCGCCCGGCATCTGCCGGTGCTGGCTTTCGGCTGGGCCTGTCACTAGCCACCTAATACCCGCGGGCTGCGGCACTAAACGTACCTTTGCCGCGTCTCCCGTTTGATCAAACCGCAGGACATGAACGTCACCATCGATAAAAATTCCGGGTATTGCTTCGGGGTCGAGTACGCTATTCAGATGGCGGAAGACGAGCTGGAAAACAGCGCGGAGCTGTATTGCCTGGGCGACATCGTGCACAACCGCATGGAAGTGGAGCGCCTGCACCAGCAGGGCCTGCGCGTCATCGACCGCGAGCAGCTGGGCACCCTGCACGACTGCAAGGTGCTGATTCGCGCCCACGGCGAGCCGCCCGAAACCTACGAGCTGGCCCTGCGCAACAACCTCACACTCATCGACGCTTCCTGCCCGGTGGTGCTCAAGCTGCAGAACCGTGTCAAGCACGCCTTCGACGCCACCCGGCGCCAGGACGGGCAGATCGTCATCTACGGCCAGCCCGGGCACGCCGAAGTGGCCGGGCTGGCCGGGCAGACCGGCAACCGCGCCATCATCGTGATGAACGAGGCCGACCTCGACCAGGTCGACTTCTCGCGGCCCGTCACTTTGTTCAGCCAGACCACCAAGAGCACCGCGGGCTTCTACCGCATGAAGGCGCTCATTGAGCAGCGCGTGGCCGCCGCGGGCACCCCGCAGGAAACCTTCGACGCCAACGACTCGATTTGCCGGCAGGTGTCGAATCGCGAGCCGCAGCTGCGCCGCTTTGCCCAGGAACACGACGTAATTGTGTTCGTGAGCGGGCGCAAAAGCTCCAACGGCAAGGCCCTGTACGCGGTGGTGCAGCAAACCAACCCGCGCAGCTACTTCGTCGAAAATGAGCAGGAGCTGGCCGAAGCCTGGTTTGAGGGCGCCCAGTCGGTGGGCATTTGTGGGGCCACCAGCACGCCCATGTGGCTGATGCAGCGCGTGGCCGACCGCATTGCCGAAATCGGCGCGGCCGTCCCGGCGTAGTGCAGCACCCCCGGCATTTTAATAGCTTGCCCGCCCGGTCGGCCCGACCGGGCGGTTTTGTGTTTCGGCCATGAAAAAGATTATTGGCTATTTCCTGCGCGGCCTGCTGATTCTGGCGCCGGTAACGCTCACCATCTACTTGCTGCTGGCCGTGTTCCGCTGGCTCGACGGCGCCTTCGACCTCAACGGCATTCCCGGTCTGGGGCTGGGGCTGATGGTGGTGCTGCTGACGCTGGTAGGCTACATCGGCTCGCACGTACGGCCCTTCATCGTGCTGGGTGAGCGGATTCTGAACCGCCTGCCGGTGGTCAACATCATCTACTCCAGCATCAAGGACGTGTTCGACGCCTTGCTGGGCGAGGAAGCCAAGTTCAACTGCCCGGTGCTGGTGAAGGTGTTTGCCGGCACCGAGTGCTACAAGCTCGGCTTCGTGACCCAGGAAACCATGGATATGATTCACCGCGACGACCTGACGGCCGTGTACTTCCCCGACTCCTACAACTTCTCGGGCGAGCTGCTGCTGGTGCCCAAGGAAAGCGTGATACGCCTCGACTTGCCCAGCTCCCAGGTCATGAAGTTCGTGGTATCGGGCGGCGTGGCCCGCCTTTGAGTCATTTATCAATTAACATTTATCATTTATCAGCCGGCACCGGCCTTGGTTAACCTTTTTAGCCGGCCTGTTTAGCTGGGGGCTTTTCATTTATCGCCTATCGGCCGGTGCCGACTTGGCAGCTGGGTTCGGCCTGGGTTGACTCATTTTACCCTGGAGCATTTTCATTTATCAATCATCATTTAACAGCCATCAGCCGTATCCGTCGCCAGCCGGAGCGGCTTGGCTTTCCCACGCCTGGGGCTGAGTCTGGCTTTTTGCCGCCGCAAGCCAATAAGTGGTCGAAGGTGCCTCAGGGCTGATGAATGATAAATGTTAATTGATAAATGACCCAGCTGCACTACGAGGTGTATGGGCACGGACCGCGCGTGGTGCTGGCCTTTCACGGCTACGGGCAGAGCGCGGGCCACTGGCGCAGCCTGGCCGGGGCGGTGGGCGAGCAGGTGACCCTCTACGCCTTCGACCTATTTTACCACGGCCGCAGCCGGCTGAGCAAGGCCGACGCGCCGCTCAGCAAGAAGCGCCTGAGTCAGCTGCTGGAAGCGTTTCTGGCCGAGCACGGCATCGAAAGCTTCGGGCTGCTGGCCTTCAGCATGGGGGCCAAGTTTGCCCTCACCCTGGCCGAGCACCGCCCCGCGCGCGTGCAGCAGCTCTGGCTCATTGCCCCCGACGGCATCCACGCCCAGTTCTGGTATTCGCTGGCTACCTATCCGCCCTGGATGCGCGGGGTGCTGGGCCGCGCCGTGCTACGTCCTCAGCGCCTGCTGCGCTTTATCGACCGGCTGGCCGAGCGCCGCCTCGTCGACCACGGCCTGGTGCGCTTTGCCCAGTGGCAGCTCGACAGCCGCGAAAAGCGCCTGCGCGTGTACCGCAGCTGGACCGGCTTCCGCCACCTCACCTTCGATTTGCGCCGCTTGGCCGCCGCGCTCAACCGTCGCCCCACGCCCATTACCTTTTTCCTCGGCCGCCACGACAAGGTGATTCCCCAGGCCGGCCTGCAAACGTTCATCGGCTCGTTGCACGCCGCCCACACCGTGCTGCTCGACACCGGCCACGCCGGGCTGATCTACGACGTGGCCGCCTACCTGCGCCGCCACCCTGAGGAGTGGCGCTGGGCCTGAGCTAAGCCGCCGCCCAGAGCCTGTCATTGCGAGCGAAGCGAAGCAACCGCAGGAAGGCGTAGTCAATCTTTCCCCTCGCGGCACGACCGAAAGAGCCTGACCACCCGAAAACCCGCTGTCATTGCGAGGAGGCACGACGAGGCAATCTTTCCCCGCGTGGCACGACCCAACGAGCCTGACCAGCCGGAATACGTTTTCAACTGGTCAGGCTCTTTCGGTTTCTACCACCGACAAGGACCGATTGCTGCGCTTCGCTCGCAATGACAGCGGATTTTCGGCTCGTCAGGCTCCGGCAGTTTTTACCACCGAAAAGGACCAATTGGCTATGCCTTCCTACGGTTGCTTCGGCTTACGCCTTGCCATGACAGCTGGGACGGGCGGCACGCAGGTATGTAACACGGCTTAGCTGGCCAGCTCCCGCGCGTAGAGGCGGAAGCTTTCCTCGTCGAAGGCCACGAAGACCACGGTTTCGGGCAGCGGGTGCTCCTGCAGAAACTGCCGCACCTCGCGCACGGCAATGCGCGTGGCCTCGGGCTTGGGGTAGCCGTAGACGCCGGTGCTGATGCCGGGGAAAGCCACGCTGGCCAGCTGCTGCTCGGCGGCCAGCTGCAGGCAGTGGCGGTAGCAGGCGGCCAGCAGCTGCGGCTCGTGCTGGTGGCCGCCCTGCCACACCGGCCCCACGGTGTGAATCACGTAGCGGGCCGGTAGCCGCCCGCCGGTCGTGATGACGGCCTGTCCTGTGGGCAGCCCCTCGGGGTATTGACTGAGACGAAGGGCGCGGCACTCCGCCAGAATCTGCGGGCCGCCGGCGCGGTGAATGGCTCCGTCGACGCCACCGCCCCCGAGCAGGGAGGAGTTGGCGGCGTTGACGATGGCGGCGGTGTCGAGGCGGGTGATGTCGGCCTGGGTCAGCAGGATGCGGCCGAAGGCCTGACGGGCGGAGTAGGGCAGGGGCATAGCGCGGGCCACCGATGGGCAGAACGGGATGATTGGATGGCTATGATACGGGAATGCCGGCTCCCCATTGCACTAGCTCACCCATTCACCGCTACGGCTCGTCGGCGTCTTTTGACGGTTCGGCGACTCCGCCCGGTGGTTCGGCACCTTTTACTTGAAGCTGAGGGGCGGGACCGGCTAGGTTTGATGCAAGATAACCGCCTAACCACCAGCCACCATGAACCTGCAAGACCCTAACGCCCGCCTCTGGAGCCTCGCCCAAAGCCGCGCTCAGTTCAAAATCCAGCTCCTGCGCTACGTGCTCGTCAGCGCCGTGCTCTGGGCCGTATGGTACTTCACCGGGCACCGCCTGCACGCCGGCCAGCAGGTGGCCTGGCCGGCCTGGGTGATGCTGTTCTGGGGCCTGGGCCTGGCTATTAAAGGGCTGACCAGCTACGGCCTGCTGGGCACCGACTCGCTGCCGGAGCGCGAGTACCAGCAGCTGCTGCGCGAGCGGGAGGCCAGCCGGCGCTAGGCCCCTCCCGGCAGCGCCCGCGCCGGGGCCATCCTGCCCGGCTTGTTCCAGGTATCGTCTGCGCGCTATATTTAACTCGGCCTCAGCCTCCTCACCCCACTACTGCCATGAACGCCCCCATCCAAGACCGTGACCCCCAGCTCTGGCGCATGGCCCGCCGCCGCGCCGCCTTCAAATCCCACCTGGTAACCTACGTATTCGTCAATGCGCTGCTGTGGGCTATCTGGTACTTCACCGGTGCCTACACCCACGGCTTCGTGCCCTGGCCGGTCTGGCCCAGCGTGTTCTGGGGCCTGGGCCTGGCCATCCAGGGCCTGACCACCTACGGCTTCCTGAACGAGCAAAGCTGGTCGGAGCGCGAGTACCAACAGCTGCTGCGCGACAAGGAAGCCGGTCGGCTGTAAGAACGAGTGGTGCCACGGCTTTGAAGTCGTGGCACCACTCGTTTAAGCTACCAGTATTGCTTGCCTGCCGCCTTGTTTGGGCAGCGTGGGCTAAACGTCGTGGCCCCGGCCGAACCGCCGTAACCTTTGCTCCCGGCTGGCAGTTGGTAGCGCTATGATACGCCGACTGCTTTCCCTGCTGGTGCTGCTGCCGCTGGCCGGCGCCCGCCCCGTAACCCCGCCCGCGCCCGACAACCTGGCCCGAATCAAGCTGCCGGCGGGCTTCCGCATCAGCTACTTTGCCCAGAACGTGGGCGGCGCCCGCTCCCTGGCCCTGGGCGCCGACGGTACCGTGTACGTGGGTACCCGCGGCCAGAAAGTATACGCCCTGCCCGACCGCAACCGCGACGGCCGCGCCGACGAAGTGCTGACCATTGCCGCGGGCCTGAACGAGCCCAACGGCGTGGCCGTGCGCAATGGCGCCCTGTACGTGGCCGAAATCAGCCGCATCCTGCGCTTCGACAACATCGGCGCCCGGCTCAAGAGCCCTCCCCGGCCGGTGGTGGTGTACGACCAGCTGCCCGACAAGGAGCACCACGGCTGGAAGTACATCAGCTTCGGGCCCGACGGCAAGCTCTACGTGCCCGTGGGCGCGCCTTGCAACGTGTGCCTGCAGGAGGAGCCCATCTTCGCCACCATCACCCGCATGAATCCCGATGGCACCGGCCTGGAAATCTTCGCCCGGGGCGTGCGCAACACCGTGGGCTTCGACTGGAGCCCGGTGGACCAGGCCCTGTGGTTTACCGACAACGGCCGCGACCTGATGGGCGACGACGTGCCGGCCTGCGAGCTGAACCGCGCCCCCAACGCCGGCCTGCACTTCGCACTTCGGCTTTCCCTACATCCACCAGGGCGACCTGCCCGACCCGCAGTTCGGCAAGGGCAAGTCGGCCGCGACCTACGTAGCCCCGGCCCGCAAGCTGGGCGCGCACGTGGCGCCGCTGGGCATGAAGTTCTACACCGGCCGCATGTTCCCGGCTGCTTACCGCAACCAGATTCTGATTCCCGAGCACGGCTCCTGGAACCGCTCCCGCAAGAGCGGCTACCGCATAATGCTGGTGAAGCTCGACGCCAGCGGCCGGCAGGCCACGTCCTACGAACCCTTCGCCACGGGCTGGCTGCAGGGCGAGCGTAGCTGGGGCCGCCCGGTGGCCCTGCTGGTGCTGCCCGACGGCTCCCTACTGGTCTCCGACGACCAGAACGACTGCGTGTACCGCATCAGCTACGTCGGCTAGGGGGCCGGGGGGAGGCTACCGGAGGGGCTGGGGAGAGAGGGCCGGGGGTGAAGCGAAAAAAAACCGGCCGTTCTGCCGCTGCACTGCCGCCCGCGCCCGTATTTTGCCCCCGTGAAGCAGCCCCAGTCCCGACGTCCGCCGAAGAGAACCGTAGGCCGCCGCGAACTGGTGGATTTTCCTCTGCTCGGGCTGAGCGGCGTGGAGGCCAAGGTCGACACCGGCGCCTTCACCGGGGCCATTCACTGCTCCGACATTCACGTGGACGCGCTGCCGGACGGGCGGCCCGTGCTGCGCGTGCTGCTGCTCGACGACGAGCACCCCGCCTTCAACGGCCGCCCCCTGCACTTCCCCGAGTTTGCCTTGCGCGATATTCGCTCCTCCAACGGCGACGTGCAGGAGCGCTACGTCATCCGCACCACCATCCGGCTGTTCGGCGAAGACTTCGACACCGAGTTTTCGCTTTCCGACCGCTCCGACATGAAGTACCCCGTACTCATCGGGCGGCTGCTGCTGCGCCGGGCCCGGCTGGTGGTCGACGTGGCCCGCCGCAACCTCTCGTACCGGCAGCAGCACCGCCGCCAGCCCGACTAACGCCGGTTCTTTCGAAATTCCTACCCGTTATTCCCTCGCCCCATGAAATTGGCGATTCTGTCGCGTGAGCCCAAACTGTACTCCACCCAGCGCCTGGTGGAAGCAGCCGTAGCGCGCGGCCATCAGGTCGAAGTCATTGACCATTTGCAGTGCAACCTTGTGCTCGAAAAGGGCACGCCCAGCATCATCTACGAGGGCCGCCGGCTCGAAGGCTTCGACGCGGTGATTCCCCGCATCGGCGCCTCCGTCACGTTCTACGGCACGGCCGTGGTGCGCCAGTTCGAGATGATGAAGGTGCGCACGGCCGTCGACAGCCAGGCCATCGTCCGCTCCCGCGACAAGCTGCGCTCCATGCAGATTCTGGCCCGCGCCGGGGTGGGCATGCCCAAAACGGCCTTCACCAACTATTCCGACGAGGTGCTGGAAATGATTCAGCAGGTGGGCGGCGCGCCGGTCATCATCAAGCTGCTCGAAGGCACCCAGGGCCTGGGCGTGGTACTGGCCGAGACGGAGAAGGCGGCCCAGTCGGTTATCGAGGCCTTTCACAACCTCAAGGCCCGCATCATCGTGCAGGAGTTCATCGCCGAAAGCAAGGGCGCCGATCTGCGCGCCTTCGTGGTCAACGGCGAGGTAGTGGGGGCCATGAAGCGCCAGGGCAAGGAGGGCGAGTTCCGCTCCAACCTGCACCGCGGCGGCACGGGCAAGCTCGTCAAGCTCACCCGGGCCGAGAAGGCCGCCGCCCTGCTGGCCACCAAGGCCCTGGGTTTGGGCATTGCCGGCGTGGATATGCTGCAGAGCCAGCGCGGGCCGTTGGTGCTGGAAGTGAATTCCTCGCCCGGCCTCGAAGGCATCGAAAAAGCCACCGGCCTCGACATTGCCGGCAAAATCATCGAGTACACCGACCAGCTGGCCGCCAAAAGGAAGCCCAAGAAGAAGCCCAGCCCCCAGTCGGCCGCCAAATCCCTGCCCGATACCCAGTCGGACGAGCAGCACCTGTAGGCGGGAGCCGAGCAGCGCGTAGTAATGCGCCTCGGGCGTTTGGGCTTGGCCGGTTAACCGCCTGGTCGCACATGGCGGTGTTGCTGAGCAGGCGGGCGGGTTACCTCGTTCCCGGCAGGCCTATCAAGGGGCAGGTTCTAACCGTTTCCGACTATGCGACCGGCTCCTGGTATTCGATGGTGGCCGCTGGCGCTGCTCCTGTTGCCAGGCTGCGGGGCGCCGGATGCTGCCGAAGTCTACCCCTTCGAAACGGCCCCCACCAAGCGCCGGCTGAACCTGGTCCGGCTTCTGGGGCCGCAGCTCACCCTGGTAGCGGCCGCCGATACGCTGCAGCTGGCCGTGCGCTTCGAGCGACCGACCCGCACGAGCCTGGTGCTGAACGCCCGAACCGGTGATACCCTGCTGCGGGGCTGGGTGACGCGCTACCGGGGGCTGTACTACCTCACCCAGCCCCGCACCGATTCCAGCTACTGGGTGCACGCCTGGCGCCGCACCAGTACCACGGTGCAGGGCCTGACCAACGACTGGGAGCAAATGCTGGCGTTGCGGTACGCCGCCGACCGGGGCGAGCTGCCCCCGCCGCTATTGCGGGCAACAGTGCAGGCGGATACCGTTCTAACCAAGCGGCTGCGCTACGACGCCGCCCGGCTACGGCCCTTCTTTGAAGCGCTGGTTGACAGCTGTCCGCGCTACCAGGTGCTGACAGCCCGGCTGCCGGCGGCTCAGCCAACGGCAGCTTCCCTGGTGCGCAGCGTGTACCCCAACCCCGCCCGCAGCTACGTGGAAGTGGTATTCGGGCGTACCGGCGCCAGCAAGGCGGAGCTGCTTGACCAGCAGGGCCGGCGCCGACGCATGGTCCGGCACGACTCCACTAACCGGCTGACCTTGTCCCTGCACGAAGTTCCGGCCGGCGTTTATCTATTACGTCTGCACGATGAGGCCACTCACGCCGCGGCTACCCGTCGGCTGGTGGTGGAATAGGCCGCCGGAATTTGCGGAACTTAGACCGCCCCGCCTCACGCCATTTACGCCGCCTTTGGACCCTACCGCTACTCCCGCCGCCCCCGTCCCCGATTTCAGCCTCAACGGCCTCACCATCCGCCCCGGCGAGCAGGTGCTCACCCGCCTCGTCATTGCCCGGCTGCCCTCGGGCACGGTCATCGACGTGCCGGTGCACGTGTTCCGTTCGACTCAGCCCGGCCCCACGGTGCTGCTGATGGCGGGCATGCACGGCGACGAGGTAAACGGCATCGAAACCATCCGGCGCATGGTGCGGCGCGGGCAGCTGCAGCAGCCGCTGCGCGGCAGCATCGTGGCCATTCCCATCCTGAACATCTACGGCTTCCTGAACTTCTCGCGCGAGGTGCCCGACGGCAAGGACGTGAACCGCTCGTTTCCCGGTCACCCGCGCGGCTCGGTAGCCAGCCGGGTGGCCCACCGCTTCATGCGCGAAATCATGCCGCTGATCGACTACGGCATCGACTTCCACACCGGCGGGGCGGCGCGCTCCAACCACCCGCAGGTGCGTTGCCTGCTGGGCGAAGACCCCGAAACCGACGCCCTGGCCGCTGCCTTTGCCGCGCCCTTCACCCTGCACGCGGCCCTGCGTCCCGGGTCGCTGCGCGAGGCCGCCATGCAGCAGGGCCGGCGCATCATCGTGTACGAGACCGGCGAGTCGCTGCGCCTCGACGAGGGCGGCATCGAGCTGGCCACGGCCGGCACCTTCCGGTTTCTGCACCACCTGGGCATGCTGCCCGACGCGCCCGCGCCCGCCCAGGCCACGGTGGTGTGCCGCCGCCACACCTGGCTGCGGGCCAAGTACGCCGGGCTGTGGCGCAGCTACCTGAAAACCGGCGACTACGTGCAGAAGGGCCAGGAATACGGCGTGGTGGCCGACCCCTACGGCGAGCAGGCCGTGCGGCTGGTGTCGCCGGTGAGCGGCTTCATCATCGGCCTCAACCACATGCCGGTCGTCAACCAGGGCGATGCGCTGCTGCACATCGGCGTGCCCGAGCCGGCCGACAAGGCGGGCTAGGCCAGCCCGGGCAACCCCGATAGGCTCTGCTGGGGCTTCGGGGGCTTCGTAGCCAGAGCATTCGAGAGGAGCAACCGGCGGGCAGTAAGCCGCGAAAGTGGGGCGCCCTGCCCAGCGCGGACCACGCTTAAAACATTCATTCTTGTTGAATTAATATTCAGACGCACGTCGCCCGGCCTATCTTGCCGCCATGAGAGTGTGGCTGCTGCTGCTGCTTGTTATTGGGGGGCTGGTTAGGCCGACCCGGGCCGCGCCCGGGGGCGGGTGGCTGCCCGATGCGGCTCTTGGCGGCCTGATGCTGCGCAACCTGACCTCGACGCCCGACGGCCTGCTCTGGGTAGGTACCGACGACGGCGTGTACCGCTACGATGGCAGCGAACTGGTGCCCCTCAATGCCCTGCGCCGCGGCGGCGTGTCCCTGCCCCCTGTACCCTGCAACGAACTGCTGGCTTTGCCCGACGGCCAGCTCTGGCTGGGCACCGAGGCCGGCCTCTTCCGCTTTCGCCCCGACGGCGTGCTGGAGGCCCTGGCGCTGCCCGAGCCTCGCAGCAGCAACCGGCACATTACCACCCTGGCCACCGACGGGCGGCGGGTGTGGGTGGGCCAGGACCGGGCCGGCGTGCGCGCCTACACCCTGGCCGGGCGGCCTACCGCGCAGCCGCTCAGCGCCGGCACCAGCGTGGGCGACATCTGGACGGCTCCCGACGGCACTCTCTGGCTGTCGGGCCCCGATAGCCTGCGCCAACTGCGCCCCGGCGGGCAGCGGCTGGGCGCCTGGCCGGTGTCCATTCCGGGCGTGCTGCGGCTGGTGTACGACCCCGCCGGCCGGCCCTGGCTGCTGAGCAGCAGCGCCGCCTACCGCCTCGGCCCCGCCGGACGGTGCACCGAGATGCTGCGCTGGGCTTCTCGCGCCACTGAAACGGGTACCGACTTGCTGCGTCTGCCCGAGGGGCCCGTGCTCATTACCCCGGGGCAGGTGCGGGAGCTGAAATGGACGCCCGGCCCTGCGCCGCAGCTGCGGCTGCGCACCGTCCTGCCGCTGCCTTTTCCCGTGGGCGACATTTGGCGCGGCCGCCTTAAAGCCGACCAGGCCGGCCGTTGGTGGGTGTTCGATACCGGCCTGCGCGGCTGCTGGACCCGGGCTGCTTCTACCGACTTTATCCGGGCGCTGCCGGGGCCGGACGGGCGCCCCTACAGCGTGCGGGCCGCTGTGCGCCTGCCCGATGGCCGCTTGCTGGTGAGCAGCTACGGCCGCCTGCTGACTCAGGCTGCTGATTCGTCGCTGGCCCCGCTGCGGCCCTGGCGGGCGGCGGTGCTGCCCACCGGCAACGCCCCCGTGCTGCTGGGCATCGTGCCGGCGCCGCTGGGGCCGGGCGGCGACTGGCTGGCGGCGGGCGCCTTTCCGCTGCTGCGCTTCAACCCGCGCACCGGGCAGTTCCGGCACCTGGTGCCGCGGGGACAGGTGCAGGCCGACATCGGCGTCAACAGCCTGGAGCGTGACCCGGGCAGCGGCCGCGTGTGGGCTGCCACCCGCATCGGGCTGTACGAGTACGACCCCGCTGCCCAAACCTTCCGGCCCTATGTGCCGCCCGCCCGGCCCGGCGCCGCCCCGCCCCTGGCCGGGCAGCTGCTCGAGGACGTGTGCCCCGATGGCCGGGGGCACCTCTGGCTGGCCACGCCCGAGGGCGTGGAACAACTCACGCTGCGCACCGGCGCGCGCGTGCGCTACGGCCCCACGGTCCCGGCGCCGCGTCGCGTGGCCGTCGGCGGGGCCCGCTGCCTGTACCTGGCGCCCGAAGGCCGGCTGTGGGTGGGCACGCGCGCCCACGGCCTGGCCGTTATCGAGCCCGATGGCCGCGCCCGGGTGGTGCTGACGCGGGGCCAGGGCCTGCCCAGTTCCTCGGTGGCTACCATCACGCCCAGCGCGGGCGGTTTCCTCTGGCTGGGTACCTACCAGGGGCTGGTGCGCTACCAGCCAAACAGCAGGCAGCTGGCCGTATTTACCACCGCCGACGGCCTAGCTTCTGATGAGTGCAACGCCCGCGCCGCCTACGTAGACCCGGCCGACAGCTCCCTGCTGATCGGCAGCGTGGCCGGGATGCACCGGGTGTGGCCCGGCCGGGTGCCCCTGACCTCCGCCGTGCGGCCGCGCCTGTTGCTGACGGCCCAAACCGTGCTTAGCGCCTCGGCCGAGGCCAGTCGCACCCGCTACCTGCTGCCCCCCGATGGCCTGCCGGCCCTCACGCTGGCGCCCGAGGCGCCTCTCATCGACCTGCACCTGGCCCTGACCAACACCCCCGACCCCGCCCGGGCCCGGTACGCCTACCGGGTGCGCGGCTGGCTGGCCGACCGGTGGCTGGGTCTGGGCACTACCCCGCAGCTGCGCCTGCAGGGCCTGCCGCCGGGGCGCTACACCGTGGAAGTACGGGGCGAAACCAGCCAGGGCGTGCCCGCCGCCAACGTGCTGCGCCTGCCCTTGGTGGTGACGGCCGCGTGGTGGAACCGACCCCTGACCTGGGTGCTGGCCGCGGTGGCCGCCGTGGCCGCGGTGTACCTGTGGCAGCGCGGCCGGCTGCGGCGGGTGCAGCGCGAAAATGCCCTGCGCGCCCGCCTGGCCGCCGATCTGCACGACGAAGTGGGCTCGTTGCTGACCCGCGTGACCATGCAGGCCGAGCTACTGCGCGAGCTGGAGCAGGGCCCGCCCGCCCGCCTCACGGCCTTGGTCGACGACAGCCGCGCCGCAGCCAGTACCGTGCGCGACATTATCTGGAGCGTGGACGCGGGCGCCGACAGCTTGGCGGCCCTCGTGGACCGCATGCGGGACCACCTCGACGCCACGGCCCGCGCCACCGGCCGCCAGCTGCTGCTCGACGACGCGCACCTACCGCCTGAGTTAAATCGGCCCCTGCCGCCCACGGTGCGCCAGCACGTGTACCTGATCTTCAAGGAAGCCGTCAACAATGCCCTGAAATACTCTCGGCCCGGCAGCGTCATCGGCGTGGCCCTACACTACGCCTCCCCGCTGGAGCTGACGGTGAGCAGTCAGGGAGCAGCAGCGGGCACCTCGCGAGCGGGGCAGGGGCTGCGCAACATGCGACACCGCGCCCAGCTGCTCGGAGCCGAGCTGGCCGCCGGGCCGGTGCCGGGCGGCTGGCAGGTGCGGCTGCGGGTGCCCTAGCTGCCCCGGAAACGTTTACAGGTCGCCCTTCACGGCCCGGCTCAGCAGTTCGGCCCGCGAGTTGACTTTCAGCTTGTCGTAGAGACGCTTGACGTAGGTGTGCACCGTGTCGGGGGAGAGGGTGAGGCGGGCGGCTACCTGCTTTTCGGTGAGGCCTTCGACCAAGCCCTGCAGCACCTCCTGCTCACGGGCCGAGAGCAGGTCGGGCTGCTGGCTGGGGGCGGGCTGGAAGTGCTGCAGGGCCTTGCGGGCCACCGAAGGGGAGAGGGCCGCCCCGCCCTGCAGCACGTCGAGGATGGCTTGCCGGTACTGGGGCAGGCTGGTGGCGTTTTTGATGACGTAGCCCGTGGCGCCGGCCCGCAGCGCCTGGTAGATGCGGTCGGGGTCGTCGTGCATAGTTTGCAGAATCACGTCGCAGTTGGGCAGGCGCTTGCGCAGCTGGGGCAGGGCTTGCAGGCCAGTCTGGCCGGGCAGGCTCACGTCGAGCAGAATGACGCGCGGGGGCAAACTCAGTTCCAGCTCCGCCCAGAACTCTTCCATCGAGCCGACGACGATCGGGCAGGTAAACTCGGGCTGGCGACCCAGGTACTCCCGTAGCAGCTCGCGCACGCGGGCGTCGTCTTCAACGAGGGCCAGGGCAATGGGAAAGGTGGGGGCGGTCATCGGCCGCAAAGGTGGGTTGCGGCGGCCAAAAGGATGTGGCGCGCCTGTCCCCTGAACAGGGTACAAGGCCATTGTATTTATCGGCTATCTGGTTGGCTTAGCTTTGGCGCTGCAATCCGGGTCGCGAATGCGGGACCGGACTCCTGCCCCAAACCCCTATGAACAAACCGCTACGCCTCGTTCGGCCTGCCTGGCTGACCGCCGCTTTGCTGCTCGCCGCCGCCCCCGCTGCCCTGGCCCAGACCGGGGGCGTGCGCATCGGCACGGCCGGCCAGCCCGACGCCAAGGCCGTGCTCGACCTCTCAGCCACCGACAAGGGTCTGCTTATCCCGCGCCTGACCCAGGCCCAGCGCCTGGCCATTGTCGCGCCCCCGCAGGGCCTGATGGTATACCAGACCGACGGCACGGCCAGCGGCGGCCCGCAGACGGGCTTCTGGTACTACGCCGGCACGCCGGGCGCCTGGGTGTTCCTGAGTCCGGCCGGCGACAACCTGGGCAACCACACCGCCACCCAGAACCTCGACCTGGCTGCGAACCAGCTGGTGGGCAACGGCGGCAGCACCGGCCTGGCCATCAGCAGCAGCGGCCAGGTGGGCATCGGCACCACCGCGCCCACGGCCACGCTCGACGTAGTGGGCAGCGTGCGGGCCGTGGGCCCCAGCAGTAGCGGCAGCGTGAGCCAGACGAACAACAACGTCACCTACAGCACCGCGGGCGACGTGGGCCAGAGCTTTCAGCTGCCCGCCGGAGCCACCATCACCCAGATTAGCCTCACGCGGGGCAGCGCAGGCAGCACCACGGGCACACTCACCATCTACGCGGGCACGCCGGGCGGCACGGTGCTGGGTACCCAACCGGGGCTGACGTATACCAACGGCGTCAATACCATTGTGCTGACTACCCCCTTGACAGTAGACGCGGCGGGTACGTACTCGTTCAGCACGGGTGCCACCGGGTGGCGGCGCGCCGTCGGCGACCCCTACGCCGGGGGCTCCATCTACAACGGCGCCACTGCAGCGAGCAACGACCTGGTGTTTACGGTGAGCTACACCCTGCCCGGCAGCCCGGCCCTGTACAGCACTACCAGCGGAAACGTGGGTATCGGTACCGAGACGCCCAGCGCCCAGCTTGATGTGGCCGGCAGCACCCGCCTGCGCAGCCTGAGCACGGCCGGCGTGGTGACCACCGACGCCAGCGGCAACCTGGGCAGCGTGGCTGCCAGCAGCCTCGGCGACAACCTGGGCAGCCACCTCGCCAGCCAAACCCTGGCCCTGGCCAATAACGCCCTGCACCTGCGCTCGGCCGCCGACGCCAACCACCGCCTCATCTGGGTGGCCTCACCCGACGGCCCCGAGCTGACCGGCGCGGGTGGCGGCCTGCTGGGTACTCGCAGTGGCAGTACCACCACCGGTGTGCTGGGCTGGCGCAGTACCGGCCGCGTAGGCATCGGCCCGGCGGCCGGCAACCCGGCCACAACATTCCACGTGGGGGGCACCGCCGGCACGGCGAACGTGCGCCTCGAAAGCCTGGGCGGCGCCGGCAGCCGCATGGTGGTGGCCGATGCAACCGGCAACCTGAGCACCCAGGCCATTCCCATCGGCGGGGGCGGCGGGGCGCCTACCGGCGCGGCCGGCGGCGACCTGACCGGCACCTACCCCAACCCCACCGTGGCGGGCGGGGCCATCACCAGCGCCAAGCTGGCCGACGACGCGGTGACCATTCCGAAGCTGGCGGCCACGGGCACGGCCAGCAGCAGCACCTACCTGCGCGGCGACAACACCTGGGCCACCCTGCCCAGCAGCAGCGGCTGGAGCCTGACGGGCAATACTCTCGACGGTACCCAATTCCTCGGGAGCAACAACAACGAGGACCTTGTCTTTAAGCGCAACGGAGATGAGGCCTTTCGGGTGTTCGGCAACGGGCGCGTGTCGCTGGGCAACAACTCCCCCGGTTCGACGTCGGTGATGCTGGGCTTCAATGCCGGCGTGGCCGTAACCACCGCCCAACAGAATACCTTCGTCGGGAACAAGGCCGGCGAGAGCAGCACCCAGCAGGGAGCCAATACCTTCATTGGCAACACGGCGGGGCAGCGGTCGACCGAAGCAAGCAATACCATCGTGGGGTCCAGCGCGGGCTACCGCATGACCACGGGCGCCAACAACGTGTTTATCGGCGCCAGCGCGGCTACCGGTCTCATCACCAACGGCGGTAACGTCGTGATTGGGGCCAGCGCCGGGTCGGACCTGACCAACAATTCCAGCAACATCATCATCGGGACCAGTGCGCAGGCCGACGCCGGTCTGAACAATGCCTACGCGATTGGCAACAGTGCCCGCGTCAAGCAGAGCAACTCCCTGGTCATGGGCGGCACGCCGGGCAACTCTACGGCTACCAGCGTGGGCATCGGTGTGGAGCAGCCGCACAGCTCGCTGCAGGTCGCGGGCACCTTTGCCGTGGGCGTAGTGAATGGCTACGGGGGCGGCACCAGCGGCAACGCCAACGGCCTCGACCAGGGCCGCATTCACTTGACGGATATCATTGGAAGCTACTACGGGCTGGCGCCGAGCAGCTCCAGCAACCAGTACTACCGCCTGCCCAACCCGGGCACCTGCACCGGCCGCATCTACTACCTGCGCAACAACAGCGGCAGCACCAACGCCATTCTCACCGTCGGCAGCGGCCAGCTCATCGACAGCGCCGCGGGCAGCGGCATCCAGCAGTACACCCTCAATACCACGGGTTCGAGCAAAACGGTCATTGCCATATCGGATGGCGTGAACTGGACCATTATGCGCACCGGCAACTAAGCCTTGGTGCTGAAGCAAGCTCAGCACGACGACCCGTGACTGCGGGTGCTTAGGACGAACCACCTGAAAGCCTATTCCAACCCTGCTGCCCTTTCGGAGCGGCTGGTGGGACTGGCTCCAGGGGCGCGGGTATCGTTTGCCTACTATCCCGGAAAAGGGCGGTCCGCTGGGCCGCCCTTTATTATGTCTGGCCGCAGGGGCAGGGCGCGGCCGCCGCTTTCAGGGGGCGTTGCCCACCGTCAGCTGCCAGTAGGTCCCGACGGACGACTTGATCATCGCCAACCACCGAGGCGTGGTTGACCAGGGCAACGCACTGCTGCACCTTGGCGGGCCCAGGCCGGAGCCTCCGTGCCAGTACGCAGGTGGCCATCGGGAGCGGCGGGGAGACTAAATTGCCCGGTGGCGCGGATTGCCGCGGGGGGTGGGAAAACCGTGCTTTGTTAGGAGCCTTCTAAAAGTCCGCCGGGCGGGCCGGTTGGCAGGCCTCCTCCCATGCAGATAAGCCTTGTTTCTTTTGTTGCGCGGGCGCGGGTGTTGTTTCTTCGCAAGCCCAAGCTTCCTGCCGCCATGACTCCCGCTCCCGAGCCCCCGGCCGACCACCGGATTCCCGTTCTGCTCGTCGACGACCACCAGCTGGTGCTGGAAGGCGTACGGGTGCTGCTGCTACCCGAGCCCGACCTGCGCGTGGTGGCCACCTGCACCTCCGGCGCCGAAGCCCTGCGCTGCCTGGCCCAGCACCCCGAGGTGCAGGTGGCGGTGGTCGACCTGAACATGCCGCAGATGTCGGGCGTGCAGCTCACCCAGGCCATTCGCGAAACCCACCCGCAGGTGCGCGTCATCGCCCTGAGCATGTTTCACGACCACGCCTCCATTCAGGAAGTGCTGGCGGCCGGGGGCTCGGGCTACCTGCTGAAGAACACCACCGGCACCGAGCTGGCCACCGCCGTGCGGCGCGCCGCCGCCGGCCGCACCTACTTCAACGCCGAGGTGGGGGCCACCCTGCTCGACCACCTCGACGTTCCCGCCAACCGCGACGGCGCCGAGCGGCCCGTGACGCTGACGGCCCGGGAGCGGGAAATTCTGCAGCTCATTGCCGGGGAGTACTCCAACGCCGACATTGCCCAGAAGCTGTTCATCAGCGAGCGGACGGTGGAAACCCACCGCAAAAACATCTTCACCAAGACCAAGGCCAAATCCATCGTGGGCCTGATTCAGTACGCCCTGCGCCACAAGCTGATTCTGCTCTGAGTTGCCAGTTGTCAGCTCTGAGTGGTGAGCTTTCAGCTGCCAGCGCGACTGTTTCGGAAGCTATTCCCGCACTGCAGCTGCGGCGCTACGGCAATAGGGGCGCCCGCCGCAAACCGGGCCGAGCTCCGGCGGAGCGGCACCTTACCTGCGCGGTAAAGGTGCCGCTCCGCCGGAGCTCGGGTTCGTTGTCGGCCATTCCGGGCGACCGATGTGGCGCCGCTACGCGGCTGCAGTGCCGGCACGGGGCTACTGTACGGTCAGTCGGACCAACCGCCCGCTCAACCAGCACCTTATCCTTAACAACTGGCAACAATCAACCAACCACTGACAGGGGCACTTCCAGCGTGACGGTGGTGCCGCGGCCGGGGGCGGCGTCGAAGTGGGCATGGCCGCCGAGGAAGGCCATGCGCGTCTGCACGTTGCGCAGGCCGATGCCGGCCTCGGGCGCCAACAACTGCGGGTCGAAGCCCACGCCGTTGTCTTCCACCACCACCGTCAGCTCCTGCTCGTTCTGGATCAACTGCAGGGTGACGTCGGTGGCCTGGGCGTGCTTGACGATGTTCTGCACCAGCTCCTGAATGACGCGGAACAGCACGCTCTCCACCGTGGGGGCGAGCCGCTCCTGCTCGAAGCCGAACACCTCTACCTCCACGCGCAGCGCGTCGCCGGCGGGCAGCTTGTCGAGAAAGTCGCGCACGGCCTGGGCCAGGCCGCGCTTGAGCAGGGCGTTGGGCATCAGGTTGTGGGAAATGGTGCGCACCTCCCGAAACGACTCGTCGACGGTTTCCACCGCGTTATCAAGCAGCACCTGGTGGCCGTTGAGCTGCCCGTTCAGGTCGCGGTGCAGCCGCTGGCCCAGGGCGTGCAGGTTGAGCTTGGCGGCGGTGAGCAGCTGGCCGATGCCGTCGTGCAGGTCGGAACCGATGCGCCGCCGCTCGTTTTCCTCGGCTTCGAGCACGGCCGCGGCCCGGTGCCGCTCCAGCCGCTGGCGCTGCTGCTCCAGCTCGAGCTGCTGGCCCAGCGCCCGGCGCTTGTAGAGCAGCCAGCCCACCGCGGCCAGCAGCAAGAGCATGCCGCCGGCGGCCCCCAGCTGGATGTTGCGGGCGCGAATAACCTGGTGCTGGGCCCGTAGCTGAAGGGCCTGAATGCGGTTGCGGGCGTCCTTTTTCGCGGTTTCGTAGCGGGTCTGCATTTCCGTGACGCTGCGGGCCGCGGCCTCGCTGCGCAGGCTGTCGTTGAGCTGGGCCAGGGCGTGCTGGTAGCCGTAGGCCTCAGTGAAGTCGCCGCGGCGGGCAGCCAGCTGGGCCAGGCCCTGCAGGGCATCGGCGGCTTCCTCGCGGGCGCCGCAGCCGCGGGCCAGGGTCAGCGCCGCGCGCAGGTACTGCTCGCCCCGGGCCGGCTGGCCCAGCTGCCCGTAGGTTTGACCTATAATGGCCTTCAGGTCGGCGTCGCTGATGGGGTTGGCGAAGGCCGCGGCGGCGTAGATGCGCTCGGCCCGCAGCAGCGGGGCCAGGGAGGCGGCCCACTGGCCCTGGCGCTGGCGCAGCACGCCCAGCGTCACCAGAAAGCTGCCGGCGTCGGCGCTGTCGCCTTTGTGCGCGGCCAGGTCGAGGCCCCGGCGGATGTAGGCCAGGGCCTGGGAGTAGCGGCCCGCGTCGCGGTGAATGATGCTGAGGTGGTTGAGCGCGTCGAGCACGAACACGGGCACGTTCAGGGCCTGCCAGCGGCGCAGGGCTTCCTCGTAGGCGGTTTGGGCGGCGGGAAAGTTGCGCTGCTGCAGGTATACCTGCCCGATGCAGGAGTAGGAGTCGGCCACGCCGCCGGCGTCCTGGGCGGCTTCGCGGCGGCGCAGGCCGCGCATCTGGTAGCGCATGGCCAGCTCGTACTCGCCCAGCTCGGTATAGCGCGCCCCGATGTTGCGGTAATTGTGGCCTTCCCAGAGCGCGTTGCCCAGGGCCGCGAAGTAGCGGGCCGAGGCCCGGTGGTGGGCAATGGCGGTGTGGGCGCGGGTGACCATGGCGTTCATGGTGCCCAGGTTGTAGTGCACCCGGGCCAGGCGCAGGGTGTCGCCCAGTTCTGCGGCCAGGGTCAGGGCCTGCCGGGCGTAGCGACCGGCGGTAGTGGTGTCGTTATACTGATAGTAGTACATGAGCGTGACCAGGGCGCGGGTGCCGTGGGTGTCGCGCGGGTGGCGGGCCAGCACCCGGCGCAGGCTGTCGATGGCCCGGTCGTCGCGCTCGGGGATGAGCTGGGCGGGGGCGGCGACCGGCAACAGCAGCAGCGCCAGCAGGCAGAAGCGTAGGGAAGCGGAGAGTAGCGGTAGGGGCATAGCAAGCGGCTGATAGCGGCGGGGTAAGCGCAAAAGCAGGGTGGAGAAAGTCAGGCTCGGGCGGAGAAAGGCGCTGCGGGCGCGGCAGCGGCTGGGCGAGGCCAGGCGCGCGGCGGCTTCGGCGGATAAGGGGTCGGCCAGCTGAGCCCGCAGTTGCGGCGGCGGGCTTGGCGGCTCCAACTGCGCCCGGGGAGCCGGTAAAAAGCACCCAGCAGCCTGATCCGGAATGCAACGGTAACCGGCCGGCCCAGGCCGCGGAAAGGCCAGCTTAAAGCTACGGGTCAGGGGCATATATCCCAAAAGGTATTTAAGCTGATGGTCAGTGAATAAAATCCGAATACCGAGGGGCGAACCGGAGCGCGGCGGCGCAGGAGCCCGGTAGCGGGGCAGGAGCATGCTGCTACCCAAAAAGACACCCCGACGGGAAGCCCGCCGGGGTGTCTGACTCAAGTAGCAAAGGGGAAAGGCACGCTTATTCTTTCACCAGGCGGCGTACCAGCGTGCCCTCGGCCGTGTGCAGGCGCAGGGTGTAGACGCCGGTGGGCAGCTGCTGCAGGTTTAGCTCTTGGCTGATAAGGCCTTGGCGTACCGGCAGCTGCAGCCTGCGCACTACCTGGCCCACCGAGTTCAGCACTTCGGCTTTCACCGTGCTCTGCTCGCGCAGGCCAGCCACCGTCAGTGTTACGAAGCCCTGGGTCGGGTTCGGGTACAAACTCAGGCTGGCTTGCAGCGAAGCGGCGCTGGCGCCGGCCAGTACACGCGGCTGCAGCCAGAGGAAGAAGCGCGCCCGGGTAGAATCGGGATGCATCGTGAACGAGTACACCGAGTCCAGCGCCAAATCCTGGCGGCGGTTCAGCAGGCGGTCTTCCAGCAGCACCCGGGTGCCGGCCGGCAGCAGCTGCTGGGCCGTGAGCACCAGCGTGTGCTGGCCGGGCTGGCTCACGCGCAGGCCCAGCGGCACCACCCCGGCCGTGGCTAGGTCGGGCAGGCCGTTGATGCTGAGCGCGTCGTTGCCGGCCTGGCTCCACAGGCTGGGCCGGCCCGAGCCGTTGAGCTGCACCTTGTAGGCGTCGTAATTTGCCTGGTAGCCGGCCCCGGCCTGGGGCTCGAAGTACAGCACCGCCTCGTCGGCCTGGCCCTGGGCGTTGCGGGCTTCGAGGCGCAGCAGCGGCCTGGCCGCCGTGGCGGCAGGACCGTTGGGCCCGGTGCGGTTGAAGGCCGGGTTCAGGTAGCTGGTATGGCGCACGGCGTTGCTCAGGCTCAGGGTCGCCGAAGCTGCGGTGGCGCGCACGAAGAAGCCCTGCATGGCGGCCAGGTCCTTGCTGCCCCCGTTCTGGCCGATGCCGTTGACGTAGCTCTGGTAGGCGCCGGTGTACGGCCCCGAGGGCACGAACACGTAGAGCGCCTTGTCCAGCCCTGGGGCAGCCGGCACCAAATCCCAGTCAATGGGGGCCGGGTAGGGGTTGCCCAGCAGGTTCCAGCCCGAGCCGGTTTGTGTGCCTCGCGTGAGCGGGATGCTGACCGGGCCGTTCTGCAGCACGCCCGAGATGTCCACCGTGGTGGTCGGGTTGGTCTGGGCCGAGTAGCCGCGCAGCGGCAGCAGGTTGTCGGTGGCCGCGGGCGTCATCCAGCCCCGGTCGAAGAAGCCGGCCGCGGCGTTCAGGCGCGCCTCGTTGTACTGGAAGAAGGTCGGGAAGGGACTCACCGTGTTGCCCTGGGTGTTGTAGGCCGGGTTCAGCTCGAAGACCGGCAGGTCGTCGGCAAATTCCTGGACCGTGGCCGAGCCCAGCTGCATGGGCGAGGCGTAGTGGCGGTAGCCGCTGCTGCCCACGCCCGTGATGAAGCGCTCCATCGTGGCGCGGCCCGTCACCACGCCGCCGCCGGCCGGGTTCACCACCATCGCGGTGCCCGTGGCCGAGGAGTGCAGCGTCAGGTGGCCGTTCGAGGCCAGGTTGCCCTGGGTCAAGGTCAGCACATGGCCCACGCCGTAGGGGCTGGTCAGCGTCACGCCCGCCGGGTTCTGAATCAGCAGATCGTGGAAGCGGATGGGTGTGCTGCTCGTGCCGCCCAGCGTTTGGGCCGCCGTGCCCACGCAGTACCAGGGGTAGCTGCCCACGTTCACCCGGCCGGTGTTGGTGAGGTTGCCGGAGAGGTACACTGGGCCGTTGCAGGTTACCCCCACGGTGTTGCTCACGTTCAGGCCGTGGAAGCGGATCTGCCCCGAGCCGGCTATGGTCTGGGCCAGGGTGCCGGTGAAGTACACCGTGTAGGTGGCCGGGTTGAAGGGGCCGTTGCAGAGCCAGTTGCCCGTCACGTAGATGTCGCCGCCCAGCACGCAGCCCACCGGGTTAGCCCAGGTGACGTGGTGGAAGCTGGTCTTCGCGGTCGAGCCGGTGGTGGTAATGGTCTGCTGAGCCGCACCGTTGAAGGTTACCAGCTGGCCGTTGCCCGAGAAGATGCCCGAGTTCAGCCAGTAGCCGCCCACCACGATGCCCCGCAGCAGCTGCACGTTCACGACGTTGGTGATTTGCACGTTGAAGAACGTGCTCAGCGCCGGGCCGCCAATGGTTTGCAGGACCGTACCGCTGAACAGCACCAGCTGCCCACCGTGCACGAAGCCCGCGTTGTTTACCCAGTTGCCGGTCACCCCGATGGCGTCGAGCAGGGTTACCCCGGCCGCGTTGTCGAAGGTCAGGTCGTGGAAGCGGGTGTTGCCCGAGGTGCAGGTGATGGTCTGCGCCAGGGTGCCCACGAAGCGGGTTTTCTTGCCGCAGCCGCAGAAGATGCCCGTGTTCACGAAGTTGCCGGTTACGTCCACGTCGTAGTCCAGACTCACGCCCACCAGGTTGCTGAGCGTCAGGTGGTGGAACACCGTCAGGGCCGTGCCGCCGATGGTCTGGGCCACCGTGCCGTTGAAGAGCACTGCCAGGCCGTTAGCCGCGAAGCTCGCGCCCTGGTTCAGCCAGTTACCCAGCAGCGTAATGGCCCGGTCGAGGCGCACATTGGCCCCGGCAGCCAGGGTGAGGTGGTGGAAAGCGGTAGCCACCGAGCCGCCGATGGTTTGCAGCGCCGTGCCCTGGAAGGTTACCCGCTTGCCGCCGCTCACGAAGCCGCCGTTGTTGAGCCAGTTGCCCGTCACCAGCACGTCGTGGTAGAGCGTCACGCCGCCAGTGTTGGCGAAGGTCACGTGGTGGAAGCTGAGCGTGCCGCTCGGGCAGTAGATGCCCTGGGCCAGGGAGCCGTCGAAGAACACCGTATGGGCGCCGGCTGCAAACAGGGCCAGGTTGCGCAGGTCGCCGCGCACCCGGATGTCGCGGAGCAGGCTTACGCCCGCGGCGTTGTTGAAGGTCAGGCCGTGGAAGGCCGTTACCTGCGTGCCGCCGATGGTCTGGGCCACCGTGCCGGTGAAGCTCACCAGGTAGCCGGCCACGCTAAACAGGCCGTCGTTCAGGAAGTTGCCCGTCACGAAAATCGGCCCGCCCAGCGTTACGCCCACCGGGTTCAGAATGCTCAGGTGGTGGAAGGTCGTGTGGGCTGTGCCGCCGATGAGCTGGGCCACCGTGCCGTCGAAGGTCACGGTGTAGGTAGCGGGCACGAAGGTGTTGTTCGTGGCGCCGTTGTTCACCCAGCCGCCGCGCACGCGGATGTGTTGGGCCAGCGTCAGCGTACCCCCGGTTTTGTTGATGACGATGCCGTAGAAGGGCACCACCACCGAGCCGCTGATAATCTGGTTTACGGTGCCCGCGAAGGTCACCGCGTAGCCGTTGGCCAGGAAGCCGCCGTTGGTGGTCCAGTTGCCCAGCAGAGTCACGGTCCGGTCGAGGCGCACGTTGGCGCCGGTGCCGATGGTCAGGTGGTGGAACTGCGTCAGCACCGAGCCGGCAATGGTCTGCAGCGCGCCGCCCACGAAGTACACCCCGTAGCCGCCGGCCACGAAGCCGCCGTCATTCACCCAGTTACCGGTCAGGTACAGGTGCGAGAGCAGCGTCACCGAGGCCGGGTTCTGGAAGCGCACGTGGTAAAAGCGCGTGGCGGCCGAAACGTTGATGGTCTGGGCCGCCGAGCCGTTGAAGTACACCAGGTAGTTGCCGCCCAGGAATACCCCGGTGCCCAGCCAGTTGCCGAGCACCGTAATCGGCTGCGCCAGCGTCACCGACACTAGGTTGCCCACGCTCACGTGGTGGAAGGTGGTCGATACCGCGCCGCCGATGGTCTGGGCCGCGGTGCCGTTGAAGTACACCGCGAAGCCGCCGTGGGCGAAGCCGCCCGAGTTAACCCAGTTGCCGAGCACGTACACGTTCTGCTGCAGGGTTACCGTGGCCGGGTTGTTCCAGGTCACGTGCCAGAAGTTGTAGCTGCCCGCGCCGCCGATGACCTGGGCCGTCGAGCCGCCGAACACGCAGGTGTAGCCCGTGTACACGCCGCCCACCAGGTTGTAGCCGTAGAAGGTGCCGGCATTGGTTACCGAGCCCGTCCAGGTCACGTTCTGCAGCAGGCGCACCTCCGTGCCGGCGCCGATGTTCCAGCCGTGGAACGAGAGGCCGGTGTAGCCACCCACCGTCTGCGCGTAGCCGCCCAGGCCGTTGAAGTACACCGTGTAGGTGCCGGGCGCGAACGAGCCGCTGTACAGGTAGTAGTTGCCCGCCACGTAGATGTTCGAGGCCAAACTCACGCCCGCCGCGTTGTCCACGTAGAAGTGCCAGAAGTAGGTCGTAGCGTTGGTCGTGATGACCTGGGCCGCCGTGCCGCCGAAGCGCACGAAGTGGCCCGTGGGCACCCCGCCCGCCAGGTAGTAGCCGTAGAACACGCCGGTGTTGACGAAGCCGCCCAGCACGTAGATGTTCTGGTGCAGGGTCACCGACACCGGGTTCTGGAAGGTCACGTCGTAGAAGCTGGTGACCTGCGTGCCGCCGATGACCTGCGCCGCCGTGCCGTCAAACACCACCGTGTAGGAGCCGGCCACGAACTGCCCGTTGTTGATCCAGTCGCCGAGCACGTAGATGTCCGACCCCAGATTCACGCCCACCAGGTTGTTGATGGTTACGTGGTAGAAGGTGGTCTGCTGGCTGCCGCCGATAGTCTGTAGCACCGTGCCGTTGAAGGCCACCGACTGCACACCCACCGCGAACGAGCCGTTGTTGACGAACGCCCCAGCCAGCCCGATGCCGGTGTTCAGCGTCACGCCGCCCGCCGTGTTCAGGATGGTCAGCCCGCCGAAGTTGGTAACGGAGCTGCCCCCGATAATCTGGTTGACGGTACCCGCAAACGTCGTCACGTACGAGCCGCCCCCGAACACGCCGTTGTTGGTCCAGTGGCCCAGCACGTACATGTTCTGGCTGAGCGTGAGCCCCACCGTGTTCGATACCACCACCGAGTAGAAGCTGGTCACCTGCGAGCCGCCGATAACCTGCGCTACCGTGCCGTTGAAGTTCACGAAGTACGAGCCGCCGATGAAGCCGTTGCTGGTCGTGCCGTTGTTGACCCAACTGCCCGAAACGTAGATGTTGGTGCTCAGGCTCATCACTGCGCCGGCGTTAATCGTCACGCCGCCGAAGTACACCGCCGAGGAGCCGCCCACCGTCTGCGGGCCGCTGCCGGCAAACACGTAGGAGCCGCCGCTCAACCAGGTACCGTTGCTCACCACGTTGCCGTAGATGGTCAGCGTCGAGGAAACCTGGAACCGGGCGCCGCTGCTCACGGTGATGCTGTTGACCACCGCGCCGGTACCCGTCACGATGGGGTAGTAGTTGCCGTGCAGGATGACGACGTTGCTGCTGGCGGTGGGCACCTGCCCGCACGACCAGTTGCGCGCGTCAAACCAGTTGGTCGAGTAGCCGCCCGTCCAGGTGTAGCTCACGGCCTGCACGGCCAGGTTCGTGCCGTTGTCGTTGGGGCTGCTGGTGGCCGGGCTGCTAGCTTCCACCCGAATGCGGTAGCCCGTGCCCACGGCCGTGCCGGCCGGAATGGTGGCCGCAATCGAGCCGCTCACCCCGGTGCCGCTCAAACTGAGCGTCCCGATGGTGGCGGCGCCGGCAAACGAGCCGCCGGCGTCGGAAAGCACCGCCCGGAACACGTTGCCCGCGCCGAAGCTGCCCTGGGTCGTGAACGGTACGCTCACCGCCGAGCCGGGGCAGAACGAGCCGCTAAACGCGCCCGTGCTGATGCTGGCCAGGGGCTGACCAATGCTCACCGCCACGGTGCGCTCAATGGTGCAGCCGTTCTGCGTTACGCTGAGCGTGTAGCTGCCCGCGTTGGCCGGGGCGGCGTTCTGAATCTGCGGGCTGGGCTGCGTCGAGGCAAAGCCGTTCGGCCCGCTCCACTGCAGGGTGGCGCCGGCCGGAATGCCGGTGGCCGTGAGCTGAATGGTGCCGCCCGCCGGAACCGGCGAGTTCGACGAAGCCGCGACGCCCGCCAGGCTGGTGATGCTCCACAGCCCGCTTTCGGCCGAAGTCAGCGTGGGGTTGGTGCTCACCAGGCGCACCCGATACAGGCTGCCCGTGGCGGCCGCGGCCGGCACGATGACGTTCACCGAGTTGCTGCCGGTGCCCGTGAAGCTGCGCGTGCCGATAACGGTGGGCGCGGCAAACGAGCCGTTGGCATCCGACAGCTCGGCCGAAACCGTGCCGCCGGCCGTCAGGCCGCTGCCGCCAACCGTGAAGCTCAAGCTCAGGAAGTTGCCGGCGCAGGTTTGCTGGGGGGCGTTGGAGTTCAGCGTCAGCGTTGGGGCACCGGGCTGCACCGTCACCTGGGTGGTGGTGCTGGCCGAACAGCTGCCTAGCGTTACCGTCAGCGAGTAGGTCCCCGAGTTGCTGGTCGTGGCGTTGCTGAAGCTCAGCGTGGGGCTGCTGCCGGTGCTCACGTTGCCGAAGCCCGGCACGCTCCACTGGTAGCTGGCCCCGCTCACGGCCTGGGCCGTCAGCGTTACGGTGCCGCCGTGGGCCACCGGCGAGTTGCTGCTCACGATGGCCGCCGTCGGCGTTGCGTTGATGGTCAGGTTGCTTCCGTTGTCGTTGATGCTCAATACCGCGGGGTTCGAGCCCACCACCCGCACGCGGTAGCCCGCGCCGGGCGGCGTGGTTACCGGCAGCGTCACCGGAATCGAGCCGGAGCCCTGGCCCGCGAAGTTCAGCGTGCCGATGGCGGTGGGCGCGGCAAACGAGCCGGCCGCATCCGACAGCTGGGCCGTGAGCACGTTGCCGCCGCCGAAGTTGTTGCCCGTTACCGTGAAGGCCACGTTGCGCGTGGCGCCGGCGCAGAACGTGCCGCCAAACTGTGCCACGCTCAGAATCGGGTCAGTGGAGGGATTCACCGTCACCTGGGTGGTAGCGGCTACGCTCTGGCAGCCGCCCACCGTCACGTACAGGGTGTAGGTGCCTTGGTGCTGGTTCTGGGTGGCGTTCGGAATGGTGGGGTTCTGCTGGGTCGAGCTGAAGTTCGGCCCCAGCCACAGGTAGGTAGCTCCCGCTACCGGCTGGGCCGTCAGCTGAATGGTGCCGCCGTAGGGCACCGGCGCGTTCGACGAGGCCCCGGCCACCGGCCGCTGAATCAGGCTGATGTTGGCGCCGTTGTCGGTCTGGCTGGTTACGCTGGGGTTTGAGGCCACCAAGCGCAGGCGGTAGCCCGCGCCCGTGGGCGTGCTGGCCGGGAAGGTCACCAGCAACGAGCCGGAGCCCTGGCCCATGAAGCTCACCGAGCCAACGGCGGTGGGTGCGGCAAACGAGCCGGCAGCGTCGGAGAGCTGGGCCGTGAGGATGTTGCCGGCGGCAAACACGTTGCCTTGCACCGCAAAGCCCACGTTCAGCGAGTTGCCGGCGCAGCCCGAGTAGCTGAACTGGCTCATCGTCAGAATGGGCTGGGCCGAGGGCTGCACCGTGATGCGCACCGAGGCCGAGTCCTGGCAGCCCGCGCCGTTCTGCACGTACACCGTGTAGCGGCCGCTCTGGCTGGGCTGGGCGTTGGGCAGGCTGAGCGCGGCGCCGCTGCCCACGTAGCTGGTCGAGTTGCCTGGGTAGCGCACGTACCACTGGTAGCTGGTCTGCCCGGCCGGACCGGCCGTCAGCTCAATGGTGCCGTTGTAGGGCACCGTGGTTTGGGCAGCCGCGGCGGTAGCCACGGGCAAGGCGCGCACGGTCAGGTTCTGGCCGTTGTCGCTGCCCGTCAGGGCCGGGTTGGTGGCCACTACGCGCACGCGGTAGCCGGTGCCGGCCGGGGTGCGGAAGGCCACCGTGTCGGTGAGCACGCCGCCGGTGGCCGTGAGCGAGCTGGTGTTGCCGTAGAGCCGCGAGCCGGCCGTGAACACGCCACTGGCGTCGGAAAGCTGAAACTTAAACTGGTTGCCCGCCGGGTAGTCGGTGGTGTTGGTGGTGAACGGCACCGAAATAAAGGTGGTCGAGCAGAACGAGCTGGGCGACACCGGGCCGGTGGCAATGGTGGGCGGATACGCGTAGCTGGCCGCCGAGCAGGCCGTGCCGCCGGGCGTGGTCACGCAGATCTGGCCCGAGTTGCCGCCGGCCGGGGCCGGCACCGTAATCTGGGTCGGGGAGTTCACCACGAAGCCCGGGGCGCTGGTGCCGTTGAAGGTCACGGCCGAGGCGCCCGTGAGGTTGGTGCCGGTGATAACGACGCTGGTGCCCGGCGCCCCGCCCGCGGGCGTGAAGCTGGTGATGGTGGGGCCGGCGCAGTTGAAGTAGTAACCGCCCGCGCCCGAGATAATGGCGTACTGGCCGGCCGCGTTCTGAATGACAAGGCGCAGCACCCGCGCGCTGACCGGCGCGGCCAAAGTGCGGGTTACGGGTGTGGTGGTGTTCACCGCGAAGCTGGCCGCGTAGGTGTCCACGGTGGTGTAGGGGCCACCCACACCCGGGGCCGTCTGCACCAGCAGGGTAAAGTTGCTGGTGTTGCTGGGCGTGAGCTTGAAGCGCACCTCGCTGATGGTCTGCGCTGCGCCCAGGTCGGCCTGCAGCAGGCTGCCGTTGTAGCCGTAGAAGGAGTTGCTGGTGTTGGGCGCGGCCGGATCGGCGTTGAAGGCCACCTCGGCCAGGCCGTTGGTGCCGCCGCCGTAGCCGTAGCTGGCGGCCGGCAAACCCGCGGCGAAGTTGGGGCTGGCGGCGCAGCCATTCTTGAGGAAGCTGCGGTTGGTGACCAGGCTCCAGTGGCCGTTGGCGTCGCGGCTGCGCACGAAAATGCGGTGCGTGCCGTCGCTCAGGCCACTGGCGTCGGCCACGAAGCCGAAGCCGGCCAGGTCGGGAGCCGGCGTGGCGATGGGCGCGGCGGTGGCGTTGCCGAAGCCGGGGTCGGTGTCGAAATAATACTCCACCCGGGTGACGTTGGGCGCGGCAACCGGCGCGGGCTCGTAGTAGAAGGGCCGCGCCGTAGTCAGGCTCCAGTTGCCGCCCGCGTCGCGGGAGCGGACGCTCAGGGTGTGAAAGCCGGGGCTGAGCGTGCCCACCGGCAGGGCGAAGGCTACGCCCGCCACGTCCTGGCCGGGTGTCACGGGCACGTCGGTGCCCTGGCCGAAGCCCGGATCGGCGTCGAGGAAGTACTCTACCTTGGTCACGTTCACCGCGGCGGCCGCGGCCGGCTCGTAGTAGAACGTGCGGCGCGTGGTCAGGCTCCACTGGCCGTTGGCGTCGCGGCTGCGCACGCCCAGCTGGTGGAAGCCCGCCCCCAAGCTGCTCACGTTCAGCCCGAAAGCCAGCCCGCTCACGTCGGTTGCCGGCGTGGCCACCGGAATGGCGGTGGCGCTGCCCAGGCCGGGGTCGGTGTCGATGAAATACTCGGCCTCGGTGATGTTGACGACGGCCGTGGCGGCGGGCTCGTAGTAGAAGCTGCGCCGGGTAGTCAGGCTCCACTGCCCGTGGGCGTCGCGCGAGCGGACGCCCACGCTGTGGAAGCCGGCGCCCAGGCTGCTCACGTTCAGCCCGAAAGCCACGCCCGGCAAATCCTGGCCGGGCGTCACGGGCACGTCGGTGGCCTGGCCCACGCCGGGGTCGGCGTCGACGAAGTATTCCACCTTGGTCACGTTGGCGGCCGCGGCAGCCAGCGGCTCGTAGTAGAAGCTGCGGCGCGTGGTCAGGCTCCAGCGGTTGTTGCTGTCCTTGCTGCGCACCGAGAGGCGGTGAAAGCCCGCGCCCAGGCCGCTCACGTCGGCGGCGAAGGAGAGGCTGGCCAGCTCGGCTGCGGGCGAGCTGATGGTAATGGGCGTTGCGGAGCCGTACCCGGGGTCGGGCCCGTCGAGGTAGTACTCCGCTTGGCTAATGGTTTGCGCCGCCAGGGGTAAGCCGCTGCCCACGATGCCGCTTGTCAGCAGCACCAGCAGCGCCCAGGCGCGCAACAGCCATCGGCCCCGCCCCGAGTGATTTCGGGAAGGGTGTCGCATGGCCGGTTAGTTGTTCGAGCGGGTGCCCAGGTTCACGTTCAGCGTGTTGCCGCTCAGCGTCTGGTTGAACTGGTAGATGCTGGGAATGGCCGGCAGGCCCGAGAGCTTGTAGGGCGTGTTGCCGCCGAAGGCCCCGATGTCGGCGCCGCCCGCGCCGGTGCCGCGGGCCGGGTTGGTGCCGGCCTTGAGCTGGTACCAGGCATCAAACTGCGTAAAGCCGGGGGCCAGGGTAAACACGGCCGTCTGCGGCACGTTGTTCTGGTTGTTGTTGGCGGTGGTGAAGCCCGGCTGCGCGCTCAGGTTATAGGAGTACAGGTTGTTGTTGGGCTGAAAGGTGCTGGCAAAGTAGTTGTTGCGCACGTTGAAGTTGTCGATGTTGATGCTGGCCAGCACCACGTTGTTGACGAACTCCCCGTTGGTAGCCGCGTTGAGCGAGATGCCGCCGCTGGTAAAGATGTTGTTGGTCACCAGCACGTTGTTGGCCCCGGCGCTGTAGGTGTAGAGCCCGTAGATGTAGTTCTGCCGGATGTTGAGGTTGTTGGTGCCGTTGGCGTAACCGGTGTAGATGTAGCCGCCGGGCAGGTAGTTGCGCTGCACCGTCACGTTGCTGGCCCCGATGTAGATGTAGGCGTTTACCGTCACGCCCGCGAGCGAGGCGCCGTTGCTGCCGCTGCTGAAGTACACGTTGTCGAGCAGGGCCGAGGCGGGGTTGGCCTGCAGGCCGGCGTTCAGCCCCAGGAAGTAGCCCGGGCCCACCACTGACACGTTCTTGGTGAAGTTGAGCGTGCCGTAGCTCGTGCCCGAGGGCTCCAGCTGAATCACGTCGCCGGCCACGGCCGCGTCGTGGGCAGCCTGGGCGGTGGCGTAGATGTTGGTGCCGGTGATGCCGGAGTTGTTGACGCGGCGGATGGTCTGGGCCTCGGCCGGGAGCGTGGCGGCGCTCAGCAGCAGGGCGAGCAGGGGAACGTACAGCTTTTTCATAAAACAGGAAAAGTGAGTGGAGCAGGGCAAAAAGGGCACTTAGCGGCGGCGCAGGCGCGCAAGGGCGTAGGCCGCGCCGCCGGCCAGCAGCAGCGAGGCGCCGCCGTCGATGGGCACGGCCGTGGGCTGGCCGGGCTGCGGACCGCCCGAGCCGGGGTTGCCCTGGGCCAGGGCGGCGGGGGCGGAAAGCAGCAGGGCGGCGGCCAGCAAGGCTGGTCGCAGGGGGAGGGTGAAGCGCATAGCGGCAACGGGAAAAGGCAGCAAGCAGTGCGGCGTGGCGGCCGGCGTTTAACCTGCTGATTGAGCAGAATTTGACGGGGTAAAATTGGCCGCTTCTGGCCCCCGGGCGCAATCCGTAAGCCCGGGCATTTTGCCCTCCGTACCAGCACGGAGGCCGCCCGCGGCCCGGGCGCGATTAAATGCCCCGTGCCCCGCCGGCAGGGCCGACGGGGCACGGGAAAAATCTGCCTGGCAGGCGCCGGGGGCTGTTCGCGGGCCGCCCGGGGCGGGGCCTAGTTGGCGGGCTGCAGGTGCTTGTTGAGGAAGCTCAGGGTGGTTTCGTAGGCCTTCAGCTCGTTGGCGCGCTTGGCAAAGCCGTGCCCTTCGTCGGGAAACACCACGTACTCGACCACGCCGTTTTTGCGGCGGATGGCCGCCACC
Source organism: Hymenobacter sp. B81 (assembly GCF_044628455.1). Classification (NCBI taxonomy): domain Bacteria; kingdom Pseudomonadati; phylum Bacteroidota; class Cytophagia; order Cytophagales; family Hymenobacteraceae; genus Hymenobacter; species Hymenobacter sp. B81. Next base: position 2,384,433 of record NZ_JBIYZW010000001.1, on the reverse strand, counting down.
ATGTCGTCCGACTCGGCCTGCAGCACCCGCGGGTCGTTGGCGCCCTGAATGACCAGCAGCGGCCGCTCGATCTTATCGGCGTGGAACAAAGGCGAAGTGGCCTTCAGGCGCTCCAACTCGGTGTCGGGGTCGCCGATTTCCTGGTACAGCGCCTGCCGCTGCGACTCCCAGTAGGGCGGAATGCTCTGCAGCGTGCGCACCCAGTTCGACACCCCAAACAAATCGACGCCGGCGGCGAAGCGCTTGGGCGTGAAGGCCAGCGCGGCCAGCGTCATGTAGCCGCCGTACGAGCCGCCCATGATGGCCACGCGGCTGGTGTCGACGTAGCCCAGCGAGGCGAGGTACTTTTTGGCGGCCAGGCAGTCCCAGAGCGGCTCGCGGCCGTGCCGGCGGTCATCGGCGGCGAAGAAGGTTTTGCCGTAGCCGCTGGAGCCGCGGTTGTTGACCCGTAGCACCACGTAGCCGTTGTTGGCCAGGTACTGGCCCAGGGCGTAGTAGTTGGGCGTGCTTTGGCCGCCGGGGCCGCCGTGCACCTCAATCACGGCCGGCAGCTTGACGCCGTTGGGCCGGGCGCCCTGTGGGGTGTAGAGCAGGGCCGGAATGGCCATGCCGTCGAACGACTGGTAGCGCACGGTGCGGGAATCCACCAGGTCCTGGGCGTTGATGGCCGGGTTCAGGCAGCTGGTCAGCCGCAGCGCGTCGCGGCTCTTGAAGTCGTACACGTACAGGTCGGAGGGGCTCCGGTCGCCGTTGACGAAGTAAGCCATCTTGCGGTCGGTGGGCGAGAAGCTCAAACCGGTAATGACCCCGGCGGGCGGCGCGGGCAGGTCGACGGGCTGGTTGCTGGCCGCGTCGTAGAGGCGGATGCTGGTGCGGCCGTCTTCGTTGAGGCCGGTGACGCGGTACTTGCCGGTGCGCGAAAAGTAGGTGTAGCTCACGTCCCAGGGCGCTTTTTCCACCACTTCGCGCTGGCCCGTCTGCAGGTCGTAGCGAGCCGCGTAGCTGAATTCGGCGCCCTCGTCGGTGGTGAAGTACAGGTAGCGCGAGCTGGGGTCGAAGTCCATGGGAGTCTCGGCCACGCTGCCGCCGGCCGGGCTCAGCGGCCGGGCCTGCTTGGTCTGCGTGTCGTAAAGGTACATGTCCTGGTCGAGGGTGGTGTTGGACTTCTGCAAGGCTACGTACCGCTCGTCGTCCGACACGTCGAGCGCGTCGAGGCCCTGGGTGTTCTGGTAGAGCAGGGTGCGCTGCAGCGCGGGTACCTCGTAGCGGTACAGGTCCATGAACTTCGGGTCCCGCTCGTTGGTGAGCACGTAGAACGCCTGGTTGTCGCGGCGCCAGCCACCGAACTCGGCGCGCACGTTGGCGCCGGGCGTCAGGTCGCGCTCGGCGCCGCCCTTCTCGCGCACGTAGAGGTGGTGGTTTTCGTTGCCGCCCTGGTCGTGGCGGTACACGATGCGGCCGTCGGGCAGGTAGGTGGCCGGGAAGATGCTTTCCTTTTCGGAGGCCGTGACCGGCTGCGCGCTGCCGCCCGTTACGGGCACGGTGTAGAGGTTGAACACCCCGCTTTGGTTGGAGGCAAACAAGAGCAGCTTCTCGTCGGGCGAAAACGCGCGGCCGTTGAGCCGGGTGGTGTTCATGAACTGCTCGATGGAGTAGCGCCGGGCGCCGCCGGGCAGAGCGCGGTCGGCGCCGCGGCGCGCTTTCTGGGCCTCGGCGGCGGGCAGCAAACCCGCCAGCAACAGCAGCAGCGGCAGGGCGCGAAGAAGGAGGTGTGGCATGGCGGGTTGTGGAAAAGAAGGGGGACAAAAGCCGGCAGGCGCGCTGGTCGGCCGCCGCAGTAGCTCGGCGACGAAGCCGGGAGCGGGTAACCGGTAGCTACTAAATATAGCAAATCAAAGGATAAATTGTAATTCCTGTTTGGGCGCTATTCCCCGCGCCGCGCCGGGCTGGTCCACGCCGGCCGCCGGCCGCTGAAGCTGCCCGATTCTGCGTTTCTTTGCCGGAGCCCGCGGATTAGCCGCGGCCGTTTCGTCGTTATCTACTGCATGAAGAACTCTTCGCTCCAACTGGCGCTCAACGCCGTGCTGCTGCTGGCCGTGGCGGTGCTGTTTTACCTCCACTTTGCCCATAAGCCCGCCGCCGCGCCCGTAGCCGCCGCCCGCCCCGCGGCCGCCGTGGCCGATACCAGCGCCGCCCCCGCGGTAGTGGCGGCCGACACGGCCAGCGCCCCCGCCGTGGCCGACTTGGCCGCCGGCACCAACATCCGCCGCGTGGCCTACGTGGAGTCGAGCAAGCTGCTGGAGGGCTACAAGGGCATGCAGAGCGCCCGCGCCGCCTTCGAGCGCAAGGCCGGCCAGTGGCAGCGCCAGCACGAGAGCAGCCTGCGCGGCTTCCAGGCCGCGGTGCAGAACTACCAGAAAACCGCCGCGGGCATGACCGAGGAGCAGCGCGCCGCCACCGAGCAGCGCCTGCAGGCCCAGGAGCAGCAGGTGGCCCAGCAGCAGCAGAAGCTGCAGCAGCAGGCCCAGGAAGAAGAAGGCCGCATGACCGAGCAAATTCTGACCCGGGTGAACAAGCTGCTGGAAACCTACGGCAAGGAAAACAACTACGACCTGATCCTGATTGCCGGCAGCGGCAGCATTGCCTACGCCCGCGAAGGCCTCAACATCACCGACCCCATCCTCAAGCGCCTCAACGCCGAGTACGCGGCCAAGAACAAGAAGTAATAAGCGGCCCCGCCGGCCGTTCTGCCTGCCCCGCCCGCTGCCAGCAGCGGGCGGGGCAATTTTTTGCCCGCTGGCCTGCAACCGCGCGCCCCGCTGCGGGCTCCCGGTGAAAGCCCCGCGGCGGGCCGGTGCTACATCATTGTGCGGTTGCCGGCCGGCAGCTGAAGCACTTAGCTTTGTAAACGTATTTCTCCTTCCTCCCCTATGTTCCCTCATTTACGCCCGGCCCTGATGGCCGGCGCCTGCTGCGGCCTGCTGGCGGCGGCACCCGCCCAGGCCCAGCAAGCCGCCACCGGCCGGGTCACGTTCAGCGGCTACGTGCGCGACGCCAGCACCGGCGAGAACCTGATTGGCGTGGCCGTGGTGCACCCGGCTTCGGGCCAGGGCACGGCCACCAACACCTACGGCTTCTACTCGCTCACGCTGCCGGCCGGCGCCGACACCACCCGCCTGCTGACTTCCTACCTAGGCTACCAGCGGCAGGTGCTGCGCGTGCGCCTCGACAAAAGCCAGACCCTGAACGTGCGCCTGCAGCCGGCCACCAGTGAGCTGCAGTCGGTAGAGATTGTGGGCACCCGCCAGGAAAAGCTGGCCGAAACCACCCGCATGGGCACCATCAACGTGCCGCTGACTCAGCTCAAAGCCGTGCCGGCGCTGTTTGGCGAGCGGGACGTGCTCAAGGTATTGCAGCTGCTGCCCGGGGTGCAGGCCGGCGGCGAGGGCCAGAGCGGCCTGTACGTGCGCGGCGGCTCGCCCGACCAGAACCTGATCTTGCTCGACGGCACGCCGGTGTACAACGCCTCGCACCTGTTCGGCTTCTTCTCGGTGTTCAACGCCGACGCGCTCAACAACGTGGAGCTGATCAAGGGCGGCTTCCCGGCCCGCTACGGCGGCCGCCTCTCCTCGGTGCTCGACATCTCGATGAAGGAGGGCAACATGGAAAAGTTTCACGGCGAAGGCGGCATCGGGCTCATTGCCTCGCGCCTCACGCTGGAAGGCCCCATCAAGAAAGACACCGCCTCGTTTATCGTCTCGGCCCGCCGCACCTACATCGACCTGCTGGCCCGCCCGCTGATTATGGCGGCCACCGACGGGGCCACCGTGGGCTACTTCTTCCACGACCTGAACGCCAAGGTGAACTGGAAGCTTAACCAGCGCAACCGCTTGTACCTGAGTGCCTACACCGGCCGCGACAAGTTCTACGCCCGCACCAAGGACGAGGGCGAGCGGGGCGAGTACAACGAGGTGGACTCGGGCCTGGGCTGGGGCAACCTCACGGCCGCCGCGCGCTGGAACCACATCGTGAACGACCAGCTGTTTGCCAACACCCACCTGACCTTCAGCCGCTACCAGTTCGACGTGGGCGTGGAGGACGAGAGCCGGCGCCGCGACAGCCAGACCGACGAGCTGCGCACCGACAAGTTCGCGCTCAAGTACCTCTCCAACATCCGCGACCTGAGTTTGAAGACTGACTTCGACTACGTGCCGCTGCCCGACCACTACATCCGCTTCGGCGGGCAGTACGTGCTGCACCACTTCCGGCCCGGCGCCATGCAGGTGAAAAGCTCCGACCCCGACGCCAACCTCGACCAGTTCAACAAAAGCACCCGCACCCTGGGCCACGAAATCGGGCTCTACGCCGAGGACGACTACAAGGTAACCGAGCGGCTGAAAGTCAACGCCGGGCTGCGCCTGAACGGCTTTGCCACCGGCAACAAGTTTTTCCCCTCGGTAGAGCCGCGCCTGGCCGCCCGCTACCTGCTCACCGAAGACTGGGCCCTGAAAGCCTCCTACGCCCGAACCACGCAGTTTATTCACCTGCTCACCAACAGCGGCATCGGCCTGCCCACCGATTTGTGGGTGCCGGCCACGGCCAAGATCAAGCCCCAGAAAGCCCAGCAGGTGAGCTTGGGCGCGGCCCGCAACGTGCGTTTCCGGGACGAAGACTACGAGCTGAGCCTGGAAACCTACTACAAGCCCATGGACCGGCTGATCGAGTACCGCGAGGGCGCCAACTTCCTGGGCACCACCGACAACAACTGGGAAGACAAGGTGACCAGCGGCAAGGGCTGGGCCTACGGCGCCGAGGTGTTTCTGCAAAAGAAGTCGGGCCGCACCACCGGCTGGATCGGCTACACCCTCTCGTGGAGCAAGCGCAAGTTTGAGGAGCTGAACCAGGGCCGCATCTTCCCCTACAAGTACGACCGCCGCCACGACGCCAAGCTCGTCGTCATTCACCAGCTCAAGGACAACCTGCGCTTGTCGGGCACCTGGGTGTACGGCACCGGCAATGCCGTTACGCTCTCGCGCGGGCGCTACCTGCTGGGCAGCTACACCGAGTACCAGGACTACGGCCCGCGCAACTCCTACCGCATGCGCGCCTACCACCGCCTCGACCTGGATTTGAGCCACACCAAGAAAAAGAAGTGGGGCGAGGTGGTCAACAGCGTGAGCCTCTACAACGCCTACAGCCGCGCCAACCCCTACTACCTCTACTTCAGCCAGGGCTTCGAAGACGGGCAGGGCAACGTGCGGGAAAAGCCCGGTTACCGCCAGATCAGCCTGTTTCCCATCATTCCCTCTTTTAGCAAGAGCTTCCGCTTCTAACTCCTTATGCTGAATTCCCCGATTATGCGGCTGCACAATCAACTAAGCAAGACCAGCCTGCTGCTGGGCGGACTGAGCGTGCTGCTGAGCGGCTGCGAAACGGCCATCGACGTGCCCGAGCCCGAACACACGCCCCGGGTGGCTGTATCCTACGTGCTCGACAACATGCCCGGCACCGACCACGACTACCGCCAGTTCTTTCAGGACCGCGAACCGTACGTGAGCGTGAGCCAGCGCCTCTACGATACCCGCCCGCTGCAGGGCCGGGCCGATGCCACGGTGGAAGTGCGCGACGCCAGCGGCGCGGTGGTGGAGCGCTACGAGCACTTCAACTCCGGCCCGTTCAACCAGGGCCAGTACCGCGGCCTGCTGGGCTACACCTTTCAGCCCGGGCAGCGCTACCAGCTGCGCGTGGCCGTGCCCGGCGTCGAAACGGCCGAGAGCGAGCTGACGTTGCCCCAGCCAGTGCCGGTGGCCGAGGCCACGCTCACCCCGCGCGGCAGCAACCCCAACTTCCCCGACGAAAAGCGTGCCCGCCTCACCGTGAGCTTCGACGACCCGGCCGGCGGCGCCGACTACTACCTGGTGTACGCCCGCCTGCTCGACGACCAGGGCCGCATCATCGGCTCGCTGCAGCACTACGAGGGCGACGAAACCGTGAGCGTGCCGCGCATCCGCCTCTCGCAGTCGGGCAACTACGGCACCGTGCCCTTTTCCGACAGCGGCTACGAGGGCCGGCGTATCACCCTCATCAACGAGGTGCGCTACTACGACAACCCCATGTCGAACGTGCGCCCGGCGGCGGTAGAAGTCATCGTCTCGCACGTCACCCGCGACCTGTACCTGTTCTACAACAGCCGCACCGTGTACCAGGACAGCGACGGAAATCCCTTTTCCGAGCCCACGCCCCTGCACAGCAACGTCAACGCCGGCTTCGGCATCTTCGGCGGCGCGGCCGATGCCGTTTTCCGGATTCCGCTCTAGCAGTGGCGCCCATTGCCCAGCCAACGCTTTTCGGCGGGGTGATTAACGTAAAACCGCCCCGGCAGCCAGCTGCCGGGGCGGTTTTACTTGGTAGGAGCAGGGAGCTGCCTTATTGCTTGACGAGGCGGTAGGCGGCGTGGCCGTCGGCGGTGCGCACGCGCAGCAGGTAGGAGCCGGCGGGCTGGGCGCTCAGATCAACCTGCTGGCTGGCCCGGCCCTGCTGCACGGGCAGAGTGTAAGTGCGCAGCACCTGGCCCAGCGCGTTCAGCAGCTCGGCTTGCAGCGGGGCCTGGGGCGGCAGACCACTCAGCTCAACTTGCGCCGCGCCGACCGTGGGGTTGGGGAACACCTGCGCGGCCACGCCGGCAGCCAGACCCGAGCGGTTGGCCAGGGTAATCGTCTGGAAGTTGCTGAAGGTTTGCACGTAGTTGTTCTCGTAGCGCCCGGTGGTGGTGTTGAAGTCCTGCTCCACGGCGCGGCGCACCTCGTTGGTGGGCGTGTAGGCCAGCAGATAGCGGTAGGCGTGGTCGATTACCCAGGCACTGCCCGACCAGGTGTCGCCCTGGTGCAAGGTTTCGTTGCCGAAGTTGTCGAAGGTGTAGGTGTGGCGGTCCTCGTTGGTCCACACGCCGGGGGCGGTCAGCGTCTGCTGAATCTCCACGTAGCTGCCGTTGGGCTGGTAGGTGGTAGTCGTTCGGTACTCGCCGGTCCAGGTGCTGGTTACCTCGTCCCACTCGCGGGCTTCGTAGTAGGCCACCTGCTTGTTGTTCCAGTTGTGCCACACGATGTTGCGAATCTGGTCATCGTTCACGTAGGCAGCGCCATTCCAGGATTGCTCCAGCACTTCCGTCCACTGGTTGGCCGCGTTCAGGGTGAAGAGCGTACGGCCGTCGAGCACGTAAGCGCCGTTGTCCCAATCCTCGTACACGGCCTGCGTCATGGCGCCGGCGGGGTTGTAAGTGTAGGTGGTACGGTAAGCCGACTCCAGCTGCCAGGTCCCGCCTTGCCAGCTTTCGGAGCGGTACAGTGTTTCGTTGCCCTGGGCGTCGTAGGTGTACTGGGTGCGGCCGGTGTTGATATAAGCCGTACCGTCCCAATGCTGGTACAGCTCGCTGGTTACCATTCCCTGACCATTGTAGGTCATGTTGGTACGGTAGCTGGGGCGGTTGGTGGCCGAGTCCAGCTCGGTAATCTGGGTGGGCTTGCCCTGGTTGTTGTAGGTGTAGGTCTTGATGATGCCACTCGTCCACCGGCTGATATTGTCTTCCCAGTAGTGGCCTACCGAGCGGCCGGGTAGGGTAACGGTGGTCGTGGGGCGGCGCGTGGCCAGCCCGGCCGATTCCAGGGCCGTGCGCTCGGGGCGAGCCGCCGGGCGCGTGGGCGACGGTGCCGGGCGCGTGGCCGGGCAGATCGATTGGGCCGCGGCCGGCAAACTGAGGGCTGCCGCGCCGAGCAGGAGAAGTAGATGTTTGTTCATGCGAAAGGGGGGAAGGGAAAGGTGGAAAAGTGAGAAACAGCCGGGTAGCGGCATAACCAGCCTTCAAAATTAAGCGGCCCGGCCCCGGTCGGGAAATACCCGGAAGTAGGTATTTATGGGCCGGCCGGGTTTTCAGCCCGGGCTGATAAATGGGGCGGCAGGCGCAGGTAGCCGCTGGAAAAGCAAGTGGGGCGCCCCGGCCGGAGCGCCCCACTTGCTAGGGTTGGCATCATTCCCTGATGAGCCGCTGGGTAATCACGCCCTCGGCGGCGTAAATCCGCACCGAATACACCCCGGCGGGCAGCGTGCCTAGGTCAAGCTCCTGCCTGATCAGGCTGCGCTGCACGGGTACCGTGAGCGTGTGCACTACCTGGCCAATCACGTTCAGCACCTGCACCGTAGCAGGGCGCTGCTCGCGCAGCCCGTCCACCTCCAGCCGGACCCGGCCGGTATTGGTGGGGTTGGGGTAGAGTCGGGTGGCGGCCTGCAGTGCCGCGGCCGTGGTGGCCGTGGGGCGGCTGCCCAGCCACAGGAAAAACCGCTGCCCCGCGTAGCTCGGCGCCATCGTAAAGGCGTAGCTCGGCACCTGGCTCAGATTGTGGTAGCGGCCCAGCTCCCGGTCTTCCAGCCACATTTGGGTGCCGGCGGGCAGGTTCAGCAGCTCGGTCGCCACCAGGGTATGGCTGCCGGGCTGACTCACGCGCAGGCCCAGCGGAATCAGCTGCCCCAGACTCAGGGCGGGCAGGCCGTTGATGCTGAGCGCGTCGTTGCCGGCCTGGCTCCACAGCGAGGGGCGGCCGTTGCCGTTGAGCTGCACCTTGTAGGCGTCGAAGCCCGGCTGGTAGTTCTGGCCGGCCTGCGGCTCGAAGTAGAGCACCGCCTCGTCGGCCTGGCCCTGGGCGTTGCGGGCTTCGAGGCGCAGCAGCGGCCTGGCCGCCGTGGCGGCAGGACCGTTGGGCCCGGTGCGGTTGAAGGCCGGGCTCAGGTAGCTGGTATGGCGCACGGCGTTGCTCAGGCTCAGGGTCGCCGAAGCTGCGGTGGCGCGCACGAAGAAGCCCTGCATGGCGGCCACATCCTTCGAGCCCCCGTTCTGGCCGATGCCGTTGACGTAGCTCTGGTAGGCGCCGGTGTACGGCCCCGAGGGCACGAATACGTAGAGCGCCTTGTCCACTCCCGGGCTGGCGGGCACCAGGTCCCAGTCGATGGGGGCCGGGTAGGGGTTGCCCAGCAGGTTCCAGCCCGAGCCCGCCTGCCCGCCCCGCGTGAGCGGGATGCTGACGGAACCGTTCTGCAGCACGCCCGAGATGTCCACCGTGGTGGTCGGGTTGGTCTGGGCCGAGTAGCCGCGCAGCGGCAGCAGGTTGTCGGTGGCCGCGGGCACCAGCCAGCCTTGGTCGAAGAAGCCGGCCGCGGCGTTCAGGCGCGCCTCGTTGTACTGGAAGAAGGTCGGGAAGGGACTCACCGTGTTGCCCTGGGTGTTGTAGGCCGGGTTCAGCTCGAAGACCGGCAAATCGTCGGCAAACTCGCTGACCGTGGCCGAGCCCAGCTGCATGGGCGAGGCGTAGTGGCGGTAGCCGCTGCTGCCCGCGCCCGTGATGAAGCGCTCCATCGTGGCGCGGCCCGTGACCAGGCCGCCGCCTACGGGGTTCACCACCATGGCCGTGCCCGCCGCAGTCGAGCGCAAAGTCAGGAAGCCATCCGAGACCAGGTTGCCCTGGGTGAGCGTCAGCAGGCGGCTGACCTGCACGTTGGTTGAGCAGCGGGCGCCGGCGGGGTTGGCCAGCTGCAGGTCGTAGAAGCGCGGTGGGGTGCTGCCGCTCAAACTCTGCGGGCTGCTGCCGTTCAGCGTCACCAGCGCGGTGCCGGCCTCAAAGCTGCCGTTGCTGAGCCAGTTGCCGGCCACCCGCAGCGGCGTGGTCAGCCGCAGCGTGGCCCCGGCGTTGATCTGCAGGTCGCCCACCACTATCGGGGCGCTGCCGCCCAGGGTCTGCGGCGTGCTGCCGGCCAGAATCAGCCGGCTGCCGGTCCCGGCGAGCATGGTGCCCTGGTTGAGCAGGTCCCCGGTCAACGTCAGCGGGGCCGTCATGGTCACCGTGGCGCCCGCATTCACCGTCAGGCTGCGGATGTTGCCCGCGAGGCTGACCATGGGGTTGAAGGCCGCCGGGGCCACCACCACGTTGCTGCTGCTGTTGGGCGCCTGCCCGCACGACCAGTTGCGGCCATCGGTCCAGGCCGTGGAAGTTCCGCCGGTCCATACGAAGCTCAGCGCCTGCACCGTCAGGTCGCTGCCGTTGGTGTTGGTGCTCACCAGCGCCGGGTTGCTGGCTTCCACCCGGATGCGGTAGCCGGTGCCCAGCGCCGTACCAGCCGGCAACGTCGCGGCAATGGTGCCCGTCAGCGGGCCGGTACCGCTCAGGGCCAGGGTGCCGATAACGGTGCCGCTGGCAAACGAGCCGTTGGCAGCCGACAGCACGGCCCGGAACAGGTTGCCGGCGGAGTAGCTGCCCTGGGCCGTAAACGGTACGCTCACGCCCGAGCCGGGGCACAGCGTACCACCGAAAGCGCCGACTGCCACGGTGGGCTGCAGCTGAACCGTAAGCGGGTAGGCCACGGTGCAGCCGGTGGTCGTGAGCGTAAACACGTAGCTGCCCGCGTTAGCCGGCTCGAAGTTCGCCAGCTGGGCGCTGTTCTGCGCCGCGCTGAAGCCGCCCGGGCCGGTCCACTGGCCGGTGAGGCCGCTGGGTACGCCCTGGGCCGTGAGCTGCAAGGTGCCGCCTACCGGTACGGGCGAGTTGCTGCTCACGCTCACGGCGCTCAGGTTGTAGATCTGCCAGTTGCTGGCGTTGGTGGCGCTGGTCAAAGCCGGGGCGCTGCTCACCAGGCGCAGGCGGTAGCCGCTGCCGGTGGGCGTACTCAGCGGAATAGCCACCGTGAGCTGCCCGTTGCCGGTACCGGTAAACGCCGTCGAGCCCACGTTCACGGGAGCGGTAAACAAACCCGTGGCCTCCGAGAGCTGCGCCGTGACGACGTTGCCCGAGCTCATGCCACCACCCGTCACGCTGAACTGCACCGGGAAGGAATTGCCGGCGCACAGCTGCAGGGGCCCGATGGGGTCGAGGGTAAGCACCGTGGCTACCGGACCCTGCACCTGCACCGTCACCGAGGCGCGGTTCAGGCAGCCGGTAGCGGGGTTGCGCACCAGCAGGTTGTAGGTGCCCGCGTTAGCGGGCGTCGCGTTCAGAATCTGGGGGTTCTGCTGAGTCGAGCTGAAGCTGGCCGGGCCGGTCCACTGGTAAGTAGCGCCCGCCACGGTTTGGGCCGACAGCTGCAGGGTGTTGCCCGTAACCACCGGCGAGTTGCTCGAGGCCACGGCCGCCGGCAGCGGGTTGATGGTCAGGTTCTGGCCGTTGTCGTTGGTGCTGGTCACGGCCGGGTTGCTGCCCACGAGGCGGATGCGGTAGCCCGTGCCGAACGGCGTGGCGTCGGGCAGGGTAATGGAAACCGAGCCGCTGCCCTGGCCCGCGAAGGCCACCGTGCCGATGGCAACCGGGGTGGCAAACGAGCCGCTGGCGTCGGAGAGCTGGGCCGTGAGCACGTTGCCGGCCGCGAAGCTCAGGCCGTTCACCGTGAAGTTCACCGCCGAAGCCGCGCCCGCGCAGTAGGTGCCGCCAAACGAAGTCAACGACAGCAGGGGCTGGGTGGGCGCCTGCACCGTAACGGCCACCGCGCTCTGGGCCGTGCAGCCGTTCTGGCCGGTTACCGTCAGCGAGTAGGTGCCCGAGTTGCTGGGCGTGGCATTCGGCAGCTGCGGATTCTGCTGGGTCGAGCTGAAGCCCGCCGGGCCACTCCACTGGTAAGTAGCGTTGGCTACGGTGGGCGTGTTCAGCTGCAGGGTGCCGCCGTAGACCACCGGCGAGTTGCTGGTGGCCTGGGCCGTGGGCAGCGCCCGCACGGTAATGGCGCGGGTGTTGCTGGTCACGGCCGGGTTGCTGCTCACGAGGCGCAGCAAATAGCCGCTGCCCGGCGCCGTGCCGGTGGGCAAACTGAAGCCAATGCTGCCGTTGCCCTGGCCCGAGTAGCCAATGGCGGCCACGCTTACCGGCGTGGCAAACGAGCCGCTGGCGTCCGAGAGCTGCAGGGTGAGGGTATTGCCGCCCTGCAAGGTGCCCACCGTCACGCTAAACGGCTCGGCATTGCTGGTGCCGGGGCAGAAGCCAGCGGTGGTGCCGGTCAGCGTAATCACGGGCGTCGGGGCGTTCAGCACGCTCACGTCGGTGAAGGCCGAGTAGGTGCAGCCGCCCAGCGTGACGGTGACGGTGTAGCGGCCGCTCATGCCCGGGTTGGCGCCGGTGCGCTGCGGGTTCTGCTGGGTCGAGCTGAAGCCCGCCGGGCCGCTCCACTGGTAGGTGGCCCCGGGATAGGCCGGACCGGCCGTCAGCGCAATGGTATTGCCGAAAGTCACCGGCGAGTTGGAGCCGGCCTGGGTCAGCGGCGTGGCGTTGATGGTCAGGTCCTGGGCGTTGGCTGGGCTCACAATGGCCGGGTTCGAGGCCACCACGCGCACGCGGTAGCCGCTGCCGGGCGGGGTGCGCAGCGCCACCGAGTCGCGCAGGGTGCCGCCGGTAGCCGACGAGCTGATGAGCGTGCCGTAGAGCCGCGAGCCGGCCGTAAACACGCCGTTGGCGTCGGAGAGCTGAAACTTAAACTGGTTGCCCGCCGCGTAGGCCGTGGTGTTGGTGGTGAAGGGCACCAGCAGCAGCGTGACGCCGGCGCACAGCGGCGTGGGCGACACCGTGCCCACCGCAATGGTGGGCGGGAAGGTGTAGCTGGCCGCCGAGCAGCCAGTGCCGCCGGGCGTGGTCACGCAGATCTGCCCCGAAGTGCCCGCCGCCGGCGCCGTCACCGTGAGCTGGGTGGCCGAGTTGACAGTGAAAGCCGTGGCCGCCACGCCGTTGAAGGTTACCGCCGTGGCGCCCGTGAAGTACTGGCCGGTGAGCGTAACCACCGTGCCGGGCGAGCCGCCCGAGGGCGTGAAGCTGCTCACGATGGGCGGCTGGGCCGGGCAGTCGAAGTTGTAGACGCTCACGTCTTCCAGGGCCGAGGCCGCCGTGGCCCAGTTGACCACTACCCGCACGCCGCGCACGTTGGCAATGGGCGCAGTATCAAACGAGGCCACCAGCTCCTGTCCGTTGGTGAAGGGCCCGGTGAAGGTGCGCTGCGTGGTCCAGGTGTTCAGGTTGGTCGAGGTTTCCACCCGCACCGTGCCGTTGGTGGCCGTGGAGGGGCGGGCCGTCATACGCACTTCCGAGATGGTGCGCGGCGTGCCCAGGTCGGCCCGCACGAAGTAGTCGTTGTTGGTCGAGTAGGTCCAGCTGCCGCCGTTGAACACCTGCTCGGCGCTGCCCACCGACGAGCCCGACTGGGAGTAGCTGGCCGCCGGCAGTCCGGCCGCCAGGTTGCTCGATACCGCGCAGCCGTTTTTGCGGAATACGCGGCCTGGAATCACCATGCTCCAGCGGCCGTTGGCGTCGCGGCTGCGCACGTAAAGGCGGTGCTCCCCGTCGGCCAGGGCGGTGGCGTCGGCCAGGATGTTGAGGTTGCTGAGTACCGGCGCCGGGGTGGCAATGGCAATGTTCACGCCGCTGCCGTAGCCGGGGTCGGTGTCGAAGAAGTACTCGGCCTTGGTGATGTTCGGCGCCGCGGCTACGTTGGGGTCGTCCACGTAGAAAATGCGGTGCTGGGTCTGGCTCCACTTGCCGGCCGCGTCGCGGGTGCGGTAGTACAGGGTGTGAAAGCCCGAGCTGAGCGCGCCCAGCCCCACCGAGAAGCTCACGCCGGTGGCGTTGGTGCCGCCGCCCGCAATGGGGGCGCTGGTGGCGTTGCCGTGGCCGGGGTCGGTATCCACGAAGTACTCCAGGGCCGTCAGGTTGGCCGGGGGCGCGGTGCTCGAGGTTGGCTCCACGTAGAAGATGCGCCGCTGGGTCTGGCTCCAGCCCCCGTTGGCATCACGCGAGCGGATGTAGAGGGCGTGGAAGCCCCCGCCCACGCTGCTCAGGGGTACGGCAAAAGTGAAGTTGCTGAGCGCGGTGCCCGGGCTGCCGGGCAGGGTTACGGCGGTAGCGCTGCCGTGCCCAGGGTCGGTGTCGATGAAGTATTCCAGTCGGTTCAGGGCCGGCACCGGGCCGGCGCCGGGGCCGCTTTCGCCCACGTACAGCAGCTGCTTGCTGGTTTGGCTCCAGGCGCCGCCCACCGCCCGCGAGCGGATGAACAGGTTGTGAAAGCCGGGACTGATGGCGCTCAGGCTGACGGGAAACGTGAGGTTGGCCAGCGTGGCGCTGGGCGACGCGGGCAGGGTTACGGCCGTGGCGCTGCCGTGGCCGGGGTCGGTGTCGATGAAGTACTCCACCCGGTCGAGGTTGGGTGGAGTTTGGGCAGCCAGGGGCGATAACGCCGCCACGGCTGCCAGCAGCCAGACCAGCCGAAGCCAGCCCTGCCGCAAAAGCAGATGCAGAAGGTGCATAACCAGCCGAGAGCTAACGGGCCCTAGTTGTTGGAGCGCGTGCTGATGGTCGCGTTCAGGGTGTTGCCCGAAACCGACTGGTTGTACTCGTAGATGGTGGGCACGTTGGGAATGCCCGAGAGGCGGTAGGGCACGGCCCCGCCAAAGGCCCCCACGTCGACGCCGCTTTCCCCGGTGCCGCGGGCGGGGTTGTTGCCGGCCCGCAGCTGGTACTCGCCATCGGTCGAGGCCGTGCTGCCTACAAACACGGAGGTGGGCAGCACGTTCTGCTGGTTGCCGTTGCTGGTGCCAAACTGGGTGCCCGCGCCGATGTTGTAGGTGGCGGCGTTGTTGCGCGGCGTGTAGGTAGCAGCAGCGCGGGTGATGTAGTTGTTTTTGATGACTGCATTGTCGACCTGCAGCTCGCCCGTGGTGGCCCCGTCGGCGCGGCCCAGCACGTTGTTGGCAATGAGGATACCGGTCATGCTGGCATACTGGGCAGTTGGCGTGCTGATGCCGTTATGAATGATATTGTTGGAAATGTTGACGTTGCTCACCGGGGCGCTGCTGCCTGGGTATAAGTAGAAGTTGCCAGGCGAGTAGTTCTGCCGAACGATGATGTTGCTGACCGTTACCGACCCGATCTGGGGATTGTAGCCGATGTAAAGCTGGCTGGTAATGCGGTTGCGCTCTACCGTGACATTGCTGGCGCCAATGTAGAGAGTGGTGATGACGCAGCCCGTAATGCGCGAACCCGCACTACCCGCGGCGAAGCTGATAGTGCCGGTTTCCGAGTCGCGGACATCCAACTGCAGGCCGGTGTTTTCGGTCAGGAAGTAGCCGTTGCCAATGATGGTCAGCGGCCGTACGCAGGTCAGGTTGCCGTAGGAGATGGACGAGGGCTCCAGATAAATGAAGTCGCCGGCGCTGGCCGCGTCGTGGGCGGCCTGCAGGGTGGTGTAGATGTTGGCCCCGGTGATGCCCGGGGTGTTGTTGACGCGGCGAATGGTCTGGGCGTCGGCGGCGTTCAGACCGGCCAGCATCAGGGCCGAAACCAGCAGCAGGAAAGCGGAGAACTTTTTCATAGGAGCAAGAACGGGTGAAATGGTTGGAAGAGGTGAAGTGAGAGGCTTAGCGGCGGCGCAGACGCCGCAGGCCGTAAGCCGCACCGGCCGCAAGCAAGAGGGACGCGCCCCCGTCGAGGGGCACGGCCGTGGGCTGGCCGGGCTCAGGGCCACCCGAGCCGGGGTTGCCCTGGGCCTGGGCCAGCGAGGAGCAGCACAGCAGGGTCAATAGCACTGACCACCGCCGCCAGCGGCGGGAAGAGCAGAAGTGAGACATAAGCAAACGGGTTGTGGGAGGTGGAAACCGCGTAGGCGGCAAGCGGGCAGGCAATCGAATAATTGAATCCTGCGACGCTAAACTTGTGCTTTATTGCAGTAAGATGCAATACCTGAATGCAGGTATTTTTATAAAAAATAGCAATTTGTTGTAATTATCGACTAGGAGCCTGGCTAAGTATTCGCCGTTGCTGGTGCCGGTCTGCTGTACCCAAGTCGGTTTTAGGATGGGGCGTGGGCACAAAAAAACGGCCGTGGAAGATTCCACGGCCGTTTGGCGGGCAACGTTGGCGCCGCGCCCTAAAAGGTAAAGCGCACGTTCAGGGCCGCGTCGTTGTAGAGGCCGCTGGCGCCGTCGTAGATATCGAAGTAGGGTTTGTAGTCCACACCCACGGTCAGCGGCAGGTCGTCGATTTTGTACTCCAGGCCTAGTACCAGGTCGGCGCCGAACACGGGGTAGAGTTTGTCGTCGCCGTAGTACTGCACGTAGTAGTAGTCCTTGTGCTTTTTGCCGCGCAGGCGGTAGCCCACGGTGTAGTAGTTGTAGCGGCGGTAGGCGCCCAGGTGCATGCCACCGCCCACGTACCACTGCAGGTTTTTGACCTCGGGCAGCAGCGGGAAATGCTTTTCCAGCAGCACCGTGAGGCGGGCGCCCTTGGCGTAGTACTCGGTGGTGAGCAGACCCTCAATGGCCACATTGTTTTTGCCGCCCATGAAGTGCTTCACCGTCAGGCCCGAGGCGTAGCCGCCGCCGCGCAGCCCGATGCCGGTCTGGTAGCCCGCGCCGCCGCTGCTCTTGCCCGAGTTCTTACCTGAACCCTTACCCGTGGACTTGGCGCCGGGCTTGCCGGCGGTTTTCTGGGTTTGGGCCGAAACCGGGGCCGCGGCCAGCAGCAGACTCAGGAAAACTAGGATGAGCGCGGGTTTTTTCATGGCAAAAGTCAAATGTTTGCGGAATTAAAGCCTGAAAGAGGCTCTTTGATCGACAAACATACGGATGCCAGTGCAATTTCAGGCCGTGGGCGAGATGCCCCGGGCAATGACGTCGGAGGAGTAGGTGCGTACGCCGCCGCCTTCCTGCCGGGCCGCGTTGAGCATGCCCTGGGCCACGGCTTCGGCCGAAATGGCGCGGTAGGGGCGCAGCGGACCAATCAGCAGCGGGTTGAGCACCTTCAGCACCAGGGCGCCCAGCTTTTCGCCGGTGCGCTGCGCGCTGCGCTGGCCCAGCAGCAGCGAGGGACGGAAAATGTGCACGGCCCGAAACGGCGTCTGGCGCACGGCCGCTTCCATGTCGCCCTTCACGCGGTTGTAGTAGATGCGCGAGTCGGCGTCGGCGCCCATGGCCGATACCACCATGAACTGGGCCGCGAAGTTGGAGGCCGTCAGGGCGGCCAGCTTCACCACGTAGAGGTAGTCGACGCGGTAGAAGGCCTCGCGCGAGCCGGCCTGCTGCATGGTGGTGCCCAGGCAGCAGTACACGTCGTCGGCAATCAAGCTCAGGCGCAGATCCTCCAGCCGCTCGAAGTCGACCACGCGCTGCTCCAGCTTGGGGTGCACCAGCGGCAGGGCGCGGCGGCCGATGGAAATAACCTTGGCGTACCGGTCGCTTTGCAGCAGCAGCGGCAGCAGGTAGCTGCCCACCAGGCCGGTGGCGCCGGCAATGAGGGCGGTTTTTTTCAGATCCGACGTGGGGACCATACGGGGCGGTGGAGTTCAGGGAATGGAAAGCCGGGCGCCTTTCCCAACGCACCCGGCGGCCGAAGGTTACCGGCTTACTCTTCGCTCAGCAGACGGGTGTGGTCGTCGGCCAGTTGCACGGCGCCGCGGCGGTAAAGCGTGCCCAGGGCTTTCTTGAACACCTTCTTGCTCATGCCCAGGCGGCGGTAAATGTCTTCCGGCTCGCTCTTGTCGGAGAGGGGCAGGGTGCCGCCGGCCTTGCGCAGGGCCTGCAGCAGCGTTTCGGCCGCGGCCAGGGCCTCGTCGAAGCCCTGGCGCTGCAAACTCACGTCGAGCTTGCCGTCGGGGCGCAGCTGGCGCACGAAGCCGGGCAGCTCGTCGCCCACGCTCAGCAGGCGAAACACCTCGTTGCGGTAGAGCATGCCCAGGTAGCGCTTGTTGACCAGCGCGGCGTAGCCCATTTCGCTCTGGCCGCCCACCACCAGCTCCACCTGCTCGCCGGGCTGCAGCGTGGGCTCGCGGTCGGTAAACTTCTCCCACTTGGCCGTGGCCACAATGCGGTCCGACACCTCGTCGACGTAGATGTACACCAGCACCTTGTCGCCGGCTTTCACGCGCTTGGGCTGGTTGCGCAGCGGCAGCAGCAAATCCTTGGGCAGGCCCCAGTCGAGAAAGGCGCCGATGCCGGTCACGTCGCGCACGGTGAGGGCGGCAAACTCGCCCACCCGCGCCAGCGGGGTTTCGGTGGTGGCCACCAGGCGGTCTTCCGAGTCGCGGTACACGAACACGCGCACTGCGTCGCCCACCTGAATGCCGGCCGGCACGTAGCGGTCGGGCATGAGAATGTCGCCGTCGTCGGAAGTCAGGTACACGCCGAATTCGACGAAGCGCGCTACTTCCAGTTCGTTGTAGTCACCGAGGAGCATGGGAAGGGTCAGTTGTCAGGTGGGAGTTGCCGGTTGTCAGCTGCCCGCTGATGGGAGCGGGGAGGTGGGCAGAATACGCAGGCCGCGCCGGCGGGGGCGAAGTTCCGCAACCCCGGCCGCATTGTCACCCTTTGCTTAAACTATCCGCCCCACCCGCCGCAAACGCGTAGCGGTGTTTGCCATCAGTGCCCGAAAAACCAACAACCAGAAACGAACAACGAACAACCAACAACTCATTCGTACCGCGTGATGCCGGGCTGGCCGAAGCTGAAATCATTGAACTGGTAGTAGTTGCGCGACGACTCGAAGATGCGCAGGCCGCGGGCATCGGTCACGCCGCGGGGGTAGAAGCCGAAGATGATCTGGATGGTGCGCACCGCCAGGTATTCGTTGCGGAAGCGCAAGCCCAGGCCGAAGCCGGTGTAGGGCTTCTGGCGGAAGGGCCACTCGCGGCCGTCGGTGCTCAGCCAGGCCGCGTCGAGAAAGGCCACCCCGGCCAGGCGGAAGCCCAGGAAGGAAACGGGCGTGAACACGTTGGTTTCGTAATTGACCACGAAGCGGCTGGAGCCCCGCAGCAGCGCGTCGGGCTCGAAGCCGCGTAGGCCCCGCTCGCCCTCGATGCCCAGCGGCAGCTCGCCCGGCAGGCGGTCGAGGCCGATGAGGGCGCGGGTCCAGAAAAAGTGGCGCCACTGCCAGTTGCCGGTGTGGTAGAGGCGGGTAAAGGCCAGCGCCTCGCCGTTGAGCGTACCCTGCTGCCACTGCCCGCGGCGCAGAAAGCGGCCCACCTCGCCGCTCAGATACAGGTAGCCGCGCAAGGGACTGAAACCGGCCCCGGCTACGCGCAGCCCCACGTAGGGACGGTTGCCATTCTGGTTGAAGTCGTAGCCGCCCGTTACGGTGAGCAGCGTGCCGGTGGGCACGTCCTCGGTGCGCCCGAAGCCGAACAGGTAGCGGTCCTTGTAGTAGTGGCGCACGCTGTAGCCCAATCCCACCAGGGCCAGGGTGCTGTTGCCCCAGCCCGGACTGGGCCGCTTGGTGTAGCTGGTCTGCACCAGGCGCGAGGCCAGGATCAGGCGGGCGGGGTTGTCGAAGTTGAGGTCGTAGCTGCGCAGGCGGAACGAGCGGCCCAGCCAGGCGTCGGCCACGTTGTAGCCCAGGGGCGTGAACACCTCGGGCTGCTCACCCGAAGGACTCACCAGCAAGCCCTGCTCGTACTGCGAGAGGCCCACCGAGTAGGCGTACTGGGTGTTTACCGACACGAAGCCCCGCGACAGCGAGGCGCCCTTTTCCTCGAACTGCCAGATGTTGCGGTAGCGGGCCTGGGCCACCAGGTAGTTGCGCAGGGGCACGGTGTAGCCCCCCTCGTAGGCCCAGCCCTGGGGATTGTTCAGCCCGTAGGAAAAGCGGTTGCGGAAGTCGTGGCCCCGGGCCAGGAAGTTCTTGTCGCGCAAGCTCAGAATGCCCGAGCCCACGTCGCGCAGCTGAAAGCCGGCGCTGATGCTGAAGTTGTCCTTGGTGATAACCTTCAGGTCGACGCTGTCGGCGGTGGTAGTGCGCTCGTTCACCAGCACGCGCGCGTCCAGAATGAAGTCGGTCTGGCGCAGCAGACGCTCGGTTTCGGCCAGGGCCTGGGGCTCCAGCTCCTCGCCGGGGCGGAACAACAGCAGCTTGCGGATTTTGCGGCGCGAGGTTTTAATGTGCAGCGCGTTGCCGCCCTTCTCCAGGATGTTGCGCGGCAGCCGGGTCGAGTCGTTGATGCTGTAGCCGAACGCGTCGAGGGTCACTACCTCAATGTGGCGCACGGTTTTGAAGTTGTGGCGGTCGTACTGGCGGTCAAGTAGGGTGGCGTCGAGGCCGGCCTGCTCCTCGCGGCGCTCGGTGAAGTTGAACACGGCCGCGGCGGCCTTGCCCATGATGGTCTTGCGCTTGGTGTAGGCCTTGAGCCCGCCCAGAAACCGCTGCTGGTCGAAGCGGCGGCGCAAGGAGTCGAGCGGGGCGTTGCGCAGCGAGTCGGCCGGCTCGGTCTGCTGGGCCGCGGCCGGGCTGGCCAGGGCCCCCAGGAGCAGGCACGGCAGCAGCAGACAAAGCAGAAAACGCGGCAGAAACACGGGCACGGGCGGGCTGACGCCGGCCGGACCGGCCGGGTGGGCTGCCGAAGATACGAAAGCCCGGGGGCAAGGGTGAAAGCGCGCGGGTGGTTCTAAAAAAATTAGTCGGCGAAAGGCCGGAACAATCTTGCGTAAAGCGCGGTTTTTAACCTTATTTACACCCCGAAGCGCAGCCGCGGCATGAACGAGCGAATCATAGAAAAGCTAAGCATTTTGGCCGACGCGGCCAAGTACGACGCCTCGTGCTCGAGCAGCGGCGGCAAGCGCAAAAACGAAAACAAAGGGCTGGGCAACGCCGAGGGCATGGGCATCTGCCATAGTTACACCGAGGACGGCCGCTGCGTGTCGCTGCTGAAGATTCTGCTCACCAACCACTGCATTTTCGACTGCGCCTACTGCGTCTCGCGCAAGTCGAACGACGTGAAGCGCGCCGCCTTCACGGTGCAGGAAGTGGTGGACTTGACCATGAACTTCTACCGCCGCAACTACATCGAGGGGCTGTTTCTGAGCAGCGGCATCTTTTCCTCGGCCGACTACACCATGGAGCGGCTGGTGCGCATCGCCAAGAAGCTGCGGCTGGAAGAGAAGTTCAACGGCTACATCCACCTCAAAACCATTCCCGGAGCCTCGGAGGAGCTCATTCAGGAAGCCGGCCTGTACGCCGACCGCCTGAGCGTGAACATCGAGCTGCCCTCCGATCAGAGCCTGCAGCAGTTGGCACCCGAGAAAAACTACGCCGAGATTCTGACGCCCATGAGTCAGATTCAAACCAGCCTGGCGGCCAACCGCGAGGAGCGCGAGCTGTTTCGGAAAGTGCCGCAGTTTGCTCCCGCCGGCCAGACCACCCAGCTCGTGGTGGGCGCCACACCCGAGTCGGACCACCAGATCATCAAGCTCGCCGACGGCCTCTACAAGGGTTACGGCCTCAAGCGCGTGTACTACTCGGGCTACGTGCCGGTGTCGGGCGACCAGCGCCTGCCGCAGGTGGTGCAGCCCCCGCTCATGCGCGAGCACCGCCTCTACCAGAGCGACTGGCTGATGCGCTTCTACGGCTTCGACGCCGATGAAATCCTGGACCCGGCGCACCCGCACCTCGACCTGGAAATCGACCCCAAGCTGGCCTGGGCCCTGCGCCACCGTCACGTGTTCCCCGTCGACGTGAACACGGCCGACTACGAGCTGATTCTGCGCGTGCCGGGCATCGGCATGAAGTCGGCCAAGCGCATGGTGGCGGCCCGCCGCTTCGCCCCGCTCACCCTCGACCACCTGCACAAGTTCGGCGTGGTGTTGCGCCGGGCGCGCTACTTCATTACCTGCCGGGGCCTGGCCCTGGAAAAGCGCGAGTACGACGAGCAGACCGTGCGCCGCAAAATTCTCTACGGCGACGGGCAGACGCGCTCGGCCCTGGTTAAGCGCCAGCTCGACCTGTTTGCGCCCGAGCCCAGCATCGTCACCGCCCCCGACCTGGTTTCGCCCCAGCTCGACCTGTTTCGCCAGGCCAGCTAACCCCACCGACTTTTCTTTCTCCGCCATGACCATCTCGCTTCACCCCGCCGAACAGCCGCAGCCGCCCCTGCAGCTCGCCCAGCCCCAGAAAGTAGCCCGCATGGCCTGCTGCTGCAAGCTTTCCGACCTGCTGCCGCTGGTGCGCCAGCAGCTGCAGGCCCGCCGCGAGCAGCAAGCCGCTGCCCCGCGCCGCGAGGCCGAAGCCGCATAGGCTCCAAGTCATTGCGAGGAGGCACGACGAAGCAACCGCAGGAAGGCGTTAGCCAATCTTTCCCTTCGCGGCACGACCCAACGAGTCTGAGCAGCCGAAGGATTTTCGTTGTGTCAAGCACTTTGGGTTGCTACCACCGACAACGACCGATTGCTTCGGCTTACGCCTCGCAATGACAAGCGCGGCAGCGGCGTTGTAGCCAGTCGCGCCCGGGTTTACGGCGCTAGTCTCTGCCCACTTATTAGTCGTGTCGCGCGGTTCTCGCTTTCCTGATACCATGTCCCTGAACCATTCCCGCCGCAACCTGAAGCGCCGCGCCCCCGGCCTGCCCGCTGCCGTGCCCATTACGGCCCTGCGGACCGCCCAGCAGCTGCCGCTGAGCTTCCAGGCTACCGCCCGCTTCACCTACGACGGCTCGTTCGACGGCCTGCTCACGGTGCTGCTGCGCTGCTGGGAGCAGCGGCTCTGGCCCGAGGCCATTCAGCCCGCGGGCGCGGCCCAGGGCGGGTTGTTTGCCGAAACCCAGGAGGTGGCCACCGACGAGGCCGCCGCCCGCCGCGTGTGGGAGGGGCTGCTGCGGCACATGCCGGCCGAGGCGCGTACCAGCCTCTACAAAGCCTTTCTCTCGGAGCGCGCCGACCGCGAGTTGCTGGTCTTCCGCTACGTGCAGCTGGCCATCGAAGCCGGCGGGCAGGACATCAGCGAGAACTTTGGCAACGACACCGTGCGCCTGGTGGCCGACGTCAACAAGCAGATGTTCCGCGAAAAGCACCGTATGGAAGCCTTCGTGCGCTTCGAGAAAACCCGCGACGGGCTGTTCCACGCCACCGTCGAGCCCGACTTCGACGTGCTGCCGCTCATTGCCGAGCACTTCACTAAACGCTACGCCGACCAGCGCTGGCTGATTTTTGACCGCCGCCGCGGCTACGGCCTCTACTACGATTTGCAGCGCACCGACATCCTGAGCCTCGACGCCGCTCCGGCCGCGGGTGCCGGCAGCGTCTCGGCCGCCGTGCTCGACGAGCGGGAGCCGCTGTACCAAACCCTGTGGCAGGCCTACTTCGACCACGTGAACATTCCCGAGCGCCGCAACCTGAAGCTGCACCGCCGCCACCTGCCGCGCCGCTACTGGAAGTACCTCACCGAAAAGCAGCCGCGCCCGCAGCGCTTCGAGCCCATTGCCAACAAAAACCGGGTGCCGTAGCTGCGGGGGCGTTCAGGCGCGACCGTAGAAGCGGCTGAAACCGAAGGCCAGGGCCACAAACCCCATTCCCGCGGCGCACACGCCCGGCCAGCCGGCCGCGGCCCAGGCCCAGCCGCCCACCAACGAGCCCGCGGCCCCGCCAATGAAGTAGCCCGTCATGTACACCGTGTTCAGGCGGCTGCGGGCTTCGGGAATCAGCGAAAACACCCTGGACTGGTTGGAAATGTGAGTGGCCTGCACGCCCACGTCGAGCAGCACTACCCCCGCCACCAGTGCCGCCACCCAGGTGCTGCCCGGCAGCAGAATGCCGAAGGCCAGCCCGCTCAGGCCGATGCCGATGCCGATGGCGTAGTCGGGGCCGCGGGTGTCGGCGGCCCGGCCGGCCAGGGGCGCGGCCAGCGCGCCGCAGGCGCCGATAAGCCCGAAAAAGCCGGCTACGTCGCTGCCGTAGTGGTAGGGTGGGCCTTCGAGCAGAAACACCAGCGTGGTCCAGAACACGCTGAAGCTGGCAAACATGGAGCCACCCACTAGGGCCGCCCGGCGCAGCAGCGGCAGCTCGCGGGTGAAGGTGAACAGGGACTTCATCAGCGACGCGTAGCTGCCAGCAAAGCCAGGGCGGTCGGTGGGCAGGCGCCAGGCTAGCACGGCCCCCAGCAGCACCATAGCCGCAGCGCCCGCGCTGAACATGGTGCGCCAGCCCAGGTGCGCCCCCACGTAGCCGCTGATGGTGCGCGAGAGCAGAATACCGATGAGCAGCCCGCTCATGATCTGGCCCACCACGCGGCCGCGGTCTTCGTCGCGGGCCAGGTGGGCGGCCATGGGCAGCAGCAGCTGCGGCACGGCCGAAAACACCCCAATGAGCAGGCTGGCGCCCACCAGCACGCCGAAGCTGGGCGCCCAGGCTGCGGCCGCCATGCACAAGGCCACGCCCAGCTGCATGAGCAGAATCAGCCGTTTGCGCTCCAGCTTGTCGCCCAGGGGCACCACCAGCAGCATGCACAGCGTGTAGCCCACCTGCGTGACGGTGGCCACGATGCTGGCCTGCCGGTCGGGCACGCCGAAGCTGCGTCCGATTTCGCCCAGCAGCGGCTGGTTGTAGTAGATGTTGGCCACCACCAGCCCGCAGGTCAGCGCCATCAGCCAGACCAAGGCCGGAGTGAGGGCGGGCGGGGTCGGGGCAGTAGAAGCGAGGGACGAAGCAGCAGACACGGAACGCAGGCAGGAGTGGGGCGGCGTTGGCTAACCGCGGAAGGCGCCGCCGGGTTGCAAGCCGGTGCGGGCCGCGGCCGCAATCGGCAGGGCTTTCGGGCACCTTCCGGGCCGGCGGGCCTCAGCGGCGTGCTGCCCCGCGAAGCATTGCGGCCCGAGGGTTTCGGGCAAGTGAGGCCCCGGAGCCAACCCGCCGCCCCGGCCCGACGTGGCCGGCGCTGCCGCGCTTTCAGCCCCGCCACCGTGCCCCGGGCCCCGCGCCGATGGGTTTCGCCCCGGACATCGGCACGAGTTGCCGATGACATTACTATGTCACGAGGAAAAGACTGCGGTCTTTTACCCAAAAGACTGCAGTCTTTTTCCCAAGACGATAGGTCGTCTTGGTGGAAACGTACCGTCGTGTTGGTTGAAACGACGGTACGTTTTAGCCAACTGGATCTATCGTGCCGTGCAAAACGAAGCGCGACTTGCTCAGTAGCGGCGACCCGGGTGGGCCAGCAGGTGCGGGCCAGCCCGGGCAACCCTTGGCGGCGGGCCGGCATCTGGCATCTGCGGCGGCCCCAAGCCCCCGCCGCAACGGTCCTGATGCTTTCCTACTCCCGGCTCAACAACCTCACCGGCGCGCTGGTCTTTGCCGCCACCCTGACCACCTACCTGCTCACGCTCGAGCCCACCGTGAGCTTCTGGGACTGCGGCGAGTTCATTGCCAGCGCCCGGCAGCTGCAGGTACCCCACCCGCCCGGCGCCCCGCTGTATCTGCTGCTGGGCCGCGCCGTTTCGCTGCTGGCGGGCGCGCAGCCCGAGCAAGTAGCCTGGTGGGTCAACGCCCTATCAGCCCTGAGCAGCGCACTGACCGTGCTGTTTTTGTTCTGGACCATCACTATGCTGGCCAAAAAGCTGGTGCTGGGCCGCCCCGGCCAGCACGACGACCGCGGCCTGGAGCCCAGCGGCGGGCAAACGCTGCTCATCCTGGGCAGCGGCGTGGTGGGCGCCCTGGCCCTGGCCTTCTCCGATTCGTTCTGGTTCAACGCCGTCGAGGCCGAGGTCTACGCCTTGTCTTCGCTGGGTACGGCCGTGGTGGTGTGGCTGATGCTCAAGTGGGAAAACCGCGCCCACGAGGCCGACTCCGACCGGTGGCTGCTGCTGATTGCCTACGTCATCGGGCTCAGCATTGGGGTGCATCTGCTTAACCTGCTAGCCATTCCGGCTTTGGCCTTAGTCTACTATTTCCGCCGTAGCGCGCAGCCCACCACTCGCGGTGGTTTGCTCACGCTGGGCCTGGGCGCGGCGCTGGTACTGGGTATTCTGCTGGGCGTCATTCCCGGGCTGCCCACGGTGGCCGGGGCGCTGGAGGTAGCGGTGGTCAACGGCCTGGGGCTGCCCTTCAACAGCGGAGTGGTGCTGTTCTTTGTTTTGCTGACGGCACTGCTGGCGGGCGGCCTGCGCTACGCCCGGCGGCGCGGGCGGCCGCAGCTGCACACGGCTTTGCTGGGGCTGGTATTCATTCTGATCGGCTACGCGTCCTACCTCATCGTGCCCATTCGCTCGGGCTTCAACCCGGCCATCGACGAAAACAACCCCGACGAGGTGCTGTCCTTCGTGAGCTACCTCAAGCGCGAGCAGTACGGCGACCGGCCCCTGCTTTACGGCCCGCAGTTCAGCGCCCAGCCCATCGATCAGCAAGCCGGGTCGCCGCGCTACGTGCGTCAGGGCGGGCGCTACGTGGTGGCCGAGTACAAGCCCGAAGCCGTGTACCGCCCCGAGGACAAGATGCTGCTGCCGCGCCTCTACAGCAACCAGCCCGGCCACCTGCGCGAGTACCAGAAGTGGACCGACGTGCAGCCCGAGCAGAAGCCCACCATGGGCCAGAACCTGGCGTTCCTGATTAAGTATCAGTTGGGCCACATGTACGGGCGCTACTTCCTGTGGAACTTCGTGGGCCGCGAGAGCGACGTGCAGCAGGCCGGCGTACTCTGGCCCACCGCCAGCACCAAGAACGGCCTGCCCCGGGAACTGGCCGACAACCGCGCCCGCAACAACTACCTGGCTTTGCCCCTGCTGCTAGGCGTGGCGGGCCTGCTGTTTCAGGGGCGCCGCGACGGCCGCAACGCCCTGGTGGTGGCCCTGCTGTTTGCGCTGACCGGCGTGGCCGTGGTGCTGTACCTCAACCAGCCGCCCATCGAGCCGCGCGAGCGGGATTACGCCTTCGCCGGCTCGTACTACGCCTTTGCCATCTGGATCGGGCTGGGCGTGCTGGCCCTGGCCGAAGGGCTGCGCCCGCTGCTGCGGGCCGAGCGGCTGCGGGCCGCCGCGGCCGGCACGCTGGCCCTAGCGGTGCCGGTGCTGATGGCCCAACAGAACTGGGACGACCACGACCGCACCGGCCGCTACGCCGCCCTCGACTGGGCCCGCAATATGCTGAATAGCGTAGCGCCGAACGCCATTCTCGTCACCTACGCCGACAACGACACCTTCCCGCTCTGGTACGCCCAGCAGGTGGAAGGCCTGCGCCCCGACGTGCGCGTGGCCGTCATATCGTACCTGAATACCGACTGGTACATCGAGCAGATGCAGCAGCGGCAGGGCGCTTCGGCTCCCTGGCCCATGACGTTGCCGCCGTCCCGCTACGCCCAGGGCACCAACGACTACCTGCCCTACGTGCCCAACCCCGCGGTGCCGGCCGTAAACCTGCGCGAGTTTGTGCAGCTGGTCAAGCAAAACTCCCCGCTGTTGCAGGTGCAGGCCCGCGGGGGGCAGAGCCTGCTCTCATACCCCAGCGCCAACTTCTTTCTCGACGTGGACACGGCCGCCGTGCGCCGCCAAGGCCTCGTGCCCGCCGAGCGCCGCGGGCAGGTGGTTGCCCGCATGCAGTGGCAGGTGGGCCAAGACGTGCTGGAGAAAAAGCAGCTGGCCTTGCTTGATTTGCTGGCTTCCAACAACTGGCAGCGGCCGGTGTACTTCTCCACCAGCATGCACCCCGAAGAATACCTGGGCCTCGACCGCTACCTGCAGCTCGAAGGCCTGGCCTACCGCGTGCTGCCCTGCGCCGCGCCCCGCCCCGCGGAAGCAGACCGTGGGGCCGCGCCCGAAATCGGCACCGTGGCGCGCCACCTGCTCGACGACTCACTCATGCGCAAGTTCGCCTACCGCAACCTGAGCCTGCCCCGGGTGTACCTCGATGAGCAGCAGCGCCGCCTGATGGGCCAGTACCGCGAGCAGTTTGCCCGCCTCACCCGCGCCCACCTGCAAGCCGGCGACCCGGTGCGGGCCCGGCAGGTTATCGACCATTGCCTGCGCGTGCTGCCCGACGACTCGGTGCCCTACGACGCCTTCACTGCCGACTTGCTGGCCCCGCTGGTGCAATTGGGCCAGGCACCGCGGGCCCACCAAATGATGGATTTGATGACCAACCGGGCCCAGCAGAGTCTGGCTTACTACAGCAGCCACGAGCCGGCCCGCTTCGAGCGCGAGATTCAAACCAATGTGCTGCTGCTGAGCCGTCTCTACCAGGCCGCCGCCGACACCGGTGACCAAGCCCGCGCCACGCGTATCGCCCAGCTGTTTCAGCAGTACGTGCCCCGCTCGTAGGACCGCACAGCTGCGGCGGCTGGTTACGAGAACATTGGGCGGGAATGGAACAACCGCTGCCCTCGGGAAACGCAGCGGCTTACCGGCCGGTGTCACCAAAACGGCCCGAATTCGTTTGCCCAGGCATGAGCCGAGGTTTTGTAAAGGAAGATGACGCCCAGCAGCCGCCCATTGTGCCGCCGCGGGCCGCCCTGCCGCCCAATACGCCCAACTACGTGACGCCCCGCGGCCTGGAGCAGCTGCGCCAGGAGCTGGCCGAGCTGGAAGCCGAGCGGGCCCGCGCCGAAGCAAACCGCGACAACGACGCCGACCGCACCCGCCTGCTTTCGGTGTACAACGGCCGCCTCAGCGCGCTCAATGAGCGCATCGCCAGCGCCCGGCTGGTCGACCCGCGCGCCCAGGCGGCCGACGAAGTGCGGTTCGGCGCCACCGTTACGCTGCGCACGCTCAGCAGCAGCAACCCCAAAGCCGCCAAGCCCGGGCTGGAGCGCACCTTTACCATCGTGGGCGTCGACGAGGCCTCGGTGGCCGAGGGGAAAGTGGCATTTGTAGCGCCCATTGCGCGGGCCGTGCAGGGCGCCCGGCCGGGCCAGGTGCTCACGCTGCGCCTAGGGCCGAACGAGGAAGAAGTGCAGGTGCTGCGCGTGAGCTACGACGGCGCTTAGCCGTCAGCCGGGGCAGGCAAAACCACCGGGCGCGTAGTTTTGCGGCACCGCGCTGCTTTTAAGGCGCGGCCGTAGCGTATGATCGTTTACAAATCGACGGACTGGTGGGACGCCTTTCGCCACCTGCACAAATCGGGCGTGATTCGGCGGCTGCTGAAGCGGGTGGTGCTGCTGGGCCTCTACGGGCTGGTAGTGGCCGTGCTCGGGCGCGGTGTGATGCAGGTCAAGTTTACCGTCGACCCGCAGTACTTTTCCCTGCTGGGCATTCTGCTCAGCCTGCTGCTGGCCTTCCGCACCAACACGGCCTACGACCGGTTCTGGGAAGGCCGGCGCCAGTGGGGGCAGCTGGTCAACAACTGCCGCAACCTGGCTGTGCTGCTGCACGCCCGCCTGCCCGCCCACGACCGCGAAAACCGCTTCCACCTGGCCAAGCTGCTGTCGAACTTTCCCATTGCCCTCGACGGTCACCTACGCGGCGGGGTACGTTTCGAGAAGCTGGAAGACCTGGGCCCCGAGCTGATGGAGGAGCTGCGCCAGGCCGGGCACGTGCCGTCGTTGCTCTCGCTCACGCTGCAGGAATTCTACGAGGAGCTGCTGCGCAAGGAGCTGATTCTGCCGGTGCACCTGCTGGCCATTCAGCGCCACCACGAGGCCCTGCTGGAGGTGACGGGCGCCTGCGAGCGGATTCAGCGCACGCCCATTCCGTTTTCCTACAGCTTCTTCATCAAGGCCTTTATCGCGGTGTTTCTCATCGTGATGCCGCTGGTGCTGCTCTCGGCCTACGGCTACTTCATGGTGCCCATCACCATGTTCGGCGCGTTTGCGCTGCTGGGCGTGGAGATGATCGGCGACGAAATCGAGGACCCCTTCGGCAAGGACAGCAACGACCTGCCGCTGACCCAGATGGCCAACCGCATCCGCGTGAACGTGCACGAAATCCTGCACGTGGAGCTGAACGAAGAGAAAAAAGCCCTGGCCGACGCGCCCTACAGCGTGGTGTTTTAAGCTCAGGGCTGTTTCTTCCGAAAGCTGTTTGGCATCCTGAAGAAGGACCTTACCACGCCCGAACGATTCGTTCAGCAGTGGGAAGGTCCTGCGGCTGCGCCTCAGGATGAGGGCTACCCGGGTATGCGCGCCAAATCGATGATGCTGCCCGAGCCGTTGAGTTGGCGCAGCTGGTGAATGAAGACCGCGTCGAAATCGTGCTGGCTGAGCAGGGCCGCCAGCAGCCGGTGCTGCCGGGCTAGTTCGGCCCGCATAAACGGGTCGGCGGCCACCACAATTTCCAGGTCCCGGCGGCTGGGCTCCAGCTGCCGATATTCCTGCACGAACTGCTCCACGCTGTCGGCCGCGGCGGTGGCGCAATGGCTGATGTGGCTTTCCTGCTTATCGGTGAGAAACTGCAAAGCCTCGTGCAGCGCGATGCAGGCGTCGACGGCGTACACGGTGGCGGGGCTGGGAAACTCCTGCAGGCCCGGGGTTACCAATTCTAACTTTTCGAGCAGGGTTGCGGCTTCGGCGCGGTAAAACTCGCCGAGGGAGGAATTGTACAGCAGCTCCACGCCGCGCTCGTACACGGCCGGGCTGCCCCAGCCGGTCGTCTTGGCAAACGCCTCGTACTGCGGCAGCAGCCGCTCGCAGATCAGCCCGGCAAATGCCGCCCGTTGCTTGTCGGATAAACTGTAGATGAGGGTTTCTATATCGTCGGCCATGCCGCAAAGCTAGTTCCGATCAGCCTAGGGCGCCCTGCTGCTTTTTGTAGAGGCCGGGCGTGAGGCCCTCGTGCCTGCGGAACAGCTTCTGGAAGTAGGCCGGGTTGTTGAAGCCGGTGCGGTAGCACACGTCGGCAATGGTGCTCAGGGGGTGGCGCAGCAGGCGCTTGGCCTCGCTGAGCCGCTCCTGAATGATGTACTCGACGGGGGTGAGGCCGAACTCGCGCTTGAAGAGGCGGAAGAACGTGGCCTTGCTCATGCAGGCCAGCTCGCTGAGCTTGTCGATGGGCAGCGGCTCGGCGAGGTTGCGCTTGATGTAGTGCACCACGTGGGCGAAGCGGTGCGAGGTCAGGTGCTGCTGGTAGTGGTCGAAGATCAGGCGGCGGGCCTGGGTTTGCATCAGGCGCACCAGCAACTCCTGCAGGGTAAAGCCGGCCAGCACGTCCTTGGCCGCCGTGGTTTCCTGTGACACCCGGATGATGCGCTCCAAAGTGCCCGTCAGCTCGGGCGTGTTGTGCAGGTGGGCGTGGCTGCGGGCGTCGAGCTGCCAGGGCGTGTGCTCTTCCAGGCGCGGGTACCGCTCGTTGAGCAAGTCGATGGTGCCGCGGATGGTTTCGGTGGGAATGGCCACGGCCAGGCACTGGGTAGGGTGCTGCGCGTCGGCCTCGGGAAAGTCAATTTCCATGGTTTCCCGCTCGCCCACAATCACCGACTCGCCGGGCAAATAGTCGAAGGCCGCGCGGCCGGGCAGGTGCATCACCTTCTTGCCGCGCAGCATGGTGGTCAGCACCAACGAGCCCAGGTTGAGCGGCACGCGCGCGGCCTGCTGGTGGGTTTCGAAGATGTTCAACTCGAAGGCATTGAGCGAGTACACCGTGCGGTTTTCCACCAGGGTCGTCAGGTCGGCGGGACGGCTCAAAGCCACGGGCGAAGGCAACAGCGGACGGGACATAGCAGCAGGAAAGAAACCGAAAAAACAACGCGTACTCGGCTCGCAGGTAGCAACTTGCCGCGGCGGCTACTTGTTTGCCAGGGCCGGACCGGCACCCCGCGGTAGCGGCGCAAGATAGGCTTTCGGCGCCGGGAAAAAGAGCTTCCCGGAGGTGGTGAGCGAGTACTCACTGCCCGCAGCGGCAACTTGCGACGATAAGTGAGTTTGTTGCGAGAATAGTGCAGCGCCGGGGGCGGTTAAAGAGGGAGCTTGGCCTACTCAATCACTAAACCCTCGACCGCATGGAAACCCTCGAAAGAACTACCACCCTCGTGGCCCGGCCCAGCTTCAAGTCGCACTACGACAACTTTATCGGCGGCAAGTGGGTGGCGCCGGTGAAAGGCCAGTACTTCGACAATCCCTCGCCCATCGACGGGAAGGCGTTCTGTAAGGTGGCCCGCAGCACCAAGGAAGACATTGAGCTGGCCCTCGACGCGGCCCACGAAGCGTTCAAAACCTGGAAAACCGCCTCGGCCACCACGCGCAGCAACCTGCTGCTGAAGATTGCCGACATCATGGAGGCCAACCTGGAGCACCTGGCCGCCGTCGAAACCGTGGAAAACGGCAAGGCCATCCGCGAAACCCTGGCCGCCGACCTGCCCCTGGCCATCGACCACTTCCGCTACTTCGCGGGCGTGATTCGGGCCGAGGAAGGCTCGGCCACCGAGCTGAATGAAACCACCCTCTCGCTGGTCATTCAGGAGCCGCTGGGCGTGGTGGGCCAGATCATTCCCTGGAACTTCCCGCTGCTGATGGCCACCTGGAAAATCGCGCCGGCCCTGGCCGCCGGCTGCTGCGTGGTGGTGAAGCCCGCCGAGCAGACGCCCGCCTCCATCATGGTGCTCATGGAGCTGATTCAGGACGTGCTGCCGCCCGGCGTGCTGAACGTGGTGAACGGCTTCGGGCTGGAGGCCGGCAAGCCGCTGGCTTCGTCGCCGCGGGTGCAGAAGGTGGCCTTCACGGGCGAAACCACCACCGGCCGCCTCATCCTGCAGTACGCCGCCGAAAACATCATTCCGGTGACCATGGAGCTGGGCGGCAAGTCGCCCAACATCTTCTGCAAATCGGTGATGGACGCCGACGACGAGTTCCTCGACAAGGCCCTGGAAGGCGCGGCCATGTTTGCCCTCAACCAGGGTGAAATCTGCACCTGTCCCTCGCGCCTGCTCATCCACGAAGACATCTACGACGAGTTCATGCCCCGCCTGATCGAGCGCGTGAAGTCCATCAAGCTGGGCCACCCCCTCGACAAGGAAACCATGATGGGCGCGCAGGCCAGCAACGACCAGTTCGAGAAAATCCTCAGCTACCTGGAAATCGGCAAGGCCGAGGGCGCCGAGGTGCTGACCGGCGGCGAGGCCCACCGCGACCATGAGCACGAGGAACTGACCGAGGGCTACTACATCCAGCCCACCATTTTCCGCGGCCACAACAAAATGCGGATTTTCCAGGAGGAAATCTTCGGCCCGGTGCTGTCGGTAACCACCTTCAAAACCAACGAAGAGGCCCTGGCCATGGCCAACGACACGCTCTACGGCCTGGGCGCCGGCCTCTGGAGCCGCGACGCGCACGAGCTCTATACCCTGCCCCGCGCCATTCAGGCCGGCCGCGTGTGGGTCAACTGCTACCACGACTACCCGGCCGGCGCGCCCTTCGGCGGCTACAAGGCTTCCGGGTTCGGCCGCGAAAACCACAAGATGATGCTGGCTCACTACCGCCAGACCAAGAACCTGCTGATTTCCTACAGCAAGCAGAAGCTGGGATTCTTCTAAGCTGGTGAGTTGCTGAAAGCGGTTGAACGTCATGCTGAGCGTAGTCGAAGCATCTCGCGTGCTGATGATTAAATAGCGTCTATTGTCCAACGAAGCGGTAGAGATGCTTCGACTGCGCTCAGCATGACCTTTTTACATTCATTCGTATCCCTCCATGCCTGTTCTCACGCCCCGCGTCCTCATCACGCCCGCCGCCGAGGCCACCATCGATTTGCTGCGCGAGGCGCACGGCCCGCTGATGTTTCACCAGAGCGGTGGCTGCTGCGACGGGTCGTCGCCGATGTGCTTCGCGGAGGGCGAGTTTCGGGTGGGGGCCAGCGACGTGTGGCTGGGCCGGATTCACGGCTGCGACTTTTTCATGAGCGCGGCGCAGTTTGCCTACTGGCAGCACACCCAGCTAACGGTGGACGTGACCAAGGGCCGCGGCGCCAGCTTCTCGCTGGAAATTCCCCTGGGCGTGCGCTTTCTCATTCGCTCCCGGCTCTTCAGCGAAGCCGAAGCCCGGAACCTGGCGCCGGTGTACGACGGCGAAACCTACCGAGCGCACCAGTCCGACGAGTCCTGAGCCCGCCCGCGGCCCGAAATGCAACAAGCCCCGCCAACCAGGTTGACGGGGCTTGTGCTTGTTACGGCTATCGATTCAGCCGAAAACCTTACTTGGCTTTCACGGGCAGGCCTTCGAGCTGGGCGTAGCTCAGCTTCCAGGCGCCCTTGACGTTCTTTTTCCACACCAGGATGAAGTTGCCTTCGCCCTCGCCCTCGGGCTGGCCGGGGGCGGCGGGCAGCACGTCCACGGTGTAGGTGCCACCCTCGTAGGCCGTCTGCGCGTCGTTGCCGGAGCTGACCACGTTCAGGCGCAGATCTTCGATGGTGCCCATGGTGGCCCGCACCCACTTATCCGAGACTTCCGACTTGCCCTGGTAGTGGGCCTCGCCCTGCAGAAAGTGCACGTCGTCGGCCAGCAGGGTGTCGAGCTGAATGGCGTTCTTGGCGTTCCAGGCGCCGATGAACTGCTGGTTGAGCGTCTGCACGTTCACGGCGGGCGTTTCGGCGGTCTTGGTGCAGGAAGCCGCCGCGACGGCGGACGCCAGCAGAATCCAGGTGAATGCTTTCATGAGTAGGTTCTGGTTGAGAAAGAAAAGGAGGTAAGGGAAAACCCAGGCCGCAGGGCCTGGGTTTTCGGCAAACTAGCGGAAAAACCGGTTACCAGCTCTTGCGGCGCACCTCCGACGAGTGGTAGGGCGTCGAACGGTCGCCGTACGACTGGTTGGGCAGGTAGGCGGCGCTCATGGCCATCGGGGCCCCGGCGTTGTTGGCGTACATCATGGCCGGGGCCGAAGCGGCAAAGCCGGCGGCCATGGCCGGGTACTGGGGCTGCTGCACCTGGGCCAGAGCAGCTTTTTGCTCGGCGGCCTCGGCGCGGCGGGCCAGGGCGTTGCGCTCGGCGCGGGCGGCCGCGGCCTGACGCTCGGCGCGGGCGGCGCGGGCGGCGGCGGCTACGCGGGCGGCCTCGGCGGCTTGGGCCTTGCGCTTGTTTTGGATGTTGCGGCCGATCATGTAACCGGTACCGGCACCGGCGGCGGCACCCACGGCACCACCCACTACGCGGTTGCGCTTGTGAATGATGGCGCCGGCGGCGGCACCACCCAGGCCACCGATGATGGCGCCTTTGGCCTGCGGGCTAACTTTCTTTTGTTCCTGGGCCTGTACCGAGGTGCTGATGATCGAGAAGATGAGCAGCAGGACGGTGAACATATACGGGACCTTTTTCATGGCGAGTTTCACGGTTAAGGTTCGGAGAACCAGCGGTTGAACTTGGGGTAAATCACGACGTCTTGCCAGGGATTTTGCAAGCACCGTGCCATAACCCAAACCAGTACCCTTAACTGCCGCGGCTGGCGCAGGGTTACAGTAGCTCGACAGTTCCTGAAAAAATGCCTTTCCGGGCCCGGAAGCGCGTTTATCCGGCCGCCGGCGCCGTTAGCGGCTCAGCCAGCCATTGGCTTCCAGCCAGTGCTGCAGGTGCAGCGGCCAGTCGTCTTTGGTGGTCTGGTTGCGCAGGCCGAAGCCGTGGCCGCCGCGGGGGTAGAGGTGCATTTCGGCCGGCACGCCGCGGCGCAGGCAGGCCTCATAGAAGCGCAGGCTGTTTTGCACCGGCACCGTTTTGTCGTCCTGGGCGTGCACCAGAAAGGCGGGTGGCGTCTGCGCCGTTACCTGCTGATCGGCCGAGTAGCGGCGAATCTGCGCGGGGGCGGGGGCAGAACCCAGCAGGTTGTTCCGCGAGCCGGGGTGCATCAGGCTATCGGTCAGGCTCACCACGGGGTAAATCAGCACCAGAAAATCGGGCCGCACACCAGGCTGGGCGGGGGCGTTGGCGGCCACTGGCGTGAGGTGCGTGCCGGCCGTAGCGGCCAGGTGCCCGCCGGCCGAAAAGCCCATGATGCCTACGCGGGCGGGGTTCACGCCGTAGTCGGCGGCGCGCTGGCGCACCAAGCGCAGGGCCTGCTGGGCGTCGTGCAGCGGGGCGGTGGTTTTGTCGGTCTGGCTGCTGTCGTTGGGCAAGCGGTACTTCAGCACGAAGGCCGTGACGCCCATCTCATTCAGGCGCCGGGCCACGTCGTAGCCCTCGTGGTCGATGGACAGGCGGGCGTAGCCGCCACCGGGGCAGATGACGACGGCCGTGCCGGTGGCCTTGTCTTGGGGCGCCCGAAATACGGTAAGCGTGGGCTGCACCACCCGGGAAATGCGCACGCCGCCGTTGGCCAGGGTCACGCTGGTTTCCTGCACCCGACTGGGCCGCGAGTTGGGAATGGTGCCGGTGTAGAGCGGCAGGGTAGTCTGGGCCGACAGCAGCGACGCCGAGCCAAGGGCGAGCAGTAAAAGCAGAATCCGTTTGTTCATGGTGGGCAGTGAGGCGGGGCGTTAGAGCGTTTCTACCAGCACCCGCACGTTGGTGTTGCGGCCGTGGTCGTCGGCGCAGGATATTTTCAGCACGCCCGCCGCGGGCCGGATGAACACGGCCTCGGTGGGGGCGGCGGCCTGCACAAACTGGTCGTTGGCGTACCAGTACACCTGGCGCACGTCGGCGGCGGCGGCGCAGCGCAGCTGCAGCTGCTGCGAGTCGCGGGCGTCGAGCACGTACTCGGCGTTGGGCGTGGGCGACAGAATGCGCGGGGCCTGATCGGGGGCGTCGTCGGCGCGCACCAGCGCGCAGGCGGGGTTGTGGGGCGGGCGCACCGCGTGGGGCAGGCCCTGGGCGGCTTTGAAGGCCAGCACCTCGGGCGAGAAATTGGGGTAGAGCACCCGGCGGTAGCCCGCTTCGGGCTGGCACACCCGGCAAAAGCTCACCCGCCCGTCGGCCGACACCAGCACTTCCCGCTGATGCTCGCAGCGGCGCGTGTCGGAAATGCCGGGTAGAAAGTAATCCATCACCTGGTCGG
This sequence comes from Hymenobacter sp. B81, assembly GCF_044628455.1. Lineage (NCBI taxonomy): Bacteria > Pseudomonadati > Bacteroidota > Cytophagia > Cytophagales > Hymenobacteraceae > Hymenobacter > Hymenobacter sp. B81. Next base: position 2,347,791 of record NZ_JBIYZW010000001.1, on the reverse strand, counting down.
GGCAGTGCGGGCCGGGCACCTGCCCGCTCACGCCGCACACCAGGCGGAAGTCGAGGCCGGCGGGCGGGGCAAACCACTCGCCGCCGTCGTTGTAGCTCAGGTCGTTGAACAGGTCGAAGAGCAGGGGCGTGGCCACATCAGTGCCGGTGAGGGCCGCCGCGCCCTGCCCGCCGAAGTTGCCCAGCCACACCCCCACGGTGTAGTGCCGGTTGTAGCCGATGCTCCAGGCGTCGCGGCGGCCGTAGCTGGTGCCGGTTTTCCAGGCAATGCGCGGCAGGCGCAGCGAGTTTTCGTAGCCCACCGGCAAATCGGGGCGCACCAGCTGAGACAGGATGTCGGTGATGAGGAAAGCCGCCGGCTCCGACATAAGCGCTACTGGCTTACCGATTGAGTCGGCCGCGGTCCAGCGCAGCGGCTGGTAGCGGCCGCCGTTGGCCAAGGCGGCGTAGAGGCCTACCAACTCTTCCAGCGAAGCCCCGCAGCCGCCCAGAATGGTGCTCAGCCCCAGCTGCGGCGCCTGCCGCCCCACGGTGCGAAACCCGGCCCGGCTGAGCTGGCCGGTAAACGTGCCCACGCCCAGCTGCTCCAGCACGTGCACGGCCGGAATGTTGAGCGAATAAGCCAGGGCGCGTTCCAGCGTTACCTCGCCGTTGCAGCGCTTGTCGAAGTTTTCGGGGCGGTAGCTACCGAAGCTGGTGGGCACGTCGGGCAACACGCGCTTGGGCGTGACGAGGCCGCGGTCGACGGCCAGGGCGTAGAGAAAGGGCTTGAGCGTGCTGCCCGGCGAGCGAACCGCCCGGATGCCGTCGACCTGGCCCTGGTGAAAAGCGTCCCGGAAGTCGGCCGAACCCACGTAGGCTTCCACGGCGCGCGTGCGGTTGTTGACCACCAGCACGGCCGCCTGGGTGATGCCCAGCGGGGCGAGGCGGCGCACGTAGTTGCGCGTCAGGGCTTCGGCCTTGGCCTGCTTGCCGCGGATGAGGGTGGACCGCAGCCCGACGGCTTCCGCGGTCATCGAAAAGCTGCTTGCGGATTGGCGGGCCGCCCGCAGCTGCGCCTGCACCAAACGGCGCGCGAGGTGGGGCGCCAGTTGCGGCACGGCGCGGCGCTGGGCCAGCAGCGGTTCCTGCAGCGCGTTTTCGATGTCTTTGGCGGGAAATACACCTTGGTCGCCCAGGCGGCGCAGCCAGCGGTTGCGGGCCGCCAGCAGCGCCGCGTTGTGCCGGCCCGGCGTGAGGCGGCTAGGGTTGTTGGGTACGATGGTCAGGGTAACCGTTTGGGCCAGGGACAGGTAGTGCGGAGGCTGGCCGTAGTAGAGCAGCGCCGCCGATTTCACGCCCTCCACGTTGGAGCCGTAGGGGACCAGGTTCAGGTACAGCTGCAGAATTTCGTCCTTGGAGTAGTGCGCCTCCAGCTGCAGGGCCCGCAGCATTTCCTGCAGCTTGCCCGCCACGGTGCGCTCTTTGGGCTCCAATAGCCGCGCCACCTGCATGGTGATGGTGCTGGCCCCGGTGCGCCGCCCGTTGCCCAGCACGTTGTTGCCGGCCGCTTTCAGCAACGCCAGGGGGTTGATACCGGGGTGCCAGTAAAACCACCGGTCTTCCTTGGCCACCAGCGTCTGGCGCAGCGTGGGCGTGATGTCGCGCAGTGCGGCGGGCAGGCGCCACTTCTGGTCGGGCGAGAGGTAGGCGTGCAGCACCGCGCCGTCGGCGGCCAGCACCACGGGCGATGCGGGCGGCACGGGCGGCAGGGGAAAGGCGGCATCAAGACCTAGCGCTACGGCTATTAGGCCTGGTAAGCCCAGCAGCCCAAGGCGTAGGCGTCGGCCGCCCGGCCCCGCATTTTTCCACCACTTTTTGGCCCAATGGCGCATAACTTCTTACCGCACGCGCACCGTGCCGGCCCCGCTGTAGCTGTGGTACTCGGCGTTGTACATGGCATCGGCACTCACCGGGCCGAGCTTGAAGGTGCCCTTCGACACGGCGCGGGCCAGGTAGTAGAACGACTTGGGCTTGCCGGTGGCGGTGGTGAACAGATTAATTCGGTCGTCGCGTACGTCTAGGTAATCGGGCGTGGCGGCGTCGGTGGCCCAGGTCAGCTCGCGCACGGCGCCGATGCGCGGATTCTCGATTTCGAGACCAGCGGGCAGCAAATCGGTAATGGCTACGTTGGGCACTTCACCAGCTGTTTCGGCGGCCTGCAGCGTGATTTTGACCACCACCAAATCGTTCTGGCGGAACTCGGCCCGACCGAGCGGACTGCCGTTGCGGTCGAGGAACTGCCGGCGCACCTGCAGAAACTGGTCTTCCTCGCGCATCTGGCCGGTGGGTGAAATGCCCTCCAGCGTCCAGAAATAATAGAGCGCGCCGCTGCCCTGGGTTTTCACGCTCAGGCGACGGTTGGCTACGTTGCTCACGGCCAGGTTTTGCGGGCCTTTGTACTGGCCCAGCACCGTGCCGCCGGCCTCGGCCAGCGTGGCCGTGACGGTGCTATTGCGGTTTTGCCTGGCCACTTTGCCCAGGGCCAGCAGGGCAAAGGCGCGCTCCTGGGTACTCAGCCAGCCGGCCTGCTTCACCAGCCCCGAGAGTTGCCGGGCCATACCTGCCACTTGCGGGTTCTGTGGGTCGGCTTCGATGAGCGTGTTCAGGGCCAGGCCCAGGTCGCGCACCGGGGAGTAGAACGAGCCGTCGAGGGCGCGGCGAGCGGCGGTTTCGGTGAAGCCGCGCGGCAGCAACGCCTGGAAGCCGCGCCGCTGGCCCGACAGCGCGCTGGTGCTGGCCAGCACGAACTTCATGTCCTGCGCCAGCAGGTTCTGGTTGGCCTGGTAGTAGTTCAGGGCCACCGGGTCGGGGCGGCCGGCCAGGGCCAGCACGTAGAGTGAGTAGGGAATTTCCTTTTTGGCAATGACCTTCTGCCGCGCCACGTTGCCGGCCGCGAGGTACTGGTACTCCTCGGTTTCGCGCTTCCGAACGCGGTATTGCAGGTAGCGCAGCGTTTTGTCGAGCACGCCGGCGTTTACGGCGAAGCCGGTGCGCTTGGCCTCCAGGAGGAAGTGCGCGGCGTAGGCCGAGGCCCACCAGTTGTCGTAGTCGCCGCCGGGCCAGTAGCTGAGCGCGCCGTTGTAGAGCTGCTGGGCCTCAATCTTGCGGATGGCCTCCTGCACGTGGTAGTTGGGGTTGTAGCGCTGCTGCTTTTTGCCCTGGCCCAGCGTGGCCGCCAGATCGGGGTAGTAGAGCTGCGGGAAAGCCGCCGACACGGTTTGCTCCAGGCAGCCGTAGGGGTACTGCAGCAGGTAGCGCAAATCCTTGCTGAACTCCGTCATGGGCGAGCGGCTCAGCACCAGCTGGCTGCGCTGCGAGGTCGGCAGGAAATCGGTGCGCAAGTCCAGCGCCTGCGTCTGGCCGCCCGCCACGGTTCCTGAACCGGTGCGCATCTGCAGAGGCGAAGCGGGGCGGATGGATAGTTCGATGGTTTCGGTGAAGGTTTCGGTGACTTTGGCATCTTCTGCTTCGGTCGTCATTCCACTCAGCCTCTTCACAAGAATCTTGACTTTGCTGTTGCCGATTCCGGTGGCAGTAAAGTGGAACAGTTTTCTTATTTCAGCATTAGGCTTGAGCTTTATCACGTACTCGATTCCGACATTCGATAACTGCTTACTTGGGTTTTTTGGATCAGGTGGTCCTGGTTCAGCGGATTTAAGAGGCCCTTCGACTGAATGTCCTACTGCTGCGAACAAAGTGGCGTTCGTCGTATTCGTCAGCGTTACCGGCACGTCAATCGTGTCGCCGGGGCTGAGGAAGCGGGGCAGGGCGGTGCTGATAACCACCGGGTCGGCTACGCGCATGGTGTGGTCGGCCGAGCCGAAGGCGTCGCCCTGGTAGGCCACGGCCATCAGGCGCAGGGCCCCGCTGAACTGCGGCACGCGCATTTTCACGCGCACCTTGCCGCTGGCGTCGGCGCGCTGCACGCCGCTCCAGCGGGCCACCAGCTGCACCCGGCGCGAGGGCACGGGCGTGGTGCGGCGGGCCAGGTCGTAACCGTCGCCGCCGCTGCTGCTGGTGCCTAGTTCGGGCAGCAGGAAGGGGTACACGTCGTGGGCCGATACTTCGAGGGCGCGCTTCTGGTAGAAGTAGCCGAAGGGGTCGGGCGTCTGGTAGTTTTTTAGCTGCAGAATGCCCTCGTCCACCACGGCCAGCGTCACGGCCGCGCCAGGTTTGGTTTGTACTTCAATGGTCTGGAAGGTCTGCGAGCGGCTTTGCGCGGGCGCCTTGATGGCCACCGGCAGTTTGGCCTCGGGCTTTTCCACCGTCAAGGGCACGAACCCGCGGGCCACCGTGAGCGGGTTGCGCGCATCGGTAGACAGCGGCCGGATGGCGGTGGCCGTCACGTACACGTTGGGCACGTGCGCGCCGGTGATGGGCACCGTCACGCGGGCCGATTTCTGGTCGGTGTCCACGTAGAAGTGGTCGAACACGCGGTTGCGCTCCACCGTCACCAGCACCCGGCCGGGGAAGGGCGTTTTGAGCAGCAGCGTAGCCTTTTCGCCGGGGTGGTAGCTGGCTTTGTCGGCCTCAATCTGCACCTGCCCCTCGTTGCTCACCTCGAAGGCATTGCTGGGCGTGTCGCCGTAGCCGTAGGCGTAGAAGCGGCTGGCCACGTAGGTCTCGGCGCCGGGCCGCGCCACGCGCACCTCGTACTCGCCCGAGTAGCTGGGCTGAAAGCTAAGGGTGGCGCCGGGGGCGGCTTGCACGGTTTTGGTCAGCACCACTTCCTCACGCCGCTGCGACTGGTAGATATATCGCCCGCCCTGGCGCTCCAGCACGGTTTCCCACAGAATGCGCACTACCCGCACCAGCGCGGCAGCCCGGGCCGGCTTGCCTTGAGTTGAAGTTTGGGGACTCAGCGCCACCACGCGGATTTCGGTGGGCTGGCGGGTGCTCACCAGCTCGGGCAGCTGCTGCACGCCGTAGAGCACCGGCTGGGTGCGCACCTCGAAGGTGGCGAGGCGGTTTACGGGGCGGCCGGTTTCGTCGAACACCGTGGCGAAGGCCGTGCCTTCTAGGGTGCCCAGGTCGCGGTAGTCGGGCACCTGGTATTCGGCGGCGGCGCGGCCCTGGGCGTCGGTCACGGTTTCGCGCACGGCCTTTTCGAAGCGGCTGTTGAGGCTCGATTCCTGTTCCTCGCTGTTCACGTAGCGGCGCTGGGTGCCGCCGCTTTCCAGACTGAAGCTGTAGTCGGGGTAGTCTTTCGGGGCGAAAGTTTTCTGCTTGAGCGAGAATTCCACTTCCACTTTGCGGTCGGTGGCGGGCGGGCCGAACAGGTTCTGGGCCAGCACGGCGGCGCGCACGGTCTGGCCCGGCTTCACGGTGGCGGGCGCGGCCGTGACGGTTACTTTCAGGCGGTCGGGCACGAACTCCTCCACGCTGATTTTGCGCGAGGTCAGCAGCACGTCGTTGCCGGTCAGCACTTCCAGGGTGTAGAGGCCGGTCATCACCGAGGCGGGCAGAATAAACTGCGCCTCAAACGAGCCGTCGGGCTTGCTCAGGGTGCGGCGGTAGCTGGCGTATTCCTTGCCCGAGGGCAGCAGCAACCGAATTTTCATGGGCACTGGGCCGGGCACGCGCCAGTCGTCGGTGCGCACCACGGTGTTGGTCCGGATGGTGTCGCCGGGGCGGTACAGGTCCCGGTCGCCGTAGAGAAAAGCCTGGAAGCGGGCCGCGTTGCTTTGCAGGCCGCCCACGTCGTAGCGCGAGGTTTCTACCTGGCTGCGTGGCAGCGACAGGAAGGTGAAATCGTGGCCGTGCTGCACCAGCACCGTTTCCAGCTGGAAGCGCCGGGCCCGGGCGGTGTCGGCGGCCGTGCCCATCTGGGCCACGCCGCGGCCGTTGGTGGCGCCCGTGAACATGGTCTGGTTGTTTGTGCTGATGAAGCGCACCGTGGCCCCGCCTACCGGCTTGGCCGTGCGCAGCGAGTTCACAAACACCAGCGCGCCCGTGGGCCCCTGCTTCACCACCACGCCCAAATCCGACACCGTCACCAGCTTCGATACCTGCAGCCAGCTGCGCTCGGTATCCTGCACGCGCACCACGTACAGGCCCTTCAGCTGGTTGCTGAACTCCAGATCCTGCAGCGAGAGGTGCAGCAGCCGCAACGAGCCCTGCCTGGGCAGCGCGGCGGTAGAATAGGTGCGCTCCGTGAGCAGGTTGCCGTAATCGGCGGTGTTGAAGTAGCGGTAGCTGCGGTCCACGTACTCGCCGTTTTCGTCCTGCTCGCCGCCGTCTTCCTCGTAGTCGTAGCCGTACTGCTCGCCGGAGCGTAGTAGCTCCCGGATGTTGTTGGCGTACACCTTGTAGATGCTCACCTTCACCCGGTTTACCTCGTTGAGGCGCAAGCCCAGGTTGCGCAGGCCGCCCGCGCCCAGGTACATGGCTTTTTCACCGTGGGCAAAGCTGATGCTGGGCCGCTCGTCGCTGAACGACACCTGCTGGCTCACGGCCTGATTCAGCCGCCCGCCCAGCTCGCCGGAGGCGCCGGCCTGAATGCTCACGGTGTAGCTCTTGCCCAGCTCGAAGCCGCCGCGCAGCAGCAGGCCGCTTTCGGTGGCCTCTACGGTGTAGCCCACGGCTGGCTGCACCGCAATCAGCGGCTGCAGGGCCGCCACGCTCACCGGCTGGCTGGTCAGGATGCGCACGGCCGGCTCGCCCTCGATCTGCGAGCCGCTCAGCTCGCGCACCTGCAGCTCCTGCGGGTCGGGCACCGTGACGGAGCCCGTGAGGCGGCGCCGGCTGGTGGTGTCGGTTTGCGCCGGGGCACCCACCGGCGTGAGGCCCGGCGCTACTACCAGCTGAATGGCGCTGCCGGCCGGCACGGCCTGCGTGGGCTGCACGCCCACCACCTTGTCGGCCTCGGCCGATACCACTTCAAAGGGAATCTGCTGGCCGTTGGCCGTCAGGCGCAGGTGCTGGCTTAGCTCGGCGGGGCGCACGGCGTAGTTGAAGCCCACGTTCAGGCGCACCGCGGGGCCGCGGTTGCCGGCGGTCCAGAATACCTGCGGGGTGGTCATGTCGAGGTAGGGCGTGTGGAAGCGGCGGCGCTTGAGCTCGGGCAGCTTGCCCTGCAGCTCCTTGGGTAGCGCCTGCGGCTGCCACTCAGCCTTGAAGGCGGTGCTGGGCGCAAACGGCTGACTGGGCGAAAACACCAGTTCCCGGTCCGAGGTCCACATAAACCGCCCGCGCACCGCCGGCTCGAAGCGCACCAGCTGCGCGGTGTCCCAGCGACTAAGCTCCACCCCGGCGGCCACCGGCTTGTCGAAGCTGAACACCAGGTTTTCGTAGGGGTCGATTTCGTCGCCGTCGGCGCTGGCAGAGTCGGTGCCGGGCTTGGAGCAGGCGCACAGCAAAGCCAGCAGCACCAGCAGCGGCAGGCGGAGCAGTAGGGGGGAGGTCATAGCGGATGGGGTGGTAGCGGCGGCGGGAAGGTATAGAAAAACGGTGTTGGATAAGGATTCGCGCGGCCACCGGCGAAAAAACCGTAGCCTCGTCGTAAGCCTGACAGCTGATGGCCGGATGACTACCGGCTGCACCGCGAGCAGCGGAGCGGCTGCTGACACCAACTTGCTGCCGTAGGCCGGCTGGGGCGCTAGGTTGGTAGGCTACTTCGCTAGCGAGCAGAACTATCCTACAGCCGCGGCAGGCTATTCGTGAGATAGGTGAAAATATTCGATAAGCCGGCCCGGTGCCCGACTGCAACCTTGCCCCCCGGCGGGCTCGTCTTTGCAGCTACGCAAGGCAACCGTGCGGGCCCGGCCGGCCGAGCTTGCCCGCACGGTTCCAGCCGTGTTATCTTACTCCGGCCCGCTGTCGTCACCTGCTCCTTACGCCGCCCGTTGCTATGAAAACCACCTGCACCCTTGCCTGCGTCGCCGGTCTGGTAGCGGGCGCGCTGTTACCCGCCCACGTTTTCGCCCAGGTAGGAGGGCTGGTGCAGGAGTACCGGCAGGGCACGGTGGTGCTCACCAGCGGCGACACCCTGCGCGGCCCGCTGAAGCTCTACCTCGACCGCGACGTGCTGCTGGTAACCATGCCCGACAGCACCGTGCGCACGGTGGCGGCCGTGGCGGTGCGCACCTTCGCCGTGCGCGGGGCTGTGCTGCCCTACGGCACTTCCCTGCCCAGCGCCCGCACCGCCCTGCCGGCCCGGGTGCGGCGCTTCCGGCAGGGGCCGCTGCGGGCGCGGCCGTTTCTGGTGTACCACTGGAACCACGACAAAGCCTCCGACTACACCTCGCCCGCGTTTTTCGAGCGCCTCAATGGCGGACCCGTGGTGCTGCTGCGCCGCCGCTTTCTGGTGCGGCGCAGCGTGAGCCAGTCCGACGCCTACGGCTACCCGGCCACGTACTACCGCCCCCGCGTGCCCGCCCCCCGCATCAGCTACCTCGACGTAAGCGACTGGTACTATCTGGGTACCCCCGAGGGGCAGGTAGTGGCGCTGCGCCGTCCGCGGCGCGACTTGCTGGGTTACTTCCAGGCCGAGGCTGCCCAGCTGGAAGCCTACGCCGAAGAGCACAAGCTGAGCTTCGACGCCGACCACGACCTAGCCCGGCTGGTCGACTACGCCAATGCCCTGCGCCAGGGTCCGGCGCAGTAATCCTGGCAGACCGGCCGCAAAAAAGCCCGTTCGGCGGAGCAGTAACTCGGCCAAACGGGCTGACTCCTGGCTATCGGCTGCCGGACCTGGTCAGGCGCCTGCCCGAGGAAGGCTACGACAAACCCAGGTTGACCTGCTCTACCACCTGCGGGTACTGGCTCATCTGCTCGCGCCGGCGGTGGCGGCGGTGCTTCTGGGCAAGCTGCCCCGCGCGCTTGTGCTGCACGTGTTCGATGAAAGCCCGGGCTTCTGTCAGGCTGTGAAAGCGGGCCGTGGCGAGCTGAACTCTCTGGTGGCCGTAGCTGCGCTGCTTGAGCGTGTGCCAGCGCCGCCAGGGACGCAGCCAGGAAAGCCGCCGCTCTTCGACCTGGAACGGAAAAGGCGCCGACAGCGGAGCCACCTGCACAATGCGGAAAGTACTCATAACAAAGGACCGGCGGTGGGGCCGCGGCGTAGGGGTGGGCGCTAAAGCCAGGAGGGCGGCGGGGCGCGCTCCTGGCTTTAGCAGAGGGTAGGCAGGAAGTCGGGGACAGTCTTGCGACGGAGACCGGCCGGGCAGAGGTGGGGCTGCCGGGGCGGTGGGGCAATAACGAAGGCTGGGTGTCGGGGCCAACCCGCAGTGGCGCGGGAACTGGCCTTAAAAGGGTGCCTGCGGCGGCCGGGCCGCAAACGTAGCTGTTACATGGGTACTGCCTCCGTCGTAAAAAGTACTATCGAGGTGCGAAGGTACCGGATTGTGGATTCCTTTCCAACGCCGACGTTAATAAGGTTTTTTCGACTACGCCCGGGCATCAGATGTTATGCCTGAACTATGTATAATACTAAAAATAGGTGCGCTGGTTGCCAAGGGCTGCTCCGCAGCGTCGGGGCCTGCCAGCCCCGGGCTCCCGGGCCGGCTGGGGGCCAAGGCTTTAAACGGGTTGACCGAAAGTTGCTGGCCGCCGCCGGAGCTGCCTGAGCGGACTGTGCCTATCTTGACCGGCCCGCCACCAGCTGCTATTCCATGCCCCCTGATTTCTCCCGCGCTACCCTGCTCCGGCGCTTGGCCCGGCAGCCCGACTGGGACCTGATTGTCATTGGGGGCGGCGCCAGCGGACTGGGGGTGGCCCTCGATGCCAGCGGCCGGGGCTACCGCACCCTGCTGCTCGAGCGCCACGACTTTGCCAAGGGCACCTCCAGCCGCAGCACCAAGCTGGTGCACGGCGGTGTGCGCTACCTGGCGCAGGGGCAGCTGGGCCTGGTGCGGGAGGCCTTGCTCGAGCGCGGCCGCCTGCTGCGCAACGCCCCGCACCTGGTGCAGGCCCAGCGCTTCATTATTCCGGCCTGCCACCGCTGGGAGCGGCCCTGGTACGGCCTGGGACTGATGCTCTACGAACGGCTGGCCGGCGACCTGGGCCTGGGCCGGCCGCGCTGGCTGAGCCAGGCCGAAACCCTGCGCGAGCTGCCGGGCGTCCGCCCCGCGGGCCTGCGCGGCGGCATCAGCTACTCCGACGCGCAGTTCGACGACGCCCGCCTGGCCGTGAACCTAGCCCAGACCTGCCTGGAGCTGGGCGCGCTGGTGCTCAACCACTGCGGCGTGCGGGCGGTGCTGCACGATGCCCGGGGCCAGGTGGTGGGCGTGGAGGCCGAAGACGCCGAAACCGGCTGCCGCTACCAGCTGCGGGCTCCCGCCGTGGTCAATGCCACTGGCATCTTCGCCGACGACGTGCGCCGCCTCGACCAGCCCGCCGCCGCGCCGCTGCTGCGCCCCAGCCAGGGCGTGCACCTGGTGCTCGACGCCACGTTTCTGCCCGGGGCGGCAGCCCTCATGATTCCGCGCACCGACGACGGGCGGGTGCTGTTTGCCGTACCCTGGCAGGGCAGCGTGGTGCTGGGCACCACCGATACGCCGTTATCCGCTATCAGCGAAGAGCCCCGCGCCCTGCCGGCCGAAGTCGACTTTATTCTGCATACCGCTGCCCGCTACTTGTCCCGCCCGCCCCGGCCGGCCGATGTGCGGTGCGTGTACGCCGGGCTGCGCCCCCTCGCTGCGGGCGGCGCCGGGCAGGCTACCCGGGATTTGTCGCGCCGGCACCGCGTGGTGGTTTCGCCGGCCGGGCTGGTGTCGCTCACGGGCGGCAAGTGGACCACCTTCCGGCAGATGGGCCAGGATACCATCGACCAGCTTATCGGCCGGGGGCGGCTGCCGTCCCGGCCCAGCAGCTCGGCCCGGCAGCTGATTCACGGCGCCCTGCCCGCGGCTGCGTCGGCCCCGGGCGGGGCGTGGGCAGCACCCGGCAGCTACCTGGCCCGCTACGGCACCGATCAGGCGGCGCTGGCGGCGCTGATAAGGGCCGAGCCGGCCCTGGCCCAGCCGCTGGTGCCGGGCCTGGACTACCGGCAGGCCGAGGTGGTGTGGGCGGCGCGGGCCGAGCTGGCGCGCACGGTGGAAGATGTGCTGGCCCGGCGCGTGCGCCTGCTGTTTCACGATGCGCGGGCGGCCCTGGCGGCGGCCCCCACCGTGGCTGCCCTGCTGGGCCGCGAGCTGGGCCACGACGAAGGCTGGCAGCAGCGGCAGCTGGCCGAGTTCGGGCAGCTGGCCCGCGGCTACCTGCTGGAGACGTAGCCCCGCAGAATTTTACGGCCGGGTGCGGGCGGGCGGCGCCCCGGCGGCGTATAAAGCGGGTACGCCGCCCGCAATCCGCCCAGCTTATGCCCGCCACCCAAGCCCGTCTCTACGCCGATGTGAAGTTTCTGACCTCTCTGCAGCCGGCCCGCAACTATCGCAACCTCAGCTCCCTCAACCAGGCTGCCGACTACATCAAGGCGGCATTTGCCGGGTTGAGCTGCCGCCTCGCCGAGCAGACCTTCGAGGCCGACGGCCGTAGCTACCGCAACATCATTGCTTCCTTCGGGCCGCCCGAGGCCGAGCGCCTGATTGTAGGCGCACACTACGACGTGTTCGGCGACCAGCCCGGCGCCGACGACAACGCCTCGGCCGTGGCGGGCCTGCTCGAAACCGCCCGCGTGCTGCACGAAAAAGCGCCCCCGCTGCGCTGTCGCGTCGATCTGGTGGCCTACCCCAACGAGGAGCCGCCCTACTTTGCCGGTGAGTACATGGGCAGCGCCGTGCACGCCAAAAGCCTGCACGCGGCCGCAGTGCCGGTGCGGGCCATGATCTGCTACGAAATGATCGGCTACTTCCGCGACGAGCCCGGCTCCCAGCATTTTCCCGACGAGGAGCTGGCCGCGCGCTACCCCAACGCCGGCAACTTCATCGTGGTGGTGGGCCGCGAGGGCGAGGAGGCCCTGACCCAGCAGGTGCAGCAGCTCATGCAAAGCCACGCCAACATCGACGTGCAGCGCATTAACCTGCCGGCGTCGGTGGGGCTGGCCAGCCTCTCGGACCACCGCAGCTACTGGCGCTACGGCTACCCCGCGGTGATGATCAACGACACGTCCTTCCTGCGCAACCCGCACTACCACGAGCCCACCGATACCATCGACACCCTGGACTTTCAGCGCATGGCCGAGGTAGTGAAGGGCGCCGCCGCCGCCATCATGGCGCTGGCGGCGGAGTAGGCGCGGGCCGACAAGCTGCCTGTCCGGCGGTAGGGATGGAGGCAGCTGCATCCATCCCGGCCACCGGACGAAACAAAACGGGCCGCAGCCGCTGATGCTAGCTGGGGCGCAGCGCGAAGCCCCACACGTAGAGCAGGGTGCCCAGCAGGAACGCGCCGAATAGTAAGTTGTGGCCGCTCATGCCCAGGGCCAGCAGCAGCACCGCCAGCAGCCCGGTGGCCGCCAGGCCCAGGCCCAGCCAGCGGGAAATACGCCGCTGCCGCGGCCTGGCCTGCGCGTAGGTGCCCGCTACCGGAAACAGCAGCCCCAGCAGCACCATGCCCAGCAGCTCGAGCGGCTCCCAGGCCCAGGCCAGATTGTACACGGCCAGGACCGTGAGCCCACCCAGCAGCAGCGCCGCGAAAACGTTGGAGTGCTCAGTATCTTCCGGACTCAGAGCCAGCCTTCCGTCGCGGCTGAAGCGCAGCAGGGTGTTGAACAGGGGCTCGGCAAACCAGCTAAGACCCACGAAGGCCAGGTACAGCGGCAGCAGCGCCGGCACCAGCCGGGCCAGCACGAACATGCCGATGAACAAGCCCGTGCGCGCCCCGCTGCTCAGAGTCTGCGTCCACGTCATGAAGCGGAAAAAGCCGTTGTAGAGCCAGAAACGGGCTTTCAGCGAAGCTACCAGTCCCTCGCGGGCGTAGTCGGAAGTCGGGTTCAGGCGCAGGGCCTCGCGGAAGTGGCCGGCGGCTTCCTTGGCCCGGCCCCGCTCCAGCGCCACCCAGCCCAGGTCGGCGTGGGTACCGGTGTCGGTGGGGCCGTAGCGCAGGGCTTCGTCGAAGTCGGCGGCGGCTTCTTCGCGGCGGCCCAGGCGGGCCAGGCAGCGGGCGCGCAAGCTCAGGCAGTCGACGTGGGTCGGGTCGCTGATGAGTCCGGCCTCGGCGGCCTGCAGAGCGGCGCGCAAATGGTGTTGCTGAAAGCGCAGCTGGCCCAGCACGTGGTAGTAGTTGGCGTCTTCGGGGTCGAGGCGCAGGGCTTCTTCAATGGCGGCCTGCGCCCGGGCTGCCTCGTGCAGCTGCAGGTGCGCCAGGCTTTGCACGTAGAATGCGAAATCGTACTCGGGCTCCAGCGCGGCGGCGGCCTGGGCGGCAGTCAACGCCTCGGCCGGGCGCTGCTGCTGCAGCAGGCTCAGGGCCAGCAGGCCGTGCACGTAGGCGTCGTGGGGCTCGTCGCTCAGCAGGCGGCGAGCCTCCTGCTCGGCCAGGTCGGGGCGCTTTTGTTGGAGCAGCAGCGAAACGCGCTCGGGAGAAGAAGTGGGCATGTGGGGCGTAGTCAGGAAAACGAGCGGCTGAAAAAGTAAAGGCGGCTCGATGAGTGAGGAAAGTTACGGCCTGGCTCGAGCCGCAACCCAAGCAGCGGCAAACACCGCCAGCAGCAGCCCCGCCGCCAGGGGGTACGCCCAGCTGTGGTCGAGCAACATGCCCACTAGGCTTACCCCCAGCAAGGCAATCAGCAGCAGGGCCAGCATTAGCTCGCGGCGGGTGCCAAGGAGGCACTGGTTGAGGCTAAAGCGGGGCTGCTTGCTCAGCAGCCGCCGAACCTGCGGGTCGAGGCGCCAGCGCAGGTAAAGGCCGAGGTAGGCCAGCAGCAGCGGCACGCACAGGTAGGCAAGGACAATGCTGAGCACGACCACCAGCAGCAGCGCGCCCAGGTGGCCCTCGGTGCCGCGCAGGTAAAGCGCGTCCATACGCTGCTTGCCGGCATCAAACCAGCGCTGCAAGGCAAAGCGGCGTTTCAGGGCGGTGGCTAAACCTGGTTTGGCGGCCTGCAAGCCAGGCTCCAGGCGCAGGGCTTCGGTGAGGTGCTGCCGGGCGGCGGAGTAATCGTGGTGGCGCAGGGCAGTTTGACCGGCCGCCAGCTGGGCGCGGGCGTCCGTGGGACTCAGGCGCAGCCAGTGGCGCAGGGCTTGGTCGGCGGCCGGATAGTCGGCCAAACTTACCAGCACGGCGTAGCGGTAGCGCCAGGCTTCGGGGTTGGCCGGGGCCAGCGCCAGGGCCTGGTTCAGGGCGTCGAGGGCCTCCGTTGGGCGCTGCTGCGCGTGGCAGCTATAGCCCAGCGCTACCCAATAGCCGGCGGCCCGGGGGCTTAGCCGGATGGCTTCCCGGAAACTGCTTTCGGCCGCCGTGGCCTGGCCGCCGTCGGCCTGGATCAGCCCCTGCAGGAAAAAGCCATAACCGTGTTGCGGGTCCAGCTGGATGGCCGTGCGCACGGCCTGACCGGCGGCCGGCAGCTTGCCCTGGTGGTACAGCGCCCGGCCCAGCAGGCGGTGCAGCTGGGCCGATTGCGGATGCTGGATCAGCAGCCGCGTCACGACCTCTTCCGCCAAATCCAGGCGCCGCACGTCGAACAACATCTCCAGGCGGTGCAGCTCGCCGCCGCTGATTACCCCGCTCACCCTACCCGCTGCTTAAGGTGTTTCAGCTGCCCGTGGGCATACATGGTGCGCAGCAGGGCCAGCGCGGCGGCCAGGCGCAGCAACAGCATGGCGTGGTCGGGCTGCCCCGTTTGTTGCTGATGCTCCGCCAGCCCCAGCATACCCACCAGCGCGGCCAGCCAACCGGCGGTACCGGGCCAGCGCGCGTGCAGGCGCAGGTGCAAGCTATAGCCAACTGCCAGGCCGGCCAGCAGCGCCAGGATAGCGCAGCCGGTAAAGGCCAGGGCATGGCCCGCCGCCGGCCGCAGCAGCCGCTCCCCGGCCAGCACGATAAACGATACCACCCAGCCCAGCCAGCCCCACCACGGCATCAGCGTCAGGTCAATCTTCGGGGCAGCCTGGGGCGGGCCTTTGTCCGGTAGCCGTTTCAGGTATTGCTGGGCCAGATTCAGGTTCGGGTCGAAGCGCAGGGCCTCGTGGAAATGGTTGCGGGCCGCTGCGAAGTTTTCGCGGTAGTACAGCAAAATGCCCCGGTTGGTGTGGGCGACGGGGTCGGTGGGCGCCAGTTGCAGCAGGGTTGCGAAGGCCTGGTCGGCCGCCGCAGAGCGGTGCAGGGCTTCGCAGCTCATGGCGCGCCACAGCAGGCAGTCGGCGTGGTGCGGATTGATGGCCAGGCCCGCATCGGCAGCTGCCAGCGCCTGACGCAGGCGCTTCTGGTGGTAAAAACTCACGCTGCGGCGGCCGTGGTAATCGGGTTCGTAGGGATTGAGCCGCAGCGCGGTTGCCAGCGGCCCTTCGGCGGCGCTGTGCCGGCCCTGGTACTGCAGGGCCAGCGCCAGCAGGTAGTGGGCCGCGGGCTCTTCCGGGTCGGTGTGCACTGCTTCGGCCGCAACCTCGGCAGCCCGCACCAGCTGGTTTTGCGCGAGCAGGGCCTGGGCGAGCGTGAGCTGCGCCGTGACGTTCCGTGCATCGAGGGTCAGTTGCCGGGCCGCCAGCTGCGCCGCGTCGGCGGGCCGGCGCAGACGCAACAGCAGCTGGGCGCGTTCCTGCCAGATGGGGCTTGCCTCGCTCATGCGCGTGGTGGGCTTAGGGCTTTTTGATGCCCAGGTAAGCGAGAATGTCGTCGTAGGTGCCACCCTCGTTGGAGTACAGGGCGTAGTTTTTGGCGGTGGCAAACCACTCCTTGGTGCTGGGGCGCACCTGCTTGGCGGCGGCCAGCAGGTCGCTTTGCTGCACGGGCAGGGGGCGGCCGGCGCGCATCGACTCGCGCAGGCGGGTTTCCACGGCGGTATCCACCACGGCTTTCAGGTCGGCGCCCGAGAAGCCGGCGGTCTGCGCGGCCACGGCCGGCAAGCTCAGCTTGTCGTCCACGGGCTTGCCCTGCAGCTGTACCTGCAGGATGGCGGTGCGGGCCGGCTCGTCGGGCGGCGTCACCAGCACAATGCGGTCGAAGCGGCCGGGGCGGCGGAAGGCCGGGTCGAGGTGCCAGGGGGCGTTGGTGGCGGCCAGCACCAGCACGCCGTCGTTGGAGCTGCGGGCGCCGTCGAGCTCTTCCAGAAACTGGTTGATGAGGGTGCGGCCCGCGCTCTGGCGCAAATCGTGGCGGTTGGCGGCCAGGGCGTCTACTTCGTCGAAAAACAGCACGCAGGGGGCCTGCAGGCGCGCCAGCTCAAACAGCTCGTGCAGCTTCTTCTCGCTCTGACCCAGGTACATGTCGAGAATGTCGCTGATGCCCACGTGAATGAACGAGGCCTGCACCTCACCGGCAGTGGCCCGGGCCAGGTGGGTTTTGCCGCAGCCGGGCGGCCCGTAGAGCAGCAGCCCGCCGCCCGCGGCCTTGCCGTAGGCCTTGTAGAGGTCGGCGTACTGCAGGGGGTGAATGATCTTGAGGCGGATTTCCTCCTTCACGGCTTCCATGCCGCCCACCTCGGCAAAGGTGATTTTGGGCTTTTCGAGGCCGGCAAACAAGGCCCGCTCGTCGAGGCCGGCGGGGCTGACGGCCGAGCCCAGGGGCAGCGGCTCGCCCCCGCCGGCGGGCACGGCGGCCGGGCGCAAGCCCAGCTGCTCGTCCAGCCCGGCATCGTGCAGGGAAGCATCGAGGGCCTGGGCGTGGCGGTAGGCCTCGCGGGCTTCCTGGGAGCTGCCGCCGGCGCGAGCCAGCAGGCGGGCGTGCAGCAGGTGGGCCGCGGCCAGCTCGGGCTGGTGGCTCAGCAGCTCTTCCACCACCACCAGCGCCGCCGACGGCTTGCCCAGGGCGGCGTAGGTTTCGGCCAGGCCCAGTTGCAGCTCGGCATCATCGGGGGCCTGGCGCAGGCCGGTGCGGTAGTGGGTTTCGGCTTCGGCGAGTCGGCCGGCCAGGCGCAGCTGAGCGGCCACGTGGCGGCGTAGCACCAGGTTTTCGGGCGAAAAAGCCAGGGCGTCGAGCAAAGGCTGCAGGTCGGGCTGGAAAGAAGCGGCTGACATCTCAGGCAGTTGGGTTGAAGCTGCAAGGTACGCCCGGCGGCTAGGTCAGCGAAATTCCGGGCGCAGGATGGGCAAGACCACTACAGGGCTATTGATTTGTAGATGCACGTAAGCAGAGGGTTGTTTTATTAGGGGGTAATGCTCTTGAATTGCGGGTATTTTATGAAATGGGATATAAAAACAAGGGGCCTTGCGTTGATAATGTGGCGAATGAATATAGATTGCCTGTAAAATTTAAGGGCATGTTGCAATGAGTGTATTTTCTTTCCCTCGGCTTTCGGTTTCCCGGCTGGTACTGGGCGCACTACTACTGGGCACGCTGGTGGCGGCCGTTTACCCGGCCACCCACCCGGCGGCCGCGCCGGGCAGCCTTAATCCTGCCGACGTGGCCTGGATGCTCACCGCTACCGCTTTCGTGTTGATCATGACGCCGGGCCTGTCGTTTTTCTACGGCGGCATGGTGCGGCCCAAAAACGTCATTTCCACCATGCTGCAGAGCTTCGTGGCCCTGGGCGTCATCACCCTGGTGTTTTACTTCGTGGGCTTCTCGCTGGCCTACGGCGACTCCTGGCACGGGCTCATCGGCAACCCCTTCACCTACGCCCTGCTGCGCAATGTGGGTACGGCCCCGCACCCGCTGCTTTCGCCGGGCATTCCGTTTATTCTCTACTTCGCCTTTCAGCTCAAATTCGCCATCATCACCCCGGCGCTGATTACCGGCTCGTTTGCCGAGCGGGTGCGCTTCAAGGGCTACCTGGCCTTCATGGTGCTGTTTTGCCTGTTCATCTACTGCCCGCTGGCGCACTGGACCTGGCACCCCGAGGGCTTCCTGCGCCGCTGGGGCGTGCTCGACTTCGCCGGCGGCACGGTGGTGCACATCTCGGCGGGCATTGCGGCCCTGGCTGGGGCCCTGGTGCTGGGCCGCCGCTCGGCCCACGTGCGCGCCACTTCGTTCTCTACGCCCAACGTGCCCTACGTGCTGCTGGGCACCGGGCTGCTGTGGTTTGGCTGGTTTGGCTTCAACGCGGGCTCGGCCCTGGGCGCCAACGAGCTGGCGGCAACGGCCTTCGTCAACACCAACCTGGCCTCGGCCGCGGCCCTCATTGCCTGGCTGCTGGTGGAAGTGGCCCGCGGCGGCAAACCCACGGCCGTAGGCGCCTGTATTGGGGCCGTGGTGGGGCTGGTGGCCATTACGCCGGCCGCTGGCTACGTGAGCTACGGCCAGAGCCTGCTATTTGGGGTGCTGGCCGCGCTCATCAGCCACGCCGCCGTGCACTGGCAGAACTCGCGCACCACCATCGACGATACCCTCGACGTGTTTCCCTGTCACGGGCTGGGCGGCATTGTGGGCATGCTGCTCACCGGCGTGTTTGCCGACAAGGTGGGTCTGATTCACGGCGACGCCACCGTGTTCGGCTACCACGTGCTGGGGCTGCTGATTGTGGTGGCCTACTCGTTTGGCGGGGCCTGGTTGCTGCTCAAGCTCACCGACCGGTTTTTTGCCCTGCGCGTGAAGCCCGCCGACGAAGACCTCGGCCTTGACCTGAGCCAGCACGAGGAATCGACCTACCACGTCGACGAAGAGTTTGAGCGCAGCTACCGCCCCGAGGCGCTGGCCGCCCGCAGCTGAGACTGGCTGGTTATTGGTTGCTGGTTATTCGTTTTTCGTTGTTAGTCGTGCGTTTTCCCGCAACCCGGTTCAGGCAGGCCAGTACACGCTACCAACTACCAACTACCAACTACCAACTACCAACTACCAACTACCAACTACCAACTACTCCCTAACCAGGGGGCGGGTGACGCGGTTGCCGTCGATGTCGAGCACCAGCAGGTAGCGGCCGGGGCGGCGCAGGCCCAGCTCGGCCGCCGAGAACCGGTACTCGTGGGTGCCGGCCCGCTGGGCGCTGCGGCGCAGCGGGGTTTTCAGCTTGCGGCCCGCGTCGTCGAGCACCGTAATTTCCACCGGCAGCGCCCGGCTCAGGGTGTAGCTCAAATTCAGCTCGGCAGCCACGGGGTTGGGGTAGGTTTCCAGGCGGTACTCATAGGCTGCGGCCGTGGTGCGGGTGCCGGTAACGGTGCGGTTCACGTCCCAGGTTACTGCGTAGGTGTGCTGGGTGAGGTGGCTGGCACTGCGGGTGAGGGCCGTGGTGTCGGTGATTTCGGCCTGAATGCGGGTGAGGCCCAGCGGCAGGCTACCCAGGGCCACCGTCAGCTGCGCCACGTTGCGGGCCACCACGGTGCTGCCGCGCTTCCACACCACGCGCAGCGGGCTGGGCGCCGCCGGGTGCAGCAGGTTCAGCGTGAGGTTCACATCCTGGCTGGGGCCATTGACGACGGGCGGGGACGGCGTGAAGCTTTGCAGGGGCAAGGCCAGGGTATGAATGCGCTCCACGAAGGTTTCGCGGCACACGCTGCAGAAGGGCACACCCAACTGCTGCATCTTGCAGCCCTGGTGGGGCTTTTTCCAGCTCGCGTCGCCGGTGTGCGGGTAAATGCCCACGCCGTTGGTGTTCATCCACGCGGCCCACTTCACCAGCAGCGGGTTGGTCTGCTGGGTCATGTTGGGCCGCTCGCGGGCATACTGCGGACCGGCCCAGTACTCATCGGCGAGGCCGGCAAACGAGTGGCCGACTTCGTGGATGCCGATTTCCTTGGCGCTGGGGTGGGTAGACGACGTGGCCAGCGTGCCGCCCGAGCCGCCGTACTCGGGCGTGTTCACCACCACAAAGGCCTGGTCGTACTGCGGCAGGTTGCGGGCCAGCACGCTCATCACCGTGGCCATGCGGGTGGGCACCACCAGGCGGTGAATGCCGCCCTGGTCGAAGGCGCTGCCGAAGTAGTTGTTGACGCTGCCCGTGGGCAGGGTGCTGGCGCCGCAGTCGGAGGCGGTACGCGGGTGGCTGGCGCCCGACTGCACCGAGGGCACGCGCACGGCAAACACGTTGAAGTAGGGCCGGTACTCGCGGAAGGGCGTCTGGTTGAACAGCTCGGCCACAATCTGGTCGACGTCGGTGCGGAACTGGTTTAGCTCGCTGGCTTGGTACCCGTCGCTGAGAAACACCAGGTTGATGCGCTGGTTCAGCGGGCCGGTTTTCACCAGCGTATCGACGGGAAACGATTGGGCCCGGCCGCCGAAAGCCAGCAGCAGCGCCCCCAGTAGTGCGAAGAAGTGTTTCATGGTCGGGACGATAAGGGAAAGTCGGCCGGGGCGCCCGGCTGGCGGTCAATCGTTTCGGTAAGGCGCACGGTGGCAGCGCCAGCCTGCAGGGGCAGGCGCACGAAGAACTCGGCCTCGGGCAGCGTCACGGCCTGGCGCCGCAGCTCCCCGCCCGCCGCGCCCAACTCGGCGTCGCGGCGCAGGGGATGGTCGATGCTGGTGGTGTGCAGCACCTGCCCGCGGGCATCGAGCTGGGCCACGCTCAGGTAGGTGTCGGCCGAAGCCGGGGGCGGGGTGTCGGCCTTCAGGCTGCCCGCCACTACGGTGGTTTCCAGCAGCTCGAAGCGAACCGCCGCTCCCGGCGCGGCCGCCGCGCGGAAAGCCATGAATACCAGGCGGGGCTGGGTGGCGGGGGCCGCGGCCGGACTAGTGGTGGCGGGCGGCGCCAGGTACCGGTAGGCCGCCGGCCGCTGGCAGGCCAGCGTCAGCAGCGCAAGGCCCAGCAGGGCAGGGGACAGAGCCGGTACGGAGCTAGGCATAGGAAGCGAATAGGCGCTAAGCAAAAATAGCAGCCAGCGCCAGGAATATAGCCGAATAATGCAAAGTATCTGAGGCCCGCTGCTCCGGAGGCGTTGCGGCGGCGCCCGAGTGGTCAAGGCGGCCGCAACAGTCGCGAAAATGCGCCGCGGGTGTTCAGCACTGGCTGACTCTTATCCGAGGTGCGCGACGTGGGTGGTGAGGGCGGCGCGCAGCTCGTCGTCGGAGAGGGAGGGCACGGCTACTTTCTTGAAGGGGGCGGTGTGGCCGGAGAGCAGCGTGAGGCTGGAGCGGGGTACGGCCAGCACCTCGGCCAGGAAGCGCAGCAGGCAGTCGTTGGCCTTGCCGTCCTGGGCCGGGGCGTGCAGGCGCACCACCACTGCGCCATCGGCGGCCAGCTGCAGCTCGTTGCGGCGGGCGTTGGGCTTGGCGCGCAGGTGCAGAACGGCCATTGCGGAAGGGGTGAGGAGGTGAAGTTCAGGCGGCGCGCAAAAGTGCCCAAAAAGCGCCACCCGCGGCGGCGGGCATACGCTATTTCACCCTTTCACCGCTACGCGGGCGAGTTGTAGGCGTCGTAGATGTTCCAGAGCCACACGGCCAGCGGGGCAATGACCGTCCACCACAGCAGGAAGCCCACCACGCCGCTGACCACCCAGATAAACACCGCCTTCAGAATCTGGCCCTTGATGAGCTGGCCCAGGCCGGGAATGATGGCCGACAGCAGGGCCGGTACGCCGTAAGTAGGTTTCATGGTGAGGGGGTGAAATGATGAGGAGGTGAGTTGGTGCCTGAGGCGAAGTAAGTTACTGGAAAGGCAGGTGGGATGTTGGGCGCAGTCCTGGCGGGAAGACTATCAGCTGTGCAAACGAAAACTCACCATCTCACCGCTTCAGCACCCGCTGGCCGTAGGGGCACACGTCGAGCATCACGCAGCGGCCGCAGGCGGGGGAGTGAAAGTAGCAGCACTTCTGGCCGTGGAACATCAGCGCCTCGTGGTGGTCGTACACCTGCTGGGCATCCCAGTCGGGCGGCAGCAGGGCTTCGAGCAGGGCGTGGGCGGCCTCGGTACCCACTTTGGGGCCAATCAGGCCCAGGCGCTGGGCCACGCGGTGGTGGTGGCTGTCGACGGGCATGGCCGGGCGGCGCAGGGTGCTGAAGAGCAGCGTGGCGGCGCTGGTTTTGGGCCCCACGCCGGGCAGACTTTCCAGCCAGGCGCGCGCCTCGGGCACCGGCTGCTCGCCCAGAAACTGGAGGTCGAGCTGGCCGTCCAGGCGCGTGGTCAGCTCACGCAGAATGGCCTGCAGGCGCGGGGCTTTCTGCTCGGGCCAGGTGCAGGGGCTGATGGCGGCTTCGACCTCGGCCACGGGCGCGTCGCGCACCTGCTCCCAGCGGGGAAAGCGGGCCGTGAGCTGCTGATAGGCCCGGTGCGAATCGGCGTTGCGGGTGCGGTGCGAGAGTACGGCGCTGATCAGCTCACTGAGCGGGTCCTTGACGCTGAAAAAGCGGAACGGCGCGCCGTATAGCTTGCCCAGCCGCTCGTGGGCCAGCAAAGCCAGCTCCCGCAGCTCGGGCAACGCAGGAGTAGAAGAAGGGCGCGAATCGGCGGCGGAAGTAGCCATAGTGCGTTGCCAACGCAGGCCGCGCAGCTTGGGTTGTGCCCCAAGCGCAACCGCCCCGCCCGGCCGGGAGGCCAGGCGGGGCGGCAAGCCGGTTTGCCCCGGGTTCGGGCTTACTGGCGGTTGTAGAGCGTTACGGCCTGGCGCAGCTTGCGGTGCTGCGAGCCGCTCAGGATGGAGGGCACCAGCAGCACCGGCACCGAGAGGAACATCAGCGGCGAGATGCGCTGGTTGGCCCCGCTGAAGGTGCTCAGCAGGCCGGCCGCCATCAGTCCACCCCCGGCCACGTAGCCGGCGGTGCTGATGCGGCGCAGGCGGGCCACGTCGCGCAGGGTTTCGGCGCTGCCGGGGTTGTCGGAAAGCGCCACGCTCAGGTTGCGGAAGCTCATCTCCTCGATGGGGCCGCCGTCCTTGCTGAAGTACTCGGTGCGCACGGTGCGGTAGCCGCCGTAGGGGTAGCCGCCCCAGGGCCCGCCGAAGCCGCCGTAGCGCCCGTAGCCGTAGGGGCCGCCAAAGCCGCCGGGCTGGTACTGCTGGGTGGTGATGGAGTAGGTGCTGATGCGGCCGGTCTTGTCGCGGCGCAGGGTGGCTTCGCGGCGTGAGCCGGGCAGCATGGTGCGCACGTAGTGGCCGGTTTCATCCTCGAAGAACTTTACCTGGTCGAGGTCGAAGCGCTGCTGGCCGTTGACCAGCAGGTAGGAGCGGCCGAACACGGGCTGGCGCACTTCCACGTCGTCGGCGGCGTACACCTGGCCCGACTTCAAACCCAGACGAAAGCGGGCGGGCGGGGCCACGGGCAGCACCTGGGCAGCGGGTGCCACCGTCGAGTCGGGGGCCGGGGCCACGGGAGGCGTATTCAGTTGGCGGGGCGCATCCTGCGCCCGCACCGCCGAGAGCGGCGCACTCAGCAGGGCCGAGGCCAAAAGCAGGGAACGAACGTTCATGAACGAATGGAATGAGCAGTGGACTGGATAAGGCGAAGAAACGCGCCGGGCCGCCGGAGTTGCACGCCCCCGCGCCGCGGCGGGCAAGTACGCACAAAAAACCGGCCAGCGGCCTTCCGCCCGGGTAACGATGCCGGGCGGGCCGCTTGTTCCGGGCGGGCTGATTTGGCTTCGGGCAGCTGCTATATAGCGGGGCCGGGCGAATGATGGGCACAAAAAAGCCGGCCGGAAGACGAGCTTCCGGCCGGCATACGCTCCCGTGGGCGGGAGACTTACTTGAGCAGCGTCTCCAGCAAGCTCATGCTGTCGATCAGGTCGCGGGTATTCTCGAAGTCCAGGGGCTTCACGATGTAGCCCTGTACGCCCATTTCCTGCATGCTGAGGCGGTCCACATCCATTTCGGAGGTAGTCGTCACGAACACCGGAATATGGCGCAGTTCCTCGTGGTTTCGCAGCTCGGTCAGGAACTCGTGGCCGTTCATCTTGGGCATGTTCAGGTCGAGCAGAATCACTTCGGGCAGGGGCCGGATGGGCTCCACGCCGTTGGTGCCCAGCAGCAAATCGAGGGCTTCGAGGCCGTTGAAGGCCGTGTGGAGCTTGTGGGGGACGCTAAATTTCTCGAAGGACTTCTGCACGGTCATCGTGTCGAAGAAGTCGTCTTCCAGCAGCAAAACAGAACGCATAGCTCGCAACTTAGATAATCGGGAAAATGGGGCCGACAAAAGTACGAAGAACCGCTCCCGAAACCGCGCCTTTCGGCATTATCCTACCGTTACCGAGGCGGGGGCCGTAGCTGGCTGCTTGGGCCAGGTAAACACAAACGCCGCCCCCTGGCCCACTGCCGATTCCACCCGGATGCTGCCGCGCTGCTCGTCGATGATTTTGCGCACGATGCTCAGGCCGATGCCGGTGCTTTCGGCCGTGTGCCGGTCGCGCAGGGTTTGAAACATCAGGAAGATTTTGTCGTGGTACTCGGGCGCAATGCCGGGGCCATCGTCCTGCACCCGGAACTCGTACTCCTTCTTCAGCTCCTGGCAGCCGATGTGGATGTGGCCGCCGCCGCGGTGGTGGTATTTCACGGCGTTGCTGAGCAGGTTGGTAAACACCTGCTGCAAGCTCAGGCGGTCGGTGAGCAGGGTGGGCAGGTGGTCGGCGGTGTGCACCGTAAACTGGGGCGGCACCACCAGGTCTACCACCTCGTGCACCAGCTGGGCCACGCTGACTTCTTCAATCTTGTGCTGGCTGCGACCCACGCGGGCGTAGGCCAGCAGGCCGTTGATGAGGTCTTCGAGGCGGGCGAGGCGGCCCTTCATCAGCCCCAGATACTCGCGCATCTTGGGCGAGAGTTCGTGGCCCAGCTCGTCCTCAATCCACCGGACCACGGTGCTCACCCCGCGCATGGGCGCCTTCAAATCGTGCGAGGCCACGTAGGCAAACTGGTCCAGCTCGCGGTTGCGCTTTTCCAGGGCGCCGAAGGTGTCGTCCAGGGTCTGGGTCATGCGGTTCAGGGAGTTGGCCAGGTTGCCCAGGTTGTCTTTCTCCTTGTCGCGAATCTTCACCTTGTAGTCGCCGCGCACGATCTGCTCGGCCAGGTGCTCGATGATGCCGATGCGCTGGGCCACGGCTTCGTTGGTCAGCTCCAGCTCGGCGCGCAGCTTTTCGTTGGCGCTGATTTCGGCGCCGGCCTTGCCAAACAGCCACAGGGTAATGACCACCGCCAGCACCGCCGAAAGCAGAATGATGGCCGGGGTAAGGCTTTCGTACACGTCCTTGGCGGCGTTGCGCTCGGCCAGCAGCTCCAGCTCGCGGGCCCAGGTGCGGGCCAGAATCCGCTCGATGGAGCGCATGGTGCGGCGGTCGGTGTCGAGGGCCGTCTGAATGGCGGAGGCGCTCAGGCCGGCGTTAGGCCGCGAAAGCGACCCGAGCAGGCGCAGCTCCGAGTTGATGGCCGCGTCGAGCGTGTCGAGGCGACGCTGCTGCATGGGGTTGTCGCGCGAGAGGCGGTCTACTTCGTGGAAGTGGGGGCGCACCTGCGCCACGGCTTCGTGGTAGCTATTGAGATACACCGTGTCGGCCGTGATGAGGTAGCCGCGCAGGCCGGTGCGGGCGTCTTTCAGGCGCAGCTCCATGTCCTTGAGCTCCTGCATCACCTCGTAGGAGTGCTCGACCCAGCGCGTGCGGTTCGACAGTTGTCGGATGCTGACGAAGGCGGCAATGGCCGTGAGCAGCAGCACGCCGGCCGCAATGCCGAAGCCGACGTAGAGTTTGGTTTTGGTTTGCAGACGCATAAAGAAAACGGCGCCGCGGCCCCCAACGGGCGGGCAACAGACGGGCAAGATACGCAGGCCCGCGCGGCCGGGCGCGGGGCGCGGGCGTATCTTCGCGCCCGCCTTGCCCGCCACTACCATGCCCGACGCCATCAGCAGCCCCCAGAATCCCCGCATCAAAAACCTGCTCCGCCTGCAGCAGAAAGCCGCCGAGCGCCGCCAGCAGGGCCTCACCATCGTGGAGGGGTTGCGCGAGCTGATGGTGGCCCGCAGTGCCGGCGTGGAAGTGCCCACCGTGTTTGTCTGCCCCGAGCTGCTGCCCGCCGCCGAGCAGCGCCAGCTGCGCCAGGTACTGGCCGCCGACGTGGAGTGGCTGGAGGTGTCGAAGACTGTGTTCGAGCGCGTGGCCTACCGCGAGGGTTCCGACGGGGTGCTGGCCCTGGCCCGCCCGCCCCAGCGGCGGCTGAGTGAGCTGGTGCTGCCGGCCAACCCGCTGCTGCTGGTGCTCGAAGCCGTGGAAAAGCCCGGCAACCTGGGGGCCGTGCTGCGCACCGCCGACGCGGCCCAGGCCGACGCCGTGATTGTGTGCGACCCGCGTACCGACCTCTACAACCCCAACGCCATTCGCGCCAGCATCGGCTGCGTGTTTACGGTGCCGGTGCTGGCTACCTCGCGGCCCGAGCTGCTGGCCTGGTGCCGCGAGCGGGGCATTCGCACCTACGCCGCCGCCCTCACGCCCGCGGCCCGGCCCTACACCGAGTGCGACTTCCGCGGCGCCACGGCGCTGGTGATGGGCACCGAAGCCGACGGCCTCACCCCCGAGCTGCGCTCGGCCTGCGACGAAACCATCATCATTCCCATGCGCGGCGCCATCGACTCGCTTAACGTGAGCACGGCCACCGCAGTACTGGCTTTTGAGGCCGTGCGCCAGCGCGAAATAGCCGGCGCCTAGCCCGGCTTCGCGGGCCGGGTTCAGGGCTGAATTAAAAGCCGCGACCCGGCGACCTGCCGGCCGGGTCGCGGCAAGGGTGAAAGCCAGAGCTAGAAGACCAGGTTTTCTGGGGCTGGCACCACCGTGGTGATGGTGTAACCGCTCGCGCCGGCAGCGGCGCTGGCTGGGGCCGAGCCAAAAGGCCCGCCACCGCCGGCGCCACCGTTGCCGCCAGAGGCCCCGCCGCCGAGGCCGCTTTGATTGGAAGTGGAGGCGCCGTTCGACACCAGTGCGTCGGTTCCGGCCGCGCCGCCAAGTGCCTGGACAGTTCCGGTTATGGCTGGCGTGGAGGATGCGATGAGGTGAATGATTCCGCCCCCGCCCCCACCGCCTGCCCCGGCGCCAGCAGTGCCGCCGTTGCCGTTGAGGCCGTTGGCACCTTGGCCGCCATTGGCCCGCAGCGCACCCGCCACCGTGAGCGTACCCTTGGCCGCCACCACGATGAGGCCGCCCGCCCCGCCCCCGCCCCCGGCTATGTCGGTACTGCCCGTGGGATTGGTGCCGCTGTTACCGTTGGCGCTGATGCCAGCGCCCGCCATGATATTCACATTGCCCTGCGACACAATCACTATCGAGCCGCCGCCCTCGCCCCCCGAGGTGACCGTGGACAGCCGGTCGCCCGAGCCGCCGGCCGCCGGCACGGCCCGCGTGAGGCTAGCCGCGGCGAGTGGAGCGATGCCAACGCCCCCCGCGAGGGTGCCGGGGGCGGCCAAGGAAATGCCCGGGTGCGGTGGCCCATTGCCGTTGTCTCGGGCCCCTGGAGCCACCGTAATGGTGCCCGTAATCGTGACGTTGCCCGTAGCGCGGATGGTGGTGCCGCTCGGGACGATGAGGTTGCCGGCAATGCTGAGGGTAGTGAACTGCAAATGATGCCTGCCCGCCAGGCTATTGAAACCGGCCGTGGTGGTAAGGTCCAGGGTATTGCCAAAGGCAAGGGACAAAGCACCACCCGAGCCGTCGCCGAAGCTGTCCAGGCTACCCGAGGGCCCCTGTGGCCCTGCTGAGCCCTGCGGACCGGGCGGGCCGGAAGGGCCAGCCGAACCAGCGGGACCTTGTGCACCTAGCTGCGTCCAGGCGGCGCCATTGTAGAGGTAGTAGCCGGCGAGGCCGTCCGTCTGATACACCAGCAGACCCGCACTCTGACTGCTCACCGGAATCAGGCCGCGTTGGGCCTGTGACATGCGGGGTGGCAGAAAGCCGCGGCTCGAGGAATGCAGGTCGAGAACCGCCGTTTCGTGGGGAGTGGTAGTGCCGATGCCCACGCTTTGGGCCTGCGCCTGGAAGCCGGCGCTGCTGAGTAAGGCTAGGACAAAAAGATTGCGTAAGCTTTGTTTCATGCAGAAGGTAATGGATGGAACTTCGGGAAGGTAACATTAGCAAATGATAATACTATCAGGTGCTGGAAGCTTCCAATCCAACTCTGGTGATGAACCAAACCGGCGCAGCTGCCCGGGCTCGTGTAACTATCAGTCCCGTGGCCATGCGCCAGTGAGGACAAACGCTGAGCCGGCTCAGGCCTAAACAAAACCGGCGCTCCGCTTGCTGCGGGGCGCCGGCTTGCAGTGGCTGAACGCGGCTAGCGCATAATTTCCAGCCAGCCCCGGTTGCGGTTGCCGCAGTTGGGCAGGCGCGCCTCGTAGTAGTAGGTACCTGCTGGCAGCTCGCCGCCGCGCCAGTCGTTGGCGTAGCGGGCGGCGTGAAATACCTCGCGGCCCCAGCGGTTAAACACCCGCAGCTCGGCGCCGCGCAGCTGGTTGGGCAGGGTAAACGCGCGGTTGGCCTGGTTGTCGCCCACGGGCAGAATAATGTTCGGCACCAGCCCCGGCCGGACGGTGGTTACCGTGAAGTTCACCGCGGGCGGGCAGCCGGGCGTAATCAGCTCCACGCGGTAGCGGCCCGGCTCCTGCACCCGAATCGTGCGCGTCTGCTCCCCGGTCGACCACAGGTAGCGGTCGGCCGCGGCACCGGCATCGAGCACCACCGAGCCGCCGCACTGCAGCGAGTCGAGGCGCTGCACCTCTGGCAGGGCCCGGGCTTGGTGCACGGCAAAGCGAATTTCCTGGGCGCAGCCCCCGACCTGGGGTACCAGCACTGAGTAGGTGCCGGCCGCCCGCACCACGATGGTGCGGCTGGTGGCCCCGGTGCTCCAGGCGTAGGTGCCGCCGGGCAGGCCCAGCGGGCCGGCGTCGAGCTGGCGCTCCTGCAGGCAGTCGAGGGAGTCGCGGCGGTTTTCGGTGGCCGCCGGCCCGTTCACTTCCACCACAATCGAAGTGGTGTCGCGGCCTTGCCCGCCGCTGCAGGTCACCAGGCTCTGGGCTTCCAGGCGCACGCGGTAGCGGCCGGGCTGCAGAAACAGGTGCTGGGGCGTGGCGTCGGTTGAGGCGGGGCTGCCGTCGCCGAAGTTCCAGCTGTAGCCCGAGGCGCCGGTGCTGTTGTTGGCGAACTGCACGCGGTAGGGGGCGCAGCCCGGCCCTACCGCGGGCACGGCTGCCCGCAAGGGGGTGCTGGCCACGGTGGCCAGCGAGAATTTAAACGAGGCGCCGTCGTTGCTCATGGAGCGCTTGCCGGGAGAGAGTGCGCCGGGCGTGGTGGGGAAGTTGGGCGAGGTGGTGCACTCCACGTGGTACAGGTCGCCCTGGCGGGTTATCTGGTTGGACGCCGCGTAGTGCAGGTGGGTGCCGGAGAACTGCGGGCCGCCGAAGTAGCTGCCGTACAAGAGCGTGCGGGCATCGGGCGAGAGCACGCCCAGGTACAGCGTGCGGGGGCCACCGGGCAGCGCATCGGCCGTGAGCGGGCAACTCGGCAGGTTGGTGTAGGCACTGAACAGAATGCGCCCGCACTCGTCCAGCCCGAAGCCGGTAACCTGAAACGAGCTCAAGCCAAAGCCGCCCTGGCTGAGAGCCAGCTGGGTCGAAAAAGTGGTGCTGCCGAGCGTGGGCGCGAGCGAATGCACGAACAGGCGCTCCGAGTTGGGCGCGGCGGGTGGGCTGAACGCGCCGGGACTGACGGGGTAGTCGGCGGTAGTGGCGCCGGCCACCAGCACCATGCCGTTGGCGTCGATGTCGAGGAAGCGGGCCGCGTCGATGGCCGTGGTGCCCAGGTAGGTGCCGTTGAGGCGGCTGCTGCCGTCGGCGCTCAGGCGCAGCACGAAGCCGTCGAGGTTGCCCTGCAGGGCCGGCATCAGCCCGCCGGGGCCCACGGGGAAGTTGAAGCTGTTGGTTTGCCCGCACACGTAGATGCTGCCATCGGCGGCGCGGCGCAGGTCGTGCACCTGGTCGGTGGCACTGCCGCCCAGGTAGGTCGACCAGCGCAGGGTCGTTAAGTTGGCATCCAGGCAGGTCACGAAACCATCGGGCGTGGGGCCGCCGGGCTTGACGTTCTGAAAGCCGTTGAGGGTGGGGAAGTTGCTGGAGGAAGTGACTCCCCCCACAATTACGTCGCCATTAGGCGCCAGCAGCACAGTGGACGGTATGCTCGACAGGCTGCCGCCCTCGTTCTGGTCGCCGCCCAGGTAAGTGGAGGCCAGCAGGCTGCGGCCATCGGCGCTGAGCCGGGAAATGGCGTAGTTCTGCTGCAGGCCGGGCGTGCGGTCGAAGCCGCCGGTGGGCGGGAGCGGGTAGTTAACCGAGGACGTCAGGGCCAGCAGCACCAGCTCGCCGGCCGGGGTAACGGCCGCGTCGAGCGGGTACTCCGAGCCGCTGCCGCCCAGGTAGGTGGCGTAGAGCAGCCCGGTGCCCGCGGCGTTGAGCTTGGAGATGCCCATGTTGGAAAAGCCGTTGGGTGAGGTCTGAAACGCGCCGACGGTAGTGGGGTAGGGCGGGGTGATGACGTAGCCGGCGGTGTACATCTGCCCCTGGCCATCGGCCAGGGCCACGTTGGCCGAGAGGCCGCCGGTGGTGCCCGAGTAGGTGCTGAAGATCAGGGCCGGGTCGATGGTGAGCGGCAGCTTGGGGTCGAGGCGGCCCAGCTCAAAGCTCAGCTCGGTGCCGCGCAGCCGGAAGCGGCAGGCCACCGGGCGGCGGCGCCCGTCGGCGGCGGTTTGCCAGGCCACCGGGGCTTCTTCGGCCAGCGTGCCCACCGAAGTGCGCATGCGCAGCTCCCCGTCCACGATTTTTAGTTCTTCCAGGCCCTCGTAGCTCAGCCGGATAACGGCCGGGTCCACGCCCGGGGCCAGCTCGTAGTCGTACTTCAGGCGGCCCTGCTGGGTGTGCCAGCGCAGGTCGACGCCGGGGTAGAGCTGCCGGTAGCGTAGCCCGCCGAACAGGGGGACGCCCGTGGCCCACTGCTTGGGGTCGTTGCCCAGCAGGTAGTTGTGGTAGGCGGCGCGGCGGTCTTCGCCGGCCAGCTCGGCGTTGGGGCGGGCGCCCAGCAGGCGCACCCGGAAGGCGTGGCCGCGCACGGGTTTGGCCAGGTCGTGGTGGTCGTCGGGGCCGGATTCGAGCAGGCTGTAGGTGAAGCCGTTCTGCTCGGCGAACAGCCGGCCGCCGGGCACGTCGGCGGCAAAGCGCACCGGGCGGGGCCACTGGCCCTGGTTGGGCACAAACTCGAAGGGCAGGCTCCCGGCCTGCCCGCTGAGGCAGGCCCAGCAGGCGGCCAGCAGCAGGATAATTCTTTTCACGAAGGAGAAGCTAAATGCGGGAAGGATCGGGCCTGCGCCGGCTGCTCCGCAGGCCCCGCGGCCCGGGGCGCGCGGGGCAGAATTCGGCGCTGATGCGAAGAAACCTTTCGCCGGCTTATGGTTGCACTCGTTTTCTGTTTTTTAGCCAAAAAAATGTCGGAATGCTGCCGACTTAGCGGCAGCCAGCCAACCGCGGCCGCGCAAGCCGCCCGCTTTTTCCTTTTCTTTAGTGTTATGATCCAGCACCGCACTTTCCGCATTCACGGCCGTGTCCAGGGCGTGTTTTTCCGCCAGTCGGCCCGGCGGCGGGCCCACGAGCTGGGCCTGCACGGCTACGCCCGCAACAACGACGACGGCAGCGTAACCATCGAAGCCGAGGGCCCGGCCGAGGCGCTGCAGGCCCTGGAAACCTGGTGCCACCACGGCCCGCCCGCCGCCCGGGTCGACCGCGTGTCGGTGCAGGCGGGCGAGGTGCAGGGCTACGCCAGCTTTGACGTGCAGCACTAGCCCCGCGCGCCCGAATCAGCTTTTCGACCCTGGGCTGAGTAACTGACCATGTCCGCACCCGTTTTTCTCCTTCGCAAGTCTGCCTGGTGGTGGCCCCGGCTGCTGCTGGCCGCCCTGGTGGTGGTGCAGGTGCTGGGGGCCTGCGGCTCGTTTAAGTTTACCACCGAGGACGCCCGGCAGGCGCCGATAGTGCTGCGGCACACGGTCGACAAAAGAAGCTTCCTGCATTTCTTTCTGCGCAGCTACGATACCCTGCGCACCGATATCGTGTACCAGGGCCGGGAGCTGCGCGCGGCGTGCCCGGGCGGAACTACCCGCGCCAGCTGGTCGCGGCTGCGGCGGGCGCCCGGCCCGGAGCCCCGCTGGCTGGCTCAGAGCAACTGCGGCGGACAGCGGGCGGTGTACTTGATTGGGCTGCGGGCCGGCCAGCCCGAGCTGCAGTTGCTGGGGACGGTGCGCTACGGCTCCTACATGCCCGATCTGGTGCCGCTGGCCGAGGAACGCTTCGCCTACTACGCTGCTTCCGACAGCACGGGCACGCTCATCGACTGGCAAACGGGCCGCCCCGAGGCCGTGCGGCTGCCGGCCCTGCGGCGCTTCCGGGCGGGGCAACCGCAGCGCCCGGCCTACACGCTCGCGCCCGACCACCGCACCCTGGCCCGCCTGCACAGCCCCGATACCGCCACCACTGTGCTAGTAGTCGGCGGGGTACGCACCCGCCGGCCCGGTCCGGCCCCCGCCCTGGTCATCGACTATTACGAACTGGAAAAGCACCGCGCCCACCGCCTGCTGTTGCCGGGCCGCTACCTGCCGCCCGCCGCCCTGCTCGGGGCCGTGCACTGGGAGCACGACCCCGCGGCCGGCTGGCGCCTGCAGGCGCGGCCCTAGGGCGCAACAAAAAAGGCGCGACCGAAGCCGCGCCTTTTTGCCTGCTGACAACTGGAAGCTGTCAACGAATAACTCGGATACCTAGTCGGCTTTCTTGGCCGAGCGCAGCCGCTCGTTTTCGTCGAGCAGGATCTTGCGCATGCGGATCGACTTGGGCGTCACCTCCAGGTACTCATCCTTCTGGATGTATTCCATGGCGTCTTCCAGCGAAAACTGGCGCTTGGGCACGATTTTCACGTTTTCGTCCGAGCCCGAGGCGCGCATGTTCGTGAGCTTCTTGCCTTTCTGGATGTTGATGGTCAGATCGTTCGGGCGGGTATGCTCGCCGATAACCTGGCCGGCGTACACTTCCTCGCCCGGATCAACGAAGAATTCGCCGCGGTCCTGCATCTTGTCGATGGTGTAGGCGGTGCCGGCCCCGGTGTCCATCGAGATAAGCGAACCGCTGATGCGGCCGGGAATCTGGCCTTTGTAGGGCTCGTAGCTCTGGAAGCGGTGGTTCATGATGGCCTCACCGGCGGTGGCGGTCAGCACGTTGTTGCGCAGGCCAATAAGGCCGCGCGACGGAATGTTGAACTCCAGGTGCTGCAGGTCGCCCTTGGGCTCCATGATGGTCAGCTCGCCCTTGCGCATGGTCACCAGCTCGATAACCTTGCCGGCGGTTTCCTCGGGCACGTCTACTACCAGGTGCTCGATGGGCTCCAGACGGTTGCCGTTTTCGTCCTCCTTGTAGAGCACCTGCGGCTGGCCTACCTGCAGCTCGTAGCCCTCGCGGCGCATCGTTTCGATGAGTACCGACAAGTGCAGAATGCCGCGGCCGTACACCAGGAAGGAGTCTTCGCGGTCGGTTTCCTTCACGCGCAGGGCCAGGTTTTTCTCGGTTTCCTTGTAGAGACGGTCGCGCAGGTGACGCGAGGTGACAAACTTGCCTTCCTTGCCGAAAAACGGCGAGTTGTTGATGGTGAAGAGCATGTTCATCGTCGGCTCGTCGATGCTGATGCGGGTCAGCGCCTCCGGGTTCTCGAAGTCGGCCAGGGTGTCGCCGATGTCGAAGCCTTCGATGCCGGTTACGGCGCAGATTTCCCCGGCCGAAACCGACGGAACCTTGGCTTTGCCCAGGCCTTCGAACACCTGCAGCTCCTTAATCTTTACCTTCTTGATGGTGCCGTCGGCCTTCATCAGGCTCATGTTCGAGCCTTCGGTGAGCGTGCCACGCTGCACCCGACCGATGGCAATGCGGCCCACGAACGACGAGTAGTCGAGCGAGGTAACCTGCATCTGCGGGGTGCCTTCGTGGAACGGGGCGGGCGGAATGGAGGCAATAACGGCGTCGAGCAGCGGGGTGATGTCCTCGGTTTTCTGCTTCCAGTCGGTGCTCATCCAGCCCTGCTTGCTAGAGCCGTACAGCGTCACGAAGTCCAGCTGGTCTTCGGAGGCGCCGAGGTTGAACATCAGGTCGAACACCTGCTCGTGCACCTCGTCGGGGCGGCAGTTTTCCTTGTCGACTTTGTTGACTACCACGATGGGCTTCAACCCCAGGTCGATGGCTTTGCCCAGCACGAAACGGGTCTGGGGCATGGCGCCTTCGAAGGCATCGACGAGCAGCAGCACGCCGTCGGCCATCTTCAGTACGCGCTCCACCTCGCCGCCGAAGTCGGCGTGACCCGGGGTGTCGATGATGTTGATTTTAACGTCTTTGTAGCGGACCGAAACGTTTTTCGATACGATGGTAATGCCACGCTCACGCTCCAGGTCGTTGTTGTCCAGGATCAGGTCGTCGAAGTGCTGGTGCTCCGAGAAGAGCTTCGACGCGTGGATGATCTTGTCCACGAGCGTGGTCTTGCCGTGGTCAACGTGGGCAATGATGGCGATGTTACGGATGTTCTGCATGAGAGCTGTTTTGCGGGTGCAAAGGTAGGGAATTATGCCCGCAAATGCTTGTTACCCTTAATGTTTGAAAGCAAACCACGCTGGCTGTTAGCCTCGTAGGTAGCCCGAACAAACTCCGGCGCGCTTGAGTTCTGCTCTCGCCGCATCCTTTAAGTCGCCGCCTTTTCCGTGCTAATTCCCCGCCCCATGCGTGTTTTCCTGCTTTTGCTCAGCCTGTTTGCCCTGCCGGCCCTGCCCGCCTGCTCGCAGCAGGAGTCCCAGACTGTTCCGGCCCCCGCGGGAGCCCGCGCCTACCCCGCGGCCGCGCCGCGCAGCAACCGCGCCGACGAGTTTCCCGTGCGCAAAACCGAGGCGCAGTGGAAGGCCCAGCTCAGGCCCGAGCAATTCGCCATCCTGCGCCAGCAGGGCACCGAACGGCCCTTCGCCAACAAGTACAACGACAACCACGCCGCCGGCAGCTACTACTGCGCCGCCGACCGCAACCTGCTGTTCCGCAGCTCGGCCAAGTTTGAGTCGGGCACCGGCTGGCCCAGCTTCTGGGCGCCGGCCACTGCCACCAGCGTGAAAGTGCAGCAGGACGGCAGCCACGGCATGAGCCGCGACGAAATCGTGTGCGCCCAGTGCGGCGGCCACCTCGGCCACGTGTTCGACGACGGCCCTAAGCCCACCGGCCTGCGCTACTGCATGAACTCGGGGGCGATGGTGTTCGTGCCGGGCAAGTAGCGCCGGGTAACTACCGGCTATCGGGCCACCGCAGCCGGCCGGGCGGGGCTAACCCATGGAGAAGCCAACATCCGCGCCGCGCATCCGTTGAGCCAGGTAGGGCGCGGAAGTTCGCGCTGCCCACCATGCCATGTCTTCTTTGCAAGTAGTCTTTCGCACCGCCACCCTGCTCGCGCTGGGCCTGGGCGCCTGTACCGCCTCCGACCAGTCGGCCGAGGTCGACCGCGCGCCCACCGAAATCCGCACCGATGCCGACCGGCAGGCGGCCTACAACAACGGCGTGGGCACGGGCGCCCGGCCCGATGCCACGCCCAACCGCGTGCCGGCGGTGCGCGAGCAGGCCGCCGCCGCGGGCGGCCGCCAGCGCATCGAATCAGTTAATACCAACGACCCCAACACGACCACGCCCGAGGAGCGGGTGCGCCGCATTCAGGGCAACCCCA
>NZ_JBIYZW010000001.1:1990002-2311811 GCF_044628455.1 Hymenobacter sp. B81 | reverse complement strand
GCCAACGCGGCTAGGCCGGCACGTCGGTAGCGGCCGCCGGGCCAGCCGGGGGCAGGGCCGCGGGGCGGCTGCCCGAGCGGCTGCGGCTGGCGGCCGGGCGGCGGGCCGGGGCCGCAGCGGCTGGCGCCGGGGCGATGGTGGCCGAGGCCGCGGGGCGGGCGCGGCGCGGTCGGGCGGGCTTGGCGGGAGCCGGTGCAGCGGCCGGTGCCGGCTCGGGAGTCGCGTTGGCGGGCGGGGCACCAGCGGCTTGCTGGCTTTGCTCCACGAGCTGGCGGGCTTCCTGCTCGAAGCGCTGCGCGCCCCGGGCCACTACTCCCTTTACCTGCTCCTTGGTTTCGCGGCGGATGCGCTTGGCGAGGTCCTTGAGCTGGCGGTCCAGCTCTTTCTGGGCCTGCTTGGCGGCGGCTTTCAGGGCTTTCTTGCCGGGAGCTTTTTCGCTGGGCAGGTCGATGCTGGAGTGGGCGCCGCCGGCCTGGGCCTTGGCGGCTTTGCGCTCGGCCTTATCGGCTTTGCGGTCCTTTTTGCCGCGCTTGCGGCCGGCGGCCTGTTCGTCCTGCTCGGGTGCGGCCTGCTTGTCTGCTTTCGCCATGGTGTGGTGCGGGGTAATAGAAGCTGAAGTACGGTTTCGGCAAGGAAGCAATTCGGGCGCAGATTGCCGCGGCTGCCCGCAAATGATAACATTCGGCGCTCCGGATGCTGCTGCCTGATACGCAGCCGGGCGCACCGCGTCTGCGCTTTTCGCCGTTTCTTTGCGCCTCCCTTTGTATCTGACTCCGCGCCGGCCCGGTGGCTGCGCGGTTTTTCCTGTACCCATGCAAGCTCTTCCCAAGCGTTATACCGTCACGGCCGCGCTGCCCTACGCCAACGGCCCCGTGCACATCGGCCACCTGGCCGGCGTATACCTGCCCGCCGATATCTACGTGCGCTACCTGCGCGCCCAGGGCCGCGACGTGAAGTTTATCTGCGGCTCCGACGAGCACGGCGTGCCCATTACCATCCGGGCCCAGAAGGAAGGCATCACGCCCCAGCAGGTGGTCGACAAGTACCACGCCATCATCCGCGACTCGTTCCATGATTTCGGCGTGTCGTTCGACATCTACTCGCGCACCTCCAACGAAACCCATCATAAAACGGCCTCCGACTTCTTCCGCAAGCTCTACGAGGCCGGGCAGTTCACCGAGCAAGTGTCGCAGCAGTACTACGACGAGCAGGCCGACCAATTTCTGGCCGACCGCTACATCGTGGGTACCTGCCCCACCTGCGCCAACGAAAACGCTTACGGCGACCAGTGCGAGAAATGCGGCTCCAGCCTGAGCCCGACGGAACTGATCAACCCGCGCTCCATGCTCTCGGGCAACAAGCCGGTGCTGCGCGAAACCAAGCATTGGTACCTGCCGCTCGACCAGTACGAGCCCTGGCTGCGCGAGTGGATCATCGAAGGCCACAAGCAGGACTGGAAAACCAACGTGTACGGCCAGTGCAAGTCGTGGATTGACCAGGGTCTGCACCCGCGCGCCGTGACCCGCGACCTGGACTGGGGCGTGCCCGTGCCGGTGGCCGGCGCCGACGGCAAGGTGCTCTACGTGTGGTTCGACGCGCCCATCGGCTACATCTCGGCTACCAAGGATTTGCTGCCCGACGACGCCTGGAAGCCCTACTGGCAGGACCCTGAAACCAAGCTGCTGCACTTCATCGGCAAAGACAACATCGTGTTCCACTGCATCATCTTCCCGGCGATGCTCAAGGCCCACGGCGAGTTTATTTTGCCCGACAACGTGCCCGCCAACGAGTTTCTGAACCTGGAAGGCGACAAGATTTCGACCTCGCGCAACTGGGCCGTGTGGCTGCACGAGTACCTGCAGGACTTCCCCGGCAAGGCCGACGTGCTGCGCTACGTGCTCTGCGCCAACGCCCCCGAAACCAAGGACAACGACTTTACCTGGAAAGATTACCAGGCCCGCAACAACAACGAGCTGCTGGCCACGCTCGGCAACTTCGTGAACCGCGCCGTGGTGCTCACCCACAAGTTTTTCGAAGGCCGCGTACCCGAAGCCGGCCCCTTGGATGAGTTGGACGAAGACGTGCTGCGCCAGCTCGCCGAGTTTCCGCAGCGCATTGCCGACCTCATCGAGCAGTACCGCTTCCGCGACGCCCTGGCCGAAGTATTGAACCTGGCCCGACTCGGCAACAAGTACTTGGCTGACACCGAGCCCTGGAAGCTCATCAAAACCGACCCCACCCGGGTGAGCAGCATCCTGCACGTGAGCCTGCAGCTTACGGCCGCGTTGGCCACGCTGCTGGAGCCCTTCCTGCCCGAGTCGGCTGGGAAGCTGGCCACCATGCTGCGCACCGAGCGAGTAGCCTGGGGCGAGGCCGGCCGTGCCACGCTGCTGCCCGAAGGCCACCAACTGGGCGAGGCTTTCCTGCTGTTTGAGAAAGTGGAAGACGCCACCGTGGAAGCTCAGGTGCAGAAGCTGCTCGACACCAAGAAAGCCAACCAGCTGGCCGCCGCCGTGGCCGCGCCGGCCAAGGACAACGTGTCGTTCGATGAGTTCGGCCGCATGGATTTGCGCGTGGGCACCATTCTGGCCGCCGAGAAAGTAGCCAAGACCAAAAAGCTGCTGAAGCTGACCGTGGACACTGGCCTCGACCAGCGCACCATCGTGTCGGGCATTGCCGAGCACTTCATTCCCGAAGCCTTGATTGGTCAGCAAGTGTTGGTGCTGCTGAATCTGGCCCCGCGCGAAATCAAGGGCATCGAAAGCCAAGGCATGCTGCTGCTGGCCGAAAACGCCGACGGTTCGTTGCAACTCATGCAGCCGGGCCAGCCGGTGCGCCCCGGAAGCTTCGTGGCCTAGGGCAACCTGATTACGGGCTGTCGACGGAAGCCGCTGCTTGAATGGGCGCGCTTGCCGTCGGCGGCCACGGGCTCCAGGGGCCAAGAGGCACCAAGGTAATGGGGGCGCTGGGTTGAGCCGTGGCTTTAGGGACGGGAACGGCCAGAAACTGCGGGGTGAGGTTGCCCGGACCGGCCAAGAAAAGCCCAACCCCCAGCCCGATGACAAGCAAACCGGTGGCGCACCAGAGCGCAAAGCGAAACAAAATGGCGGTCATTGGGATAAGCCCGGCATAATTAGGAGCGGAGCGCTGGCAAAGGTGCCGGACTCGGCTGCGGCCGACAATCCCCGAAAACCAGTATTTTAAGCCTCCCGGCCTACTGCTATTCCCCGCGTTGCTTTTGACAGGCTTGGGTGTTACACCAAATGCAACTGGGCCGCGGCGCGAATGAGGGCGGCGCTGTTGCTCACCTCGAACTTGGTGAGCAGGTTGCGCCGGTGCGACTCTACCGTGAGCAGGCTCAGGAAAAGCTTATCGGCAATGGCTTGGCTGGTAAGCCCTTCAGCAATGAAGGCCAGGACTTCCTTTTCGCGGCGCGTAAGTACCGGACCGGGGGGCGGAGCGGGCTGGAGCAGCAACTCCTGCATTTCGTCGCTGAAAAACCGCTTGCCCGCGTGCACCCGCGCAATGGCCGCCGCCAGTTCTTCGGGCAGAGCGTTTTTGAGCAAGTATCCGGCCGCCCCGGCCTGTACCATGCGCGTGAGGTAGCTGCGCTCGTTGAGCGTGGTCAGGGCAATGACTTTGAGACCCGCGTGTTCCTGTACCAGCTGCCGGCACACGTCGATGCCGCTGCCATCGGGCAGGTTGATATCGAGCAGTACCACATCGGGCATGGTGGCCTGCGCGGCGCTTAAAGCTTCGGCAGCAGTGGCGGCGGCGCCCACCACCTGCAGCCCCGGCAGGGGCTCAAGCAGCACGCGCAAGCCTTCCAGCACCATGCGGTGGTCGTCGACGAGCAGAACGCGAATAATACTCATGGCGGATCGGGGAGGGGCGAACGAAAACAGGCAGAGCACCCGCGCTAGGCCGCGGGAGCTGCCAGGGGTACGTCAATGGTAATGGCCGTGCCTTGGCCGGGCGCGGTCTGGATATCGAGGGCGCCGCGCAGGTAGTCTACCCGGGCCTGCATGCTGCGCAAACCCACGCCGCGGTGGCTGGCCGCCGAATCGAAGCCGCGGCCGTCGTCCTCCACCACTAGCTGCAGCTGGTCGTCGGTGCGGCTGAGCTGCACCAGCACCGATTGGGCGTCGGCGTGCTTCACCACGTTGTTGAGCAGCTCCTGTACCAGCCGAAACACCACCAGCTCGGTGCGCTGGGGCAGCCGCTCGGCAGTGAGGCCAAAGGTTTGGAGCTGCACGCGCAATGGCCGGGACTGGCCGAGCTGGTCGCACACATCCTGCAGAGCGGTGGTCAGACCAAAATGTAGCAGGGCCTCG
Organism: Hymenobacter sp. B81; assembly: GCF_044628455.1. Classification (NCBI taxonomy): domain Bacteria; kingdom Pseudomonadati; phylum Bacteroidota; class Cytophagia; order Cytophagales; family Hymenobacteraceae; genus Hymenobacter; species Hymenobacter sp. B81. Next base: position 2,307,477 of record NZ_JBIYZW010000001.1, on the reverse strand, counting down.
GGCATCATGTCGCGGGCCACGCGGCGCAATTCGCTGATGGAGCCGTCGAGCTGTTCCAGGGAGCGGGTAAACAGCTGGGCACTGGGCTCGGGCAGCACCACGGCACTACGCACCGAGCCCAGGTAGTATTTCACCGAAGAAAGCATCCCGCCCAGCCCGTCGTGCAGGTCGCGGGCCAGGCGGCTGCGTTCTTCTTCCTGCCCGCGCAGCATGGCTTCGGAGGCCAGCAGCTGCCGCTCCTGCTGCAGCTCCTGAATTTTCTGGGCCTGCAGCAGCTGCTGCTGGCGGCCGATTTTCTGCCGGCTGCGCAGGGTGGTAAACCCCAGCACCCCGGCGCACAGCAAGGCCAGCAACACGGCTCCGGCGCCCCGGTTCACGGTTTGCTGGCGGCGCAACTCAGCCGCTTGGGCCCGCTGGGTTTGGCGCAAAGTCAGGATTTGTTGCTCTTTCTGCTGCACCTGGTACTGGCTTTCGATGCGGCTGATGGCCTGCTTGGTGGTGCTCTCCTGAGTGCTGTCTTCGGCGGCTTTGTAGCGTTTGAAGTAAGTCAGAGCAGTAGCCGTCTGGCCTTGCTGCTCGGCTAGCTCAGCCAGGGCCCGTAGGGTAAAATAGCGCTGCTGGGCGGCGCGGCCCGCGCGGGCCTGCTGCTCGCTGCGCAGGTAGTAGCGCTGGGCCGCGGCGTAATCCTGGCGTCGTTGTGCGGTGCGGGCCAGGGCAAAGTACAGTTGCGCCAAGTGCACAGGGTTGCCCTGCGGTTCGAGGTAGCGCAGGGCGGCGCGAAAGTGCTGGTCAGCCGCCGCAAAATCCTGGGTTTCGAAGTAGTAAATGCCTTCGATGCGGTGTTGCTCGGCTACGTCGTAGGGGGAAGTGGCGCGCACGGCCCGGCCCCGCGCCAGGGCCTGGGCGGCGTCGCCAAAGTTGTGGGCCCGAATGTGTAGCATAGCCAGCAGGTTGTAGGCTGGCAGTAGCCCGCGCTGGTCGGGTAGCTGCGGGCGCAGGGCCAGTGCCCGCGTGATGTAGCGCCGGGCTTTGTCGGGCTGGTTTAGGTCGTGGTAGTAGGAGGCAATGTTGAGGTAGCAGGCCAGCAGTTTGGGATAATTGCCGGCTGCCTGCAGGTAGTTCACGCCCTGGAAAAAGCGCTTCATGCCGGCTTCCATCTGGCCTTGGTAGAACAGCGCCTCGCCCGACCCCAGCGCCGCCAGGCCCAGACCATTGAGCCGCTGCGACCGGGGCAGGCGGCCCAGCAGCTCTGCGGCCTGGTCGTAGGCAGCCAGCGCCGCCGGGTACTGCTGGGCGGTGAAGTGCAAATTGCCGCGCAGCAGCTGTGCCTGGGCCAGACCTTCGGGGAAGTTTTCCCGCTCGCTGTACCGCTGCGCGGCTGTCAAGAAGTCTCTGGCTTGGCCGGTGTCGGCTCGGGCGATTAGGCTAGCCGCCTGGCGCAGGTAGCGGCGGGCCTGGGCTGTATCGGTCACCGCAGCTGGCGCCGGCTGAGCGGGCAGCGCCGGGCTGAGCATCAGGAAAAGCGAAAGACAAAGCCGCGTCAGCATCGAGGGGAGAAGAGAATGACAGGGCTCCAAACTTACGGCCGGGGGCCGCATGATGGGCCGCAGCAGAAGAAAATACTGGTTTACCAGGAGAAGCAAAATCCCGGTTTCAAGTGGTTCCAGCCCGGGAAAGCTGCTGCTACCTTTGCGGCGTCTCCTCATGTGGCACCGCTTTCTTTCTTTTCTTGATGTTGAAGTTTACCCTCGCAGCCGCGGCTCTTTTCGGTGCCGTTAGCGGCTGGCTGCCCGCCGCTACTGCCCAGCATCGTCCGTTTGAGCAACTGCGGCCGACTTCCCCTACAGAGCTGCTGCAAGCCCGGCCGCAGTCTGCGGCTGCCCGCACCATCAGCTCCTCCGTGCAGCGCCCCGGCCAAGTGGTATCGTACGGCTACGACTCCCTGGCGCAGGCCTGGGTCAAGCCGGCCCGTACCCGTTTTACCTACGACGGCCGGGGGCGCGAAATTTTGCAGGAAGTGGCCGACTCGGCCAGTGGCCGGGCCTTCAGTCGCATGGCTACCACCTATAATGCGGCCGACCAGGTGACCGAGACCCTCACCGAAGTCAACTTCACCGGTACCTGGAACTACGGCACCCGCAACCAATTCAGCTACGACACCCGGCGGCAGCTCACGCAGGAGCTGTACCAGTTTTATAACGCCTCGGGTACCTGGTACACCTTCGATGGCATCCGCTACCAAAACGTGTACAACGCTGCCGGCCACCTCACCGAGCAAACGCTGCAACACTACCGGCCCGGCACGGGGGCTTTTGTCGATTCGGTGCGTTACCTCTTCCACGGGTTGGCGCCGAGCGGGGAATGGGCGGAGCTGATCATCCAACGGCCCAGCGCCGGCGGGCAGTGGACCAACTGGGAACGGCAGCTCAACGTGGTGTGGTACGACTTCGGCCGGAAGCTGATGAGCAGCGCTCAGGCCCAAGTATGGGATAACAACCGGTGGGAATTGGTAACGCGGCTAACGGGCACGTACACCGCCACCCATGAAGTACAGATGGTGGAAGAGCGGCTGGCGGGCAACTGGGTAAATGCGCAGCGCCACACGGTTACTTATGATGCTCAGGGGAGCCTGACCGGAGACAAAACAGAGGACTGGACCGGCACAAGCTGGGGAACCGTATTTGAGGTAGCGCTCAACCTGTACTACCATCCCGACGGGACCGTACGCCGCCGCATCGTGCGCGTCGACAGCAACGGTGCGGGCTTGCAATACGCTGCCCTGGATAATTTCTCGGGCTACCAGACCTTTGTGCTGGCTGCCCGGGCTAGCGCCGCGCTGGCCCCCGGCGCGCTGCAGGCGTACCCTAACCCCAGCGCCGACGGCCGCTTCACGGTGCAACTGAATGCCTCATCCGCTACCGGCGAATTGCGCGTGACCGATGCCCTCGGCCGCCTGGTGCACCGCCAGCCCGCTCCCTCGCTGCCCGGCACTGAGAGCCTGGACTTGAGCCAGCACCCAGCGGGCGTGTACACCCTGGAACTGCGCACGGCTGCCGGAATAGCGCGCCAGCAAGTGGTGCGCTGAGCGGCCAAACAAAGGGCTGGTGTTCGTACCCAGTCAGCCCCGCTCCACCGGCAATTTTAGCTGGTAGGGCGGGGCTGACTGGGTATGAGTGGTGGGAAATAGCCGCGCTACTTCGTGTTGTAGAAGTTCATGGTACGCTCTAGGCCCAGCGTGCCGAAGGCCAGCACGGCTTCGGCGGCCTTTTCGATGCGCAGCGGCAAATCAATCCGCTCGTCCTCGTTGAAGGGCTCCAGCACGTAGTCCACCTGCCGGCCCTTCGAGAAGTTGGCGTCCACGCCGAAGCGCAGGCGGGGGTATTCGTCGGTGCCCAGGGTTTCCTGGATGTGCTTGAGGCCGTTGTGCCCGCCGGCCGAGCCGCGGCCTTTCAGGCGCAGCTTGCCGTAGGGCAGGGCCAAATCGTCGGTCACCACCAGTAGCTGCTCTCTCTCCAGCTTCAGCGCGCTGAGGTAGTGGGCGGTGGCCTTGCCACTCAGATTCATGTAGGTGGTGGGCTTCACCAGCACGTAGGTTTTGCCCTTGTGCTTGATTTCGGTGACGAAGGCGTGGCGGCCGATTTCAAACCGCGCCTCGTGCTTCTGCGCCAGGTAGTCGAGCACCATGAAGCCAATGTTGTGGCGCGTGTCGGCGTACTCGGGGCCGATGTTGCCCAGCCCCAGGATCAGGAATTTCATATCAGGGATTTGTGCGGATTTGTCGGATTGGGCTTGCGCCCTCCGGTGGTTCGCGGATGGGGCAGACGGTTGATTGTCCGGCATCCGAATCGGGCCGCGCAGCAAAACTACCTAAACAGGCACGAAAAAGGCCGCCCTGCAAGCAGAGCGGCCTTTCGTATCAGCGGCAGCGGCGTTTTCCTGAATCAGCCGCGGCATCCGGGCAATCCAGGAAATTCGCCGGAAGCCGTGATTATTTCTCGGCCTGCAGTTGGCCTTTCAGCGCACGCGGGATGGTTACCGTGGCAATGGGAGCCAGGGGGTTGGTCAGGATGGTGTAGTTCTCGGGCTGCACCTTGTTTACCTTGATCGACTTGCCCAGGGCCAGGTCCGAAATGTCCACCTTCACGTAGTCGGGCAGGTTTTCGGCGGTGGCTTTCACTTTCAGCTTACGCAGCTTGCTCACCAGCTTGCCACCGGCCAGCACGCCCGGCGAAACGCCCACGAACTGCACGGGAATGTCCATTTTCACTTCTTTGCCTTCCTGCAGCAGCAGGAAGTCAACGTGCAGCAGCATCTCGTTCACGGGGTGGAACTGGGCGTCCTGCACGATGGCCCGGTACATGGTGCCTTCCACGTTCAGGTCGACGATGTGCACCTCGGGGGTGTACAGCAGCTCGCGGAACAGGATGGCCGGTACCGAAAAATGCACTTGCTCTTCGCCGCCGTACAGCACGCACGGTACGTACGAGTTCAGGCGGAGGGCCTTGGCATCTTTCTTACCGAGATTCGCTCTTTTAAACCCTACAATCTCGAGGCTTTTCATAATGGTGTTGTGAAAGGCAAGGCCGCTTAAAAAGCCTTGCAATGAAAGTGTTCCGCCGGCCCACGTGGCCGAGCGGGCCGCAAAGGTACGCGCTTCCGCCGGGATTGAAAAGCCCGGGCCGACTATCTACCCGAAACCTGCCCGGCCACGGCCGCAAAGCAAACGGTCACCCCCAGCCGAAGCTCGAGGTGACCGTCAGGGGTAGCAAGCCAGCCGGCTAGATAAACAGCGAGCTGATGCTCTCGTGGGTAACCACGTTGCGGATGGCCTGGGCAAACAGGTCGGCCACCGAAATGACCCGGATCTTCTCGTTTTCCTGGCGCAGCGGAATCGTGTCGGTCACAATCAGCTCCTGTAGCGAGGAGTTGCGAATGCGCTCGTGGGCCGGGCCACTCAGCACGGCGTGGGTAACCACGGCGCGCACCGACTGGGCGCCGCGCTCCAGCAGTAGGTCGGCCGCCTTGCAAATGGTGCCGGCTGTGTCCACGATGTCGTCGACCAGCACCACGTTCATGCCCGTCACGTCGCCGATGACCTGCATGGAGGCAATTTCGTTGGCCCGCAGGCGCATCTTGTCGCACACCACGATTTCGGCGCCGAACTTCTTAGCAAAGGCGCGGGTGCGCACCACGCCGCCCACGTCGGGCGAGGCGAAGATCAGGTTGTCGAGGTTCAGCGACTTGATGTAGGGCGCCGACACGGTGGAGCCGTCGAGATGATCCACCGGAATGTCGAAGAAGCCCTGAATCTGGCCCGCGTGCAGGTCGCAGGTCATCAGGCGGTCGGTGCCCACGCTCTGCACGAAGTCGGCCACCACCTTGGCGCCGATGCTCACCCGCGGCTTGTCTTTGCGGTCTTGCCGGGCGTAGCCGTAGTAGGGCATCACCACGTTCACGTGCTTGGCCGAGGCGCGCTTGGCCGCGTCCACCATCAGCATGAGCTCCATCAGGTTGTCGGCGGGCGGGAAGGTGCTCTGAATCAGGAATACCTCGCAGCCGCGCACGCTCTCGTTGAAGGAGGGCCCGATTTCGGAGTCGGCGAAGCGGGTGATGCTGCAGTCGCCGAGCTCGGTGCCGTAGGCGGCGGCAATGCGGGCGGCCAGCTCGCGGGAGGTGGTGCCGGAAAAGATTTTAACCTGGGGCGTCATATGGGAAGCTGTGAGTGGCAGGCGGAGGCGCAAACTTAGCGGTTGGCGCAGGGAAATCGGGGAGGCCGGGCAGAGGCCAGCCAAACCGGAAAAAGCGAAAGGCGCCGGCTTCTCTCCGGGGAGGAAGCCAGCGCCTTTCGCTGTTGAGCAGTTGTCCGACCAGGGCTCGAACCTGGACTTTCTTGAATCAAAATCAAGCGTGTTGCCAGTTACACCATCGGACAATTTCCCATTCGTCGACCGGTCGGTGTTCCGTTTGGGTTTGCAAATGTACTACCGTTTCGGGGCGCTCCAAATTTTGGCCGAAAAAAAATTTGCGGGAAACCCCCTGAAACAGGCTGCAAAAGCCCTTTTGCCGGTGATTTTCAGCGAGAAAAGTTTCCTGCCGCGCCAGGTTTGCCCATGCGGCGAATGGTCCGTACTTTTGCGGCCTGAAACTGCTTCATTCTCCTTATACAGAAACGCAAATGGCGAATACCGGCAAAATCACCCAGGTCATCGGTCCCGTGGTGGACGTGAGCTTCGCGGGTGAAGGCTCCAAGCTCCCCAACATCCTCGACGCGCTGGAAGTGACGAAGGACAACGGCCAAGTCGTTATCCTGGAGTGCCAGCAGCACCTGGGCGAAGACCGTGTGCGCACCATCGCCATGGACTCGACCGAGGGTCTGACCCGCGGCGCCGACGTGCGGGACCTGGGCGCGCCCATTTCCATGCCCACCGGCGACGGCGTGAAAGGCCGCCTGTTCAACGTAATCGGCGAGGCCATCGACGGCATTCCGCAGCCCCAGTCGGGCACGCGCCTGCCCATTCACCGCCAGGCACCGGCTTTCGAAGAGCTGGCTACTTCCTCGGAAGTATTCTTTACCGGCATCAAAGTAATCGACCTGCTGGCCCCCTACGTGAAGGGCGGCAAGATCGGTCTGTTCGGCGGGGCCGGCGTAGGCAAAACCGTACTGATTCAGGAGCTGATCAACAACATCGCCAAAGCCTACTCGGGTCTGTCGGTGTTTGCCGGCGTGGGCGAGCGTACCCGCGAGGGCAACGACCTGCTGCGCGAATTCATCGAATCGGACATCATTCGCTACGGCTCGGAGTTCAAGCACTCCATGGAGCAGGGCGGCTGGGATCTGAGCAAGGTGGACATGGCCGAGATGGAAAAATCGCAGGCCACGCTGGTGTTCGGCCAGATGAACGAGCCTCCCGGAGCCCGCGCCCGCGTGGCGCTGTCGGGCCTCACCATCGCCGAGAACTTCCGCGACGGCGACGGCACCGGGGCTGGGCGTGACATCCTGTTCTTCATCGACAACATCTTCCGCTTTACTCAGGCGGGCTCGGAGGTATCGGCTCTGCTGGGCCGGATGCCCTCGGCCGTAGGTTACCAGCCCACGCTGGCCACCGAAATGGGCGCCATGCAGGAGCGCATCACCTCCACCAAGCGCGGCTCCATCACCTCGGTACAGGCCGTTTACGTGCCGGCCGATGACTTGACCGACCCGGCTCCGGCCAACACCTTCGCTCACTTGGACGCCACCACGGTACTGTCGCGTAAGATTGCCGAGCTGGGCATCTACCCGGCCGTTGACCCGCTGGACTCCACTTCGCGCATCCTGGATGCTGCCGTACTCGGCGACGAGCACTACAACACTGCCCAGCGCGTGAAGGAGATTCTGCAGCGCTACAAGGAACTGCAGGACATCATCGCCATCCTGGGTATGGACGAACTCTCGGAGGAAGACAAGCAGACCGTAAACCGCGCCCGTCGGGTGCAGCGCTTCCTGTCGCAGCCCTTCTTCGTGGCCGAGCAGTTCACCGGTCTGGCCGGCGTACTGGTTGACATCAAGGACACCATCCGCGGCTTCAACGAAATCATCGACGGCAAGCACGACCACCTGCCCGAAGCCGCGTTCAACCTCGTGGGTACCATTGAGGACGCCGTAGCCAAAGGCGAGAAGCTGATGGCCGAAGCCCGCTAATTTTTGAGTTGACGGTTGTCCGTTGTCCGTTGTGAGGCCAAATGGCACACGCTGACAACGGACAACTACAAACAGGCAACTGCTATGCGTTTAGAAATCATCACGCCGGACCGCAAGGTGTTTGAGGGCGAAGTTTCTTCGGCCATCTTCCCGGGCGCCGACGGCCAGTTTGAAGTGCTCAACAACCACGCCCCGCTCATCAGCGCGCTGCAGCCGGGCGAGGTGCGCGTAACCAGCGCCGCCGGCCGCGAATCGTTCCAGGTAACGGGCGGCGTGGTGGAAGTGCTGCGCAACAACGTGGTAGTGCTGGCCGAATCGGTGCTGGCCTAGCCTCTCCCAGCTAATAACTCAGGAAAGCCTCTCCCGCCGGGAGAGGCTTTTTTGTTGGGCCGAGCTGAACCGCCGGCCCGCGGTTGAATGCCGGTTGCCGGATTGTGCTGCCGGCTGCCGACCTTGCCGCGCTTACGCCCCCGAACCATGCCGCCGCTTCCCGACCCGCTCGCCGCCATCGAGAACATTTACACCACCCGGCAGCGCCACGTGCTGCTGATTGCCTCGCTGCTGGGGCTGGGCGGACTGATGCTGCTGGGTTTAGCGCAGTACCTGACGGCGTTTCTGGGCGCGGGTATTCTGTTTGTGGTGTTCCGGCCGTGGTGGCTGGCGCTGGTGCACCGCCGCCGCTGGAACCGCCGCCTGGTGGCCGTGCTGCTGCTGCTGGTGACGGTGGTGGTGCTCATCATTCCGTTCGTGGCCCTGAGCACCCTGCTCATCGACCGGCTGGTGGCCTTTGCCCGCCGCCCCGAGCTGATCATGGAAGTGCTGCACAAGCTGGAAGACGCCACCGGCTTTCAGATTATAGGCAAGCAGAACGTGCAGCAGATTCTGCAGCAGGTGGCGCGGCAGGTCAGCAGCTGGGCCCCCAGCCTGGCCACCGGCACGCTCAACTTCCTGGTGATTGTGGGCCTGATGCTGTTCACCATGTATTACCTGTTCATGCAGGAAACCTACTTTCTGCTGGGCCTGCGCCGCTACCTGCCCTTCCGCAGCGACACCCTCACCGAGCTGGGCGACTCGCTGCGCAACAACGTCAACGCCAACGTGCTGGGGCAGGTGGTGGTGTCGCTGGTGCAGAGCATTCTGACGGGCCTCACGCTGTGGATTTTCGCGGTGCCCGACCCGTTCTTCTGGGGCGTGGTAGCCTTCTTCATGGCGTTTCTGCCGGTGCTGGGCACGCCCCTGGTGTGGGGTCCGGCGGCGCTGTACCAATTTTCGCAGAGCAAAGCGGGACTGGCCATTGGCATCCTGCTGGTGGGGCTGCTGGTCATCATCAACGTCGACAACCTGCTGCGCATCGTGCTGGCCAAGCGCATGGGCGACATTCACCCGCTCGTCACGCTGGTGGGGCTGGTGCTGGGCGTCGAAATCTTCGGCATCATCGGGCTGGTGGTGGGGCCGTTGCTGGTGTCGTACTTTCTGGTGCTGATGGAGGTGTTCCGCCGCGAAAACCGCGCGGCCAAGGCGGCTCGCAAAGCCCGCCGCGCCGCCGCGGTCAGCGGCCCGGCCGGACCGCTGCCGCCGCAGGGCGGGCTGCCGCCCGGGGGCAGCGCGTAGGGCGGGAAGCGCCGGGCGGCGCCGGAAAAACCCTGCGCGGGCGTAGCTTGCGCCGCCGGCCGGGGCAAGCCTGGTTTTGCCCGGCCCGGTCCGCCAACCTCCGCACCCGATGACCAGCATCAACCCGAAAATCACCCCAATCTACCAGACCTCGGTCTTCAAGTTTCAGGACCTCGACGAGCTGGAAAGCTACTTCCAGGACCCGGGCAGCCGCTACCTGTACTCGCGCAACGGCAACCCCAACTCCGACGAGCTGGCCACGGCCATCAACGCGCTGGAGGGCGGGGCGGGCGGCGTGGTGACGGCCTCGGGCATGGCGGCCATCTTCGCGTCGATCCTGGCTTACTGCCAGGGCGGCGACCATGTGCTGTGCGCGGCCGACATCTACGGCGGCTCGGCGGCGCTGCTCAACACCGAGCTGAGCCGCCTGGGTATCACGGTCACCTACGTGCCCTTCGAGCAGCTCTACGACCTGCGGCCTTTCGTGCAGCCCACTACGCGTCTGCTGCTGGCCGAAACCATCAGCAACCCGCTGCTGCGCGTGGCCGACCTGCGCCGCCTCGCCACCGAGTGCCACGGTCTGGGGCTGAAACTGGTGGTCGACAACACCTTCGCCACCCCGCTGCTCACCCAGCCGCTGGCCCTGGGCGCCGACATCAGCCTGCACAGCGTAACCAAGTACTTGGCCGGCCACAGCGACGTAACCGCCGGCGTGGCCGTGGCCGCCGACCCGGAAATAGCAGCCCGGCTCCGGCAGATTGGGGTGTTCTACGGCCTCACGCTGAGCCCTATGGAAAGCTGGCTGGCCGTACGCGGGCTGAAGACCCTGCGCCTGCGGGTGCGCGAGCATTGCCACAACGCCCAGGCCGTAGCCGAAATGCTGAGCCGGCACCCCGCTGTGCGCGAGGTGTACTACCCCGGTTTGCCCACGCACGCCCAGCACGCCCTGGCCCGGGAGCAGGGCCAGGGGCTGTTCGGCGGCATGCTGTCGATTCTGCTGCCCGACGACCAGGAAGCTGTCAGCCGCTTTATGCGCCGCAGCCAGCGGTTCCCGTTCGCGCCCTCCCTGGCCGGGGTCGACTCGTCGCTTTCCTACCCGCTGGGTACCTCGCACCGCGCCCTCACGGCCGAGCAGCAGCGCGAGCTGGGCATCACGGTAGGGTTGGTGCGGCTGTCGGTGGGCATCGAGCCGGCCGAGGAGCTGCTGGCCGATCTGCAGCAGGCGCTGAACGGATAAGCCGCTGACTTCTGCCCGATACTCTGCCCTACGATGAGCCAGGAAAGCCTCGCGGCCCTCATCACGCTGCTTGCCATCTGTGCTATCAGTCTGCTGATAGCCGGGGTGACGAAATACCGACCACCGCACGCAATTAACCTGCTGTATGGCTACCGGACGGGCCGCTCGATGCGCACGCCTGCTACCTGGCAGGAAGCCAACCGGTATTTCGCGGAGTACTTCTGGCGCCTGAGCTGTGGGCTACCCGCCCTAGCCCTGGGGGCTTTTCTGCTGATGAGGGATGGTTGGGCAGTGGCGCTGGTACTGGGCGGCTGGATTTTGGGGCTGGGCATCGGCGTGTGGCAAACCGAGCGGCGGCTGCAGCGTCGCTTCGACGAGCAGGGCCAGCCGCGTACTTAGATCGGCAGGGTGAAGCCCGAGCCCATTAGTCAAGCAAGGCAAGTCGCCTGACTCAGTTTGTACCAACCAGGCAGCGTTTTGTGCCGCCTGGTTGGGGTTTTGTACTGCTGATTGAACTTTATAGGCTATTTGAACCAGGTTTTAAGCTTAGTTACAGGATTTCCCGCAGTGCTTTCACCACCCGCCGCACGTCGGCGTCGGTCATGGATGAGCCGGAGGGCAGGCACAGGCCGCGCCGGAACAAATCGGCGCAGACCTCACCGCCGTACGCGGGCGAATCGGTGAACAAGGGCTGCAGGTGCAGGGGCTTCCACAGCGGGCGGCTTTCGATGTTGTGCGCTTCGAGGTGCTGGCGCAGGTATTCGGGCGTGTGCTCGGTGTACTCGGGGTTGAGCAGCACGGTGGTCAGCCAGCGGTTGGAGCGCAGGCCGGCCGGCTCGGCAGGACCGACTTCCAGCGCCGCCACGGGACGCAGCAGCTCCTGGTAGAGGGCGTAAATCTCGCGGCGGCGCTTCACGCGGTCCTCAATCAGCTCCATCTGCCCGCGGCCGATGCCGGCCAGGATGTTGCTCAGCCGGTAGTTGTAGCCCAGCGTGGAATGCTGGTAGTGGGGGGCGGGGTCTTTGGCCTGGGTGGCCAGCCAGCGGGCTTGCCGGGCGTACTCGGCGTGGTTGGTGAGCAGGGCGCCCCCGCCGCTGGTGGTGATGATCTTGTTGCCGTTGAACGACAGCACCGCCACCTCGCCGAAGGAGCCCAGCGGCTGACCCTGGTGGCGCGAGCCTAGCGCCTCGGCCGCGTCTTCGAGCACCGGCACGCCGTACTCGGCGGCTACGGCTAGCAACTCGGGCAGGCGGGCGGGCATGCCGTAGAGGTGCACCACGATGACGGCCTTGACCGGCCGGCCCAGTTGGGCGCGGGCGGCCAGAGCCTCGCGCAGCCGCGCCGGGCACAGGTTCCAGGTGGTTGGCTCGCTGTCGACGAATACGGGCTCGGCCCCCACGTAGCGTACGGGACTGGCGGTGGCCACGAAGGTGAACGACGGCACGATGACTTCGTCGCCGGGGCCCACGCCCAGCAGCAGCAGGGCCAGGTGAATGGCCGCCGTGCCCGATGAAAGCGCCACGCAGTGCTGAACGCCCACGTACTGACTCAGGTCGCGCTCGAAGCCGTCGAGGTTGGGGCCGGTGGGCGCTACCCAGTTGTCTTCGATGGCTTTGTGGACGTAGTTCAGCTCGTGGCGACCGAGGTGGGGCGGGGAAAGGTAAAGCCGGTCGTATTCGTCGCTGCGCATTCGGTAGGTGTAGGGGCGCGTGGCACGCGCCCGTCGTGAAACGATAAAAGCCGAGTGGTGCAGATGCCGACGGGCGCCTGCAAGGCGCCCCTACGCGTGCTGCTTGATGACCTGGGCGGGTACGCCCACGGCCGTGACGCGGGCGGGCAGGTCGCGCACGGCCACGGCGCCGGCGCCCACGATGGTGCCCGCGCCCACGCGCACCTGGTTGATGACGGTGGCGTTGGTGCCCAGGTACACGCCGGTTTCCAGGAAAGCCTCGCCGCCCACGTTGGCCTGGGGCATCAGCGAGCAGAAATCTTCCAGCACGGCGTCGTGGCCGATGGTGCAGCCCAGGTTGAGCAGCACGTGGCGGCCCAGCACGATGTCGCAGGTGAACACGCAGCCCTGGCAGATGATGCTGCCGGCCCCGATCTGCACGTTCTGGTAGCCGCGCAACGTCACCGAGGGGTGAATGAGGGTAGCGAAGTGCACGTGGGGCGAGCTGAGGCGCTCCACCACGCTGGCGCGCTGCTGGGTGTTGCCCACGGCCACGGCTGCGTAGCGGGTTTCGGTGGTGGCGTTCAGGTCGGCCACGGTGCCCAGCCAGGGCAGGTCGTGGAGGCGGTCGGCGTCGGCGGGGGGCTGGTCGTCGTAGAAGCCGAGCACGTCCCACTGCTGGCGCATTTCGTTGAGCTGGCGCACGAGCATGAGCACCTCGCGGCCGAAGCCACCGGCGCCCACAATGACCAGGGGGCGGCTGCCGGCGAAGTCGAGGTCGTCGTAGTCGGAAAAGAAAAGCTGGGTCATGCGGAGGAATCGGGGGAAGAAGGCGGCGAGCCGCGGAAGGCTTCGGTGGTGGCCTGACCGGGCGCCGTGACGCCGTGGGCACCGAGCACGCGGCCGGCCGTACGTACGAGAATACGCAAATCGAGGGAAAAAGACAGGTGGTCGACGTACCACACGTCGTAGGCAAACTTCTGCTCCCAGCTGATGGCGTTGCGGCCGTTTACCTGGGCCCAGCCCGTGATGCCGGGGCGCACGAGGTGGCGGCGGGCCTGCTCGGGCGAGTACAGCGGCAGGTACTGCACCAGCAGGGGCCGCGGCCCCACCAGGCTCAGGTCGCCGCGCAGCACGTTCCAGAGCTGGGGCAGCTCGTCGATGGAAGAGGCGCGCAGCCAGCGGCCGAGGCGGGTGAGGCGCTGGGCGTCGGGCAGCAGCTGACCCCGGGCGTCGCGCGCGTCGCGCATGGTTTGCAGCTTGTAGAGCGTAAACAGGCGGCCGTGCCGGCCGGGGCGGGGCTGGCGAAACAGCACGCGGCCGCCGGGCTGAAGCCTGAGCAGGGTGGCCGCCAGCAGCAGCAGGGGCAGACTCACCACCAGCAGGGGCAGCGCGAGTAGCACGTCGAATCCGCGCTTGCCCCAGCGGTGGTACCAGTCGGCAGAAGGGGCAAGGGTGGGCATGGGGCAGCGGGCAGAATGCCCGGCAAGTTACGGCGGCGGCTGAATGCGGCCGGGAAGCGGCTGGGGTGCGACTGGCAACCGCGTGGCTGCGGTGCCGCAACATCACGGCTCGGAACCGCGCCGTTGCGGTTCTACACCGCGCTGTCGCGGTTCCGAGCCGCGATGTTGCGGTTCCAAACCGGTCGGTCGCGGTAAAAAGCCGCGAGGTCGCGGTTCCGAGCCGCAACATTGCGGTAAAAAGCCGCGACCTCGCGGTTCCGAGCCGCGAGGTTGCGGTTCCGAACCGCGAGGTTGCGGTAAAAAGCCGCGACCTCGCGCCTCCGAGCCGCAACCACGAACCCACAGGGCGCGCAAGGGCGAAACGCAGATGCGGGGAAGGCCCGGCGGCCGCAGCCGTTGGGTTGATTTCGCCGCGCTGCCGTTCTTTGCGCCATGCTCGTCTTTCCCAACGCCAAGCTTAACCTGGGGCTGCACATTACGGCCCGCCGGCCCGATGGCTTTCATTCCCTGGAAACCGTGATGGTGCCCCTGCCCTGGACCGACGCCCTGGAGGTGCTGCCGCTGCCCGCAGCCGCCGAGCCCACGCTCACGCTCACCGGGCGGCCAGTGCCCGGCGACTCGGCCACCAACCTCTGCCTGCTGGCCTACGAGCTGCTGCGCGCCGACTTCCCGCGGGTGCCGGCCGTGGCGCTGCACCTGCACAAGGTGGTGCCCATCGGGGCCGGGCTGGGCGGCGGCTCGGGCGACGCGGCGTTTGCGCTGCGGGCGCTGAACACGGTGCTGGCCCTGAACCTGAGCGACGACGCGCTGGAAAACTACGCCCGCCAATTGGGCTCCGACTGTGCCTTTTTCATCCGCAACCAGCCGGCCCTGGCTCTGGGCCGCGGCGACGACCTGAGCCCGCTGCCGCTGCCCCAGCTGGCGGGCACGGCCTGCAAGGTGATTTACCCGGGGCTGCACATCAGCACCGTCGAAGCCTACGCGGGCGTGACGCCCCGGGCGCCGCAGCACGAGCTGCGCGCGGCGCTGGCCGGGCCGGTAGCGAGCTGGCGCGCAACGGTGGTCAACGATTTTGAAGCCGCGCTGCACCCGCGCTTCCCGGTGCTGGCCGAGCTGAAGGCGCAGCTGTACGCGGCGGGGGCAGCCTACGCCAGCCTGTCGGGCTCGGGCTCGGCGGTGTTTGGGCTGTGGCCGGGGCAGGAAGCGCCGCCGGCGCTGCCGCTGCCGGCCGCTTACGAAGTGTGGGACGGGCGGCTGTAAGGTCAGTGCAACGCTACAAGATCATGTGGCTACCCGATAGCCGCACCGGGCTCTACGAACTGCAGGCGCAGCAAGAGCTGGCTCCCGACCATTGGGTGTACAAACGCATCAACTCCGCGCACTTTGACCTGGACCGTTGGCTGGCCACTTACGGCGAATACCACCGCCGGTGGCTGGAACAAGACGATGACACCATCTATCAGTGGCATCAACCCCTGAATCAGCAGCCCATTGAGGCGGCCCAACGATTCAATCGGGAGTCGATGGCAGCGCAGCTATACTTCTGGCTGGACGTGGACCGTAGCCTGGAAGGGATGAAAGGTTTTCAGTGGCGGCGTAGTCCCCTGTCGGGGAAAGATTGCAGAACCTGGGGCCGACTTTCCCCGCCCTGAACCGGCTGGTGGCAGTGCAGGATGCGCTGGTAATGCCGGCCTCCGAAACGTAGCCTTCGGAGAGCTGACGCTACCGCTCCCCCACGGATACCGCCTCGGCAGCCGGTTTGCGGCGGCGCTGCACCCACTGGTCGAGGAGGGGGTGCACCAGCACGCTCACCAGAATGAGCAGGGTGCCGGCGTAGAAGCCGGGGCTCATTTTTTCCTGCTGGCCGAAGATGACAACGGCCAGGGCAATACCGTAGATGGGCTCCAGGTTGATGGTGAGGTTGACGGCAAAGGCCGAGAGGCGCTTCATCAGCTCGACGGAGGCCGAGAAGGCGTAGACGGTGCACACGCCGGCCAGCACCAGCAGCCACAGCCAGTCGAGGGGCTTGGGGTCGAGCATGGGCAGCTCGCCGCCGAAGGCCGGGCGCACGATCAGAAACAGAATGATGCTGAGGCAGGCGCCGGCCATTTCGTAAAGGGTGAGGCGCAGCGGCGGGTGATGCTGAATCTGCTTGACGTTGAGCACGCTGAACAGGGCGCTCAGGCCCGCCGACAGCACGGCCACGGCCAGCCCGGTAAGCTGGTCAAACTCGGCCTGCGACACCAGGTAGAGGCCGGCCATGGCCACCAGACCCAGCAGGATTTCGTAGGCCTGGAACTTCTTGCGCAGCAGCAGCGGCTCGAGCAGTGAAGTCCATAGGGCCAGCGTGGCCATGCCCGCCAGACACACGCTCACCGACGAGAGGCGGGCGGCCAGGAAAAAGGTAATCCAGTGCGCGGCCACCAGCACCCCAATGCCCAGCAGGCGCAGGGCCTGGCCCACCGGCAGGCGCCAGGGCTGCTGCCGCACCGAGAGCAGCATGGCCAGCCCCACCGAGGCAATGAGGGTGCGGTAGAACACCAGCTCGACCGGCGGCAGCGAAATGAGCTTGCCCAGGATGGCCGTGAAGCCCCACAGAAACACGATGAAGTGCAGGCGCAGGTAGTCTTTGAGCATTAAGTTAGGGGCTTGGGGGCTTGGCCGATTAGGTTTTTGGTTGGGATTTGGGTTGGCAGAGCCGGTTGAACACCTGAACTCCGCCGCTGTTTGCCGGGCCCGGTTGAAAGGCAGCGGAAGTGGCGGAATTGGGTTGCGCCTGTTCGTCAACCAAGCTCCCAAGCCCCTGACACCTAACGCGGAACGAACCGGTAGAGCACGACTCCGATGAGGGTAAAGACGATGTTGGGCACCCAGGGGGCCAGGGCCGGCGGCATGGAGCCCACCAGCGCCAGGTTGCGGCTCATGATGACGAAGATGATGAACACGAAGGCCAGCACGAAGCCCAGGGCAATCTGGCCGCCCACGCCGCCGCGGGCCTTGCGCGCACTCATAATCACGCCGATGACGGTGAGAATGACAATGGCGAAGGGGTAGGACAGCCGCTCGTACTTCTCCACCAGGTAAATGTCGGTGTCGGCGGCACCGCGGTCGATTTTTTCCTGGATAAAGCGGTTGAGCTCGGGCAAGGACAACGTTTCGCTGAGCTTGAAGGTGCTGGCGAAGTCCTTGGGGTACAGGTTCAGGGTGGTGTCGCGGGCGGGCAGGGTGTGCAGGGTCTGCCGGTCGCCGCGGAAGGTGCGCACCAGCTGCGGCGTCAGGTGCCAGGCTTTTTTGGTGGAGTCCCAGTTGATGACCTCGGCCGTCATGCGGCGCTTGAGCAGGGTGCCCTCGATGGTTTCGAGCGCGAAGCGGTAGCCGATGTTGGTGACGTTGTCGTAGCTCTCGAGGTAGGCGTAGCTCTGCGGACCGATTTTGATGTGCACGTTGCGGCCCTGGAAGCGGTAGGGGTTTTTGATGTAGCGCCGCTCGAAGGCCACCCGGGTTTTGTTGGCCTGCGGAATCACCCAGCCGATCATGCCGAAGATGACCAGCCCGATGATGGTGCCGCCCATCACGTAGGGCAGCAGCAGCCGCCGGAAGCTGACGCCACTGGCCAGAATGGCCACGATTTCGGTGCGCGCCGCCAGCCGCGAGGTCACCAGCACCGTGGCAATGAACACGGTGATGGGGGAAAGCAGGTTGGCGTAGAACGGGAACAGGTTCAGGTAGTACTCCAGCAGAATCTTGCCCGCGCCCAGGTCGTGCTTGATAAAATCGTCATTTTTCTCCGTGAAGTCAATCACGCAGATGACCATCACCAGCACCACCACCACGAAAAAGAACGTGGTCAGCAGCTTGCCCAGGATGTACTTGTCGAGTAAGCGGAGCATTCAGTTGCCAGTTATCAGTTGCCAGTTGCCAGTATCAGCAGTTTCCAGTGCCATACAGAACGAACTGACAACTGGAAACTGGTAACTCATAGACGTATCATCAGCTGCTTGACCATACGCTCTTTCCACTCGCTGAAGGTGCCGGCCAGGATTTGCTCGCGGGCCGAGCGCACCAGCCAGAGGTAGAACGTGAGGTTGTGCACCGAGGCCGCCATGCCGCCCAGGTATTCGCTGGCGTGGAACAGGTGGCGCAGGTAGGACTTGGAGTAGAAGGTGCTGGCGTAGCCGCCGAGTTCCGCGTCGAGGGGCGAGAAATCCTGCTCCCACTTCTTGTTGCGGATGTTGATGATGCCCTGGGTGGTAAACAGCATGCCGTTGCGGGCGTTGCGGGTGGGCAGCACGCAGTCGAACATATCCACGCCCAGGGCAATGTTTTCCAGAATGTTGGCCGGTGTGCCCACGCCCATCAGGTAGCGGGGCTTGTCCGAGGGCAGAATGTCGCAGCACAATTCGGTCATCTCGTACATCAGGTCGGCCGGCTCGCCCACGCTCAGGCCGCCGATGGCGTTGCCGGCGCGGCCCTGCTCGGCCACAAACTGCGCCGACTTCTCGCGCAAATCGCGAAAGGTGGAGCCCTGCACGATGGGGAAGAGCTGCTGCTCGTGGCCGTAAAGCGGCTCGGTAGAGTCGATGCGGGCCATGCAGCGCTTCAGCCAGCGGTGCGTCATGTCGAGCGAGCGGCGGGCGTAGTCGTAGTCGCAGGGCCAGGGCGTGCACTCGTCGAAGGCCATGATGATGTCGGCCCCGATGATGCGCTGAATGTCCATCACGCCTTCGGGCGTGAACAGGTGCTGCGAGCCGTCGATGTGGGAGCGAAACTTGACGCCCTCTTCCTTGATCTTGCGGGTGTTGGAGAGCGAGTATACCTGGTAGCCGCCCGAGTCGGTGAGCATGGGCCGGTCCCAGCCGTTGAACTTGTGCAGGCCGCCGGCCTTCTGCAGCGTGTCGAGGCCGGGGCGCAGGTACAGGTGGTAGGTGTTGCCCAGGATGATCTGGGCCTGCACGTCGTCCTTCAGCTCGCGCTGGTGCACGGCTTTCACCGAGCCGGCCGTGCCCACGGGCATGAAAATGGGGGTTTCAATGGGGCCGTGGTCGGTGGTGAGCACACCGGCGCGGGCCTTGGTTTGCGGGTCGCGGGCGACGAGGTCGAAAGTCATGGAGAAAGTAGCGTCAGCAGTGGTTTGGTCGGCCCCGGAACCCGGGCTGGCGCCCCGATTGCGGGGCGCCCGCGGCTTCGGCGCCAGCCAAAACCGCGGGCCGGCCGCCAAACAGCCCGCAAAGGTAGACCGCCGGCGGCTAGGGTGGAAGGCGGCCGCTTAATAGCCGGCCGGAGGCGGCATCCTTGGGCGGCGCGGTCTACCTTTGCGCCCTTCCCATCCGGCCTTTTGCTTTGTCGCTGCCCTTTTCTCCCTTTATCTGGTTGCTGATTGCCGCGGTGCTGGTGCAGGTGGGCTACGCCGCGTACTACTTCTGGCCCTTTGCCGCGCGCCGCGAGGCCGACGCCGAGCCGGCCCCGGCCCACGAAGCCCAGCGGCCGGTATCCATCGTGGTGGCGGCGCGCAACGCCCTCGAGCAGCTGCGCCACCTCATGCCCCTGCTGCTGAGCCAGGACTACCCACAGTTTGAAATCGTGCTGGTCGACGACCGCTCCGACGACGATACCCTGCTCTACGCCCAGCAGCTCACCCAGTACTACGCCAACGTGCGCCTGGTGACGGTGGGCCGCACGCCCGAGGGCCTGGCACCCAAGAAATACGCCCTCACGCTGGGCATCAAAGTGGCCCGCTACCCGCACCTGCTCTTCACCGATGCCGACTGCGTGCCCACCACCAACCAGTGGCTGCGCCATATGGCCCGCGGCTTCGACTCCGGCGCCGACCTTGTGCTGGGCTACGGCGCCTACGACGCCGCGCCGGGCTTTTTGAATAAGCTGGTGCGCTTCGAGACCCTGCTCACCGGCCTGCAGTACCTGAGCTTTGCCGAGCGCGGCCAGCCCTACATGGGCGTGGGCCGCAACCTGGCCTACACCAAGGCCACGTTTATGGCTACCAAGGGCTTTGCATCGCACATTCGGCGCCTGAGCGGCGACGACGATTTGCTGGTGCAGGATGCAGTAACCCAGGGCCGGCGCGCCGCCGTGGTAACCCACCCGGCGGGTCAGACGCTGAGCACGGCTCCCGCCACCTGGGGCGCGTGGTGGCGGCAGAAAAGACGGCATATGTCAGCCGGGTCCCGATATCGTACAACGGATAGCGCCCGAATTGGAACCTTTATGCTCGCCAACGGGCTTTTTTACCTGGCCACCCTGGGGACGCTCTTTTTTTCCCCGACCGATTGGGTACCTTTGGCTATAGCGTGGCTGGTGCGAACCTCGACAGTACTGGCTACGTACGCGGGGGCTAGCCGCCGCCTCCAGGATCGGCAGCCCTTAGCCCTGCTGCCCATACTCGACGGGGCGTATTTCCTGGCGTATTTTCTCCTGACAGCCTCGCTAGTGCTTTACCGCAACCCCTCCCGATGGAAGTAAACAACCCGGACCTCCAGAAGCAGTTCTCGGCCAAGGCCAAGCACGACTTCAAGCTCATTCGCTCGGCCGTAGAGCAGGGCGATGAGAAGGCGTATGCCGAACTGATGCAGATCTACAAGAAGCCCGTGTACCACGTGGTGCTCAAGATGGTGCGCAACCCCGACGATGCCGAGGACCTCACCATCGAGGCCTTCGCCAAGGCGTTCCGCAACCTGCACAAGTTCAACCCCGAGTACGCGTTCAGCACCTGGCTGTTCCGCATCGCCACCAACAACTGCATCGACTTTATTCGCAAGAATAAAATCAAGACGATGTCGATTGACTCGGCCATCAAGATTGACAACGGCGACGAAATCACCATCGACTTCCGCGACAACAACCTGAACCCGGCGGAGTCGGCCATCAAAAACCAGAAGATCGAAATCATGCAGCACGTGGTGTCGCGGCTGCCCGATAAATACCAGCGCCTGGTAACCCTGCGCTACTTCGACGAGCTGAGCTACGAGGAAATTGCCCAGGAGCTGAAAGCCCCGCTCGGCACCGTGAAAGCCCAGCTGCACCGGGCCCGTGAGCTGCTCTACGACATGGTGAAAAACAAAAAGGAAATCATCTAGCCCTGGATGAGCTCTGTTGAAAAGCCCCGCCGAATCGTTTCGGCGGGGCTTTGTTATTTATTAGCGCACGGTTCGGGCACCTGTCATTGCGAGCAAAGCGAAGCAATCTTTCCCCTCGTGGCAGAAGCCGAAAGTGCGTGACACACCGGAGCATGTACCCGAACAAGCTTTTGACTGGTCAGGCTCATTGGGTCGTGCCGCGAGGGAAAGATTGGCTGCCTTCCTTCGGTTGCTTCGTCGTGCCTCTTCGCAATGACAGCGGGTTTGCGGCTGGTCAGGCTTTTTCGGTTTCTACCACGGACAAGGACCGATTGGCTACGCCTTCCTGCGCTTTGCTCACAATGACAGCCGCCGCGTGCCTGCTCGCAACGACCGAGCTACCTTTGCCATCCGCATCAGCGCCATCAGCGAAACATCACCGTCATCTGCGGTCCATGGAAATTCTCTTCCGCTACTTCCCCGACCTGACCCCGCGCCAACAGGAGCAGTTCCGCCAGCTCGAAACCGAGTTTCGCGGCTGGAACGAGCGCGTCAACCTCATTGCCCGCTCCGACGTGGATAACCTCGCCGAGCGCCACCTGCTGCATTCCCTCGGCATTGCCAAAGTGGTGCAGTTTCCCGCCGGCTCGTCGGTGCTCGACGTGGGCACCGGCGGCGGCCTGCCCGGCCTGCCGCTGGCCATTCTGTTTCCCGAGGTCGAGTTTCACCTCATCGACAGCATCGGCAAAAAGATTAAGGCGGTGCAGGACATGGCCCACGCCCTGCGCCTGCACAACGTGACGGCCGAGCAGGTGCGCGCCGAGCAGGTGCGTGCCAAGTTCGACTACGTGGTGAGCCGTGCCGTGACGCGCCTGGCTAACTTCCACCCCTGGATTGCCCAGCGCTACACCGCCACCGCCACGGCCAGCCCCACCCACGGCCTGTACTACCTGAAGGGCGGCGACCTGACCGAGGAAATTGCCGAATCGGGGCTGGTAGCCACCATCACCAACCTGGCCGACTTCTTTGCCGAGGAGTTTTTTGAAACCAAGAAGGTGGTTTTCGTGCCCGCCAACAACGCCCTGGCCCGCGGCAAGCGCAGCAACAACGTGTAGCGGCCCGCCTTTACTGAAAAGCTGACTCAGCATAAACCCCGCAAGCTGCGCCGTTCAGTGCGCGGACTTGCGGGGTTTTGCTTTGTAAGAGCGGTTGGTCAGGCCGGGACGGAGGCCGTCAGGAACTGCAGGGCGCGGCGCTCGGAGTAGTACTCGCCGTCGGGCGAGCCTTCGGCAAAGCCCACGTGGCCGCCCTCTTCGGGCGTTTCCAGGAACACGAAGGGACTGCGCTCGGCCGCCGCGCGTGGAAAGCAGGTAGGCGCCAGAAACGGGTCGTTCTGGGCATTGACGATGAGCGTGGGAATCCGAATGCCGTCGAGGTAGCGCCCCGAGCTGCTGCGGGCGTAGTAGTCGTCGGCCGACTCGAAGCCGTGCATGGGCGCGGTAAAGCGGTTGTCAAACTGCGGAAAGTCGTTGAGTTCTTCCAGGCCGGCGAGGTCGAGCTGGCCCGGCAGCAGCTCGGCCTTCTGCCGGATTTTCAGCCGCAACGATTTCAGGAAGCGGTTGAGGTAGATGCGGTTCTGTAGGCGCGAAATCTGCTCCGAGCCCGCCTTCAGGTCGGTGGGCACCGAAAACACCGCGGCCCGCTCCACCGCAGCCGGCACGCGGGCCGAATCTTCGCCCAGGTACTTGAGGGTCATGTTGCCGCCGGCCGAGAAGCCCGTCAGAAACACCCGGCGGTAGCGGCCGGTGGCCACGGCCTGCTGGGCCACGAAGTGCAGGTCGTCGGTGTCGCCCAGGTGGTAGGCCCGCAGCAGGCGGTTGGGCTCCCCGCTGCAGCTGCGGTAGTTCCAGGCCAGCGCGTCGATGCCGGCGCGGTTGAGGGCCCGCGCCATGCCGCGCACGTAGGGCCGGCCGGCGTCGCCCTCCAAGCCGTGCGAAATGATGGTCAGGCTGTCGGTAACGTGCTCGGTGCGCGACCAGTCCAGGTCGAGAAAGTCGCCGTCGGGCGTTTCCACGCGCTGACGCTGGTACTGCACGTCGGGCACCTCGCGCAGCAGGCTGGGCACGATGGTTTGCAGGTGGCCGTTGAAAAGATAGAACGGCGGGCGGTAAGGGGAGGAGGCGACCAGGGGCATGGCGGTAAGCAGCTAGGCAACACGAAGTACAACAGCTCTACCGGAATATACCGCAAATTTAGCGGCATGCATACCAGTAGCGGAAGGGGAACAAGCGGGCTGCGTTGCGGCTACAACCCATTCGGGCGGCGGCGAGTTGCAACGGGCGCCGTACCCGCGCCAGCCGGCGGGCGGCGCCGGCGCAGGAGGAAGCCGGCGAATACCCGCTCCTGCGGGCGCGGCCGAAGCGGGCCGCCGAAGCCGGTGCTCCTGAGGGAATTCTTCGGCGGCGAGCTTGGTATTTCCGAACGAACCCTTTACCTTTGCCAGCCCAACTGACTAACCCTCGACAGATTTTCTGTCTTTTTCCGCTTTCCGCATCATGGCAAATCATAAGTCGGCTCTGAAGCGCATCCGCTCGAACGAAGCCAAGCGCGTGTTGAACCGTTACCAAGCAAAATCGACCCGCACGGCCGTTAAGAAACTGCGTGGCACGACTGACAAAACTGAAGCCCAGGAGCTGCTGAAGAAAGTGTCGTCGATGCTGGACCGCCTGGCCAAGAAAAACATCATCCACAAGAACAAGGCGGCCAACAACAAGTCGAGCCTGACCAAGTTCGTGAACTCGCTGGCTGCCTAAGCCCGCGCCCGTTCAGTGGCTAGCCAAGGCCCCGCGCACCCGTTGCGCGGGGCCTTGGCGCGTTGTAGCCCGGCGCGGCCGTAGGCACTGCTAGGCCCAACGGTAGTGCGGCGGTCGGCAGCCGGCCGGGAAAATAAAAAGCCCCGCCGTAAGTCGTTCCGGCGGGGCTTTGGCGAATAGCTCAGGCCGCGCTACACGGTGCTGAGCTTGATCATGTTGGCCTTGCCTTTTTCGTTGATGGGCATGGAGGCGGTGCTGATGAACACGTCGCCGGGGTGCAGGTGGCCGGTGGTGCTCAGAATGTACTTGATGTCCTGAATGGTATTGTCGGTACTCACGAACCGGTCGTAGTAGAAGCTGCGCACGCCCCACGCCAAGCTCAGCTGGGTGAGAATAGCGCGGTTGTCGGTGAAGACGAAGATGTGCGCGTGCGGGCGGTACTTGCTGAGCTGGTAAGCCGTGTAGCCCTTGTGCGTCATGCCCACCACGGCCTGGGCCCCGGTGGTGCGGGCCAGCGAGCAGGCGGCGGCAATGACGCTGTTGGTGTAGAAGGTCTGGGGCTGGGCCAGTGGGTCGCCGGGGGCAAACTCGCGGTAGTACAGCGCCTCGTGCTCCTCGGCACTGCAGATGGTGGCCACCATCGAGCGAATCACCTCGGTGGGGTAGGCACCCACGGCGGTTTCGGCCGAGAGCATCACCGCGTCGGCGCCGTCGAGCACGGCGTTGGCCACGTCGTTGGTTTCGGCGCGGGTGGGGCGGGGGTTCACGATCATGCTCTCCATCATCTGGGTGGCCACGATGACGGGCTTGCCGGCGCGGTTGCACTTCTGGATGATCATCTTCTGCGCCATGGGCACTTCCTCGGCGCGGATTTCCACGCCCAGGTCGCCGCGGGCCACCATCACGGCGTCGGTCAGGGCAATGATTTCGTCGAGGTTGCGCAGGCCCTCGGGCGTTTCAATCTTGGCCACCACGCGGGTCTGCTTGCCGCTCTCGGCAATGATCTTCTTGATGGCGCGAATGTCCTCGGCGCGGCGGGCAAACGAGAGGGCCACCCAGTCCACGTCGTTTTCCAGCCCGAAGCGCAGGTCTTCCAGGTCCTTCTCCGTCATCGACGGGGCCGACACGTCGGAGTCGGGCAGGTTGATGCCCTTGCGGGGCTTCACGGTGCCGCCGTAAATCACCTCGGTCTGCACTTCCTTTTCGCGGTCGGTGCTGAGCACTTTCAGCTCGATCTTGCCGTCGTCGATCAGAATCATGTCGCCGGGCTTCACGTCGCGGGCCAGCCCCAGGTAAATGGTGCTGATGCGGCCGGGGCGGCTGATTTCCTGCTCGCCGCACACCAGCGTTACCTGCTCGCCAGCCTTGATTTCGAACGAACCGCCCTCGACTTCGCCGAGGCGGATCTTGGGGCCCTGCAAGTCCTGCAGCAAGCCCACGTGGCGGCGCAGATCCTTGTTGAGGCGGCGCACCAGGTTGATGACGGCCAGGTGCTCTTCGTGCTTGCCGTGCGAGAAGTTGAGACGGAACACGTCGACGCCTTCGCGCATGAGCGTGCCCAGGCGCTCGTAGGTATTGGAGGCCGGGCCCACGGTGGCCACGATCTTGGTTTTATTAAAAGCGGGTTGGTTTTCCATGCAACAAATACGGCAGGTGCTTAGCCCGGTGCCGGCCGGATGGCCGCACCGCAAAAGGGGTAAAACGGGAATCCAATCCTAAAGAAACGCAGCCCGGCGCAACTTGTGGCGGGAAAGTTTGCCCGCCCGGCCGGGCGACCTGCCCGAGACCGGCAGAGTGCAAACGTTTGTAATGCCCGTAACGAGGCCGCTACGGCCCTTGCCGGGTCGCCCGGTAAGGGCCCGATTAAAAGTGAAAATTCTCTTTGAACTGCAGCGTGTTCGGGTCGAAGCGGCACACGTACTGCACCACCGGCAGCTCGGCCAGCCGGCTGAGCAGCTCGTCGGCGTCGAGCGCGCCGGTGCCGTTGGTGACCTGAATCAGGTAGTCGTACTCCTTGATGTCGGGGGCCAGGAAGGGCTTCTTCAGGGGCGAGGGGTCGACGGAGCGGTTGCGCAGCAGGCGCAGGGTGGCCGTTTCGGTGGCGTGCAGGTAGTTGCTGATGACCAGCCGCCCGCGGTTCAGCAGGTCGTAGATCAGGTCCTGCTGCTTGACCAGGTGCAGGCGCAGCGCCTGGTTGAGCGTCCAGGCCAGCTTATGGTCCCGGCTCGACGACACCACCCCGAACAGGTCGAAGTCGCAGTCGTAGTCGCAGTCGAGCGTAAAGGTTTTCATCGGGCAGGGCAAAAGGCGGCGGGCGCGGCGTGCGCCGCAAAAATACGCACCGGGCGGGCCGAAACCAGCCCCCGGGCCCGGGCATTTCCGGGCGGGCGGTTTGACAATGTTGGGGAAGATGGTGTTATTTGTGCCGAGTTTTCTTTAAACCCCCACGGAAATGTCTGAAATCGCAGAAAAAGTAAAGAGCATCATCGTTGATAAGTTGGGCGTTGAGCCGTCGGAGGTTACCCCCGAGGCTAGCTTCACCAACGACCTGGGCGCTGACTCGCTCGACACGGTTGAGCTGATCATGGAGTTCGAGAAAGAATTCAACGTGAGCATCCCCGACGACCAGGCCGAAAACATCGGCACCGTGGGCCAGGCCATTGCGTACCTCGAAGAGCACGCCAAATAAGGCACCAATACCTTACTAGCTAAAGCACCACCGCTTTGCCGGCCGGCCCGCCGCCGGCCGTTTTTCTTTCCCTTCACCCTTCGCATCCCTCCATGGCCTTACGAAGAGTTGTCGTCACCGGTCTCGGCGCTATTACCCCCCTCGGCAGCACGGTTGCCGCTTATTGGGACGGCCTGCGTCAGGGCGTCAGCGGGGCTGCTGCCATCACCCGCTTCGACGCCAGCAAGTTCAAAACCCGCTTTGCCTGCGAAGTGAAGGACTACAATCCGGATACCTACTTCGACCGCAAGGAAGGCCGCAAGATGGATTTGTTCACCCAGTTCGCCGTCATTGCCAGCGACGAGGCCATCCGCGACGCGGGCCTCGAGGGCAACGTCAACAAGGACCGGGTGGGCGTCATCTGGGGCTCGGGTATCGGGGGCCTGCGCACCTTTCAGGAGGAGTGCATTGCCTTCGGCCGCGGCGACGGCACCCCGCGCTTCAACCCGTTCTTTATTCCCAAGATGATTGCCGACTCCGCCTCGGGCAACATCTCCATCAAGAACGGCTTCCGCGGCCCGAACTTCATCACCACCTCGGCCTGCGCATCCTCGTCCGACTCCATCGTGGCGGCCCTCAACTACATCCGCGCCGGCATGGCCGACGTGGTGGTGACGGGCGGCTCCGAAGCGGCCATCACCGAAGCGGGCATTGGCGGCTTCAACGCCATCAAGGCCATGAGCGAGCGGAACGACGACCCGCAGTCGGCCTCGCGGCCCTACGACAAGGACCGCGACGGATTCGTGCTGGGCGAGGGCTCGGGCGCGCTCATCCTCGAAGAGTACGAGCACGCCAAGGCCCGCGGGGCCAAAATCTACGCCGAGGTGCTCGGCGGCGGCCTCTCGTCGGACGCCTACCACATTACCGCGCCCGACCCCACGGGCGAGGGCGTGGTGCTGGTGATGCAGAACGCGCTGCGCGACGCCGGCATCGGCCCCGAAGCGGTGGACTACATCAACACCCACGGCACCAGCACCCCGCTGGGCGACGGGGCCGAGGTGAAGGCCATTCAGAAGGTGTTCGGCGAGCATGCTTATAAGTTGAACATCAGCTCGACCAAGAGCATGACCGGCCACCTGCTGGGCGGCGCGGGCGGCATCGAGGCGGTGGCCAGCGTGCTGGCCATTCAGCACGGGATCATCCCGCCCACCATCAACCACGTTACCGACGACCCCGAACTGGACGCCGCGCTGAACTTCACGTTCAACCAGGCCCAGACGCGGGCCGTGAACGTGGCCGTGAGCAACACTTTCGGCTTCGGCGGGCACAACACGTCGGTGGTGTTCGGCAAGCTGCGCGACTAACCTATGGCGATACTACGCGGCGGCCAACCGCTTCCGCTTTTCGGATTTTTCCGTCGCTTGCTCGGCGGCGACCGGGCGTTTCGGCAGGCTATTGCCACCGTGACGGGTCGCACGCCGGGCAACGCGCGTTTGTACACCCTGGCGTTTACCCACTCCTCGGCCGTGCGCCTCAACGAGCAGGGCAAGCACCTTTCCAACGAGCGGCTGGAGTTTCTGGGCGACGCCATTCTGGGCGCTGTGGTGGCCGAGTACCTGTTTCGCAAGTTCCCCTACGAACCCGAGGGCTTCCTCACCGAAATCCGCTCGCGCATCGTCAACCGGGAAAGCATGAACCACATGGCCCTGAAGCTGGGCCTCGACAAGCTGGTGCAACTCGACCCGGCCCAGAACCGGGCGGCCCGCTCGCGCTCCGTCAACGGCAACGCCCTGGAGGCGCTGGTAGGGGCGGTGTACCTCGACCACGGCTACACCGCGGCCCGGCGCTTTATCCTGGCCCGGCTCATCCGCCCGTTCGTCGACGTGAAGGCGCTGACCTCGACCACCACCAACTTCAAGAGTAAGCTCATTGAATGGGCTCAGCGCAAGGGCAAGGCGCTGCGCTACGAGCACAGCGGCGAACAGCGCCCCGGCGGCGTGATGGAGTTTTCGGTGACCGTGTTCATCGACGACGAAGCCGTGGCCGCGGGCATGGGCCTCTCGAAAAAGCAGGCCGAGCAAACCGCCGCCGAGCGGGCCCTGGCCGTGCTGGGCATGTAGGCGAATAAGTCCGTCATTGCGAGGCGTAGCCGAAGCAATCTTTCCCCTCGCGGCACGACCACAAGAGCCTGACCTACCGGAATCCATTTTCGGCTGGTCAGGCTCATTCGGTTTCTACCACCGACAAGGACCGATTGCGTCGCTTCGCTCGCAATGACAGCGAGGTTTTCGGCTCATCATGCTTGTGAGGCTTCTACCATAGGCAAGGACCGATTGCTTCGTCGTGCCTCCTCGCAATGACAGGGCCGACAACCCGAACCCGCGCTTTACAGTTACTTGCAGCACGATTCTTCCTCCCCTAGCTCTTTAGCTTATGCGACTTGCCGGCGCCGCCCTCAACCAAACGCCCATTGACTGGACCACCAACCTGCGCAACATCCGCGAGGCCATCGAGCAGGCCCGCGCCGCGCAGGTAGAGCTGCTGTGCTTGCCCGAGCTGTGCCTGACGGGGTACGGCTGCGAGGACCTGTTTCTGCACGACTGGCTGAGCGCCACCGCCCTGGAAAAGCTGCAGCAGGTGCGCGCCTGGTGCACCGACCCGCAGATGGTGGTGTGCGTGGGCTTGCCCGTGCGCCTGGACGGGCGCACCTACAACACGGCCTGCGTGATTCGCAACCAGGAAATCCTGGGCTTTGCCGCCAAGCAGTTTCTGGCCAACGACGGCGTGCACTACGAGCCGCGCTTTTTCAACTCGTGGGTGGCCGGCACCACCACTACGGTGGAGCTGGGCGACGAGCAGTGGCCCCTGGGCGACCTGACCTTCGAGCACCTGGGCGTGCAGTTCGGCTTTGAAATCTGCGAGGATGCCTGGCGCCCGGCCGAGGACCGCCCCGCGCCCCGTCTCACGGCCCGCGGCGTGCAGCTGATTGTGAATCCCTCGGCCTCGCACTTTGCCATGAGCAAGACCGACGTGCGCTACCAACTGGTGCTCAAGGCCTCGCGCGACTACCAGGTAACCTACCTCTACGCCAACCTACTGGGCAACGAAGCCGGCCGCATCACCTACGACGGCGAAATCCTGATTGCCCGCAACGGCGAGCTGCTCAAGCGCAACCAGCTGCTGAGCTTCAAGGACGTGGACCTGGAGTACACCGACGTGGACTTCAGCCAGGAGCCCGCCGTGACCGAGGAGATTGTGCCGCTGCCGGTGCCCGACGAGTACCGCGAGCTGAATCAGGCCCTGAGCCTGGCCTTGTTCGACTACCTGCGCAAGGCCCGCAGCCGGGGCTTCGTGCTCAGCCTCTCGGGCGGGGCCGACTCGTGCATGTGCGCCGTGGCCGTGGCCGAGCTGGTGCGCCTGGGCGTGGAGGAGCTGGGCGCCGCCGCGTTCATGCGCAAGGCCGGCTGCTTCAGTACGGCCGACATCGAGCACGTAGCCGCGCACGGCACCCTGCCCCCGGCCGCCGAGGCCACGCTGGCCGTCGATGCCGGCCGCACGCAGCAGGTGCTGCCCCCCGCCGGAAACCAGCAACTGGCAACTGATAACCCGCAACTGACAACTACTCTCAACCAGCAGCTCACCCGCCGCCTGCTCACCTGCGCCTACCAGGGCACCGTCAACTCGTCCGACGACACCTACCTCTCGGCCAAGGAGCTGGCCGACAACGTGGGCGCGGTGTTTTTCAACTGGGACATCGACCAGGAAGTGCGGGGCTACACGGGCAAGATTGAGCAGGCCCTGGGCCGGCCGCTGAGCTGGCAGACCGACGATCTGGCCCTGCAGAACATTCAGGCCCGGGTGCGCGCCCCCAGCATCTGGCTGCTGGCCAACGTGCTCAACTGCCTGCTCATCACCACCTCCAACCGAAGCGAAGCCGCCGTGGGCTACTGCACCATGGACGGCGACACGGCCGGCAGCATCTCGCCCATTGCCGGCGTCGACAAGGATTTCGTGAAGAAGTGGCTGGTGTGGGCCGAAAAGGAGCTAAACTACCCCGGCCTGCACCGCGTGAACCGCCTGCAGCCCACCGCCGAGTTGCGCCCCCTCGAAGACAAGCAAACCGACGAGCGCGACCTGATGCCCTACGTGGTGCTCAACCGCATCGAGCGGCTGGCGTTCTACGAGCGGCTCGGCCCGAGCCAGGTGCTGGAACGGCTGCGCGAAGAGCTGGTGGAGGCCGACCGCGAGCAGCTCAAAACCTACGTGCAGCGCTTTTACGCACTCTGGAGCCGCAACCAGTGGAAGCGCGAACGGTATGCTCCCTCGTTTCACCTCGACGACTACAACCTCGACCCGCGCTCCTGGCTGCGCTTCCCCATCCTGAGCGGCGGCTTCGGCGAAGAGCTGGCGGCGCTGTAGCGGCGGGCGGCTGCCCCGCCGTTTCGCGGTTCCGAGCCGGTCGGTTGCGGCTTTTTACCGGTCAGTCGCGGTTCTGAGCCGCGATGTTGCGGTTTCGAACCGCGACATCGCGGCTTTTTACCGGTCGGGCGCGGTTCGGAACCGCGAGGTCGCGGCTTTTTACCGCAATGTTGCGGCTCGGAACCGCGAGGCTGCGGCTTTTTGCCGCGATGGTGCGGTTCGGAACCGGTCGGTTGCGGTTCGAAGCCGGGAGGCCGCGTAGCTTAGGGGCCGAACGACGGCTTTGGGCCGGGGTGGGGGCTGTGCCTCAGCAGTCCGAAAAAAAACGGCGGCCGGCCGCAAGTTTTCGGGGCCGAACGGGCCTAAGCAGATGTAGCCCCCGGAGCCACCGCGTTCGGCGGCCCCTTTTCATTGGTTTCAGCCATCTGCTCAGTCGTGCACGCGCTTTCGTTTTCGGTTATTGTTCACGAACCGCCGGCCGTTGTTCAACTGCTGGCCCCGGCCGACGCTGACCTGGTAGCGCAGCTGCAGCAGGGCAGCGAGGCGGCGTTTCGCACCCTGGTTGAGCGGTACCAGAACCGCATTTACCGCACGGTGCTGGCGCTGCTGCCCTCGCCGGAAGAAGCCGAGGACGTGGCCCAGGAGGTGTTCGTGGAAGTGTACCAGACCATCGGCCGGTTTCGGGGCGAAGCGGCCCTGAGCACCTGGCTGTACCGGCTGGCCACCTCGCGGGCCCTGAAGCACCACCGGCGGGCCCGCGCCCGGAAACGCTTTGCCTACTTCACCAGCCTGCTGGGTTTCGACAACGAGGTGCTCCACCACCCGCCCGACCACGCCCACCCCGAGGCGCAGCTGGAAGGCCAGCAGCAGCTGCAGCTGCTGCTGGCGCACATTGCCCGGCTGCCCGAGCCGCAGCGGGTGGCCTTTACGCTGCGCCACGAGCAGCAGCTGAGCTACGAGGAAATAGCTGCCGTGCTGCAAACCACCGTCGCGGCCGTGGAGTCGCTGCTGTTCCGCGCCCGCCAAACCCTTCGTCAACGCCTGCAACCCCCATTCCGCCATGTCTGATGCCGCTCCCCGCCCCAGCGCCGACGAGCAGTGGGAAAACCTGCTGCGCCAGTGGCGCCACCCGCACACGGCCGCCCAGCCCGGGCCGCACTTCTACGGCCGCGTGCGTGCGCGGCTGACTCCGGAAGTAGCTGGAGAACCGCCGTGGCCCGGCTGGTTGCGCTGGCCGGCCTACGCGGCCACGCTCGCGGCCCTGGTGCTGGCCCTCAGCGGCGACCAGGCCCCGCTGCGCCCCGCCTCCTACGACGCCCGCCCCGGCGAACCGCCGGCCGCCTGGCCCGGGCGCTGACCCGCCCTGCCAGCGGCGGCCAAGGGCCGAGCCGAATGTCTGAGTACTTTTGAGTCTTCCTCGTTTTTTGCCCCGCACCCCGCGCCTATGCTCGCCTACATTACCTGGGACGTTTCGCCCATCATCGCCCAGCTGGGCCCGCTCACCCTGCGCTGGTACGGTCTGCTGTTCGCGGCGGCCTTCATCATCGGCTCGCTGCTGCTCACCCACATCTACAAGGCCGAGCGCGTGTCGGCGCGCTGGGTCGACGTCATCACCATCTACATGGTGCTGGGCACGGTGCTGGGCGCCCGCCTGGGCCACGTGCTGTTCTACGACCCCGACTACTACCTCACGCGGGAGCATTTCTTCGACATCTTCAAGATCTGGGAGGGCGGCCTGGCCAGCCACGGCGCCACCATCGGCATTCTGCTGGCCACCTGGCTGTTTGCCCGCAACAATAAGTTTGACTACCTCTGGGTACTCGACCGCATCGTGATTGTGGTGGCCACCGGCGGCATGTGCATCCGCCTGGGCAACCTGATGAACTCGGAAATCATTGGGCGGCAGACCGACGTGCCGTGGGCCTTCAAGTTCGTGCGCTACGACCTCATTCACCGCCAGGAAACCACCATTCCGCAGGAGCTGCGCCACCCCACCCAGATTTACGAGGCCCTGTTCTGCCTGGTGCTGTTCGGCCTGCTCTACTATCTCTGGAACCGCTACAAGGAGCAGACGCCGCGGGGTCTGCTGTTCGGCCTGTTCGTGACGCTGCTGTTCACCTTCCGTTTCCTGGTGGAGTTCCTGAAGGAAAACCAGGAATCCTTCGAAGACCGCCTGCCGCTGAACATGGGCCAGATCTTGAGCTTGCCGCTGATTCTGATTGGCCTGTGGGTGCTGCTGCGCGCGGGTAAGAATCTCAACAACCGCTTCGGGTACGCCCCGCGCGATTTGCACGAGCCGGCCGCCACCCCGCCGCCGGCCCGCCCCATTACCCGCTAACACGCCAAACGGCCCGCTCTTCACCAGAGCGGGCCGTTTGCTTGAAAAACCATAGTGGGCGGCTACTGAATGGTGTAGCGGTAGAGCGTGCCCTGCTCGGTGCTGATGATCAGGTTCTGGTTGTCGGTGAACACCACGCCCTCGGTCTGGCCGGCGCCGGCCAGCTCCACGGTGCGTGGCTGGGCCTTGGTCAGGTCGCCGCCGGGCACGTCGCAGAGGTAGAGCTGCTCGCGGCCCAGCAAAGCCAGGCGCTTGCCGTCGGGGCTCAGGTCGGCGCCGGTAACCTCGCCCGGCAGGTTAAGCTGCCCGGCCAGCTTGGCGGTTTGCTGCTCGGGGCCGTCGGCCTGCAGGGTGTACACCTTACACTCGCGGCCGCGGGCGCGGTTGCGGGTAAATAGATAGAGCTGCCCGTTGTGGTAGAGCGAGGCTTCCACGTCGAAGTTCCGGTCGTTTTTCACCGGCGGGAAGTCTTTCTGGTCGGGGTAGCTGAAGCGGATGCGGCGCACCTGCCCGGGATTGGCCGGGTCGACGCGGTAGATGGTCAGGTCCTGGCGGCTGTTGTTGTTGTTGCCGGTATCGGCAATGTAAATGCGGCCCTGCTCGTCCTGGGATACCGATTCCCAGTCTTCCTGGGTGATGCCGGGAATTTCGACGCGCCGCACCAGCTCCCCGCTTTCGCGCACCAGAAACAGCGTGGGCGTGTTGCCGTGGTCGCCGTGGGTGTAGTAGGTGCCGGCTTCGGGGCCCCGGGCCAGGCCCGAGCTTTCGGTGACTTCCGAGGGCATAGCTCCCAGGCGCTTGAGCCCGCTGACGGGGTTCATCACCGAGGTGTGGTCTTTCTTCTTGCCGCCTTTCTTGCCTTTGCCCTTGTCGTCGTTCTGGGCTTCGGAGCAGGCCGTGGAGGCCAGCAGGGCCAGGCTCAACAGCCCGAGGTAAATGCGTTGCATAGCTGCGGGAATACGTGAAAAAAGCCCGCCCGGAAGAACCCGGGCGGGGCGTTGGCTCAGCTATACGGGAAAACGCCCCTCGGGGTAGTTGTTGGTTTTTGGTTGTTCGTTTTTGGCTGATTGTTTTTTCGCTTTCAGGCGTCCGTTTTCCCGGAGTCGAAGTAGCCTCTAACAACCAACAACCAACAACCAACAACCAACAACCAACAACCAACAACCAACAACCAATCAATCCGGCACGGGGTCGTGGCCGTGGCCGCCCCAGGGGTGGCAGCGGGCGAGGCGGCGCAGGGCCAGCCAGCCCCCGCGCCAGGGACCGTGCCGCGTGATGGCCTGGGCCGCGTAGGCCGAGCAGGTGGGCGTGTAGCGGCAGGAGGCCGGCGTGTGCGGCGAAATCAGGTGGCGGTACACCCACACCAAAGCCAGAAAGAAGTATTTGAACAGCGCGGACACGGCAGCGGCGGGAGTAGGGGAACGGCCGGAAGCCGAACGGGCGTTAGGCTCGCAACGCCGGGCTTCGTAAGTTTGGTTCGGCGTTGCCACCGGCAATTTCCGCTCTTTCACTCACTTTCTTTCCCGTTCAATGTTTAAACGTACCTGGCTCAAAGGCCTGCTGCTGGCGCTGCTGCTGCCCGCCGTGGCCCGCGCCGACGAAGGCATGTGGCTGCCGCTGCTCGTGAAGCGCCTCAACCACGCCGACATGCAGAAAAAAGGCCTCAAGCTCACGGCCGAAGAAATCTACGACGTCAACAACGCCTCCCTGAAGGACGCCATCGTGCAGCTCGGCGGCTTCTGCACCGGCGAGTTCGTGTCGAAGCAGGGGCTGCTGCTCACCAACCACCACTGCGGCTACGACGCCATTCAGAGCCACAGCACCACCCAGAACAACATCCTGCAGAACGGCTTCTACGCCCAGACGCGCAGCGAGGAAAAAGCCAACCCCGGCTTGTTCGTCGACATCCTGGTGCGCATGGAAGACGTGAGCGGCAAGGTGCTCGAGGGCATCACGCCCCAGACGCCCGAGGCTGAACGCAACGCCCTGGTGCAGAAACGCCAGCGCGAAATGGCCGAAGCCGCCAAGGAAAACGGCCAGTACGTGGCCTACGTGCGCGACATGTTTGCCGGCAACGAGTTCTACCTGTTCGTGTACCAGCGCTTCGGCGACGTGCGCCTAGTGGGCGCCCCGGCCGAATCGGTGGGCAAGTTCGGCGGCGACACCGACAACTGGATGTGGCCCCGCCACACTGCCGACTTCTCCTTGTTCCGCATTTACGCCTCCAAGGACAACAAGCCCACCAAGGGCTTCGCGGCCGACAACGTGCCTTACATTCCCAAGCACCACCTGCCGGTGAGCCTGCAGGGCGTGAGTGAAAACGACTTCTCGATGGTGTTCGGCTTTCCCGGCCGCACCCAGCGTTTCCTGCCCGCCGCCGGCCTGCAGCTGACCCTGGACCAAACCAACCCCGCCCGCATCAAGCTGCGCGACACCCGCCTGAAGCTGTGGAAGGAAGACGGCGACCAGGACCCCGCCGTGCGCCTGAAGTACGCCTCGAAGTACGCCAACATTGCCAACTACTGGAAGTACTTCATCGGTCAGAACGAGGGCATGAAGCGCCTCAAGACCGTGGACCAGAAAACGGCCGAAGAAGCCGCCCTGGCCCAGTGGATTGCCCAGGACCCGGCCCGCGGCCAGCAGTACGGCCAGGCCCTGAACGACATCAACCAGGCCTACGCCGGCATGCGCCAGTACAACCTGAGCTCGGTGTACCTGAGCGAGGCCGCCCTGGGCACCGAGGTGCTGGCCTTTGCCTCGCGCCTGATGCCGCTCTACCAGCAACTGAAAGCCGAAAGCCCCGACCAGGCGGCCATCCGCAAAACGGCCGACGGCCTGAAGGAATCGGCCGAGGACTTCTTCAAGGACTACAACCCCGCCACCGACCAGAAGGTGTTTGCGGCCCTGATGCAGCTCTACTACAACGACGTGGCCAAGGAGCAGCAGCCGGAAATCTTCCAGACCGTGCAGAAGCAGTACGGCGGCTCGATGCAGAAGTACGCCGCCGAGGTGTTCAGCAAGTCCTTCCTGGTGTCGAAAGCCAAAACCGAGCAGTTCCTGCAGAAGCCCACGCTGCTGCAGCTGGAGAATGACCCGGCGTTCCGCATGATGAACAGCATCGTGAAGAACTTCCAGGAAAACATTCAGCCCAAGATGCAGGCCCACCAGGCCGGCCTGGCCCGCGCCAACCGCCTGTACGTGGCCGCGCTGCGCGAGAAAAACACCCAGAAGGTGTACTCGCCCGACGCCAACTCCACCATCCGCCTGAGCTACGGCTCGGTGCGCTCGTACCAGGGCCGCGACGCGGTGCGCTACAGCTACTTTACCACCGCCCAGGGCGTGCTGGAAAAGGAAGACGCCACCAACCCCGAGTTTGTGGTGCCCCCGAAGCAGCTGGAGCTGCTGCGCGCCAAGGACTATGGCCGCTTCGCCGATAAGGACGGCACCCTGCACACGGGCTTCATCACCGACAACGACATCACCGGCGGCAACTCCGGCTCCCCGGTCATCAACGGCCGCGGCGAGCTGATTGGCCTGGCCTTCGACGGCAACTGGGAAGCCATGACCGGCGACCTGGCCTATGACCCCGAGCTGAAGCGCTGCATCAACGCCGACATTCGCTACGTGCTCTGGTGCGTGGAGAAGCTGGGCGGCGCCAAGCACCTGGTCGATGAAATGACCATCGTCAACAACGGCCCGAACCCCGGCCCCGTGGCCGCAGGAGCCGCCCCGGCCGCTGCCGATGGCAAGGCCACCAAGGTGAAAATCAAGACCAAGAAAAAGAAGGGCGAAGCCGCCCCGGCCACGCTCTAGGCTGCGGCCGATTGATTGGCAAAAAAAGCCCCGGCGCCCCTGGCGTCGGGGCTTTTTGTTACGGTTTCAAATGCAGTACTTTAAGCAGCTCATCACGCCCTGCCTATGCTGCAACGCTACTTTGCTATCGGTTTATTCTTGTTATCGGTTTCGGCCAGCGCCCAGAGCGGTGCCCCCGGGGTGCGCGGCGCCCGGGCCGCGGCGCTGGGCAATGCCTCGGTGACCATCAGCAACGACTTGTGGGCCGTGGGCAACAACGTGGCCGGGCTGGCCCAGCTCAGCCGGCCCGAGGCCGGCGTGTACGCCGAAAACCGCTTTTTCATTCCCCATCTCAACAACGCCGCCCTGGCCGCGGCCCTGCCGCTGGGCCGCCAGCCCGCGGGCAGCACCGTGACCACGCCCCCGCACGGCGTGGTGGGCCTGGAGGTGCAGCGCTTCGGCGACAAGCGCTACAACGAGTCGCGCGCCGGGCTGGGCTACGCCTACCGGCTGGGGCTGATCAGCGTGGGTGCCCGGGTGGACATGCTGCAGCTCAGCATCGAAGGGCTGGGCAGCCGCCGCGCCGTGGCCGCCTCGCTCGGCGGGCAGGCCGACATCATTCCCCAGAAGCTGACTTTGGGCGTGAGCCTCTACAACCTCAATCAGGCCCGCCTGGCCGAGTACCAGGACGAGCGCGTGCCCACCATTCTGCGCGCCGGGCTGGGCTTCCGGCCCTCGGCCAAGGTGTTGCTGCTGGCCGAAACCGAGAAGGATATCGACCAGGACGCCGATTTCCGCGCCGGGGTAGAGTATCAGGTGATTGACGCCCTGGCCGTGCGCGCCGGCGTGGCCACGCTCACCGAGCAGGTAACCGGCGGCTTCGGCCTGCACTTCGGCCAGCTGCGCGTCGACTACGGCGCCCAGCTGCACAACGTGCTGGGCCTGAGTCAGCACCTGAGCGTGAACTTCCGCCTCGCGCCCAAGTCATGAGCCAGCTGCCTTTTGCGGCCGGACCCTGCCGGCTGGTTTTGCGCCGCCTGCGCGGCGCCGGCACCCTGGCGGCACTGCTGCTGAGCGCCGTCGTGGCCCGGGCCCAGGCACCCGAGTACCCGCGCCCGCGCCCCGACCTAGACCGGCTGGTGCAGGAGCTGTTTGCCGAGCCGCAGAGCGACAACGTGCCCTACGAGGACCTCTACGAAACCCTGCTGCAGTATTTGCAGACGCCGCTCAACCTCAACACCGCCTCGCGCGAGGAGCTGGCCAGCCTGCTGCTGCTCTCGGAACCGCAGATTACGGCCCTGCTCGAGCACCGTCAGCAGAACGGCCCGCTGCTGAGCCTCTATGAGCTGCAAAGCATCCGCGGCTTCGACGTGCGCACGGCCTACCGCGTGGCCTCGTTCGTGAACGTGGGCGACCAGAACGCCAACGCCACTCGCGGGCCGCTGTGGAAGCGCATCTGGCAGGAAGACAACAACGCCCTGTTTGTGCGCTACGAGCGGGTGCTGCAGGAGCGCGAAGGCTACGCGCCGGCTGATACCACCAGCACCGGCCGCCCCGCCTCGCGTTACCTCGGTTCGCCCGACAAGCTGCTCGTGCGCTTTCGCACCAGCCACGCCCGCGACTTTTCGGTGGGCTTTTCGGCCGAGAAAGATGCCGGTGAGCAGTTTACCTGGGACCCCAAAACCCGCCGCTACGGCTTCGACTACTACGCCGCGCACTTCGCCCTGTTCGAGCGCGGCCGCCTCAAGTCCCTCGTCGTGGGCGACTACCAGCTGCAGTTCGGCCAGGGGCTGCTGCTTTCCTCCGGCCTGCAGGTGGGCAAGGGGGCCGAAACCATCACCACGCTGCGGCGCTCCAACCTGGGCGTGCGACCCTACAACTCGGTGCTGGAAAGCACCTTTTTCCGCGGCGCGGCGGCCACCGTGGCCCTCACGCCCGCCCTGCGCCTTACCGGCTTTGCCTCGGCCAAGCGCGTGGATGCTTCCCTGCAGAGCGCCGCGGCCGACACCCTGCGCGAGTTCGACGAGTTTGCCTCGGGCGTGCTCATCAGCGGCTTTCACCGCACCGCCAACGAGCTGGAAAACCGCAAGAACGTGCGCGAGGTCATCACCGGCGGCAACCTCACGCTGGCCCCCACCGGCAGCCGCTTCAACGTGGGCCTCACGGCCGTAAACACCCAGCTGAGCACCCCGCTGGAGCGCAGCCTGGAGCTCTACAACCGCTACGAGTTTCGGGGGCAGCACAACCTGGCCGTGGGCGTAAACTACAGCTACGGCTGGCGCAACCTGAGCTTGTTCGGCGAAACGGCCCGCAGCAGCAGTGGCGGTTTGGGCACCGTCAACGGCCTGCTGGCCAGCCTGGGCCCCGACGTGGACGCCTCGGTGCTGTACCGGCGCTACGGGCGCAACTTTCACACCCTCTACGGCAATGCCCTAGCCGAAAACACCCGCAACATCAACGAAAACGGCCTGTACCTGGGCCTGAAGGTGCGGCCCGTTGCCCGCTGGGAGCTGTCGGCCTACTACGACCAGTTCAGCTTCCCCTGGCTGAAGTACCAGGTGGGGGCGCCCTCCCGCGGCTACGACTGGCTGGTGCGCCTAACTTACGCACCCACCAAAACCAGCTTGATCTACGCCCAGATCCGCACCCGTGAAAAAGAGTACGACAACGCCCTGCTGACCCGGCCCACGCCCATGCCGGTGCCCACCGTGCGCCGCTCCCTGCTGCTGTTCTACGACACCAGCCCCACGCTCGTGCTCAGTTTGCGCACCCGCCTGCAGGGCACCCACTACCGCGAAAACCAGGGGCCGCGCCGCACCGGCTACCTGCTGGCCCAGGACGTGACGGTGCAGCCCGCCCAGCGCCTGCGCCTGAGCGCCCGCTACGCCCTGTTCGACACCGACGACTTCGACACCCGCCAGTATGCCTACGAGCAGGACGTGCTCTACGCCTTCTCCATTCCAGGGCTGTCGGGCCGCGGCACCCGGGCCTACGTGCTGGCCGAGTTCAAGCTCACCCGCCGCCTCACGTTCTGGCTGCGCTACGCCACCACCCGCTACCGCGACCAGCGCACCGTGGGCTCGGGCCTGGAGGAAATTCAGGGCTCGGAGCGCTCCGAGGTGAAAGCCCAGATGCGTCTGGCGCTGTAAGCCGCCGTTGCCAGAGGAGTAGCGGAAAGCTTCCAGCCGCGGGCTTCCACCTCTAAGTTCTCAGTTCTAAACGCTGGTTGCTGAACGCAAAAAGGGCCGCTCTGGTGCAGAGCGGCCCTTTTTAATAAGCAGCGGGGTGCTACAGCTTCATGAGCTTCTGCACGGTGGTGCCACCGCCGGGCAGGCTCAGGCGCAGCTGGTACACGCCCTGGCTGAGCTTGCTCAGGTCGAGGCTGTGCTGGAGCAGGCCGGCGCCTTTGCTCACCTGCTGGGTCAGCACGGTGCGGCCCACGGCGTCGGTTACCTGCAGCGAGAGGTTGCCGCGCACGGCGTTGTCCACCGTTACGTTGAACTCACCCGTGCTCGGGTTGGGGAACACGGCCACGCCGGCCAGTTGCTGGGCATCGCGGGCTGCGGCCGGCAGTACGGTGCAGACTTCCAAGCCCCAGCCGGTGAGCGTGCCGGTGCCGCCCAGCAGGTCCTGAATCACCAGGGTCCAGTTGCCGTTCGGGTCCTGGCCGCGGAAGGCGCCCAGGGCGTTGGCCGGGCGCACGGTGCTGCCCGCGTTGATGGGGCAGGCAATGGGGCCGGCCGCCTCGTCGTCGAAGCTAACGTCCATGTTGGCGCCGTTGCACACTACCGAGTACAGCTCCACGCGCTGACCCGCCGGGTTTTCCAGCGAGATGATCAGCCCGCCGATGTCGCCGCTGGTAATCTTGAGGTTTTTCAGGTTCAGGTCGGCAATGATTTCGCCGGGCGCCAGCGCAATGGCCAGCGTCGAGCGGGTAGTAGCCGTCAGGGCCGTGGGCACGGTGGTAGCCGCTACGGTGTTGCACACCTGACGACCCACGTTGAAGAAGTTGGCGGCCGAGTACGGACCGGTGCCGCAGGCGGCAGTAGCCCGCACGCGCCAGTAGTAGCGGGCGTTGGTTTGCAAGGTTACCGGCGAGGTAAACTGCGTCGTGGTCAGGCCGGTCTGGTTGATGACCGTGGTGGCGAAGTTCGGGTCGGTCGATACCTGCAGGTCGTAGCTGGTAGCGCCGGTGATGGGCGCCCACGAGAAGGTGGGCACGGCCAGGGCAGCCTGGGTGTTGGCGGCCGGCAGGGTCAGAACCGGCGGCACGTTGCCCGAGGGACGCACCGTGAAGCTCAGCTGCTGGGTTTCGCTCTGGGTGCCGTTGGTGCCCGTTACGGTTACCGTGTAGGTGCCGGCGGGCGTGGTGGCGCCCGTCGAGATGGTCACGGTGCTGCTGGCGCCGGGGGCTACGGGGTTAGCCGTGAAGCTGGCGGTGGCGCCGGCCGGCAGGTTGCTAGCCGTCAGGTTTACCTGGCCGGTAAAGCCCAGGTACTGGCCCACGCTCAACGAGCAGGTAGCCTGGCCGCCGGGGCAGAAGTCGGGGTTGGCGCTGCCGCAGGCCGAGGTCAGGTAGAAGCCCGGCGCGGTGGGTACCTGCAGCTGGAAGTTCTGGTCGGAGATGTCGAAGAAGATGCTGCCCGAGGCCTTGATCTTCACGCGGGCCTGGGTGCTGGCGGGGGCGCTGGCCGGGATGTTAACCGTGTGCGAGCCGTCGTTGGGGGTAGCCGTGGCCAGCACGTGGGGGTAGGTGGCCCCGCCGTCGGTCGAGAGCAGGATGTCCACGTTGGCGGCGTTGATGGGCGCGGCCGTGGTATTGGCCACGTCCCAGGTTACCGTCTGGGGCACGCCGGTGCGCCACACCACGTTGGCGGTGTTGGGCGACATCACCAGGAAGGGGCCGGCCGTAGCCACTACGGGCACCGTAACGGTGTCGTACTCCACGCCGCCGCCGCCGAGGCGGTTGTCGCGGGCGGTGAGGCGGAACGTCAGGCGACGGGCGTAGGAGGGCAGAATCTCGGGCGTGCCGGGGTTGGGCTGGCCGTTGCTGAAGCGCCGCAGCGGGCTGGGGAACACCCGGGTGGGGTTGGTCGAGGGCGGGTTCGAGCGGAAGATGGGGGCGTTGCCGGTGGCTGCGGTGGGCAGGCCGGCCGGGCCCAGGTCAAACTGCTCCCAGGTGTAGGTCAGCGGGTCGCCGTCGGGGTCGGTAGCCGAGCCCGTGAGCTCAAACATGGTGCTCTTCGGAATCACGCGGCGCGGGCCGGCATCCACCACGGGGGGGCGGTTGCCGGTGTTCACCGCCGTTACGCAGTTGCCGGTGCCGTTGATGTGGGTCAGAATCTCGTCGTAGCTGCGCGTGTGGAAGTACGCGTCGGAGTTGCTCTGCAGGTCGCCGGCGCCGCAGATGCCGGCGTAGGCCATGATGGTGGTGCCGCCGCCGGGCTCGTAGGCCGAAACGGAGCTGCGGTTGCCACCGGCGCAGCTGCCGCTGCCGTCGTAGTTGAAGGTGTGGCGGGCGCCGAACTGGTGGCCGATTTCGTGGGCTACGTAGTCGATGTCGAAGGCGTCGCCGGTGGGGTTGGGCAGGCCGGTGGTGCCGCGGGCCTTGTTGCCCGGCACGCACACCACGCCCAGGCCGGCAATGCCGCCGTCGTCGGTGCCCACCACGTGACCGATGTCGTAGTTGGCCGTCCCGATGGTTTGGTCAACAATGGTCTGGTTGGTGTTCAGCGTGGCGCTGTTGCTGACGTTGGTGTAGGGGTCGGTGTTGGCGTTGAGGTAAATCAGCTGGTCGTTGTTGGCCACCAGCTGAAAGCGCACGGCTACTTCTTGCTCGTACACGCCCGTCACGCGGTTGACGGTGGCCACAATGCCGGCCAGCGCCCCGGCGGTGGTGCCGCCTTTGGTCTGGGAGTACTCACCGGTGGCAGCAACGGCCAGGCGGTAGGTGCGCAGCTGGGCGCCGCTGGGGCGGCGGGCCACGTTCTGCACCGGCGCCAGGCGGGCGTTTACGTCGGCATCGGCGGCGGTGGCGCAGGTGGCCGAAACCAGGGCGGCGCGGTTGATGTCGCGCTTATAGAATACCAGGTGATGCACGCCGTCGGGCGTGGGGTCGATAAACACGGTGTTCGACGCCGACAGAATCATGGCGTGCATGCCGGCTGGGCTCACATCGATAAAAGCCTTGGCCGTGGGGTCGTCGATGCCCTGGGCGGCGTAGGTGCGCAGCATGGGGAACTTGGCCGCCAGCTGCGGGTGCATAATGGCCGTTTCCACCACGCGGAAGCGCCCGGAGGTGCCATCGGGCAGGGGCAGCGACACCACCGTGCCCGACTGGCGGGAGGCAGTGCCCGACTCGGCGGGAGCCGCCGCCAGCGCCGCGCGCAGGTTGTCGGCCTGTACGCTCACCAGGCGGTAGCGGTCGAGGGCCTGGGTGGTGCGACGCGAAGCCGAGGGCAGCTGGGCGTCGTCGGCCCACAGGACCCGCTGAGCCGAGGCGGCAAACGGCGAAGCCAGACCGGCGGCCAGCAGGCTTCCCAGCAGCGCGCCGCGCAGGGTGGTGCCAATCGGAGTAAACGGTGTGCGCATAGGCAGTAAAGAAGAAAGAGGAGGGTGAGAGAGTCTGGGTGGAGAAATAGAAGCGCCTAAAGTAAACATTTTTGGCGGCTGAATAGCAGCCAGTCAGGCCATTTCGGCAAATTTCGGTGCCGTGATGAAGTGACAACCGGCGTCGGAAAAGGCTGCGGCGCAGCCTATTTTTCACCCATCGGCGGCTCGCTCCACTGCTTGCTGCCGGGGGGTAGCGCGGCTTTGGCAAAGCACAGGTAGTGGCGGGTGTCGCCGGCCCGGTAGGGCTCGATCAGGAATACCTGGCCGCCGACTATCAGTTGGGCCCGCAGCCCGGCGGGCGTCACCTCGAAGCGGGCGTCGGTGGCTG
The DNA here is from genome assembly GCF_044628455.1 of Hymenobacter sp. B81. Taxonomy (NCBI): domain Bacteria; kingdom Pseudomonadati; phylum Bacteroidota; class Cytophagia; order Cytophagales; family Hymenobacteraceae; genus Hymenobacter; species Hymenobacter sp. B81. The sequence continues at coordinate 2,263,776 of NZ_JBIYZW010000001.1, read as the reverse complement.
GCAGCGCCGCGGCCTGCCCGGTGTAGGCGCGTAGCTCGGGAAACCTGGCCGCCAGCTCGGGAGCCATTACACTGCTGAGCTGCACCCGGAACGCGGGTTGGCGGCCGTCGGGCAGCGGCAGCACCAGCGGGGTGGGGTGGGCACCCTGGGCGGGTGTCCGGGCCAGGTAGCGGCGCAGGGCCGGCAGGTCGAGCGCCAGCACGCGGGAGCCGGCCGCGGCAAAGCGCGGAGCCCCGAGCCGGGCCCGCGCGGCCGCCGATACCGGCCGCCAGAAATTGGCGGGGCGGCTGGCTTGGTCTGGTGAAGCTGCAGGCATGGGCAGGGCAGTGGGCTGGGGCAGCCACAGCAGGGCAGCCAGCAGCGGGCGAAACAGAAGAAGCGGGAGGAGCATGGCCAGGTAGCTGAGGTCGGGGCCACTCCCGGGCCAGATTCGTGCCGGAACCGAGCAGCCTAGCCAAGGTACGCCCGCCCGTGCAGCTTGCGCGGTCGGCCGCTTCTTCGGCGCAGCGCAGCGGCTGCCCGCGCCCTGGCAGGCCCGAACAATGAGCGGGTGCTGGCCCGTTTTCAGCAAAAAGCCCCGCCCGCGCAAGCTGCACGGGCGGGGCCGGGAAGAAGAGCCGACAGAAACCGGTTTACGATTCCGACTTGACGAACACTAGCTGCACACGGTCGGCCTGGCTCACGCGGCGGCGGAAGTCCTCGTAGGCCTCGTACTGGGTCGGCTCGAAGCGGGCCTGGGGCATTTGCAGGCGGCGGATGTACTGCACCGCGCCGCCGGGCAGCACCTGCACCTGGGCCCGGTAACTGCCGTAGGGCGTGGTCAGCTCCACCGGGGCGGGCACCGACTCGGGCTTGTAGCCGGCCGGCAGCTGGTAGCGCACGGTATCGGCATCAACGAAACCCATATCGAACACCAGGGGCGTGCGCCGGGCGCCGATGCGCGGCGGGGCGGCGGGCAGGCGGTTGAGCAGGTTGGGCGCCAGGAACAGCCGCCGGCCGGTGAGCGAGGCGTAGCGCGGCAGCGCCAGGGTAAGCCGCTCGACCACGGCCGGCAACTGGCCGCGGTGGTCGGGCTGCCAGCTGCTTTGCTCGATGGTAACGGCGGCCAGCCCCAGGCGGGAATAGGCGCGCTTGCGCTGATCTTCGGGCGCCGCCTGCAGCAGCTGACTCAGCTCGTCCTGCTGCCGGGCAGTGGAAATGGTACGCACCGTGGCGCGGGCGTTGCCCTGCTCATCAACCAGCACCTCGGCGCGGCGCAACTGGCGGTTGTCGGGAGCGGCGTAGGTGGGGGTGCGCACCAGGCGGCCGCCCTGCGGGGTGAGCAGCAGGGCGTGGCGGCCGCCGGTGAAGTCGCCCAGGTAGTTGAAGGCCTCGCTCTGCGAGGTGCACTCCAGCCACACCGTATCGGCCTTGGGGCCCTGGCGCAGGGGCACGCACAGAATTACGTGGTTGAACTGCTGGGCCGGAAAGCGGTCCTGCAGGGCGGGGCGGCCCGCCCCGGCGGCTATCAGGGCGCAGTGGCTTTCCACGCCCACTTCCTTGAGCAAAGCCATGCAGTAGTTCGACAGGGCTTTGCAGTCGCCGTAGCCGGTGGCGGCCACGGTACTGGCCGGGAAGGTTTGCCAGCCGCCCAGGCCCAATTGCACCGAGATGTAGCGGGTGGAGCTTTGCAGTAAGCCGTACACGCGGCGCACGCGCTCCTTCTCGTCGGCAGCGTCTTTCACCAGCGCCGCCACCCGGGCTTTCACTTCGGCGGGCAGTTCAGCGCGGCCCTGGTTGAGGGCGTAGTTCCAGGCGCCGAAGGTCTGCCAGGTGCTCATGTCGCCGGCGTGGCCCTGCACCTCGAAGCGCGAAGGACCCAGCAGCACTGCCGGAGCCAGCTCGCGCAGGCGCGGGCCGGCCCACTCGCATTCCAGCGCCGGCTGGTCGCGCAGCTGCCAGGCGTACATGCGCTTGCTGCCCTCGGCCTGGCCGTTGGCCGTAACTGCGCCCGCGGGCAGGCGCTGCTCCAGGTAGCGCAGCGGCAGATCGGCGGGCGTGGTCACGCGCAGCGTGGCGTATTCCACGCTCAGGTGCTCTTCTTCCTGCGGCTGCCAGCCCGGCAGAAACAGGCCGTTTTCCGAAGTCACCTCGTACTCGAACTCTACCGTGTAGGGGTAGCGGGGCTGGCGCAGGTCGGCCACGCGCACGCGGTTGTCCTCGTACAGGCTGCCGTTGCTCACGGCGCTATAGTCACGGATGTCCGACGACTTGAGGGCCCGCACCGGCTGGCCCGCCGCGTCGTAGAGGCGGCCGCGCAGGTAGTTGATCTGGTCGAGCTTGCTGTAGAACACCGTCACGGCGCCGTGCTCGTCGCCCTGGGCATCGAGCACGGTAACAACCTGGCGCACGCCGTGCACCACCCGACCGGCAGCTTCCACCCGCACCACGTCGTCGCGCTGGCGCACCACGGCGTGGGCATTTTCGCGCAAGGCGGCGGCAATGGCAAAGGCCGGCCATTGGGCGCCCCCGCCGGCGTAGGCGGCTGTGGCCGGCCGCGCTGCCACCAGCAACAGCGCCGCCAGCAGACTGGCCGTCAGGGCAGAGAAGAAGGAGCGCACGGAGTTACGACTTGCGTTTGAGGACGATTTTCTCGGCCTGCTTGGCCAGGGCCCGCTCGTAGAACTCGCGCAGGCCGGGGTACTCCTCGGCGTAGTACACCGGGCGGTTCAGCATCAGGCGGCTCATGATCTGCAGCTTGTTGCCCACGGGGGTGATGTTGAACAGGAAGCGGCCCGCGCCGTCGGGCATGTTGAGCACTACGTTCTTGGGCAGCTCTTCCACCGTGAAGTTGTCGGGCACGGTGAGGGTGAGCATGTTGGTTTCCTCCAGGCGGGCGCCCAGGTCCACCGGGAAGCGGCGCTCGGGCTGCTTGAAGGGGTTGCTCTGGTCGCTCAGGTGGCTCAGCGGCGAGAGGTAAATGGTGCCCAGTGCCTGGTCCGACTCGGAGGGAATGCGCACGTCCAGGTCCAGGGCCAGGGGCTTGTTGAGCAAGTCAACCTGCTGAAACGCGAACTTGTCGATCTTCCAGCTTTCCTGCTCCTTCAGCAGCTTTTCCACAAATTTCTTTTCGCCGTCGCGCTGCAGCAGGCCGCGCTGGTGCAGGCCCAGGTAGCCGTCGTGCTCGTCGCGCACCTTGCCCACGATGTTGCCCTTCTCGTCGAGGGTGAGCTGAGCCGAGCGGAAGTGCATGTAGCGGTGCGGGGTAAGCAGGGGAATCCACTTGCCGTTTTTGGCGTCCATGATCAGGCGGCCCTGGCCGCTGAGGCAGCGCTGGGGCAGCATGCCGAAGGGCGCCAGCGGCTCGCTCGCGTCGGCCAGCACCTGCTGGCTGTCGGGCAGCTGCACGTGGGCCACCACGTAGTTGAAGCGCTGCAGCTGCGGAAACGAGGTGTCGACGCGGCCGTGGGTGCGGGTGCTCAGAATCACGGGGTTGGCCTGCAGGCCCGCGTCGCGCAGCAGGGCAATCAGCAGCAGGTTCACGTCGGCGGTGTTGCCCGTGTGCTGCTCCCAGGTTTTGCGAATGCCGGTGCGGCTCCACAGCGAAGCTTCGCCGTTGCACTTCACGTTTTTGCGCACCAGCTCGTGCACGGCCGCGGCGCGGTCGGCGCCGTTGGGGTACTTGGCCACGATGGCGGCAATGTCGGCTTTCAGGAAGCCACCCTTATTGAGCTGCACCCCGAACTCCGGGTTTTCCAGCAGGTCCTGCTGCATCTTGCCCCAGGAGCTGGTAACGTCGTCGTAGCCCTGGCCCGGCATTTTCACGCCGGACAGCTCAAAGTCGATGCGCGCCACGTAGTCGCGCGGGGTGGTCATGTAGGGTTCCGCACGCAGGGCCGGCACGTTCTTCATGGCCCAGCGGTAGTCCGTCATCTGGGGCGTAAGAATGGCCGTTTCGGTGGTGTTGAGCCGGCTGGTCAGGTCGCGCTGCCCCTGGTCGGTGGCGTAGCGCACGGTAAACTGGCCGATGCTGTTGGTTTGCTCCTGCACCACTAGCGGCTCGTAGCCCTGGTTGAGCTGCTTGTAGTAGAAGTACTCGGGAATGTGGGCGCGGTACTCGCTCCAGCGCACCGGAATGCTGTGCTGAAACTGCCAGTCCTGGAAGTTGAACAGAAAGTCGGAGTTGACGGTGTAGGCAAACTCAATGACCGACCCTTCGCGCACGTTGGGCAACGTAAACTTGCGCAGGGAGCGGTTGGCGTCCTGCTGCTCGGTAAACACGGCCGAGGTTTCCATCTTTTCCTTGACCACCTCGCCCTTGGGCCCCAGGTTATAGGTGAAGGCTTTCAGGCCGATGAGTTTTTCCTCGTCGTTGCCGCGCCGGTACAGGGGGACCTCCACGCTGGCCCAGTCGTAGCCGCTTTTCTTGAGAATCTTGATGCGGGTTACCCGGTCAAACACGATGCGCCAGCCGCCCTTGGGGCTCACGTCGAAGCGCGAGACGCCGTAGTCGCAGAGCACCACGGCCTCGGCGGCGCTGTCGGCCACGAAGCTGGCTTGGTCGAAGTCTTTGGGGTCGAGCTTGCCGAACTTGATGGGTTCGGGCTGGGCCAGGGCGGCTCCCGCAACGGCGCAGCCAAGCGCGGCCGTGCTCAGTGAGCGGCGTAGAAATGGGGTCATAGCAGGTAAGGTAAGCTGGGGTGGGGTAGAAACTAAGACAGAAGCCGGCCGCGGCCAGCAGCGGCCGGACCAGAGAAGCCGATAAACCGGGGAGACGGGCCCAAACAGCCGGGGCCGGGATTTCGCAGCATAAAAGTAGGACTATTGGCTAACAATCTGAAATAACCGTGACAGATAATGCCCGCCGCTTACTTCCCGGGAGCAGGCTGGCAGCAGGCTTACGGTCCGGAAACTAAATAGCTACCAGCACATTTGCAAGCCGGCTTTGCACTTTATTGCGCTAGGGTTGGCGCTGCAGGACCAGCGGCTCGGCGTGCTTGGCCTGGGCCCGGATGAACAGCTCGCGCAGGGCCGGGTATTCGCTGGGTTTGTACTCGGTCTTGCGCAGCTGCAGGCGGCTCACCAGCTGCAGCACGTTGCCCTGCTGGGTGGCCTCGTAGCTGTAGCGCCCCTGGCCGCCGGGCAAGTCGAGCAGCAGCTGGCCGGGCAACTCGCTGATCCGGTAGCGGGGCGGCAGCGTCAGCTGCACCGTGGTCACGTACTCGTGCGCGGCGCCGAAGTCCACGGGGTAGCTGCGCGCGTCGCTCTGAAAGGGGTTCTGCGCGTCGGTGAACAGCTGCATCAGCGGCAGGTACAGGGTGGTTGGGGCTGCCTGAGCGGGCGGTACGGTCAAATCCAGCGCTACCAGCAGGGGCTTGGTCAGCTCGTCGGCGCGCTGCACGGCGCTGCGCGTGAGCTGCCAGTCGGGGTGCTGCTGCAGCAGGCGGGTGAGGTAGGCTTTTTCGCCGTTTTCGGCCAGGCGGCCGCGCTCGGCCAGGCCGGCGTAGCCGTTGTACTCCACGTTCACCGTGCCCCGCAACTCGCCCTGCTCACCCAGGCTCAGGCGGGCGTTGGTCAGGCGTAGGTGCTTCTGCGAGGGCGTGAGCGGCAGCCAGCGGCCCCCGCCGGGCGCAATCAGCCGGCCCTGGCCGTTGAGGCAGCGCAGCGGCAGGGTGCCCGGGGCGGCCAGCGGTTCGGTGGCATCGAGCAGCAGGCCCGCGGGCTGGTCGTGCAAAGCCACGTGGGCTACCACGTAGTTGAACTGATTCACCAGCGGCACTTCCGTTTGAATGCGGCCGTGGTCACGGGTGCTCACCAGCACCGGGTGAGCTTCCAGACCGGCGTCGCGCAGGGTGTGCACCAGCAGCAGGTTTACCTCGGCGGCGTTGCCCTGGCGCAGTTGAACCAGCTTGCCGAGCAGGGGCGTGCGGGCAAACAGGCTCTCCTCGCCGGTGTAGCGCAGATTCTGCTGCACCAGCGCCCGCACGGCCGCCGCCCGCTCGGCTGGGTTGGGGTGGTGCTTGGCCAGGGCCTGCGCCTCGGCCGTCAGCGGCGACTGGTTGCTGAAGGCACCGGCAAAGTCTTCGCGCTTGAGCAGCCCCCCGAAGTCTTCCTGCTTGAGCAGCTGGGCGGCAATCTTTTCCCAGGTCGAGGTCACCGGCCGGGGGCGGGTGGGGTCGAACTGCGTCAGGTGCAGCTCAAAGTCCAGGGCGGCGCGGTAGTCGCGCTCGGTGGTCATGTAGGGTTCGGGGCGGAAGGCAGGCACGTCCTGCATCACCCAGCGCCCGCCCAGTGCGCTGGTACTCAGGCGCTGCATCACTGTGTTGTTGGAGGAAAGGCCCATGCCTGCCTCTTCGGAGGCGCGGTACAAGGTGGTATAGGGCACCACGGCGTGCGTCTGCACGGCGTAGGGGTGGTAGCCGCGGGAAAACTCCTTGTACACGAAAAACGCCGGCAGCTCGGCGCGGCACTCGCTCCACACCACCGGAATGTCGTGCTGAAAATTCCAGGTCGGCAGGCTGTACAGGAAGCCCGACTTGACCACGTAGCTGTACTCGATGATGGAGCCTTCGCGCACCCGGGGCAGGGTGAAGCGGCGGCGGGCGTGGCGGGCGTCAATCTGCTCGTGAAAGACGGATTCGTCTTCCATCTTGTGCTTTTCCACCTGGCCGTTTACCAGGTTGTAGGTGGCGCCCCGCAGCTGCGTGAGCAGCTCCTCCTTGCCTTCGCGGCGGTACAGCGGCACGTGCACGGTGGCGTGCTCGTAGCCATCCTTGTTCACAATCAGCACGCGGGTAATGCGCTCCAGCACCACCTTGAAGCCGTCGTGTGCTCCCTCGATGCGGAGTCGGCCGTAGTCGCAGAGCACCACGGCCGGGGCCGCGTCGGCGCCCTTGTAAGCCGTGGCGTCAAAGTCGCGGGGCTCCACCTTGCCGAACTTGATGGGCGCCTCCTGGGCGTGGGCAGTAGCCACGGAAGCCAGCAGCAGGGCCAGCAGGCAGCGGATAAGCAGCGTCATAGTCCGACAAAAGACCGGGTAGAATAAATCAGCCAGGACGAGTAGGAGCCGCCCGGCCCTCAGCCGGCGCGGAATCATAATTCGCCAGCCTAAAGGTAGCGGCTGCGGCCAGGCCACCGGAGTCCGCCGCGAAAAAACGCCGCTTTGCCTGGCTTATCCGGTTACGGGCTGCCGGGCCGGCACGCGGTACAAACACACCAGGGCCAGGGCCACGCTCACCGCGCTCAGGCCGTGGACCAGCGGCAGGCGGCCGGGCTCGTTGGAGTACAGCCAGCCCCCCAGAATAGCGCCCAGCCCAATGCCGATTTCCAGCGCGATGTACATGGTGGCTACCGCCCGCCCGCGCCGCTCCGGGTGGCTCAGGTCGATGGTCCAGGCGTAGAGGGCCGGCGAGTTCAGCCCCGTGGACAGGCCAAACAGCGCCGCCGCGGCCAGAAACACCAGCGGCGAGTGCGCCAGAATCAGCAGCACCAGGGCCCCGGCCATCATCAGCGTCGATACCCGCAGCACCGGCACGCGGCCGTAGCGGTCGGAGGCGCGGCCGGCCACCAAGCGGATCAGCAGCGAGGCCAGGGTGTAGCTGGTGAAAAACAAGCCCTTGTTGTCGATGCCCAGCGTGCGGCTTTGGTCGGGGGCCACGGTCAGCAGCACCCCAAACGGAAACAAACACAGCAGCGTCACCAGGGAGGGCATCAGCACCTGCGGCTCCAGCACCTCGTTCCAGCGAATGCGCAGCAGGCCCCAGCTGAAGCGCTGCCGCTGGGCCACCGGCAGGGTTTCCGTCATGGTGCCCTGCACCAGCACCGAGAGCAGGGCCGCGCCGCTGGAGAGGTAAAACAGGGTGTTCAGCGAAAACCACTGGGTGATGTAGCCGCCCACCGCCGGGCCCGCGGCCATGCCCAGGCTGCCGGCCACGCCCAGCAAACCCATGGCCTCGCCGCGCTTCTCGTAGGGGATGATGTCGGCAATGTAGGCCGCCGTGCCCGTGGGCTTGAAGCCGGTGCTGAAGCCGTGCAGCAGGCGCAACGTCAGAAACGAGGCCACGGTGCCGGCCCACACGTAGAAAAACCCGCAGATAAAGCACACCAACGAGCCCACCACCATCACCGGAATGCGCCCCACCGTGTCGGCCAGCTTGCCGCTGAAGGGGCGCGAGAGGCCCGCCGTGACGGTAAACAGCCCGATGATGAAGCCCTTGTAGTCGCCCCCGCCCAGGCGGGTGAGGTGGTCGGGCAGTTCGGGAATCAGCAGGTTGAAGCTCAGGAAAAACAGAAACGAGCTCAGGCACATCAGCCAGAAACCGGCTGAATAGACCTTGTCAGTAGTGGGCATAGGGCAGGCGTACGCGGATAACGCCGCAAAGGTAGCCCGCATTTTGGCGGGCAGCTCGTCGGCGGGCAATCCGGGATTAAGCCAATTGCCGCGCCGGGCCTCCAGGCCGGGAAGTATGGAGAAAGTACGGACCTACCCCGGACCTTGCACCGGAACCCGACCCGGAAAAATACCAAATCCGCCGCCGCACGGCAGGGGCTGCCAGCTCCAGCTTAAAGCAAGTGGTGCCCCGGCTCCAAGCCGTGGCACCACTACGTTTACTCCGCGCCGCCAGCACGCACCCCCTCGCCCTCAGGGCGTGCTCCAAGCCGGGGCAATACTCCCCGTCTGCGCCGCCGTGGCTTCCCCGCTTCGCACATCAGCTAATAGCTGTCAGCTAGCAGCCGGGGGGGAGGTCCACCCGCCCACCGCGCCGCCTGCGTATGCTGCCAAAACGGCCGCCGCCCGGTTTCGGCGCGGCGCTTGCCCTGATTGCCGCCCATGAGCTTCTGGACCAACCTGTTTCAATCGATATCGGCCCGCCGGCCCCGGCCCGAGGGCAAGCCCCAACTAAGTTTGCGCGAGCGGGCCGCCGCCCTGCGCCACATCCCGGCCTTCATGCGCCTGGTGTGGCAAACCAGTCCGCGCCTGCTGCTGGCCAACGCCGCCCTGCGCCTGCTGCGCGCGGCCCTGCCGCTGGCCGTGCTCTACGTGGCCCGGCTCATCATCGACGAGGTGGTGCGCCTGAGCCAGCTGCCCGACCCCGGCGCGGCCTCACTCACCCCGGTGCTCACGCTGGTGGCCCTGGAGCTGGGCCTGGCCATCCTGTCCGACGGCCTGGGCCGCGGCGTGGCTTTGCTCGACTCCCTGCTCGGCGACTTGCTGGCCAACCGCTCGTCGGTGCGGCTGATGGCCCACGCCGCCACCCTCGACCTCGACCAGTTTGAGGACGCCACTTTCTACGACAAGCTCGAGCGGGCCCGCCGCCAGACTTTGTCGCGCTCCACCCTCATGGCCCAGCTGCTGGGCCAGGCCCAGGACCTCATCACCATGCTGTTTCTGGCCGCCGGGCTGGTGGCCTTTCAGCCCTGGCTGCTGCTGCTGCTGGCCGTGGCCGTGGTGCCGGCCTTTCTGGGCGAGTCGCACTTCAACGAGCGCAGCTACTCCCTGGTGCACAGTTGGACGCCCGAGCGGCGCGAGCTGGACTACCTGCGCCAGACCGGTGCCTCCGACGAGACGGCCAAGGAAGTCAAGATCTTCGGCCTCTCGGGCTTTCTCATCGACCGGTTCGAAACGCTGTCGGCCGAGTTCTACGCCCGCAACAAGAGCCTGGTCATCCGCCGCGCCGGCTGGGGCACGGTCTTCGCCGCCATCGGCACGCTGGGCTACTACGCAGCCTACGTGTACCTGATCATGCAGGCGGCCCGCGGGCAGATGACCATCGGCCACCTCACCTTCCTGGCCGGCTCGTTTGCCCGCCTTCGCGGCCTGCTTGAGGGCGTGCTCAGCCGCTTCAGCGCCCTGGCCGACGGCGCGCTCTACCTGCAGGACTTCTTCGACTTCTTTGCCCTGCGCCCCCGCATCGTGCGCGACGCGGCCGCGCCCTACCGGCCCTTTCCGCGGCCCATCCGCGAGGGGTTTACCTTCGAGGAGGTGGGCTTTCAGTACCGCAGCGGCAGCCGTTGGGCCCTGCGCGGGCTGAGCTTCCGGCTGCGCGCCGGCGAAAAGCTGGCCCTGGTGGGCGAAAACGGGGCCGGCAAAACCACCCTGGTCAAGCTGCTGGCCCGCCTCTACGACCCCACCGAGGGCCGCATCCTGCTCGACGGCCACGACCTGCGCGAGTACGACCCGGCCGAGCTGCGCCAGGAAATCGGCGTCATCTTCCAGGACTTCGTGCGCTTCCAGCTGCCCGCCGGCCAGAACATCGCCGTGGGCCGCATCGATGAGCGCCAGAATCAGACCCGCATCGAGGGCGCCGCCGCCCGCAGCCTGGCCGACTCGGTGATTGAGAAGCTGCCCCAGGGCTACGAGCAGATGATCGGGCGGCGCTTCGCGGGCGGCGTCGATCTGAGCGGGGGCGAGTGGCAGAAGATTGCCCTGGGCCGCGCCTACATGCGCGACGCCCAGCTGCTGATTCTGGACGAGCCCACCGCCGCCCTCGACGCCCGCGCCGAGCACCAGGTGTTCCAGCGCTTCGCCGAGCTCACCCGCGGCAAGACGGCCGTGCTCATCTCGCACCGCTTCAGCACCGTGCGCATGGCCGACCGCATCCTGGTCATCGAGCACGGCCAGCTGCAGGAGCTGGGCTCGCACGACGAGCTGCTGGCCCGCGGCGGCCGCTACGCCGAGCTGTTCCAGCTGCAGGCCGCGGGGTATCGGTAACGCCAGCCTTACCTTGTGGCCCGCCATCCACAAACCCCGCCATGACGCGCTTCGAATACCTGCCCGACCTGCCCGCCGGCGCCACCCTGGAAGCCCTGCTCGACCTGCTCGCGCTGGTATTCGACGACCAAGACCGCGCCGCCTGGCTGGCCGAGCTGCGCTACCAGCAGGCCCGCGGCCCGGTGCAGCTCTGGCTGGCCTGGGCCGAGGGGCAGGTGGTGGGCTGTAAGCTGGGCTACGAGCGGAAGCCCGGGCATTACTACAGCTGGCTGGGAGCCGTGCGGCCCGAGCGGCGGGGCCAGGGCCTGGCGTCCGCGCTCATGGAGCAGCAGCACCAATGGTGCCGCCGGCAGGGCTACCGCCGCCTGCGCACCCAGACCTACAACCGCTGGCGCAGCATGCTCATCCTCAACCTGCGTCACGGCTTCGAGGTAGTAGGCACCTGCCAGGGCGCGCACGGGCTGATGATTGTGCTGGAAAAGGAGCTGCTGCCCGTGGGCGAAGCGGATGAGCGGCCCGGCCGCTAGCGGGCGTCGGCCAGCGGGGCGTTGCGCACCCGGATGATTTCGGCGGCCACACTGATGGCAATTTCCTCGGGCGTGCGGCTGTGAATGGGCAGCCCGATGGGCGTGTAGAGGCGGCGCAGCTGCGGCTCCTCGTAGCCGTCGGCGCGCAGGCCCGCGAGCAGCTGGGCAATTTTGGCCTCGCTGCCCATCAGCCCCAGGTAGGCCAGCCGGTGGTTGAGCAGTTGGCGCACGGCCACGTCGTCGGAGCGGTAGCCGAAGGTCATGATGACCACGTACTGGTTGGGGCCCTCGGGCACCTCGTAGGCCAGCTCCTCGTAGCTGCGCAGGGTGCGCTTTTCGTGCACGTGGGGGTTGATCAGCAGCGTGTTCAGCCCCGGCCGGTCGTCGAACACGGTCAGGTGGAAGTCCAGCGTACCCATCACCCGCGACAAGGCCAGCGCTACGTGCCCGCCGCCCACGATGGTGAGCCGGTCGCGGTAGCCCAACGGCTCACTGTAGTGCCAGTGCGCGGGGTTGAGCGCCGAGGCCTGCAGCTGGGCGGGGCGGCCGGTGTGGCCCAGGTGCACGCTCAGCTCGCCCAGGTGGGTGAGGTGCAGGGTACCGGGCAGGCCCTGCTCCAGCGCCTCGGCCGCGGCGTGCACCGTGGGCAGGTGGGCCGGCTGCAGGGGCAGCAGAATGAGCGTCTGCTGGCCCGAGCAAATCATGCCCGAGCGGTCGTGCGGGGCCTCGGCGCGGTGAATCTGCTCGCGCAGCAGCACGGTGTGGTCGCGGCGCTGCATCCGGTCGCGGGCCAGCTCCACAAACTTGTGCTCCATGATGCCCCCGCCCACCGAGCCCGTCATGCTGCCCGGGGCCACGCTCATCTTGAAGCCCTGCCGGCCGGGGCTGGCCCCGCTGCTCTGGGCCACCAGCAGCAGCGTAACGGGCACGCCGGCCCGCAGGCAGGCCATGGCGTGCTGCCACACGAGTAAGTCGCGCGGCACGGGAGACTGAACGGAAAGCGAATCCAAGGGGTGGGTGGGGTGGCGATTCAGCCGGTAAGAATACCGATTTGGTGGGGGATAAGCTAGCAAACCAGGTTTTCAGCCGCCGGCGGCCGCGGGTGCCCGGCCGGCACCGGACTCAGGCCAGCCAGCTCGCGCTCAGGGCGTAGTACACGGCCATGAGCCCCGAGAAGATGGCGCTGGCCAAAAAGCGACGCGGCGGCGGCACGTGGTTTTGAATCAGGTAGTTGGCCGCCAGCGACACGGGCACGTTCAGCGCAAACGAGCGGGTGGCAATGCTCAGCAGCTGCCAGTTGATGAGCTCCAGGCGGCCGCTGAAGAGGTGAATCAGCAGCAGGTGGCGGGCAATCCAGAGCGGGTTGAAGTACAGCAAACCCAGCGTGGCCCGCAGCAGCTTGCCGCCCAGGCCCGGCCGCGCCGGCACCCGCCGGTCGATCCAGCGGAAGTAGGCGGGAATCTCGCGGGCGTAAAGCAGGCTGCCCAGCGCGGCTACCCCCAGCAGCCGCGTCGCCTGAAACTGGTGCAGCAGCAGGGTGGCCACCGTGTCGCCCGCGGGATACACGATGAGGCCGCGCCAGAAATTGCGCCACCGGTCGGCGGCAGTCGGCGGGGGAGCGGCGGGCAGCGGAGTGGGCAAGGAGCAGCGGGCTGCCCCGGCTTGGGGACCGGGGCTAGGCGGAGGTTGAAGTGGCAGAAAAAGCCGCGGCGGGGCTGGCGGGCTGGGGCCGCGCGGCGTAGAGGTTCAGCAGTACTTTCTCGGGCGTGATGGGAGCCGAGAAGGCGGGGCGCAGGCCGGGGCGAAAGGCGCGCACGGCGTTGCGGATGGCGAAGTAGCCGCCCAGCCCGTACATCAGCGGCGGCTCGCCCACGGCCTTGGCCCGCAGAATAGCGTTGGGGTGGCCCGGCGTTTCCAGAAACTCCACGTCGAGCACCGGCGGCACGCTGTACAGATCGGGCACCTTGTAGGTGCTCAGGGCATTGCTGAGCAGGCGGCCATCGGGGTTGTAAATCAGCTCCTCCATGGTCATCCAGCCCAGGCCCTGCACCAGCCCGCCCTCAATCTGCCCGCGGTCGATGCCGGGCGTGAAGCTCTGGCCGAAGTCGTGCACCACGCGCACCGCGTCGATGTCGTAGGTGCCGCGCACGGCGTCGACGGTGGCCTGCACCAGGGCCGTGCCGTAGACGTGGTAGGCGAAGGGGTGGCCCTTTTCCTGGCCCGCGTCGAACCACAAATCGGGCGTGGCGTAGTGGGCCTGCTCGCTCAAACTCACCCGTTTCCAGTAGGCCGTCGACACCAGCTTTTCCCAGTCGGTTTCGGCGGGCTTGCCGGCGGCCAGCACCTGCTCGTCGCGAATTTCCAGGCCCTCGTAGTTCATCTTCAGGTCCTCGGCGGCGTGGCGCAGCAGGCGGGTGCGCAGCTCCCGGCAGGCCATTTCCACGGCCTTGCCGTTGAGGTCGGCCGTGGCCGAGGCGGCCGAGGGCGAGGTGTTGGCCACGCGGGTGGTGTTGGTGGTTTCCAGGCGCACCCGGCCGGGGCTGATGCCCAGGGTGCGCGCCGCCACCTGAATCATCTTGGTGTTGACGCCCTGGCCCATTTCCACCGCGCCGGTGCTCACGCCCACCGAGCCGTCGGTATAGATGTGCACCAGCGCCCGGGCCTGGTTCATGGCCGTTTTGGTGAACGAGATGCCGAAGCAGATGGGCATCACCGCCAGCCCGCGCTTGCGGTCGGGGTGCTCCTCATTGAAGGCGTCGACCTCAGCCTGCCACCGCTCCAGCCCGAATTTCTCGTCGGCCGCCCGCCAGCTCAGCTCCGCGTTGCAGTCTTCCACGCGCTGGCCGTAGGGAAACACCTGCCCGTCCTGCAGCAGGTTGCGGCGCTGAATTTCCCAGGCCGGCACGCCCAACTGCTCGGCCGCCTGGGCAATGGCCGACTCAATTACGAACATGCCCTGGGGCCCGCCGAAGCCGCGGAAGGCCGTGTTGGGCGGCAGGTGGGTGCGGCAGCTGTAGGCCGTGGCCCGCACGTTGGGAATGAAGTAGGTATTGCAGGCGTGAAACAGGGTACGCTCGAGCACGGCGGGCGAAAGGTCGGCCGCCGCGCCGGCGTTCTGGTAAAACGTCACCTCGTAGGCCAGCAGCCGCAAATCGGCCGAGAGGCCCAGCTTGAAGTCGGAGGAGTAGGGGTGGCGCTTGCCGGTCATGCGCAGGTCGTCGTGGCGCGACAGCACCAGCTTCACCGGCTTTTTCAGCACGAAGGCGGCCAGCGCGGCCAGGGCGCCCCAGGTGGTAGCCTGGTCTTCCTTGCCGCCGAAGCCGCCGCCCAGGCGCGTCACGTCTACTTCCACCTTGTGCATGCCCAGGCCCAATACCCGCGCCGTGTGGCGCTGCACGGCCGTAGGACCCTGGGTAGAGGAGTGCAGGCGTACGCCGCCGCCGTCGGTGGGGTAGGCGTAGGCGCCCTGGGTTTCGATGTACAGGTGCTCCTGCCCGCCGCTTTCGGCCGTGCCTTCGATGACGTGGGCGCAGTCGGCCCAGGCCGTGGCCGGGTCGCCGAGGCGGAAGGTGCGCGGCGGCACAATCAGCTCGCCCTGGGCCTGGGCCACGCGCGGGTCGGTGATGACGGGCAGCGGCTCGATGTCGGCCTCGATGAGCCGGACCGCGGCGCGGGCCTGGGGCTCGGTTTCGGCCAGCACCAGCGCTACCGGCATGCCCTGAAAGTGCACGTGCGAGCCGGCCAGCAGCTCCTCATCGGGCACGATGCCGCCGATCTGGTTTTCGCCGGGAATGTCCTGGGCGGTGAGAATGCGCACCACGCCCGGCGCGCGGCGGGCCGCTTCCAGGTTCAGGCCACGCAGCCGGCCGTGGGCCAGGGGCGAGCCGAACACGACCGCGTGCAAAGTGCCGCGCTGCACCGGAATGTCGTCGAGGTATTGCGATTCGCCGCGCACGTGGCCGGCAGCGTCGAGGTTGTGCATGGGCAGAAGGGCGTTTTTCGTTGTTGGTTTTTGGTTTTTCGACCGCGGCCGAAACCGTGCTGCCGGCGCTGGGTGTGGCGCAGCTGGTATGCTCAGTTCAGGGTAACCAGAAGCCGCCCAGCTACAAGGCTATTAGCGGCGAAAAACCATCAACCAATCACCAAAAACCAATAGGATTAAACCAGGTGCGAGAGGGCGAGCTGCTGAGGAAAGTGCTCGAGGAAGTGGGCAAACAGCAGCTGACGCAGCAGCAGGCGCTTGTACTCGGCGGTGCCGCGGGCGTCGGCTATGGGGCTGATTTCCTGCTGGGCCACTTCGCCCGCGGCCCGCAGGGTGTCGGCGCTCAGCACCCGGCCGCGCAGAAACGCCGAGGTCTGGGCCAGGTACAAGGGCGTCGGCCCCACGCCGCCGGCCGACAGCTCGGCGGCCTCGATAATGCCTTCGGCCACGCGCAGGCGGGCGGCCGAGTTCACGCTGGCAATGTCGAGGTGGGTGCGCTTGCTGACTTTCTCGAAGTTGAACACCTCACCCGCGGCCGGCGGCCGGAAGCTGATTTCCGTAAGCTGCTCGTCGGGCTGGCGGTTGAGCTGCTTGTAGCCGCGGTACAGCTCGCGCAGGGGCAGCTGGCGTCGCTGGCCGGCGGCGTTCTGCAGGGTCAGCTCGGCGTCGAGGGCCAGAAAGAAAATCGTCAGGTCGCCGATGGGCGAGGCGTTGACGAAGTTGCCGGCCACGGTGGCCATGTTGCGGATGGGCGTGCTGCTGACCAGCTTCAGGTGGCGGCGCAGCCGCGGGAAACGGGACTGCAGCAGCTCCGAGGCCCGCAGATCTTCCACGGTGGTGGCGCTGCCCAGGCGAATGCGGCCGTCGGCTTCTTCGCGGATAAAGCAGCGCTCAGCCTGGCCGTAGAGCAGCTGCACCTCGGCAGCCAGCACGTCGTCGGCGCGCTGCACCAGCAGGTCGGTGCCGCCGCCCAGCAGGTAGGCGGCCAGGGGCGCGGCCGCCTCGGCCGGCTCGCCGAGCTGCCCGCCGGTGCGGGCGGCCACGTCGGCCACGGTTTCGGCGCGCAGCGCGGCCAGGCGCGCGGGCATCTGCCGGAAGTACGCGGGCACGAAGCCCTGCTCCACCAGCCAGCCCAGCTGCTCGGGTGCGGCGTCGCGCGCTGCGAGGCCGGCCGTGAGCCGGTCGGTGGCCCGCTCCAGCGACTTGTAGCCGGTGCAGCGGCAGATGTTGCCGTCGATGGCGGCGCGTCCGGCCTCGGCCGTAGCGGTGCCGCCCAGGCAGTGGCCGGTGAGCGACATCACGAAGCCGGGGGTGCAGAAGCCGCACTGGGTGCCGCCCTCGGCCACAATAGCCTGCTGCACCGGGGTGAGTTCCCCGCCCTGCGGGCTGATGCCCTCCACCGTGACGATGTGCCGGCCGTGGGCATTGCCCAGGGGCGTGAGGCAGCTGGTCATGGACTGGTAGCGCACCACGGGCTGGCCAGTGGCATCCGTCTGCAGCTCGCCCACCAGCATGGTGCAGGCGCCGCAGTCGCCCTCGCGGCAGCCGATTTTGGTGCCGGTCAGGTGCTGGTGGTAGCGGACGTAGTCGAGCAAAGTGCTGCCGGCCCGCAGGGTGGGCCGCACAAGCTGGTCGTTGAGGTAAAACTGAAGCATAGGGGCGAAAAACGGCCAGGCCGGACAGGCAAGATACCGAAAACCGCCAAGTCGGCCAGCCACCCGGCAGTAGGGCGATGATAATCAAAAGACTAGCGCACCCCGGTTGCGACTTTTTCGTACCTTCCTAGTCCTGCGAAAACTCCCACAACCCTCCGCTTATGAAAGCCACCGCTACTGCCACCGTACTGCTGGGCTTCGTGCTCAGCGGCTGCTTCACCGCCCGCGAAAGCCGCATCGAGTCGGACTACAGCTACGCGGGGGATTTTCGCAACTACCGCACCTACAACTTCCTCGAGTCGAACGCCACGCCCGACACCAGCCAGCTGGCTATGACCGTGCGCGAGGCCATTCAGACCCACCTTCGCTCGCAGGGCTACCGGCTGGCCAACCGCCGCCCCGATTTGCTGGTGTCGTACCGCGTATTCGACGGGGCCATGCGCTTTACCGGCTACGACCAGCCCGACCTGACCCAGTGGATCAAGAAGGAAACCGTGGAAACGGAGGAAACCCCCGAGGAGCAGCGCCAGGGTTACCGGCGGGTGCGCTACCTGCTCAGCGACGGCACCCTGCTCATCACCCTGATTGAGCGTAAAAACGGGCGGGCCGTGTGGCAGGGCTACGCTTCCAACGTGTCGGCGCCCATGGGCTCCCAGGCCGTGGTGGTCATGCGCCGCGCCGTGCGCTCCATCTTCGACCGCTACCGCGTGCTCTCGCAGGATTACCAGGCCCAGGAAGCCCAGATGCGCTGAACACCGCTTGGGCGGGCACGAAAAAAGCGTTGCAGCTCCCGTTGGTGGGGGCCGCAACGCTTCGTTTTTTCCAGCGGAAACTAGCGCCGCTTGTTGGGCAGGCGGAACTGCAAACCCAGCGAGGGAATGATGGTGACGCCCTTGAGCTTGGCTTCCTTGTTGTTGAGCAGGGGGTAGGTGCCGTAGTTCTGGTAGTAAATGGCCAGGGCGGGCAGGAAGTAGGCGTAGCGGTAGCCCAGCTTGAAGTTGACGAAGCCGCCCAGTGCCCCGTAGCTTTCCCGGCCGATGACCTTGGGCAGCTTCTGGGTGGTTTGGCCGCTGCCCGGCCCGGTGTAGATTTTGCCGGGCTCGATGCCGTACTTGAGAAACGAGCGGCTGTAGGCCAGCCCGTACGACACGTTGCCGATTTCTTCCTCGGCCCCGAACGAGTGGCTGAACACCAGCGGCACCAGCACGTCGATGCGGCGCATGGTGAAGCCCAGCAAATCTTCGGCGTCGGCCAGGAACGGAATGCTGGGCAGCTTGGCGCGCTGGGTCGAGAACTGCACGCCCACGCTGCCGTAGTTGGCCCCGGCCGCGCCCTGGGGTTTCTCCACCGTGCCCAGCGGCCCCATAAACTGGTACATGGCGTCGACGCTGTGGGCCCCGAACGAGTACTTGTAGCCCACGTCGAGGCGGTCGATGACGCCGTAGCGCAAGTACAGGTCGGAGGTGGCCACGCTCGGGTCGAGGGCGTAGGCCAGGGCGGCTTCCTGGATTTTGTCGAGGGCGGGGCGGTAGTTGATGGTATCCTTGGCGGCGGCTTCCTCCACCAGCGACTTCACCGCCCCGGTGGCTTTGCCGATGGCCGCGGTGCCGATGTTGAAGCCCATGTTGCCCCCGGCCCGGAACTCGCCCCGGGGCGTGACTTTGCCCGAATGAATAACGGAGCGGGGGGCCGTGCAGGCGGCCAGCAGCAGCAACGCCAGGGCCGGCAGCCGGCGCAGCAGGAAGTAAGGACGAATCATAAGGCGAAGTAAGGGGGCGAAGGCGAATATGCCGCGGCCGCGCCGCACGAAAATCGGGCCGAAACCCCGGCCCACCGCCCGGATTTATCAACCTTTGCGCCCCACATGCTCACCGTACTGCTCACCTGGCTGCTGGCCGCGGCCCTTACTACCACGCTGGGCGCCGCGGCCTACGACCGGCGGCCCCGCGCCGGCGCGCCCGTCCCGCCTCCGCCGGCCGAGTGGCTGAGCGCCGTGGGGCTGGCTTTGCTCACGGCCGGGCTGCAGCTGTGGTCGTTGGCCGCTTCCGTGGGCAGCGCCCGGCCGGTGCTGGCCGCGGCCGCCGTGCTGGTGCTGGTTAGCCGGCGCCGGGCCGTGGCGCAGTGGCTGCGGACGCTTTGGCAAGCCCTCCGCCGGCCGGCCGGTAAGACCACCGCTCTGCTGACCGCCGTGCTGCTGGGCTGGGTGCTGGTGTACGCCTCGCAGCGGCCCCTGAGCTTCGACGTGGGCCTCTACACCCTGCAAACCCTGCAGTGGGCCGAGCACTACCCAGTTATGCCGGGACTGGGCAACCTGCACGGACGCCTGGCTTTCAACTCCAGCTGGTTTTTGCCCACGGCGCTGCTGAAGCTGCCCACCCCCGCCGGCGCGGCCTACGGGCTCAGCAGCTACCCGCTGGCCTTGCTGGCCGTGGCGGCCGGTCGGGGGCTGAGTCAGGGGCTGCGCCACCCTGGGGCTACGGGCGCGGGGGCCTGGGCTCCGCTGGTGCTGGTGCTGGTGCTGCTGCACTTCTTTCAGAGTCGCCTGTCCTCGGCCCTCACTGACAGCCCGGCGGCCGCGCTGCTGAGTTTGCTGGGGTTGCACTACGCGGCCTGCTGGCGCCGCGCCGCCGGCCTGGGCCGCGCCGATGCGCTGGCGGGGCTGCTGGTGGCGTTGTTGCTGGTCACCATTAAGCTCTCGGTGCTGCCGGTGCTGCTGCTGGCGGCCCAAGCGCTTTGGTCCACGCGTCGGTTGGCAGGGCGCGCGGCCTGGCTGATGCCGCTGGGGCTGGCGGGGCTGGTACTGGGGCCGTGGCTGGCGCGCAACGCGCTGCTCTCGGGCTACCTGGTGTACCCGCTGCCCGCCCTCGACTGGCTGAGCGTTGACTGGAAGGTACCCGCCGAGGCGGCCCGCATCGAGCAGAACCTTATTGTGAATCTGGCGCGCAACCTGCCGCACGCGGTGGCCGCCGGGCCGGTGGCGGCGAACTGGAGCTGGCTGGGGCAGTGGTGGGCGCTGAGCCGGCCCGATCAGCAGGCGTTGCTGCTGGTGGCGGCCCTGTCGGTGCTGGCTGCTGCCTGGCGCTGGCGGCGGGGCGTGCCGCGGGTTGAAACCGGCTGGGCCGTGGGCTGGCTCACGGGCTGGCTGGGCAGCGGATTCTGGCTGCTGGCCGCCCCCGACTTTCGTTTCGGCCTGGGCTTTCTGCTGCTGGCGGCCCTCTCGCCCTGGCTGGCCGCCGAGGCGCCGCTGCCGGGACCCCGCGGGCGGCTGGTGCTGGGGGCGGCGCTGCTACTGTGGCTGGGCCAGCAAATGCGCGACCCGCTTTACCACCTGCGCACCGACCCGCCCCGCTTCGCCACCCGCGTGCTCTGGCCCGAGCCGGCGCCCGCGGCTGCAACCGTGCCCTGGCCCATTGGCGGGGGCTGGGTGCGGGTACCGCAGCGGGGCTGGCAGTGCTACGCCGCGCCCCTGCCCTGCGCGCGCTGCGGCGAAACCGGCCTGATGCGGCGCGGCCCCCGGCTGAGCCAGGGCTTCCGCCGTCGGCCCTGAGCCGGGCTGCCGTTTTTCGGTGGTGGCTTAGACCAACGCCGTTTTTTTCACCTTGCGGCTCTTTTCGCCCCGACTATGCTGGCCGTTTTCCTGCTTTGGCTGCTGACCTCCGCCGCGACCCTGGTGCTGGGCCGGGCCGGCTATGTGGCGGCCGGGCGGCTGGGCTTGCTGGACGCCCGTTCCGCGCCGGCGCCGGAGTGGCTGTGCGTGCTGGGGCTAAGCCTGCTCACGGCCGCGCTGCAGTTGGTTTCGCTGGTAATGCCCGTGAACAACAGTTTACGACTGGGCCTGCTGGCTGCGGTGCTGGCCTTGGGCTGGGCGCAGCGCCGTGCGCTGGCCGCGCTGCTTTACGCGCAGTGGCCCCGACAACTGCGCGACTGGGTGGCCGCGGCCGCCCTGGGTTGGCTGTTGGGCTGCCTGCTGCTGCTCACGAGCATGCCGCTGGTCAACCCCGACACCGGGCTGTATCATTTGCAGGCCATTCAGTGGAATCAGCTCTACCCGGTGGTGCCGGGGCTGGGCAACGTGCACGGGCGACTGGCCTTCAACTCCAGCTGGTTTCTAACCGAAGCCCTGCTGCCCCTGCCTACGCCGGCCGGCGCGGCCTATTGCCTGAGCAGCTACTGGCTGGCGCTGCTGGCCGCCGTGGGCGTGCGCAGCGTGGCCCGCGCCGCGCCGGGTGCCCGGCTGGTGGCCGCGGCGCCGCTGCTGTTGCTGGTGCTACTGCTCACCTACTTCCGCACCTGGGTTTCCTCGCCCTCGCCCGATTTCGTGGTAACGGTACTGCTGCTGCTGATTTTCTGGCTGCTGGCCCGGCCGGGTAAGGCCGCAGGTACCGCCGCGGCCGAGCAGGAAAATGTTCTGGTGGGGCTAGTGCTGGGGCTGGTGGCCGTCAGCGTCAAGCTCTCGGTGCTGCCGGTGCTGCTACTGCCCACGCTGCTGTTGCTGCGCCGCCCGCAGCCGCGGCAGTTGCTGGCCGCGGGGGCGCTGGCGGGGCTGGTGCTGGGGCCGTGGCTGGGGCGCAACGCGCTGCTCTCGGGCTACCTGGTGTACCCGCTGCCCGCCCTCGACTGGCTGAGCGTTGACTGGAAAATTCCGCGCGAGCTGGTGCAGGCCGAGTACAACGTCATTGTGAACATGGCCCGGCAGGTCAGTCGCGCCGCGGCGGCCGGCCCGGTCGGCGACTGGGGGGGAGCGTGGTGGCAGCCCTGGTGGCGGGCGCAGACCGCTTTCAACCAAGTGCTGCTCGGGGCCGTGGCTGTTTCCCCGCTGGTAGCGGCCGGGGCTGGCTGGCAACGCCGCCGCGCTGAGCTTCCGGCTGCGAGGCGCTGGCTGCTGGGCTGGGCGGTGGCCCTGCTGGGCGGTGCGTTCTGGCTGGCTTCGGCCCCCGACGTGCGCTTCGGCCTGGGTTTTCTGTTGCTGGCCGCGCTCTGGCCCTGGCTGGCTTTGGCCCAGACGGCCGCATCGGCCGCAGTCAGCCGCTGGCTGGCCCGCGGCCTGTTGCTGCTCTTGCTGCTGTGGTCCGTCAACGAATGGCGCGACCCGCTCTACCAGCTGCGCCACCAGCCCGCCGCCTTTGCCCGCCGGCTGGGCTGGCCCGATGCCGGCCCAGCGGCCGCCACCCGCACCGTGCCGGTGCCCGGCGGAGTGCTGCGGGTGCCGCAGCGGGGCGCGCAGTGCTGGAGTGCGCCCGTACCCTGTTCCTACCACGTACCCGCCGGCCTGCAGTGGCGCGGCCCTTCGGCGGGCGACGGGTTTCGCATTCGCTAAAGCCGGCAGGGCCCCAAGCCGGAGTTCAAACGTATTAAAGCTGAGCCCCGGCAGCCGCAGCGCGGCCCCACGGCAATAGCCACAGGGGCCATAAGAACGGGCCGGGCTGCGGTGGAGCGGTACCTTGCCCGCGCGGCATAAGGTGCCGGAGCATGGGTTTGGATTTCGTCGCGCTAGGCTATTGCCGCCGCGCCGCGGCTGAAAAGTGGACGGCGCGAATTCCCGCCAGCAAGCAAGGATGCTGGCGGACGGTGGCCAGTCCGTAGCAGAAAGCTTGTAGCAATTCTATACGCTACAGGTTTTTCGGACTACTAACTCCGCGAGCTGTTCTGCCCGGGAACTGAGAGCCGGAGGCAGGAATGCCAGGAGACCCGGCTGGGCGCGGTTGCCGGCTCCCCGGGCGGGCCCCGGACTTTTGTCGTTACTTGCCCGGCGCAATTCGGAACCTTCGGCATTCATGAATATTCTCTACGGCGTGCCCGGCGAAGGCCTGGGCCACGCCACCCGCAGCAAAGTCATCATCGGCCACCTGCTGGCGCAGGGCCACGACGTGCAGGTGGTCAGCAGCAGCCGGGCCTACCAGCTGCTGGCCGCCAACTTCCCGGGGCGGGTGCGCGAAATCCGCGGCTTTCACCTGGCCTACAAGCACCTCACCGTGTCGAAAAGCCAGACGGCGGCCCTCACCCTGCGCGCGGCGCCCGAGAGCCTACGCCTGAACTTCCAGCGCTACCACGACCTGCTGCGCAACTGCTGCCGCTTCGACCTGGTGATTTCCGACTTCGAGTCGTTCAGCTACTTTTTCGCCAAAACCCAACGGCTGCCGGTTATCAGCATCGACAACATGCAGATCATCAGCCGGGCCCGGCTCGACGTGACCGTGCCCCGCACCGAGCGCGGCAACCTGCAGCTGGCCCGCAGCATCGTGCGCGCCAAGCTGCCCCGCTCGCGGCACTACCTGGTCACCACCTTCTTCCGCCCGCCGCTGGCCCGCCCCGCCACCACGCTGGTGCCGCCCATCATCAGGCCCGAAATCGTGGCCCGCAAGCCCACCCGCGGCCGCCACGTGCTGGTGTACCAGTCGAGCACCAACCAGGCCGACCTGGTGAGCCAGCTCCAGCAGCTGCCCCAGCAGGAGTTTCGCGTGTACGGCTTCAACCGCGCCGAAGACCACGGCAACGTGCAGCTGCGCCCGTTTTCGGAGGAAGGCTTCATTGCCGACCTAGCCTCGGCCCGCGCCGTGGTTACCAACGGCGGCTTCTCGCTGATTTCCGAGGCCATTTACCTGCGCAAGCCGGTGTGCGCCATTCCCATTCCGGCCCAGTTCGAGCAGTGGCTCAACGCGGCCCAGGTGGAGCAGCAGGGCTACGGCCGGCACTTCCCGGCCCTCACGCCCGACAACCTCAAGGCCTTTCTCTACGACCTCAACCCGTTTGAGCAAGCCCTGGGCGAGTACCAGCAGCAAGGCAACGAGGAGCTGTTTGAGGCCCTGGACGTGCTGCTGAAGGAAATCGGGCGGGGAGCATAGAGCCAGCTGCGAGCGTTTCAGGCCCGAGGCGACGGGCAGTCGGCAACGCCACGTAAGCTTGCCGGTTGCCTGGTGGGAGCGATTTCGGCTGCCCCGTGGGCTTTGCGGGTGGCGCATCCGGGCGGGTTTTCCTAATTTCCGGCTCTATGATCCGCCCCGCCACCGTTTTTGCCGCCCTGGGTTTGCTGGCTGCCTGCCAGACCGCCCGCCCCGTTGCCACCACCGCGCCGCCCAACCACTTCGCCGCCGACTCCACCCTGCGGCGCATTGCCACGGCCCAGGATCAGCGGCAGACCGAGCAGCTGCGGCCCTTTCTGCAGAGCCCCCGCGAGGCGCACCGCCGCGCCGCTGCCCTGGCCTTCGCCTCGGTGCAGGACCGCGCCGCCCTGCCCGATTTGCTCGGGGCCCTGTCGGACGCCGACCTGGGCGTGCGCACCGCCGCGGCCTACGCCCTGGGGCAAACCGCCGACAGCGCCGCCGCCGAGGCCCTGGCCCGGCAGGTGGGCAGCGAAACCGACGCCCTGGCCCGCCGCTACCAGCTCGAAGCCCTGGGCCGCTGCGTGGGCCGCACCGCGCTGCCCCTGCTGCTGCGCCTGCCCGCCGCCACCGATACGCTGCTGCCGGTGGGGCAGGCCTGGGGCATCTACCGGGCCGGGCTGCGCGGCATCACCTCCGAGGCTGCGGTGCGCCGCGCCGTAACCCTGCTGGCCGCGACCCAGCCCGTGGGTGCCCGCCTGGCCGCGGCCCACACCCTGGCCCGCACGCCCCGCCTCGACCTGAGTCAGTACGAAGCCGCCCTGGCCACGGCCGCCACCACCGACCCGCGCTATGCCGTGCGCGCCGCCGCCACCGCTGCCCTTGGTAAAGTGAAATCGAATACCCTGCCCGCCACGCTGGCCGGCATCCTGCGCCGCGACGCCGACTACCGGGTGCGCGTGGCCGCGCTGCGGGCCCTGAACGCGGGCCTGTACGCGCCGGTGAAGGAAGCAGCCTGGGCGGCCCTCGACGATGCCAACGCCCAGGTGGCGGTGACGGCGGCCGAGTTTTTCCTGACCCACGCCACCGGCGAAACCGGCAAGCTGTTTCTCGACAAAGCCGCCCGCGTGTCGGCCTGGCGGGTGCGCAGCGTGCTGCTGGCCGCCGCCCTGCACCACGCCGGCAGCGCCGAGCGCCTGGGCATTCGCCAGCAGATTGAGCAGCGCTACGCCGCCGCCACCGACGGCTACGAGCGGGCCTTCCTGCTGAAAGCCCTGAGCGAAGACCCGGCCGCCTACGCCTTTGTCGAGCAGGCTACCTTTACGCCCAATCAGGCCATGGTGGTCAGTACCTACGGCATCGAGGCCCTGGTGGCCCTGCGCAGCCGCCCCGACTTTCCCGCCGCGCAGCAGCCCCTGTTCGTGAGCACGCTGGAAAAAGCCCTGGCCTCGGGCGACGTGGCCTTGGTGGGCACGGCCGCCGCCGCCCTGCGCGAACCAAAGCTGGAGATGCGCCGCGACTTCCGCCAGCCCGACTTGTTACGTCGCGCCCAGGCGCGCCTGGCCTTGCCGCGCGACATCGAAGCCTGGCAGGCCGTGCAGCAGGCCCTCGACTACCTCGAAGGGCGCGACAAGCCCACGCCGCTGCCCAGTGCTGCCGCTCAGCATCCCATCGACTGGGCACTGGTGCAGGGCATTCCGGCCGGGCAGCGGGCCGTGGTGCGTACCTCCCGCGGCGACGTGGTACTGCGCCTGCTGGTAGAGCAGGCACCCGGCTCGGTGGCCAGCTTCGTGCAGCTGGTGCGCCAGGGCTTCTACGCCAACAAGACTTTTCACCGGGTGGTACCCAACTTCGTGGCCCAAGGGGGCTGCCCCCGCGGCGACGGGTGGGGCGGCACCGACTACACGCTGCGCTCGGAGTTTGCCGACCTGCACTACGGTGCCGGCGCGGTGGGCCTGGCCTCGGCCGGCAAAGACACCGAGAGCTGCCAGTGGTTTATCACCCACGGCCCCACGCCCCACCTCGACGGCCGCTACACCATCTTTGCCCAGGTGGAAAAAGGGATGGACGTGGTGCACCGCCTCGACATCGGCGACGAAATCCGCAGCGTGGAGTTGCTGTAGCGGCCCACGCCAGCCGGCAAATGCAAAGGCCGCTTCTGCCTGGCAGAAGCGGCCTTTGCATATATCAGCTTAATGCGCTTAGCGCACCACCAGCCGCTGCGAAGTGAGGGGCTGGCCTTCCCCGCTCACTTGCACCACGTACACGCCGGGGCTCACGCGGTCGATCAGGGGCAGCACGGCTTCGGCGCCCGCGGCGGTCAGCTCGGTGCGCAGCACCAGGCGGCCGGTCAGGTCGAGCACCTGCACGCGCACGGGACCGTCAGCTACCGTGGCCAGCTGCAGGGTAACCTGGTTTTTGGCCGGGTTGGGGTAAAGTACCAGGGCGCCCTTGCCCAAACTCAGCTGCACGGCGGCTACCGGCGAGAAGCTGGCCGCGCCGTCGAGGTCGAGCTGGCGCAGGCGGTAGAATACCACCCCGTTCAGGCCGGCCGCGTCGCGGTAGGAGTAGGAGCGAGGCTGGCTGGAATTGCCGGCGCCGGCCACGAAGCCGATGCGCTGCCAGGCCTGGCCATTGCGCGAGCGTTCCACCTCGAAGCCGGCGTTGTCTTTCTCCGAAGCCGTAGTCCAGCTCAGCCGTGCCGCGCCGTCGCCGTCGGGTTCGGCCGCGAAGGCCGTCAGCTCCACGGGCAGCGGGTTGATGGGGCTGGTCGAGCCGAAGGTGAACACGCCGAAGCCACTCACCGGACCGCCCGACACCACCGAGCCAGCTGCCGCCGAGCCGGCGGTGCCGCCGTTGCCCTCGTTCACCCAGCTACCGCCCTCGAAGCGGGCCACGCGCAGCAAAGCCGGGTCGACGATGCCGCTGCGGGTGCCATTTTCCCAGTACAAGCCCACGGCCACGCTGCCCGCGCCGCTTTCGCGGTTCAGCACCCAGTGCTCTACCTGGCTGATGCGCACCAGCGGCGGGGTGGGCGGGGTGCTGCCGAAGGGTTGAGCCGCGTATTCGGCCACGTAGGCGCTGCCCGCGTCGCCCGGGGCCGAGATGCTGAGCCGGGCCCAGACCCCGTCGCGACCGATGGGAAACACGAAGGCGTCGTTGCCGAGCTTGCGCAGGGGGCCGATGACGTAACTGCCGGCGTTGCCCGCGGTGCTGCTGGCGTTGTCGGCCAGGGTCAGGCGGTTGGCTGCCGATGAGGCTACCAGGCCCGCGTTCAGGGTCAGGCTGTTGCTCAGCAGCAGCGGCGTGCCCAGGGTAAGTATTTTGCCGGTTCCGCTGAGGGTGAGGTCCGTAAGCGTCAGGGCGCCGGCGCCTTCCTGGGTCAGGGTAAAGCTCTTGCTCACCACGACGTTTTCGCTGTAAGTGCCCGCCAGGGCCTGCACCGTCCCGCCTTCCAGCACCAGGGCAGCGCCTTCACCCAGACGGCCCAGCATACCCACGGCGGGGCTGTTGGGACTCACGTTCAGAAAGCTCAAATCGCCCTGCCAGCCCAGGGCCGGCGAGGCGTCGGCGCGGCTGTTGAGGAAGGGACCGAAGTCGATGCGGCCGGTGGGAGCCAGCGACGATACCTCAGTGAAGCTGCCGTTGAGGGTACGCACCCGGCCGCCCAGGCCCGCCGCGCCGCGGATATCGGTGGCGGCGGTGCCGTCAAGCCAGTTCAGCCCCGCGTCCACGGGGTTGGTTAGGTTGATGGCGCGCATACCGGCCACCTGGCAGCTGTCGATGCGGTTCTGGCGGATGCTGTCACCTGCCGAGACAATGGCCAGGTTGCCTTCGATGTCGAAGTAGGGCGTGGAAGTGAGCGAGGTAGTAGCCGGGCGGTCCTGCACCTGAATACCAAACTGACACTGGGCCACCTGGTTGTACACCACCTTGTTGTTGACGCCCTCCAGCACCATGCCGTAGGCGTTGATGTTGAAAGACGAGGAAAGCGGCGTGGAGTAGTAGCCCCGCACGATGTTGCCCTCGATCCAGGCCCCACCGGTTACCAGGTCACCGTTGACGCCGCCCACTTGGGGCGCGCCGGCCGCCGCCCGGTTGCGGTCGACGAAGGCAATGCCGGCGTTGTCGAAGTTGGGGTTGGGCGACTCGCCGGGCGCCAGCAGGCGGCGCTGAATGCGGTTGTTGCGCACTACGAAGCTGCCCGGACCGCTGGAGCGCCCGGTACCGGTGCAGGAGCGCAGCTCCATGCCGTTGGAAAAGTTGTCGCGGATGATGTTGTTTTCGATGAGCGCGGCCGGGGTAACGAAGGCCCCGCCCCCGTTGCGGGCGCCGGCGGCACCGAGCACGGCCAGGGCGGCCCCGCCGTTGCCGCCGAAGCTGCAGCCGCGGACCACCAGCTCGCTGATGCTGCCGTCGTTGATGTCGATGCCGGCGCGGGAATTGTTTTCGAATACGCTGTTCTCAATCAGAATGCGCTGCTTGTTGCCGTTGACCAGGTAAAGCCCGCGGCCGGCGCCGTTGTTTCGGGTGTTGGGGGGCAGTGCCGAGTTGGCGGCCCGCACGCGGCGAAACGTGATGTCGGCCGTGCCGAAGGGAGTGCCGCCCTGCCCGTTCCAGTAAATGCCGAATTGCCGGTTGTCTACCGTTTCCACGTCCTCCAGCAGGAAGTGGTTCTTGCCGCTGGTGATGTCGGTCTGAACGCCCAGGTCGTAGTTGCGGATGGTGAGCCCGGCCACGACAAGCGGATTGCCGGCCGTACCGCCGCTGGCAGTGATGAACAAACCGGTGATAAACGACTGGGTGCTGGCAGCGGCCAGCCCGCCGTCGAACACGGTAGCGGAGGCGGGGTTGGCCGAGAGCGTGCCCGCGCCGCGCAAGCTCACGTTGCGGCTCAGTACCACCCGCTGGGAGTAGGTGCCGGCGTCGACGAAAATGGTAGTGGCTGGCGTGCTGCCGCTGCCCAGCGCCTCCAGGGCGCGGTTGACGCTGGCGAAGGGGGCGGCGGCCGTACCGTTGCCGGTGGCGTCGGAACCGGGGGCCGAGGTGTACACGTCGCCCGCGGTCGAGAGGTCGTTGACGTAAAGCGCGGCCGGGCTCTGGGCGCGGGCAGGCAAGGAAATGAAGCCGAGCGCCAGGAGGCTGGGCAGCAGGAGTAAGCGCTTTCCCATAAGTGAGGACTTCCTGGAAGTGGTTAAAAGTGTAGCCTCAAAACGTGCGCGGGGTCAGTGGGGTTAGGTGGAACTCGCCGGCCGCAGCCGGACCATTGGATTTTACGGGCGATAAAAGCCTCTTCAGGCTGGTATAAGTAAGATATATAGACTTTTCGGGAGAAGAATTATTTGAGCTTAAATAATTGATTATAAAATATTTATATAAATATCATTCTATGCTCTGGGGCGCCTGGAGCGGGTAGCCGCGCTGCTGGCTATCCGGCCCGATAGTATTAAAAGGGACACTGGGCAGGGCGGCCTTCCAGCACCATATTAGCCGGGGGCAGCTCAGCCAGCAGGGCCTGTTACCGGCGGGCCCAAGGAACTGCCCGTAGCCTTAGTCGGCGCTGAGCCGGACTGGGACCGGTGAAAAACAAAAAAGCCCGGCTGGAGGGCCGGGCTTTTCTAAACGGGAGTGGAGAATATCGGAGTCGAACCGATGACCTCTTGCATGCCATGCAAGCGCTCTAGCCAGCTGAGCTAATCCCCCGTTTTCAGTAACCATTCGCCGGTTGCGTTTGGTGGATGCAAAAGTACGGCAGCGGCCGTTATTTGCAAGGGGCTGCCCAAACTTTTTTCGCTTCCTCGGCTAATTGCTTGAGAATGCGCCACAAAAAAAAGCGGGCGGAACAGCTGTTCCGCCCGCTTTCAGGTTCCGGCTAAGCCGGGCTTAGTTGAAGATGTAGCGCAGACCCAGCTGGAAGTAGTAGGTCGACGATACGCCCAGGGTGTTGCGGAACGTTTCGCGGGGCAGGCTGCCACGGTCCAGCTGCAGCTGGTAGGTCGGGCGAACACCGTTGGGGTTGGCCGTGGTCGGGCCGCTCACGGCGCTGGCGTTCTGCGGCACCAGGATCGACTGCACGTTGGTCGACTGGTTCAGGCCCCAGTCGCTGTTGATCAGGTTGCCGATGTTGAACACGTCGATGCTCAGCTGCAGGGTGTTGCGCTTCTCGCCGATGTTCACGAACAGGTCCTGAAGCAGTTTCACGTCGAACTGGTTGCGCCAGGGCTGCAGGGCCCCGTTACGCTCGGCGTACTTGCCCTTGCGGGTGCGCAGGTACTTGTCTTGCTCGATGTAAGCAAAGAAAGCTTCGCTCTGCTCCTCGGGGGTCACGGTGCGGGCGGGGGTACTGCCGCTGGCCGGGATGGTGCGCGTCACGAAGGTGATTTCCGACGGATCCTTCGGTACGTAGATCAGGTCCGAGTTGGCACCGTCGCGGTTCACGTCGGCCGAGTAGATGTACGAGAAGCGGCCGCCCTGGCTGCCTTCGTAGAATACCGACAGAGTCGTGCCCAGGTGGTTCAGGTACTCTTTGCGGTAGGAGAGCTGCGCGATAACGCGGTCGGGAACCACAAAACCGGCGTAGCCCAGCTCGGGGTTGTTCGAGCCGTTTACGGTGGGCGTCAGCTGCCAGGCCGACAGGGCCTGGTCACCGTTGCCGTCGAACAAGTTCTTGGCTTGGCTGTGGGCGTAGGCCACCGAGGCGTAGAAGCCGGCATCAAACTGCTTTTCCAGCTTGGCCGTTACCGACCAGTAGTAACCCTCTTTGCCGTTGCCCAGCACGATGGTGTTGAATGCGCCGCCACCCGAGGTGCCGTTCGGTACGGCCTTGCCGTTCACGAGCGGGTTCACAAACTTGTTGGAGTTCGACGAGGGGTAGATCAAGCGGGTATCCGGGTAGCCGGGCACGTTCAGCGCGGTCGGCGTCACCAGGTTCACGTTGCGGAACAGGGCCGTGTTCAGGTCTTTGTTGTAGATACCTTCCAGCGAGCCAACGATGCCCAGGGGCAGCTTCACGTCCACGCCCAGGCTGGTTTTCCAGGTCTGGGGGAATTTGAAGTCTTTGCCGATGTAGGTGATGGTGCTCGGGATAACCGTGCCGGCTGCGGGGGGCGTGTCGGGGCGGTAGTAGGTGTAGTCAGCCTTGAAGCCGTCGTAGGGCTTGCCGTTGATGCCGGTCTGCACGATGTCAACACCCGGGCCGCCGGCCGTCTGGGTTACCTGCAGCAGGCCCGCGTCGCTGGCCTGGCTCACGATGTACACGTTGGGAATACGGCCGGTGAAGATGCCGGTACCGCCGCGGATCTGCAGCGTGCTGTTGCCCAGAACGTCCCAGTTGGCACCGAAGCGGGGCGAAATCAGGAATTTCGGATCGGGCAGGTTAGCCACGTTGATCCGCTCGTTGTTGTTGAACACCAGCGGGGTAATCAGCTTGTGCTCCTGCAGGCTCTTGGGGAAGGTGGTGTAATCGACGCGGATACCGCCGGTCAGGCGCAGGCGGGGCGTGATGTTGATTTCGTCCTGGGCGTAAGCCGAGTACTGGGCGAAGTCAAAGCTCGGGAAAGCCTGGGCAAAGCCCGGCGAGAGCGAGTACGTGATGCCGAAGTCGGTGGGCGCCGCGTTGCGACGGATGGCCGGGTCGGGGCTGTTGGCGTTTACGAAGTCCTGCCACGAGTTGAAGCGGTAGTAGCTCGTAGCCATGCGCTGGAAACCGTTGCGGGTGGTGCTGAAGTCAGCCTGGGCACCCAGGGTCAGGTTGTGGTTGCCCAACTGCCAGGTGAAGTCGTCGCGGAACGAGTAGCTCTCCACGTCGCGCACGTTGCCCACAGTGAACAGCTCGGCGCCGAACGAGGTCAGCGGCAGGTCGTTTTCGAGGATGTCCACAAAGGGGAACAGCTTGCTGTCGGTGCTGCGCGAGTCGTCCTGCTTGGTGTAGGTAGCGCGCAGGGTGTTGCCCATCGTAGCGCCGAAGGTCGAGTTCAGTTCGGCCGCAAACGAGTAGAAGTTGGCGTCGGTGAAGTAGTTCGTGTTGCGGAACGGCAGCGCGTTGATGCCGTCACGACCGCCGAAGCCCAGCGGGAACTGCGAGATGGGGCTCGACGAGGTGCTGGCGAACGAAGGCGTTTTGCCCTCGGTCTGGCTGTAACGCACGTTGAAGCGGTGGTTCTGGCTGATGTTCCAGTCGATGCGGCCCAGGATCTTGGTGCGGTCCGATACGAAGTCGTAGCCCTGGTAGCCACCGGTTTCGTAGCCGAAGTTGTCGCGCAGGTAGTTGCTGATCGAGTCCAGCTGGGTGGCACGCGGACGGGTTACCTGGTTGTCGCCGGGAGTGCCGTAGCGGCGGCTGGGAGTCGAAGCCACGCGGGTCTGGCCGGGGGTGGTGTTCTTCTCGGTTTCGTAGTTGAAGAAAAAGAAAACCTTGTCCTTGATGATGGGGCCACCCAGACGGATACCGTACTGGTTGAACTGCGAGTCGCTGATGTCGAGGCGCTCATTGCCTACCCGGTCACCGATGAATTTCTCGTTGCGCAGGAACGAGTACACCGAGCCCGAGAAGTTGTTCGAGCCCGAGCGGGTAACGGCGTTGATGGAGCTGCCAATGAAGCCCGACTGACGCACGTCGTAGGGCGTCACGCTCACCGACAGCTGCTCGATGGCGTCGAGCGAGATGGGCGAGCCGTTGGCCGGCAGGTTGCCGCCGATGCCGAAGTTGTTGTTGAAGTCGGAACCGTCGACCGAGAAGTAGTTCTGGCGCTGGTTGCCACCGCCCACGGCGTTGTTCGGGCCGGCCTGGGGGGTCAGGCGGGTGAAGTCGTTGAGGCTGCGGTTGATGGTGGGCAGGCGCTCCAGCTGCTCGCGCTGTACGCTGGTCACCGAGCCGGTGCGGTCGGAGTTGATCAGCGCGTCGCGGCGGCCGGAGATTTCCACGCCGGCCAGCGTCTGGGTGCTTTCGCTCAGGTTCACGTCCAGGCGCAGGTTCTGGCCCAGGCTCAGGAAGATGCCTTCGCGCACGGCTTCCTGATAGCCTACAAACGTCACGCGTACGGTGTACGGACCGCCCACGCGCATGGCCTGGATGTTGAAGCGGCCGTCAGCGTTGGTCGGCGCCACGTATTGGGTGTTGGTGGGCGTGTGCACGGCAATTACCGTGGCGCCGGGCAGTCCTTCCCCCGCCTTGTCGGTAATGATACCGTTCAGGGCCGAGGTCGTAACGCCCTGACTCCAGCCCAACTGCGCCGACAGCAGCGTCAGCACCAGCACGAGCAGGTGGCGTAAACGTACTTGTTTCATAAAAGGGAACATTGGTGAAAAAAGGTACTTGCAGGAAAACGGGGACAAAGCTAGGGCCGGGGGCGGGCACACGCGGTTACCAAACGGTTACTTTTCTGGGTCTGCGCGCAATCAGGGGAGCCAAATGAGGCCGCAAAGCTACGATGTAAATCACAACTTCGGGCGCACCGCCTTGATGAATCGACTCAGGTAATAGTCGCTCTCCAAGGCGTTTTCCACCACTCCTAACGAGGTGGAAGAGTGAATGAACTGCACGCCTTCGTCGCTGACCTCGGTTACCAAACCGACGTGCGTAATGGCGTTGCTGCCGGGCGCGGCTCCAAAAAATACTAAATCGCCGGCCCGCAATTCCTGCGGCCGCACGGGGTCGCCCCAGGCGGCCTGCTCGTTGGAGGAGCGTGGAATTTCCACCCCGGCGGCGTTGAACGACACGTTGAGCAGGCCCGAGCAGTCGAGACCCAGGCGGGTGGTGCCGCCAAACTTGTAGGGAGTGCCCTGGTAAGAGCGGGCCGTTTCGATTACAGCGCTCAGCTGCCGGTCGACGGTAGCGGGGCTGCTGGGCCGCCGGGGCCGGCGCACCACGGTTTTGCTGGTGGTTTTGCCCGACTTGGTTTTGACTTTGCTGCGCGCCGTGGATGGGCCGCGGCGGCGGTCTTCGGCCTTGAGGCGGGCCATTTCGCGGGCCGAGTGGTAACGACCGTTGCGGTAGTTAAGCTTGGGCGAGGTCTTGCAGCCGGCCAGAACCAGCAGCCCCGCCAAGGTCAGTATCGGCAGCCACGCCAGGGGGCGGGCTGAAAGCCGTACTTTTGAGGACGATTTCCGCATCGCCGCAAAGATACGCGAATGAGCCATTTGGAAGAAATAAAGCCGTTTGGACGCCTCACCCCCGCGGTGCAGGCCGAGCTGGTCGCCATCGTGGGGGCCGAACACGTGCTGACCGCCAGCAACCTGGCCGCCGACGAATACGCCCGCTACGGGCGCGACCAGACCGAAGACCTGCACTTCAGCCCCGAGGTGGTGCTCCGGCCCGCCAACGCCGACGAGGTCAGCCGTATTATGCGGCTGTGCCACGCGCACCGGCTGCCCGTAACCCCGCGCGGGGCCGGCACGGGCCTGAGCGGCGGCGCCCTGCCGGCCTTCGGCGGCGTGGTCGTGAGCACCGAGCGCTTCAACCGCATCATCGATATCGACGAGCGCAACCTGCAGGCCACCGTCGAGCCGGGCGTCATCACGCAGGTGTTTCAGGAAGCCGTGGCGGCCCGGGGCCTGTTTTACCCGCCCGACCCGGCCAGCCGCGGCAGCTGCTTTCTGGGCGGCAACCTGAGCGAGAGCAGCGGCGGCCCGCGGGCCGTGAAGTACGGCGTGACCAAAGACTACGTGCTGAACATGCAGGTGGTGCTGCCCTCGGGCGACATCATCTGGACCGGCGCCAACACCCTCAAAAACGCCACCGGCTACAACCTCACCCAGCTCATGATTGGCTCGGAGGGCACGCTGGGCATCATCACGCGCATCGTGTTCCGGCTGATTCCGCTGCCCACCCAGCAGCTCGTGCTGCTGGTGCCTTTCCGCCAGGAAGCCCAGGCCGCCGAAGCGGTGTCGGAGATTTTTCGGGCCGGCATGGTGCCTTCGGCCATGGAGTTTATGGAGCGTGAGGCCATTGAGTGGTCGGCGCGCTACCTCAACATCCCGCTCAACCTGCCCGAGGACGTGCGCGCCCACCTGCTCATCGAACTCGACGGGCAGGATCTGGAGGCCCTGTATCCCGAGGCCGAAAAAGCCTACGCGGTGCTGGAGAAGTACGACATCGGCGAAATTCTGCTGGCCGATACCGCTGCCCAAAAGGAGGAACTGTGGAAGCTGCGCCGCAACGTGGGCAATGCCGTGCGCTACATGTCGGTGTACAAGGAAGAAGACACGGTGGTGCCCCGGGCCGAACTGCCCACGCTGCTGCGGGGCGTGAAGGCGCTAGGCGAGCAGTACGGCTTCAGGAGCGTGTGCTACGGCCACGCTGGCGACGGTAACCTGCACGTGAACATTATCCGGGGCGAGCTGAGCGACGAGCAGTGGCACCACGGCCTGGAGGAGCCCATCCGGCGGCTCTTCGAGCTGTGCGTGCAGTTGGGCGGTACCATTTCGGGGGAGCACGGCATCGGTTTGGTGCAGCGTCCTTATATAGGTATTGCGCTGCCCGAGGCCAACTTGGCGCTGATGCGCGGCATCAAGCAGGTGTTCGACCCGCAGGGCATCATGAACCCCGGCAAGATTTTCTAGGCAACGCAGCGGGAGCCGCAAGCCAGCGGGCCGGGCGGCGCGGAAATTCAGCAGTCAGGCCAAATTTCCGCCCCCCCCGGCCCGTCAGCTATTCTATTCATTGCTGCACCCGGTGGCCTGCGGTATATCCTAGGGCTGGCCGGTGCCCAGTAGCACCCGTTGCTGGGCCAGCGTCCGGCCCGCACCATCCTGCAGCAGCAGCAGGTACACACCGCCCGGCAGCTGGCTTACGTCGTAGCGGCGGACTTGCGTAGGCACGGTGCTGCCCAGCTCCCAGCGTTGCACCTGCTGGCCCACAGCGTTAGTCAGCGCCAGCGAAGTCGCGGCGATTTGGGCCAGCTCGGTGGGTAGCTGCACGTTCAGCTGGGCCGTGGCCGGGTTGGGGTACACGGCCAGCTTGCTGAGCAGCCGGGGCGGGCCAGCAGCCAGCAGCACCGGGTTCATGAGCTGGGCCACAAAGCCATCGGCGCCGGGGTCGGAGGTGGTGAGGCTAAGTGGGCCGAAGGGAATGGTGGCCGTGCCCGTGCCATCGTCGCCGTAGTCGCCGGCTAGCAGCAGTTGGGGGCCGCGCATGTCGAAGGCGGTGAGGCGGTCGAGCTTGGTGCTGCCGGTGCTGAACACGCTCAGCGGGGTGCCGCTGGGGCTGAACCCGGCCATAAACAAGTCGAGGCTGCCCACCGCTGCCAGCGGGTGGCCACCCACCGTGGCGGCCCCCATGTAAGCGCCGGCAATCCAGTAGTTTCCCCCGGCGTCGAGGTGAATAAAGTCGCCGCGGATGCCGTTGCTACTGCCCCCGCCGCCGCCACCCCCCGCCGCCCGCGTCCAGAGCAGGTTGTGGTTGGCGTCGAACTTGGCCACGAATACGGTGTAGGGCTGGCGCAGGGCATCGTAGGGCACCAGGGCCGTGTCGTCGATAACGCTGCCCGGCCCCGAAAACAGGCCGGTCAGGTAGAGGTTGCCCTGCGCATCGGGGCTCATGCCCACGGCGCTGATGTTGCCGGAGGAGCGGGCGTAGCGCACCCCCAGCGGCTGACCGGCCAGCGAGTAGCGGGCCAGGAAGAAGTTGGCCTCGCCCTGCAGCGTAACCGCCGTGCCGTTGACGGTGCTGTTGTCGTCGAAGTTGCCCAGCACCTGCACCCCGGCGTCGGTAACGGCCAGGTGCAGCTGAAACAGGCTGCCGCTGGCCACCGTCTGGCTGAACAACAGGTTGCCCGCGGCTCCGTAGCTCAACAGGCGCGAGATGGTCAGACCTTCGTCGGTGTTGTAGGCGCTGGTGAGCACGTACAGCCGGCCGTCGGCCCGACCCACTACGTCCACCACGGTTTCGGCGTAGCCGGCCAGCGTATCGCCCAGAATACTGCCCCCCAGGCAGGTGCCCGCGGCATTGTAACGGGCCACGAAGGCCACGCCCTCGGCCGAGCCGTGGTAGCTGCGGCCTTCCAGCTGCACCTGCCCGCGCAGCGAGCCGGCCACCAGCAGCTGCCCGGTGCCGTCGAAGGCGAGCCGGCTGAGCTGCAGTTGGCCGCCGGGCAGGCTGGGCAGGGTTTTTTGCCACAGCTGGTTGCCGCCGGCGTCGTACTTCACGATAAAGCCAAGCTGGCTGCTGGGGGGCGGCGTCATTACCGACCCGCCGGCCGATACCGTTCCGCTGGCGTGACCAACCGTGTACAGCTCACCGCCGGGAGCAAAGGCCGCGTCGTAGACGCCGGTGGCCGCGGGGCCCGTCAGGTTGCGGACCCAGTTGACGGTAACCTGGCCCTGGACTGGGCATACAGCCAGCAGCAGCGCGCAGAATGCGAGAAGTCGGCAAAGCAACAGCATGGTGGTAGGGGTGGAGGGGAAAGAAAACGGGAGCAAGTGGCGCAATCCTCTGAACTCGAAGATGTACTGCTCATTAATGTGAATATATATGCTTTTTATAAAACTTAATAAATATTTAGTGCAAAAAGATATTATAAAAGGAACATAATAGACAATCGGGCGTATCAGGCTTCCCGTCAGTGGGTTTGGGAAAAACAAACCGGGCCGGCTACCACGATGGTAGCCGGCCCGGCAGACTAAGCTTGGCAATGCCCGGTGGGTTCAGGGATTATTGCTGGGTTTTGAGCTGGTCCTCGCCCCCGTAGGGAGCCCCGGCATTGATGTCGCCGCGCAGACCGCCCATCGACTGCCCGCCTTCGTTTTCATAGGGCGCCTTGGCAGTGCCCGGGGCCGGGGCCTCGGCCCCGCCCACCCGGTCGCCGGAGCCGGGCTGCGTACCGGCGGCCATAGACTGGGTATTGGTGCCTTGGGCAGCCGATTGCCCGGCCGCGCCCGATACTTCGCCGACTTTCTGAATGTACTGGCGCTTGGCGTCGTCCTCGCTCAGGCCCTTGAACTTGCTCCACGAGTCCCACTGGGCCTGCGACATGCCGGGCTCCCCGCTGGGGTTGTCGGGCGAGTCGTCGCCGACAACTTCGCCGGAGGTGTCGTGGTCACCGGCGGTGGCTTGCTTGTAGAGGCCGTACAGCTCGGTCATGTGGGCCGCGGCCTGGTCGCCGGGCAGGTTGTTGACGCGCGCCACGGCGGCTTCGAAATCCTGTTGCAGGGAAGAGTGGGACTGGGAGCTCATGGAAAAACGAATTGGAGTAGGAAGAAACCGGCCGGACCGGTGCCTGGGTCTACTGCCTTGGCACGGCTTTGGTTGCGGGCCGCGGCTGCCTAAGTTTGGGGCTGGCAAGTCCCAAAGCTTCGTACCTTTGCCCGCCAATTATGTGTGGAATCACCGGACTCTTCGCCTTTTCTGATTCAGGCCGCTCGTCGCTGACGGGCCTGCAAGCTTCAACCGACGCCATCGTCAGCCGCGGACCCGACTCGCAGGGCCACTTCGTGTACGACTGCGTGGGGTTGGGCTTTCGGCGCCTGGCCATCCTCGACCTCTCGGCCGACGGCAACCAGCCCATGACCGACGAGTCGGGCCGCTATACCATCGTCTTCAACGGGGAAATCTTCAACTTCCGCGAGCTGCGCGCCAAGCTGCAGAAGAAGGGCTACACCTTCCGCTCGCACACCGACACGGAGGTTATCCTGAAGCTCTACATCACCGAGGGCCGCGGCTTCCTGAAAAAGCTCAACGGCTTCTTCGGCCTGGCCATCTACGACAAGGAGGAAAACACCCTGTTCGTGGCCCGCGACCGGATGGGCGTGAAGCCCATGCTGGTGTACCGCGACGAGGACCGGCTGATGTTTGCCTCGGAAATGAAGTCGCTACTGGCCTTGGGCGTGCCGCGCAAGCTCGACTACGCCTCGCTCAGCCACTACCTGCAGCTGAACTACATTCCCGGGCCGGCCACCATCTTTAAAGGCGTGAAGAAGCTGCTGCCGGGCCACTACCTGTTTGTGCGGGCCGACGGCAAGGTGGTGAAGAAGCGCTGGTACAAGATTCCCTACGACCCCAAGAAGGTCGCCAAAAACAAAACCACCTACGAGCAGCAGAAAGCCCAGCTGGTAGACCTGATGGACGCCTCGGTGGCCCGCCGCCTGGTAGCCGACGTGCCGCTGGGCTCGTTCCTGAGCGGCGGCATCGACTCCTCGGTTATCACGGCCCTGGCCGCGCGCCACACCCCGCACCTGAACACGTTCAGCATCGGCTTCAAAGACGAGCCCTTCTTCGACGAGACGAAGTACGCCAACCTGGTGGCCAAAATGCACAAGACCAACCACACGGTCTTCTCGCTCACCAACAACGACCTCTACGACCACCTGTTCGACGTGCTCGACTACTTCGACGAGCCGTTTGCCGACTCCTCGGCCCTGGCGGTGTACATCCTCAGCAAGCACACCCGCCAGAAGGTAACGGTGGCCCTCTCGGGCGACGGCGCCGACGAGCTGTTTGCCGGCTACAACAAGCACATGGGCGAGTGGCAGGTGCGCAACGGCGGGCCCAAGGCCGAGCTGGTGACGGGCCTGAACATCCTCTGGGACGTGTTGCCCAAGTCGCGCAACTCGTTTTTCGGCAACAAGGTGCGCCAGCTGCAGCGCTTCTCGCGCGGCATGCTCTCGGGCCCCAAAGACCGGTACTGGGACTGGGCCAGCCTGGCCAGCGACAAAGACGCCCGCAGCCTGCTGAGCCCCAACGCCCGCCAGAAAGCCGGCCGCAAAATCGCCGACAAGCGCCGCAAGGACCTGCTGGAAAACCTGCACGCCGACGGCGACCTGAACGAGGTGCTGCTCACCGACATGAACATGGTGCTGCCCTACGACATGCTGGCCAAGGTAGACCTGATGAGCATGGCCAACTCCCTGGAGGTGCGCACGCCCTTCCTCGACTACGAGGTGGTCAACTTCGCCTTCTCGCTGCCCGTCGAAAGCAAAATCGACGCGAAGATGAAGAAGAAGATCGTCCAGGATGCCTTCCGCCCGCTGCTGCCCGAGGAGCTCTACAAACGGCCCAAGCACGGCTTCGAAGTGCCCCTGCTCAAGTGGTTCCGCAACGAGCTGCGCCCGCTCATCACCGACGATTTGCTCAGCGACGACTTCATTGAGGCCCAGGGTATTTTCTCGGTCGACGGCATTCGTGCGCTCAAGCAGCAACTATTCTCCAGCAATCCGGGCGACGTGCACGCCCGTATCTGGGCCCTCATCGTGTTTCAGCACTGGTGGAAGCGCCACATGGCCTAATTCCCGGCTGATTCTTTCATTCCCGCCCATCCGCTTCCATTCATGGAGGATTCCACCGTTGCCCCCGGGGCGGCTGCCAGCCGTGCCATTCAGTTTCCGCCGCGCAAGCTTTCCATCGTTATTCCCGCCTACAACGAGGGCCGCACCATTCACCTGATTCTGGATCAGGTGAAGGCCGTGCAGCTGCTGGGCGGTATCGAGAAGGAAGTCATCATCGTCAACGACTGCTCCAAGGACGATACCGAAGCCGCCGTCGAGCGGTACCGGGCCGCCAATGCCGACTTTCCCATCCGCTACCTCAAGCACGAGGTCAACGCGGGCAAGGGCGCGGCGCTGCACACCGGCATCAAGCATGCCACCGGCGACTACGTCATCATTCAGGACGCCGACCTGGAGTACGACCCCGAGGAATACAACGTGCTGCTGCGCCCCGTACTGCGCGGCATGGCCGACGTGGTGTACGGCTCGCGCTTTATGGGTGGGCGGCCCCACCGCATCCTGTTCTTCTGGCACAGCATCGGCAACAAGTGGCTCACCATGCTCTCGAACATGTTCACCAACCTGAACCTGACCGACATGGAAACCTGCTACAAGCTGTTTCGCCGCGACATCATTCAGGGCCTGCAGCTGGAGGAAAAGCGCTTCGGCTTCGAGCCCGAGGTAACGGCCAAAATGGCCCGCTTCCCCAACGTGCGCATTTACGAAGTAGGCATCAGCTACTACGGCCGCACGTACGAGGAGGGCAAGAAAATCGGCTGGCGCGACGGGTTCCGGGCCATCTACTGCATCGTCAAGTACGGCCTGACCCGCTAGCCCGCCCCGCCCTATGCTGCTTTTGCTGCTTGCCGGCGTCTGGCTGGGGCTGGTGGCCCTGCCCTACGGCACCTGGAGCGTGGCCCGGCTGCGCGCCGGGCTGCGGCGGCACGTAGCCGACGGCCCCGTGGGCGCTACGCTGACCTGGCTGCTGGGGCTGGCCCTGCTCACGGCGCTGCTGCAGGCCTGGTCGCTGCTGGCGCCGCTCAACGGGTGGGCCTTTGCCGGCGCCGCCCTCGGCAGCCTGGGGCTGTTTGCCTTGGATCGGCAAGCTTTTTGGGCCACCTGGCGCGGCATCCGGCAGACGCTGGCCGGCTGGCGGGCAGGGGAGTGGGTGGCGGCCGCGGTGCTGGCTACCGAGCTGCTGCTGCTGGCCACGCTGCCCAGCATCAACGGCGACACGGCCGTGTACCACGCCCAGAGCCTGCGCTGGCTGGAGCAGTTCGGCGCCGTGCCGGGGCTGGCCAACATCGATACCCGCCTGGGCTACAACTCGGCTTGGTTTGTGCCGCAGACGCTGGCGTCGTGGGCGCAGTGGGTGGGCAGCCCGCTGCACACGCTCAACGCGGCCGTGCTGCTGATTTACGCCGGCTATGCGCTGGCCGCCCTGCCCGCGTTGCGCCGGCAGCCCACCGCCGCCGGCCTGCTGCGGGTGCTGCTGCTGCCCCTGCTGGCATTCTG
Source organism: Hymenobacter sp. B81 (assembly GCF_044628455.1). Classification (NCBI taxonomy): domain Bacteria; kingdom Pseudomonadati; phylum Bacteroidota; class Cytophagia; order Cytophagales; family Hymenobacteraceae; genus Hymenobacter; species Hymenobacter sp. B81. Next base: position 2,222,392 of record NZ_JBIYZW010000001.1, on the reverse strand, counting down.
GTGCGCCGACGATCTGGCCTCGCTCTCGCCCGACCCGGCCGTGGCCATGCTTGCTTTCGTGGTGTTGAGCCAAGCGGCTGCGGCTCCGTTGCCCGGGCGGCCGCAACCCTGGACGCTAACCCACGCCGTGCTCGCGCTGCTGGCCGTGTTTGCCGTTACCATCAAGCTTTCGGCCGGGCCGCTGCTGCTGCTGCCCCTGCTCTGGCTCCTGCGCCGCCGGCCCGCGGCCCTGCCCGGGTTTCTGGCCCGTATGAGCGCCGCGGCTTTGCTGCTGGTGCTGCCCTGGATGCTGCGTACGGTGGTGCTCACCGGCTACCTGCTGTTTCCCTTCCCAGCCCTCGACGTGCTGCCCCTCGACTGGAAGTTTCCCCGCAACTACCTGTTCGTGCACGCCGACTACATCCGCAAGTTTGCCCGCAACTGGACGCTGCAGGAAGGCCAGCCCTACCTGCTGCCGCTGCGCCAGTGGCTGCCCATCTGGTGGCAGCAGCAGCTGTTCTTCGACCGGCTGCTGACCATGCTGGCGCCCGTGGTCGGGCTGCTGAGCGGCCTGCTGCTGCTGCGTTCGGCTACCTTGCGGCGGCAGCTGGCGGGCCCGGTGGCCGTGGTGGCGCTGGTGGCCGCGGCCGGGGTCGGCTACTGGTTTGCGGTGGCGCCGGCCTACCGCTTCGGACTAGGCTTTATTCTCTCGCTTTTTGCCCTGCTGCTGCTGCCCGCGGCGCTGCTGCTGGCCCGGCGCTGGCCGCGCCCGGTAGCCACGAGCATAAGCCTGCTGGCCGTGGCGGCCCTCACTGCCAAGCTGCTGATGGTGGAGCTGCGGTTTTTTGCCACCCCGCGCTACGTACCGGCCGCCGAGTTTCCGGCCTTTCTGGCCGACGTCGTCGCGCCGGAAGCCCGTGCCTTCGTGCAGCAGTGCTACCAGCCCGACAGCAGCCACACCGCCTACCTGCTGCGGCCGGGGCTGCCGCTGGGCGGCAAGCTGCGGCTGCTCGGTACGCTGCTGCGCTCGGGGGCGCTGGCCCGGCAAAGTCAGGGGCTGGCTGCCTCCGGCCGCCGCCTGCTGCGGCCCGCGCCCTACCCCGACTACTCGGCCAGCATGGATACCGTACAGCTGAGCGGGGTGCGGCTGCTGCAGTACCCCGCCCGGCCCGACCCTAACCGCTACGGCGTGTGGTATGCGCCCTTTCCCTTCGCCGCCTACACCCGCGGCCTGAAGCTGCGCACCGGCGAGCTAAGCGGCGGTTTCCGGCAGGCGAAAAGCAAGCAGGATTCGGATACTCCTACTATTTCCTCGGAAAATTGAAATCGGCCCGGTATATTCCGGCATCTTCCTTCCACCGCCTCAAGTTTAGCCACCATGAAAATAGCAGTTGTTGGCACCGGTTATGTCGGCCTGGTTACCGGTACGTGCTTCGCCGAAGTGGGCCTCGATGTAACCTGCATTGACATCGACGAAAATAAAATTAGCAACCTCAAGCAGGGCATTCTGCCCATCTACGAGCCCGGCCTGGAAGAAATGGTGCTGCGCAACGTGGAGAAGGGGCGCCTGCAGTTTTCCACCTCGCTGGCCGAAGCCATGCAGGACGCCGACGTGGCCTTCATTGCCGTGGGCACGCCGCCCGGCGAAGACGGCTCGGCCGACCTGAAGTACGTGCTGGCCGTGGCCCGGGGCATCGGCGAAAACCTGAACAACTACGCCGTGGTGGTGACCAAGAGCACGGTGCCGGTGGGCACTGCCGCCAAGGTGCAGCGCGAGCTGGAGCTGGCCCTGGAGCGCCGCGGGGCCGCCATCGAGTTCGACGTGGCCTCCAACCCCGAGTTCCTGAAGGAGGGCGCCGCCATCGACGACTTCCTCAAGCCCGACCGCATTGTGGTGGGCGTGGCCTCGGAGCGCGCCGAGGAAGTGATGCGCAAGCTCTACAAGCCCTTCCTGCTCAACGGCCACCCCATCATCTTCATGGACATTCCCTCGGCCGAAATGACCAAATACGCCGCCAATGCCATGCTGGCCACCAAGATTTCGTTTATGAACGACGTGGCCAACCTCTGCGAAATCATGGGCGCCGACGTGAACATGGTGCGCCGCGGCATTGGCTCCGACGCGCGCATCGGCAACAAGTTCATTTACCCCGGCATCGGCTACGGCGGCTCCTGCTTTCCCAAGGACGTGAAGGCCCTGATCAAGACCGCGGCCGAAAACGGCTACGACATGCAGGTGCTCAAGGCCGTGGAAAGCGTGAACGAAGGCCAGAAGGCCGTGCTGTTCGAGAAGCTGCACCGCCACTTCGACGGCGAGCTGCAAGGCAAGAAGATTGCCGTGTGGGGCCTCTCGTTTAAGCCCAAGACCGACGACATGCGCGAGGCGCCCTCCCTGGTCATCATCGACAAGCTGCTGGAAGCCGGCTGCGAGGTGGTGGCCTACGACCCGGTGGCCATGAACGAGGCCCGCAAGGAACTGGCCGACCGTATTGCCTACGCCCCCGGGCCCTACGAGGCCGTGGAAGGCGCCGACGCCCTGCTGGTCGTGACCGAGTGGCCCGAGTTTCGGGTACCGAACTTCGAGGACATTGCCAGCCGCATGCGCGGGCGCGTGATTTTCGACGGCCGCAACATCTACGACGCCCACGAAATGGAGCAGACCGGCTTTGCCTACCACTGCATTGGCGTGCGCACCACCCACCGCGAACCGGCTTCCACCAAGTAACTTGCCGCCCGGCGCGCCCGGCTGGCCGCGCGCCGCAACCCGACCTTTCGTTATGGCTCACCGCTCCGAAAAGAAACGCGTACTGATTACCGGCGGGGCCGGCTTTCTGGGCTCCCACCTCTGCGACCGGTTTTTGGCCGAGGGCTACCACGTCATGGCCATGGACAACCTGGTGACGGGCAACCTGGCCAACATCGAGCACCTGTTCGGCAAGAAGGACTTCGAGTTCTACCACCACGACGTGTCGAAGTACGTGCACGTGCCGGGCGAGCTGGACTACATCCTGCACTTTGCCTCGCCGGCCTCGCCCATCGACTACCTCAAGATTCCGATTCAGACCCTGAAAGTCGGCTCGCTGGGTACCCACAACCTGCTGGGGCTGGCCCGCGTGAAAAAGGCCCGGGTGCTGATTGCCTCCACCTCGGAGGTGTACGGCGACCCCGACGTGCACCCGCAGGTGGAGGAGTACCACGGCAACGTGAACCCTGTGGGGCCGCGCGGTTGCTACGACGAGGCCAAGCGCTTTCAGGAGGCCATTACCATGGCCTACCACAACGTGCACAACGTGGAGACGCGCATCATCCGCATCTTCAACACCTACGGCCCGCGCATGCGCCTCGACGACGGCCGCGTGCTGCCCGCCTTCCTGAGCCAGGCCCTGAAGGGCGAGCCGCTGACCGTGTTCGGCGACGGGTCGCAGACGCGCTCGTTCTGCTACGTCGACGACCTGGTGGACGGTATCTACCGCCTGCTGCTGTCGGACTACCACCTGCCGGTGAACATTGGCAACCCGGCGGAAATCACCATTCGTGAGTTCGGGGAGGAAATTGCCCGGCTCGCCGGCGTGGAGTTCCGCCCCACCTTCCACCCGCTGCCCGAAAACGACCCCCTGCGCCGCCAGCCCGACATCACCAAGGCCCGGCAGATTCTGGGCTGGGAGCCCAAAGTCGACCGCGCCGAGGGGTTGCGCCGCACCTTCGAGTACTTCCAGCAACACGTGGCCGTGCCCGCCGCGCCTTCCGCCTAGCATGTCGCTGATCAAACCCCACCTGATTCACTTTCCCAAGCTGGGCGAGCCGTCCATCGGCTACATCTCCGTACTGGAGCAGCAGCAGGAGCACCTGCCCTTCGAGGCCAAGCGCGTGTTTTGGACCTACTACACGCCCGAGAGCATTGTGCGCGGGCGCCACGCACACCACGCCACCGCCCAGGTGCTGGTGGCCGCCGCCGGGCGCATCATCGTCACCACCGAAATGCCCGACGGCTCGGTAGACCTGTTCCGTCTCGAAGACCCCCACGTGGGCCTGTACGTGCCGCCCCACGCCTGGCACACCATGCAGTACTCGCACTCGGCCGTGCAGCTGGTCTTCGCCTCCGAGCCCTACGCCGAAGCCGACTACATCCGCAGCTACGACGACTTCCGACGCATATGGGGCGCGCGGAGCTCGTAGCCGCCCGCACCGCGGCGCTGCTGCCGGCCGTGCCCTACGCGGCCCTGCGCCAGCTCGAGCCGCCGCGCGTGGCCGCCCACTTCGTGCAGCGCCGCTTCGAGGCGTTTGGGCAGGGCGCGCACGAGCACGTGGCCCGACTGGGCACGGCGGATGAAGCGGTAGAGTTCCTGTACGCCGACCTGCCCTGGGACTCGCAGTTCTTTGCCCAGCCCTCGGTGCGGCTGCACGCGGCCCTGTTTGGCCCCGGCGTTACGGCCCCCGTCCTGGCCGAAGCGGCCCGGCAGTTCACCGCGCAGCTGGGGGCGGTGGGCACCCGTCACGCCTACGCCGAGGTGCCGGCCGAGGATACTGCCCTGCTCTACGCGCTGGGCCGGGCCGGCTGGAGCGTGGTGGAAACCCGCCTGCAGTACGTGCACGAGCACCTCGACCAGCTGCGGGAGCCCCGCTACGCGGTGCGCGCCGCCGCGCCCGACGAAGCCGAGCTGATCCGCGCCGTGTCGGCCCGCAACCGCAACCTGTTCGACCGCTTTCACGCCGACCCCGCCTATTCGCCGGAGCAGGCCGATGCCTTTCTGGGCGAGTACGCCGCCGCCGCCGTGCGCGGCTACTGCGACACCGTGCTGGTGCCCGCCGCCGAGGTAGTCGACAGCTTTCTGGCCATCAGCTACCTGGCCGCCGACGCCGCCGCGCTGGACACTGCGCTGGGCCGGGTGGTGCTCACGGCCGTGGGGCCGGCCAACCGCGGCTGGCACCGCCGGCTGGTGTCGGAAACGCTCTACCACACCCGCGAGCGGGGCGGCCGCGCGGTGCTGATGACCACCCAGGCCACCAACCGCGCCGTGGTGCACAACGCCGAGCAGCTGGGCTTCCGGCTGGGCGGCGTGACGCTGGTGCTGAGCGCGCAGCCGGCAAGCTAGAAGCCAAAAATCAAGCTTAAAACGCGGTTCGCCGATGGGGGAGGAGTGTGGGCGCGTGCGCGGGCTTGCTACCTTTGTTTTATGCCCAAGCTGTCCGTTATCATTCCCTGCTACTACAACGAAGCGAATATTCCCATTACCGGGCCCGAGCTGATTCGCAACGAGCAGCGGTTTCCGCCGGGCGTTGAGTTCGAGTACGTGCTGGTAGACGACGGCTCGCGCGACGGTACCTGGGCTGCTCTGCAGGGCTTTCAGCAGCAGTACCCCGACCGTGTAACCCTGGTAAAGCTGGCCGGCAACGTGGGTTCCTATAATGCCATCGTGGCCGGCATCGCCCACGCCACCGGCGACTGCCTGGCCGTCATCACCGCCGATTTGCAGGACCCGCCCGAACTGCTGGCCGAGATGTACGGCTACTGGGAGCGGGGGCTGAAGCTGGTGCTGGCCAACCGCGCCGACCGCGAGGAAGGACTGGTGCAAAGCCTGGTGTCGAACACCTTTCACTACCTGATGCGGCGCATTGCCCTGCCCGGCGTGCCCTCCGGCGGCTTCGACATGGTATTCTTCGACCGGCAGCTGCGCGACCAGGTGGTGCAGATGCACGAGCGCAACAGCAACGTGTTTTACCTGCTGGTGTGGCTGGGCTACCCCTACGTGAGCATTCCCTACACCCGGCGCAAGCGCGAGGTGGGCCGCTCGCGCTGGACCTTTAGCAAGAAAGTCAAGCTCTTCGTCGACTCGCTGCTGTCGTTTTCCTTTTTTCCGGTGCGCATGATTTCGGTGCTGGGCCTGGGGCTGGGCGCGGTGGCGGTGGCCTACGGGCTGTTTCTGCTGGTGCTGCGCCTGCTGGGCGAAAACGAGCCCGAGGGCTGGACCACCCTGATGCTGGTGCTGCTCTTCGTGTCGGCCTTTCAGATGGTGGCCCTGGGCATCATCGGCGAGTACGTGTGGCGCGGCCTCGACGCGGCCCGCACCCGGCCGCTGTACGTGGCCGAGCAGGTGCAGCCCGCCCGGCCGGCCGCTCCCTCCGCGCCGCCCGTTGGCTGAGGCCACGAATCCGGCTTCGGCGGGGGCGGGCGTAACCCCCGCCCGGCCGGACCGTTTAGCGGCGGGCGCCTTCAGCGGCCCCGGAATTGTTACTTTTGACCCGGTTTTTTCTTATTCCTTCCTGATGCAAGTTCCTTTCCTTTCCTTCGGTCCGCAGCACGAGCCCATCCGCGACGAAGTACTGGCCGCCATGGCCCGCGTCTACGACGCGCAGTGGTACGTGCTGGGGCAGTCGGTAGCCGATTTCGAGCAGCAGTTTGCCGCCTACTGCCAGGTAAAGCACTGCGTCGGCGTGGCCAACGGCCTCGATGCCCTGCATCTGGCCCTGAAAGCCCTGAACGTGGGTCCCGGCGACGAAGTCATCGTGCCCTCCAACACCTACATTGCCACCTGGCTGGCCGTGTCGTACGTGGGCGCCACGGTGGTACCCGTCGAGCCCGACCCGGCCACCCACAACCTGGATCCGGCCCTGCTGGAGGCCGCCATTACGCCCCGCACCCGCGTCATCATGCCCGTGCACCTCTACGGCCAGGCCTGCCGCATGACCGACATCATGGCCGTGGCCCGGCGCCACAACCTGCACGTGGTGGAAGACAACGCCCAGGCCCAGGGCGCCAGCTGCGACGGGGGCCGCACGGGCAGCTTCGGCACGCTGAACGCGACCAGCTTTTACCCGGGCAAAAACCTGGGGGCCCTGGGCGACGCCGGCGCCGTAACCACCAACGACGAAGACTTGGCCCGGCAGGTGCGGGTGCTGCGCAACTACGGCTCGCAGCAGAAGTACTACAACGAAGTGGTGGGCCACAACTCCCGCCTCGACGAGCTGCAGGCCGCCGTGCTCAGCGTGAAGCTGGGTCACCTGGACGCCTGGACCAGCCAGCGCCAGCAGATTGCCGCCCTCTACAACGAAGCCCTGCAGGGCGTGGGCGACTTGCAGCTGCCGGTGGTGGCCGCGGGCTGCACCCACGTGTACCACCTCTACGTGGTGCGCACCCGGCAGCGCGAGGCCCTGCAACAGCACCTGCAGCAGCGCGGCGTGGGTACGCTCATTCACTACCCCGTGCCGCCGCACCTGCAGCAGGCCTACCAGCACCTGGGGTTCCGGGCCGGGCAGTTCCCCGTTGCCGAAGAGCTGGCCCAAACGGTGCTGAGCCTGCCCATGTGGCCGGGCATGAGCGCCGAGCAGGTGCAGCAGGTGGCCGCCGCCATCCGCGAGTTTTTCCCCGCCTGAACCGGCCGCCGGTAACCCCCCGCCGCTCGGCTGCGTAGCGGCGGCGGGGCTGCCCAGCGCTTCGCCGCGCGGGCTCTGGCCCGTCCCAAACATCCACCCTAAGTATTTCCGTCCCGTTCTGCTATGCAGGGTCCTCACCTGATTGAGTTTTCCAAAGTCGGCGCCCCCGGGCTCGGCTACCTGAGCGTGGCCCAGAACAGCGAGCTGCCTTTCCCCATTCAGCGGGTGTACTGGACCTACTTCACGCCCGACGAGGTGCTGCGCGGCCACCACGCCCACCACGACCTGGAGCAGCTCATCTTCGCCGTCAGCGGCCAGATTACCTTTACCCTGGAAGACCTGAACGGGCAGCAGCAAACCTTTGAGCTGAGCCGGCCCAACATCGGCCTCTACATTCCGCGGCTGTACTGGCGCACCATTCGCTTCTCGCACTACGCCGTGCTGCTGTGCCTGGCCTCGCACGAGTACGACGAGGCCGACTACATTCGCGACTACGACGAGTTTCAGCGCCTGGGCGGGCGACTCAAGGCTTAGCGGCTTCCTGCCCCATTCTTACTTCCGAAGCTGTACGCCGGGGCTGGTTCGCGGCCCGGTTTCCTTTTCTGCATGAGTACTCCCGACCTTCCGACTACCACCCTGCGCCTCGCGCCGTATTCGCCGGCCCACGAGGCCGAGTGGAACGACTTCGTGGACCGGGCCGCCAACGGCACGTTTCTGCTGCGCCGCTCCTTTATGGACTACCACCAGGACCGCTTCGCCGACGCTTCGCTGCTGGTGTGGCAGCGCGAGGTGCTGGTGGCGGTGTTCGTGGCCGGGCAGTACCGGCAAACGCCCGAGCCCGCGGTGTTGGTAGCCCACCCGGGCCTCACCTACGGCGGGTTGATTCACCTGCCCGAACTGAAGTATGCCGACCTGGCGGCCATTTACCCCGCGGTGCTGGAGCAGGTGCGGGCCGCCGGCTACCGGCAGCTGGTCATCAAGCCGGTGCCGCGGGTGTTCTGCCGCTTTCCCAACGAAGCGTCGCTGTTCTGGCTCACCAGTCAGGGCTTTGCCTTGCGCAACCGCGAGCAGAACTCGGTGATTGACCTGCTGCAGCCGCTGCGCATCAGCAAGGGCCGCAAAGACAACGTGCGCAAGGCCCGCAAGCAGGGCATTGAGGTGGCCGTTTCCGGCGAGCTGGCCGCGTTCTGGGACATTCTCACCGACAACCTCTGGGCCACCCACCAGGTGCGCCCGGTGCACAGCCTGGCCGAAATCAGCTTGCTGCAGGAGCGTCACCCCGCCAACGTGGTGCTGTACACCGCCTGCCTGCGCGGGGAAGTCGTGGCCGGCGTGCTGCTGTTCGTGGATGAAGCCCGGGGCTTTGTGCACACCCAGTACATTTCGGCCAACGAAACCGGCAAAGCCACCGGGGCCGTAGATGCCGTGCTGCTGACCATTCTGGAGCACTACCACCAGCGGGTGCCGCGCTTTTCCTTCGGCATTTCCACCGTGCGCGGGGTCGTCAACTTCGGCCTGCTGGCTCACAAGGAAGGCTTCGGCGCCACCGTCGAGCTGATGGACACCTACGCCAAAGAGCTTTAACGATGAGCCTTGCCCACGTTCGCAACGGCTACGTGCTGGGAATCGACAGCGACCTGCTGCCCCAGTACCGGCTGAATCCGTTCGCTACCCGCCACGTAGCCGCGCACGCGGCGCTGGCGCCCGCCACTGCTGCCATCGACTCGTATTTCGAGCAGCGGCTGAGCGGGCAGCAGCATTGCTACACGGCCAACGGCCGGCAGGCCCTGAATCTAGCGTTGCAACTGCTGGACTTGCAGCCCACTGACTGCGTGACCATTTTCACCAGCAGCGAGAATCTGTACATCAGCGGCTGCGTAACCCGGCAGATCGAGCAGCACTGCCGCTGGTCGCGAAAAATGGAGCCGGAAACCAAGGTGATTTTCGTCAACCATGAATTCGGGTTGAGTTACCCCAACCTGCCGGCCCTGAAGCAGCATGGCCTGCCCATTATCGAGGACTGCTGCTACGCGTTCGACTCAGCTACCGCGGCCAACCAGATGGGGCAGGTAGGGGACTTCGTTATTTACAGCTTCGCCAAGTACTTTCCCGTTCAGTTCGGCGGGCTGCTTACTGCTTTTGCCCGGCCGCTGCCGGCTTCTCCCTTAGATGAAACCAGCCTGCAGTATCTGAAGAGCGTGTTGTCGGAGTATGTGGAACGCCTACCGGAAATCAGGGACCGGCGGCTGCACAATCAGCAGTGGCTGGCGCAGGCCCTGCGCCGGTTCGCCCTAACGCCACGCTTTGATTTTCCGGCTGGCGAGGTACCCGGGGTATTCATGTTTGCCGCTCCAGCCGAGCTGGATTTGCCCGAGTTGAAAAACTTTCTTTGGAATAAGGGCGTGCACTGCAGCGTGTTCTACGGCGAGCAAGCGTTCTTTATTCCGGTGCACCAAGAGTTGTCCGAGCTTGACCTGGGCTATTTCGTAGCGTGCTTGGACCAGTTTGTAAATCAGTAAGGGCAACCCACTCATGATTGTAGCCAATATTCAGTTGGGCCAGGGCGTATTCGTCGACCCGTCGAGTTCTATCAACAATGTAGTGTTGGGCGATAAAGTGAAGATTGCCAAAAACTGCAGCGTTTTCGGCTCCGAGACGTACCCGCTGGCTATTGGCGCCGGCTCCTACGTCGGGCCGAATTCGTTTATCCAAGGCTTTGCCGCACCAGTTACCATCGGTGAAAGAGTCAGTATTGCCCAGAGCGTGAATATCATGAGCAACTCGGGGCCGAATGCCAGCCCGCTGATGCAGCGCTATTTTCCCCTGCAGCAGGCGGCCGTCAGCATCGGCGACGACTGCTGGCTGGGCACCAACGTGGTAGTGATGCCCGGGGTGGTGTTGGGACGCTGCTGCGTGGTAGCGGCCAATAGCTTCGTCAACAAATCATTTGAGCCCTATTCCGTGATAGGGGGGAACCCGGCCCGGCTCCTGCGCAAGCTGGAACCCCTGGAGTAAGCACATTGCTATAATTTCATATCCTCTCTTGCACACTCATGGAAGGCTTCCCGCTCGTCAGCATCTGCATGTCGTCGTACAACAACGCCCACTACGTAGTGGAAACGTTGAATAGCTTCACGGCCCAAACCTACCCGAACCTGGAAATTGTGGTCGTTGACGACTGCTCCAAGGACGACTCGGTGGCGGTAATCAGGAACTGGCTGGCTGGCTGCTCCATTCCCCACCACCTGGTGCAGCACGAGCAGAACCGGGGGGTGTGCCGGGTGGCCAACAGCCTGATTGAGCACGCCAGCGGCAAGTACGTGTCCATCATTGCCTCCGATGATGTGCTACATCCGGAGAAAATCAGCAGCCAGGTAGCTCTCCTAGAAAAAGCTGGTCCAGGCCACGCCATGGCCTACAGCAACGTCTGGCGCATGAGCGACGAGGGCGTGCGGCTGCCCGAGGATTACTTCACCTACTATGGAACACAGCCCGTCGACGGCGCTTTTCTGCTGCCTTTGCTGAAAGGCAATTTCATTCCGGGCATGAGCGCGCTGATTCGCCGCGACGTGTTTGCGGAAGTCGGACCCTTCGACGAGAGCCTCTCGTTCGAGGACTGGGACATGTGGCTCCGCATCGCCCGCCAGTACAACATCATATACTCGCCGCAGTTTGCCGGCAGCTACCGGGTGCACAGCCGCTCGTTGTGGCGCAACCGCAACCTGCGCATGTACCAGGACATCATCAAGCTGCTGGCCAAGCACCAGGGCGTGAGCGAGGCTGCCGATCAGATCATCCGCGAGCAGATGATCAGCAACGCCGAGATTATCTACCAGCTGGGCGACCACCGCAGCAGCCAGCCCTGGCTGCGGCTGAAATGGCAGCATCAAGGCGGACTGAACGCGCTGGTACTGTGGCTGGGCTCCACCCTGGGCATTCCCTTCCGCACCTTCACGGGCCTGAAGGGCGCGGCGCGGCGGCTGGGCCTGGTAAAGTAAAGCCGGCCGCCGGCCACGCCTGCGGCCGGCCGTTATCTTTGCGCCGCCGTATAGCCGCCAGTATTTTGTGATGATTGCCTAAACGGTCTTGGAAAACACCTCTTCTTCCCTCGTCACCTGCGTCATCGGCGGCGCCGGCTTCATTGGGCGCGCCATCGTGGCCGAGCTGCTGGCTTTGGGCCGGCAGGTAGTGGTGGTGGGCCGCCAGGCCGCGCCCGCGCCGCTGCCCGCCGGGGTGCGCTACTGCAGCAGCCCCACCGACTCGGACCGGGCCGACCTGCGCCGGGTGCTGGAAGAAGCCGATGAAGTGATTGACCTGGCCTACGCCACCGTGCCGCAGACCAGCTTTCAGGACCCGGTAAACGACATCCTGGTGAACCTGCCCGAGGCCGTGCGCACCTTCGAGCTGGCCCTGGCCGCCGGCGTGCGCCGGTTCGTGTGGGTGTCGTCGGGCGGTACGGTGTACGGGCGCAGCAGCGCCGCGCTCATTACCGAAGACCACCCCACGCTGCCCATCTCGCCCTACGGCATCACCAAGCTGGCCATCGAGAAGTACGCCCACCTGTACTTCGAAACCCGGGGCCTGCCGGTGCTGTGCGTGCGCCCGGCCAACGCCTTCGGCGAAGGCCAGCGCCCCTACGTGGGGCAGGGCTTCGTGGCCACGGCCATTGCCTCCATTCTCGACGGGCGCGAGCTCACGTTGTTTGGCGAGCAGGGCACCGTGCGCGACTACCTGCATGTGCAGGACATGGCCCACGGCATTGTGGCAGCCCTGCTGCACGGCCAGCCCGGCGAGGTCTACAACCTGGGCAGCGGTATCGGGCTGACCAACCGCCAGATTCTGGAGGCGCTGGAACCATTGGCCGCCGCCGCCGGGTTTGGCCTGAATGTGCGCACCCAACCCCCGCGCCTCTTCGACGTGCCCGTGAACGTACTCGACGCCGGGCGTCTGCGCGCCGCTACCGGCTGGGCGCCCCGGCTGCCTTTCGAGCAGGGCCTGCGCCAAACCTGGCAGTGGTACCTGGCCCGCCACCAGGCTGCTTCCTCTTCCGCTATTTCGTCGGCTTCTGCCCGCTAACGCATGAATTCCGTTTCTCCACCGATTAAAGTGGGCTTTCTTACCAGTACCGACCCGCTGAACCGCCGGTCCTGGTCGGGCGTGCACTACTCCATGTTTCAGGCCTCGGCCCGGGTGCTGGGGCCAACCACGGCGCTGGGGCCCGCGCCCATGGTGTGGCCGCTGCGCCTGGGCGACAACCTGAACCGCCGCCTGGTGCAGCCCCTGACCGGCAAGCGCTACCACTACGCCTGGACGGGCTGGATGGCCCGGCTCTACGCCCGGCGCTTCGCCCCCAAAATCGCGGCCCTGCAGCCCGACGTGCTGCTGGCCCCGGCTTCGTTCACTGAAATTGCGCACCTGCGCACCTCGGTGCCCATCGTGTACTGCGAAGACTCCACCCTGGGCCAGCTGATCGACTTCTACCCCGGTCTGAGCGGCCTGCTCGACTACTCCAAGCGCGAGCTGAACGAGCTGGAGCACCGCGCCCTGCAGGCGGCTGCACTGGTGTGCTACTCCTCGGAGTGGGCCGCCGAGTCGGCCATTCGCGACTACGGCGCCGACCCGCGCAAAGTGGTGGTGATTCCCTTCGGGGCCAACTACCCGCAGCCCATTGCCCGCGAGCAGGCCCTGCAGGTGCCCCCGCGCGAGGAATGCCGCCTGTTTCTGCTCGGCGGCGAGTGGGGCCGCAAGGGCGGCGCGGTGGCCTACGACACCATGGTAGCCCTCAACGAGCAGGGCATTCCGGCCCGGCTCACGGTGGTCGGCTGCCAGCCGCCCGACCCGGCCCGCTACACCCATCCGGGCTTCGAGGTCATTCCCTTCCTGAACATGGGCGTGGCCGCCGACCTGGCCCGCCTGGAGGAAATCTTCCGCCGCACGCACTTCTTCCTGCTGCCCTCGCGGGCCGAGTGTGCCGCCATTGCCTTCGGCGACGCCAACTCCTTCGGCATTCCGGTGTTCACCACCAACGTGGGCGGCATCAGCAGCTTCGTGGCCGAAGGCGAAAACGGCTTCATGCTGCCCCTGGAAGCCGGAGGTGCCGATTTCGCCGCCGCCATTGCCCGCATCTGGCACGACCCCGCGCGCTACGCGCAGCTGCGGCAGCAGGCCCGCGAGCGGTACGAGCGGGTGCTTAACTGGGACGTGTGGGCCCACCGGCTGCGCGAAGTGCTGCTGGAGCGGGGTATTGTGGGGGCGGCGCGGCCGCAAACGACTTCTAGTTCGCCGGCATGAGTACATCCGTAGCCCGGGCCAAACCCGCTTTCTGGGGCGCCGTGTCGTCGCAGCTGTTCACCATCGTGGCCATGCTCGTGTCCATCGTGAGCACGCCGCTGATGGTGCGCTACCTCGATAAGGAGGAGTACGGCCTGTCCATCCTGTTTTTCCAGATCATCGGCTACCTGGCCCTGTTCGACTTTGGCTTGTCCACGGCCCTGATCCGGCAGCTGTCGGTGCACCGCGGCGACGACGACCACGCTCGGGCCATGCTCAACCGCATTGCCACCACCGGCCTCTACGTGTCGGCGGCCCTGGGCGCGGGGGTGGCCCTGATCGGCTTCTTCTTCGCACCTTTCGTGCCTGGGCTCTTCAACCTGCGGCCCGACCTGGCCGGGCCGGCCGTGCCCATCGTGGCTACCTTCAGTTTGCTGGTGGGGGCGCAGTTTCTGCAGCGCGGGCTGGGCGGCATTCTGTTCACCTACCACAAGCAAACCCAGGTCGGCGTCACCACCTTTCTGCTGAACATGGCCGGCATCCTGGCCACCATCTTCATGCTCATGAACGGGGTGGGCCTGTGGTCGTTCGTGTACGCCAACATCCTGCAGCTGCTGCTGTCGGTAGGCGCCATCGTGTGGCTGCTGCGCCGCTACTTCCCGCAGCTGCGCATTGCCCCGCGCTTTTTCGACCGCGGCCTGATGCGCGAGCTGTTCGGCTTCGGCATCTTTATGTTCGTCAGCAGCCTCGCTACCCAGGTCATCCTGCACACCGACCGCTTGGTCATCGGCAAGATTCTGTCCCTGTCGGCCGTGACGGTGTTTTCGCTCACCGTGCGCATTCCCGAGGTGGGCATGAACCTGCTGGCCAAAGTGCTGGAAAACGTGGGCCCGGCCACCACCGAAATCGTGTCGCACGAGGGTGGCGAGCGGACGCGGCTGTTCTTCCAGCGCATCATGCTCATCATTGTGGTGGCCAGCGTAGTGGCGTTCTGGCTGATGCTGGCCCTCAACGAGTGGTTTGTGCACCTGTGGGTGGGCCCCAGCTTTTTTGCCGGCCCCACTGTGCTGATGCTGGCCCTGGGCGTAATGATTCAGCAGACGCTGAACCGCACCGGCACCTTCTTCCTGCATGCCAAGGGCATTGCCCGGCCGGTAAGCATAGCGGCCATCGTCGAGGCGGCGCTCAACATTACCCTGTCGGTGGCGCTGGGCTACCGCCTGGGCATGCCCGGCATTCTGCTGGGCACCCTGCTGGCGGCCCTGCTCACCTCGGTGTGGTACATTCCCTTTCTGCTGCGGCGCCACCTGCACATCTCCTTTGCCGACTACTGGGGGCGGCCGGTGCTGCTGCCCGCGCTGAGTCTGAGCGTGGCGGGAGCCGCGGTGTGGTGGGGAGCCGCGTGGGTGCAGGCACAGTTTCTGAACAACTGGTGGGCGTTTTTTCTCGTAGCTACCGCCGCCACGCTCGTGCTGGGCAGCGTAGCCTGGCTGGCTTTCCTGCGGCAGGCCCTGGCCGATTACGTGCCGGTACGCTTCCGCCGCTATTTGTGGCTGCCGGCCGTATAAGCTGAATTAATTGCCGACCTTGCCGGTGCCATACCGCCGGTTCCGCGCTCTGCCGATGTGCGCCACCCCGTTTTCTTTGTTCTCGGTTTCGCATGCCTTATCCTTTTCCGTCTGAGCCCGCCGCCTCGGTTCCCAGGCAGACCGCCAATGCGCGCCGAATCCTGGTCGCCATCGAAGACCTGCGCACCGGCGGTGCGCAGATCTTTGCCATGCGGCTGACGCAGGCCTTGCACGAGCGGGGGCATCAGGTATACCTCTACACGCACTACGCCCACCACGTCAACCACGAGCTGCTGCGCCAGCTGGCGCCCGACGTGCAGGTGGTAGCCTACGAGCCCGCCGTGCCGGGGCTGGACTGGCTGCTGCGCAAAACCGACGGGTTTCTGCGGCGCTTTCAGCGGCCGCCGCTGGTACGGGAGCCGTTTGTGGAGCGCCACCTGCGCCGTACCCTGCGCGAGCTGAACGTGGACGTCATCAACAGCCACATGGTGAAGTCGGACTACGTGGCGGCGCGGGCGCTGGGCCCGCGGCCGCGCCTGCCGCTGGTCATCACCATGCACGGCTGCTACGAGCTGTTTCTGCACAAGCACGACGAGCCCGAGGTAACCGTGAAGTCGCGCTACGCCCTGCGGCAGGCCGACGCGGTGATTTACCTGGCCGAGAAAAACCTGGAGATATTCGGCGAGCAGGACGTGCGCCCTTTGACCAGCCTGGTACACGAAAAAGTGTACAGCGGCCTGGAGAGCAGCTTTTCGGCCGACAAGCCCCGCTGCACCCGCGAGCGGCTGGGCATCGGGGCCCACGATTTCGTGTTCGGCATGGTGGCCCGCGGGATTCCCGAGAAGGGCTGGCAGCAGGCTCTCGACTCGTTTCAGCAGCTCAGCGTCGAATTTCCCCAGGCCCACCTGGTGCTGGTAGGCCAGAGCGAGTACCTCGACGAGCTGCGCCGGCAGGTGAGCAACCCCCACGTGCACTTTACCGGCTTTTCGAGCAACCCCGTCGACTGGATCGATTTGTTTGACGTGGGGCTGCTGCCCAGCTACTTCCACGCCGAAAGCCTGCCCAACTCGGTTACCGAGTACCTGTCCTGCGGCAAGCCCACCATTGCCACCCGCATCGGCGAAGTGGCTTCCATGCTCGAGTCGCCGGCCGGGCTGGCAGGTATGCTGCTGGAAGCGGGCCTCGACTGGCACCGCACCGACCCCGGGCAGCTCACCCGGGCCATGCGCGCCTACCTGGCCGACGCCGCCCTGCTCGAGGAACACCGCCACCGCGCCCAGCTGGCCTTCGATAAGTTTCGCATGGAGCGCTGCATTGCGGCCTACGAACAGATATTCGACCGGGCCACGGCCGCGGCGGTGCGGGCCTAACGCGCCGGGTCTGCTAGCTTAGCCGCCGACTTTACGCCGCTGCCCGTGCCCGCTTCCCCCGTTTCAACTGCTTCTGCGCCCCTGCTCTCGGTGGTCAGCCCCGTATACCGCGGCGCCGATTTGCTGGCCGAGCTGGTCGAGCGCATCGGCGCGGCGGTGGTCCCGCTCACCGGGCAGTTCGAGATAGTGCTGGTCGACGACGGCAGCCCTGACGAGGCCTGGGCGCGTATTCAGGAGCTAAGTGCCCGCGACGCGCGGGTGCGGGGCCTGCGCCTCTCGCGCAACTTCGGCCAGCACCGCGCCATTGCCGCCGGCCTCGACCACTGCCGCGGCGAGTGGGTGGTGGTACTCGACTGCGACCTGCAGGACCGGCCCGAGGAAATTCCGCGCCTCTACGCCCACGCCCGGCAGCACAACCTAGCCTACGTGCTGGCCAGCCGCACCGACCGCCAGCACGGCCTGCTGCAGCGGCTGCTCTCGCGCTGGTTCTACCAGCTGCTGCACTTCCTCACCGGCATTAGCCACGATGCCCGCGTGGGCAACTTCGGCCTCTACCACCGGCGCGTCATCGACGCGGTGCGGCGCATGCCCGAGCGCAGCCGGTTTTTCCCCGTGATGGTGCGCTGGGTGGGCTTTCGGGGCGGCACGCTGGCGGTAACCCACGCGGCCCGGCCCAGCGGCGGCAGCTCCTACAGCTGGGGCCGCCGCGTGCAGCTGGCCTTCGACGTGATGCTGGCCTGGTCCGACAAGCCCCTGCGGCTGGCCGTGCAGTTCGGGCTGCTGGTAGCCGGGCTGGCGTTCCTGCTGGGCGTGGTTACGCTGCTGCGCTTTGTGGTGGGGCAGATTTCGGTGCCGGGCTACACCAGCCTGGTGCTGCTCATGTGCTTTTTCGCGGGGCTGATCATCGCCGTGCTGGGCATGGTGGGGCTGTACGTAGGCCGCACCTTCGAGGAAGCCAAGCAGCGGCCGGTATACCTGGTGGAAGCACAAACCGATTCACTGCCGACGCCGTGAGTGGGTCGGCGCTGGAACCCCTAACCTGGGACTCGGCCTTCTTCGGCCGGGGCGTGGCGCGGCTGCGCGCTTCGCTCGATGCCTGGGGCTTCGAGCAGCTGCGGGCCGCCATGCAGGCCCGGCAGCTAGGGGTGGTGTACTGGCTGGTAGCACCCGACGACCACCTTTCCCAGGCCACGGCCCGGGCCCACGGCCTGCCCTTGCTCGACCGCAAAGCCACCTTCGCGCTCGATCTGCTGACCACACCCGCGCCACCCCCGGCCGGTGAGGTCGCCGTGCGCCTGACTCAGCAGGCCAGCCCGGCGCTGCACTACCTGGCCCGGCAGAGCGGCCGCTATTCCCGGTTTCGGCTCGATGAGAAGCTGCCGGCCGGCGCGTTTGAGCAGCTCTACGCCGCCTGGCTGGAAAACGCCCTGCGCAGCGAAAGGGGCGAGGTGGTGCTGACTACCGGCGCGCCCGGCCACGAAACCGGCCTGCTGACCCTGGCGCCGACCGCCGATAGCGCCGCCCTCATTGGCCTGCTGGCGGTGGAAGAAGCCTGCCGCCGCCGGGGGCTGGGCCGCGCACTGCTACGCGCGGCCCGGCAGCAGGCGCTGGCCTGGGGCGCCCGGGAGCTGCGCGTGGTCACCCAGCTGGCCAACGAGCCGGCCTGCGCGCTGTACCGCAGCGGCGGCTTCGGGCTGCGCGGGGTAGAGCTGGTGTACCACGTCTGGCTTTGAGCGCCCTGTAAATATGCGGCCCGCCGGTGGTTGCGGTGGGGCTGCCTATCTTTGCGGCCGTTTTGGGCAAGGTCCTTGCGGGCGGCGCGGCGGCTGATTGCCGCGGCCCCGTGCCCAGGATGAACCTGCGCCCGGCCGGCCCGCGTTTTCCGCCGCGACTTTATCCGCAACCTGCTTCGATGAACCAACCGCCCCGCAATATCATGCTGCTCATTCCCAACTTCGGGTTTGGGGGTGCCCAGCAAGTATTTCACGACCACAGCGTGGAGCTGGCCCAATTGGGCTACAACGTGACGGAGTGCGTGTTCAACCTCGACCAGGCCGATGCCTACCCCAGCGGCAACCCGGTGGTGAACCTCGACGTGCCCGGCTTCGGCTCGACCCTGGACAAGGTGCGCAACTTCTGGAAGCGCTGCACCCGCGCCCGGCAGGCCAAGCAGGAGCGCAACATCGACGTGTGCATCAGCCACCTGGAGGGCGGCGACTACGTGAACCTGCTCAGCAAGGCCGGCGAGAAAACCATTCTCTGCATCCACGGCTCCAAGGTGCACGACGGCGAAATCCAGGGCTGGGTGGGCTGGTTCCGCCAGAAGGTGTTCATGCCCCGGCTCTACCAGCGCCCCGACCACATCGTGACGGTGAGCCGCGACATTCGCCGGGAGCTGATCGAGCACTACCAGCTTGACCCCGCGCGCATCACCACCATCAACAACTTCTTTCACCCCGAGAAAATCCTGGCCCGCGCCGCCGAGCCCATCGACGCCAAGTACGAGCCGCTGTTCAGCTCGCCGCGGCTGATGATTTCGTCGGGGCGCCTGGCGCGGCAGAAAAACCAGGCCCCGCTGCTCGACGTGCTGGCCGAGCTGCTGAAGGTGCAGCCCGACGCCAAGCTGGCCATCCTCGGCGACGGGGAACTGCGCGAGGAACTGGTGGCCCAGGCCCGGGCCCTGGGGCTGAAGTTCTACCAAGCCTGGAACGACGACCCGCTGGACCAGGAGTACAACCTCTACTTCCTCGGCTACCAGAAAAACCCTTTCCCTTACATCAAGCGCGCCGGCCTGTTTGTGTTTCCCTCGGGCTGGGAGGGCTTCCCGATGGCCCTGGGCGAAGCCATGATCTGCGGTCTGCCCGTGGTGTCGACCGACTGCCCCACCGGGCCGCGCGAGATGCTGGCGCCCAGCTCGGCTGCCGGCACCCAGATTGCCGAAGCTGAATACGCCGAGTACGGGGTGCTGATGCCTTTGCTTAAAGGCGACTACCGCCAGCACGCCCGCCAGGTGTGGGTGGATACCCTGCAAAACATGCTGCGCGACGATGTGCTGCGCGCCCGCTACGCCCAAAAAGCCGCCGAGCGTATGGAGGATTTCACGGCCGAGAAAATCTTCCGGCAGTGGGAGCAGGTCATTCAGCAGGTCGCCGCCCGATGAGCCAGCCCATTGCTTCCGTGCCCGTGCCGGCGCAGCCGCACCGCATTCTGGTGGTCGACAACTGCGTGGCCCTGACCGGCGCGCTCAAAGCCATTCTCAACTCGCTGCGCAACATCCGCATCGAGCACCCGGGCTTGTTTGAGTTCGAGTTTGTACTGCCCACCGGCAGCGCCGCCGTGGGGCCCGTGAGCAGCGAAGGCTACGCCGTGCACACCCTGCCCTGGGTGGAAATCAGCAAGCGGCCCAAGGATTTGCTGCGCTACGGCCCCATGCTGCTGCGCAACAGCTGGCGGCTGCGCACCCTGGCCAAGCGCCGCGGGGCCAAGCTGGTGCACCTCAACGACTTCTTCAACCTCGCCGGCGTGGTGGGCAAGTGGCTGGGCGGCCCCCGGCTGCTGACCCACGTGCGCCTGCTGCCCCAGAACTTTCCCGGCCCGCTGCGCCAGCTGTGGGTGGGCGCCGACACGCGCTTTGCCGACCGCGTCATCTGCGTGTCGGAAGCCGTGAAGCAAGCCTTTCCGCCCGCCGACAACGTGCTGGTGGTGGCCGACCCCATTCCCGAGCGCGAAAAGCACCCGCTGCCCGCCCCCGACCACGCCGAGGGCCGCGCCCGCGAAGGCACGCTGCGCCTGCTGTATTTGGCCAACTACATTCCCGGCAAGGGCCAGGACCACGCCGTGGCGGCCTTCACTGAGGCCTACCGCCAGAACCCGCGCCTGCGCCTGCACTTCTTCGGCGGCGACATGGGGCTGGAGAAAAACCGCGAGTACCGCCGCGGCCTCGAAGCCCAGGTGCGGGCCGCCGGCCTGCAGGACGTGGTGCAGTTCAACGGCTTCGTGCAGGACGTGGAGCGCGAAATCAAGGCCGCCGACATGCTGCTCAACTTCTCCGAAACCGAGTCGTTCTCGCTCACCTGCCTCGACGCCTTGTTCTACGGCACGGCCCTGGTGGCCTCCGACTGCGGCGGGCCGCGCGAATTGTTCGAGCACGGCCGCTCGGGGCTGCTGGTGCCCAACAAGGACCGCGCGGCCATGGCCCGGGCCATCGTGGAGCTGGCCGCCGACGCCGACCGGCGCACCGCCTTTGCCGCCGCCGGCCGCGCCTACGTGCGCCACAAGTTCAGCCCCGACCACACCTACCGCAAGCTGCGCGACGTGTATCTGGAGGTACTGGGTATTAGGTAGTAGGTATTAAGATGGGAGAGGAGGCCCGGCCAGCGCTGTTCCGCAAGTCCGCTCAACCTGTTTCCCCACACCCACCCGTACCCATCAACAGCGCCCTCCAATCCCAGTCCATAATACCCATTACATTACCTACTACCCACTACCTAATACTCAATCCATGCCTCCCGTTCCTTCCCAGCCGCTACCCACCGACGTGGACGTGTTCGTGTTCGACGTGTGCGACACGCTGTTTTACTCCAACACCACCTTCGACTTCCTGGCCTTTGTGCTGGCGCAGAAGAAGCTGGGTGGGCGGCAGTTGCTGCTCAAGTCGCTGACCACGCGCTGGTCGCCGGGCTTTGTGGGGCTGGCCCTGTGGCAGAAGGTGCTGGGCGGCGACCCGGCCAAAACGGCCGCGCTGCGTTTGCTGGCGGGCATTCCCCGGGCCGAGCTGTACGAGTTGGGCCGCCGCTTCGTGCAGGAGTTTCTGCGCACGCGCAAGATTGTGCGCACCCACGCCATGCTGCAGGAGCTGACGCAGGCCCGCACCCGCGTGGTACTGCTCTCGGCCAGCCTCGACCCCATCATCGCCGCCATTGCCGCCGAGCTGGGCGGAGTGGAGTTCGTCTCGTCGCAGCTGGAATACGACGCCCAGCAGCGCTGCACCGGCCGGCTGCTGCGCGAGCTGGGCGGCGACAAGCCCCGCGCCCTGGCCGAGGTGCTGGGCCCCGACGCCGAGAGCCCGCGCCTGGCCGTGGCCACCGACAACTTCACCGACCACGGCCTGGTGAGCCAGGCCGCCTGCCGCTACGTGGTGGTGCACCGGCCCGCCGCCAAGCAGTTCTGGCAAAGCCTCAACCCCGAATTCATCGAAGCCTACACGAAGTAGCCCGGCCCGCGCCGCCTTCGCGCCCTGTACCCATGAAGTTTCTCCGCTTTCTGCTGCCCTACACGTACTTCTACGCCAGCCGGGTTCAGCAAATCAAGTACAACGTCTACCACCTGATTATGGACTGGGTGGTGCCCTTCGCGCTGCTCACCTACTTCTCGGGCTTCGACGTGGTTGGCTCGCTGCTGAAGTTTGCCCTGGCCTACCTGGCGTTCATCTCGGTGTACGAAATCGGCTACCTGGGCAACGACGTGTTCAGCGTGCGCCACGAAACCAACCCGCGCCGCCGCGTCAAGAACTTCGACCCCTCCAACGCCGAGGTGGGCTTGTGGGTGGTGGCGCGCCTGGCGGTGTGGCTGGGCATCAGCTGGTATTTGCAGGTGCTCACAAACCCCATCTGGCTGGTGTACTACGGGGTGCTGGTGCTGTTCTTCTACCTGCACAACGTGCTCAAGGAGAAAGAGCTGAAGGTGATGACCTTCGTGAACCTGGCCTTTACGCGCTACCTGGCGCCCATCTTCATCTTCCTCACGCCCGAGCAGATTACCTTGCTGGTGGGCCCCGTGCTGCTCAACTACGTGCTCTACCGCACGCTCATGTACATCGACAGCAAGGGCATGCTGAACATGCCCAACCGCACCTCGCCGGCCTACAAGGTCAACTTCTATGTGCTGGCCGGCGGCGTGAGCCTGGTCATGTCGATGCTGGCCCAGTCCTGGATTCCCCTGGCCATCAACGCCTACTACCTCGCCTTCTGGTTTGCCGTGAAGCTCTCGGGCAAGGAAGCCCCCCAAACCGACTAAGCCGCCCCAAGGCACGCTTATTCCTGAAAAGCCCTGTCGGCCCCCACGCCGGCCGGGCTTTTTCAGTCCCGGAGCCTTGGGGCAGTGCGCCCCAGTACTCTGCAACAGTCCCGGAGCCCAAGTACAGTGCGACGGAGCCTTCCGGGACAGTCCCGAAGCAATGGTACAGTGCGCACCAACCCTCTGGGACTGTCCCGTAGCGTTGGTGCAGTGCGCAACAGCCTTCCGGGACAGTCCCGGAGCACTGATGCAGTGCGCAACAGCCCTTCGGGACAGTGCCAGAGGCCTTTTTTGCCCTAGGTGCGGCCGAGGAGGCAGTCTGTCACCAGCTCGCAGATGCGCAGTACGTCGGCTTCGCTCAGCTCGTGGAACAGCGGCAGGCGCACCAGACAGTCGGAGTAGCGGTCGGCGTGGGGGAGGGGACGGCCGTCGTGGTGCGGGGCGAAGAAGGGGCTGCGGTGCAGCGACTGGTAGTGAAACACGGCCAGAATGCCGTGGCGGCGCAGGTGCTCGATGAGCCGGCTGCGCTCGGCCAGGGAGCGGCACACCAGGTAAAACAGGTGGGCGTTGTTGGAGGCGCCCGCGGGCACTACCGGCAGCCGGGCCACGCCGGCGGTTTGCAGCGGCTGCAGGGCCTGGTAGTAAAGCTGCCACAGCTGCGAGCGGCGGGCCTGAATGTGGTCTAGCTCCTCGAGCTGACCCCACAGAAACGCGGCCGTGAGGTCGGAGGGCAGAAACGACGAGCCCACGTCGACCCAGGTGTACTTGTCGACCTCGCCGCGGAAGTAGGCGGCGCGGTTGGTGCCCTTCTCGCGGATGATTTCGGCCCGGGCTTGCAGGGCGGCCTCGTTCACGGCCAGCATGCCGCCCTCGCCGGCGCTAATGTTCTTGGTTTCGTGGAAGGAAAAGGCCGCCAGCTGCCCCCAGGTGCCCAGCGGCCGGTCCTGGAAATAGCCGTTGATGGCCTGCGCCGCGTCTTCCACCACCCACAGCCCGTGGCGCTGGGCCAGGTCGGCAATCAAATCGAGCTGGCAGCCCATGCCGGCATAGTGCACCGGCACGATGGCGCGGGTGCGGGGCGTGATGAGGGCGGCGAGCTGTTCGGCGTCGAGGTGGGGCGAGTCGGGGCCGGAGTCGGCAAACACGATGCGCGCCCCGCGCAGCACGAAGGCGTTGGCCGTCGACACGAAGGTGTAGCTGGGCACGATGACCTCGTCGCCGGGCTCGATGCGGCACAGCAGCGCGGCCAGTTCCAGGGCGTCGGTGCCGGAGGTGGTGAGCAGGGCGCGGCCAAAGCCGTAGCGCTGGGTTAGCCACTGGCTGCAGCGGCGCGTGAAGGGCCCGTCGCCCGAGATGTGGCCCGCCCGCACGGCCTGCTCCATGTACAGCAGCTCGCGCCCGGCCAGGTAGGGCTTGTTGAAGGGAATGGCAACGGGGTGGGCAAGCCAGGAAGACGACGACACGGGCAGCAGCGGGCAAAACGGGAAGGCAAAGATGCGCGTATGCCCGCGGATTCGGCTCGGGCCCGGGCGGCAGCTTTCCCGGCTTGCGGTTTCGCTCTACCTTTGCCGGGATGCACCTACGCCAAGCCGGTTCCGCGCGCGGAGCCGCCGCGCGTACCGGCGCCGCTGCAGTCGTTGTTTTAACCGCCTGACTACCATGTTTGAAATCGGCCAGAAAGCCCAGCTTTCCAAAACCATTACCGACGCCGACGTGCGCGCCTTCGCCGAGCTGTCGCTCGACACCAACCCCGTGCACCTCGACGACGAATACGCCCAGCAGAGTTTGTTTGGCCAGCGCATTGCCCACGGCATGCTCTACGCCGGGCTGGTGAGTGCCGTGCTGGGCACCAAGCTGCCCGGGCCGGGCGCCATCTACATGGGCCAGACGATGAAGTTTCTCAAGCCCGTGTTCATTGGCGACACCCTCACGGCCGAGGCCGAGGTGCTCACCATCAATGCGGAAAAGCAGATCGTCACGCTCAGCACCACCTGCACCAACCAGCACGGCAAGGTGGTGCTGGCCGGCGAGGCCACCCTCAAGTACGCCTCCTAGGCGGCCCCGGGAATGCAACGACAGGTTATCATCAACGCCGACGACTTCGGCCTCAGTACCTCGGTCAACCGCGCCATCATCGACGCCTACCGGGCCGGCAACCTTACCAGCACCACCATGATGGTGAACATGCCCGGCACCGCAGAAGGCGCCCGGCTGGCGGCCGAAAACCCGGGGCTGGCCATCGGGCTGCACTTTTGCCTCACCGAGGGCCGCCCGCTCACCGCCGCGCCCTCGCTCACCGACGCCGACGGCAACTTTCTGGAACGCGGGGCCCTGCTCAAGCGTGCCCTGCGCGGACAAGTAAAAGAAGCCGAGGTGCGGGCCGAGTTTGAGGCCCAGCTGGCCAAGCTGGAGGGCCTGGGCATCCGGCCCACCCACACCGACTCGCACCAGCACACCCACATGCTGCCAGCGGTGTTCCGCGCCATTGCGCCGGTGCTCAACGCCCGCCGCCTGCCCGTGCGCCTGGCCATTCCGCACAAGCCCGGCCTGGGTTTGCTGCTGCGCTGGCCGCTGAAGTTCGTGCGCCAGACCATCCTGTACCGCAGCAGCCAGCGCTTCAAGCGCCAAGTGCAGACGCGCACCAACGATGTGCTGGTGTCGGTGCACGATTTGACCACGCCGCCCGCGGGCTACTCGGCCGACACCCTGCGCGAGCTGGTGCATCAGGCCCCGGCCGATGCCCGGGTGGTGGAGCTGATGGTGCACCCCTACGTGCCCGGTGCCGACATCGACGCGCTGTACCCCCACGACCTGGCCCAGCGCCAGCCGTTTTTCGAGAAGTGCTACGCCGAGCACCGCATTCTGAGCGGGCCGGCCCTGTTTGCCCACGACCCCCACGTAACCCTGACCACCTATGGCTCAGCTTCCTGACGATATCACCATCACCCGCGCCACTCCCGCCGACCTGGCCGACGTGGTAGAGCTCAACCGCACCGAAAACGACGACGACCGGATGACCACCGGCTACCTCGACTGGTGGTACTTCAACAACCCGTTCAACTCGTTTTCCTTTTTCCTGGCCCGCTACCAGGGCAAGGGCGCGGGCATGTGCACCTCCAACGATGCCATTTTCCGCATCAACGGCAAGCCCTGGAAGTCGGGCTTCATTCAGAAGGTGCTCACCTCGAACGCCGTGCGCGGCAAGGGTTTGTTCGGCAAGCTTTACGTGAAGACCGACACCGACTTCATGGAGCGCGGCGGCGACTGTTTCCTGGCTTTCCCCAATGAGGTAGCCAAGCCCATTTACCTGGCCAAGTACAACTACAGCCACGGCATCTACCCCGACCTGACGCTGCTCTTCACCAACCCGGCCCACCTGCTGGCCGGCAGCAGCTACGAGGTAACCACCCGGTTGGACGAGGCTTTCTTCCAGGCCGGCACCTTCCAGTTCGACAACGCCATGATCAAGGACCGCAAATTCCTGCAGTGGCGCTACCTCACGTTCCAGTCGCCGCACTACAAGTACGTGACGCTGGCCGTGCAGCGGGCCGGCAAGCTGGTGGGCTACGTGTTCCTGAAGAAAATCAAGAAGAAGGGCTTGCCGGTGCACGTGCTCATGGACGTGGCCTTCCACGCCGAAGCCGACCTGGCCTACCTCATCAAGCAGGCCCGCATCTACGCGGCCAAGGATCTGTCGGTGGGGGTGCTGTACATGGGCAACCCGCTCATCGACGGGGCCACGCGCGGGGTGCTGCGCAAGTTCTGGCCCAACCAGTTCGACTTTCTGGTGAAGGGCAAAAACCAGGGCGAGACGGACGAGCTGGCCAAGGTGAAGTTCAACTTCTTCTTCGGCGACCTGGACTTCGTGTAGCCCCGCTCTGCCCCACCGGGTGCTTTACGCCGCCCCAGCCAGCTGCGGACGCCGCGCCGGGCTGGGGCGGCGCTTTTTAGCGGCGGCCAGCATCTTGCGGCGGGTGAAGTCGTCCTGCAGCACGAACATGGCCGTGACGTAGAACGGCCACATGGGCACCCGGTAGCGCACCAGGTTGCCGAAGTTGCCCGAAGTAATGGCCGTGCCGATGGCAAACAGCACCGAGAACACCACGCTGAACAAGACCAGCGGCGTGCTGCCGATGCGGCCGAAGGTTTTGAAAATCCCGGTACGCCAGAACATGCGCAGCGTCAGGAAAGTAATCCAGAGCACCTCGGCCGCCGAGAGCAGCATCACGGGGTTGCGCACTTCCCACAGAAAGGGCCTAAACAGCCCGATGACCAAGGCCTTGGGTGCCAGCTTGGGAATGTCCTGGGGGCCGGTGAAGTTGTCGATGTGGTAGCCCGAGTTGCCCTGGCCCCGGCCCTTGCCGGCCTCGTTCTGGCTGATTTCGTTGTGGTAGGTCGAGGCTACCTTGGCGCGGTCCTCGATGTTGTCGAAGTCGTAGTTCTTGTTGCCCTCGGCCAGCATCTGGCTGGCCAGCAGCCCGGCTACCGCGCCCACGCCCAGCAGAAACGGCAGCAGCAGCGCCCGCACGAAGCCCGACTGGATTTTGGCGCTCTGCTGAATGGCTACCCACACCATTACGGGCGGCAGGAAGCTGATGAGGATGTAGATCTTCACCGACTTGAGCACGTAGCCCGCTACCAGCAGCGCCACGATGGCGGCCAGGGGCTTGCTGCGCCCCACCATCAGGTGGTAGAAGCCGTAGAACAGCCAGCCCAGCGCGCCGATGCACAAAGAGTCCTTGGCAATGCCCGAGCCCCAGAAGAACACCGAGGGCACGAAGAACACCGCAATGGCCAGCTGCTTGTAGAGGTGCGGGTAGAGGCGCAGGAAGGCCATGTACAAGGCCCAAACCCCGCTGAAGCTCACGAAGGCAAACATCAGCGCCACCACCGTGTAGGTGTGGAAGCAGAAGATGGAAAACAGCCCGCACATCTTCACGATGAAGTACTCGGTTTCCGACTCGAACCAGTGCATGCGGGCCACGTAGCGGGCCATGTCGGGCGTGTAGGTGCCGTCGTTGGCCAGTAGCAGCTTGATGGCTACCGCCGGGTTGTCGCCGAAGGCGTCGTAGATGGCCTTGCTTTCGTTGAAATAGTTGAGCGTATCGCCGCCGCCGTAGTAGAACTGGTAAATCAGCCCCAGCGAAATGGCGCCGATGAACTTGACGGTGAGGGCCGGAATAAAGTAGCGCTTGGTAAGGGCGTTGGTGAAGCGCGGCCGCAGCATGAAGGCCAGCCCGTAGAACAACCCCAGGTACACCGGGGTCAAAAACAGGTCGGTCAGCGCCATTCCTCCAATATCCATACCCTTGGGCTAACCGCGTTTGTGTTTTTTCAGGTAAGCCTTGGCCTCCCGGTACTGCTCGCTCTTGTGGTCGGCCTTGTCGCGCACCACCGTGTAGTAGCGCAGGGCCGTTTTCAGGTCCTTGTCCTTGTCGGCCAGGCGGGCCAGGTTCAGGTTGGCGTACAAGTAAAAGCCGCCGGAAGTTTCGTTGGTGCTTTCGGCAAACACGATGCAGCGCTGGTAGTACTCCTTGGCTTTGGGCAGGTCCTTGTACTTGTTCTGCATCAGCCAGCCCAGAAAGTAGGTAGCGTAGCGGCCGCTGATGGCCTCGTAGCCGGGGTAGCCGCGGTTAAGCTTGTCGAGAATGTCGCGGCTGGCCCGCTCGCACTCGCGGAATTCGCCCTCGTTGAAGCTCAGCAGGGCGTAGAAGCGCTGGAAGTAGCCGTTGTCGGGGTAGCGCGTGGCCAGGTAGCGCGCAATGGGCATCGACGCGGCCGGGTTGTTTTCCTCGTTGTTGAGGATGCGCATCAGAAATACCTTGGCCTCGGGCCCCACGTAAATGCCGTTGTCGGCCACGTGCTTGAGCTGCTGCAGGCCCAGCTGCTTGTTGCCCTTGGGAAAGAGCAGCAGCACGGGCTTGAGGATCTTGTAGTGCTCGGGAATCCAGACGGCGTAATAGTTGAACAAGGCCTGGCCGAACAAAAACTCGGGGCTCAGACCGTTGGCTTCGTTGCTGATTTCCACGTACTTCAACGCCCGCTTGGCGCTGACGGTGGCCTTGGGCCAGTTGCCCCGCTCGGCGTGCAGGCGGCCGCTGAAGCCGTAGGCGGCGGCCAGGAAAAAGCAGGCCTCGTAGTTTTTCTCGTCGCGGTCGTAGAGGGTTTCGGCCTTGGTAATGGCCGTGTCCATGTAGGCCAGAAACACCCGGTCGTACTGCTTGGTCTGCACGTTGGTGGGCACGATTTTCCACCACTGGCTCAAACCCATCAGGAAGTAGGGCATGGGGTGGTTGGGGTAGCGCCGCCGCAGGGAGCGGAATTGCTTTTCGGCCTTGTCGTACTTGAAGTTGTAGAGGTTGTGCACGGCCCCGTCCAGCTCCAGCTGAATGTCCTTGTCCAGCAGCAGCCAGCCGGAGTAGTCCACCGCGCCGGGCACCACGTCCACGGTGTCGAGCTGAATGTTGCGCACGGGGGCCGACCTGCGGGTCGTGTCGGGCTGCTGGGCCCGGGCGGGCAGCAGGGCCAGGCCCCACAGCAGCCCCGATAACAGGAAATAGCGCAGATTCGGATGCATGCAGCAGGTAATAGCGAACGGAAAGCGGGGAAGGTGGCGGCGCTCCGTAAGCAAACGGAACAGCGAAAATAGGATATTTAAGCCGGAATGAACCCTTTACCCCTCGTGCATGGAACTCCTGGAAGCCTTGTGCCGGCTGCCCGCGCCCTCGGGCAGCGAAGCCCCGCTGACCGCTTTTTTGCTTGAATACATCGAACAACACGCGCCCGGCTGGCGGGTGCAGCCCCGGGTGCTGGCGGGGGAAGAGTTCCAGGATTGCATCATACTCTGTTTCGGGCAGCCGCGCACGGCGGTATTCGCCCACATCGATTCCATTGGCTTTACGGTGCGCTACGGCCGGCAGCTGGTGCGCATTGGCGGCCCCGATGCCGAGCCCGGCTACCGGCTGGTGGGCCAGGATTCGCAGGGCGCCATCGAGTGCACGCTTACCGTAGACGAGCAAACCGGGGCTTTGGGTTATGAGTTCACCCGCGACATCGAGCGCGGCACCCCGCTCACCTTCGCCTGCGACTTCCGCCAGACCGACACCACCGTGCAAAGCTGCTACCTCGACAACCGCCTGGGCGTGTGGACGGCCCTGCGCCTGTGCGAAACGCTGGAGCACGGCCTGGTGGTATTCAGCTGCTACGAGGAGCACGGCGGTGGCACGGTCAAGTTTCTGGCCAAGCACATCTACGAAACCTACGGCGTGCACCAGGCCCTGGTGTGCGACATCACCTGGGTAACCGAGGGCGTACACGCCGGGCAGGGCTGCGCCATTTCCCTGCGCGACTCCCTGATTCCGCGCCGCAGCTACGTGGAGCGCATTCGCCGCATTGCCCGCGAGTCGGGCATTGCGCACCAGCTGGAGGTGGAGGGCAGCGGCGGCTCCGACGGCAAGGAGCTGCAGCACGGCGCCCAGCCCTGGGACTGGTGCTTCGTGGGCGCCCCGGAGGATAACGTGCACACCCCCGACGAGCTGGTGCACAAGGCCGACATCGACAGCATGCTGCGCCTTTACCAGGTGCTGATGCGGGAGCTGTAGCCCAGATGATCAGCGGCTGACGCGGCAGAACTTCGGAACCGGCGGCCGGGTTCATGGCCGGTGGCGGCGGGCGCCCGGAAAGTAGCGGCCGGCCGGGGTAGCAGCTCTGCGCCGGGGCCGCTACCTTTGCGGGTCGGTTTTCTTCCCCTGAATTGCTTTGAATCATACTTCTACCGCTACCCCGGTTTCGACTCCGGCGCCGGCCCGCAGCCTCTCGTACCAGGAGCTGGATATACTGCACTCGCTCCGCGGCTTCTGCGCGTTTTACGTGGTCATCTTCCACGCCAAGTTTCTGCTGTGGTCGGGCGGGCAGCAGTACCTGCAGGCCTTTCCGCGCACCCAGTGGGGCAGCACCGACTACGCCAGCTTCGCCCTCGACATGTTCAGCGCGGCGGGCTACGAGATGGTGATTTTCTTTTTCGTGCTGTCGGGCTTCTTCATTCGCTACGCCCAGCTGCGCAAGCACCGGGCCGCCGGCGCCTTCTACCTCAACCGCATCGTGCGCATTTACCCGCCCTTCCTGGTGTCGCTGGTGCTGGCCGCGGCGGTGCTCACGGTGGTGGCCACGCAGGTGCCGCAGGTGCTCAACCCCGGCCTGGGCCGCGAGCTGAACGCCACGCTGGCCGAGGCCTGGCAGGAGCTGCGCGCCTTCGATGCCGGGGGACTGGTGCGCGCGCTGCTGTTTCTGAAGCTGGGCCTGCATTACCTGGGCGACAACGTGGTGTACTGGTCGCTGCTGCCCGAGGCGCTGTTCTACCTACTGATTCCCGTGGCCTTCCGCTACGTGCGCTGGTACTACCTGCTCTCGGCGGCGCTATTTGGGGTGGGTTTGGTGCTGAGCTGGCGCGGGGTGCCGCAAAACGACCTGCTGCGCTTTGCCTTGAGCTACAACGTGTACTTCGCCCTGGGCGTGGGCCTCTACGACGTGGTGGTGCGCACCGACTGGGTGGAGCGGGTGCGACGCATTCCGCGCTTCATCACCCTGCCGGGCCTGGGCGGCATGCTGCTGGCGCTGGTCGGCCTCTCGCTGCTGAAGTGGACGGTAGCCGCCACGGTGCTGTCGGGCGTGCTGGCGGTGCTGGCGGTGCTGGTGCTGCTGGCCGGGCACGTGTCGCGCCAGAACCTGCTGGTGCGCGGGCTGCACAAGCTGGGATTGTTCAGCTTCTCGCTGTACCTCTACCACTACCCGCTGCTGCTGCTGTGCTACGCTGCCCTGGTGAAGTTCACCGGCAAGCTGTTCATCTACGAGCGGGTGTACTGGCTGGCCGTGCCGCTGGTCACGCTGGTTTGCTACGGGCTCTACTGGATTACCGAGCGCGTGTCAGTCAACTACTTCCGCAAGGTGTAGGGCGGAAAGAAGCCGGAGTTGAAGAAAAAAGTTGGGCTTGGACTTAAAACGTCTATTTTTCAAGCGCCAACCCTGGTCCGCTCCGCAGTGAGCGGCTTCATCCTCCCTTCTTACCAACCCTTAACACCGCTTTATGACCATTCTTTACCTCGCACCCGGCCTCGGCGTGCTGGCGCTGATTTACACGGCGCTGCGCTCGGGCTGGGTAGCCCGGCAGGACGCCGGCGACGAACGCATGCGCACCATTGCCGGCTACATCGCCGATGGCGCCATTGCCTTCCTGAAAGCCGAGTACCGCGTACTTACCCTGTTTGCCATCATTGCCAGCGCCTTTCTGGGCTTCCTGAGCTACGATAACGACCGTTCGCACCCCATCATCATCGGGGCCTTCCTGCTCGGGGCCGTGTTTTCGGCCCTGGCCGGCTACATCGGGATGAAGATTGCCACCAAGGCCAACGTGCGCACCGCCCAGGCGGCCCGCACCAGCCTGTCGCAGGCCCTGAAGGTGTCCTTTGCCGGTGGCTCGGTGATGGGCATGGGCGTAGCCGGCCTCGCCGTGCTGGGCCTCGGCGGCCTGTTCATTGCCTTCTACTACATGTTCGTGAACGGCGCCTCGGCCAACGGCCCCGAAATGGAGCGGGCCCTGGAGGTGCTCACCGGCTTTTCGCTCGGCGCCGAAAGCATTGCCCTGTTTGCCCGCGTGGGCGGGGGCATCTACACCAAGGCCGCCGACGTGGGGGCCGACCTCGTGGGCAAGGTAGAAGCCGGCATTCCCGAGGACGACCCCCGCAACCCCGCCACCATTGCCGACAACGTGGGCGACAACGTGGGCGACGTGGCCGGCATGGGCGCCGACTTATTTGGCTCGTACGTGGCCACGATTCTGGCTACCATGGTGCTGGGGCGCGAGGTGGTGGCCGCCGGCGACCAGTACAACGGCATGTCGCCCATCGTGCTGCCCATGGTCATTGCCGGTTTGGGCATCGTTTTCTCGCTTATCGGCATTCTGTTCGTGCGGGTGAAGGAGGGCGGCGACGTGCAGGCGGCCCTTAACCGGGGCAACTGGATTTCGGTGATTCTCACGGCCGCCGCGTCGTGGTTCGTCATTCACTACATCCTGCCCACCGGTACCATGAGCATGGGCCGCCTTGGCTCCACGCCCTTCACCGCCACCGACGTGTTCTGGGCCGTGTTCGTGGGTTTGATCGTGGGGGCGCTGATGAGCATCATCACCGAGTACTACACCGCCATGGGCAAGCGCCCGGTGATGAGCATCGTGCAGCAAAGCTCCACCGGCCACGCCACCACCGTCATTGGCGGCCTGGCCGTGGGCATGGAGTCCACGGTGCTGCCCATTTTGGTGCTGGCCGCGGGCATCGTGCTCAGCTACGAGTGCGCCGGCCTCTACGGCGTGGCCATTGCCGCCGCCGGCATGATGGCCACCACCGCCATGCAGCTGGCCATCGACGCCTTCGGCCCCATTGCTGACAACGCCGGCGGCATCGCCGAAATGAGCGAGTTGCCCAAGGAAGTGCGCGAGCGGACCGACATCCTCGACGCCGTGGGCAACACCACCGCCGCCACCGGCAAGGGCTTCGCCATTGCCTCGGCCGCCCTCACCTCCCTGGCCCTGTTTGCCGCCTTCATGGGCACGGCCGGCATTTCAGCCATCGACATCAGCAACGCCCGCGTGCTGGCCGGCCTGTTCATCGGAGCCATGATTCCGTTTATTTTCTCGGCCCTGGCTATTTCGGCCGTGGGCCGGGCGGCCATGAGCATGGTGCAGGAAGTACGCCGGCAGTTCCGCGAAATTCCGGGCATCATGGAAGGCACCGGCCGGCCCGAGTATGAGAAGTGCGTGGCCATTTCAACCCAGGCCGCGCTGCGCGAAATGCTGCTGCCCGGCGCCATTGCCCTCATCACGCCCATTATCATCGGCTACGCCTTCGGTCCCGAGGTGCTGGGCGGCACGCTGGCCGGCGTTACGGTGTCGGGCGTGCTGATGGCCATGTTCCAGAGCAACGCCGGCGGCGCCTGGGACAACGCCAAGAAGTCGTTTGAGAAAGGCGTGCTGGTGAACGGCAAGATGGAGTTCAAGGGCTCCGATGCCCACAAGGCTTCGGTAACCGGCGACACTGTGGGTGACCCGTTCAAGGACACCTCGGGCCCCTCCATGAACATCCTCATCAAGCTCATGAGCATTGTTTCCCTGGTTATTGCCCCGCACATTGCCGTCGATGGTCCGGCCCCCGTACGCGGCGTAGCCCCGCGTCCGCTCAAGCCCGCCGTCGAGCACCTGGTGCAGCCCGTAGCCCAGCCCCAGGTGCGCTACGCCGAGCTGGCCCCCGCCGCCTCCCGCGTGGTGCTGACCTCGCTGCTCAAGCGCGCCGAATAGAGCCCTGAGGGGCCGTTGGTTGCGGGTGGAGCCCCGGCGGGAAGCTGGGGCTCCACTGTTTTTGTCGGGGCCAAACCGGGCGGTCCGGGTGCCGGCGCCCGGGCTGAAAGCGGGGTAGGGGCCGGGCCGCTCGGTTTTGGTTCGTACCTTCGCCGCACTTTTCGCCCAGGTCCCTAACCCGCTGGCATGCCGCAAGCCTCTATTTCGCTGCACAACAAGGCCTTCGCGCCGTATCTGCCCGAAGCCCGGCTCACCGACGCGGTGCGCGCCGTGGCGGCCCGCCTCAACCAGGATTACGCCGACCAGGTGCCGCTGTTCGTGGCCGTGCTCAACGGCTCGTTTATGTTCGCTGCCGACCTGCTGAAGGAAATAACCGTGCCCTGCGAAGTGACCTTTATCCGCGTGGCCTCGTACGAGGGCACCGGCTCGACGGGGCAGGTCAAGGAAATTCTGGGTTTGCAGGAAGACGTGCGCGGCCGCCACCTGGTCATCCTCGAAGACATCGTGGACACCGGCCACACCATGCAGGCCCTGCTGGCGCAGCTGCGGGCGCTGGAGCCGGCCTCGGTGGAAGTCGCCACCCTGCTCATCAAGCCCGACTGCCTGCAGCACCCGCTGCACGTCAAGTACCAGGGCTTGGCCATTCCCAACGACTTCGTGGTGGGCTACGGCCTCGACTACGACGGGCTAGGCCGCAACTACCGCGACCTGTACCGGGCCGTATAAGGGCCAAAACCCGCCCGGCGGCTGGCCGCAATTCCGTAACTTACTCTCGCTCCTTCTCTCACCTCTCCCCGCTACCACTTCCGATCATGCTCAATATCGTGTTGTTTGGCCCCCCCGGCGCCGGCAAAGGAACCCAAAGCCAGAAGCTGATTCAGCGCTACGGTCTGGTACACCTCTCCACCGGCGACCTGCTCCGCTCGCAGATTGCCCAGGGCACCGAGCTGGGCCTGACGGCCAAGAAACTCATGGACGCCGGCGAACTGGTGCCCGACGCCGTGGTCATTGGCATGATTGAAAGCCAGCTGGCCAGCAACACCCAGGCTGCGGGCTTCATCTTCGACGGCTTTCCGCGCACCATTCCCCAGGCCGAAGCCCTCGACGCGCTGCTGCAGCGCTACGACACCGGCATTTCGTGCATGGTGGCGCTGGAAGTAACCGAGGACGAGCTGGTGAAGCGCCTGCTCGAGCGCGGCAAAACCTCGGGCCGCCCCGACGACCAGAACGAGGAGCTGATTCGCCGCCGCGTAGTGGAGTACAACACCAAAACCGCGCAGGTGGCCTCGTACTACGCCGAGCAGGACAAGTTCCACGCCATTCCCGGCATCGGCGCCATCGACGACATCTTCTCGCAGCTCTGCGGCCTGATCGACTCGCACCAGCCGGCCACCGTTACCGACGGCGGGCAGGCTGCCAACGAGGTAAAGGCGTAACTTTGCCGGGCTGCTCCGGCAGCGCCTGACAACTTCTGTCATCCTGAGCGTGAGCGAAGGACCTTATCAGACCGGAACGACGTTCTTCAACTCGTTCCAGCCGGGTACGGTCGCTTGCCCCGCTCAGGATGACGGCTTTTTTCACGACACGCCAACCGAGAATCAGGAAGGGCTGAGGCTACCTCAATTCCTACTACCTAATTCTTAATTCGTAATTAAAAAATTGGCTTCCAACAACTTCATCGACTACGTTAAAATCTGCTGCCGCTCCGGTCGGGGCGGGGCGGGTTCGGCCCACATGTTCCGCTCCAAGGGCCGGCCGCTGGGCGGGCCCGACGGCGGCGACGGCGGCCGGGGCGGCCACATCATCCTGCGCGGCAACAAGCAGCTCTGGACGCTGCTGCACCTGCAGTACAAAAAGCACGTCATTGCCGGCCACGGCGTGCCCGGCAGCGGCGGCCTCTGCACCGGCGCCGAGGGCGAGGACGTGATTCTCGACGTGCCGCTGGGCACCATTGCCCGCGACGCCGAAACCGGGGAAATCCGCGCCGAAATCACCGAAGACGGTCAGGAAATCATCCTGACGCCCGGCGGCCGTGGTGGCTGGGGCAACGACCACTTTAAAACCAGCACCAACCAGGCGCCCACCTACGCCCAACCCGGCGAGCCGGGCCAGGAGGTGTGGAACGTGTTGGAACTGAAGCTGCTGGCCGACGTGGGTCTGGTAGGTTTCCCCAACGCGGGCAAGAGCACCCTGCTGTCGGTAGTGTCGGCCGCCACGCCCAAAATTGCCGACTACGCCTTCACTACCCTGGTGCCCAACCTGGGCGTGGTGGGCTACCGCGACTACCAAAGCTTCGTGATGGCCGACATCCCGGGCATCATCGAGGGCGCCGCCGAAGGCAAGGGCCTGGGGCTACGCTTCCTCAAGCACATCGAGCGCAACGCCACCCTGCTGTTCATGATTGCCGCCGACTCGCCCGACATTGCCGCCGAGTACCAGGTGTTGCTGAGCGAGCTGGCGCAGTTCAACCCCGATTTGCTGGACAAGCGCCGGGTGCTGGCCATTACCAAGGCCGACATGCTGGACGAGGAGCTGGAAGCCGAAATCCGCGCCACGCTGCCCGCCGACGTGCCGCACGTGTTCATCTCCAGCATCACCCAGAAAAACATGCAGCAGCTGAAGGATCTGCTCTGGCAGCAGATTCAGGAGGCCCGCCGCGAAGACCCTAAGCCTTTGCGTCACAGCATCTGGACGCCGAAACGAGCCGACAACGCAAACGAATTCGACGACGAAGACACGTTCGACGACGAAGATTCGCCGGAAACCCAGCGGGATTAGGCAGCTGGGTGCAGCTGTCGGTAAAGCAGCTGCGCGGCGGCTTCGAGCAAGGGCAGATCGGTCGTGCGCTCCTGGCAGCGCTGCATGTCGTAGTGGCAAAGGGTCCCAAAGGCCTTGCCCGCCGCGTCGCGGATGAGGACGCCGCAGTAGGATACCACCGGCGTCTCAATAATTCCCTTCACCCGCGCATCGGTGGTGGCATCGTTGATTTCCAGCGGCGCCTGCTGTCGGCCCACCAACGAGCAGTAGGTGGCCTGCATCGGAGCATCGGCTCCTTTCAGTTGCTCGGGCTGGTAGCGGTCAAACAAAGCTTCGTTGCGCAGCACGTCGCCGTCGAAGCGGAAGACGCCGGTGTAGCGGTGCGGCGTGCGGCCGTTCAGGAATTGCAGGGCCGCATGCACGCCCCGGGTGTGCAGAATACTGGCAAACGCCTGAATTTCGGGTTGCTGAGAATCGGCGGCCGATTGGGGAGAAATTCTGGTCATGGAAAAACATCTGGCTGGTACCGCGGCCCAAGGAGCGCATCCAGTCTGTGCGCAAAGAAATAACAGGTGTGGCGGCTGCAAGGTAGTACCATGCTGCTTGCCAGCTGTCGGCCGCTTGGCGTGGCGCAGTGGCTGAAGCAAACTGCCGCCTCGTCCGAACCATTTGGGCCGACCGCGCGGTTTCCGTGCCACTATGTCACGCATCGGGGCTTTGGCAAACTCCTTGTCCGGGGCCCTTTACCTAGTAGAACATCCATCTGCCTGAAATACTTGACCTAAGGAATGGCTGACGCAACGTTTCCGAACCCCGACGAGCTGCAGAACGAAGCTGCCGCTCCCGCCAGTGCCGACCACGTAGCCGGCGAAATGATGGAAGAGCCGGCTGGCCAGCCGGCCGATGGCGGTGCCCCTAAAGCCGAAGCTACCCGTACCGACCAGGAAGTGAGCGAACTGAAAGACAAGTACCTGCGCCTGGCGGCCGAGTTTGAGAACTACAAGCGCCGCACCACCAAGGAGCGCGCCGAGCTGTTCAAGACCGCCAACCAGGAGCTGATGACCGTGCTGCTGCCCGTGCTCGACGACTTTGACCGCGCCCGCCAGCACACCCAGACGACCGACGACGCCAACGTGGTGCGCGAGAGCATCGACATCATTCACGGCAAGCTGCAGAAAGCCCTGCAGCAGAAGGGCCTGCAGCCCATGAACGCCCAGGGCGGCGCCTTCGACCCCGACCTGCACGAGGCCATCACCCAGATTCCGGCGCCGAGCGAGGAGCTGAAGGGCAAGGTGGTCGATGAGATTGAGAAAGGCTACTACCTGGGCGACAAGGTGATTCGCCACGCTAAGGTGGTGCTGGGCCAGTAAATTTTTTGGTAGTAAGTATTGGGTATCAGGTAACAGGACCAGTGTCAGGCCGCTTCGGCTGCCTGGCTGCCTTACCGACTACCAACTACCCAATACCATTTACCTGATACCGACAACGTCATGTCGACCAAGCGAGATTATTACGAAATTCTGGGCGTAGCCAAAAACGCGTCGGGCGACGAAATCAAGAAGGCCTACCGCAAGGTGGCCATCAAGTTTCACCCCGACAAAAACCCCGACGACCCCACGGCGGAAGACAAGTTCAAGGAAGCTGCCGAGGCCTACGAGGTACTGAGCGACGAGCAGAAGCGCGCCCGCTACGACCGGTTTGGTCACCAGGGCGTGGGCGGCGCCGGCGGCAACGGCCACGGCCCGAGCATGGAAGACATCTTCTCGCAGTTCGGCGACATCTTCGGTGGCGGCGGGGGCTTCGAGAGCTTCTTCGGCGGGGGCGGCCAGCGCGGCGGCCGCCGCGTGCGCAAGGGCTCCAACCTGCGCATCAAGCTCAAGCTCGATCTGGAGGAAGTGGCCAACGGCGTCGAGAAAAAGATCAAGGTGAAGCGCTACACGGCCTGCAACGGCTGCCAGGGCACCGGCGCCAAAAACGGCACCGAACTCAAGGACTGCGGCACCTGCCACGGCCAGGGGCAGGTGAAGCGCGTGGTGCAAACCATGCTGGGCCAGATGGTGAGCAGCTCGACCTGCCCCACCTGCCACGGCGAAGGCAAAATCGTGAGCCAGAAGTGCGACGTGTGCCACGGCGAAGGCCGGCAGCTGGCCGAGGAAATCATCCCCATCAACATTCCCGCCGGCGTAGCCGAGGGCATGCAGCTCTCGATGAGCGGCAAGGGCAACTTCCCCGAGCGCGGCGGCGTGCCCGGCGACCTGCTCATTCAGATTGAGGAAGAGCCCCACGAATTCCTCAAGCGCGATGGTAACAACGTAGTGCTCGACCAGTACATCTCCATCATCGACGCGGCCCTGGGCGCCAGCATCGAGGTGCCCACCATCGAGGGCAAGGTGAAGGTGAAGATTGACCCGGGTACCCAGGCCGGCAAAATCCTGCGCCTGCGCGGCAAGGGCATTCCCGACCTGAACGGCTACGGCAAGGGCGACCAGCTCATTCACGTGAACGTGTGGACACCCAAGAACGTGACCGGAGAGGAGCGCGCCGCCCTCGAGAAGCTGCGCTACTCGCCCAACTTCACGCCCAGCCCCGGCAAAAACGAAAAGGGCTTCTTCGAGAAAGTAAAGGAATACTTTCAGTAAGCCCGGATGGCCGCGGATTGCGCGGACAGCTTATAAAGCCCGCTCCAGCTGCTGGAGCGGGCTTTTTTGCGTCGGGTGAGCACGGGCAGCCGCCCATCAGCGGCGGCAGTTGGGAGCCGGTTTTGGGCCGTTGGGGCCGGGAAAGCTACCGTTGGTAGAAGATTGGCCGCGGCGATATGCGCCGCCCGGTGCAACCTTTCTACCTTGGCGGAGCAATCAACCTCCTCAACTGCCGTGAAACCCATTCTTCAGGCCATCGACGTACGCAAGCAGTACGCCAGCCACACCGCCCTCGACGGAGTGAGCATCGATATTCCCGAGGGCTCCATCTTCGGGCTGCTCGGGCCCAACGGCGCGGGCAAAACCTCCCTGATCCGCATCATCACCCAGATTACCGGCGCCGACGCGGGCGAAATCCGCTTCCGCGGCGAGCGGCTCAACCCCTCGCACATCGGCCAGATCGGCTACCTGCCCGAGGAGCGCGGGCTCTACAAAAAGATGAAGGTGGGCGAGCAGCTGCTGTACCTGGCCCAGCTCAAGGGCCTCTCCAAAGCCGAGGCGCGGGAGAAAATCAAGTACTGGCTCGACCGCTTCGACATCAAGAGCTGGGTAGACAAGAACGTGGAGGACCTCTCCAAGGGCATGCAGCAGAAGGTGCAGTTTGTGGCCACCGTGGTGCACGACCCCAGGCTGCTGATCCTGGACGAGCCGTTTTCGGGCTTCGACCCCATCAATGCCAACCTGCTTAAGGACGAGATTCTGGCTTTGCGCGAGCAGGGCGTGAGCATCATCTTCTCGACCCATC
The DNA here is from genome assembly GCF_044628455.1 of Hymenobacter sp. B81. Taxonomy (NCBI): domain Bacteria; kingdom Pseudomonadati; phylum Bacteroidota; class Cytophagia; order Cytophagales; family Hymenobacteraceae; genus Hymenobacter; species Hymenobacter sp. B81. The sequence continues at coordinate 2,182,274 of NZ_JBIYZW010000001.1, read as the reverse complement.
GCATGGAGTCAGTGGAAGAGCTCTGCGACCATATTGCCCTGATCAACCGCTCGAAAAAGGTGCTCGACGGACCGGTGCGGCAGGTGCGCGACGCCTACCGCTCCCAAACCTACGAGGTGGAGGGCCGGGGCCGGCTGCTGGTGATGCACCCCGATTTTGAGGTGCTCGAGCACAAGGAGCGCGAAAACGGCCACTTCTACGACCGCATCCGCATTGTGCACGGCACGCCCAACGATTTGCTGCGCTACCTCATCGGGGCCGGCAACGTGGAGGTGCACGCCTTCCGCGAGAAGGTGCCCAGCATCAACGAAATCTTTATCCGGCGCGTGCGCGAAACCCAGCCCGACTACGTGCCCGAAACCGACTCCGTCCTGGCCTAACCCGGCCCCTCCCGACCACCGAAAAACTGCCCCTGGCAACTTCTACCCATGTCTAAAACCTGGCTTATTGCCCAGCGCGAATACCTCTCGCGGGTGCGCAAAAAGAGTTTCATCATCATGTCGCTGATTGGGCCGCTGCTCACGGTGGGGTTGTTTGCCGTGCCCGTGCTCATCGCCAAAATGTCGGACAGCGGCAAGGTGGTGGCCATTGCCGATGCCGGCGGGCTGTTTGCCGATAAGCTGCCCGAGGCCAAGGACGACATCAGCTTCACCCGCGTGTCGCCCGACCTGGCCACGGCTAAAAACGAGTTCAACAAAGCCAAGTACGACGCGCTGCTCTTCGTGCCCAAGATGAGCATGGCCGACCCGGGTGCCGTGCAAGTGTTTTCGCGCAAGGGCCTGGGCATGTCGCTGGAAAACGACATCCGCCGGGCCGTCAACAAGGAAATCGAGAACCAGCGCCTGCGCCAGGCCGGCCTCGACCGCAGCGTGCTCGACAACCTGAAGGCCGACGTGGATTTGCAGACCATCAGCCTGAGCGAGGACGGGGAGAAAAGCTCCAGTACCGGCGTGAGCACCGGTATTGCCTACTTCGCGGGCTTCCTGATTTACATCTTCATCTTTATCTACGGCGTGCAGATCATGCGCGGGGTGATGGAGGAGAAAACCAACCGCATCGTGGAGGTGATGATTTCCTCGGTCAAGCCCTTCGAGCTGATGATGGGCAAGGTGCTGGGCATTGCCGGCGTGGGCTTCACGCAGCTGGCGCTGTGGGTACTGCTCTCCATGGGCATCAGCTCGGTAATGGCCGGCTCGGTGGCCCCGGCCCAGGTGGCCCAAGACCGCGTGAACCGTACTACCGCCGTGGCCGCTCCCACCACGCCCGAGCAGAAGGAAGGCGCCAAAAAAGACAACATGGTGGCCAAGATGATGCAGGCCGTGGACAACGCCGACCTGAACGTGCCGCTGCTGGTGGGCTGCTTCCTGTTCTACTTTCTGGGTGGCTACCTGTTCTACGGCGCCTTGTTTGGGGCCATCGGCTCGGCCGTCGACAGCGAAACCGACACCCAGCAGTTTATGATGCCCGTGACCATGCCGCTGGTACTAACCTTTGTCGTGTCGCAGGCCATCCTGACCACCAACCCCAACGGGCAGGTGGCGTTCTGGATGTCGATTTTCCCGTTGACTTCGCCCATTGCCATGATGATGCGCCTGCCCTTCGGGGGAGTGCCCGCGTGGCAGCTAGCCTTGTCGATGGCCCTGCTGATTGCCGGGTTCGTGGGCGCTATCTGGATTGCCGGCCGCATCTACCGCGTGGGCATTCTGATGTACGGCAAGAAAGTAACCTACGGCGAGCTGTCGAAGTGGCTGTTCTACAAGGGCTAAGCCTGACGCCGACTGCCGTTAAGAAAGCCTCTTCCTGCCGGGAGGAGGCTTTTTTGCTGCCCGCCCGGCTGCCGATAAAGCCGTACTTTGGCCCCATGAACCTCCTGCCGCGACTACCGCTGCTGCTGTGCTGCCTGACGTTGAGCTTGGTCGGCTGCGACGACGACGCGCTTAGCCCCGCCGAAACCCCGGTGACCCTGCGCGTGTCGGGGGCCAACCTCAAGCAGCTGGGCGCCGAGCTGCGCTACGCCACCACCTACCAGTTTCAGCAGCGCGCCAATCCCGGCCCCACGGCCCGCGTGAGCTTCGACAGCCTGGCCAGCCAGACCTACGACCTGGGCCGGCTCGGCCCCGCCGACCGCGTGGTAGCCTCCATTGCCTTCCGCCGCGTAACCTGCAGCGACACGCTGCTGCCCGCGCCCAACACCGTGCTGCGGCTGGAGCTGCTCATCAACAACGTGGTGGTGCAGCAAGCCGAGCTGAACGCGGCCTCCCGCCCCCGCATTGCCTGCGCGCCCTACTGGCAGCAGACTCTGAGCGCCGAAGGCCCGGCCTTCAGCCAGTAACAACCCGTGCCGCTGCCAAACCCCTGCCCATGATGCGTATGCTGCTCGCCCTGCTGCTCGCGGTCCTGCCCGCGCTGGCCGCCGCTGCCCCCGCCGACGATTTGCCGGCCTACCGGCTGTTTACGGCCGAAGGCAAGCCGGTGAGCTTCCCAAAGATGCTCAGCGAGTTGGCCAAGGCCGAGGTGGTGCTCTTTGGCGAGCAGCACAACGACCCCATTGCCCACTGGCTGGTGCGGCAGGTAGCCCGCGAGCTGGCCCGGCGCCGGGCCGGACAGCTGGTGCTGGGCCTGGAAATGTTTGAGCGCGACGTGCAGCCGCTGGTAGAGCAGTACAACGTGGGCGAGCTGGACGAGCAGGCCTTCGAGGCCGGCAGCCGCCCCTGGCCCAACTATGCCACCGATTACAAGCCCCTGCTGCAGCTGGCCCGGCAGCAGAAGCTGCGCGTGGTGGGCACCAACGTGCCGCGCCGATACGCCCAGCAGGTGGCCAAGGGTGGCCTAGCGGTGCTCGACGCGCTGCCCGCCGCCGAAAAAGCCTGGCTGGCCCCGCTGCCCATCACGGTGGATTACGCCCTGCCCGGCTACCAGAACATGCGGAAGATGTTCGGCGGCGACGCCTCCCACGCTGCCGGGGTGGAAAACATCATCCAGGCCCAGGCACTCAAGGACGCCACCATGGCCTACTTCATCCGCCAAAGCCGCCAGCCCGGCCAGCTGCTGCTGCACCTGAACGGCGCTTACCACTCCGACCACCACGACGGCATCGGGTGGTACCTGCGCCAGGCCGAGCCCCAGTTGCGCATTCGCACCATCAGCACCGTCACGCAGGAGCAGTTGGGCAAGCTCGAGCCGGAAAACCGGGGCAAGGGCGACTTCGTGCTGGTGGTGCCGGCCGACATGACCAAGACCTACTAAGCCTGCGTTTAGGGCCGAAGAATCCCCTAACCCGTATTGCCATGATTTCGACCCGCAACTTTTCGGCCCTGCCCGACGCGGCTGCCCTGCAGCGCCTGTGCAAATCCCTGGCCGTGCTCGACGCCATTAACTCGCCTGATTGGGAATACCGCTACTATTCCTACAACCCCCAGTGGGGCGAGGGCGAAACGCTGTTTGAGATGCGCGACGGCGAAGGCGACCAGATGCTGGTGCTGTTCCGGGCCGAGGGCTGCTGCATCAGCGGCTACCTGCACGAGTACGAGCAGCCCGACAAAACCCAGGTAACCCGCGGCCTGCCCGCCGCCTTCGACGAGTTCATGTTCGGCGAGCCGGTCAACTCCATCGGCACCACGTTCTGCCTCTGGTACACGCCCGCCCACGGCTGGCAAACCGGGCTGCCCGCCGCGGAGGATGGCTCGGACGAGCTGCTGTTCATCTTCGACGGCCAGCCCGAGACCTACACGGACTGGGCCAACGAGTACTTCGTGGAAGACAGCGGCCGCAAGCTCATCGACGGCGAGGCCGTGGCCGCCATCTACCGGGGCGAAGCCGTAACGAAACCCCTGGTGCGGGCCATAACCGACGAGCTGGACGACTGGGGCCAGCTGGCTACCGACCTGCAGGAAATCGGCTACCCGTACCAGTTGGCGTAGGAAATGCCGCGTGACCTGCAGCAGGACAACAAAAGAATCCGTGGTAACAGGAAGAGTAGTTTCAACTAAGGTCAGGCCGTAAAAGCTGCGGCTGGCAGCCACTCAATTTTACTTTCCCATGCCCACCACCTTCCTCACCGCCGAGTGGCGCAACCTGCTCATGGCCAACTACGCCGTGGACCCTGCCATCCTGCGGCCGTACCTGCCCTACGGCACCGAGCTGGACGACTGGCAGGGCACGCACTACGTGAGTATGGTGGGGTTTCTGTTTGAACATACGCGAGTGCGTGGCTTCAGCGTGCCCTGGCACCGGCACTTCGAGGAAGTGAACCTACGTTTCTACGTGCGCCACCGCGACCCCACGCACGGCTGGCGGCGGGGCGTGGTATTCGTGAAGGAAATTGTGCCGCGGGCCATGATTGCGGCGGTGGCCAACACCTTCTACGGCGAGAAGTACTTGGCGCTGCCCATGCGGCATCGATGGCAAATGGATGGGGCTGGACCCGGGGAAATGGAGTACGGCTGGCGGATTGATGGCGAGTGGAACCACCTGCGGGCCGCCGTTGAATCCGTGGCGGTGCCCATTGCCGCGGGCAGCGAAGCCGAGTTCATCACCGAGCACTATTGGGGCTACACCCGTCTGGGCGAGCGGCGCACGGGGCAGTACGAAGTGGTGCACCCGCGCTGGAACGCTCACCAAGTGCTCGACTACCAGCTGCACTGCCGCGTGGCCCGGCTCTACGGCGAAGTCTTCGTGGAGCCGCTGCGCGAAGCGCCCAGGTCTGTGTTCATGGCCAACGGCTCGGCGGTGAAGGTGATGGGCGGGGAGCGAATCGGGTACTAAAAGCCCGGCCATTGAGGCAGTCAGGGCAGAAAATAGCCCACGCAAAGCCGTAACTTATGCGTGCCGGCGGCGCTGCTCGTGGCCGGCGGTGGCCATGAAAAACCGACTAGCCTCCCTCGTTTTCCTTCCGTTGCTAAGTGGGCTGCTCACGGGCAGCGGCTGCGGCGAAACCAGCTCCCAACCCGCGGGTCGGGCCGAGCACCCTACCAGGCAAGACGCCTGCGATAGCCCCGACGCGCCCATTGGCTGCTGCTTCGCCCGGGTTCCGGCCGCGCTGACCGCCACCCTCATTCTGGGCCAGCCCGGGGAGCCCGGCGAGCCGCTGCTGATTTCGGGCACGCTGTTGCGGGCCGATGGCCGAACTCCCTACCCGGGCGTGCTGCTGTATGCCTACCAAACCGACCACACCGGGCACTACACCAAAAAGGGCGACGAAACCGGGGTGCAGAAATGGCACGGGCACCTGCACGGCTGGGCCCGGTCCGACGCGCAGGGCCGTTATGCTATCCGCTCCACCCGGCCCGCACCCTACCCCAGCCGCACCATGCCGGCCCACATTCACGCTGCCATTAAGGAGCCGGGCAACCAAGCGCCGTACTACATCAGCGACTTTGTTTTCCAGGACGACCCGCTCGTTTCGGCGCAGTATCTGGCTACCGTACCGGCCATCGGGGGAACCGGGGTGGTAGCGCTGCGGCGCACTGTCGATGGCGGGTGGGCTGGCCGCCGCGACATCGTGCTCAAACAATAGGCTTGGGCATCGGCAGGCGAAACCAGGCATCAAAGCGAGAAAAAGCCCCGGCAGCGCGAACTGCCGGGGCTTTTAGTATGCTGAAAACTGAGCCGGTACTACGCCGAGAACGACGAGCCGCAGCCGCAGGTGCTCTTGGCCTGGGGGTTGTTGAACACGAAGCCGCGGGCGTTCAGGCCGTCCTGGAAGTCGACTTCCATGCCCAGCACGTACATCGCGTGCTTTTTGTCCATCACCAGCAGCACGCCGTCGAGCTCGTAGGTTTCGTCCTGCTCCTTGGGCTTGTCGAAGCCCAGCAGGTAGCTCAGGCCCGAGCAGCCGCCGCCCTGCACGCCAATGCGCAGGCCGTACTCGGTGGGGACTTTTTTCTCGACGAGGATATTCTTTACCTCCGCCAACGCCCGCGGAGTGAGCGTGATGGGAGCAATTTTAGCGGGAGCAGTGGCAGTGGCCATGGTCAAAGGAAGTTGCGTAGCGTCAGGAAGAAAAGGCGTTGCCGCCGGTGGGGCAAAGATACGTCCCGGGCGGAATTTGCCCGCGACATTGCTTTAACAGCGACCCTGGGCGCGGGGTTCACCGTAGTATATTTGCCCGCCCCCGGGCATCCCCGTTTTTTCGTTTCACCCCCGCCAGCCTGGCCTGGCGCCTTCCGCCTATATGGATAGCACGCTTCTGTTCGACCTGCTGAAAATTATCCTGCCCGCGCTCATCGTGGCCGCCACTACCTACTACCTCATCCAGCAGTTCCTGGACAAAGAGCAGCAGCGCCGCCTCATCGAGCTGAAGCTGGAAAACAGCAAAACCACGCTGCCGCTGCGCCTGCAGGCCCTGGAGCGCATCGCCCTGCTGCTGGAGCGCATCACGCCCAACAACCTGATGGTGCGTCTGAGCTCGGCCGGGCAGACCGCGCCCGAGTACCACCGCCTGCTGATGCAGGAAATCCGGGCCGAGTACGAGCACAACCTCTCGCAGCAGCTCTACATGAGCCCCGACACCTGGAACCAGGTCAAGTCGGCCAAGGAAAACATCCTGACCATGATCAACAAGGCCTACCACACCCTGCCTAACCAGCAGCAGGCCCGCGGCACCGAGCTGGCCAAGAAAGTGCTCGAAACCCTGATCAACGAGGAAACCGACCCCACCGCCACGGCGCTGCTGGCCGTGAAGCGCGAAGCTGCTGGGCTGTTCTAGGGTTTGGTTATTGGTTACTCGTTGTTGGTTGTTCGTTTTTTGTAGGCGGCTTCACGGCGGCCTTCCCAAAACAAGAGCCCGGTCGAATATTCGACCGGGCTCTTGCTGTAAACAAGCCTTTGGCGTTCCAGGCACCAAAAACCAACCACCACCTACACTGCCGCCAGCACCACGTCGATAGCGCGCTGGTAGCAGGCTTCGTAGCGGGGCACGATGTGGTCGACGGCAAACTCCTCGGCGCGGGCACGGGCCGCGGCTTTGAAGCGGGGCAGGTTTTCGTCGGCCAGCACGTAGAGGGCGTTTTTTACCATGTCATCAACGGCGCCCACCTCGCTCACCATGCCGGTCTGGCCGTGCAGGTTCAGCTCGGGAATGCCGCCGGCGTTGGTGCTGATGACGGGCACTTCGCAGGCCATGGCCTCAAGGGCCGCCAAACCGAAGCTTTCCTTTTCCGAGGGCATCAAAAACAGGTCCGACACGCTCAGCACTTCCTCCACCGCTTCGAGCTTGCCCAGGAAGCGCACGTCGTGGCTGGAGAGGTTTAGCTCGCGGCACAGCTTCTCGATGCGCGGGCGGTCGGGGCCGTCGCCCACCAGCAGCAGCTTGGCGGGCATCTGCTGGCGCACGCCATCGAAGATGTGCACCACGTCGTCGACGCGCTTGACGGAGCGGAAGTTGGAGGTGTGAATCAGCAGCTTCTCGCCCTCGGGGGCAATGGCGGTGCGGAAGTGCTCCTTGGCCTGCTTGCGGAACCGCTCGAGGTTGATGAAGTTGGGAATGACCTCAATGTCCTTCTCGATGGCAAAGTAGCGGTAGGTTTCCTCCTTCAGATCGGCCGACACCGAGGTAACGGCGTCGCTCTGGTTGATGCTGAAGGTAACCACCGGCTCGTAGCTCGCATCCTTGCCCACCAGGGTAATGTCGGTGCCGTGCAGGGTGGTGATGACGGGAATGCTGATGCCCTTGGTGCGCAGAATCTGCTTGGCCATGTAGGCCGCCGAGGCGTGCGGAATGGCGTAGTGCACGTGCAGCACGTCGAGCTTCTCGTTCTGCACGATGTCGACCATCTTCGAGGCCAGCGCCAGCTCGTAAGGCGGAAACTGGAACAGCGGATAGGGCGGAATGTAAACCTCGTGGTAGAACAGGTTCTCGTTGAAGAAGTCGAGGCGCACCGGCTGGCTGTAGGTGATGAAGTGCACCCGGTGGCCCTTCTGGGCCAGGGCCTTACCCAGCTCGGTGGCTACAACGCCGGAGCCGCCGAAGGTGGGGTAACAGACAATGCCGATGTTCATAGGGGTGGGGCGGCGGGAGAGGGAAGGGGTGGTTTGCAGCCTAACAGCGCAAGGGGCGGCAAGTTGGGGAAAGCCGGAGAAATACTGCAAGAATGGGTTTGTGCCCCGGCAGGTAGGCTTTCCAGGCTACCAGAAATGGAGGTTACGGCCGCTGAAAGCAATAAAAAAGCGCGCCGCCCGGTCAGGGACGGCGCGCCGGTCAAGGGGTTGCTTGTTCCACACCACATAGTAAAGCTTCCCCTCGGGCCTGGCCGCGGGTCAGGATTTGTCCTTGGCCGCGTCGGTGATGATGGACTTGTAAATCACGTCGTGAATGCGCGTGCGGATGTTGTACTGGCGCAGCTTGTTGTTGCCCGCGTCGGGGTACACGCGGTTGGATAAGAAGATGTAGAGGATTTTGTTTTCGGGGTCCATCCACACGCAGGTACCCGTGAAGCCGGTGTGGCCGAAGGTGCTGGCCGGCGAGAGGTTACTGGTGGGACCTTCCGGCTTGCTGGGGTCGCCGTGGTCCCAGCCCAGGCCACGGCGGCTGCCCGGCTGGGTGCGGGCAAACTCGGCCACCACCGGCGTGGTGAAGTAGCGCTGCCCGCCGTAGCGGCCGTTCTGCAAATCCATCTGCATCAGGATGGCCAGGTCGCGGGCGTTGGAAAACAGCCCCGCGTGGCCCGCCACCCCGCCCAGCAGCGCCGCCGATTGGTCGTGCACCGAGCCCTGCAGCAGGGCCTTGCGGTAGTACGTGTCGTTTTCGGTGGGCGCAATGCACGACTTGGGAAAGCGCTGCAGCGGGTTGTAGGTCATGGTGGTCAAACCCAGCGGCGCGTAGAACTGCCGCTGCAGGAAGCTTTCCAGGGGCTGGTTCAGCACTTTTTCGGCCAGGCGCTTGAGCACCATGAAGCTCAGGTCGGAGTACTCGATGGGGTACTTGCCGTTTTTGGCCTTGGGCAGCAGCCCGCTGCGCTGAATCCAGGTCCAGACCGAGTCTTCGGCGGTGCGCACCACGTAGGTGCCGGGAATCACCTCGCGCGAGAAGTCGTCGGTGCGGGTGCTGGCGTAGAAGGTGGGCTTGAGGCCGCTCTTGGTAACCGTTCGCTCCCAAGTGGGAATACCGGCTTTCAGCCCGGCCTGGTGCATGAGCACCTCGCGCACGGTCATGTCCTTCTTGTTGGTGCTTTTCAGCTCGGGCAGGTAGTCCGACACCTTGGCGTCGAGGTTGAGGCGGCCTTCGTCCTTGAGCCACATGATGGCCTGCAGCGTGCCGGCCACCTTCGTCACCGAGGCTAGGTCGTAGAGCGTCTCGTTGGTAACCGGGTGCGACTTGTCGTAGGTGGCGTAGCCGTAGCTTTTCTCGAACACCACGGCGCCGTCCTTGGCTATCAGCACCTGGCAGCCGGGGGCGGCGGCGTAGGCAATGGCCTCGGTGGCCACGTTGTCGATCTGGCTCAGCACCCGCGAGTCGAGGCCCACAGCCTCCGGGGTGGCGTAGCGCAGGCGGCGGAAGTCGGGCGTGGGCAGGCCGGCGCCGGCCTTCAGCGTCTCCGACACCGTAACGGGCAGGCGGCCCAGCGCCGGCAGTGCGCCGAAGAGCACCTGCGGCACCACGCGCTGCGAGGCCGGGTTGTCTTCGTAACCGCACACCAGGGTGCGGGAGCTTTCCACGTACTTGAGGGCGTAGGCGTTACCCATCACCACCACCACCGTTTTCAGGGCCGGATTTTCCTGCAGCTTCTTCACGAAGCGCAGGGCCGCGTCGCCCAGGCCGTAGTTGTGGGTAGGCGTGTTGTTGAGGTTGTGCAAGCTCACCACCACCGTGTTGTAGGGCCCGAGCTTGGAGGCCAGGCGCTCAAACGTCGAGTCGGCGGCGTAGCGGTTGGGCACCGAGTAGGTGGCGCAGGGCAGGTAGTTCTGCATCATCTGCCCGAAGGGGTTGCCCGTGGGCGCGCCGATGTTCACCGTGGCCAGGCGCAGGGTGTCGAGCCGGGCAAAGGGCAGCAGATCGTCCTCGTTGCGCACCACCGTGGCGGCGTGCTCGTAGATTTCCTGCTGCACGGTGCGCGCCAGCGGCCGGTCGAGGTTCTGCATCAGGTTGGGCACGTCTACCGGCTGCCGGCGGTTGAGGCCGGCCCAGAACTTGGCGCGCAGCATCTTGCGTACCCGCTGGTCCACGTCCTCCATGGAAATCTGGCCGGCGGCCATCTTTTCCTTGATTTTCTGAATGGCCACGGGCACGTCCTCGGAGAACAGCAGCACGTCGTTGCCGGCGGCCAGCGCCAGGGCATCCACCTCGCCGGGCTTGAACAGGTTCGATACGCTCTTCATGTTGAGCGCGTCGGTAAACACCAGCCCACGGTAGCCCATCTTCTCCTTCAGCAGCCCGGTTACCAGGTTACGCGAGAGGGTGGTGCTCTGGGTGCGCACGGTGTCGATGAGCGGCACGTAGAGGTGGGCCACCATTACGCCCATCACGCCCGCCTCAAACGACTTCTGGAAGGGGTAAAGGTCCACGTCGGTCAGGCGGGCCAGGTCGGAGTTGATGACCGGCAAAGCCAGGTGCGAGTCCACGTCGGTGTCGCCGTGGCCGGGGAAGTGCTTGGCTACGGCAATGACGCCGTGGTCCTGTAGCCCGCGGATGTAAGCCAGCCCGCGCTTGGTGACCTGCTCCTTGTTTTCGCCGAAGGAGCGGTTGCCGATAACCGGGTTGTTGGGGTTGGAGTTGATGTCGATGACCGGCGAGAAGCTCACATGCACGCCCAGGGTGCGCAGCTTCATGGCAATTTCGCGGCCCATGCGGTAGATGTGCTGCTCGTCGTCCATGGCGCCCAGCGTCATCTGCTTGGCGAAGTGCATGCTGGAGTCAAGGCGCATATCGAGGCCCCACTCGGCGTCCATGGCAATGAGCAGGGGCGTGCGGGCCAGGGCTTGGTAGCGGTTGGTGAGCCGGGCCTGCCGGCGCGGGCCGCCCTGCAGAAACATCAGCCCGCCGATGTTGTAGTCCCGAATCAGCCGCTCGGTGTGCAGCACGTGCTTCTGGTCCTTGTTGGAGTAGGCCGCCACCATAAACAGCTGGCCCAGGCGCTGCTCGGGCGTGAGCGAGTTAAACACCGAGTCGACCCAGTTCTGCTCGGCCACCGACGCGGGGCGCGCCCCGTTGTCGTAGGGGTGCGAAAACGACACGATCAGACCTGTAATGGCCAACAGCAGCAGTACCAGTCCAATCCGAATATCCTTGCCCATCGGCCCCTGAGTCGTGTCGCGTACTAAAAGAGTGGTTCGCCCGGTCCGCTGCACCGACGCCCTCCGCCAGCAAGCAGGGCTTGTGGCAAAGGGCGCCCGATCAACGGTGCGGAAGTAACCGACCGAAGCCCGGAAGACGTCGGCCGAGGAGCGTGCCTTGGCGGCCCGCAAGCAAAAGCTGGCCACAAACTTACGCATTATTTCCCGAGCCGGATGCCTGCGAATATCAAGCCAAGTGCGGGGCATGGGGCTAACGGCTTCATTTTCAAGGAAAGTTCCGGTGGTTTATAGGAGAAATTCAATATCGGTATGCAGGTTGGTGTTGTTCAGCGCCTTAGGGAAAACTCCGGCAAGCCGTCCGCGGCGGGCTTACCTTTGCGGCTTTCCAACGCCGCCGCGGCGGCCGTTCGTATCCTGCTTATGTCCGATATCATTCAACTGCTGCCCGAGTACTTGGCCAACCAGATTGCAGCGGGCGAGGTGGTACAGCGCCCGGCCTCGGTGGTGAAAGAGCTGCTGGAAAACGCGGTCGACGCCGGCGCCACCCACATTCAGCTCATCGTGAAGGAAGCCGGCAAGCAGCTGGTGCAGGTGGTCGACAACGGCTCGGGCATGAGCCCCACCGACGCGCGCATGAGCCTGGAGCGCCACGCCACCAGCAAAATCCGCACGACCGACGACCTGTTCCGCATCCGCACCCTGGGCTTCCGCGGCGAGGCGCTGGCCTCCATTGCGGCCGTGGCCCAAGTGGAAATCCGCACCAAGCTGCGCGACCAGGATACCGGCACCCTGCTGCTGGTGGAAGGCTCGCAGGTAACCGGCCAGCAGCCCACGGCCTGTGCCGACGGCACCAGCATTGCCGTCAAGAACCTGTTCTTCAACGTGCCGGCGCGGCGTAACTTTCTGAAGAGCAACGCCGTGGAGATGCGCCACATCCTCGACGAGTTTCAGCACGTGGCCCTAGCTCACGCCGACCGCACCTTCACGCTCTACCAGAACGACCTGGAGGTGTTCAACCTGCCGGCTGGCAAGCTTAGTCAGCGCATCGTGGCCCTACTGGGCCAGAGCTACAAGGAGCAGCTGGCCCACGTGGAGGAAGTCACGCCCTTTATTTCGGTGAAGGGCTACATCGGCAAGCCCGAGGCGGCCAAGAAAAGCCGCGGCGACCAGTTTTTCTTCGTCAACGGCCGCTTTATCCGCTCGGCCTACCTCAACCACGCCGTGCTGGCCGCCTACGAGGGCCTGCTCCCGCGCGACACGCACCCCTTCTACGTGCTGTTCCTGGAGCTCGACCCCAAGGCCATCGACATCAACGTGCACCCGACCAAGACGGAAATCAAGTTCGAGGACGAGAAAACGGTGTACGCCATCATGCGCGCCGCCGTGAAGCAGGCGCTGGGGCTGCACAACATGGCGCCCTCGCTCGACTTCGACAGCGACGTGAACTTTGCTCCCCTGCGCGGGCTGCGCACCGGCGCCCCCTCGGCCCTGGCCGACGCCGACGATGCCGCGGCCCAGAGCCGTAGCTACGAAACCGACCGCGAAGGCGGCGCCCTGGCCGCGGCGTTTGGGCCCGCCCGTGCCCCGCGCGAGCCGCGCTGGCCCGACGAAAAGCCCCTCACGCCGCGCCCCACCGAGCAGGCCCGCCAGGCCCTCGACGATTTCTACCGCTCCATCGGGCAAACGCCGCTGGCCGACATCGAGGCCGAAGCTGCCGACCTGGTCGGCGCGGCGCCCGAGCCGGTGCCCACGCTGCCGCTGGTGCACCCCGAAATTGGGCGGCGGCCAAATGCGCCCGAGCTGCCCGCCCCAGGCCGCCGGGCCGTGCAGGTGCAGCAGTTCGTGCTGGTGCCGGTCAAGTCGGGGCTGATGCTCATCGACCAGGTGGCGGCCCGCGAGCGGATTCTCTACGAGCAGTACCAGGACACGCTCACCAACGAAACCGGCGCCTCACAGGCCCTGCTGTTTCCGCGCACCGTGAGCTTTTCACCCGCCGACTTTGCCGTGCTGCGCGAGATGAGCGAGGAGCTGACCAGTATTGGCTTCCGCTTTTCCGAGTTCGGCCCGAACACCATTGCCATTGAGGCCCTGCCGGCCGAGGTGCCCGCCAGCGCCGACGAAAAAGCCTTATTGGAAGGGTTGCTGGAGCAGTTCCGGGTGAGCGGCAGCCGGGCCCAGCTCGACCGCCGCGAGCAGCTGGCCCGCACCCTGGCCCGGCGCGTGGCCGCCAGCGTGCCCAGCCGCCTAGCCGAGGTGGAAATGAACGCGCTGGTCGACGCGCTGTTTGCCTGCCAGCTGCCCGGCTACACCCCCGACGGCCGCCGTACCCTGGTGATGCTCGAAGCCGCGCAGCTACAGGGTTTCTTTGGCCGCTAAGCTATGGCGCGCGGCGCCGCGGGCAGCCCAGTGGGGAAGTTCTACCTTCGTGGGCGGCCCTGCCAGACCGCAAAAAGACGGTGGAAGCGGCCCCAATGGCTGCTTTTTCGTAAGTCAGCTCATTCTTTCAGCTTAGCCTGCGGCTTATGTTCAACCTGACCCCCGTGGTGCGCAACCTGCTCTTCCTGAACCTGGGAATGATGCTGCTCACCTCCGCCCTGATGCCCGGCCTGATGCGCTGGCTGGCCTTGTTCCCCCCGCAGTCGGAACTGTTCCGGCCCTTCCAGTTCGTTACCTACATGTTTCTGCACGGCGGGCTGATGCACATCTTCTCCAACATGTTCGGCCTGATTTCCTTCGGCCCCATGCTGGAAATGCGCTGGGGCGCCAAGCGGTTTCTGCTGTTCTGGATGGTGTGTGGGGTAGGCGCGGGCGTGCTGTACTCGGGCATCCGCTACTACGAAATAGCCCAGATGGATCGGGCCCGGCAGGAGTTCGTGCAGGACCCTACGGGAGTGGGCCTCAGCGACTTTTTCCGCGACTACGCGCCGCTGTACGGCGGCTACGAGCCGGTGGCGCGGGAGATGGAGCGCAATCCAGGCGACCAGGAGCTTAAGCAGTCGGCCACGCGAACGGTGAATGCCATCTACAACGACGCGGTCAACAATCCCCGGGCCTCGGGCATGGTGGGGGCCTCGGGGGCCTTGTTCGGCATTCTGCTGGCGTTTGCCTACCTTTTCCCCAACACCGAGCTGATGCTGCTGTTTTTGCCGTTTCCCATCAAGGCCAAGTACTTCGTAGCCCTGTATGGCATCTACGAGCTGTACGCTGGCATTCAGCGCAACCCCGGTGACAACGTGGCACACTTCGCCCATTTGGGCGGAATGTTGTTTGGCTTCCTGCTGTTGAAATACTGGGAAAAGCACCACTCCCGCTTCTATTGATGCCCACCCGTCCATGAGCATAATCGCCGACATCAAATCCGCCTTCAGCCGCCGCGACAACGCCCTCAACCAGCTCCTGCTCATCAACGTGCTGGTGTTTGCGGTGCTGGTGGTGGTGAAGGCGCTGCTGTTTCTGAGCGGGGCGCGCCCGGCCTACGAGGTGCTGATGCGCCAGCTGGAGCTGCCGGCCGATCTGCCCGGCCTGCTGCGCCACCCCTGGACGCTGCTCACTTACGCTTTCACCCACGAGGGCTTTCTGCACATCATCTTCAACCTGCTGAACCTGTACTGGTTTGGCATGCTGTTCCGCGAGTACCTGGGCGACCGGCGCCTGGTAGGGCTCTACATCCTGGGCAGCCTGGCCGGGGCGCTGCTGTTTCTGCTGAGCTACAACCTGCTGCCGGTGCTGCGCCCGCAGATGCTGGCCGGCATGTCGATGGTGGGGGCCTCGGCGGCCGTCACGGCCATCATCGTGGGGGCCGCTACGCTGCTGCCCGACTATACCTTCAACCTGTTCCTGTTCGGGGCGGTGCGCATCAAGTACATCGCCGCGGCGGTGGTGCTGATTTCCATTGCCGGCATCAGCGGCAACAATACCGGCGGGCAGCTGGCGCACCTGGGCGGGGCCATTATCGGCTTCGTGTTCGTGAAGCAGCTGCAGGCGGGGCGCGACCTGGGCCGGCCCATTCTGGCCGTGGGCGACTGGATCAGCGGCCTGCTGCACGGGCGGCCTCGGCTGCGGGTGTCGCACCGCAACACGCCGCCGGCGGCCGCCGGCAAAACCCGCGGGCCGCTGGTGCAGCCCGAGCAAAACGAAATCGACCTGATCCTGGATAAGATTTCCCGCTCGGGCTACGAAAGCCTCTCGAAGGAGGAAAAGCAGAAGCTTTTCAAAGCCAGCCAGCAGTAAACCGGAAATTCTTTCAGCCAGCGCGCCCCGCCGAACTTTATTGGCGGGGCGCGCTGGTTTATTTCTGCAGGTAGAACTGCCGCTGGGCGGGGCTGAGCTTTTCGATGGCGTAGCGCAGCGTGGTGCGGGGCATGTGGGCGCGGTGGTCGTGGAGGAATTCTTCGAGGGCCTCCTCGTTGCGCTTGCCCACTTCGCGCAGCAGCCAGCCCACGGCTTTGTGAATGAGGTCGTGGCGGTGGGGGAGCAGTAGCTCGGCCAGGGCCAGGGTATCGGCAAACTGCCCCTGGCGGATGAAGGCCAGGGTGGAGACGATGCTCATGCGCTGGCTCCAGAGGTGGTCTTCGACGGCCAGCTCGTAAAGCGGGCTGCGGTCTTTCCGGAGCAGGTAGGCCCCCACGATGTGCGGGCAGGTGACGTCGACCAAATCCCAGCTGTTGACGAAGCGGCGCAGGTGCAGGTACCGCTCGTAGAGTGCCTGTTGCCCGGCGGGGTCAGCTTTGGGAAACTGCAGCGTCCAGATGATGAGGCCGACGGAGCGGCAGTCGTGCCAGGGGCTGCGCACCAGCTGCTCGACTTCGGGCAGCGGCAATGCTTTGAACTCGCGGGCCAGGGCGCGCTGCTGGGGCATGGTGAGGCCCAGAAACCGGTCGCCCTCGCCGTACTGGCCGGGGCCGGTCTGGAAAAAGCGGGCCACGGCCACGGCACGCTCGGGGTCGGCCAGGGTGTGAATGCGGGCGAGCAGGTCGGCAGCCGATAAAGCAGTGGTAGGCATGGCTAGGGAATGGGGTACTTCAGGTCGCGCTCGTCGTGGGTGTAGAAGTAGGCGTAGTTCGAGCGCAGCTCTTCCCAACCGGCCTCGGTGGCGTGCTTTTCCTGCATCACGTCTTCCCAGGCGATGCGCATTTGCCGGGCGCAGTCCAGGGGCCGTACCTGCCCCACGCCGGTGCCCAGGCCCGGAATGGCTACCGACTGCACGTTGCTGGCCACCGGCTCGCCGGTGCTTAGCCGGCCGTAGCGCAGCAAGAGCAGGATGGCTTTCATGGCCAAATACACGTTGGGTCCGCGGCTGATGGTCATGGGCGTGCGCATGGTGGGCGCCGCAATCAGGTAGGGAAACAGGGCGCTGCCGGTTTCGAGGATGTCGGCCTGACCGACGAGCAGCTCGCCGTAGTACTTCTCGCGGATGAGGTGCTGCAGATCTTTTTCCAGGTGCCAGCCCAGGTGCTTGGAAATGGCAAAGTCGATGCCGCCGTTCATGTAGCCGAAGCTGTTAGCGGGGCTGACCAAGGCGTCGGCCGGGTGGTCGAAGATGGACGCGTGGCGGACGGTGACCGGCCCGACGCCGGCAAATACCTGCTGCCAGGCAGCGGTTACTGCCGGGTTGGTGTCGATTAAGTAAAGGTGCATCAAGTGGGTTTCGGCGGCAAGGTACGGGGTTCGGCCCGGGGCCGCCAAACGCAAAACGGGCCGCCCCGCGGAAGCGGAGCGGCCCGAAAGCTGGCCGGAGCCAATGGGGGCGCTTAGGCGGGCTGGGCCTGGGTCATCTTGTCCAGGGCGTCCATCACCTCTTTCACGTGGCCACGCGAGGTTTCCAGCAGGGCCTTCTCCTCGTCGTTGAGCTGCAGCTCGATAACTTTCTCGATGCCGTTTTTGCCCAGGATAACCGGGGCGCCCAGGTACACGCCGTCGATGCCGTACTCGCCCTTCAGCTCGATGCAGACGGGGAATACGCGGCGCTGGTCGCGCACGATGGCCTCGACCATTTGAGCCGCGGCGGCGCCGGGGGCGTACCAGGCTGAGGTGCCCATCAGCTTCACCAGCTCGCCCCCGCCCACGGCGGTGCGCTGCACGATGGCGTCGAGCTGCTCTTTACCGATGAGCTCGGTAACGGGAATGCCGCCCACGGTGGTGTAGCGGGGCAGCGGCACCATGGTGTCGCCGTGGCCACCCATCAGGACGGCCTGAATGTCTTTGGGGCTCACGTTGAGGGCCTCGGCCAGGAAGGCGCGGTAGCGGGCCGTGTCGAGGATGCCGGCCATGCCGAACACCTTTTCGCGGGGCAGACCCGAGGTGAGGTGGGCCTGGTAGGTCATCACGTCGAGGGGGTTCGACACGACGATGATGATGGCGTTGGGCGAGTACTTCACTACCTGCTCGGTGACCGACTTCACGATGCCGGCGTTGACCGAAATCAGGTCGTCGCGGCTCATGCCGGGCTTGCGGGGCAGGCCCGAGGTGATAACCACCACGTCGGAATCGGCGGTGCGCGAGTAGTCGTTGGTGACGCCCACCGTGCGCGAGTCGTAGCCGATGATGGGGGCCTTCTGCCAGATGTCGAGGGCTTTGCCCTCTGCAATGCCCTCCTTGATGTCAACCAGGACGATTTCGTTGGCAATTTCACGGGTGGCAAGCACATCGGCGCACGTGGCGCCCACGTTGCCGGCCCCTACAACGGTTACTTTCATGGGGTGGTCAGTTGGGAAAATGAGAAAACGGTTTGGGCTGCTAAGGTAAGGACTGCGGTTTAGTGCGTGGTACCCGGCGCCGGGTTTTTGGTGCGGGAGCGTTGCGGGGCCCAGGTTGGGCATGCAACGCTCAGTTGGGCTTGCAGACCGTCGGTTGGGCGCGCAGAGCGGCAGTTACGGGTGCAGAAGGCGAGGTTGGGCCCGCGAAACGCCGACCACGGCCGACAAAACGATTCGCACGACCCACAAAACGATTCGCACGGGCGACAAAGCCATTTGAAGGCCCCGCGAAACGATTTGCAGGGGCAACAACGCCACACGTTGGGCCCACAAAGCCGCGGGTAGGGGGGCGACGCGACGCGCATGGGTGCAGTGCCTCACCCCCCGGCCCCCTCTCCAGGGGGAGAGGGGGAGCCACGCCGGCGCGGGCGGTTTTTCTCTTCGTCGCCCTGAGGGGCAGCCGAACGACCCCACGCTGGGGCTATACACCTGCCGTATTGCCACAAGGAACGCTAAACGACTTTGGGCATTTCAGGGAAAAACCCTGATACTTTGATACGCTTCTGTTTAGCTTGGCCAAGCACCCTACTAAGGTGGCTCACTCAGGAATCGAGTGCAACAACCCTTGGAATGTAAGTCCTTCTTAGCTTCTCTTGTATGAAAATGTTGCTGTCAATCTTTTGCCTTTACTTATTGATTGACTCTGCGTATGCCCAATCCTTGGGAGGGCTACCCGTTGACCGCGCCACGGGCCGCATTCGGTACCAGGCAGTCGTGCCGGTTGCGGGCGTCAGCCAAGCCGACTTGGTAGCTCGCGCGTGTGAATGGGCCACCGCGGCTGCCTCACCGGACACGCCGCCGGTGATTTGGCACCAGCCAGACACCGAGGTGCTCGTCCTGTCGGGGGCGCAACCGTTTGCCTATACTTATGCCATGGGGGGCACGTTCAATGGCCGTCCCCGCACCCAGACCATTCGTTCGGTGCTGCACTACACCCTGCGCCTGTACCTCGAGGAAGGGCGCTACCGGTACGAGGCGACGGATTTTGCCTTTGTACGGCCGACCTCGCCCACGAAGGAGCCGGCCGAAGACCCGCTAATCAGAACGAAAGCCATTACCGAAAGCGGGGCCAGCAGCCTCGCGGCCGAGCGCCAGCAATTTCAGGTGGTCACCGCGAAGCTGCTCACCCAACTCCAGGACGCGATGCGCAAGCCGAGTGGAGAGTCGGCGGCCAACTGAAATCGGGTGCTGGCATGAACGGGTTGGGTGGCCCTAAGCATACCGCCCCCGCTAGCCGCGGCGCTGGAGGCGGATTTCGAGCACGCGCTGGGTTTCTTCGGTCACTTTGTAGCGGTCGTCGGGGCGCAGGCCCACCACCCAGGCTACTTTGCCCTCGGCGGTGGTGAGCAGGCGCACGCGGTCTTTCAGGTTCAGGGGTACTTTCTGGTCGATGAGAAAGTCGCTGAGCTTCTTTTTACCCTTGAGGCCGATGGGCATAAACCAGTCGCCCTCGCGCCAGCGGCGCAGGGTGAGCGGGAACCGGAGCTTGTCGGCGTCGAAGGCGGCCACGTCCTTGTTGCGGTTGATCTGGTAGCCCTCGGCGGGCAGCTCGCGCTGCATCAGGCGCACATCGTCGACTTCCAGCTGCGCCTGGCCCTCGGGCCAGAGGTGGGTGCCGAAGGCGTCCAGGTTTTTGGCCGTGACGACCAGCTGCTCGCGGTCTTTCACCAGGCGGTGGGTGGGCGAGTCGAACTGCCGGCCCGGCTCGGCCCCGAACGCGGCCACGATGTCCTTGACCACCAGCCAGGGAAAATGGAAGGGGCGCAGCAGCTCGTGCAGCACCAGGGCCGGGGCGGGCGTGGCTTGCAGGGCGGCAATGGTGAAGTAGGTGACGCCGTCTTCGTCGCGGCGGGCCAGGCGGGCGGTTTCATCCACGAAGTGCTGCACCAGGGCCTCGGCGCCGCGCACCCGCTCGGCGGTGTGCTGCAGGGTGTGGTCGAGGGAGGGGTTCAGCTCGCGCAGCACGGGCAGCACCTCGTGGCGCAGCTTGTTGCGCTGGTAGAGGGTGCTGTCGTTGCTGGCGTCTTCGCGCCAGGCCAGGCGGTGCTCCACCAGGTAGTCGTAGAGGTCTTCTTTGCCGGTGGCCAGCAGGGGGCGCACCACGCGACCCTGGCGCACCGGAATGCCGTGCAGGCCGGCCAGGCCGGTGCCGTGGGTGAGGTTGAGCAGCATGGTTTCGGCCGCGTCGCGCTGGTGGTGGGCGGTGGCCACGTAGGCCAGCTGCTGGCTGCGGCGCAGCTGCTCAAACCACTGGTAGCGCAGCACGCGGGCGGCCATTTGGGTGGAGAGACCTTCCTGCTCGGCAAAGCCCTGGGTGTCGAAGAACTCGGCGAAGTAGGGCACTTCGTACTTCTTGGCCAGCTTGCGCACAAACTCCTCGTCGGCGTCGGCCTCTTCGCCGCGCAGCCCGAAGTGGCAGTGGGCCACGGCCAGCGGGGTGCCCAGGCGGTGCAGCACGTCGAGCAGCACCACCGAGTCCATGCCGCCGCTCACGGCAACCAGCACCGAGTCGGTAGTGGGGTGAAAGAGCTGGTTTTCTTCGATGAAGTGGCGGACGCGGTCGAGCATAGCAGGGGAGGCCCCAGGAAAGGGCCGCGCAAAGGTAGGCCGCGGCGGGCGCCGCGAAAAAACCATCGGCCCCCAACCCGGTTACCCGTTGCGGAGTACGCACGCAGACCGGCCAACGGGGGCCGCCGCGCAGCAAGCAGGGCATGAAGATGAGTCGACGGTTGGGCGCAGTGCTGCTGGGGCTGGGGCTGCTGAGCGGCTGTGCCCGCTCGGCCGGGCCGGGCGCGGCGGCCGGGCGCCCCGCGCCGCTCATCATCGGGCACGCCGGCTCGGGCTTTCTCACGCCGTTCAACCGCTTCAATCCCCTGCCGCCGAGCAGCCTGGGCGGGGTGACCCAGGCCCTGGCCCACGGCGCCGACGGCGTGGAAGTGGACGTGCAGCTGAGCCAGGACAGCGTGCTGATGCTGTTTCACGACCCCTGGCTGCAGGGCATTACCCCGGCCCAGGGCTGCGTGAGCCAGTTTGCGGCCGCCGAGCTGGCCCGGCTGCCCTACCGCGGTGGCTGGCCCTACGACTGGTTTCAGCACGAGCGGGTGGCCCCGCTGGAAACCTTGCTGGCCCGCCTCAGCCAGCACCCCGCGGCCTACCCCGTACTGCACCTGGATTTGCACGAGGCCGACTACTGCGCCCCCGCGGGCCAGACCTACGCCCGCTCGCCCGCCCTGGTGCGCGCCCTGGGCCGGCTGCTGCGCCGCTACCCCGTGCCGGCGGGCCGCCTGCTGGTGCTCACCGAGCACATTCCCTCGCTGCCCCGGCTGGCCCAGGAGCTGCCCGGCGTGCCCCTGGGCCTGGAAATTACGGGGGCGGTAGACGAGCGGCTGGCCACGGCCCCGCAGCTGCCGGTGGCCGCCGTGGTGCTGCCCAAAACCCTGGCCACGCCCGCGCGGGTGGCCCAGGCCCAGGCGGCAGGACTCCAAGTGGTGCTGTTTGGGGGCCGCTCCCGGGGTACCATCACCCGGCTGCTGGCCTGCCGCCCCAACGCCCTGCAAACCGACCACGTGCCCCGGGCCCGGCGGCTGAGCCGGCACCTGGCTGCGCCGGCCCGTCCCCTCGAAGCCACCCTGCACGCACCAAATCGGGAAGGCACGCGTTAGGGCCGGGGTTCCGTACTTTTGCGCCCCTGATGCACCTTCGTTTCCTTCTTCTTTCGCTGCTGTTGCTGGCGCTGCCCCTGGCGGGCTGGGCCCAGCGCCGGCCCGCCACGCCGCCGGCCGGGCAGGAGCCGCCCAAAAAAGGCCAGCGCATTGAGCTGCTGCCCGGGGCCGGCCAGCTCATCGGCGGCGACTTCAATGGCCAGCAGATTCGCAAGCTGATCGGCAACGTGAGCTTCCGGCAGGGCGACGCCTATTTGTACTGCGACTCGGCCTACCAGTACCTCGACCGCAACGCCATCGAGGCCTTCAGCAACGTGCGCATGGTGCAGAACGACACGGTGACCATCACCGGCGACCGGGGCTTCTACGACGGCGACACCCGCCGGGCGCGCATCACCGGCAACGTGGTGCTGCGCGACCCGCGCATCACGCTCACCACCCAGGCCCTCGACTACGACCTGACGCGCAAGGTGGCCTACTACAGCACCGGCGGCCACATCACCGACCCCGAAAACGTGCTCGACAGCCAGAAGGGCTACTACAATACCCAGACCCAGGTGTTCAGCTTCCGCACCAACGTGAAGCTGGTCACCAAGGACTACACCATCACCAACGACACCCTGCAGTACAACACCCAGAGCAAGGTGGCTTACTTTTTCGGCCCCACCCGCATTGTGGGCAAGCAGGGCAACATCTACGCCGAGAAGGGCACCTACAACACCGTGTCGCGGGTGTCCGACTTTCAGCGCAACGCCAAGATCGAGACGCCCAACTACCTGCTCGGCGGCGACCAGCTGGTGTACGACGAGGCACGGCAGTACGGCGTGGCCCGCGGCAACGTGTCGATGACGGCCAAGAAAGACAACGTGGTGATTCGCGGCGACGTGGGCCGCTACTGGCGGGCTTTGGGTCGGGCCAAGGTGTACGGCTCGCCCGTAATGCGCAACATCACCGACCGCGACACCCTGTACCTGGCCGCCGACACGCTGGTGAACGTGGAAGCCCGCGTAAACGACCCCGGCATCGTGTATGCCTACCGCCGCGTGCGCATCTACCGCCGCGACTTGCTGGGCCGCTGCGACTCGCTCACCTACAACCGCCGCGACTCGGTTATCTACCTCAACACCCGCCCGGTGCTGTGGAACGAGCAAAACCAGCTCACCGCCGACTCGATGGAAATTCGCATGCGCCGCCAGAAAATCGACCAGATGCGGCTCTACGCCAACTCCTTTATTGTGGGCCAGGACACACTGCTGAACTTCAACCAGGTGAAGGGCCGCAACATGGTGGCTTACTTCCAGAACAGCAAGCTGCGCAAGGTAGACGTACTGGGCAACGCCGAAAGCGTGTACTACGCCCTCGACAACGACACCGCCGTGACCGGGGTAAACAAGGCGCTGTCGGCCAACATGGCCCTGCGCTTCGCCGAAAGCAAGCTCTCCACCATTAGCTTCCTGACCAACCCCGACGCCAGCTTTATTCCGCCCCACGAGCTAAAGCCCGAGGACACCAAGCTCAAGGGCTTCCAGTGGCTGATTGCCCAGCGGCCCACCCGCCAGAACGTGCTGGGCAAGCACTTTGCCCCGCCCGCCAAGGCCAAAGCCAAGCCCAAGAAAACCACCAAGCCGGCCGCCAAACCCAAGACTAAAGCGGCCCCCGCCCGCAAAGCTGCCCCGGCCAACGCTCCCGCAACCAAAGCCAAGCCCGCGCCAGCCAAGCCGGTACCGGCCAAACCTGCGGCCCGCACCAAAACGCAGCCCTGAATGTTCTGCTGAACCCGGGAAAAGCGGCAGCCGCGCAACCTTGAGCGGCCCGCCCGGCTCCTGGGCCTGAGCGGCTTTTGCGTTCGGCCGCCAATCCGTTACCTTTGCCTTTCTTATGCCCGCATTCCGCCCCCGTGTTCTTGTCCTGCTGCTGAGCCTTGCCGTGCTCGGCGCGTGCAGCCCCTACCAGAAGCTGCTCAAGAGCACCAACGTCAACGAGCGGTACGAGGCCGCCGTGAAGTACTACGAGCAGGGCGATTACGTGAAGGCCGAAACCCTGCTCGAGCCGCTGATTCCGCTGCTCAAAGGCCGCCCCGAAGCCGAAAAGGCCGAGTTCTACTTTGCCCGCGCCAACTACGAGGAAGGCAACTACACGCTCAGCTCCTACTACTTCCAGACGTTTGCCGAAACCTACCCCTCGTCGCCCTACGCCGAGGAGGCCCTGTTCATGCACGCCAAGTCGCTGTTTCGCGACTCGCCTGAGTACGAGCTGGACCAGACCAGCACCGTTACGGCCATCGAGAGCATTCAGGCCTTCCTGAACCGCTACCCCGAAAGCAAGTTCCGACCCGAGACCGAGAACATGTCGAACGAGTTGCAGCGCAAGCTGGAGGTGAAAGCCTTCGAAGCCGCCAAGCTCTACCACTCGGTGCGCTACTACCAGTCGGCGGTGGTGGCCTTTAACACCTATCAGCAGCAGTACCCGGCCTCGCTGTACGGCGAGCAGGCCGCCTTCCTGAAGCTGGCCTCGCAGCACGAGCTGGCCAAAGAAAGCGTGGAGGAAAAGCAGCGTGAACGGTTTCTGGAAGTGGTGGTGTTCTACCAAAACTTCGTGGATACCTACCCGCAAAGCAAGAACCTAAAAGCCGCGGAAGCCATGTACGACTACGCGCAGAAGTTCCTCAAAGAGCACCCCGACCCCGCCGCCAAAACGGCCCCGACCCAAGCTTCAACGAATTAATTGGTTGCCGGCTGCAGCGCTCCACGACCCGGCTATTTCACTTGGCGTGGCAGGCAGCCCAATAACCATTCAGCCTTTAGCCCTTCGAACCATGAAAGTACCCAGCCACGTTTCTCCCTCCATCGTTACGCGCAACCTGTCCGATTTCACGGCGGAAACCGGCAACGTGTACGAGTCCATTGCCATCATCTCGAAGCGCGCCAACCAGATTTCCGTCAAGATCAAGGAAGAGCTGAACGGCAAGCTGGCCGAGTTTGCCACCACCGTCGACAACCTCGAGGAGGTGTTCGAAAACCGCGAGCAGATCGAAATCAGCAAGCACTACGAGCGCCTGCCCAAGTCCACCAACCTCGCCATCGAGGAGTTCCTGGAAGGCAAGGTGACTTTCCGTCATCCTTCCGAGGAAGAGCTGCCCTCGGAGCCGAAAGCCGAATAAGTAGCGTCCGCACGCATGCTGGCCCACCGCCGCATTCTGTTGGGCGTGAGCGGGAGCATTGCCGCCTACAAAGCCGCCGCCCTGGTGCGGCTGCTGGTGAAAGCCGAAGCCGAGGTGCAGGTAATCCTGACGCCCTCGGCTTCGGCTTTTGTGACGCCCCTCACCCTGGCCACCCTTTCCAAGCGCCCCGTGCTGCAGGGCTTTCTGCAGGACGAGCACGCGGGCGTGTGGCACAACCACGTGGACCTGGGCCTCTGGGCCGATGCCCTGCTGATTGCCCCGGCCAGCGCCAACACCCTGGCTACGCTGGCCCAGGGTCTGTGCCCCAATTTGCTGGCGGCCGTGTACCTCTCGGCGCGCTGCCCTACCTGGGTGGCCCCGGCCATGGACCTCGACATGTACCAGCACCCGGCTACCCAGCGCAACCTGGCCACCCTGCGCCAGGACGGCGTGCGCGTACTCGACTCGCCGGCCGGCGAGCTGGCCAGCGGGCTGGTGGGCCCGGGGCGCATGCTCGAGCCCGAGCAGATTGTGGAGCTGCTCGCAGCGGCATTCTGACGGCGTCTGGCGCGGGCTTGCCCGCGAATAAGGCGTACTTGCGGGCTATTCAGTGAACCTCTACCCGCACCATGTCTGCTGAGTTTTCCGTACCGCCTTCCGCCGTCGACGTTCAGAGCCCGCCCCGTAGGGTGTTGCTTACAGCCGGCCCAACATACGAGCCCATCGATCCGGTGCGCTTTATTGGCAACCACTCGACCGGCAAAATGGGCTACGCGCTGGCCGAGGCCTTTGCCGAAGCCGATTTTGCCGTAACGCTGGTGAGCGGCCCCACGGCCCTGACCGTTGAGCACCCAGCCATTGAGCTCGTGCGCGTGCAAACCGCCGACGAGATGTACCAGGCCGCCGCCGCCGCCGCCCCAACCGCCGCTGTGTGGGTGTTTGCCGCCGCCGTGGCCGACTACCGCCCGCGCACGGTGGCCGCCGAGAAAATCAAGAAGCGCGAGGACGGCAGCGAGGAAGTGCTGGTGCTGGAGCTGGTGAAGAACGTGGACATTGCCGCCACGCTGGGCCAAACCAAGCGCGCTGAACAATTTTCCGTGGGTTTTGCGTTGGAGACGCACCAGGAGCTGGCGCACGCCCAGGACAAGCTCCGCCGCAAAAACTTCGACATGGTGGTGCTAAATTCGTTGCGCGACCCCGGCGCCGGCTTCCGCCACGATACCAACAAAATCACCCTGGTGGAGCCCGACCGCGTGACGCCCTTTGACCTAAAGCCCAAAGCCGACGTTGCCCGCGACATTGTTTCCGCCATTCTTGCCCGCCTTGCTGCCCATGTTGCCTAAGCGTATTCTGATTTGTTTGGTGCTGCTGACCGCGGTGCTCGGGCTGCGGCCCCAGGCCGCGCGGGCCCAGGAGCTGCTGGCCACCGTGAACGTGCGCGCCGAGGGCGTGACCATCACCGATCCGCAGCTGCTCACCCAGATGCAGAACGAAATCACCCAGTTTCTGAACGTGCGCCGCTGGACCAACGACGTGTACAAGCCCGATGAGCGTATTCGCTGCCAGCTGTACATCAGCATCCAGGAAATTCCCCAGAACGGCACCTACGGCGCCACCGTGCGCATTCTGAGCACGCGCCCCGTGTACGGCACCTCCTACGAAACCAACCTGCTGAGCTACGCCGAAAGCTGGCGCTTTACCTACCTGCCCGGTCAGCCGCTCGACTTTTCCGAGAACAGCTACGTCAACAACCTCTCGTCCATCCTGAGCTTCTACGCCTACACCATCATCGGCATGGACCAGGACTCCTTTGCCCCGCTGGGCGGCTCGCGCACGTTCGACCGGGCCCGCAACATCCTGCAGGTAGCCTCGACCCAAAGCACCGACGGCGACGATGGCTGGAAAGACAACGGCAAGGCCAACCAGCGCAGCCGCTTCGCCCTGCTCAACGGCCTGCAGGACCCGCAGCTGGAGCCCCTGCGCACGGCCGTGTACAACTACTACCGCCAGGGCCTCGACGTATTCATTCAGAAGCCCGACGAAGCCCGCGCCACCATTCTCACGGCCCTGCAGGGCGTGCAGGGCGCCAGCCAGCGCCGCCCTGGCTCCACGCTGGTGCGCTCGTTCTTCGAAACCAAGGCCGATGAAATTGCCAACATCTACCGCAGCAGCCCCCAGGCCGACCAGAAGCAAACCGTAGTGGCCCTGCTGCAGGACGTGGACCCCACTAATTCGGCCAAGTACCAGAGCATTATGCAGCCGCGGCGCTGACCCGAGCCACCCCTTTCCTGAACCATGCATGCGAGTTGCCGCGGCCCGAAGCCGCGGCAACTCGCGTTTTTAAGCGGCTATATATCCGGTTTACGGGCGAAGCGGCAGCGGCTGACCGTGCCCAAGCCGGAGTGAATACCGGGCTGAATCGGCCCGCGGACGCAGCAAAGCGTTATGTGCTAAATAGATTGGGGGAATGGCTTGCGCTTCTGCTAAATGATTTAGTAGGTTTGTAAACGGCTGATGCCCGGCTGCTTGGCGGCCCGGGCAATTAGCAGGCTATTGTCTCACGCAACCACTACCGCTATGTTGGTGGATCTTCGCATACAGAATTACGCCCTGATCGAGTCCCTGGAGCTGCGGCCCTCGGCGCGGCTCAACATCATCACGGGCGAAACCGGGGCCGGCAAATCCATCATGCTCGGCGCCATCGGGCTGTTGCTGGGCAACCGCGCCGATTCCAAGCTGCTCTTCAACACCCAGAAAAAGTGCGTGATTGAGGGGCAGTTCGACGTGTCGGGCTACCAGCTGCAGGACATCTTCGAGGCCGAGGATATCGACTACGACGCGCAGTGCATTCTGCGCCGCGAAATCAGCCCCTCGGGCAAGTCCCGCGCCTTCGTCAACGACACGCCCGTAACGGTGGAGACGCTGCGTAAGATCGGGGCCAACCTGATGGACATTCACTCCCAGCACGACACGCTGCTGCTCGGGGACCCGGTGTTCCAGCTCAACCTCATCGACCTCTACGCCGGCCTCGTGCCCACCCGCACCCAGTACGGCAACGCCTTCCGCCAGTACCGCAAGCTGGCCGCCGACCTCAAAACCCTGGAAGATCAGGTGGCCCAGGCCAACAAGGAGCTGGACTACCACAGCTTCCTGCTGAGCGAGCTGGAAGAAGCCCGGCTCGACGGCGAAGACCAGGAGGCGCTGGAAACCGAGCTGCGGGAACTGGAGCACGCCGAGGAAATCAAGCTCAAGCTCGGGGGCGCCCTGCAGGCCCTGGCCGAGGGCGAGTACTGCGCCACCGGCAGCCTCAAGGAAGCCGCGTTGCTGCTGGGCCAAATTGCGGCCTACTCCGACGCCGCCCGCCAGCTAAAGGAGCGCGTGGATTCCTGCCTGATTGAGCTGCGCGACGTGGCCGCCGAGGCCGAGCAGGCCGAGCAGCGCACCGAGGCCGACCCCCGGCGCCTCGACGAGTTGCAGCAGCGCCAGAACGTGCTCTTCAACCTGCAGCGCAAGCACCAAGTGCGCGACGTGGCCGAGTTGATTGCCGTGCGCGACGACCTGCAGCAGAAAGTCGGCTCGGTGCTCAACCTCGACAAGGAAATCAGCCGCCTGCGCCGCGACGCCGAGGGTGCCCTGGCCACAGTGCTCAAGCGCGCCGCCCACCTCTCGGAGCAGCGGCGGGCCGCTTTCCCGCAGTTCGAGCGGGAGCTGGCCGATCTGCTCGCCGACCTGGGCATGCCCAACGCCCGCCTGGTGGTGCAGCACCACACCGGCTCGCCCGCCACTTCCGGCACCGACGTCATTAGCCTGCTGTTTACGGCCAACAAGGGCGCCCAGCCCCAAACCCTGAGCAAGGCCGCCTCGGGCGGGGAGTTTTCGCGCCTGATGCTGTGCATCAAGTACCTGCTGGCCGACAAGACGGCCTTACCCACCATCGTGTTCGACGAAATCGACACCGGCATCAGCGGGGAAATTGCGGTGAAAGTGGGTCGCATGATGCAGCAAATGGCCAAAAAGCACCAGTTGGTGGCCATTTCGCACCTGCCGCAGATGGCCGCTGCCGGCGAGGCGCACTTCTTCGTGTACAAGGAAGACCGCGCCGACCGCACCGTGAGCCGCATCCGCAAACTCACGGAGGAGGAGCGCATCCGCGAAATTGCCCAGATGATTTCGGGTGCCCGGCCCAGCGAAAACGCCTTCCAGAGTGCCCGCGAGCTGCTGGCCCTGCGCGGCGAAAGCGACCTGGTGCCGGCCTAGGAGGCGCCAACTG
This sequence comes from Hymenobacter sp. B81, assembly GCF_044628455.1. NCBI lineage: Bacteria > Pseudomonadati > Bacteroidota > Cytophagia > Cytophagales > Hymenobacteraceae > Hymenobacter > Hymenobacter sp. B81. The sequence continues at coordinate 2,153,198 of NZ_JBIYZW010000001.1, read as the reverse complement.
GCCTAAGCAATTGTCATGTCGAGCGCAGTCGAGGATTCTGCTATCTGATGTCAGCAGGCGAGATTCTTCGCCTTGCCCAGAATGACGTTCTTGCGCGCTGGGCTTACTGGTTCGGCGGCCTGTTCGGCGCGAACCTCTATTTTTGCCCGTTCCATCGACCCGACTCAACCTCCTTTATGGCCAACAACCTACTCGCCGGCAAGCGCGGCATCATTTTCGGCGCCCTCAACGAACAGTCCATTGCCTGGAAGGTAGCCCTGCGCTGCCACGAAGAAGGCGCCACGTTCGTGCTCAGCAATGCCCCGCTCGCCATGCGCATGGGCGAAATCAACAAGCTCGCGGAGCAGTGCTCGGCCCCCATCATCCCCGCCGACGCCACGGTGGTCGAAGACCTGGAAAAGGTGTTCAGCGGCGCCGTGGAGCAGCTCGGCGGCAAGATTGATTTCGTGCTGCATAGCATCGGCATGAGCCCCAACATCCGCAAGGGCAAGCACTACGGCGAGCTGAACTACGACTGGTTCCAGAAGACGCTCGACATTTCGGCCCTCTCGTTCCACAAGATGCTGCACGTGGCCGAGAAGCAGGACGCCCTGAATGAGTGGGGCTCGGTGGTAGCCCTCTCGTACATCGCTGCCCAGCGCGCCTTCCTCGACTACACCGACATGTCGCAGGCCAAGGCCGTGCTCGAAAGCATTGCCCGCAGCTACGGCCAGCGCCTGGGCAGCCTGAAGAAGGTGCGCGTGAACACCATTTCGCAGTCGCCCACCAAGACCACCGCCGGCACCGGCATCAGCGGCTTCGACGCCTTTTATGAGTACGCCGACCGCCTTTCGCCGCTGGGCAACGCCCCGGCCGAAGCTTGCGCCGACTACTGCGTGTCGCTGTTCTCGGACCTGACGCGCTACGTGACCATGCAGAACCTGATGCACGACGGCGGCTTCAGCACCACTGGCATTTCCGAAGGCATTGTGGAAGCCATTACCAACTCGATTCAGCCGCAGGGTTAAGCTGAGAATACCAGGCATAAAAAAGCCCGACCGCAAGGCCGGGCTTTTTTATGCGTTGGTAAAGCGCAAGGCTAGATCGGCCCGCCGCTGCCGTCGCAGGCGCCGCGGGTGTAAGAGGTGACGCCGGCGCGGCGGGCGTAGCAGGCGTTGCTGTAGGTTTTGCCGTCGCTGCCACAAACCGGGTCGTACACGTCGAGGCACTCGTAGCCGGGACCGGCCTTCACGTCGCTGCTCGCCGCGGCTGCGGGAGCGGCTACCGGCGCCGCGTCTTCTTTGCTGCAGGCGCCCGAAAAGGCCAGCACGGCCAGCAGGGCCAGGGTTTTCACAGTTTTCATAAGGGTTTGGGTTGTGGATGGTGAAAGAATGTTGTAATACCAATGTAATGGGAAAATAATAAGAAGCCAGCTTGTATGCAGCCGCTCAGCGGCCCTGAATCGTCGAGCGGGGTTAGTAGCCGCGGGCCAGGTCGACCAGGTTTTCGGGCGATTCACCGCGCAGCAGGCGGCTGAGGCTACGCAGGAACACGTCCACCTTGCCCTCGTCTTCGCGGGGCTGGCCGCCGCCGCTGTGCTGGGTCAGAATTACCTGCGGCAAGGCCCAGAGCGGGCTGTCGGCGGGCAGGGGCTCCACGGCCGTTACGTCGAGCACGGCGCCGCTGAGCTGGCCCGACTGCAGGGCGGCAATCAGCGCGGGCTCGTCGGTGGTGGTACCGCGGCCCACGCTGGCGTACACGCTGCCCGCGGGCAGGGCCGCCAGCAGCTCGGCCGAGACAAAGCCCGTGGCCGTACCCGGCAGGCAGTTTATCACCAGGTCGGTATGCGGCAGGGCCGCCCGCAGCTCGGCGCGGGAGTGCAGCTGGGCGGCGGGGTTGGTGCGCGCCAGCAGCTGCACGGCGCAGCCGAAGCCGCTGAGCTGCCGGCGCACCGCCAGCCCAATGGCCCCGGCCCCAAGTACAACCACGCGCTGCTCGCGCAGCAGCCGCAACGTGGGCCGGATTAGGCTGCCGTGCCACTCGCGGCGCTCCTGCCAGCGGGCCAGGTCGTGAATGCGGCGGTACAGCGCCAGAATGCCGGCAACCATGGTTTCGGCGCAGGGCCAGGCAAAATAGTCGCCCACGTTGGCCACCGGGAAATTTGGCTGCAGCCCCGCGTACCGCTCGAAGCCGGCCGAGTCGATCTGCCAGAACCGCAAGCCCGGCGGGAAGCCCGCGGCAAACCAGTCGGCGGGCGGGTTGCCAAACAGCAGCTCGGCGCGTTGCAGCGCGGCTGGCTGCTGCCCGGCGGGCAGGTCGGTGCGGAAGCTGACGGTGAACTCGGGCGGCAGCTGCCGGAGTAGATGGGCACGGGCGCCCGCATCGAGCGAGGCGTAAACGAACAGGTGCATGCGTAGCGGAATGAGCGGGAAGCAAACGGAGAAGCGGGTAGGGGCTATACGCGGTGGCAAATAAATGGCCGGACCAGCAGCCGTAACTGGGCAGTGGGTTCCGGCAACGTTCCCGGTAACGTTGGCGCAGATAAAGTGGCCGCCGCCCTGCCCAAAACCGCCGGTTTTCAGCTATCATGCCCTGGCAAACAGCTTTTTGGCCGGCTGGTTGGCGCCCGAATTTCTTTGCTCATGTCTTTTCGCCTACTGAGTTACTGCGTGGTGGGGTTGCTCGCGCTGGGGGCTTTTCGGCCCGCCGCGCCGGGGCGCATCACCGTGTACCTCATCGGCGACTCTACGATGTCGGTCAAGCAGGTGCGCTACTATCCCGAAACCGGCTGGGGCATGCCCTTCGCCGCTTTTTTCGACGAAACCGTGGCCGTAGACAACCGCGCCCAGAACGGGCGCAGTACGCGCACGTTCATCGCCGAAAACCGCTGGCAGCCCGTGGCCGCCGCCTTGCAGCCCGGCGACTACGTGCTGATTCAGTTCGGCCACAACGACGAGGTGCCCACCAAGCGCAGCTACACCACCGAGTCGGAATTTCGGGCCAACCTGGTGCGCTTCGTGACCGAAACGCGGGCTAAAAAGGCCTCGCCCGTGCTGCTCACGCCCGTGGCCCGCCGCAAGTTCGACGCCGCCGGGCGCAGCGAAGACACCCACGCCGCCTACTCGGCCATTGTGCGGGCCGTGGCCCAGGAGCAGCACGTGCCGCTGATTGACCTCAATGAGCGCAGCCGGCAGCTGCTGGAGCAGTTCGGCGTCGAAAACTCCAAGCTCCTGTTCAACCAGCTGGCGCCCGGCGAGCACCCGAACTACCCCGAGGGCCGCGACGACAACACCCACTTCAGCGAGCTGGGCGCCCGCAAGATGGCCCAGCTGGTGCTGGCCGACATCCGCCGCCTGAACCTGGAGCTGGCCGGGCGGGTGGTGAAACCGGAAACCAAGAAAACCGTGGACCCGCAGGCCCGCTGACTACTGAACTACCGCTGATGAAAGCCTGAAAGAACGTCGTGCCGAGCTGGTGCCGGGCCGCTGCTGATCAAGGGAAATGCAGCTGCAATGGTGAGTGAACAAACCGCAACTGGGGAAGCAGCGGCGGCCCGCACCACGCCCGGCACGACCGTTCTTTTTTTTGTTACCGATCTACTTGCCGTGCTGAACCTGCTCGTCAGAAAACTTGGGCCGCTGGCCGCCCTGCTGGGTTTGGGGCTGCTCTGGGCGTTTGCCGCGCCGGCGCCGGACAAGGTGCGGGTGTACCTTATCGGCGACTCCACCATTGCGCCCAAAGTGCGGCAGACGTTTCCCGAAACCGGCTGGGGAATGCCGCTGCCCACGTTTTTCGACTCGACGGTGGTGGTAGAAAACCGGGCCGTGAACGGACGCAGCACGCGCACCTTTCTGGCCGAAAACCGCTGGCAGCCCATCGTCGATGCCCTGCAGCCCGGCGACTACGTGCTGATTCAGTTCGGCCACAACGACGAATCGACCCAGCACCCCGACCGCTACACCTCGCCCGCAGACTACCGCCAAAATCTGATTCGGTTCGTGCAGGAAACGCGCGGCAAAAAAGCCCAGCCGGTGCTCATCACGCCCGTTACGCGCCGCAAGTTCGACAAGCAGGGCCGCATCCAGGAAACCCACGCGGCGTATTCGGCCGCAACGATGGAAGTGGCCAAAACTCAGCAGGTGCCGCTGATTGACCTCGACCGCCTGAGCCGGGAGCTGCTGCAGCAGTTCGGGCCCGAGCATTCCCGGCTGCTGTTTCTGCAGCTGGCGCCCGGCGAGCACCCGAACTACCCCTTCGGCCGCGACGACAACACTCACTTCAGCGAGCTGGGGGCCCGCAAAATGGCCCAGTTGGTGGTGGGCGAAATCAAGGCCCTGCAGCTGCCGCTGGCCCAGCGCCTGGCCCGGCCCCTGCCCAAAAACGCCGTGCCGCCCGCCAAGTCCGGCGCCGACGCCCAACCCACCACGCCGTGAAGCCGCTGCTGGCTTTTTTGGCGCTGAGCTGGCTGCTGCTCGGCCCCGTGCGCGCTCAGCCCGGGGCCCGCTACGACTTTGTGGTGGCCCAGGACGGCAGCGGGCAGTTTCGCACCGTGCAGGAAGCCTTCAATGCCGTGCCCGACTTCCGCAAGAAAGTCACCACCATTCTGGTGAAAAAAGGAGTGTACAAGGAAAAGCTGATTCTGGCCGGCTCCAAGAACCTGGTGAAGCTGGTGGGCGAAGACCGTGACCAGACCATCCTGACCTACGACGACTACAACCAGAAGAAAAACATCTTCGGCGAGGAGAAGGGCACCTCCGGCTCGGCCAGCTGCTACCTCTACGGCGGCGACTTCACGGCCGAAAACCTCACCTTCCAGAACTCCTCGGGCCCGGTGGGGCAGGCCGTGGCCGTGTGGGTGGCCGGCGACCGGGCCCGCTTCCGCAACTGCCGCTTCTTGGGCTTTCAGGACACGCTCTACACCTACGGCTACGGCTCGCGTCAGTACTACCAGGACTGCTACATCGAGGGCACCGTCGATTTCATCTTCGGCTCGAGCACGGCCTGGTTTGAGCGCTGCACCCTGTTCGGTAAAAAGGGCGGCTACTTCACCGCCGCCTCCACGCCCGACAGCACCCGCTACGGCTACGTGTTCAGCAACTGCCGTCTGGCGGGTGATGCGCCGGCCGGCTCGTTCCTGCTGGGCCGGCCCTGGCGGCCCCACGCCCAAACCGTGTTTCTGCGCTGCGAGCTGGGTCCGCAGATTGCCGCCGCCGGCTGGGACCATTGGGGCAACGAAGCCAACAAGCAAACGGCATACTACGCCGAGTACCAGAACCGGGGCCCGGGCTACCAGCCCCGGCAGCGCGTGCCCTGGAGCCGGCAGCTCACCGACCAGGAAGCCGCCCAGTACACCCTGAAAAACGTGCTGCGGGGCTGGGACCCGACCCAGGACTAACCAGCGGCGAGCTAGAAATTCAGCTGGGCCTGCAGGCGCAGCAGGCCGCCGCGCTGCCGGTTGTTGCGCAGGGAGTAATCTTCGAAGCGGCGCGACGAGCGGGTGTACATCGTCACCAGCTCGAAGTGCGGGCTGGGCTGCCACTCTACACCCATTTCGGCCTCGCGCACGGTGTAGCTGCGGGCGTCGCGCTCATGCTTTTTGCCGCCGTCGTAGTACTGCAGGCGCACGAAGGGGTAGAACTGGTGCTGCTGGTAGCGGGCGCGGTAGTTCAGCAGCAGGTAGCCCCCGTGCAGGCGCCGGGTTTCGATGCTGTCGGTGCGCGGGTTGAACTCGGGGCCCCGGCCCACGTTGTACTCGGCCTGCACGCCGAAGGGCTGCGGATACAGCACGAAGCTGGCCGCCGCTCGCTGGTCGGCGTAGCTCAGGTCGGGGTGGTGCTTCACGTTGCCCGAGAGCTGGTCTTTGGCCACCACGTAGCGGCCGGAGTAGGCCTGCAGGCCCGGCTCGATGATTTGCTTGCCCACTGCGAAAGGGTAGCTCAGGCGGGCTACCACGTGCTGTTGGTCGTTGAGCTCGGGGCGGTTGGCCGTCTGGCCGTTGAAGGCGCCCAGGGCCAGCACGCCATAGTCGCCCGAGCCCTTCAGGCCCTGCTTCACCAGCTCACTGAAACGCCGACGCACCACCAGCGGCGCCCAGTAGAAAAACACGCCCAGGTCGCGCTCGTTGGAGAGGGCACTGTTCAGCGCGTCGTTGCGGTCCAGGGCCAGGCGGTTCTGGCTCGACTGCATGTTTTCGAAGCCGAAGGGCACCTTGCTCTGGCCTACGCGCACCCGAAACCGGCTGCGGCGGTCGAGGCCCAGGTCCATGTAGGCGTCGCGGATCTGCAGAAACATCAAACTGTTGCTGCCGCTGGGCGCGCTGGCAAAGTCAGGCTGCAGATAAAAGGAAATACGCTCGGTGAGCTGCCCGTACACAATCAGGCGGATGCGCCGGAACGAGATACCGCCGTTGGCGCCCCACGACTTGTCGCACTGCTCGCACTTCAGGTCGGGGTTGGTTTCGAGCAGGCGGTTGTAGCGCGCCTGCATGTACCCGCGGATGGCAAACGACTCGTACCACTTTTTGGCCGGGGCCGGGCGGGGTTCCGAAGCCGCGGCACCGGGCGTGACCACCGAGTCGGCGGTTTGAGCGGAGGCTGCTGCCGCTACCAGCAACAGCATGATGCTTAACAGTTTCCTCATGCAATGGTAATGCTGAGGCAAAGTGCGGCATTTACTGTTTCTCTATTGTGACGCCAATGTTAAGCCAGTGTTATAAGTACGCGCCGCGCCCTCAGGCCCGGCTCAGGGCCACGATGTCGCGCACCTCGAGCACCGGCCGGGGGTAGCCCACGCGCACGGCGTTGATCATGGCCAGCGCCTGCTCGCGCAGGGTCGACACGATGCCCGGCGTGAGGCGACGCAGCAGCGGATACAGCCACGACACGGCGCCAATCCAGCGCGGCGTGTTGCGCAGCCCCGGCGTGGGGTGCATGTAGCCCGGCCGGAACAGGTAAACGGCCCGGAAGGGCAGCTGCCGCAGGGCGTTTTCGGTGCGGCCCTTCACCCGCGCCCACATCTGCCAGCCCCGCTCGCTGCCGTCGGTGCCGGTGCCCGATACGTAGCAGAACGTCAGGTCCGGGTTCAGGCGGGCCAGGGTTTGGGCTACGTGCAGGGTTAAATCGTAGGTCACGCGGGCGTAGTCGGCCTCGTTCATGCCCACCGACGAGGTGCCCAGGCAGAAAAAGCAGGCGTTGTAGCCCGTAAGCTGGCTTTCCAGCGCCGACAGATCGTGGAAATCGGGCACCAGCAGCTCGCGCACTTTGGGGTGCTGCACGCCGCTGGGCCGGCGGCCCAGCACCAGCACCTGCTCCACGTCGGGGTGACTCAGGCACTCGTGCAGCACGCCTTCGCCCACCATGCCGGTGGCGCCGGTAAGAATGACTCGGATTTTCATGGCAGAAAAAGTAAAGGCCGCCCGGTGGCGGTTCAGCTCCGTAGACGCCCGGCCGTGCCGAATACCTTAACCGCCCCGCCGAAAATCAGGCCCGCAGCCAGCGCGTGAGGCGCGGGTACTCGGTGGGGGTAGTCAAACCCATCCACACCAGCAGGGGCAGGCCGGGGTAGTAGCCCTGGCTGAACTGCTCGATAAACCAGGCGCTGCTGCCGCGGTAGCCCGCCGGGTGAAACAGCACGTCGGGAGGCAGGCCCAGGGCGCGGCAGGCGGCGTAGGCCCAGCAGTGCACGGCCATTTCCTCGCCCTCTTTCTCGGGATGATGCTCAGTTACGTTGCCGCCCACCGTGGGGCGCTCGGCCGCCGCCGTCACGGCCAGGTGGCCGGCTTCGTGCAGCAGGTCGCCGGGGTACAGCAGGCGGCGGCGGTCGACCACCAGCGCGCCGCGCTCCAGCAGAATGCCCGGCAGAAAGGTGGCCTGCCCAGCCAGATCGGCCTCGCGCACTTCCAGCCCGATGCCGCGCACGAACGCCAGCAGCTGATCGACCAGGGAAACGGCGGCGGGGGCAGGGGCGGGCGGCATGGGCAGTAACGACAGATCAGGGTTGGCGAAAGATACAAGCCGGGCGCCGGCAGTGGCGGCAAAATCCCAACTTTACTGCCGGGGCCGGCCGCTTTTCCGGCCCCGCCCGCCCCTGCATGAACTCCCGCCGCAAACCCGCCGCCCGCGCCAAAACCGCCGGCTCGCGCAAGCCCCAGCATTTCCCCGCCGACCGCGTGCTCAGCGGCCTCGACGCGCCCGGCCTGCGGGCCCTGGGCCCCGAGCTGGAGCAGTACCACTTCATCGGCTGCGAGCTGGGCGAGGCCGACCTGAGCCGGCTGCGCTTCGAGGACTGCTTGTTTGAGCGCTGCAACCTGTCGTCGGCGCGGCTGGCGGGCAGCTCGCTGCAGAACGTAGCCTTTGCCGACTGCAAGCTGCTGGGCCTCTCGTTCGCGGCCTGCCACGACATGCTCTTCGCCGTGCACTTCGACCGCTGCCAGCTGCGCTACGCCTCCTTCGCCGGCAAGCGGCTGGCGGGCACCCGCTTTGCGAACTGCACGCTGCCGGAGGCCGATTTCACCAACGCCGACCTCAGCCAGGCCGTGTTTGCCGACTGCGACCTGACCCGCGCCGTGTTCCACGACACCCGCCTAGAGGGCGCCGACCTGAGCACCGCCACCGGCTACCGCCTCGACCCCGAGGCCAACTTCCTGCGCGGGGCCCGCTTCAGCCTGGCCGGCCTGCCCGGCCTGCTCGACAAGTACGGGCTGGTGGTGGAGTAGCCGGGGAGGCGGTTACCCCCGCGGTGGTTCAAACACGGCCCGCATCCGCGCCCGGTCGTAGTCGAGCAACCAGGCATGGTGGGTGTGATACAGGTCCTGCAGCGCGGCGGGAGCGGGGGCAAGAATGTCGAGGCCGCGGTCGTCGTACATGTGCCAGATCAGGCCCCGGCGGGGATGAATGAAGAACACCTCACCGTGCAAAGCGGGCTTGCGGGGCGGGAAGTCCTGGTGCGCCAGGGCCGTGAGGATGGCCGGAAAATGAATGGCAGCCGCTGGAGTCAGGAAGGATGCCCGGTGCCACTGGCGGCAGTAGCTATCGGGGTGGGGGGCGGGAATTCGTTGAAAGCGTACCTGGCTCCGGCCGATGCCGCATTGCCGCAGCAGGAAGTTGCCCACCCGGATGCGCCGCCGCTTATCGGCCGGCTGCTGGTACACCACCAGCACTTCGTCGTCGGGCTGAAAAACGGCCTGAAATAGCACGCTGGCCCGGTGAACGGCCTCGCGGAAGTAGTCGTCGGTAGTTGCTATGTGGGTGTCGGTAGCCAGCTCGAAGCGCAGGCCCACGGGCCAGGAGTAGAACAACCCGGTTTGCAGCTTCAGGCCGGGGAAGTGCTGGTGCAGGAAATGGTTGAGCGGGTCGGGCATAAGGAGCGGCAAGTGAGCTGGCTCAGACAGCGCAGAGGTGGTTGTTCGTCTGGGATGCGGAACAGCTCCAAAGTAACGAGGACGGAGCTGCCCGGCACAGTGGCCCTTTCCGCTACATTTAGCCCCATCCACGCCCAACCGTCCTTCGCCGTGCTAGCCGCTACTACCTTCGTAAAGCCCTTTGCCGCGGCCCGCTTCCGCTTTGGCTGGCAGGCCGGGGCCGGGCTCATTGCCTTGTTCAGCCTAGTGCGGTTTGCCCTGGTGCTGCACGCCAACTTGGTGCGCAGCTACCACCTGGTGGCGTTCATTTTCGTGGCCATGATGCTGCTGCCGCTGCTGCTGCTCACCCGCGCCGGGCGCCAGCGCATCGGGCTGCAGTGGCCCACGCGCTGGAGCGGCGTACTGCTGGGGGCGGCGCTGGGCGCTGGGAGCTGCGTGGCGCTCTACTACCTGACGCTGCTGGCCTTTGGCCGGGGCGAAGGCAACAGCCTGGTGTACATCGCCCGCACCTACGGCGACGTGGCCCCCGTGCTGAACGAGCACAACCGGCTCGGCTTCTTCCTGATGTTTACCATCCCCAGCCTGCTGTTCAGCCCCATCGGTGAGGAGCTGTTCTACCGCGGGCTGGTGCACGAGTGCCTGGCGCAGGACTTCGGAAACCGGCGCGCTTCCTGGCTCGACAGCGCCGCCTTCGCGCTGGTGCACCTGGCTCACTTCGGCCTGGTGTACGGGGCGGGCGCGCCGGGCTGGCGCCTGTTGCCCGTGCCGGCCCTGCTGTGGGTAGTTGCCTTATTGGGCACCAGCCTGCTGTTTTCCGTGGCGCGGGCCCGCAGCGGCTCCATCCTGGGCGCCATCGTAGCCCACGCGGCCTTCAACCTGACGATGAACTACTTCATCTTCTACCACCTGCTGTAAGGCCAGGCCGCCCGGGCCGAAGCCCCAAGCGGGCTGCTTGGCCGGGGACCGGGCGCGCGTACCTTGCGGCGCATCCCATCAGCCACCCTGCCTATGTCTTCGCGTCCCTACATCCTGGCCGAAACCACCTGGAAAACCGTTCGTGACACCCCCTACGAGGTGGTGGTGCTGCCCTGGGGCGCCACCGAGGCCCACAACTACCATCTGCCCTACGCCACCGACAACCTGCAGTGCGACTACGTGGCCGCCGAGGCTGCCCGCAAAGCCTGGGAGCAGGGCGCCAAAGTGGTGGTGCTGCCCTGCATTCCCTTCGGCGTCAATACCGGCCAGCTCGACATCACCCTCGACATCAACCTGAACCCGAGCACCCAGCTGCACATTCTGCGCGACGTGGTGCAGACGCTGGCCCGCCAGGGTATTCCCAAGCTGGTGGTGCTCAACGGCCACGGCGGCAACGATTTCCGGCAGATGCTGCGCCAGCTCCAGGCCGAATTCCCCACGGTGTTTCTGAGCGTGGTAACCTGGTACCTGGCCGCCGACCGCAAGCAGTTCTTCGAGGCTCCCGGCGACCACGCCGACGCCCTCGAAACCAGCGCCATGCTGCACATTGCCCCCGGGCTGGTGCGCCCCCTGAGCGAGGCCGGCAACGGTGCGGCCCGGCGGTTCCGCATCGAGGCGCTGCGGCAGCCCTGGGCCTGGGCCCAGCGCGAGTGGAGCCAGGTATCGGCCGATACCGGCGTGGGCGACCCGGCCGAAGCCACCGCCGAAAAAGGCCGGGCTTTCCTCGACGCGGCCACCACCAACATCGGCCGCTTCCTGCTGGAGCTGGCCGCCGCCGACCCCGCCGACATGTACGAGTAGGGGGCCGGGTAGCTGCCCCAGGCGGTGGGCGACGACGCAATGTGCTTTTGCCACTGCCCGTATGCTCCACGACTTGGCGCGACGGGCTTCCGGAATTGCTTTTGTGCCTCGTGAGTTGGCGTGAAGGCCTTCCTGAACTCCGGAAGTGCCTCGCGCCAACTCACGAGGCACTTCTGCCTTCCCAAATGCCCGCCGTGCCACCTCGCGAGGGGCTTCCGGAACTTCGAATGGGCCTCGCGCCAACTCACGAGGCACTTCTGCATTACCAAATGCCCGCCGTGCCAACTCGCGAGGGGCTTCCGGAACTCCAAATGGGCCTCGCGCCAACTCACGAAGCACTTTCGCAACCCCAAATAGCCCTCGCTGCCTGTCGCGGGAGGGCTGCCGAAAACCAAGCGGCCGCCCGCTTCAGGAAGCGGACGGCCACGGTTAGCCCGTGAGGAAGTGCCGCCTCAGGCGACGATGGCCGCAGGCACCTTAATGGGGGCTTCGGGGCGGCGGGCCTTGCGCACTTTGCTGAAATCGAAGAAGCGGTACACCTCGGCGGGCTCGTCGAAGCGCAGCTCCAGCTGGGCCTTCACGCGGCGCAGGGCGCGGGCCAGGGCCAGCCAGTCGGCCGAGAGGTCGGTGCGGGCGGCGGCAATGCCGGCGTCGGTGGTGTCGCGCGCGTCCCAGGCGTCGGGCAGGGGCTGGTAGGCGGCGCGGGCTTCGGCGGGCAAGGTAGGGCGGCCCAGGGCGGCAGCGTGCTCGGTGTAGAGGGCCAGCAGCTGCTGCGAGTCCTGCAGCAAATCGGCCTGGGCCAGCGCGGCCAGCCGGCTCTTGCCGTAGCGGCGGAAGTCGGCGTAGGCGGGCAGGCGGCGCAGCTTGGGCGTCACGTAGTCCTTCATGGTATCGTCGACGAAGGCCAGCCAGGCTTTGCGGGCGGCGCGGAAGGCGGCCGTGTCGCCGGCCGTGGGGGCGTCGGCCTCGGTGAGGGCATCGTCGAAGCCGGCCAGGGCGGCTTCCAGCTCGGTCAGGTGCGGGGCGAAGGCCGTGCCCAGGTCGGCCTCGCGCAGGGCGGCCAGGGTGCTGGTGCCCGAGGCCTTGAAGTTGACGCGCGAGAGGGGCAGCGTGGCAAAGAAGTGGTCGAAATAACTCTGGTAAGCGGGCATGTGGGTAAGAATGAAAGATGAACAGAATAGCCCGACCCGGCAGGGGCCGGACCGGGCGTAAGGTATTGAATGGCTGCACCTGAGCAAGCGCCGGGCGCGGGAAATTTTTCGGTCGGCTGAGGGGCGCCTGCCCCCGCGGCACCAGCGGCCCGGGCCCGCTGCCTACCTTGGCCCTCCGGCAACCCTTGCTGCTTGCTGCCCCATCCGCTTCACCCGTTTCCCATGCCCGCCGCCGACCTCATCCAAACCCTGCAGCTGCTGCCCCACCCCGAGGGCGGCTACTACCGCGAAACCTACCGCGCCAGCCAGCAACTGACGGTGGACGGGGGCGCCACCCGCCAGGTGAGCACGGCCATCTACTACCTGCTCGAAAACCACGATAAGTCGCACTTCCACCGCATCCAGTCCGACGAGCTGTGGTTTTTTCACCAGGGCCAGCCGCTGGAAATCATCCTACTGTCCGGCCCCGAGCCCACGTTCATCACCCTCGGCAACGACCTGGCGGCGGGCGAAGTCCCGCAGGCCGTGGTGCCGGTCCATACCTGGTTTGGCGCCCGCCTCAAGCATCGGGAAGGGTACGCTTTGGTCAGCTGCACCGTCGCCCCCGGCTTCGACTTCGCCGACTTCGAGCTGGCCAGCCGGGAAGCCCTGACGGCGGAGTTTCCTCACCTGGCCGGGCTGATTGCGGAGCTGGCGGTGTAGCTGGTCAGAGGCCAAATAAGGTAGCGCCATTTTTTGCCAGGCAAGTCATGTGTTGGACTACACTGAATTTCCGATAGGTAGAGCACACCTTAGCTATAATAACCAAGGTGTTTGATTTGTTCTTTTATTACCTTGTCGAGGTTCGATTTTGCAGTGTAAAAACGAAAATTACCTAAGGATTTAGGTAAGCTGTTTTCAATAAGATTGTCAAAGTCAATATTAGTTTGATAAATCGACAAGTTTTTCAATCCAGAAAGGTTTTTGAGCCCAGGAAGAGCTGAAAGCTTCTTGCAGTTAGATAGTGTAATGGTCGAAAGGCTCTGAAGCGTGTCTGGAAAATCAATACTTTGCAACTGGATCTGGTCTTCGATAGTCAACTCCTTTAGAGCAGGAAAGTTGCCTAGGTTGTCCAAATAATTGAACCCGCGCACACGGATAATCTTCAGCTTCTCCAAAGAATCAAGATTAACTTCCACTAAATTCGGCCGGCCCCCTAGAAGTAAAGAAAAAGATTGTAGCTGCTTAAGCCCATTGAGAAAGTCGAGTGGAGTCTTGCTAATGGAAGTTAGCCAAAGACTTTCTAGCTGCTTTAATTTACCGACTGTAGCTATTTGCTTTGTGTGACCGGATATTGCCAGTTCCTGTAGTCGATTATAGGTTTCTAAATAAGTAAGATTCAGTTGCTTGTTTTTAGTAGGTCCAAGACTTAATTTTTTAATATTTTGTAGGTTGTCAAGCCTGAGGATTTCTGCATCATGCAGCTCATAAATTCCTAGAGAGAATACTTCCAAGTGGAGTAAATCAGCAATTACTGAAGTATTAACGGCGGAATCGAGGCAGTCAATAGACAAGTGCTTTACATAGGATATATGCTTTAGTATATTACAGTCGAAAGGTGTGCCATAGTGACCGTAGAATCTTATATGTAACTTATTGTTGCTAATAGAACATAGGTTGTTTATTTCGTTTAGAACGTCGAGTCGATACCGGGGGTGAGAGAACTGAATAAGTACCTCTTTGCCATTATTCAGTTCTGTTATTATTTCTTCTCGATTTAAAATCGGTGGATCATCAATGCGGTGCCAGCTCATGAATGCAATGAAGTATGTGTGTTGATGCGAAGCTAGTGAGTTGCTCTTGCTGCCTCACTTATGCCGCCGTGTCGCCCACCTCGTCCTCATCATCCACCATCACCCGGGCCAGCTTCTCGATGTTGAGACTGCGCGCCGAGGCGTCGAAGATTTCGCGGTAGGTGCCGCGCCGGTCGTAGAGCTGCTCGTGGGTGCCGCTTTCCACCATGCGCCCCTGCTTCATCACGTAAATGCAGTCGGAATCGACAATCTGGGCCAGGCTGTGGGAGATGATGACCACGGTGCGGCCCTGCTTGATGGCGTCGAGCGAGTTTTTGATCTGCTCGGTGGCAATGGCGTCGAGCGAGGCGGTGGGCTCGTCGAGGAAGATGATGGGTGGGTTTTTCAGGAACAGCCGGGCAATGGCAATGCGCTGCTGCTGCCCGCCCGAGAGCTGCTGGGCGTCCGACTGGTAGCCCTTGGGCAGCTGCATGATCTGCTCGTGCAAATACGCCTGCCGGGCCGCGTGCTGCACCTGCTCGAAGGGCACGTCGGTGGTGCCGTAGCGGATGTTTTCCTCGATGGTGCCCTTGAAAATGTGGTTTTTCTGCAGCACCAGCCCGATGCGCTGGCGCAGGGCCTGGGTGTCGTAGTCGGCCAGGGGCTGGCCGTCGAGCAGCAGCCGGCCGCCGTTGGGCTCGTAGAACTTGCAGAGCAGGTTGATGACGGTGCTCTTGCCGGCCCCGCTCAGCCCCACCAGCGCGGTGGTTTTGCCCTCCTCAATGGTCAGGCTCACGTCGTGCAGGGCCTGGGTGCCGCTGGGGTAGGTGAAATCCACGTGGCGCAGCTCGAAGGTGCCGCGCACCTGGCCGGGCTGAATGGGGCCGGTTTTCTCGGTGGCCTCGGTGGCGTCGAGAATGTCGAAGAAGCCCTCGGAGTAGGTGAGGGCCTCGTTCATTTCGTCGTAGATGCGGTGCAGCTGCCGGATGGGCGCCGACACGTTGTTGAACAGCAGAATGTGGAACATGATGGCCCCGATGCTGATCTGCCGGTCGAGCACCAGGTAAGCCGTGAGAATGATGATGAGCACCACGCCCACCTGCTCGACGAAGGTTTTGAGGCCGTCGTAGCGGAAGTTGGTTTTGCGGGTTTCCAGCTGGGCGGCCTGCAGGTTCTGCTGCAATTGGGCCTGCTTCTGTTCCTCGTAGTCTTCGCGCACGAAGCTTTTGATGACCACCGCCGAGTCGATGAGGTTCACGAGACCCTGGCTTTTCTGCTCGCGCAAACTGCGCAGCCCGCGGCGGGTGCCGTTCAGCCGGTCGGCCTGCCGGTAGCTGATCCAGAAGTACACCGGCATCACGGCCACGGCCACCAGCCCCACGTAGAGGTTGGCCGAAAACATGACCACCAGGGCCACGGCGGCGTTGGCAAACAGGGGCAGGATGTCGATAAAGAAGTTCTGCACCAGCTTCATCAGGCTTTCCACGCCCCGGTCTATGCGCGTTTGGAGTTTGCCGGTCTGGTTGCCGCTGTCGGAGTAGAAGCCGAGCTGGTAGGAAAGAATCTTGCGCACCGCGTCCTGGGCTAGCGTGCTGGCTACGTTGATGCGGATTTTCTCGCCGTAGAACTTCTGCCCGAAGGTGATGAACGTGTTCACGACTTCCTTGCCCAGCAGCAGCCCGCTCACCAGCAGCAGCATGTCGGCGCCCTCCGCGAGGCCCAGGCCGCGGTCGAGCAGGCCCTGCACCGTATCCACCGTGTAGCGCAGTACGAAGGGGTTTACCTGCGCGGCTAGGGAGCCTACCAACGTGAGCAGCAGCGTGCCGATGACCAGCGGGCGGTACGGCCGAACGTAGGGGTAGAGGCGCTTGATGATTTCCCAGAGGCTCATGCAGAATCGGCTACGGTAGAGTTGGTAGCCGGTTAGACGAGCGGGGTGGGGTGGGGGTTATTGAAAGGCGCAGCCGGGAAGTACTACCGGAGGCGGAGCGTAATTCTTAAATCATAGGCGGCCCCGCCCAGCTGCAGGGTATCGAGCTGATGGGGCTGGTATTCAGCGGCTCGTACCGTCATCTGCCAAAGGGCGCCGGGAATGTGGCGGAACCCGAATCTGCCTTGCTCATCCGAAACTGCTTGTTCAATTTGATTGGTGCTGAGATGCTGGAGCCTTACGGTTGCCTTTGGGATTGGGGCGCGGGTGGCCGAATCCTGAATGATTCCATTGACCCAAGCAGTAGTGGTATCAAAAACGGCGGTTCTTTTCAGTTCAACCCACCTGCCCTCTTTGGTGACCCAGCTTCTGGCAAAACCACCGGTAGTACGCCGAAAGGCAAGTTTATGCGGCTGATCCTGTTGGCAGGCATTTAGCAGACAAGCCGTTGCAAAGAGCCAGAAGCCTGGTAGAAGTTTAGTGGTCATTTGCGTGGCACTGTTCGACGAAACGGCTGGGGAATCAAGCAAAGCAGCGCAAAACGGCTGCGGCAGGGCCTGAAGCGCGCTGGCAACCGGGTTGCGCCCCAAGATATAGCAACAGTTCGCGGCAACGCCTGGGTCGAAAGCTCGTCTCTTCGTCGTTTCTTTGGCGGCAACCCGCCATCATCCCGCGATTATTCAAATGCAGAAACTGCTTTACTTGGCCGTAGCCTACGGCCTCGGCACCGCCGCCCCCGCGCTGGCCCAGCAAACCGAAAAAGTCGATCAGGCCATCGTGGCCAAGATCAAGGACGAGGGCCTGAACCGCTCGCAGGTGATGAAAACGGCCTTTTACCTCACCGACGTGTGCGGCCCGCGCCTCTCGGGCTCCGAGGGGCTGAAGCGCGCCAACGAGTGGACGCAGAAGCAAATGGCCATCTGGGGGCTCACGAACACCAAGCTGGAGCCCTGGGGCGACTTCGGCCGCGGCTGGGACATCGAGAAGTCGTACGTGGCCATGACGGCGCCCTACTACCACGCCATGATTGGCGCGCCCAAGGCCTGGACGCCCGGCACCAACGGGGCCGTCAAAAAGCAGGTGGTGCTGGTGAAAGCCGCTGCCGAAGCCGACCTCGACAAGTACAAGGGCCAGCTGCGCGACAAGATTGTGCTGACGGAAGTAGCCCAGGAGCCCAAAACCACCTTCACCGCCGACGCCAGCCGCTACACCGACGAGGAGCTGCGGAAAATGGCCGCGCCCGCCGAGCCGCGCCCGGCCAACGCCAGCAGCAACGACGCGGCCCGCACCGCTTACCGCGCCCGCCTCGCCCTGCGCGCCAAGATGACGGAAATGTTCGTGCAGGAAGGCGCGGCGGCCGTGCTCAGCACCCGCGGCGGCTCGCACGGTACCTTCTTCACCTCCAACGGCGCCCCCTACGCCGCCGACGCCAAGCCCGTGCTGCCCGAAATCGAAATGGCGCCCGAAGACCAGCTGCGGCTGATTCGCCTGGTAGAGGCCGGCGTGGCGGTGGAAGTGGAAATGGAGACCAAAACCCGCTTTCAGACCCAGGACCTGAAGGGCTACAACGTGGTGGCCGAAATTCCCGGTACCGACAAGAAACTGAAAAGCGAAGTGGTGATGCTCGGCGCCCACCTCGACTCCTGGCACGCCGCCACCGGCGCCACCGACAACGCCGCGGGCTGCGCCGTGATGATGGAAGCCGTGCGCATTCTGAAGGCCCTCGACGTGAAGCCGCGCCGCACCATCCGGGTGGCGCTGTGGGGCGCCGAGGAGCAGGGCCTGCACGGTTCGCGCAACTACGTGAAAAACCACTTCGCCGACCCGGCCACCATGAAGCTGCTGCCCGAGCACGAAAAGCTAGCGGCCTACTTCAACCTCGACAACGGCGCGGGTAAAATCCGCGGCATCTACGCCCAGGGCAACGAGCAGGTGCAGCCCATCTTCTCGGAGTGGCTTAAGCCCTTCGCCGACCTGGGCGCCACCACCGTTACGCCCCGCAACACCGGCGGCACCGACCACCTCGCCTTCGACGCCGTGGGCTTGCCCGGCTTCCAGTTCATTCAGGACGAGCTGGACTACGACACGCGCACCCACCACACCAACATGGATACCTACGAACGCCTGCCCGCCGACGACCTGAAGCAGGCCTCGGTAGTGGTGGCCTCGTTCGTGTACCACGCCGCCATGCGCGACCAGAAGCTGCCCCGCAAGCCGCTGCCGCAGGTGCCGGCCAAGTCGCAAGCCGGCCAGTAGAAAATCGACCACGCCAGCACCACGCCCCGCTGATTCAGCTAATCAGCGGGGCGTGGTGCATTAGGTTAGGTGCAGAGCGAAGCGGTTATCTGCTTTCCGCCACCTGCTTGAGGAAATAATTCCGTTGCTGCAAAAAGCGGCGGAGGTAGCCGGCCAGAAACAGGCGGTCGAATAGCTGCCCCGGCCACCCTAGCGGTACGGTGTAGGCAAACACATCGGTCATCAGGGTAAAACCGCCTTTCGACTCAAAAAGGTGTTCGTGCTCCATGCTGCGGAAAGCACCTTTTCGCATGATGTCCCGGAAAAAATACGGGCGGCGCAACTCGGTTATCTGTACCGTCAGGCGCTGCCGAACGCCGAGGTGCCGGGCTTCCCAGGTGATAAGGTCCTCCAGCTCGCACAAGCCGGAAGTACGTCCGGCTACCACGAACTCACGGGTATGGGCCGTGGATTGCTGGTGAAGGCCTACATCCAGAGCCAGATCGAAGCACCGCTCAATTGGGGCCTCAATACGGGTAGTTAGCACCAGCCGCGCCATGCTAGCTCAGCTGCTCCTTAAACAGCCGCAGCGTCCGTTCCCAGGCCAGCTTGGCGGCCCCGGCGTTGTAGCGGGCGGGAGAGGAGTCGTTGTTGAAAGCGTGGTTGACGCCCTCGTACACGTACTGCTGGTACTGCACGCCGGCCTTTTTCAGGGCTTCTTCCCAGGCCGGCATACCGGCATTCACGCGCTCGTCGAGGGCGGCATAGTGCAGCATCAGGCGGGCCTTGATGCGCGCGGGGTCTTCGTCCTTGGGTGGCACGCCGTAGTAGGCCACGGCGGCGTTCAGCTTTGGGTCGGCCAGGGCTAGGCGGTTGGCCAGCGCGCCGCCCCAGCAGAAGCCCACGCAGCCGGTTTTGCCGTTGGCGTCGGGGCGGGTGCGCAGGTACTCCAGGGCGCGCAGGTAGTTGCTTAGGTTCTGCTGCGCGTCGAGCTTGCCGATGAGCGTGCGGCCCTCGTCCTCGTTGGCCGGCGTGCCGCCGAATACCGACAAGGCGTCCACGCCCAGCGCCAGGTAGCCGGCCTGGGCCACGCGCCGCGTTACGTCCTTGATGTGGGGCGTGAGGCCGCGGTTTTCGTGAATCACCACCACCGCGCCGCGCTTCTTCTTGCCCTTGGGCTGCACCAGCAAGCCTTTCATGGTCACGCCCGCCTCGCCGGCCCAGCTTACTTCCTGGCTCACCAGGTTCTGGTCGTCCTCGGCCACGGTAGCCGCCTGCGCGTAGCCGGGGTCAAGGATGCTCAGCGCCGACATGGCCAGGGCCAGGCCGCCGGTTAGCTTCACCAGCCGCTCCATGAATTCCTTGCGGCTGAGCGGCTGGTGGGTGTACTCGTCGAAAAGATTGATAATGCGCTGATCCATACTGGGAAGGTAAAGGGAATTAGGTTGAAGGTAGCTACCGCCTCGGCAAGCCCATCGAGTGACTGGTGAGTTGGTGAGAGGAGGGCTTTTCAGTAACCCCGCGTAAACTCCCGGCTCATGAACGAATTGGGATGGTCGCGCCGGTACAGCTCCAGGGTTTGCTGCAGGAAGCGCGTGAACAGTGGGTTAGTGCCGGCGTCCGGGGCATACATGCTGAACCGGCGCGGCCGTTGTCCGGGTGAAGCAAGTTGCAGGCTGAACGTTGTACCGTGCAGCACCATGGTTCTTTGTTCGTTTTGCCGCCGGATATGGCCCGGATCGGCAAAGTGCTCGTTACCGGCCCGGTACACCGAATCGAGCAAGGCCAGGTACGTCCGGCTCGTGGGGTGCGAGTTGCGCAGCACGATGCTATCTTGGGTATATACCGTGTGCCTTGCGCGTACAGCCTTGTACTGGTCCATTAGGTTGGCCAGTTGCTGGTTGTGTACTGCCCGGGCAGCAGTGTCTTTGGGCGTATTTCTTATCAGGGTCTGAGCTTCCGTCAACAGGCGTTCCTCAGTCGGGTCGAAGTGGCGTTTTACGCTGTCTTGCCGGGCATACCGGACCGTGGTGTGCCGGGTACCGCGGCTGACAACCACATGGTAGGCCACGTTGCGGTCCATGTTTCGGGCTTCAAGCCGTAGGGTGTGAGGCGGAGAACCGGCGGGCGGATCGGCAGGAGTAAACAGCCAGCCCAGCAAAATCAGATGCAGCATGGAGGTATAGCGAAGTAGCGCAAAGAATAGCTTGTCGTCCGCTCAGCGGCCTTATTCGTCTTCGCGGTTCACGGTAGCGGGGCTGAAGGCCGGCACGCAGATCGACCAGTACTCGCACTCCTCGTCGAAAGGGTTGGAGTAGCGGATGCGGGCCCCGGCCTTGATGAGCAGCGCCTGCCCGGCGCCCAGCTCTACTACCTCGCCGTCGATTTCGAAGCGTTTGCGCCCGCGCACCACGATGGTCATTTCGTCGAACTGCGGCGATTGGTGCGGCTCGCTCCAGTGGGGCGGCGCCACCATGTGGGCCAGGCTGTACTGGCCCGTGCCGGTGCTGGCGTGGCCCACGTGCTCTTCAATGAGCTTGCCATCGGTGGTAGGCACCACGAAGGGCGCGGGGTTCAGGACGTAGCGTTTCTCAGCCATGATGCGGGCGGTAAGTCAGGTTAGCGTTTGAGTTGCTCCAGTAGTTTAAACCAGCGGGAGTGGTATTTCCAGACATAGAAGTACGGCGTTTGTTTGGCCCCGAACTGCACCCGGATGCGCTCCACCGCCGGCAGCATGCTTCCCTCGAAGTCGAAGCAGCTTAGCCCCAACTGCTCGCTGGCGTAGCGAATGGCTTCCCAGATCAGCAGCAGGCCCGCGCCGCTCTCGCGCAGCGCCGGGTCGTCGCCGGAGAGGTGGTAATAGGCTGCTTGCTGATCCCAGATCAGGTACGCCGCCGAATGTATACGCCCCTGGTCATCGACGGCAAAGAAAAACTGCCGCGCCTGGTGCTCGGCCAGGGCCGCGTCGTGGCGCCGAAACTGTTCCCAGCTGTAGGGCACGGACAGGCCCTGCCGCTCGAAGCTCATGCGGTTGAGCTGGTAGAACTGCTCGGCCGACAGATCGTGCCGTACCGTCACCTGCTGCCGGGCCTTCTGCAGGTTGCGCCGGATGTTGCGGTTGAAGTCGGCCTGCACGCGCTCCAGGTGCTGCAGCCCCTCGATGCGGTAGGTGTAGTAGGTGGTTTGCTGGTAGCCCTGCCAGTACAGCGGCAGCCAGTTGGTAAGAGCCGGATGGAAGTTCTGCTTGAAGGCGGCCAGCTTGGGCAACTGGGCCAGCAGCTCGGGCAGCAGCGCGTGCTCTTTTTTCAGCACCCCCCGGTACTCGGGCACCAGATAGGGCCCCATCGTTTTCGCGAAGGGCGGCATGGTCACGTACCGGAAGGGGCCCTTCTGCTTCCAGAAATACGGCAGGCTGGCCACAATGCGGTCGGCCTCGCGCACCAGGGCTACGTCCCACTCGCCGCCTTCGCAGCAGGCGTCGAGGTACCAGGGCTGTACGTATACGGGCAGGTCGGGCTGGCTGGGGCACCATGTCCGGTAGCTGGCTTTATCCGGCATCGGGGGCTTAGCGAGGCGTAGCGGCGGCGCACTCGCCCTTGGTGGAGCTGGTTACGCCGGCGTTGGCGGCCACGCAGGCATTGCTGTAGGTTTTGCCGTCGCAGCCGCACACGGGGTCGTACTGCATGGTGCAGATGCCGTCGGGGTTGATCTTGCTGCGGTCGATGCAGTCGGCCGCCGTTGCGGTGTCGGCCGCCGGGCGGGTGCAGCTACCGGCCAGCAGCAAGCTCAGTAGCGCCGAGGCGCAGTAGGTGGAAAGAGACATGGGCGTAGAAAAGGGTGGAGGCCCGAAATTACGGGGAAAGCGACGGGCGGGGATAATTCTGCGCGCAGCAACCTGGGTTTGACGTTATATTTAATAAGGTCTATCTTTTGGCGCGGCTGCTCACAACCTCAACGGTAACCTGCCGTATAGTCCACTCAACCGGCCGGCTTCGGCAAGGCCGGGCCGCTTCTTCCGACGTTATTTCTTTCCTTCACCCACACTCTCCTTCACCATGTCTTATAACGAAGACAACAACTCGGGCAAGATCCTGCTGGCCGTGCTGGCCGGCGCCAGCGCGGGCATCGTAGCCGGCCTGCTCATGGCTCCCGACAAAGGCAGCGCCACCCGTGGCAACCTGAAAAACTACGCCGGCAAATACGGCGACCAGCTCGGCGACCAGCTTTCGAAGTTTGGCACCCAGCTCGACGGTACGTTCAAGAACCTGGTTGAGAAACTCGAGGACCTGGGCGTATCGGGCACCGGCAGCAGCCTGAACCTGAAAGGTGACTGGAATACGGCCAAGGGCAAGCTCAAGCAGCAGTACGCCCAACTTACCGACGAAGACCTCACGTACGCCGAAGGCCAAGGCGACGAGCTGGTGGGCCGCCTGCAGGAAAAGCTGGGCAAGGGCAAGCGCGAAATCGTGAAAATGCTCAACGATTTGTAGGCTTCGCCGCTCGATCGGATAAAAGCCCGCTGCCGCTACCGGCAGCGGGCTTTTTGTATAACCTTCCGTGGGCATTCGCGTTAGGAAGCTACCAGCCTGCGGGCTGAAGCATTGCGTTCCTTCCCAAACCTCAACACCCTCCTTTACTATGAAAGACAACAGCGGCAAAGTACTTCTGGCCCTGCTGGCCGGCGCCAGCGCGGGTATCGTCGCCGGCCTGCTCATGGCCCCCGATGCCGGTACCGCCACGCGCGAAAGCCTCGGCAAGTCGCTCGGTAAATTCGGCGACGACCTCAACAAGTTGCTGCAGGACGGCCTCTCCAAGTTCGATGCCATGAAAGGTGGCAAAGGCGGGGCTGATGCCGACGCCGACCGGGAAGGTGCCGAAAGCGCGCTCAGCGGCATGAGCGGCTCGGGCAGCAAAGGCGGCAGCAATGCCGGTGCCCGTTCGGGTGGTGCGTCCTCGGGCAGCAATGCTTCGGGCGGAACTGCCTCGGGTGGTGCTGGTAGCAGCACTGCAGCCGGTAGCGGCGCGGGTAGCTCTGGAGCCTCTGGCAGCAGCACCTCGGGTGGCACCGGTACTTCCGGCAGTGGCGCCACGGGCAGCTCGGGCAATGCCTCGTCGGGCGCTGGTTCGGGTTCGACGGCTGCGTCGGGCACCGGTAGTGCTTCTACCGCCAGCTCCTCGCGTGGCACCGGCGCCTCCTCGGGTAGCCAGGGCAGCACGGGCGGTGGCAGCGGCGTAGGCAGCTGATTCGAAAAAAAAATTGCGCGATGCGTAACCCTCGGGTAACGTGCCCCGTTAAAGCAATCATAAGACCGGTTTGAATTGAAGATCGGATAGACTGCTTAAAGTAAAATTGCCGATTAAGGGAGCTTCTGGCAGGATTGGTTAAACAACCAGCTGGTAAAATCACTTAGTCCATCGCACACTTCTTTAGGTAGTACCGATTGGAATGGTAAACTGGTTTTAGAAAGAAAGCCTCCCGCACACGTTTCTTCGTGCGAGAGGCTTTCGATTTTTAACCCGGCTTCTCATTTGATGCTGGGCTGGTTAGTAGAAACACCGCGGCCCGCTTCTCCATTGGAGAGGCGGGCCGCGGTGTTGGGTACGAGCAGCAGCCTACTTGGCTTCCTCCTCCGATTCGGCTTTGACTGTTTCCTGCTTTTCGGGCTTCATCTGCGGGAAGAAGAGCACGTCCTGAATGGAGTTGGAGTTGGTCATGATCATCGACAGGCGGTCGATGCCGATGCCCAAGCCGGCCGTGGGCGGCATGCCGTACTCCAGGGCGCGTAGGAAGTCCTCGTCGAGCACCATGGCCTCGGTGTCGCCGCGGCGGCCCAGCTCCAGCTGGTCCTCGAAGCGCTGGCGCTGGTCGATGGGGTCGTTCAGCTCGGAGAAGGCGTTGCAGATTTCCTTGCCGTTGCAGATGGCCTCGAAGCGTTCCACCAAACCCGGCTTCGAGCGGTGCTTCTTGGCCAAGGGCGACATTTCTACCGGGTAATCGGTGATAAACGTGGGCTGAATCAGCTTGGGCTCCACGTGCTCCCCGAAAATTTCGTCGATGATCTTGGCCTTGCCCATGCTCGGGTCGAGGGCCACTTTCAGGTCCTTGGCGGCGGCGCGTAGTTCCTTTTCGCTCTTGCCGTCGATGTTCAGGCCGGTGTAGTGCTCAATGGCCTCGGCCATGGTGAAGCGCTTCCAGGGGCGCTGGAAGTTGATCAGGTTGTCGCCCACCTTCACTTCGGTTTTGTCGTGCAGGGCCAGGGCCACGCGCTCCACCATTTCTTCCACCAGGTCCATCATCCAGTAGTAGTCTTTGTAGGCTACGTACAGCTCCATCTGGGTGAACTCCGGGTTGTGGAACCGCGACATGCCCTCGTTGCGGAAGTCCTTGCTGAACTCGTACACCCCATCGAAGCCGCCCACAATCAGGCGCTTCAGGTACAGCTCGTTGGCAATGCGCAGATACAGCGTCATGTCCAGCGTGTTGTGGTGGGTCTTGAACGGGCGCGCGGCGGCCCCGCCGTACAGGGGCTGCAGGATGGGCGTTTCCACCTCCAGGTAACCTTTGTCGTTGAGGTAGTTGCGCATGGCCTGCACCAGCTGGGTGCGCTTCACGAAGGCGTCGCGCACGTGCGGGTTCACCACCAGATCCACGTAGCGCTGGCGGTAGCGCATTTCGGGGTCGGTGAGGCCATCGTACACCACTTCCTCACCCGTGGCCTCGTCAATGCGCTTTTTTACCACCGGCAGCGGCCGCAGGCTCTTACTCAGCAGCGTAAAGCCGGTTACGTGCACCGAGGTTTCGCCCACCTGGGTTTTGAACACGTGGCCTTTTACGCCCACAAAGTCACCCAGGTCCACCAGCTTCTTGAACACGACGTTGTAGAGCGTCTTATCTTCTCCGGGGCAGATTTCGTCGCGGTTGATGTAGAGCTGAATGCGGCCTGAAGCATCCATCAGCTCGGCAAACGAAGCTTTGCCCATTACCCGCACCGACATGATGCGGCCCGCCAGGCTCACTTCCTGGAAGTTGTTGAGCTCGGGATGGTAGTTGTCCTGGATTTCCTGGGCGTAGAAGTTCACGTCGAACAGCTCCGACGGGTAGGGCTCGATGCCGAGCTTCTGCAGCTCGTCGAGCTTGTTGCGGCGGATGATTTCCTGTTCGCTAAGGTGGTGCATGGCGCAAGGCTTAATAACAAGGCCCACAGCGGGCCGCAAAAGTCAAGCTGCAAAGATAAATCACGGATTCGTGCGGATTTTTCGGATTACCCGGATTTTGTGCAGCACGGATTATTTGGAGTTGACGGATTACCTGGATTTTGTGGATGATTAGCCGGATAACGCCCTTCTGATTTCTGGAATCCCCTTCATTATGGGCTAGCTAATCGTAGAAATAAAAACGGCCCGCCTAACTGGCGGGCCGCTGCTATCTAATCAATCGTTCACAAAATCCGGGTAATTCGTCGAATCCATGTTTTAGGCAGCCATGCCCAGTTGCGGAGTTCCCGTCAGCACCGGTTCGATGCGCTGGCGCAGACGCTCGGCTACGAAGCTATTCTGCAAGTGCTGGGGCAGGTTGGCCACCAGTTCGCGGTAGCGCTCCAGGCCTAGGGCCTTGGCCACGTAGGTTTCGTGAATGCCGTTGAGGTAGCTCACGATGTCGAGCAGGGAGTGGTGGAAGAGGTTGAAGTCGATGTCCGCCTCCACGTAGCGCTCAATCTCGCGGCTGGTCTGCGAGATGCGCAGGCGGCCCAACAGGTCGAATATGGTGGTATAGCCCAGGCGCCAGGTAATCTGCTGCCAGTGCTGGGCCGTCCACTTGTCCAGCAGCTTGCCCGTCTTCTGGCTGCGCAGCGCGGTGCTCGGGTTAGCCTGCACCTGCTGCCGCACGGCTACGGCTTTGTACTTGCGCGTGGTGCGCAGAAACTGGCCGATCTGGGCCTGGGCATCGATAGCCTTACCGGCAATCTGCAGCCCGGCCTTGTAGCCCGCCAGCGGCAACCGGTGGATGCTGAAGTCGCCGTAGGAACCGGCGGCATAAAACGACACCGGGCGCGGGTAGGCATTGCGCACAACCAGCCGACCCACTTCGCGCCGAATCATTGCCGGATTGTTGGTGCACACGCCGGCCGTGTACAGGAAGGCCTGCAGCCCGGCCGTCACGGCATGGTAGGCCTGGGGAAACGTCCAGTGCAGCGCGTGCCGCAGGTAGTCCTCGTTGCCCAACTCGGCGGTAGCACGCAGGGCGTACTCGGTGCTCCAGCAGTTAAGCAGCATCTTCTCCACTGCGGCCTGGTCGGCTTCGGTCAGCTCGGCCTGGTGGGCGCGGAAGTAGGGCAGGTGCTGCAGGCCCCCGGCGGCATCATCGGCTTCGCGGATGTGGTAGCTGAGGGCGAAAAAATAGTTGAGAAAAACCTGCGCCGGAATCGACTTCCGCCACGCCTCATCGTGCTCGAGCTGAGTCGGCTCAGCGCCGGCCGGCAGGTGCAGGATGTTATCGTTCAGTTGCTCGCTTGTCGTCATCATATCAGCACAACGCCGCCAGGTGCTTGAAAGTGCCGCAATGCTAAAAATATTGGTGTGAATTACTTGAAAATTTAGCGGTGATAATCAGTGAGTTGTATTATGATTGCGGAATATGGTTAGTAATGAAAATCAACGCCTATTATGATCTTGTGAGGGTTGCTTAATTGAAGCGTCTTTTTGGTGCAGTAACCTCAAAAAAAGCAGCCCTGACACCGCAAGGTATCAGAGCTGCCAGCAAAGGGAGTTAAGCGGTTTAGCGCTTCGTCACCGAAGAAGTAAGCTCGTCATTGACCACCGCCACGGCCTCGCGCAGGTTGATGTCCTTCACCAGGTTCTTGGTCAGGCGGCGCACCCGGTTCTGCTTCACGGTATCCGACTGCACGGCGCGCAGGTCGATGGCCAGCGGGGCAATGTTCAGCGGGGCAGCGGCTTTCTGCGACTCTTCATAGCGCTTCGATTCGGCCTTGGCAATTTCCTGCTCGGCGCGGAACGAAGCCAGCTTCAGCGAAACCACGGTGTCGTCCTTGCGCTTGCGCATGCGGGCCACGATGTCCTGCACCGACTTGAAGCTGGGGCTGGCGGCTACCCGGGCGGCGCTGTTAGCGCGCAGGCGGTCGATGGGGGGCGGCTGGTTCCAGGCACGGTAGCGCGCCGGGCTGATTTCGTCCCACTTCAGCGGGTAGTCGGTGTCTTTCTCGCCCTGGTCGAGGTAGCTGTCGGCGCCGGGCAGGGTAATGTCGGGCGTCACGCCCTTGAACTGGGTCGAGCCGCCGTTGATGCGGTAGAACTTCTGGGTGGTGAGCTTCAGCGAGCCGAACGGCTTAATGGCGTTGAACTCGGCCGGCAGCGCGTCGTCGAGGTTGAAGATGCGCTGCACCGTGCCCTTGCCGTAGGTGCTGGTCGAGCCCATCACCACGCCGCGCTTGTAGTCCTGGATGGCGGCAGCCAGAATTTCGGAGGCCGAGGCGCTGTACTTATTCACCAGCACCACCAGCGGGCCGCTGTACTGCACGCGCGGGTCGCGGTCGTTGAGCACCTGGGCCGAGCCCTGGGGCGAGCGAACCTGCACGATGGGGCCGCTGTCGATGAAGAGGCCGGCCATTTCCACCGCGTCGGTGAGCGAGCCGCCGCCGTTGTTGCGCAGGTCCAGAATGACGCCCTGCACGTTTTCCTGCTTGAGCTTTTCCAGCTCCTTCTTCACATCGTCGCCCGAGCTGCGGCCGCCGTTGTCGTTGAAGTCGGCGTAGAAAGCCGGCAGGTGAATGTAGCCGAACTTCTTGCCGCCGTGGTCGATGGTAGCCGACTGAGCAAACTTCTCTTCCAGCACCACCACGTCACGCACGATGGGAATGATCTGCATGCTGCCGTCGGCTTTCTTCACCGTCAGGCGCACCTCCGTGCCTTTGGGGCCGCGGATGTAGGTAATGGCTTTATCGAGGCGCATGCCTTCAATGGAAATGGGCTCGGCCGCTCCCTGCGCCACGCGCTGGATAACGTCGCCCACCTTCAGCTGGCCCTGGCGGTACGAAGCCGAGCCGGGTACGATGTCGGCCACGCGGATCTGGCCGTCGCGCTGCTGCAGCGTAGCGCCGATACCCTCGAAGCGGCCGGTCATCTCGATGTCGAAGGTTTCCTTGTCGCGGGGCGCGAAGTACTCGGTGTGCGGGTCGTAGGTGTTGGCAATGGTATTGGCCCAGAGCGCCAGCCGGTCGTTGTCGTCGTTCTGCAGCAGGTCGTTGAACTGCTCGTCGAAGTTCTTGAGCACCCGCTTGCGGGCTTCGGCTTCCATTTCAGCAGCCGACAAAGCGGGGGTAGCGGCCTTCTTCGGGTCGCGCTTGGCCTGCTCGTCCTGGATTTCGGCCAGGCGAATCAGGGTCTGGTACTTCACGTACTTGCGCCACTCCTCGCGCTGCGCGGCGGCATCGGCCGGGAACTGGGTTTTGTCGGGGTCGGTCTGAAACGACTCTTCCACCGTGAAGTCCATGGGCTTGCTGAGCAGGTCGCGGTACAGGGCCTGCACGTCCTTGGTGCGCTGCTTGGTGAGCTGGGTGGCCAGGTCCAGAAACTCGTGGGAGCCCCGGCGCACCTGATCGTCGATTTCCGTCTGGTACTTGCGCAGCTGAGCTACGTCGGATTGCAGCAAAAACTTCTTGGCGTAGTCAATGCGCTTGAGGTAGAGGTCGAACACCCGGCGCGAGAAGTTGTCGTCGACCTGCTCGGGTTGGTAGTGCGCGGCGCTCAGGCCCTGCAGCATGGCCTTGATGAGAACTTCTTCTTTCTGCGGGGCGCGGGCGTCGTTGCTCCGGTAAAGCTTATAAGAAGCTAGCACGAACACGGCCGCGACAACGGCAGCATACAGTCCTAGGCGAAGGCGGGGAAAGGACATAGAGAAAGGCAAAAAAGTGTCTAAGCAAACATACGCAAAAGCCGCCCGCACGGGTAAGCTTCGGGCCGGCAAGATGCGCCGCTTATTTGCCAAACGAAGCTTTACCGCCAATAAGTGCCATCGGGGCCCGGCGCACTGGCATAGAAACAAAAAAAGCCTCCCCGGTTGCGGGGAGGCTTTTCGAAGCCGAAGAAAAGAATCGGCTAGTAGTAGATACGGTCGCCGTTGTTGCGGCGGAACTCGTCCTGGAAGTGACGGGCGTCCTCATCGTTGCGCGGGCGCACGCCCATCACAATGCCGCCGTTCTTGATGTCGTGCTCGTACTCAGCCGCGCGCTCTTCGGGAATGCCCGAGCCTACCAGGGCGCCTACCAAGCCACCCGTCAGGCCACCGGCCCCGGCACCGGCCAGGGCGGCCGCCAGCGGACCAGCTACAATCAGGCCCAGACCGGGCAGGGCTACCGAAGTACCGATAGCGGCAATGGCGCCGATTACGGCACCGGCCGTGCCACCGATGGCCGAGCCAACGCCGGCACCTTCCATGGCCTTGTTGCCCAGGTCCGAATCAGGCGTGTGGTCACCGAAGTGGGTTTTGCGGGTGTCATCCGACATCAGCAGGTTCACGTCGTCCTTGGTGTAGCCGCGCGAGGAAAGAGACTCGTAAGCGCGCTCAGCCGAAGCCCGGTCGCGGAAAGTAGAGGTCAGGTAGCCACCCGAAGTCGAGCCGCTGCCCGAGGTAGAACCCATATTGCTGTTGCCCATGGACGAACCGGAGTTCGACATGCTGGAAGAACCCGTGTTGGTACCCGAGCCTACCGTGCCGCCCGACGACATGTTGCTGCTCGAGTTCAGGCCCGAGCTGCCCATGGAGCCGCTACCCGAATGCTGGGTGCTGCCGTAGCTGGCGCCGCCGCCGGTGCCCTGGGTGTTGGGGTTCATGCTGGAGCCGGTGCCGGGCGTGTTGCCCTGGTTGGAGGTGTTGTCGGTATTCATTGGGTGAGGTTGTGGTATGTGAAAGGGAAGGAAAACACAGACGGAAGCGTAGTCAGCAGCACCAGGGCTGTTGTCGCTCCGTTGGCTCCCTTAACGGCAGTGTTCCGGTCGGGGTTACAACCAACCGGGCCTGAGTACAACTTTCACCGGCCACAACCTCGGCCAGTCGGCGCACTTACAACTCGTTAGAAAAGCGGGTAAAGTTTTCGTCGTCGCGCCAGAAGCTGCGGCAGTCGTTGCGCAGGTTGGTCAGGAAGTCGGGTTGCTGCTTCAGCTCCCGCCACGGCCCCAGGCCCAGCCGCTCACAAAGCTTAAAAAACGAGTCGCCCTGGCCCTTGGAGCCTTCCACCTTTACCAGGCAGCTGAGGATGGGGCGGCCTTCGCTGTGCTCGGTGTCTGAAATTTCGGCCAGGATTTCGTTGAGGCGCGACTTTTCGTGCGACACGTCGAGGTTGAGGCCCAGCTCGGCTTCCTGCACCAAGGTAAGGTAGCTGACGGTGCCGCTCTGGTGGCGGGAAAGGTTGATCAGATAGCGGCGAATTCGCGCGTTCATCGGGGAGAGTAAGCGAGGAGAAGAAGCGGTAATGGGCTCGGAAAATACAAAAAAAGGCCCGCCGCGCCGGAAATCTATCCAACGCGGCGGGAAAATGCGCTAAAACGGGGCCGAAGACGTCATTGATTGATGCCTACTTGCGGCGGCGGCGCTCCATTTCGCGCTTGATGAGCAGGAATTCGCGGCTGCTCTGGCCCGCAATGGCGGTGTTTTCGTCGGCGCGGCGCAGCAGGTAGGGCATCACGGCTTCCACCGGGCCGTAGGGCACGTACTTGGCCGTGTTGTAGCCGGCGTGGGCCAGGTTGTAGCTCAGGTTGTCGCTCATGCCGTAGAGCTGGGCAAACCAGATTCGCTCGTCGCCGGGCGCCACGCCCTGGTCGGCCAGCAGCTCGGTGAGCAGGCGCGACGAGGCTTCGTTGTGGGTGCCGGCGCAGATGGCCAGCCGGTCGAGGTGCGTGACGGCGAAGCGCAGGGCGTCGTCGTAGAGCTGGTCGGTGGCTTGCTTGCTGGGGTTGATGGGGTTCTGGTAGCCGCGCTGAGCGGCCGTGCGGGCTTCCTTTTCCATGTAGGCCCCGCGCACCAGCTTGGCACCCACGTAGAATCCCTCCTGCACGCCCAGCTCGTAGTCGGCCTGGAAGGCGACGAGCCGGTCGTGGCGGTAGAGCTGGTAGGTGTTCCACACGATGGGGCGCTGGCGGTTGTAGCGGCGCATCATTTCCCGGGCCAGCTCGTCGATGGTATCCTGAAACCAGCTTTCCTCGGCATCGACGAACACGCGCACGTTGCGCTCGAAGGCCCGGCGGCAGATGTCGCCCACGCGCTGCCTGGCGCGGTCGTAGCGGGTTTGCTCGGCGCCGGTCAGGGGCTGGCCGGCCTGCACTTTTTCCAGCAGGGCGCTGTCGGCCACGCCCGTTACCTTAAACACCGAGAAGGGAATGTGCGGGTGGCCGGCGGCCAGGTCGATGGTGCGCAGCAGCTCGGCCAGAGTATGGTCGAAGCTTTGCTCGCTGCCTTCGCCCTCCACCGAGTAGTCGAGGATAGTGCCGATGCGGTAGCGGCCCAGCTCGGCAATGACGGGCTGACACTCCTCAATGGTTTCGCCGCCGCAGAACTGCTGGAAGATGGTGTACTTGACGGCCGTCTTGGCGCCCGGAATGCCCCAGTTCAGGGCCCGCTTCATAAGCCCCCCGCCGAAGCTCACCAGCGGCTGGTTGTTCATGGCCGCAAACAGGGCGTACATGCGCCGCAGCTCGGCGTCAGATTTGGCGGCAAAGGCAATGGCGGTGTTGTCGAACGAAACACTGGGGCGGGTTTGGGGAACGGGCATGCGGGGCGGTAAGTTTGGGGCCGTAAAGATAGCCCCCAAACATCGTTCGAGGGCTGCTGGTTACCCCGGCGCTACCTGACGCGGGACCCTTGCTCTTCATTCTTACGCGGCCGCGGCGGTTGAAGTCAGCCGACCTCCCCAACTGGGCCCTCTTCCATGGAAATCGACACTTTTTTCACCCGCCTGCTGGCCCGCAAAGGCCAGCCCCTGCTCATTGCCGGCCCCTGCTCGGCCGAAACCGAAGCGCAGGTACTGGCCACGGCCCGGGGGCTGCGGGGCCTGGGCGTTGATTTGTTTCGGGCCGGCATCTGGAAGCCGCGCACCCGGCCGGGCTCGTTCGAGGGCGTCGGCACCGAGGGGCTGCGCTGGCTGCAGCGGGTGCAGCGGGAGTGCGGCCTGCCGGTAGCCGTGGAGGTGGCCACGCCGCGCCACGTCGAAGACTGCCTGGCCCACGGCGTGGACGCGGTCTGGATTGGGGCGCGCACCACCGTCAACCCCTTCGCGGTGCAGGAGCTGGCCGAGGCCCTGGGCGGCACCGGCGTGCCCGTGCTGGTGAAAAATCCCGTCAACCCCGACCTGGCTCTGTGGGCTGGGGCCCTGGAGCGGCTCGACCGCGCCGGGGTGCGCGATTTGGCGGCCATTCACCGCGGCTTCAGCACCGGGGCGCCCTCGCGCTACCGCAACGCGCCCACCTGGGGCATTCCCATCGAGCTGAAGACGCGCTTTCCTCAGCTGCCGCTGATCTGCGACCCCAGCCACATCACCGGCCGGCGCGATTTGCTGCTGCCCGTGGCCCAAAAAGCCCTCGACCTCGATTACGACGGGCTGATGCTGGAAACCCACCCCAACCCCGACCAGGCCTGGAGCGACGCCGAGCAGCAAGTCACGCCGCAGCGCCTGGCCGAAATGCTGCAGGAGCTCAAGCACCGCTACCGCTCCACCGACAACGCCGACTACCTCAACAAGGCCGAGGAGCTGCGCCAAAAGATGGACGTGGCCGACCAGGACATTATCGAGGCGCTGGCCCGGCGCATGGCGCTGGTGGAAGAGCTGGCCGAATACAAAAAGCAGAACAACGTGAAGATTCTGCAGCTGGACCGCTGGAACGAAATCTTCCACAGCCGCCCTGAGTGGGCTGCCCGCCTGCGCGTCAACGAGAAGTTCGTGGCCGAACTCTACAAGCTGATTCACGTGGAAAGCATCCGCAAGCAAACCGAAATTATGCAGCGGCCGGAATAGCCAGGGTAGTAGTTGTACAGAATCGCGGAAAAAATCGGCGGTTCTGTACAGCCTGGGTAGCGAACTGGGAAAAAAATCTACGATTGGCTACAGCTTGTGTGGCCAATCGCGGAAAAAATCGGCGGTTCGCTCCAAGCTCTGGGGCGAACCGCTGAGCGCAGGGCATACGGTAAGCAAGCCTGGGCTGACTGGCCGGGCTCAGCGCGAGTACACGTGCTGCTGCCCGTCGGCGGCTTCGTCGCGCAAAATCAGCTCGGAGTTGCTCAGGATGGCCGACTGGCCCAGGCCGCGACCGTACTGCACCAGGGTAGCGGGCTGCCCGTCGAGGCGGGAAAGGCCGCGGCGCAGCTCGTAGGTGTCGGTGCTCACCAGGCGGCCGTTGCGGTAGTGACGCACCTGCCCGTCGGGACCGAATTCCAGCTGCTGCTGGTCGCCGGTGCCGGCCGGCGTGAGCACCTGACCCGTGAACCCGCCGCTGCTTTGCTACCAGGTCCAGCTGTCCTGCAGCAGCCGCGCGGTGCTGGGCGCGGGCACGTCGGCTTCGGTACGGCAGGCGGTAAACAGGGCGGCGGACAACGCCAGAAAAAGAATCGAACGCCCAAACATGGCAGCGGCATTAGGTGAAAACACCAGCAGGAGCCCCGCAGGCGCTGGGAGGTTGCAGCTTGGCTGAAAAGGCCAACCGCTACGCGCCGGGCGGCCGTTGGCGGCCCGCTGCCAGCTGCTCGGCGGCCGTGCGCAGGCGCGCTACCCGTGCTGCATCGTCGGCGCCGGCGCGCACCCAGCCCAGCCAGGCGCGCTGCGGGGCCTCCGCCAAGAGCTGGTAGGCCGCCAGCGCCCCGGGCACGTCGGCCAGGCAGTCGTGCAGGTCGGCCTCCGAAACTTCCTCCACCGGCTGGTCGGCAAACAGCAGCAGGTGCACTTCGTCGCCGGCCTGCTTGCCGAGCTGCCGGCGCAGGGCGGCATTCAGGGGTAGAAACTTGCGGCCCTGGCCCAGCGGCATCAGGGTAGCGGGCGGCAGCGGCAGGGCGTCGATGCGGCCGCTGACTTTGAGCAGACCGAAGGGCGTGGCGGGCAAGGGCGGCAGGGGCGGCAGCGGGGCGTAGGTCCAGCCGCCCTTGCCCGCAAACCGTTCCAGCGTCACCCGGCCGTCAAACAATTTGCTGGACGCGGGGTCAGGTATCATGGCGGGCCAAGATACGCACCGGCCGGGGCCGGCCCGGCGGCCGCGCCGCCAGCAACATTCCGCCAAACCGCGACCTTTGCCGCAATGACTGACTCTGCTTTGTACATCGGCCCCGAGGCGCTGCCGGCCCTGGCCGCGCTGCTGGCCCGGCCCGGCACCAGCCGCGTGGCCGTGCTGGCCGACACCAACACCGCCCGGCTGTGCTACCCCGCCCTCAAGCCCCACTTGCCCGAGGAGCACCTGCTCATCGAAATATCGGCCGGGGAAGAGCACAAGACCCTGGCCAGCTGCGAGCGGGTGTGGGCCGAGCTGACCGAGAACCGCTTCGACCGCCACAGCGTGCTGGTGTGCCTGGGCGGCGGGGTGGTCACCGACCTGGGCGGCTTCTGTGCGGCCCTCTACAAGCGGGGGCTGCGCTGCGTGCCGGTGCCCACCACGCTGCTGGCCCAGGTCGACGCCGCTATCGGGGGCAAAACCGGGGTCGACTTCCAGGGGCTGAAAAACCACCTGGGCGTGTTTCAGCTGCCCGAGGCCGTGTGCATCGAGCCGGCTTTCCTGGCTACCCTCGACCCGCGTGAGCTGCGCGCCGGCTACGCCGAAGTGGTGAAGCACTGGCTTATTGCCGACGCCGATGCTTTCGAGCAGGGCCGCCAGCAAGGGCTGTTCGTGGAGGATTGGGCGCCGCTGGTGCGCGCGTCGGTGGCCACCAAGCAGGGCATCGTGGCGCAGGATCCGCTGGAGCGGGGGCCGCGCAAGCTGCTCAACTTCGGCCATACCGTGGGCCACGCCCTGGAAAGCTACCTGCTGGGCCAGGCTGGCCGGGCGGTGCTGCACGGCGAGGCCGTGGCGGCGGGCCTGGTGTGCGAGGCCTGGCTGTCGGTGCAGAAAGGACTGCTGACGGAGCGCGAGCTGGACCAGATAGAAACGTTCCTGTTCTCGGTCTACGAGAAGGTACAGTTCGTGACCCTCGAAACCGAAGCCATTGCCGAGCTGGCCCGGCAGGACAAGAAAAACCAGGGCGACACCATCAACTGCACCCTGCTCAACGGCATCGGCTGCGGCGTGTACGACCAGTCCGTATCGGTGGCCGAGCTGGCCGAATCCCTGCGTTACTACCACCGCCTGTGAGCTACCCCGAATCCTTCACCCT
The DNA here is from genome assembly GCF_044628455.1 of Hymenobacter sp. B81. NCBI lineage: Bacteria > Pseudomonadati > Bacteroidota > Cytophagia > Cytophagales > Hymenobacteraceae > Hymenobacter > Hymenobacter sp. B81. The sequence continues at coordinate 2,117,641 of NZ_JBIYZW010000001.1, read as the reverse complement.
GCACTGGGACGGCCGCCCGTTGCGCGGCACGGCCCTGCTGCCGGCCTCGAAAAGCGAAAGCAACCGCGCCCTGATTCTGCAGGCCCTGGCCGGGGGCGGCGAGCTAACCAACCTGTCGGAAGCCAACGACACCCAGCTGATGCGCCGCCTGCTGACCCAGCCCGAGGCGGCGGAGTTCGACGCCGAGGATGCGGGCACCGTGATGCGCTTTCTCACCGCCTACTTATCAGCCACCGGCCGGCAGGCCACGCTCACCGGCTCGGCCCGCATGCGCGAGCGGCCCATCGGAGTGCTGGTAGACGCCCTGCGGCAGCTCGGAGCGCGCATTGAGTACGCCGACCGGCTGGGGTACCCGCCCCTGCAACTGCGCGGCTGGCAGCCGGCGGAACCGGCCCCGCTGAAGGTGCGCGGCGACATCAGCAGCCAGTTCATCTCGGCCCTGATGATGATCGGGCCCCGGGTGCCCGGCGGCCTGGGGCTGCAGCTCACCGGGGCCGTTGGCTCGCGGCCCTACATCGAAATGACGGCCGCGCTCATGCGCCATTTCGGGGCCGAGGTGGAGGTGGGCGAGCAAAGCGTGCGGGTGGGCACCCGGCCCTACGCGCCGGCCCACTACGCCGTGGAAGCCGACTGGTCGGCGGCCAGCTACTGGTACAGTTTGGTGGCGCTGGCGCCCACCGGCTCGCAGGTGCGGCTGCCGGGCCTGCGCCGCCAGTCCCTGCAGGGCGACCAGGTGATTCGCACGCTGATGGAGCCGCTGGGCGTGGCCACCGCCTTCGACGACGAGGGTGTGGTGCTGACTCAGCGGCCGGCGCAGGAGCGGGTCCGCCGGGTGGCCCTGAACTTCACCGACTGCCCCGACCTGGCCCAGACCGTGGCCGTGGTAGCCGCTGCTACCGGCGTGCAGGTAGACATGACCGGGCTGGAAAGCCTGCGCATCAAGGAAACCGACCGCATTGCGGCTTTGCAAACCGAGCTGGCCCGCTTCGGGGCCGCGCTCGAAGACCAGGGCACGGGCGTGTTCCGCGTGACGAGCCGGGAGTTTCGGGTGCGGGGGCAACGCGTGGCCACCTACCACGACCACCGCATGGCCATGGCCTTCGCGCCGCTGGCCCTGCGCGGCCTGCTCACCGTCGAGCAGCCCGCGGTGGTGCGCAAATCTTATCCTTCGTTCTGGGAAGAGCTGCGCCAGGCCGGTTTCCGGCTCGACTGAAGCTGGCCCCAGTCCCCCATTAGCTTTCCGGCTTTTTATTCCGCGCAAGGCTAGCGGCCCTTTGCTTTCAGCGGCAGCGCTAAAACAAATGCTAGTGGTCATTAGCCTTTACTTCTTGCGTTGCCGCTGAAGGCTAATCAACCGGTTATGCCCAGCCGGTAGCGCAGCTCCTGGAAGTAGGCCGCGGAGTGACGCAGGCGGCTGCCGTACCAGCTGAACAGCTCGCCGTCGACGATTTCGATGCGGGCCTGCGGGCAGATAACCTGGAACTCGGCCACGTGCTTGGCGGCGAAGGGGTAGGGCTCCGACGAGAGCAGAATCACCTGCGGTGCGGCCCTGGCCAGCTCGTCGGCGCCGATTTCGGGGTAGCGGCCGCGGTCGGCAAACACGTTGCGGAAGCCAGCTCGGGGGAGCAGATCGTCGATGAACGTACCGGCGGCGGCCACCATGTAGGGCTGCCGCCAGATAAAATACGCGGCTGAAACCGGCTCTGCTACCGGCGGCAGCTCGGCGAAGCTCCGCGCAACCTCAGCCGCCAGCGCCTCGGCCTGGGCCGAGCGGCCCGTAAGCAAGCCTACTTGCCGCATCATGCGCAGCGAGTCGTCCAGGGTGAAGATGTCGCTCATCCACACCGGGTACTGCGCGGCCAGTTGCTCGATGCCCGCTTGGTAGTTCTCTTCCTTGTTGCCGATGATCAGGTCGGGCTTCAGCTCGGCAATGCGCTCGAAGTGGAAGTTCTTGGTGCCGCCGATAACGGTAGCCTGTGAGCGGGCTTCTTTCGGGTGAATGCAGAATTTGGTGAGGCCCACCACCCGACTGCCCAGGCCCAGGTCGAACAGCAGCTCAGTTTGGGAAGGCACCAGCGACACAATGCGCTGCGGCGGCAACGGCACCGCCACGCGCCGGTTCATCTGGTCGGTTACGTTCAGCGGGGTTGGGATGAAAGGCGGAGTTGAAGGCATGGCGAATAAAAAATATCATCCTGAGCAACGCCAAGGACCTTACCACTGCTGAACGACTTGTTCGGGCGTGATAAGGTCCTTGGCTGTACTCAGGATGACAAGGAGAAAGCGCCTATTTGAAGTAGCGGAAGTCGTGCTGGTCTTCAATGCGCAGCAGCGACTCGTAAATCAGGTCGATGACGTGCTGCACGTCGGCCTCGTGCACGGTTTCCACGGTGGTGTGCATGTACTTCAGCGGCAGCGAAATCAGGGCCGAGGCCACGCCGGCGTTGGAGTAGGCGAAGGCGTCGGTATCGGTGCCGGTGGCGCGGGTAGCGGCGGCGCGCTGGAAGGGAATTTCAGCTTCCTGGGCAGCGCGAATGATCAGGTCGCGCAGGTTGTTCTGCACGGCCGGGCCGTAGGTTATCACGGGGCCCTTGCCGCAGTGAATGTCGCCCGAGGTTTTCTTCTCGTACATGGGCGACTGGGTGTCGTGGGTCACGTCGGTGATGATGGCCACGTCGGGCTGAATCTTGTGGGCAATCATCTCGGCCCCGCGCAGGCCGATTTCCTCCTGCACCGCATTCACGATGTAGAGGCCGAAGGGCAGGGTTTTGCCGGCTTCCTTGAGCTTGCGGGCCACCTCGGCAATCATGAAGCCGCCCACGCGGTTGTCGAGGGCGCGGCCCACCAGGAACTTCTCGTTGAGCTGCATCAGCTCGTCTTCGAAGGTCACCACCGAGCCCACGTGAATGCCCATTTCCTCCACCTCTTTGGCCGACGACGCGCCGCAGTCGAGAAAGATGGTTTCGATGGTAGGGGCCTTGTCCTGCTCCACCTTGCGCACGTGAATGGCCGGCCAGCCGAACACGGCCCGCACCGGACCCTTGGCGGTGTGAATGATGACGCGCTTGGAAGGGGCAATCAGGGCGTCGGAGCCGCCGTTGCGGCGTAGGTAGAGGTAGCCTTCCTTCGTGATGTAGTTCACGAACCAGCTGATTTCGTCAGCGTGCGCCTCGATGACGACCTTGTACTTCGCCTCGGGGTTTACCACGCCCACCACCGTGCCGTAGGTGTCCACGAAGTACTCGTCGATGTAGGGCTTGAGGTAGTCCAGCCACACTTTCTGGCCCTCCTTCTCGAAGCCGGTAGGAGAGTGGGTATTGAGGTATTTCTCGAGGAAGTCGAAGCTTTCTTTGCGCATGAAATAAGGAGGCTAAAATGGAGAGTTAGGCCGGGGCAGATACGCCCAGGTCAGCCCATTCTTCGCGGGCCGGGCCGTATACGCCCGGCACCCGCAGGCCGGCCTGGCGCATCAGTACCGTGAGCTGGCCGCGATGGTGCGCCTGGTGCCGGATTAGTACGGATAACACCGTGCCTTTGGCCCAGTTGTCGCCGTACATGGGCACCAGGTCCCGCAGCTGCTCGTCGGTCCAACGCGCGGTAACGGCTGCGGGTAGCCGTTGGGCCAGGCACTGGTACGTGTCATGAATTTCCTGGGCGCTAACGGGCACGGCCTGGCCGTGCAGCTCGTCGGCGGGCACAATACCGGCCGTATGCGGCATTTCCGTCAGGCTTTGCGTAATGTGCCAGGCCACCAGGCCTAGGCTGCGGCCGCCGGGCGCCACCAGCTGGGCCAGCGAGGCATCGGTAAGAGCAGCCAGCACGCGGACAGTGGCGGCGGTTTCAAACTGCCAGTCGGCTGCGAAATCGGCAATAGAAGCGTACATGATTCGGGGAAAGAAGATGGACCGATTTAGAGCGGAATGTTGCCGTGCTTTTTGCGGGGCAGCTGGTCCACCTTGTTTTCGAGCATCTTGAAGGCCCGGATCAGCTTCTGGCGCGTCTGCGAGGGCAGAATCACCTCGTCCACGAAGCCGCGGTGGGCGGCGCGGTAGGGCGTGGCAAACTTGCGCTGGTACTCGTCTACCTTTTCCTGCAGCTTGGCTTCGGGGTCGTCGGCGGCGGCTATCTCGCGCTTGAAGATGATTTCGGCCGCCCCCTTGGCGCCCATCACCGCAATTTCGGCCGTGGGCCAGGCGTAGTTCATGTCGGCGCCAATGTGCTTCGAGTTCATCACGTCGTAGGCCCCGCCGTAGGCTTTGCGGGTAATGACGGTGATGCGCGGCACGGTGGCTTCGCAGAAGGCGTAGAGCAGCTTGGCACCGTTGGTGATGATGCCGCGCCACTCCTGGTCGGTGCCGGGCAAAAAGCCGGGCACGTCCTCGAGCACCAGCAGCGGAATGTTGAACGAGTCGCAGAAGCGCACGAAGCGGGCCGCCTTGGTCGAGGCGTTGATGTCGAGCACGCCCGCCAGAATGGCCGGCTGGTTGCCCACGATGCCGATGCTGCGCCCACCCAGCCGGGCAAAGCCCACCACGATGTTCTCGGCGAAGTTCTGGTGCACCTCCATAAAGGAATCGGCGTCGATGATGCCGTGGATGACCTCGCGGATGTCGTAGGGCTGGTTGGGGTTTTCGGGGATGATCTGGTCGAGCTCGGGGCGCAGCTCGTCGCCCTGGGGCTCGTAGGGGTAGCTGGGGGCCGTGTCTTCGCAGTTCTGCGGCAGGTAGCTCAGCAGCTGCTTGAGTTGCTGAATGATGGCCACCTCGTTGGGCGCCGTGAAGTGGGTTACGCCGCTCTTGGTCGAGTGGGTGCTGGCGCCGCCCAGCTCCTCGCTGGTCACGGTTTCGTGGGTCACCGTTTTCACCACGTTGGGGCCGGTCACGAACATGTAGCTCGTGTTTTCCACCATCAGGATGAAGTCGGTAATGGCCGGCGAATACACCGCGCCGCCCGCGCAGGGGCCCATAATGGCCGACAGCTGCGGGACCACGCCCGAGGCCAGGGTGTTCTTGTAGAAGATGTCGGCGTAGCCGCCCAAACTCACCACGCCTTCCTGAATGCGGGCGCCACCCGAGTCGTTCAGGCCGATAACCGGGGCGCCGTTTTTCATGGCCAGGTCCATGATCTTGACGATTTTCTCGGCGTGCGTCTCAGAAAGCGAGCCGCCCAGAACCGTGAAGTCCTGCGAGAAAACGTAGGTGAGGCGGCCGTTAATGGTGCCGTAGCCCGTTACGACGCCGTCGCCGAGGTAGTACTCCTTATCGAGGCCGAAGTCCTTGGAGCGGTGCATCACGAACTTGCCGATTTCCTCAAAGGAGCCTGGGTCCATGAGCAGGTCGAGCCGTTCGCGGGCCGTGAGCTTGCCCTTTTTGTGTTGGGCGTCGATGCGGTCCTGGCCACCGCCCAGCAGGGCCTCGGCGTTCTTCTTTTCCAGGATTTCGAGGGCACTCAGCGTCGGGTCGGCGTGCGGATCGGACATATCAGGCAGGAGAGGGGAAAAGTCAGGGAAATGGGAGCCAAAGGTAACCCGCGGCCACAAAAAAGCCGAGTTGCGGAGGAAATCAGTTTACAACAAAAACGGCCGGCTGCTTGCGCAACCGGCCGTTCTGCTTTCAATCAATCGGCAAAGCTTACTCGCCCTTGCCTTCCTTGCCTTCGGGCGTTTCCGGCGTTTCGGCCGGCCGCTCGTCGCTGGCCAGGGTAGAGGCTTCGTCGCTCTTGCGCGAGGTGAAGGTGAGTTCCTCCTTGCCTTCCTCGTGCGTGGCTTCAATCACGTCGCCCTGCGAGAGTTGGGCTTTCAGGATTTCCTCGGCAATGGGGTCCTCGATGAACTTCTGAATGGAGCGGTTCAGCGGACGGGCACCGTATTTCGGGTCGTAGCCTTTCTCAGCTACGAAGGTCTTGGCCGACTCGGTCAGCTCGATGCGGTAGCCCAGGGCCTGAATGCGGCTGCGGAGCTTGGCCAGCGAGATGTCGATGATCTTGAAGATGTCCTCCTTCTGCAGGCCGTTGAACACGATTACGTCGTCCAGACGGTTCAGGAACTCCGGCGAGAAAGTCTTGCGCAGGGCGTTCGTGATGGTGCTCTTCGTCAGGTCATCGATGCTGTCCTGGCGCGCCTTCGTGCCGAAGCCGATGCCCACGCCAAAGTCGGCCAGATCACGCGCCCCGATGTTCGAGGTCATGATGATGATGGTGTTGCGGAAGTCCACCTTGCGGCCGAGGCCGTCGGTCAGGATGCCGTCGTCGAGCACCTGCAGCAGTAGGTTGTACACGTCCGGGTGCGCCTTTTCAATCTCGTCGAGCAGGATTACCGAGTACGGCTTGCGGCGGATTTTCTCCGTCAGCTGGCCGCCTTCTTCGTAGCCCACGTAGCCGGGAGGCGCGCCCACCAGGCGCGATACGCTGAACTTCTCCATGTACTCCGACATGTCGATGCGCACCAGCGAATCTTCCTTGTCGAAGAGGTAGGTAGCGAGAACCTTCGCCAGCTCCGTTTTACCCACGCCGGTCGGGCCCAGGAACACGAACGAGCCGATGGGCTTCTTGGGGTCTTTCAACCCTACGCGGGTGCGCTGGATGGCCTTCACGAGCTGGGCAATGGCCTTGTCTTGGCCGATTACCTTGCCCTTCAGCTCCTCACCCATGTTGAGCAGCTTGGCGCTTTCGTTCTGGGCCACGCGGCTCACCGGAATGCCGGTCATCATGGCAATAACTTCCGCCACGTTTTCCTCCTTCACGGTGTAGCGCTTCTTCTTGGTTTCCTCTTCCCAGTTCTTTTTGGCCTGGTCGAGCTGTTCGAGGAGCTTTTTCTCCTTGTCGCGGAGCTGCGCGGCTTCCTCGTACTTCTGCGACTTCACCACGCGGTTTTTCTCCTCCTTGATGTTCTCGATGCTGGCTTCCAGCTTCACGATGTCATCAGGCACCACGATGTTGTTGATGTGCACGCGCGCGCCGGCCTCGTCGAGGATGTCGATGGCCTTGTCGGGCAGGAAACGGTCCGACATGTAGCGGTCCGAGAGCTTCACGCAGGCCTCAATGGCCTTGTCGGTGTACACCACGTGGTGGTGGTCCTGGTACTTGTCCTTAATGTTGTGCAGAATCTCGATGGTTTCCTCGGGCGTGGTGGGGTCCACCATCACCATCTGGAAACGACGGGCCAGGGCGCCGTCTTTCTCGATGTACTGCCGGTACTCATCGAGCGTGGTCGCGCCGATGCATTGAATTTCGCCGCGGGCCAAAGCCGGCTTGAACATGTTGGAGGCGTCGAGCGAGCCGCTGGCCCCGCCGGCGCCCACAATGGTGTGCAGCTCGTCGATGAACAGAATCACGTCGGGCGACTTTTCCAGCTCGTTCATCACGGCCTTCATGCGCTCCTCAAACTGGCCGCGGTACTTGGTGCCCGCCACCAGCGAGGCAAGGTCGAGCGTGACCACGCGCTTGCCGAAGAGCACGCGCGAGACCTTCTTCTGCACGATGCGCAGGGCGAGGCCTTCGGCAATGGCCGTTTTACCCACGCCGGGCTCACCGATGAGAATGGGGTTGTTCTTTTTACGGCGCGACAGGATCTGGGCCACGCGCTCAATTTCCTTTTCGCGGCCCACGATAGGGTCCAGCTTGTCGTCTTCGGCCAGCTTGGTCAGGTCGCGGCCGAAATTGTCGAGCACGGGCGTGCGCGATTTTTCACCGGGTTTCTTGGTGGTGCCGGCCGACGATTTGGACGAGCCGAACAGCTTGTCGTTGTCGTCGTCGTCGGTGTCGGAGGGGCCCGAAGTGGGGTTTTGGCTGGTGCTACCGGTTCCGTGGTAATCCAGCGAATCGCGTACGGCTTCGTAGTTCACGTTGAACTTGCTCAGGATTTGGGAAGAAATGTTGTCTTCATCGCGCAGAATCGAGAGCAGCAGGTGTTCGGTGCCGATGATTTCGCTCTTGAAGATTTTCGCTTCGAGATACGTAATCTTCAGCACCTTTTCCGTCTGCTTCGTGAGCGGGATGCTGCCCGTTATACTGATTCCCTGGGTAGCAGTGTTGCGGGTGGCCTGCTCGAGGGCGTATTTCAGCTCCTCCACCGACACGCCCAGCTTCTTGAGCAGGGCAATGGCCGTGCCCTCGCCCTCGCGAATCATCCCCAGCAACAGGTGCTCGGTACCGATATAGTCGTGGCCAAGGCGGATTGCCTCTTCCCGGCTGAGGGAAATGACTTCCTTGACGCGGTTTGAGAATTTCGCTTCCATGCAGATAAGGTGAGAAAGAATCCGGTCAGGCGCAAGCGCGCCCGGAGAGTGTTACCGGATGTCAGGTATTAAACCGGCCGTTTGGGTCAAAGGTTCGGCACCTTGTTCGCCCCCGGCACTGGATGCGGGCACCAGAAAAGTGCCGGCCGCCGGACCCACCGCGAACAAGAGGTCCAGCACGCTCAGGCCGGGTACAAAGCCCGCGCCAAAGCACTGCCGGTAGCCTTGCCGCAGCCCCGCGCCTGACGGGCTGTCAGGCAGGGCTTTCGGGCTAAGCCAATCCCGCCGATCCGTCAGCTGGCCGGCGGGGTAACGCGGGTGCCACTCGGTAGTAAACGCAACGGGCAGGGTGAGGCGCAGGCAGCGCAGCAGCAGCTGGAGCATTGCCAGGTTGAAATCAAAGAGCCGTTCGGGCCTGCTTACGTAAATGTCGTGCAAGTAGTCGGCGTAGTATTCGAAATACGAGCTGTTGCCGTAGGCCGTCTGCAAGGTGCGCCAGTGGCGGTGTACCCAGTTCTGCCGGTAATCGATGGCCAGCTCGTCGATGGGCGCTTTTTCGGAACGGTTGCCGTCGATGACCGGCACTGTGAGGGGCTGCACGCCCTGGGCCGTGAGAATGAGGCAGCGGTTGCGGTAAGTCTGCTTGCGGTAGTTCTCGTGGCGCTCCAGTACCAACCGCTCGGCCGTGAGCAGCTCGGCAAAAAATGCCGCGGGCGGGCAGTAGGGCAGCTCAAACAACACGGTGGACATGGGCAGCAACTGGGGGAGCGGGGCCGGGCCGACAACGCGGGCGGCCGGTCGGGTTGACAGAAACAAGGATGCGAAATACGGCCGGAATCCATAATTATTGCGCTGCGCCGGCCCGGCCGCGGGCCGCCGCGGACACTTCGGCCACCTTTTTGCGTTGTAGGCGCGTTAGTGCCTGTGCTTACTGCTTTGCTGCTTATGCTGTTTCGTCTGCTTCTGCCCCTTTTGCTTGTGCTGACTTCGGCGGCCATGGCTGCCACCCCGCAGCTGCTGCTCGACGTGGCCCGGTTTCGTACCCTGGCCGCGGGCAACAACTACGAAGTGGAAATCTACGCCACCGTGCCCGGCAACGGCCTTATCTACGTCAAGCGCGCACCTGGCAGCTTTCAGGCCGCCGCCGTGGTTACGCTGCAGGTGCTGAAAGCCAATGGGCAGGCCGCTTACTCCGAAACCATCACCCTCAAGCCCCCGGTCATTGGCGACACCACCATCGACCTGAAAAACCCGCAGAGCTTTCTCAAACGCATTACGCTGCCGGCGGGTCAGTACACCGTGCGCGGCGAGCTGCGCGACCAGTACCGTAAAAGTGCCACCCCGACGCGGGTGGAGCAGCCGCTGGCCTTGAATTTCGCCGCCAGCGGCCCCGTGCTCAGCGACCTTGTGTTTCTGGCCCGCCCCGCCAGCCAGACCACTGCGCAGAGCAACTTCACCAGGGGCAACTACCTGCTCACGCGCACGCCCGGCGGCAACTACGCCCGCGGGGCCGAGCAGCTGTACTTCTACCTCGAGCTGTACCAGGTGCCGGGCGGCCAGCCGCTGAAGCTGCACTATCACCTCGAGTCGGAGGAGGGTGCCGCAGCCGACGCCGACGCGGCCATTGCCGAAACCAAGTCGGGGCGGCCCACGCCGGTTGCGGGTGAGCTGCCGCTGGGGCCGCTGCCGGCCGGGGCCTACACGCTCACGGTGGAGGTGCGCAACGCGGCCGGCAAGGTGCTGGCCACGCAGAAAGGTAGTTTGCAGCGCCGCTCGCAGGAGTACGCGCCCGAGGGTGCATCTTTGCCCCGATGAATCACCCCAAGCCCACGCGCAACTTTGCGTGGTACTACCTGCCCGTCGAGGCCCTGCTGCTGGGCCTGTCGCGTTTGCCCATGCCGGTGCTCTACGTGGTGGCCGATGGGTTTTACCTGCTGATGCGCTACGTGCTGCGCTACCGCCACCGGGTGGTGTTCGGCAACATCCGCAACTCGTTTCCCGACAAACCGGAGGCCGAGGTGCGGGCCATTGCCCACGGCTTCTACCGCCACTTTGCCGATACCATTGTCGAGATTCTGAAGCTGGCCACCATCAGCCCCGCCGAGTTCAACCGGCGCGTGGTCATCACCAATCCCGAGCTGGGCGACGCCTACTTCGCCAAGGGCCGCACCATCATGTGCCTGGGCTCGCACCACGGCAACTGGGAGTGGATTGCCCCGGCGGGTGCCCAGCGCTGGCCCGGCCAGGTGGTGGGCGTGTACAAGCCCCTCAGCAACCCGTTCTTCGAGTACTTCGTGTACCGGCTGCGCACCCGCCTGGGTACTGGTCTGATTCCCATGCGCGAAACCATGCGCGACATGGAAGCCAACCGCGGCAAAGTCCGCTCGCTGAGCATGCTCTCGGATCAGTGCCCGCCCAAGAGTCGCTACGCCTACTGGACGCGCACGCTCAACCAGGACACGGCTTTCTTCACCGGCTCCGACCGCCTGGCCGTCACGTATCAGTGCCCGGTGCTCTACGCCAGCATCCGCAAGGTGAGGCGGGGCTACTGCACCATCACGCTGGATGAAATTTACGACGGCACAGCTCCGCTGAATCTGGCGGAGCACCCCATTACCGAGGCGTTTGCCCGGCGCGTTGAGCGCGACATCATGGAGCGCCCCGCCGAGTACCTCTGGTCGCACCGCCGCTGGAAGCTGAAAAAAGAGTGACAGGTAACACGTGATAGGTCAGTCCAGCCAACCTTATTACGTGTTACCCGTCACCTGTTACTTTCTCGCCCAATCACAGGTACTGCTCGATGTCGCCGGCGCCGGCGCGGATAACGTCGAAGTCCTCGGTGGTGCAGTCGACCACGGTGCTGGCTACGTTGTTGCCGTAGCCGCCGTCGATAACCAGGTCGACGAGCACGCGGTACTTCTCGTAAATCAGCTCGGGGTCGGTCGAGTACTCAATGATCTGGTCGTCGTCGTGAATGGAGGTGCTCACAATGGGGTTGCCCAGCTCGCGCACTAGGGCCAGAGCTATAGGGTTGTCGGGAATGCGGATGCCCACGGTCCGGCGCTTCACGCCGCCGTACTTGGGTGCCTTGGCACTGGCTTCGAAAATGAAGGTGAAAGGGCCGGGAAGCGCTTTCTTCAGCACTTTGTACACCGGCGTGGTAATGCCGTGGGCGTAGTCGCTGATGTGGGAGAGGTCGGAGCAGATAAACGAGAGGTTGGCCTTGTCGGGCTTGAGCCCGCGGATGCGACAGAGCTTTTCCACGGCCCGGGCGTTGGTGATGTCGCAGCCCAGCCCGTAAATGGTATCGGTAGGGTAGATGATGACGCCCCCGTTGCGCAGCACCTCTGCGGCCTGCTGAATGCGGTTTTGGGGCGGATTTTCGGGGTGAATACGCAGCAGCTGAGCCTGGGCCATAGGGTTTCGCGGATGAGGGTGGAAGAAGCCGGGTAATTACGAAATACCGTTATGACGCGCAAGTACGCCGGTAGGTTGTCCCGCGGCCGGCTGCTGCGCGGCGGCCGCATCGGTCGCAGGAGCTGGTCAGAGCTTGTTAAAGCGCTGCGTGCTGCGGCTCTCCCGCAGCTGCAGCTGCAGCACGTACAGGCCCGCGGGCCAGTGCCGCACGTCGAGCCGCAGCGGCTGCTGGGCTAGCACCGGGGCCCGCAACACTGCCCGGCCCTGCGCGTCGAACACCGTCATTATGCCAGCCGCCGGGCTGCTGACGGTGAGGTGAGGACCGGCGGGCAGTGGATATACCGCCAGCTGCGGCGCAGCCGCCTGCCGGCTGGCGGAGGCGAGGCGCACCGCCCCATACAAGCGCACGTTGTGCAGCCGCCAGGTGCCCGAGCCCTGTTCGGCGCCGTAGCCATAGAGGCGGAATTCCACGGGGCCTGCCAGGGAGGCAAATGCCGCGGGCAGCGCTACCTGCCAGTCGGTGCGGGTGTCGGTGTTATCGGGCACGGGGGCAGCGGCGAGGTCGGCACTGAAGCCGTCGAGGCTGGAGCGCAGGGCCCAGGCCCGGATGCCCGAGCCGGAGCGCCGCTCATCGAAGCGCAGGCTGTCGAGGCGCAGCCGGGCGGCGGCCAGGGGCTGCAGGCGCAGGGCAAAGTAGTCGGCCGTATCGGGCGCGGCGGCCAGCGTCCAGCCAGTAGCCGATATGGAGTTGCTGGCCAGCGAAACCGCTACGCCCGGACCGCGCGTCATGGGCGCCACCAGGGCGCCGGCGGGCTGGGCATCGGGGGGCAGCTGAACCTCGGCGCCGCTGGCGTTGGCAAACGAAAACGTTACCAGCTGGGCCTGGGTCGCCCGGGTGCTCAGGCCCAATCCCAGCAGTAGCAGGGCCCGGCGGGCCAGCGCGTCAGAGGTCGGCATACAAGTCTATTTGATCGAGGAATAGCAACATACGCATAATTGGCGGCGAGCAGCTAGGCCGGTTGAACGGCGCTGGCAAGCGGCAAAAAAACAAGCCCCGACCGGGTGGGTCGGGGCTTGTCAGCACTCAGCGGTGGGTCCGGGGACCCGGCTGAAATTAGCGCTTGATGATTTTGTGGGTGCTGGCTTCGCTGCCTTCGCCTACTACCACCACGTAGCTGCCGGCGGGCAGCTTGCTCACGTTCACGCGGCCTTCGGCAGCGGTGGTGCTGAGCACCTTGCGGCCCATCAGGTCGGAGATGGTAACGAGGGCTTTGGCGTTGCGGCCGTCCACCTGCACGTTCAGCACGGTGCTTACTTCGGTCGGGAACACGCTCACGTTGGCCTTGGCCGTGTTGCGGCGGGCGCTGGCAATGGCGCTGGTGCTTACCGTCAGGTCGTCAACGGCCAGCATAGCGTCGGTGCCGAAGTCGTTGGCGTCTTTCCAGCGGATCCACAGGGTGGTGTTGCTGGGCCAGTTCAGGGTGATGGAGCTGTTGAACGCGGCGCGGTTGATGGCCAGGTTGCCGTCGAGGGCCGTGCCGCCCACGTCGGCGTTGTTGGGCTCGGTCACGTTCAGGTTAGTTACGGCCGTCCAGGTGCCGGTGCTCAGGCTGGTGGCGTCGAGGCTGTACTCAAAAGCCAGTACCTCGTTCTGGGTGTTGTTCGAGCCCGAGCGCCACTGCTCCGCGCGGCCAGCTACGAACAGCTGGGTGATGGCCGCACCCGTCTGGTTGGAGAACACGGCGCCGAAAACCGGCACCGTCGAGCCCGAGGCGATGGAGCCCAGGGCGCGGTCGTTGGCGTTGGTGGTGCCCACGTTGTACACGGCGCCCGAGGTGCTGTTGCCATCGGAAATCACTGGGGCCAGCGTTTCGTTGGCCACGCCGGTGCCCGAGAGGCGGATACCCGTCCAGCCGTCGGGGTAGGTGGTGCCGCCGGCCGTCATCACGTCGAAGTTCTCGGTGTAGGGCGTAGCGGTGAGGTTGATGGGCGAGGGGCCCTGGGCCTGAGCCACCGAAGCACCTACGCTCAGCAGAAGTGCCAAGGCGGCAGCGCTGCGCGAAGCAAAACGCGAGTAGGAATGAAGCATGGTAAAAGGAAAAAGGGTTGACAACGGAAGAAGACCTTACTTTTGGCGGGTCAAATCTACGCGGAAACGAGCCGGCCGCCCAAATGGTTGTCCCGGCTTCCGCCAAGATTATATTTTCGTTAATCATTGCAAATGCCCACTCCTGCCGAGTACCGCGCCCGCGCCACCCGTCGCCGCAACCGCTTTGCCTACCCGCTGGGCATCCTTGGGGTGCTGCTGGTGACGTTTTCCTACTACGCCTACCAGATTTTCTTCACGCCCAACGTCGAAACCAAGGGCCGCCCCGCCTACGTGCTGGTGCGCCCGGGCCAGAGCTACAAATCGGTGATGAACAGCATCGACTCCAGCGGCGTCATCATCGACAAGCTCTCGTTTCACTTCGTGGCCAAGCTCATGAAGTACGACCAGCTGGTGAAGCCCGGCCGCTTCGAGCTCAAGGATGGCTACACCAACCGGCAAATGATCAACGACCTGCGCCGCGGCATTCAGGCCCCGCTCAAGCTTACCTTCCAGAACATCCGCCTGCGGCGCGATCTGGCCGGCAAGCTCAGCCAGAGCTTCGCTGCCCGCCCGCAGGAGTTCGACTCGCTGCTGAGCAGCAACGCCTACGCCCAGTCCCTGGGCTTCCGCGACACCACGGCGCTGCTGACCATGTTCATTCCCAACACCTACGAGCTGTACTTTACCACCCCGCCGCAGAAGGTGATGCAGCGCCTCAAGCAGGAATACGAGAAGTTCTGGACGCCCGCCCGCGACGCCCAGGCCAAGGCCCAGGGGCTGAGCCGTGCCGAGGTCAGCACCCTGGCCAGCATCGTGGAGGCCGAGCAGCAGCAGCACGCCGACGAGCGGCCCCGGGTGGCGGGCGTGTACCTCAACCGCCTCAAGCGCGGCATGAAGCTGCAGGCCGACCCCACGGTGGTGTACGCCAACGGCGACTTTGGCATTCGGCGGGTGCTGAACGTGCACCTGCAGAAAGACTCGCCCTACAACACGTATAAGTACGCCGGCCTGCCGCCCGGCCCCATCAACCTGCCCAGCATTGCCAGCATCGACGCGGTGCTGCGCCCCGAGCAGCACAACTACCTGTACTTCTGCGCCAAGGAGGATTTCAGCGGCTACCACGCCTTCGCCACCAACGAGCGGGACCACATCCTGAACGCCCGCCGCTACCAGGCCGCCCTCACCCGCTCGGGAATCATGAAGTAGTCATTTCGTTGTTCGTTGTTCGGCACTGATGCCGGAGGGCGGAACCGCAACGAAAAACAAAAAACGAACAACGAAAAACGAATGTTCTCCTCCGACACCCACATCCGCGTCCGCTACGCCGAAACCGACCAGATGGGCTACGTGTACCACGGCAACTTTGCCGCGTACTTCGAGGTAGCCCGCACCGAGGCGTTCCGCCAGCTGGGCATTAGCTACCGCGAGCTGGAGGCCGAGGGCGTGGGCATGCCGGTGGGGGAGCTGCGCGTCAAGTTTAAGCGCCCCGCCCGCTACGACGATTTGCTGCGCGTGCGCATGCTCCTGCGCCAGATGCCCGAAGGCTCGCGGGTGCTGTTCGAGTACGAAATCTACAACGAGGCCGACGAGCTGCTCACCGAGGGCTCCACGCTGATGGTGTTCGTGAGCAGCGCCACCGGCCGCCCCACCGCCATTCCCCCGCACGTGCTCGACGGCATCCGGCCGTACTTTAGTTAAGTTATCAGTTGTCAGTTGCGGGTTGACGGTTCGCGCTGACGTTGGTCCTGGCAACTCGTAACCGACAACCGGCAACCGGCAACTGCACCATGAACCTGCCCAACCGCTACCGTCGGCTCATTAACTCCCGGCGCACCCGCACCTACCGGCGCTTCATCACCTGGCTGCGCGCCATGCGCTTTCAGGGCGGGCGCGTGTCGATGTACGACGTGGTGGACACCCTGCTGCAGCAGCTCAAGCTCGACTCGCTCACCAAGCGGGCCAGCTACATGGCCTTCAACTTCACGGTGGCGCTGTTTCCCACCATCATCTTCCTGTTCACGCTCATTCCCTACATTCCGGTGCCGGGTCTCAACCAGGATATTCTGCAGTTCCTGGGCGACATCATGCCCCGCGAGATGTACGCGGCCACCCGCGACACCATCGAGGACATCGTCAACATTCCCCACGGCGGGCTGCTCTCGTTTGGTTTTCTGGCCGCCCTGGTGCTGAGCTCCAACGGCATCATGGCCCTGCTCGACGCCTTCGACAAAAAGCACAGCATCTTCCGGCGCCGCAGCTACCTGCGCAAGCGCGTCATTGCCACGGTGCTCACCGTGGGCCTGGCCGTGGCATTGCTCTTTACGGTGGTGGCCCTGCTGTTCGGCACCTACATCGTCGATGCCCTGGTGTACTACGAAATCGTGCCCGAGCGGCTGACCGGGCTGCTGCTGGGTTTGCTCAAGTACGGCTCGGTAGCGGGGCTGTTCTTTTTCGGTACCTGCGCCGTGTACTACTACGTGCCCGCGGTGCAAAGCCGCTGGCCGTTTCTCTCGGCCGGCGCGGTGGTGGCCACGGTGCTCATTCTGCTCGTGTCGCTGCTCTTTGCCCTCTACGTGCGCATCTTCGACAGCTACAACAACTTCTATGGCTCCATTGGCACGCTGGTGGGCTTCATGGTGTGGCTGGATTTCGTGTGCATGACCCTGATTCTGGGCTTCGAGGTCAACATCAGCGTCGACGAGCTGACCGGCCGGGGCCAGAGCCGGCAGCTGCGCCGGGCCGCGGCTTCGGCCTGACAACGTACTGGGCTGGCAGCAAGCCAGATGCTGCCGCGGGCGGGCGCCGGGTAAATTTTTTTGCGCCGAACTGTTGCGTCAACCACCCCGGCCGACTAGTTTTGCCGTCCCAAACCACTCAACATTTGGGTCACAGAGAGGTGGCAGAGTGGTCGAATGCGACGGATTCGAAATCCGTTATACCTGCAAGGGTATCGGGGGTTCGAATCCCCCCCTCTCTGCAAAAAGGCTTTTCCGGGTCGCCGAAAAAGCCTTTTTTTGTGAATACCCGCCACAGAGGAGTGGCAGAGTGGTCGATTGCGGCGGTCTTGAAAACCGTTGAGGGTAACACCTCCGGGGGTTCGAATCCCTCCTCCTCTGCAGAAAAGCCCGTTTCCAGCTTGGAAACGGGCTTTTTCGTTGGTGTGGCTGGGAAGCGAGTAACGGCCTGACTGTTTCTACTGCAGTCAGGTCTGGCCCAGGCATTGGTGGGCAGCTGGCGCAGGCCGGCAGTCGGGCCGATTTCAGCTGCGCTTTGGGGTGGCCGCCTGGGTAGCGGCCGCCGCGGCGCGCAGGCGGCTCAGGCTGACCTGGGTAATGCCCAGGTAGGAGGCAATGTGCTTCAGGGGGCAGCGGTTGAGCAGCCCGGGGTACTTATCGCCCAACTCCTGGTAGCGCCGGGCCGCATCGTGGAAGCGGATGCTTTCGATGCGCTGCTGCCCTTCCAGCATGCCGAAGGTGGCCAGCAAGCGACCGGCCCGCTCCACCTCGTGAAACTGCGCGCCGAGTCGCTCCAGGTCGGCGTAGGCAATGGCGTACACCACCGAATCTTCCAGTACCTGAATGCCCTTGTGCGAAGGCGTGCCCGTGAACAGGCTGGCTACGGCGCCGATGAACTGCTGGTCGATGGCGAAGTAGTCGGTCACGTCCACCGCTTCGTGAAAGTAAAACACCCGCGCCAGCCCCGTGTGCACGAAATACAGGTGCCGCGACACCTCACCCACCGCCAGCAGGGCCGCGTTGCGCGCTACCTCGCGCCGCGCCACGCACTGGTCCAGCGCGGTGGCCGCCGCCGCCGGGAGCGGGCTGAACTGGTGCAGGGTGGCGGTGAGGGGCGAAAGGGGCTGGGGCATGGCGGGCGAATGGGGCGGCAAAATAAGGCAGCGGGCGCCATTACTTAACATATGTAAAACCGGCCCGGCGGCCCGCCCCCTAGTTTTGCGGCATACTTCGCTTCTACCTCACCAAGGCTATGAAAATCAGCATTGTGGGTGCGGGCATTGCCGGGCTGGCAATGGCCGTGGCCCTGAAACGCGCCGGCTTCGACCCCGAACTCTTTGAAGCCGCTCCCGCCGTGCGGGCCGCCGGCGCCGGCCTGGGCCTGGCGCCCAACGCCATCAAAGCCCTGGCCGCGCTGGGCCTGGCCGAGCAGGTGGTGCCGCTGGGCCGCGCGCTGCCCTACTTTCGCATTCAGGCGCGCCGCGGCACCGTGCTCACCCACACCGACAGCCGCGCCGTCAGCGCCCGGTACGGGCTCGACAACTTCGCCATTCACCGCGCGGCTCTCCACCAGGCGCTGCTGCAGGCCCTGGGCGACGTGCCCATCCATACCGGCAAGCAGGCCATTGGGCTGATCCAGGACGGCAACGCTGTGCAGCTGGCGTTTCAGGACGGCAGCCTGCACCAAACGCCCTACCTGGTGGTGGCCGACGGCATCCAGTCGGCTCTGCGCCGCCAGCTGGTGCCCCACTCGGTTCCCCGCTACGCCGGCTACAGCTGCTGGCGGGCCGTGGTCGACGCGCCCGACCTTGACGTGCCGGGCGCATTCGAAACCTGGGACCCGGCGGGCCGGTTCGGCCTGGTGCCCCTGCGCCAGGGGCAGCTCTACTGGTTTGCCTGCCTCGCCGGACCCGCCCAGTGCCCCGCGTTCAAGGCCTACACGCTGGCCGACCTGCAGCAGCAATTTCAGCACTTCCACGACCCGGTGCCGGCGGTGCTGGCGCGCACCACGCCGGCGCAGCTGCTGCACCACGACATCTACGACCTGGAGCCGCTCGACCGCTTTGCCTACGGCAACGTGCTGCTGGTAGGCGACGCGGCCCACGGCATGACGCCCAACCTGGGCCAGGGTGCCTGCCAGGCCCTGGAAGACGCCGTCGTGCTGGGCGCTATTCTGCGGCAGCAATCCGGGGTGCGGGAGGCCTTTCAGGAGTTTGAGCGCCAGCGCCTGCCCCGCACCGGGGCCCTTATCCGCCAGTCGCGGCGCGTGGGAGAGGTGGCGCAGACCACCAATCCGCTGCTGGCCGCGCTGCGCAATACCCTGCTGCGCCTGGCGCCGGGGCGGCTGCAGCAGCGGCAGTTCGACCAGCTCTACAACGTGCAGTTTTAAGCGGCCTGTTTCCTGCGAGCTACGTCGAAACCGGCGCGGACCAGCCGGTTTCGACGTAGCTCGCTTATTTGCCATTGTATGTCCCACGTGCTCATTCTGGGCGGCACTACGTTCGACCACGTCGTGACGCTACCCCACCTGCCTTCCCCGGTTCCGCAAACCATCCACTCGGCCCCGTTTCACGAGGGTACCGGCTCCACTGGCGCGGGCAAGGCCTTGGCGCTGACGCGGCTGGGCCTGGCCAATACCCTGTATTCCGCCCTCGGCGACGATGCCTTCGGGCGCCACATCGTGGCCGACCTGCAAGCCCAGGGCGTGGACTTCCGCTACCACCTGGACCCCGCCGGCACCGAGCGGCACATCAACCTGATGGACGCCACCGGCCGGCGCATCTCGTTGTTCGTAACCCAATCGTCGGAGGAATTGGCCTTCGACCTGGCAGCGGTAACCGAGCTGGTGAGCCGGAGTCGGTGCGTGGTGCTGAACATCATTCCCTACTGCCGCCAGTTCATTCCCCTGCTGCAGGGCTATCCGTACCCCGTCTGGACCGACCTGCACGATTACGACGGCCAGAACCCCTACCACCAGTCCTTCATCGACGCGGCCCGGTACATTCACCTCAGCTCCGACAACCTGCCGGACTACCGCGCGGTGATGCAGCGGCTGGTGGCCGAGGGCAAGCAGCTGGTCGTGTGTACGCACGGCGCGGCCGGGGCTACGCTGCTCACTGCGGCGGGCCAGTGGCTGGAACAGCCCGCCGAGCCGGTGCCGGTCGTGGTGGATGCGAACGGCGCGGGTGATAGTTTCTTCGCCGGTTTTCTGTTCGGCTACCTGCAGAATAAGCCCCTGCCGACCTGCCTGCGCTACGGCGCCTTGTGCGGCGCCTGGAGTGTGGGAACCCGGGGACTGGTAGGCGAGGGGCTGACCGCTGCGGCGCTGGAAGCTGGTTAGTTAGGTCGGCTCAGGGGCTGAACCCCGGGAACAATGCCGGCTTTGTAACCAGCAGGGAACCCCAAGGAGCGCCAGGTATCCAGACTCCTCGTCTTTTCCAAAGCAGGAGCAAACACAAGTAGTTGCCTCCGCGACCTGCTCAGACACGGAAAAACCCCGGCTGTTGGCGCAGCCGGGGTTTTGCAGAAGCAGAAGCGGCAAACAGCCGGTTCCTACTTATTCAAAGGAGCCGACCGAGGGAAGGTGAAGTTCCCGCCGCCTGGCCCTGCGGCCCTACAGCTTAATCACGCCGGAGGATGGGGCGCCGCCGCCCGTGGGGGGCGGGCCACCGGCCGCGGCCTGATCGGCCAGCATGCGGTACTGCTGCGTGCCCTTTGCGGTCTGAATCGAGCCTGCCACGGTGTACAGGTACAGGTCGCCCGACACGGAGTAGTCGTTGTTGAGGTTGTTGACGAAGAAGTTAATCTCCACGGTGTTCATGCGCGAGGCCCGCTCCAGGAAGGTCTCCATCAGCGTGTCTACCTGGGCTTCGGTCAGGCCCTTCGACTGCATGGTTTCGCGGGTCTTTTCGTACGAAGCCGAGGCCCCGCCGCCGCCGAAAAACCACGTCCACACCGAGAGGTTGGCGCTGGCGGAGGTCTTCTCGTACTCCTTGATTTGCTCGCGGTACGAGGCCGACAGCATGCCCAGGGCCAGCTCGTTGAGGTCTTTCACATCCTGGCTCGACATGGCCGTAACCTGCAGCTTGGCCTTTATGGTGCCGCTGGAGTGGGCCGGCACGGTGTAGGCCAAACCGGTAAGCTGCCCCATGCCCGATACCGTGATGGAGAATGAGTCGCTGGAGGAGCCCGTTACGCTCATTTCTTCCGCGGCAGGCGCAACGCGCGGAGTTGGATCGATAAGCGCCACGTCGGTGGCCGTGATGGTAATTTCGCCGGGAGCTTCGGCTACTTCGTAAGTCGGTTGTGCCATGACACAAAATGAATGAGGTGAAACGATAGGTCAAAGCAACAGGTAATGAAGGTCTTGCGGCAGCGTAGAACCACGGGTTCGGTTAAAACGGGTAGTTCTACGCGGCCGCTTGCCCGGCATAGAATAACGGCCCGGGGTAGGCGAATCCGGTGACCTGGCCCGCTAGGAGCTGCTGGAATGCCCCGCACACCGAAGCAGGTGCGGCTGCATTGGGCAAGCCGTTCAGCCCCCAGCCTGCGCGGCCCGGTAGCGGGCCAGGGCTTCGAGGCAGAAGGCGGTAGTAATTTCCTCCGAGCCCCAGCCCATCCGCTTTTTCGGCCCGCCGTAGTACACCAGCCACCGCGGCCAGTGGCCGGGCCTTTCCTGGGTTTGCAGTAGAAACGCTACGGCCCCGGCTAGCTCGGGCGGCGCGGCCTGCAGGCTGAGCAGGGCGCACACCGACAGGGCTGTGTCCACCACGGTTTCGCCCAGGCGCCCGTCGGGCTTGGCGGCGGCGCAAATGCGGTCGATGATGGGCTGGCGCAGGGGCTCGAGGCGGGTGGGGCAGAGGGGGTAGGTGCGGGCGAAGAAGTAGTACACGATGGGCGCGTCGCGGTACCACAGGTCACAGTCGGCCTCGCGGCCCTCGGCAATGATGCGCAGCAGAAAGTCGATGATGGGCTGGGTTTCGGGCCGCTCACCGAGGTAGTACAAGGCGTTGGCATTCACCACCCCATCCACGTCGTTGCGGTTGGCCTCCACGCCATACCAGAACTTTATGCTTTGCAGGGGCCGCAGCAACTCGGGTAGCGTCACGCGCCAGTAGGTGCGGTTGGCGTTCCAGCGTGGGCGCAGCAAGAACCAGGAGTAAAACAGCCCCTGGCGGGTGCGGTTAGCCAGCAGCAGCGGCTCGTTGCCGGGTGGCGGCCAGCCCAGCCCGCGCGCGCGCAGCACGGCCGAGATGCAGCAGGTGTCGTCCACATCGAGCGGGCACAGGTAGCGCCAGCGGTGCAGCAGCGTAAAGTGATTCCACAGCCCGCCGTGGGCCATCTGATACTGGAAAAAGTCCGTGGACAGGGCCAGCATGGCGTCGGCGCGCGGGTCGTCGGCCAGGTGCAGCAGGCTGCCGGCAATCAGGGCCGTGGGGAAGATGGCGCTGTCGGGCAGCGTCCAGCCCAGCATGGGGGCGTCGGCCGCGCAGTACACGCAGAACTCGCCGTTGGGGTACTGGTGCTGCTGCAGGTAATCCAGCCCGCGGGAAATGGCCGCGTCGAGGATGGCGGGGCTTATTGGTTCCATTCCGCGTCGATGGTAATCAGCTGTTGCATCATATTATGGACGTTTTTGTGGAGGCTGGGCGCATCCTCGAGGCGCAGTCGGCTGGGCGCATTATCCCAGCCCCACAAAGCCAGCGGCTGCAGGCCTTCGAAGTGAAAGATTACGGCTTTCACC
This sequence comes from Hymenobacter sp. B81, assembly GCF_044628455.1. Classification (NCBI taxonomy): domain Bacteria; kingdom Pseudomonadati; phylum Bacteroidota; class Cytophagia; order Cytophagales; family Hymenobacteraceae; genus Hymenobacter; species Hymenobacter sp. B81. The sequence goes on along the minus strand of NZ_JBIYZW010000001.1, from coordinate 2,095,423 downwards.
AGGTACTCGCCGGCGGTGAGCGGCAGGTGGGGCAGCTGGCAGGCCAGCGCGTGCGCCCCGGCCTGCAGCACCAGCGGGTGCGGCTGATAAGCCCCCGTGATGCACACGCTGCCATCTTTGGTGTAAATGAAAAAGCCCCAGCCGACGTTTTCCATCGTCCGCAGGGCCTGGTAGTTCACGCTCAAGGTCAGAGCATCGCCGACTTGCATGGCTGCCCCGGAGCCCGCCAAACTCACTTCCATGATGGCTACCGGGTGCGCTTCGCTGAGCGTAACGACAGCGGAACTATTGGCCTCGCGGGCGGCCTGCGCCGCCAGCTGCCGGGTAAAGTAGTGGTCGAGCGCATCGGTGGCCGAGCCGGTGAAGCTCACCTGGCCTTTTTCGAGCACAATGCCGCGCTGGCACACCGCCTGAATGTGGTAGGGCTGGTGCGATACCAGAATGAGCGAGCCGCCGCCTGCTAGGTAACCCAGCATGTGGTTGATGCACTTGCGCTGAAAGTCGATGTCGCCCACCGCCAGCACTTCATCCACCAGCAGCACATCGGGGTGGAAGTGCGCCGCCACCGCGTAAGCCAGCCGCGACACCATGCCCGAGCTGTAAAACTGCACCGGCATCTCAATGGCCTCGCCCAGGCCCGTAAACTCGATGATGGCCGGCAGCAACGGCAGGGTGCGGGCCCGCGAATAGCCCAGCAGGGCCGCCCGCACGAAGATGTTTTCACGGCCGCTCAGCACCGGGTCGAGCCCCGCCCCCAGCTCAATGAGTGCCCCCACCTGCCCGCGCATCCGGATGGAGCCGGCGTCGGGCTTGATGAGGCCGTTGAGCAGCTTGAGCAGCGTGCTCTTGCCCGCCCCATTGGCTCCGATGATGGCCAGGGCTTCGCCGCGGCGCAGCTCGAATGACACATCACGGAGACTCCAGAACTCATTGCGCCGCAGCTGTTTGTCAGGTGGCCGCGCCCCGGGCCAGGTTTCGGCCGCAATATCGCGCAGTCCGTACCAGAGCGAAGTGCGAAAGTGGGTGCAGAATTTTTTGGAGAGGTTACGCACCGTAACCACGGCATCCGGGGACGAGGAAAGCATCAGGCAACGGGCTGTAGGGTAACGGGCAAGCTACTCAGCGCGCGAAAAATGGGCGTTGGAAAGTAGGTGGGCACCGCCGAGGGGTTAATTGGGCGAAGGCTGGAGCCTTGCGCCAGCACCCACTGCACCAGAATGCGGGCTTCCAGCCGGGCCAGGTGCGCCCCGATGCAGGCGTGAATGCCGCCCCCAAAAGATAGGTGCCGGGTTGGGCGGCGGCTCAGGTCGAGCTCATCGGGCTGGGTGTACCGCGCCGGGTCGCGGTTGGCCGCCACGATGCTGCACATCACCCGGGCCCCGGCCGGCAGCTCGTGCCCGCCCAGGGTTACGGCCTGGGTGCTGATGCGCCAAAAGGCGCTGAGCGGGGGCTCCAAGCGCAGGATTTCCTCGATAAAATTATCGATGAGCGCTGGGTTGGCCCGCAACTGCTCGGCCACCAGGGGGTGCTTGAGCAAGTAGTGCGTGGCATTGCTCATCAGCATGCTGCTGGTGGCAATACCCGCCAGCCACATGGTTTTGAGCAAGCTCAGCGCCGCCGCCTGCGAAAGCTCCCCGGCCTGGATAAGGGTGAGCAGGTGGTTCATCATGGTGGGCTGGTCGGTCGGCTCCCGCTGCTGCAGGTAGTCGGTAAAAAAGCCGGTTAGCTCAGCCATATAGTTGAGCTGGTAGGCGTGGCCGGGCATGCAGCTTTGCAGCTGCCGGAGCTCCGGTGCGGTCAGGCCCATTAGCTGCCCGCTCACACGCTGGGTAAGTGGAATGGCCAGGTCCGTCACAAAATCGAAGAGCGGACGGGTGTGTAAGTCATCGACCAGCTCAGCCAGAGTTGCTTCCGTGAATCCGCGCAGGGCCGCCAACTCTTTGGGAGCGAAGAAGGGCTGCATCAGCAGGCGGTTGGTGGTATGGGTGGGCGGGTCAGCCCCAATCAGCTCGTTGTCGAAATCGGAATTAAAGGTGCTCGAAAACACCAGTGGCTCCCGCAGGACTTTATTGATCAAGTCGGTGTCCAGGATCAGCCAGCCCTGTTCGGCGGGCAGAAACTGCAGGCCGCCCCACTGCCGCAAATGCGCGTAGGCGGGGTAGGGGTCGGCCTGGGCTTCGAGGGCACCCAGCGAAAACCGGGCGATGAACTCCGGTGGGCCCAAGGCGGGGGCCGGCTGCGGCACCGGACTTACCAGACCCCGCTCGGCCAACCGCTGCCGGCTGTTGGCAATAGTAGTCCGTTCGGGTTCGGTGGCGCGCAGGCCGGGCAACAGCTGAACGGTTTGCAGCACGGCCCGCTGGGCGGGCTCGAACAAAAAGGGAAACGGGTCGGCGCCGATGGGGTTAATCAGTTGATAGCCATCGGCTAGTGCAGCGCCTAGGGCACCGGCTACATTCACCGGGTATTGAATCAGGGCCAGCCAGTATTCCGGCCCCAGTATCGTGCCTGCCGCCAGCTGCCGGCCCGTGGTGCTCAGGTAGCAGGGCAACGCCAAGGGCTGAGGCTGCAGGCCTTGCAGCGGCTGCCGCAACGCGGGCAAGTGCCGCGCCAGGACCGGCGAATGGTAGGGCCAGATAAGCTGCGTGGCCGGCGCGGCGCTGGTAATGCCGTGCGCCATCAGATGCTGCTGGGCTTCTGCCACGCTGACTTTCGGGCAAAAAGTCAGGCAGGAATCCGCATTAGTAATCAAGACGACGAACAGCTCCACGGGGCACTTGCTGGCCAGGGGCCCCACCTGCTCAAAGCTACCGTTGACGACCAAGAGCGTGTAGTCGGGCTGCGTTACCTGGCTTATTACGCAATAGCAGAGGCCGACACGTAAGGCATCGGTCAAGCTCAGTCCTCCGGCGGCATACACGGCGGCTACTTCTCCCAGGCTGACCCCCAGCACCGCCGTGGGCTGCGCACCCAGTGCCCGCCACAGGTCCACCAGTGCTAACTGCATCACCAGGCTGGTATGCATCAGGCGGACCTCGCTGGCGAAGAAATCGGGGTCGGGCGGCCCGGTGAAATGGCCGAGAATAGAGGGGCCGCCCAGCTCTTGCTGGGTGATTCGCTCGCACGCATCGATGGTGGCCCGGAAAGCGGCCTCGTGGGCGTACAACTCGCGGCCGGTGCCCGGGGCGTACTGCGTACGCCCGCCGAAGGCGAACAGCAGGCGTGGGGCTGCGGCGCGCCCCCGTAGCCGCTGCACCCGCCGCCAGGTGCGGCGCAGGAGGCGCTTCAGGGCAGTTGACGCGTAGCGGGCTACCAAGGTGCGGGGCAACTGGCTAATCATCAGAGGCGGGCAATGAGGTGAGGCTGAGCCAGCCGGTAGACCAGCCAGTTGAGGATGAAGAAGATGCCCGTCAGCCCCGCTACTATTCCAAAGCCCGGCGCCGGGGCCGGCAGGCCCGTCAGCAGCCAGCTGCGGGTGGTAGTGAGTAAGGGCGCCACGGGGTTGAGACTGAGCCATTGGCCGAAGCCGACGGGGAGCGTGTACACGATGGGCGTAATTAAAAACCACAGGTTCAGCACCACGGGCAGGGCCTGGGTTACGTCGGCGTAGAGCAGGCCCAGCAGCGCCACCAGCCAGCCCAGGGCCAGGCCCAGTGTCAACAGCAGCCCCAGCCCCAGCGGAACCAGAGCCAGGGTGCCCGTCAGCGGCACGCCGAACCAGAGCAGCACGCCCAGCAGCACCAGCAGGCGCACGCAGCTGTTGAAAACCACCACGGCGGCGCCGGCCGTCACAAAGGCTTCGTGGGGCACGCGCACCTTGGCCAGCGTGGCGCGGGTGGCGTTGAGCTGCTGCAGCGGGCAGTTGAGGGCCTCCACGAAGCCCTGCCACAGAAACACGCCTGCCAGCACGAAAGCCGGGTAGGGCACCCCGCCGGTGGCCACCTGCACCACCTGCGCGCGGCCCAGAAAAATCCAGACCAGCCCGGCCACCAGTGGGGGCAGCAGCATCCAGGTGTAACCCAGCAGGCTTTGGCGAGCCTGCACCTTCAGATTGCGCAGGAAAAGCTGCCAGCCAATGCGATACACCACCCCCACATCGGCCCGCACGTCACGCAGAAAAGTGCGCGGGGCCTGCAGGGGCGACTGCGAAGTGTAGATTGTTTCTTTCATTTGAGGTTAATGAGGCAACGGCGCAGTGGCTGGCCCAAAGAAATTATGGTGAATGAAACGGCGCGGGCCCAGCCCGCAGCCCGGCAGCGAGCAGCCTACACCCTGTGGCAGATGTCCCGCGCCAGCGAGTGGTGGGCATATAAGTTTGCCCCGATTCTAGCCACGGCCTACGCCACGGCGGCCAGCCTGCGGGCGCCGCTGCTGCCCGTGCTGCCCCGCCTGCTGCTGCTGCTGCTGGCCCTGACGGTGGGCGCCACCTACGTGAGTTTGCTCAACGACTGGACCGACCGGGCTCAGGACCAGGCTGCCGGCAAGGCCAACCGGCTGGCCGGGCAACCCGCGGGGCGGGTAGTGGCGGCGCTGCTGGGCTGCCTGGCGGCCGGGCTGGCGTTTGGCAGCTGGTTCTGGCAGCTGAGTCGGCTGGCCGCGCTGCTGTACCTGGGCGCCTGGGTGGCCTACTCCTTGTACTCGCTGCCCCCGTTGCGGCTGAAAGTGCGCGGCGCCTGGGGCCTGCTGGCCGATGCGGCCGGGGCCCACGGATTTCCGCAACTGCTCACGGCAGTGCTGGTAAGCACCTGGGCCGGCGCTGAACCAACGGCGGCCTGGCTGGCGGCCGTGGGCGCCTGGGCCCTGGGCTGCGGGGTGCGCAACATTCTGTGGCACCAGCTGGGCGACGCCGACGCCGACACGCAGGCGCGGGTAAACACCTTCGTGGTACGCCGGGGCCGGCGGGCCGGCCGCCAGCTGGCCCGGGTGGGCTTGCTGGTCGAAGCCGGGGGGCTGGCGGCGCTGCTGTACCTGGGCGGGCTGGGCCTGGCCTTCCTGGCGCTGCTGCTCTACGGCGTGCTGGTCGGGCTGCGCACCCGCGTGTGGCAGCAGCCGGTGGTAGTGGCCGAGCCCCAGCCCGGCCGGCCGATTCTGCTCAACGAGTACTACGAGGTGTACTACCCGCTGGCCCTGCTGCTCACGCTGACGCTGCGCCACCCGGCCGACGGGGGAGTGCTGGGGTTGCACGCGCTGCTGTTTGGCTTGCACAGCTGGCAACGGCTGGCCGTGTGGGGGGCGCTGCTGGCCGTGGCGGGCAGCAAAGTGCGACGGCTGCTTCACGCGGAGCGGGGGTAGCTTTTGGCGTAGCTGTACACTTCGTACACGATGCGGTAGCTGGTCGTGAACGGTGCGGCGCGGAAGGCCTTGACCAGGTAGCGCAGCAGCAGGGTTTTGCGCTGCTGCTTGTAGCTGCTGTAGGCGTAGTTGAGCAGGTGCTGGGCCTGCCGCTGCTGAAACATGATTTTCTCGTGCCAGCGCAGGTGCTGGCGGTAGCGCTGCAGCAGCAGGGGCTCGTCGTGCAGGCTCAGCTCCTCGGCCACGGCCTGGTAGTCGCGCCCGTCGTAGATGTTCTGGCCGTGCACCTGCTTGAGCCAGTGCGGGGTGAGGGTGAACACGGCGGGCGTGGGCTGGTGCAGTACGAGGTCCAGCAGCAGGCACCAGTCGTCGGCAATGCGCATCTGCTCGTTCCAGCCGCTGCCCATGGCGCTGCGCCGCACAATCAGGGCCGACGACGGGGCCGGGCAGGTTTCCAGCATCAGGCGCCGCGTCTGGGCCGCGCTCAGCAGCCACCAGTCGCCGGCGGGCTGGGTGAGGTAGCGCCGCCGGGCCGAGGTCAGGTTGCAGAAGATTTCCAGGCCGTTGGGGCCGCCGCTGGTGCGCCAGTTCAGAAACCCTAGGTTCACCCCATGCTGCTGCAGCTGGGCTATGCCCGCGCTCAGGAAGCCCGGGTCCCAGATGTCGTCCGAGTCGAGCGTGGTCACGTATTCGCCCCGGCTGCGGCGCAGCCCGGCGTTGCGCGCCGCGGCCTGCCCGGCGTTGGCCTGGTACTCATACTCCACCTGCGGAAAGGCACTGACCACCCGGCGCGTGTCATCCGTCGAGCCGTCGTCGACCACGATGATCTGCTTGTGCGGATAATCCTGCGCCAGGGCGCTGCGGATGGCATCGACTACCAGGTGGGCCCGGTTGTACGTCGGGATGATGATGGAAGCTAGGCCCGCCTGCATGTACAGGTTTTAATCATAGATGAACGGTGGGGAAGATGGCGGCAATTGCCTGGGGATTGGGTGGCTAAACCAGCTGAAGCAGCTGCTGACTAAACTGCGCGCCGGGCTGCGGCGGCACCTCGCGGCGGGCGTGGGCGGCGGCGGCGCGGCCCAGGGCGGGCCAATCGGCCTGCCGTGCCCAGGCTCGTTCCAGCGCCTCGTCGAGGGCCGCGGGCGTGGCGGCGGCGGCCAGAAAGCCCGTTTCGTTGTCGCGCAGCAGCTCGGCCGTGCCGCCGGCGGCCGTGGCCACGGCCGGGCGGCCGCAGAGCATGGCCTCAACCAACGCCAGCGGCAGGCCTTCGTAGCGTGAAGGCAGCACCAGGACGTGGTGCCGGGCCCATACGGCGGTTACGTCGGGCACCTGCCCGGCCCAGGTCACGCGCCCGGTCAGGCCCAGCAGCTCGGCCATTTCCCGCAAAGCCAGCTCGTCGCCGCCGCGGCCGAAAAAGCTCACGTGCAGGTTGCGCTGCCGCCACTTGGGCAGGCCCAGTACCTGCAGCAGCGCGTCCTGGCCCTTGTCGAACACTTCCAGCCGGGCCACGCAGGCCAGCTGCAGTTCGGGCTGCGGCGCGGGCCAGGGCTGCTCGGCGGAGTAGGGTACGTTGAAAGGGTTGCGCACCACGCTGGCCTGCTCCAGGGCCATGCCCAGCTGGTGCTGGGTCAGCTCCAGGTTGTGGCGCGACACGAAGAAGCAGTGGCGGGCGACCCGGTAAGCCTGGCGGGCCTGCTCGCGCTGCAGCCGGGGCGGAAAGTACACCTCGGCCGCTTTCTGGGCCAGCATCACGTAGGGCTGATTCATCCGGCGGCAGAAATCGGCAAACACCAGTCCATCAAAGTTGGAGCCCTGGGCCACTACTATCAAGTGCGGCCGTTCGCGGCGCAGGTGGCGCCGCAGCTCGCGCAGCTGCCCGGCTTCCGCCGGCCACTTCCGGTGGGTGGGCAAGGCCCGGTTCAGCACGCGCTGGTAAAAGGGCGGGTAAGCCGGCATTCCAACCACGGTGCAGCCCGCGGCCCGCAGCTGCTGCACGCGCGGGTGCGCCGCGTCGAAGGCGGTTTTGAACACCGCCACCCGGTGCCCGGCCGCGCGAAGGCTCAGGGCCGCCTCGGCCCACAGTTCTTCGCTGCCGCCCCAGGGGTGCATGCAGGAGCTGATAATAGTAAAAAGCACGGGTAGGGAATGCCGCAAAAAGGAAAGTAAATATAAAGATGCGGCAAATATTGAACTTAAGCTAGAGCCCGCCCGCTACGGCCGGCGGCAAGCAACGGGCAGCCCCGGTGCCGCGGGCGGCAATGCAGGTCTGAAGCCCGCAAAAAGCCCGCTTCCGGGGTAGGAAGCGGGCTTTGCAGGCGCGTAGATAAAACTGCGGTTAGGCCGGAAAATCGGCGGAGTCACCGAGCGCGGCCACGCTTTCCAGCTCCTGCACCAGGGCGGCAAACTTTTCGCGGGCCCCTTTCACGGCAGCTTTGCCCAGGGGCAGGTGCAGGGGCGGGTTTTCCTGGCGCACGAGCTCGTACATGATCTGGGCGGCGCGCTGCGGGTCGCCGGGCTGGCGGCCGCTGTAGCCCTGAATGCCCTTCAGGTTTTCGCCCACCGTAGCCTGGTAGTCGTCGATGCTGGTGGTGACCACCGAGGCCGAGCGGCCGGCCCAGTCGGTGCGGAAGCCGCTGGGCTCGATGTTGGTAACGCGGATGCCCAGCGGGCCTACCTGCTGGGCCAGGCTTTCGCCGATGGCTTCGAGGGCAAACTTGCTGGCGTTGTACACGCCCACGCCGGGGAAGGTCTTGAGCCCGCCGATGCTGGTGATGTTGATGACGTGGCCGCTGCGGCGCGGGCGCAGGTGGGGCAGCACGGCCCGCAGCACGTGCAGGGGCCCGAATACGTTTACCTCGAACTGCCGCCGCACCTCGGCCGCGTCGATTTCCTCGATGCTGCCCAAAGAGCCGTAGCCCGCGTTGTTTACTACCACATCAAGGTAGCCCAACGCCTCGATGGCGGCGGCCACGGCCTGCTGCACCTGCGCCTCGTCGGTCACGTCGCACACCAAGCCGATGCCGTTGGCGCCAGCTTTCCGGGTGAATGCATCGGCCTGTTCGGCCTGGCGGAAGGTAGCGGCCACGAAGTCGCCTTTCTCGAGCAGCAGCGCGGCCAGCGCGGCGCCAAACCCGGTGCTGACGCCGGTGATAAACCACCGTTTAGGGGAAGTAGTCATAGTAGACAAGAAGGAGTGGGGTGGGAGCGGCCGCCAACTCTGGGGCCGTGGTGGTGAACTACCGACCCGCCCCCGAGGTTTGCGGCCCGGTTCAACTTACCGGGCTGTGGGCCGGCCGAGTGCGGGTGGCCGCCGCGGTTTTCAAGGCGTCGCCTGCGAATAGCGCATGTTCAGCTCCGGCGAAGGCCGCGGAAATCAAGGGGCGTGCTACCTTACGTGCAGCCCGGGCGGCCCGGCCTCGTCCCTTGCATGCCGGGGCGGGCGGCCGCCCCGGGCGCAACCCACTTCCATGAACAACGGCTTGAAAATCTTACTGGTGCTGCTCTTGCTGGCCGGGCCGGCCGCGGCCCAGCAGGTGCGGGTGGTGAAGTTGCCCGCCGTGGAGCAGCTGCTACGCGGCCGGTCCGACACGACCTACGTGCTCAACTTCTGGGCAACCTGGTGCGGGCCCTGCGTGCAGGAGCTGCCGCACTTCGAGCGGGTGCGCGCCGCTCATGCCGGCCAGAAGGTGCGCGTGGTGCTCATTAGCCTAGATTTTGCCTCGCAGCTCGACAAGAAAGTGCGGCCCTTCGTGCAGCGCCACCAGCTGGCCTCGGCGGTGTGGCTGCTCAACGAAACCGACCCCAACGCCTACATCGACCGCATCGACCCCGGCTGGTCGGGGGCATTGCCGTTTACCTTGCTCATCAACCCCGCCCGCGGGCAGCGCAAGGCCTTCGAACGGCCCCTCACGCAGGCCGAGCTGGAAACCGAGCTGCGGGCCTTTGGCCATTAGGCGGGCGCACCCGAGTTTTTGTTTTCACCTTTTTCAACCCGAACACCATGAAAAACAAGGTTCTGCTGCTGGCCCTGGTGGCCGTGCTGACTTCGCTCAGCAGTTTTTTCCGGCCACTCGAAGGCGGCCTGCAGGTGGGCGACCAGGCCGCCGACTTCAAGCTGAAAAACGTGGACGGCAAAACGGTGTCGCTGGCCGATAACAAGGCGGCGAAGGGCTACATCCTGGTGTTCACCTGCAACACCTGCCCCTACGCCCAGGCCTACGAGCAGCGCATCATCGACCTGCACCGCAAGTACGCTGGCCAGGGCTACCCCGTGGTGGCCATCAACCCCAATGATCCGCAGGTGACGCCGGGCGACTCCTTCGCCGAGATGCAGAAGCGCGCCAGCAGCAAAAAGTACCCCTTCGCCTACCTGCTCGACGAAACCCAGGAGGTAGCCCGCACCTACGGCGCCACCCGCACGCCCCACGTGTACGTGCTGCAGCGTGCCGGTGCCGACCTGAAAGTGGCCTACATCGGCGCCATCGACAACAACACCGAGGACGGCAAGGCGGCCACCGCCCGCTACGTGGAGCAGGCCCTGACCGAGCTGATGGCCGGCCGGCCCGTGTCGACCACCGCGACCAAGGCAGTGGGCTGCGGCATCAAGTGGAAAAAGAAGGCCTAGCCAGCCGCCACGAGCTTAGAAGCGGGGATTGGGGCCGGGCCGGCGTCAATCCCCGTTGGTTTTTCGGAAGTTTGCAACTCACTCCACGATGCTTTTCGCTCTTATGCGTACTCCCCGCCTTCTTCTCGTTGCCCTGCTGCTGAGCAGCGGCCTGCTGGGCGCCTGCAACAGCCAGCCCGCCGACAACGCCACCACCCCGCCGCCCACCGAAGCCACCGCCGACTCGGCCCGCATTCAGCAGCCCGCCGACGAGGTGTCGCGCCCCGCTACCGAGGGCGGCACCGGCGACCAGACCAACACCGGCACCACCAGCTACGTGTGCCCCATGCGCTGCGAGGGCAGCCAGAGCACCCAGCCCGGCAAGTGCCCGGTGTGCGGCATGGACCTGGAAAAAGCTGCTTAGCCGCCACGGCCGGGCGGGCGCAAGCCGGCAATTATGTAAGCGGCCGGTCCGAATTCTGTTAATCGGCCGGCGGGTGCGGGACGTAACTTTGCAATGTACTCCGGGCTTTCGAAGCCCGCTTGGCCCTACGCTTATGTCAACCCTACGCTTCAAAACCAACATCAACTGCGGCGGCTGCATCAAGGCCGTTACGCCCACGCTCAACGAGGTAGTCGGCGCCGGCAACTGGCAGGTCGACACCAACTCGCCCGACAAGATTCTGACCGTAAACACCGACGAGCTGACCGCTGCCGCGGTGGTGGCCGCGGTGGAAGACGCCGGCTTCGAGGCCCAGGCGGCCGCCTAAGCCAGCTGGCTAACTGATTTCCCCGGCCCGATGAGCGTGTGCTCGTCGGGCCGGTCTGTTTCCGGGTCAACCAGCTACTTGCGCTTGCGGCGCCGGTCCCACCACACGTAGCCGCCGAACAAGAGCAGCCCCACGCCCGACACCCACAGCAGTCCGGTTTTCAGGCGCCCACTGTCCTGGCCCAGGTAAGCCAGCAGGCCAATGAGGGGCAGAATGGCCGCCGCCGTCACGCCGATAAAGCGCAGGTAGCCCATGCGTGCCACCCCAGCCACGAAGCTGATGGCGTCGTTGGAGATGATGGGCGTGAGCCGGGCCAGGGCCACCGCGCCCATGCCGTAGTCTTCGACGAAGCCGGTGACTTTGCGCTGGCTTTTGCGGCCCAGCAGCCGCCCCACGAAGCCTTCGCCCAGCGCCCGCCCGATCCAGTAACCGATGCTGGAGGCCGTGAGCACGCCCACCCAGGCCAGCAGCCCGCCCCACCACGGCCCGTAGGCCAGCACGGCCACCAGAATCAGCAGGGCGTTGTTGATGACGACCAGAAACATCTGCGCCACCATGGCCACCACCAGCAGCACCGGCCCCCAGTAGCCGAACTGCCGGAACCAGGCCGCCACCTTGGCCTGGTCGCCGGTGCGCAGCACGGCCCAGCCCTGCTGCACGCCCTCCTGGAACGCCGGCCACAGAAAGTAGGCGCCCACCAGGGGCAGCAGAATGCCGAGCGAGACAAACAAAGGCAGGCGGCTGGAGCGGGCGGGCGCGTCGTGGGACATGGCAGCGGGGCAGGGGCTGGGGTGCGTTACGGCAACGCGGGCGGCTGGTTTGCCGTTGCGGCAGCGGGGCCTCGATGGGCCTCACCCGCCGCATGTTTCGTTTGCTTTTGGTGCTGCTGCTGGCCGCGCCGTTTTCCGCTTCCGGCTACTCCGTGCTCACGCACATGGCCAACGTCGACTCCACCTGGGAAGCCTGCCTGCTGCCCACCCTGCAGCGCCGCTTTCCCGGGGGCTCCCCCGAGGACCTGGCCGCGGCCAAGTCCTACGCCTACGGCGGGGCCATCATTCAGGACATGGGCTTCTACCCCTTCGGCTCCAAGCTGTTTACCAATCTCACCCACTACGTGCGTAGCGGCGACTTTGTGCGCGCCCTGCTCGACGAGGCCCACGACCGCAACGAGTACGCCTTTGCCCTGGGGGCGCTGGCTCACTACTCGGCCGACAGCAACGGCCACCCCGAGGGCACCAACCGCGCCATGGCCTCGGTGTATCCCGATCTGAAAGCGCAGTTCGGTCCCGTCATTACCTACGAGGAAGCGCCCGCGCAGCACACCCAGCTGGAGTTTGCCTTCGACGTGGTGCAGGTGGCCGCCGGCCGCTACCGCTCCGACGACTACCACCGCGCCATCGGCTTCGAGGTGAGCAAGCCGGTGCTGGAACGGGCCTTTCTGAAAACCTACGGGCTGAAGCTGGGCCAGGCCATTGCCAACGTGGACCTGAGCATCGGCTCCTACCGCTTCGTCATCAGCCAGCTGATTCCCACTGCCACGCGCGCCGCCTGGCGGGCCAAGGGCGACGAAATCCGCCAGCTCAGCCCCGCCGTGCGCCGCCGCGACTACGTGTACCACTACCACCCGCGCCAGTACCGCCGCGAGTTTGGCGGGGCCTACCAGAAACCCGGGCTGGGCGCGCGCCTGCTCAGCGGCGTCATTCGCGTGCTGCCCAAAATCGGCCCGCTCAAGCCCTACGCCTTCACCGTGCCCACGCCCGAAGCCCAGGCCCTGTTCCGCAGCAGCTTCCGCACCGTGCTGCGCCGCTACTGCGAGCTGGTAAAGCAACAGACCGCGCCCGGCCAGCTGCCCCGCCTGCCCAACACCGATTTCGACACCGGGGAGCCCACCAAGGCCGGCCACTACGCCCTGGCCGACGAAACCTACGGCGAGTGGCTGCGCAAGCTGGCCGACGACAAGTTCGCCTCGGTGGAGCCGGGCGTGCAGCAAAACATCCTGGCCTTTTTTGCGGGCCAGCCCAAAGAGCCCCGCGACGAGGACGAGAAAGAAGCCCGCACCCGCGCCCAAACCCAGGAGGCTTTGCAGCAGTTGCGGGGGTGGTCGGGTAAGGAGTAGGGCGCGCCTTTTTTCGGCGTGACAACGACGCGGTTAGGGGCGCCGGCGGGCGGGCAGACAACGGTTGACGGGCACCGGCCATCTTTGCGCTACTGTTTCCCCTTTCCTTTTTTCCATCGTTATGCGTTTCGCGTTTCGGCTGCGCACGGCCCTGGTGTGGGCCCTGCTGCTGTGCCCCCTGCTGCTGGCCGCCGGCCCCAAGCCCGGCCTCGCCAACGGCCCCCGCACCTTCACCACTTCCGACGGCGTGCAGTTGTTTGCCTCCGTTACCGGCCAGGGCCAGCCCTGCGTATTCGTGCACGGCGGGCCGGGCGCCTGGAGCGGCATGCCCGAGCAGCTGGCCGGTCCCGCCCTCAACGGCCAGCTCCAGATGATCTGGACCGACCAGCGCGGCAGCGGCCGCTCCCACAACGACCCCCGGCACGACTACTCCCTCGATCGTATGGTGCAGGACCTGGAAGAGCTGCGCCAGCATTTGGGCCTGGAGTCGTGGGTGCTGATGGCCCATTCCTTTGGCGGCACCATTGCCACCGAGTACGCCGCCCGCTACCCCCAGCGGGTGCGCGGCCTGGCCCTGATTGAGTGCACCCTGAATTTGCCCGCGTCCATGCAGAGCATGATTGTAAGCGGCTTCGACTTCGTGCCGGCCATGGACCGCGCGCCCTACCTCGACCAGACCAAGCCGGTGCAGGAACGCTTCGGCATGATGGTGCAGCACTTCAACCAGCACGGCACGTGGCGCAAGTTGCAGTATACCACCGACGCGGGCTTTCAGCGGGTGGAAGATGCCGACAAGAGCAACCCCCACACCGGCAACGAATTTGGCCAGTACGCCATGGGCATTGCCGACTACCAGAAGGACTTCACCGCCCTCACGCCCCAGATCAAGGCGCCCGTGCTGGTGATGACCGGCAAAACCGACTACTGCATCGGCGTCGACCACTACAAGGCTTTCCGCTTTCCCCGTCAGCAGGTGGTGCAGATGCAGACCGGCCACGTGCCCTTCGTGGAAGAGCCCGAGGCTTTCCAGAAAGCCGTGGCCGCCTGGGTGAAAAAGCTGCCCCGCAAGGCCTGATTCCGGCTTCCGCCCCCAAACCAAGCGCCCCGGCTTCCGCAAGTGGAAAGCCGGGGCGCTTGGTTTGGGGAAGGGGCGTGGGGCAGGCTTACTGCTCCCAGGCCATCCACACCACGCGCAGGACCTGGGCCCAGCTGGCGTTTTCGTCCACGCGCCGGATGTTGACGACCACCTGCGTGGGCGAAACCGAGCGGGCGGTTACGGCGAAGGTGTCCCAGTAGTCGGTATTGGGCTGGGAGTTGACCGTCAGCTGCACCAGGGGCGTGCTGGTGAAGGGCGTGGGAAAGGTGATGAGGTAGGAGCAGGTGCTGGTACTGCAGCCGTTGAAGGAGGCACTGCCGGTTTGCAGGTTGCGGAACACCGAGCCCTGCGGGCCCAGGCGCACCGAGCCGTTGACGTCGAGCTGAGCCTGGGGCGTGGTGGTGCCGATGCCCACCTGGCCGGCGGGGGCCACGTAGAGGCGGGTGTTGGAGCCGGCAGCGTTGTCGATGTCGTTGACGGCCGACGAATTGTAGGTCTGCAGGCGCAGGGCCGGGGCGCGCAGCGTAATCAGGTCGGGGCCGAAGCCGTTGCTGCCGTCGTTGCCGTGGAACAGAATCAGCTCGCTGCGCTCGGTGGCCGCGTCCTGGCCGTCGGGCACGGTGCGGGCCGTAATGCTGGGCGCCAGGTCGCTGGGGGGCGGGGCCAGCTGAAACGTTTGGGCGCGGGCCGTGCCGGCCACGTCGAGCAGCTGCTGGGGCGTGGTGGTGCCGATGCCCACCCGGCCGTTGGCGGCGATGCGCATGCGCTCCTGCCAGGCCTGGTCGGCAGTGGTGAAAAAGCGGTGCTGGCCGGTGGCGCCCGCCACGTTGCCGGGCCCGCCGTGGTAGTCGAGACTCCAGTTGGTGGTGTGGGCCAGCTTCGAGCCGTTGGCCTGGGTCGTGAAGTACAGCTTGTCGCCGTCGGCGGTGTTGGTGCGCAGCGTGCCCGTTACGCGGGTGTCGCCCACCACGTCCAGCGCCGTTTCGGGGGTGAAGGTGCCGATGCCCACCCGGCCCTGGCTGGTCCAGCGCAGGGCCGTGCCCTGGGTGCCGTCCACGTTCGAGCCCAGCGCGCCGCCGTTGAAGCCGTAGAGCACCGGCCCGTTGATGTGGGTGTTCTGCCAGAGCGTGCGGGTGGTGCCGTAGTAGCCCAGGCCGTGGTCGGCGTCGCCGGCGGTGCGCAGCAGCAGCTCGCGGTTATTCAGGGCCAGGTTCTGGGTAGCCGAGTGGTTGCCCAGGTTGTCGCCGGGCACCGTCACCGCGCTGCCCGCGCCGCTCACGCCCGAAATGCTGATGGTGGAGCCGCTGATGGAGAGCGTCTGCTGGTCCGAGTCGGGCACCGAGCCGCCGTTGGTGAGGGCAATGGTGTTGCCGCTTTTGCTCAGCTGGGGGTAGTCCTGGCGGCTCAGGCCGCCGTTGTTGTCGGTGCCCACCAGGCCCGCGCCGTTGCCGCCCAGGCTCGAAAAGCGCACGTTGGAGAGGCCGCTCAGGCCGGCCACGTGCAGGTCGGCCTGGGGCGAGCCGGTGCCGATGCCCACCCGGGCGCGGTTCACGCTCAGAGTCGTGGTGGGCGCCGCGGGCTGCACAATGAACGTGCTGAAGCGCAGGTCGCTGTCGGGGCCAATCGAGGACGTGCCTTCGGGGTAGGGGTTGGCGTCGGCGTAGGGGAAGGTGGGCAGGCCGCTGCCCGCCAGGCGCTGCACCCGAAGGGTATATACCTCGCCGGCTACTACGGGGAGCGGCGTGGTGAACTGCGCCGAAATGGCGCTGCCGGCCGCGCTGGCAGTGACGACGCTGCGCAGCACGGCGCCGCTGGTGCCGCTGCCCTGCAGCAGTTCGAGGCGGTACTGCTGGGTGCCGGTGCTGCTGCCTACCCCCGGTTGGATAAAGGCCCGGTACAGCCCTCCCGACTGCTGCACGGTGAAGCTCTGCCAGACCGTCGAGGCTGTGAGTTGGCCGGTAATTGCTCCGCCGTAGTTCGCATCCTCCGTAACGAGGTTGGTGTTGTAGTCGGTGGCCGTGGAAGTTATCGTGAGCGGTTGGGCACCGGCTGCCACGGCGGTGGGCTGGGTGAGCGTGCCGCCCAGCTGCAGCTCGTTGCCGGTTTTGCTCAGGCCGTTGCCGGCCGTTACGGCCGCCGTGTGTTGGTTGGGAATGGCGTTCCACTGCCCGCCGAAGTAGTACCAGAAGCCCGGCGCCGGCCCGTCGGTCTGAAACACCATTAGCCCGTCGGGCACGCTGCTCATGGCCGTGCGCTGGGCCTCGCTCAGGCGCGGAATCAGCAGGCCCTTGTCGGTGGCCGACAGATCGAGAGCAGCCCGGGGGTTGGGCGTGGTGGTGCCAATGCCCACCGAGCCGGGCGTTTGGGCCAGGGCCGCGAGGGGCAGGCCCAGCAGGGCCAGCAGCAGCGGGCGCAGGGAGTAAGCGTGTTTCATGCAGCAGGTAGAGTGGACTGTACCCCCGGAACGGCGGCGCAGCGGACTACCAAAACTAGCAGCGCAGCCGGGGTAAAAGCAAATGACAAGCTTGTTTCGTCCTATTCGGAGGGTGGGAACTGGGGCTAAGCGGTCTACCTACCAGCTAAGGCAAGTAGCCACTGGAAACCTCGGGACCGGAAACCGTACCACCGACCAGTCCGCTGCGCTTAGCGGGGGGGCTGGGGCAACGCAGGAAATCCGGGAGCCGGTGCCCGAAGCTGCCGCCAACTCAGGAGCCTTGAGTTGAGCCCCGGCCCGACGCCGGAACCTGTTCACGGATCGGCAACAGCATTGCCGGCCTTTAGGGCGCCATACGGGCGCAGATGCAGTAGTAGCGCGTGGCGCGGCTGCTGCCGCTGTTGTTGGTGACGATGACGCGCCACTGGGTTTCGGGGGCGTCGGGGTGGGGGCCGGAGTAGTTGACCACGATGTCGCTGGCGGCCGAGTTCCAGTCGCGGTGGCCGCCGCCGCCACCCAGCACGCGCATGCCCGCGGGGCAGGGCAGCGTCCAGACCGAGCGCGAGTTGCCGGCCATGTTGTCGTTGGCCGTTACCAGGGTGTAGCCCATGCCCACGTTGCCGGTCACCGTCAGGTCGCTGGCCACGCGGGCCGTGCCGTTCACGTCGAGGGTGCGCTCGGGGGTGCTGGTGCCAATGCCCACCTGCCCGCCGGGCTCCACGTACAGCCGGCTGTCGGATACGCCGGTTTCGGCCAGGTTCAGCCCGTCGCCGGCCAGGTTCCAGTGCCAGCGCGTGGTGCCGGCGGTAGTGCGCAGGGAAATCAACTCGTGGTTGGTGCCGGTGCCCTGCACGGTGAGGGGCCGGTCCGGGCTGGCCGTGCCGATGCCCACCTGCCCGCCGTTGGTGATGCGTAGGCCCCGGGCGCCACCGTTGTTGCTGAGCCAGTTGCCGTTGAGGCCCACGTTCTGGGTGGCGGTGTGGTTGCCCAGGTGGTCGCCGGGTACCGTCACCGAGCCGCCGTTGGTGAGGCTGATGGTGGAGCCCGTGATGCTGAGCTGCTGCACGTCGGTGGCGGCCGTGGGTTGCAGCGTGCCGTCGGGGAAGCGCACCCCGCCCTGGGTGCTGTACACGATGCCTGCTACCTGCAGCTTTTCCTCGGGCGCGCTGGTACCCACCCCCACGTTGCCGGCCGTGGCGCCGGGCAGCAGCACGCAGCTGAGCGCGGCCACCCAACCCGCACGGCTGATGGAATTGTCGGAGGTGAAACGGAGCGTGAGCGTGCCCTCGGCGTTGGTGGCGGTGTAGGGTATGCCCGTATTGGCCATGTTGCTGATGGTGGCCAGCAAGGGGGCACTGGTTGAGGAGCCGTCGTATATCCGGAGGAAGTCGCAGCAGGTTTCCAGCTGCACCTGGGAGAAGGTGAGGCTCACCCGGCGCGCCGAGGTGGTCGGGCGCAGTACCTGCAGGCCGTCCGCGTTGTTGCCATAGTTGCCACTGGGGCCGCCCGGATCGGTGATGGTGCCGCCACAGGCGGTAACCATGGCCGAGCCCGAGGTGGGCATGATGTAGGTTTGAGCGTGCAGGCGGCCGGTCCCGATCAGCAGAATCATTAGGCAGCCGATACAGTAAAGTTGTTTCATAGAGGCAGGCTGAGCGAAGGGTTATTGTTCAGCGCAATATTAATATAGTCCTGCTGCAAGTTTTGTGGGTTGAGCCACAAAAGGCTTCGTAACTGGGACTGGCCCGGGCCAGCAAGGGGTACCCATACAAAACCCTCGGTCCGGCTGGCTTCCCGAGCGGGGAGGCAGCCGGACCGAGGGTTTCGGAACAGCAGGTGGGGAGCCTACGGGGCCGCGGGGGCTTGCTGCACTAGCTCCCCGCTGAGGCGGCGCAGCACGGTTTCGGCCTGCTTGGCCAGGAAACGGATGTCGAGCAGGCGGTTTTCGGCATCGAGCTGGGTGCGCTGGGCCTCGCGCAGCACCAAGGGCGTGAGCAAACCCAGGCGGTAGCGCTCCAGGGCAATGGCCACGTTCTGGCGGGCCAGGCGGATGTTGGCTTCTTCCAGCTCCAGCAGCTGCAGGCGGTTCCGGTACTGCAGGTAGGCCTGCTCGGCCTGGGCGCTGAGGTCGAGCTGGGTTTGGTCGAGCACCAGGCGGCTTTGCTCGATGTTGATGCGGGCGTTCTGCTCGAGGCGGCGGCGGTTGAAGCCGTCGAAGATGGGCACCGAGGCCACCACGCCGTAGTTGAAGCCCTGGGTGCGGCCGGTGTTGGTTACCAGCGCACTGCCGAAGAAGGCGGCGCCGTTCACGTTGCGGTTGAGGCCGTAGCCGCCGGTGAGGCCCACCTGCGGAAAGCGCGAGGCCGTTATCAGGCGGCGGTCGTAGTCGGCTACCTCAATGCCCAGGCGGGCCTGCTGCAGCTCGGGGTTGCGCTGCACAATGCCCTGCACCACGGCGTCCTTGGCCAGGGCGCGGTTCACCACGATGGAGTCGGCGGGCGAGAGGTCGGTGGCGGGCGGGCGGCTGAGCAGGTTGTTCAGGTTCACCTTGGCCGTGGCCAGCAGCTCCTGCTGCTGAATAAGGGCCGAGCGGTCGGCGTTGAAATCGACCTGGGCCGTGAGCAGCTCCACCTTGGCGGCCACGCCCACGTTCACCTGCGCCTGCGTGAGGTCGATGCGGGCCTGGCCGATCTTGAGGGCTTCCTCGAAGGCGCGGATCTTGCCCGACTCGCGCACCACGGCAAAGTAGGCGTCGGTGATGGCAGCCACGGTTTGCTCCACGGTGGCGCGCGTCACCTGCTGCTGCTGGCTCTCCAGGGTGCGCAGCCGGTCGTGGGCAATGAACATGCCCAGGCCGTCGAATACCGTCCAGGTCAGGGCCACGTTGGCGTTGAGCTGGTTGGAGCGGGCCCCCGAGGCAATGCTCGGGTCGGGCCGCGCCGACGACTGCTGGCGCACGTTGTTGATGGTGTAGTTGCGCACGAAGTTGCCGTTCACAGCAGGCAGCTGGCCGGCGTTGCCGCGGGTCACGTTGTTGCGGGCAATCAGCTCGTCGCGCTGGGCCAGCCGAATGCCGTAGTTGTTTTCGAGGCCGATGCGCACGGCCTCTTCCAGGCTCAGCAGCGGGCCGGCCGGAACGGTGCGGGGCTGCTCGAGCTGGGCGCCGGGGTCGGGCTTGGTCGCGGGCTGCTGGGCCAGCACCACCGCCGGCAGCAGCAGGGTAGCGAGTAGAAGGGAAGAGCTAAGGGAAAAACGCACGTCGAAAGGTCGCAGGTTGGAAGGAGCACCTGCCCGGGGGCAGGCAAGGGGATGGGGGCCGGGCAGCTTCGCGGTACTTGTTCCACGAGGGTGCTGCCACCGCCCGCGCTACCCAGCCCCTCGCCCTGTGGAGACGGGGGCTGGACAACGAATTAAGCCGCTACGTGCTTGGTCGTATCGACCTCGGGCGCGGGCTGGGCCTGGCCCTTGCCGTGCTTTTTGGCCGTGGCGAAGTACGAGTACATCACCGGCACGATGTAGAGGGTCAGGATGGTGGAGAACAGCAGCCCGCCCACCACGCCGATGCCCATGGCCCGGCGGCTGAGCGCGCCCGCGCCGGTGGCCAGGGCAATGGGCAGAATGCCCAGAATGGCGCACAGCGAGGTCATCAGGATGGGGCGGAAGCGGGTGGCCGAGGCCTCAATCAGGCCTTCCATAAACGAGGCACCCTGCTCGATGCGCTGGTTGGCAAACTCCACGATGAGGATGCCGTTTTTGGTGACCAGGCCGATGAGCATGATCACCCCGATCTGGGAGAAGATGTTGAGCGTCTGGTTGAAGTACCAGAGGCTCAGCAGCGCGCCGGCCAACGCCAGCGGCACCGTCACCATGATGATGGCCGGGTCCTTGAAGCTCTCGAACTGGGCCGCCAGCGTGAGGTAAATCAGCAGCAGCGCCAGGCCAAAGGCGAAAATCAGCGAGGACGAGCTGTCCTGAAAGTCGCGCGAGGGGCCCGAGAGTTCGGTGCTGTAGGTCTCGTCCAGGGTTTTGTCGGCAATGGCCTGCATGGCCGCAATGCCTTCGCCCAGGGTTTTGCCCTTGGCCAGCGAGGCCGAGAAGGTGGCCGAGTTGTAGCGGTTGAAGCGGAACAGCTGCGGCGGGGTGCTGCTTTCGCTCAGCCGAATCACGTTGTCGAGCTGCACCTGCTCGCCGCGGTTGTTTTTCACCGACAGCAGGCGCACGTCCAGCGGCTGGCTGCGGTCGTCGCGGCGCACCTGCCCGATGATCTGGTACTGCTTGCCTTCGCGGATGAAGTAGCCGTAGCGCTGGCCCGAGAGGCCCGCCTGCAGGGTTTGCGAAATGTCCTGCACCGATACGCCCAGGCTCTGGGCCTTTTCGCGGTCGATGTTTACGCGCAGCTCCGGCTTGTTGAACTTCAGGTTTACGTCCACGAACTGGAAGGTCGGGTCGGCCTGGGCGGCGGCCAGAAACTTGGGCACCGCGGTCCGCAGCTTCTCGAAGTCCTGGGTTTGCACCACAAACTGCACCGGCAGACCGCCCCCGCCGCCGCCGATGCTCTGGTCCTGCGAAATGGAGGTCCGGGCAGCGGTCAGTTTTTTCACCCCGGCGCTGAGGGCATCGGAAACCTGCGCCTGCGTCCGGTCGCGCTGGTCGGCATCGGTCAGCAGCACCCGGGCAAAGCCGGAGTTGGTGCCGCCGCCGCCGCCGAAGCCCGGCGAGGTCACGGTGAACACGCTGTTCAGGTCGCTGCCCGCCGAGTCGATGGCCAGCTTGGTGAGCTGGGTGATGTACTGATCCATGAACTCAAACGAGGCGCCTTCCGGAGCCGTGGCGTTGACGTTGATGCGGCTGCGGTCTTCCACCGGGGCCAGCTCCGAGGGAATGACCTGGAAGAAGTAGTAGGTACCGCCCAACGTGCCCAACACGATAACCCAGGACCACAGGCGGGCGCGCAGGAAGGACTCGAGGCTGTTCTTGTAGCCGTTGGTCAGCGCCACGAAGAAGGGCTCGGTTTTGCGGTAGAACCAGCTGTGGCCGTGTTCCCCCACCGGGCGCTTGAGCAGGCGGGAGCACATCATGGGCGTGAGCGTGAGCGACACGAAGGCCGAAATCAGCACCGAGCCGGCCACCACAATGCCGAACTCGCGGAACAGGCGGCCCGTGATGCCCTCCAGGAACACCACCGGCAGAAATACCGCCGCCAGCACCACCGTGGTCGAAACGATAGCGAAAAAGATTTCGGCCGAGCCCTTCTGGGCCGCCTCCATGGGCTCCTCGCCCGCCTCGATGCGGGTATAGATGTTCTCCAGCACCACAATGGCATCGTCGACCACCAGGCCAATGGCCAGTACGATGCCGAGCATGGTGAGCACGTTGATGGAGAAGTTCATCAGGTACATCACGAAGAAGATACCGATCAACGACACCGGAATGGCCACCACCGGAATGAGGGTGGAGCGCCAGTCGCGCAAAAACAGGAAGATGATGACCACCACCAGGATAAAGGCCTCCACGATGGTGTCGCGCACTTCATTCAGCGAGTTGCGAATGAAGATGGAGTTGTCGATGGCCTTCTGCAGCTTCAGGTCCTTGGGCAGGTCGCGCTGGTACTGCTCGAGGCGCTTGTTGAACTCGTCGGCAATTTCCACCTGGTTGGAGCCCGGCTGCGGCACCACGGCCAGGGCCACCATCGGCTGGCCGTTCACGCGAAACAGGGTCTGGTCGTTTTCGGGGTACAGCTCGGCGTAGCCCACGTCCGACATGCGGATGAGCGACGTGGAGTCGCGGCGCAGGATCAGGTCGTTGAAGTCCTTTTCCGACGAGAGGCGGCCCATGGTACGCAGCGTGAGCTGGGTGTTGGTGCCCTGCACGGCGCCCGAGGGCAACTCCACGTTTTCGCGCACCAGGGCCTGCTGCACTTCCGTGGGGCTCACGCGCAGGGCGGTCAGGCGCACCGGGTCCAGCCACAGGCGCATGGAGTAGCGCCGCTCGCCGTACACGCGAATTTCCGACACGCCCGGAATCGTCTGCAGGCGCTCCTTCAGCGTGTTGTTGGCGTAGTCGGTCAGCTCCAGCAGGCTGCGCTTGTCGGAGCCCAGGTAGGTAATGACGATGGGCTGCGAGTCGGCGTTGGCCTTCTGCACGGTGGGCGGGTCCATGTCGCGCGGCAGGCGGCCCTGTACTCCCGATACCTTGTCACGCACGTCGTTGGCGGCGGCCTCCAGATCGGCTTCCAGTTCAAACTCCACCGTGATGGTAGCGCGGCCGTCGCGCGAGGTGGAAGTCAGGTTTTTGATGCCCTGGATGCCGTTGAGGGCTTCCTCAAGCTGCTCGGTCACCTGGCTCTGAATCACGTCGGCCGAGGCGCCGGTGTAGTTGGCCGACACGGTAATAATCGGCGGGTCCACGCTGGGGTACTCGCGCACCGAGAGGTAGCGGTAGCCGATGACGCCGAACAAGGTGATGACCAGGCTCATCACGATGGCCAGCACCGGCCGGTTAATACTGGTGGAGGATAAACTCATGGGTGGTGGTTCGATTTCGGTTTCGCACGGCGGCCTCCCGGCGGGACCCGCTTCAGCACAGCGCTACGGTTGGATCTTGATCCGGTCGCCCGGCTTCACCTGCAGAATGCCGGTGCGCAGGATGGTGTCGCCGGCGGCCAGGCCCTCGGTAATCTGCAGCAGCGTTTCGGAGCGGATGCCGATTTTCACGTTCTGCGGCTGGGCTTTGCCATTCACCAGCTTGTACACGCGGTAGCCGCTGGCCTCGGGCGACACGGCCTCGGTGGGAATCTGCAGGGCTTCCTCCACCTGGCCGATGTTCAGGTTCACCCGCACGAAGGCGCCGGGGCGCAGCTCCTGCTGACGGTTAGGGTACACGGCCCGCACCGAGAGCGTGCGCGAGGCCGCGTCGATCTGCGGGTTGATGGCGTAGATGCTGGCCTCGTACTTCTTGCTGGTGGCCTCGTCGAGCACCATCACCTTGTCGCCCACCTTCACGGCGTTGGCGTAGCGGCCCGGCACGGCAAAGTCAACCTTCACGGGCGAGATGCGCGAGAGCGTGGTAATGGGCGTGTTGGGCGTCACGTAGCCCCCCACCGACACCGAGCGCAGCCCCACCACGCCGCTGAACGGAGCGCGGATGTAGGCCTTGGCCAGGCTGGCGCGCAGCAGCTGCAAGTCGGCCTGGGCCGTGAGCACCTGGTTGTTGGTTTGCTCGTACTCCTGCTGGCTGATGTACTCCTTCTCGAGCAGGGTGCGCTGGCGCTTTTCCTGGTCGCGGAACAGCTTCAGGTTGTACTGCAGGCGCTGCAGCTGGGCCTGCAGTTCGTCGGCGTTGATGGTGAGCAGCAACTGGCCCTTGCTCACGGGCTGTCCTTCCTTGAAGTTGAGGCTGGTGATGCGCCCGTTGATTTCGCTGCGCACGGTCACCTGCTCGTCGGCCAGCACCGAGCCGGTAGCGGCCACGGCGTCGGTCAGGCGGGTAGGCTGCACCACGAAGATGCGCGCGGGCAAGGCGGCTCCGCCCCCGGCCGGGCCGCCCTTGGCGCCGGCGGCGCCCGGGCCTCCTTTGCCGCCGCCCTTGCCGCCATCGGCCGAAGGAGCGGGGAAAAACTTGATTTTGACGAAAGCCAGCGCGGCTACCACGGCCGCGGCCAGCAGCCACCAGCGCCAGGCCCCGCCGCGGCGCGGCTCTTCGGGCGAATAATCCTGGTATACTTCCGGCGCGTCGGGTCGCGACTCAGTCTGGGGCATGGAGTGGGGGAGGGTAGTGGGCAAAAAAACAGCGGCTGGGGCGCGTAGCGTAGCCGAAGTCGGTTAACACCCGCCGGCCGGGAAAAGTTGGGTGGACCGGGTGGCGGCGCGGCGGGAAGTCCAACCGACACGAAAAAAGCCTGCGCGTTGCAGGCTTTTTAGGAAAAAGGCAGTCGACCGGCGGGCCGGTTTACATAGCCCGCTGATTGATATAGCCTTTGGCCAGGTCGTTGAGCTTGGTGTCGGCCAGCTGCTCTTCCTGCAGGGTTTGGGCCAGCAGGGAGGCGGCTTCGGAGTGGCCGAGGCGCTCGGCAAAGTGGCGGGCCGAGCCGTAGCCCGAAATTTCGTAGTGCTCGATGCGTTGCGAGGCCACGATCAGGGCGGCGTCCTTCACCTCGTCGGTGGCGTCTTCGCTGATGGTTTCCTTGCCCTCGGCCACTAGGCCCTGCATAGCCTTGCAGGTGTGCCCGTTCAGGTCGATGTTCAGGCCGCGGCCGATCTGCTCGAGCCGGGCTACCTGGTTCTGGGTTTCCTGCAGGTGCATTTCAAATGCCTGGCGCAGGCGCGGGTCGCGGGCCTCGCCGGCCATCTGGGGCAGCGCTTTCACCAGCTGGGTTTCGGCGCTGTACAAGTCTTTCAGTTGCTCGGCAAAGAGGTCTTCGAGCGTGTTGAGTTTGCCTTCAAAGAAGCCCATGGAAATAAGGTTTAGGGTGTTGGAAGTGGAAAAGAGCGGAGTGGGAATCAAATGCGGCTAACGAAGCCCGTGTACGGCCCCCGGGCCTCCGGGGTTCGTTGAATTCACTGATTCGGCCGCCGCCGCGGCCGGCCGAATGCGTATCTTGCCGGTTGCATGGCTCCCCGTCCCGCTCGTCGTCCTTCCGCCTCCGCTCCGCTGTTCGACGCGGCTCCGCTGCCGCTGGCCGAGCTGCTGCGGCGCGTGCGCGAGGTGCTGGCCACGTCCTTCGACGACGCCTACTGGGTAACGGCCGAAATTGCCGAGCTGACTTTGCCGCGCTTTGGCGCCGGGCACTGCTACCTCACCCTCACCGATCCGACCAGCGGCCCCGGCGGCATCGAGCTGCGCACCCAGGTGCGGGCCACCATCTGGCGCAACCGCTTCGAAGTGCTGCTGCCCCACTTCGAGCAGCAAACCGGCCAGACGCTGCGCGCTGGTATGCGGGTGCTGGCCCGCTGCCAGGTGCGCTTCCACGAGCAGTACGGCCTGAGCCTCGACGTGGTGGCCCTCGACGCCAGCTACACCGTAGGCGAGCTGGCCCGGCAGCGCGCCGACACCATTGCCCGCCTCGAAGCCCAGGACCTGCTGCAGCGCAACAAGCGGCTGCCGCTGGCGTTGGCCCCGCAGCGGCTGGCCGTGGTGTCATCGGCCACCGCCGCCGGCTGGCAGGATTTCGTGCGCCAGCTCGAAGAAGCGCCCTACGCCTTTGAGGTGGCGCTGTTCCCGGCTCAGATGCAGGGCCAGGAAGCCCCAGCCAGTCTGCTGGCTGCCCTCGACCAGATTCGCCGCCAGCGCCGGGCCTTCGACGCGGTCGTCATCATCCGCGGCGGCGGCGCCCGCACCGATTTGCTGTGCTTCGACGACTTCGGGCTGGCTGCCGCCGTGGGCGCTTTTCCCCTGCCCGTACTCACCGGCATCGGCCACGACCGCGACGAGGCGGTGGTGGACCTGACGGCCCACACCGCGCTGAAAACGCCCACCGCCGTGGCTATTTTCCTGGTCGAGCGCCTAGCCCGCCTCGAAGCCGCTTTCGACGGCTACGGCGCCCGTCTGCACGAGCTGAGCCTAACCCAGCTGGCCGAGCACGGTGCCGCGCTCGGCCGCCAGGGCCGGCAGCTGGTGCAGCTGGGCCGGCACCAGCTGGCCGACGAGCAAAGCCACCTGCGGCAGCGCCTGCGCCGCGCCGGTGAGCTGCCCCGCCAGGGTTTGCAGCGGGCGGCCCGCAGCCTGAGCAGCCAGCAGCAGCACCTGTACCGGGCCGCCCGCCACTGTGCCGCGCAGCAGCGCCGCCAGCTGCGACGGCAGGAGCGGGACGTGCTGCGCCGGCTGCGCGCCCTGCACCAGCGCCGCCGCGAGGCCTTGCTGCGCCAGCGCTACCAGCTGGAGGTGGCCGCGGTGCGCGCCACGGCCCGGCTGGCGTTGGCGCTAGCCGCCGCCGCTACCCGCCACGCCGCCCTCGACCCGCAGACCCTGAACCAGCGCGGCTACGTGCGCACCGACAGCCTGCACCCCGTCGGCCCCGATTCGCCGGCCGGTACCCTGCTGCTGCTGCAATTGCCCGCCGGCCCGCTGCCGGTGCAGGTGGTCGACCTGACCGCCGACGCCGCCCCGCACTCCTAGAACCCGTTATGCCCGAACTACCCGCCGACCAAACCTACCGCGACGCCATTGCGGAGCTGGAAACCCTGCTGCGCCGCCTCGAAACCGAGAACGTGGACGTGGACGAGCTGACTGCCAGCGCCCAGCGCGCCGCCGACCTGATTCGTTTCTGCAAGCAGCGCCTGCGCACCGCCGAAGCCACCCTCGACCGTGTATTCGATTCCCTCGACGACGATGACCAGGAGGATGCCTGAGTGCGCGACTCGGGGCAGGGTATGGCGGCGGCGTAAATGACGCTCGAGGGAGTGCCCGACTGGCTACTGACGCTGCACCAGGGGGTAAACTACCTCGGCAGCTTCGGCGTGGCCATTCCGCTGCTAATCGGGCTGCGCCGCTGGCCGAGTTTGTCGGGGCCGGCGCGGGCGCTGGTGTGGTACTTCGCGTTCTGGACCCTGGAGGCGCCCGTGAATTTGTGGAGCCGCCGCGTGCTGCACACCAACATCTACCTCTACCACCTCGACAGCCTGGTGGAAACCTGGCTGCTGGGCTGGGTGTACTACCGCGCCCTGCCCGCGCCGCAGCTGCGCCGCTGGTTTGTGCCCGCGGGTTTAATCTTCACCGCCGTAGTTGTAGCCGACGCCACCGTGCTGTCGGGGCTGCAGGCGCTGAACGAGTACGCCCGCATTGCCCAAACGGTGCTGCTGCTCACGCTCACCATCCTGTACTTCGACCGCTACATGTGGCAGCTGCCCCAGCAGTCCGCCTGGCGCGACTTTATGTTCGTGGTAAGTCTGGGGCTGGCCGTGTACTACGCCGGCTCGGTGAGCGGCTACGTGCTGTTCAGCCGCTACGCCAGTCTGGGCGAAGACAACCCGCTGCTCTACAGCCTAGCCGGCCTCATCATCGACAGCACCTATCTGGTGACGCTGGTGCTGCTGACCCTGGCCCTGAGCCGTGACCAACGCCCCCGGGGGTGGCCGGTGCGCCGGCCCGTGGGAGCCTGAGCCTACTCACATGAAGTTGTGAGGCCGGCGTCAATTGCATGCCGGGATTGATATATTTGACCGCTTCAATCCCGGAGCAGCCCCGTTCTCTTTCCCTTCCTTACTCTTCACACCTCGATTATGGCTTTTAACGGCGACGAAGGCGGCCTCATTCCCCTGCAAACCGGCATCGACATGACCACGCGCTACCGCGACGCGGGCCTCAACAGCAGCCAGGGCGTCTTCATTGGCTCCAAGCTGCTGCAAGAGCTGCTCGACCCGGAAAGCGGCGCCAAGGGCATCCGCTTCTACTTCGGCCTCGACGAGGAAGGACTGCTCACGCTGGTGCTGGCCGGCGCCAACGGCGACGAGCGCGACCTGCTGGGCAAGGTGGGCAACAAAGGCTGCCTGTGCCCGCCCTACAGCGACATGAGCAGCCCGCTGTTTCAGTAAGTTTCGTGTAGCCCCGGCAAGCCATGCCTACCGATTTCGACAGCTGGATGGCCGCCGCAACCATGGTGGGCCAGTGGCTCAGCAGCTTCGGCGTGCTGGTGCCGCTGGCCCTGGGCATTTGGCGCTGGCGCAGCTTGTCGGGGCCGGCGCGGGCGGTGGTGTGGTACTTCGCCTTCTGGACCCTGGAGGCCTTCGTGGACGTGTGGAGCCGGCGCGTGCTGCACACCAACATCTACCTCTACCACGTGAGCGTGCTGGTGGAAACCTGGCTGCTGGGCTGGGCCTACTACCGCGCCCTGTCGTCGCCGCGGCTGCGCCGCTGGTTTGTGCCCGTGGGTTTGGTCTTCACCGCCGTAGCCGTGGCCGACGCCACCGTATTGTCGGGCCTCGACCGCAGCAACCAGTACGCCCGTGCCCTGCAGGTGGTGCTGATGCTGGGCTGCGCGCTGCTGTACTTCGAGCAGTGGCTGCACGAGCTGCGGGTACGCGAACCGTGGCAGGACTTCATGTTTCTGGTGAGCGTGGGCTTGTCGGTGTACTACGCCGGCTCGGTGATGAGCTACATGGTGGCCGACAGCCAGACCGCCGCCAACCAGCTGATGCACGCGCTGGCGCTGGTCATCAACCTTTCCTACCTGTTTGCCCTGGTGCTGATGACCCTGGGCCTGTGGCGCGACGGCCGGGCCGGCAACGACCTGCGCCTGAAATTCACCAAATAGGCCCCACTGAAGGCCTGCTTTACTTTCGCCGGGAGGATCAGCCGCAATAATTGTGGCGGGTCATGCTATTAATCCAGATTGACCTTTATACTTTTATAAGTCGGTAGTCGAGCTGAGGAGCAAGTTACCCGCGGTATCGGTCGATTTCCTGCGCGGGCCCCGGCCGCGGCTTACTTTATTCCATGAATTCCTTGCTCGCTTCCTTGTTGCTGGTGACGCCGGTTCTGCTGGTATTGGCCCTGGGCATCGTGGGCTTCGTGCTGCGCTACCAGCGCCGCCTGCTCTGGCAGCAGGAGCAGCTGCGCTACGAGCGGGAGCACGCCCAGCACCAGTCGCTCGAAGCGGCCCTGCTGGCCCAGGAAGACGAGCGCCGCCGCATTGCCGCCGACCTGCACGACGCGGTGGGTACCATGCTCTCCATTGTAAAGCTGCACCTGAGCGCGGTGCCCGAAACCGCTGCCACCCAGGAAATGACGGCCATGCTCGACCAGGCCATTTCCGAGGTGCGGCGCATCTCGCGCAACCTGCTGCCGGCCGTGCTCGAGAAGTTTGGCCTTTCCTTCGCCCTCGAGGCCCTGTGCCGGGCCGTGGGCGGGGGCGCGGCCCGGGTAATGCTGGTGCAAACCGGCGAAGCCCGCCGCCTGCCGCCCCACCACGAGCTGGCCGTGTACCGCGTGGTGCAGGAACTGCTGGGCAACGGCATCAAGCACGCCCAGGCCCGGCAAATCGAGGTGCGCCTGCACTTCGACGCCGACCGTCTTTCGGTGGAGTACGTGGACGACGGCGTGGGCTTCGACGTGAGCACCTTCGAGCAGGCCGCCCCCGTGCCGGGCGCCCGCACCGGCCTTGGCCTGACCAACCTGCGCAGCCGCGTAGCCCTGCTGCGGGGCACGTTGCGCCATGAATCGGCCCCGGGCGCGGGCACCCGGGTTTGGATTTCGTTTCCGGCGACTTATCTTCCGGTCCTGCAAGCTGTTCCTTCCGCCGCCACTGCTGCTTTTTAATGTCTTCGCATCCCTCTGTCCGGCTGGCTATTGCCGACGACCACATTTTATTCCGCAAGGGCCTGCGGGCCCTGCTGGGCGGTTTCCAGGATGTCGAGGTGCTGTTTGAGGCCGGCGACGGACAGGAGCTGCTCGAGCGTCTCGACCTGGTGGACGAGCGGCCCGACGTTATCCTTATGGACTTGCAGATGCCCGTGCTCGACGGCCTGCAAACGACCCGCCTGCTGAAGGCCCAGTACCCGCGCATCCGCGTCATCATTATTTCGATGCACGACGAGCCCGAGCTGATTGAGAGCCTGAAGGCGGAAGGCGCCTTTGGCTACCTGCTGAAAAATGCCAGCCCCGAGGAAATGCGCCGGCTGATTTACGCCGCCGTCGGGCGCAAGGTGGGCGCCGCGGTCTAGCGCCATGCGTCGTGAGCCGGCGACGTCGGCGCACCTTTTATCGGAATTTACAACGCTTTTATAGCAGTGGTCAGATACATGATTGCCGCTGCCGCTCTGGTTACGGCGGCGCCGGCGCATGCCCAGGTTCACCGGATCAACCTGGCTAGCCAAAGCCTGCTTTTGCCAACCAGCCCGGTCCACGTCACGCAGGTAATCGACGCCCGCGCGCATTCCGGAACGGTTGGCTGGGTGATGAAGGGCCTGGACAATACCCTGGTTCGGGCCGACGTAGCGGGCGGCGCGGGACCCGGCCTGGCGGCGCTCTTATACAAGCACCTGCACGCGGCGGCTGGCTCGCCCAAAGCTGTGCTGCGCCTGACCCAACTGCAAATCACCGAGCAGCTTTACTCGGCTTCGGAGGCAGCCATGGCTGAAGTGGGCCTGGAGTTGTGGCTGGAGCAGCCGAATGGATATGTGTTTTGGGGGCAGGCCACGGCTACGCACCGCAGCACCGCTCTCGATGTCACGTCGGAGCACGCGGGCAACATCGTGCGGGCGCTAGATAAAAGCCTGCGGCAACTCCTGTCGCAGCCCCGGCCCGACCCGTTGCCCGCCGCGCAGCCCCTGGCAGTTTTGCAGCGCCCCGTGCGTAGCGAGGCCGGGCAGGAATTTCCCATTCAGCGCGACACAGTGCTGCGCGCGGGCGTGTACCGCGACTACCTGCAGTTTCGCAACAACGCGCCCGAAATGCTGGCAAACCTCACCCTCAAAAGCGAGCTTGCCACCCACGACGAGGAAATGGTGACAGCCCGCCTGCAGCTCGTGGATGACAACGGCAAGCGCGTGCCGATAAAAAACGTCTGGGGGTTTTCCGACGGCCAGCGGGCCTACGTCTATTTCCAGTACAATTACTTCGCCCTCACCCCCACGGCGCACGGGTTTAGATTTCGGGGCCCTCACCTGCTCACTTCCCATGAAGCCACGGAAAGAGCAGGCCTGGCAGTGGGCCTGGGCATGGTGGGCGGGCTGCGCTCGGCCGCGCAAACGGCCCGCACGGCCATGTATGAAGTCAGCCTGCTCACCGGGCAGGTGATAAAGTACGGAACACAGGCGCCCAGTCTGGCCAGCACGCCAGTGGCCAACCAAGCCACCAGCCTGGTGCTGTACTGCCGCGGTGCGGCAATCGAGCCGGCGGCAGCGGTAAAACTTAACGGGCAGATCCGGCCCGAGATGCTGGGAGCAACGCGGCTACTGGTTATTCCCTATGAAGACTACCCCGCGGGCGAAACCGAGGTGTGCGTGGGCCCCGGGCCCGGGAGTTGCCTGCGGCTGACGCTCGACCGGGCCACCGCCAACTATGTGGAAGTTCGGTTCGACAACCCAGCTGCGCCCACCTTGCGCCGGGTGCCGGCCAGCCTGGGCGAAGTGCACGTGCGCAAGTTGAGCGTCGGCGAATAAGCCTTGGCGCCGTTATGGCCCGTTGGGCTAGGGCTGCAGCTCCGCACTGGGGTCCCAGAACAGCTGGGGGAAATTCTGCACCTGGTCGTCCTGCACCACGATGCCTTCGGCTTCGAGGGCTTGCTGCATGGCCGTGGGCGAGCCAAAAAACTGCTTGCCGGTGAGCTGCCCCAGGCGGTTGATGACGCGGTGGCAGGGCACAAACTCGT
Organism: Hymenobacter sp. B81; assembly: GCF_044628455.1. Taxonomy (NCBI): domain Bacteria; kingdom Pseudomonadati; phylum Bacteroidota; class Cytophagia; order Cytophagales; family Hymenobacteraceae; genus Hymenobacter; species Hymenobacter sp. B81. The sequence continues at coordinate 2,063,805 of NZ_JBIYZW010000001.1, read as the reverse complement.
CGCCGCGCAGGGTATGAGCCGCCTGCATGGCCCAGCCCACGGTGCGGGCGCCCTGGCGGCTGCCCAGGTAGTGGGCAATGGCGCCGTAGGTGGTTACCCGGCCGGGCGGCACCTGGCGCACCACCTCGTACACGTCTTGGAAAAAGTTGCGGTACCGCTCGTTCACGTCTTTCATGGGCAGCAAGATACGGGCCGGCGCGGGCCCGAGAAAGCCGTCGGCCCAGCCCGAAAGACCGTTGGGTTCGGCCGGAAAGCCGTGCGTGGGTCGCATTTCTGCCTTACCTTACCTGCCCGAACCAAGACTTCTCACCAATTTCCCTTTACCAATGAAAAACCGCAACCGCGTGTCGTTGGTCGTTGCCGCCTGGGCCAGTCTGGCCGTGTGGGGCTGCTCCGGCTCGAAGACGGCCGTTTCGACGACTGCGCCCGCCACGACCACCGCTGCCCCCGCCGCGCCCGTGGAGGAAGCCGCGCCCAAGGGCGTGGGCCTGAACGTGGCCAACATCGACGCCTCGGTGCAGCCCTGCGACGACTTCTTTCAGTACGCCTCGGGCAACTGGTTGAAAAACAACCCCGTGCCGGCCGCCGAGGTGCGCTGGGGCTCGTTCAACGAGCTGTCGGACAAGAACAACGCCGTGATGCGCCAGATCCTGGAGGAAGCCGCCGCCAACACCGGCGCCGCCAAGGGCTCGAACGCGCAGAAAGTGGGCGACTACTACGCCACGGCCATGGACTCGATGGCCATCGAGAAGGCCGGCATTGCGCCGCTCAAGCCCGAGCTCAACCGCCTGGCCGCGGTGAAAACCCTCGACGGCCTGCAGATTTCCATTGCCCGCGACCTGATGCTGCAAACCGGGGCGTTCTTCAACACCTACGTGGGGCAGGACGACAAGAAGAGCGACCAGTACGCGGTGAACTTCTACCAGGGGGGCCTCTCGCTGCCCGACCGCGACTACTACCTCAAGGACGACGCCCGCTCCAAGAGCCTGCGCGCGGCCTACCAGACCTACCTGGTAAATACCTTCAAGCTGCTGGGCGACACCGAAGCGGCGGCCAAGAAGAACGCCGCCACCGTGCTGCGCCTCGAAACGCGCCTCGCCAAGGCCTCCAAAAGCCGCGTGGACCTGCGCGACCCCTACGCCAACTACAACAAGATGACCCTGGCGGAGGCGCAGAAGAAATACCCCAACCTCAACCCCAAGCACGTGCTCGAGCACGTGGGGCTGAAGTCGGTGAAGGAAGTGATTGTGGGCCAGCCCGCGTTCTTCCAGGAGCTGAACACCATGCTGAAGGCCGAGCCGATGGCCGACCTGAAAACCTACATGCGCTGGCACCTGGTGACTTCGTTCACCTCGGCCCTGCCCAAGGCCTTCGGCGACGAGTCGTTTAAGTTTTCGCAGGTGCTCACCGGCGCCAAAAAGCAGCAGCCCCGCTGGAAGCGCATGCTGCGCGCCACCGACGGCGCCCTGGGTGAGGCTTTCGGCCAGCTCTACGTCGACAAGGCCTTCCCGCCCGAAGCCAAGCAGAAGGCCCTGGAAATGGTCAACAACATCAAGGAGGCCATGGGCGAGCATATCCAGAAAAGCGACTGGATGAGCGCGGCCACCAAGCAGGAAGCCCTCAAGAAGCTGAGCACCTTCACGGTAAAAATCGGCTACCCCGACCAGTGGAAGGATTACTCGGCGCTGAACATCTCGCGCGACTCGTACCTGAGCAACGTGCTGGCCTCGCGCATGTGGGCCTACCAGGACAACGTGAGCAAGTACGGCAAGCCCATCGACCGCAAGGAGTGGGGCATGACGCCGCCCACGGTGAATGCCTACTACAACCCGTCGATGAACGAAATCGTGTTCCCGGCCGGCATCATGCAGCCGCCGTTCTTCGACCCCAACGCCGACGATGCCGTGAATTACGGCGGCATGGGCGGGGTTATCGGCCACGAAATCACCCACGGCTTCGACGACCAGGGCCGCCAGTACGACGCCCAGGGCAACCTGCGCGACTGGTGGACCAAGGAAGACGCCGAGAAGTTTGAGGCCCGCGCCGCCATCGTGGGCAAGCAGTTCGACGCTTTCTCGCCGCTCGACTCGGTGTTTGTGAACGGCAAGCTGACCATGGGCGAAAACCTGGCCGACCTGGGCGGGCTGAACATCGCCTACACGGCCCTGCAAAAGCAGCTGCAGAAAAAGTACGGCAACGGCCCGCGTCCCAAGTTCGACGGCCTCACGCCCGAGCAGCGCTTCTTCCTGTCGTGGGCCCAGGTGTGGCGCACCAACGCCCGCCCCGAATACCTGCGCCAGCAGGTGCTGACGGACCCGCACTCCCCGGCCCAGTACCGCACCATTGGTCCGCTGCAAAACCTGCCCCAGTTCTACGAGGCCTTCGGCTGCAAGGACGACGCCAAGATGGTGCGCGCCCAGGCCGACCGCGCCAAGATCTGGTAAGCGAGGCTGAGCAATTGACGTTTGACAAAAAAGGCGGCCCGCACCCTGCGGGCCGCCTTTTTTGTGACTGCGCCATGCTCTAACGCCCGCCCCCCAGCGCCTAAGCCCAGCGCCCCGTATACACCCCGATGATTAGAATAGCTGCCCGACTGGCGGCCGGCCTGCTGCCGCTGCTGACTGCCTGCCAAGCCAACGACTCGCCGCCCGAGCAAGCCGCGGTCCAGCCTTCCACGACGCCGGAAATCACCGCGGCACCGCCCGACCGCACTGCCGGATATTTGGCCGATCTGCGGGTGGGCGACGTGCTGGTGGTACGCTTTTTTCCCGAAGGCGGCTCTACTCCCCAATTCTATTTCTACCAGGTGTTCCGCCTCACGCCCGACAGCGTGCTGACGCACCCGGCCTTGGAGCCCGCCTTATCGGCCGAGGCCGACGTGCGCCGCCCGAGCGTGTTTGCCCCGCAGGCCGTGCGCGCCTACACCCGCGCCGAACTGCTCGCGTTTCAACGCGAAGACCCCCTCGACCCGCAGCACTCGCGCCTGGTGAAGGTGGTCAGGAATTAGGAGAGCGTCTGGATTAGGAACCCGGAAATTCGAGTCGGGGTAGACGCTGGAATTCTTCGCCGACAGCCCCGGGCGGCCTGCTACGACCACCGAAACCCTACTTCACCACCTGCATCTTCATGCCGATATCCTTCAGGGGCCACTTGTAGGGGTCGACGGGCTCGTTGGTGATTTTCTCGACCACGTCGAGGCCTTCGATTACTTCGCCGAAAACGGTGTACTGTCCGTCGAGGGCAGGCACGCCGCCCTCAGTGGCGTAGACTTTGACCTGCGCGGGCGTGAGCTTGCGGTTGGCGGTGGCCCGCGCTTGCTCGGGCGTGAGCTTCTGGCCCTGCACGAAGTAGAAGTCGTGCGAGGACGACAGGCGCTGGGGGTTTTTCTCGTCGTCGTAGCGGGCCATGCCCAGGGCGCCGCGGCGGTGGAAGTGCTGCGGGCGGATTTCGGACGGCACGTGGTACTTGCGCAGCTGAATGGTGCGGCTGTCGGAGTTGCCGCCCTGGGCCACGAAGTCCTTGACCACGCGGTAGAACACGGTCTGGTCGAAGTAGCCCTTGTTGACCAGCAGCAGGAAATTGGCGCGGTGCAGGGGCGTGTCTTCGAAGAGGCGCACGCGGATGTTGCCCAGGCGCGTGGTTACCAGCACTTCAGTTTCGGGATGCTCCCGGCCGTACTGGGTGAGCACGGCCACGGCGTTGGAATCGGCCATGCTCAGCAAATCGGGGCCGGGGCGGCCCGAGCCGTCGGGCGTAGTGGGCGGCGCGGGCTTTTCGACCACGGGCGGTGGCGACTGGTTGCAGGCGCCCAGCAGCAGGGCGGTAGCGCAGGCCAGGGGCAGAACACGGCGAAGCATGGGCAGGAATTGCGTAAACGGGAAACGGAAGCGTCCCCCGCGCCCGGCCCGAAGCGGGCAGGCGCGGAGGACGCGAAGGTAAGGCCCGGCGTCAACTCAGAGCTTGATGCCGAGTTTCTTGGCAATGTCCTTGAACATGTCGGGGTCGTAGTCGTCGGCCCCGGGCGAGTTCAGCTGCGGCTCTTCTTCCAGGTCGGGGTAGGGCACGCCTTCCACCGAGCCCTGAATCAGCTCCAGCGGTTGCCCGTCTTCGGGGTGCGGGCCGTTCCAGATCAGGCCGGCCTGCTGGTAGTCTTCCTGGCTGAAGGTGTAGAGCTTGCGGTGCAGGCCCTTTTCCTCGTGCTTGCGGGCTTCCTTAAAGGCCTTGTTGCTCAGATCGGGCACTGGCACGAGCTTGGTGACTTCCACGCCGGTGAGGTATTCCAGGGCGCGGGCGTAGGCCACCACGTGCACCCCGCCGCGCACCAGCAGGTAGCCCACCATTTCGCGGGCCGTGGGGTCGGTCACCATCGAGTACACCCGCATCTTGTTGGCCCGGGCGCCGCACTCCAAAAAGAAGTTGTGCAGCAAGTCCAGTTTCAGGTTGCCCGAGTTGTGCACGTACTGCCCGGTCCAGGGGTTGCCCATCGAGTCGTAGGGCATGGCGGCCTGGTTGCTGCTCAGGAAGTGGTAGCTGTTGCGCGCGTCCACCGCGTTCTGCAGCGGCCCCGGCTCGGGGTCGTGGCCGCGCTTGGTGGTGCCGGTCAGCAGCAGGTTGATGGCGTACGACACGGCCTCGATGTGGCTGTACTCCTCGGCCGCGATGCTGGCCACCAGTTCGTAGAACGGCCGCAGGCGCTTGCGCCCCCGGAAGTTGAACGACTGGAACGTGTAGTTCATCAGGGTCGACATTTCCCCGTACTTGCCGCCCAGCAGTTCCTGCACGGCCGCCGCGTCGTTGGGCGAGGCATTTTTGGGCGTGGGCAGCTCCAGCGCGAGCCGATCGATGCGGTGAATCATAGGATGGGGTGTTTGGGTTGGTTGGGAATGGGAGCCGGGGCCGGGCCGGAATCGGGCAGATGCCGACCTGGGCTCAACGCCTTAAGCAGCAGCGTAGTTATAGACGAGCTAAACAAACAACGCCCTCCGGTGGGAGGGCGTTGCGCGGGTAATAATCTGGAATAAAGCAGGTTAGTCTAGTCGCCGAAGGGGCTGTTGGCGTCTTCCTTCTTTTTCTTGTCCTTGGTTTTCTGCTTGCCACCGTCTTCCTTTTTCGACTTGGTTTTCACCTTGTCGGCTGCCGGGGCGGGAGCGGGGGCGGCGGGCGTAGCGGGGGCTTCGGTTACCGGGGCGGGGGCGGCGTTTTCGGCCGAGCCCACCACGTCGGCCTTGGGAGCGGCCTTTTCCTTGCGCATGGCCAGCAGCAGGCCCTGGTCCACCAGCTCGTGCTTTTTCCAGGCCGCCAGCTGCAAGTCCAGCGTGTCTTTCTCCGACTTGCGGAGCTTACTGGGCTTCATGAGCTTGTTCAGGTCGGGGCTGCCGGCGTCCTTCCAGGCCGTGTACCACATCGACGACACCATGGTGGTGGCCAGCTTCAGGCGGAAGGCCACCATGCCGCCCACTTTCTTGTGGTAGGCGTCGGCAAAGGCGTCGGAGTAGGAGCGGCGGGTGGTACCGTACTTGTGCGAGTAGGTGTACTTTTTCTCGGGCGTGAACTTCTTGCTCACCTCCACCTCGTAGTCGAAGGTGGCGCCCAAAAAGCCGTACGACTCCTGCACCACTTTCCAGATGCTGGTGAGCGGGTCTTTGATGTACTCGGCCTTCTCGCCGTCGAGCTTGTACTCGGCAATGTGGCGCTCCACCAGCTTCGACTCCCACAGCGAGTGAAGGCCGTGCTGCTTGGTGAGCTGCCCGTCGTAGTTCTCGGTGGTGTGCAGCGGCACGTAGGCGTCCGACACGTAGTGGCCCAGGTCGGCCGACAAGGCCACGATGGCCGTGGTGTCGCCCTCCTTGAAGGCCTGCACCAGCTTGTCCTTCACCTCCATCACCACCCACGGCACGGTGCCGTACTTGCGCAGCGTGTCGGCGGTGTATTTGGCCACGGCCTTCTCGTACACCTTGGGCATGAGGCCGAAGGGGTTGTCGCCGTAGTGGTCCATGTCGATGTAGTGCTTGGGCGCCTCGCTCGCATCCTCGTTGCGCCGCTCATCGGGAGCCGTCGACAGCCGCACAATCTGGTTGAGGTGGCGGAAGTAGAAGGGCTGCATCGAGCCGGGCAGCTCGTACACGGCCACCTGGGTGATGGTGCGGTGGCCGAAGAAGCCCCAACCGGGCGACAGCACCGGGCAAAGCAGCACGATGGCCAGAGCAAAGAAGAATTTTTTCATCGGGAAGCGGCAAAAAGGCGGAGGGCACTAGGGCTCCGAAAGTTCGGGAAAAAATCGGGTGCTGCCAGCAGGCTTCGGCAAAACGCGCGGCCCCGCCAAGCCGGCCGCCGAGGCCTCCGAAACCGGCCTGCGCAGGCGCCGCCCACCGGCTGATGGAGGGCAGCGTTCGGCCGCGACGCCGCGTTTGCCGTTCTTTAGCCCGCGCCCGTTTTCCGCCGCACGCATGAACACCATCTCCAAGAAGAAGCCCAGCTACCGCATCAGCCCGCCGCTGCGCCAGTACCTGCAGCTCTACGACCGCGAAACCACCCTGCCCGTCAGCTACGCCGATTTGCGCCGCTCATCGGGAGCTTTCCCACTGCTCGACCGGCAGGGCAAGGACACGCTCTGGGAAACGGTGCAGTACGAGCCCCACACCCTGCTCGAACTCAGCCAGGGGTTGACGGAAGTGTACGCCCTGCTGAAAACCGACGGCGACCTGTCGTTTTCCGAGCACCTGCTGGCCGACCGCATCGACTACTGCCGCTTCGGCAACTCCAACCCCTTCCGGGTGCGCATCGTCAACCAGTTCAACGACAACTACGACTACTTCTACGTAAAGCGCGCCGACGCCTCGCGGGTGTACGGACTGGAGCTGGAGCACTTGTTGTCGCCCAACTCCATCAACTTCCTGGTGACCGGCGACACGCTTATCGAGGAGCACATTGCCGGCATTCCCGGCGACGACTTCATCAAGACGCGCCTCGACCGGCCCCACCTCAATCAGGTGCGCATCGCCAAGGAGTTCGTCAAGTTCAACGAGCGGTGCTTTGCCCGGCTGCTGGGCGACATGCGCGCCTACAACTACGTCATCGACGTGACGCCCGACTTCGAGGACGAGCAGTACCGGGTGCGGGCCATCGATTTCGACCAGCAGAGCTACGAGGGCCACAAGAGCATGTACCTGCCCCAGTACTTTGCCGACAACCGCCCGGTGGTGGAGCTGGTGCGCCGCCTGCTCTCCCCCGAAACCATCCGGCAGTACCAGGCCGAAGAGCGCGCCCTGATGGCCCGCCGCGCGCGCGCCGAACGCTACCGTCTCAAGGATCTGGTGGACTGCATGCGCCAGGAAGAACTCTCGCCGCCCGACAAGATCGAGCAGCTCAAGAAAGAGCTGAACCTGCAGCACCAAACCACCCTCTTCGACCGCTGCGACTCCATGGGCGACGTGGTACGGCTGAATCTGCGCCTGGTGCTGGGCCGCCGCAAAGAATAGCCGCCGGGGCTAGCGGCCCAGCCCGATGTGCAGGGCTACCGATACTTCGAGGCCGCCGGGGCTGAGAATGCGCGCGGCGTTGCGCAGCCGGACCGAGGGTGCGGGGTAGTTGGGGCTGAACTCCACCGGATTGCCGCCCAGGCGCAGGCCCTGACCCACGGTGCCCGAAATGCCCACGTGCCCGGGCTGCCAGCGCAAACCGCCGCGCAGGTGCAGCACGCCGCTGGGACACAGGCGGTATTCCGTTTCCTCGTTGTCGACTGACAACCGCACGTTGTCGATACCGCCCGAGCGCACCAGGTTGGCGCCCACATAAGGGGTGAAGGCCCGCTCGGTGGTAAGGTAGTAGCGGGCACCTACCCCGATTTTGCCGCCCAGCCCCAGCCCCGCGCCGGCATTGACGTCGACGTGCGAACTGACCAGGTACGCGTATTCGAGGCCGAAGCCGTAGGGCGCGCCCCAACCCAGGGACAGAGCCAGGGAAGAAGTGCGGAATGGCGAAAACGAAGTGGGAGACGTCGGTTGCGGGACACTTGGCGGGGCCGCTGATGGCGGGGTAGCAGCATCCTGGGCCGGAGCCGTGGCAACGACGGCCACCGTCAGCAGGCCCGTGAGGAAGGTATAGCGTAACATGGCACAAAGATGACGGGCCCGCCCCGGAGTTGCACCCTGAGCACCGCGCTAGCTGCCGTGCACCGGCTCGCCGGGGCCGGCTTGGCGGCGGTCGAGCAGCTCGTCGAGCTTGGTGTAGATGAAGTCGGCGGCCAGGTCGCGCAGCTTGTCGGTGGGGCCCTTCAGCACTTCGCGGTACTCGTGGGCGCGGCCTTCGAGCAGGATGGTGACGAAGATGGTGCCCGAGGGCTTGTCGGGCGTTTCGGAGGCGCCGGGCCCGAACAGACCGGTGATGGACACGCACACGTCGGCGGGCAGCTGCTTGTGCAGGCCGGCCACCATTTCGTTGCTGATCTGCTGGCTTTCGGCTGAATACTCGTCCAGGGTTTTCTTTTTCACGCCCAGCAGCCGCTGCTTGGCGTCGGCGTGGTAGGTGACCACCGAGCCCAGCAGCACCTCGCTCACGCCCTGGGCCGGGGCCAATTGAGCCGCCACCCAGCCGCAGGTGCAGCTTTCGGCCAGGGCCAGGGTGAGCTTGTGTTGCAGGAATTTCTTGACGAGGGCCGAAAGGTCGGTGGGTTTCATACGGGAAGGTTGAAGGACGAAGCGGCAGGGTGCCTTACGTAAGGCCGGCCCCGCGGGGTTGGACTACCCCGGTTGGCTTGGCTCAGTCCCGGCGGTACACCCGGCCTTCCTTCATCACGAAGCGCACCTGCATCATGGCGCCGATGTCCTGCAGCGGGTCGCCGTCCACGGCCACCACGTCGGCCAGCTTGCCAGGCTCCAGGCTGCCCAGGTTGGCGGTCTGGCCCAGCAGCTCGGCAGCCGAGAGGGTGGCGGCGCGTAGGGCCTCGAGCGGGGGCATGCCGGCTTCCACCATGTAGCCGAATTCCAGCGCATTCACGCCGTGGCGAAACACCGAGGCGTCGGTGCCGAAGGCAATCTTCACCCCGGCCTTGTAGGCCCGCCCAAACGTGCCCTGCAGCCGGGGGCCGATGGCCAGGGCCTTGGGCGTCACCAGCGGCGGATAGTAGCGCGGGTTCTTGGCGGCCGAGTCGGCCACCGATTTGCCTGCCGTGATGGTGGGCACGTACCAGGTGCCGTTTTTCTTCATCAGCTTCATCGTCTCGTCGTCCATCAGGGTGCCGTGCTCGATGCTGGTCACCCCGGCCCGGATGGCGCGCTTCATGCCCTCGGCGCCGTGGGCGTGGCAGGCCACGGCCAAGCCCAGGTCGCGGGCGGTGGTTACCACAGCGCGGATTTCCTCTTCCGTCATCTGCGGGGCCGAGCCGTCCTTGGCTACCGACAGCACCCCGCCGGTGGAGGCAATCTTGATCAGGTCGGCGCCGCGCTTGTACTGCTCGCGCACGGCCTGCCGGGCCTGGTCGGGGCCGTTGGCCACGCCGTCCACGGGCCCGGGCACGCCCATCAGATCGAAGCGGTAGCCGTTGGTGGGGTCCATGTGCCCGCCGGTGCCGCTGATGGCGCGGCCCACGGTAAAAATGCGCGGCCCCAGCACCTGCCCGCGGTTGATGGCGTTGCGCAGCGCCAAGTTCACGCCCGAGCCGCCCAGGTCGCGCACGGTGGTGAAGCCGGCCAGTAGGGTAGTGCGGGCGTAGCCCTCGGCGGCGTAGGCCACGTCGGCGGGGTTCAGGGTAAACTCCTGGATGAAATTGTCTTTGCTGGTTTCGCCCTCCACGTGCACGTGGCAATCGATGAGGCCGGGCAGCACGGTGCGGGTTTTCAGGTCGATGACCTGGTCGGTGGGGCCGGCGGCGGCATAACCGGCCTGCACGGCCTGCACGCGGCCGTTTTCCACCACCAGCGTCTGCTCGCTCAGCAGCTTGCCGGCGCGCACGTCGAGCAGGCGGCCGCAGTGCAGGTAGGTTTTCTGGGCCCGGGCCGGAGTGGCGAGCAGCAAGCCGGTCAGCAGGGCCAGCAGAGTAGAGGTTCGGAGCATGGCAGTGGTTGGGGAAAGAAGGCAGTGGGGGCGGAAGATACGCGCTATAAGAATGCTGCATGCCTACCAAATTGCCGGCAATCCGTACCTTACCCGCCGGAGCCGCCGCCGCGGTTCCGCTCACGGTTTCACTTCTTCATTTCATTCCCGCATGGCTACTCAGGAAGCTTTCGAACAAGCCGCCCAGCGCGCCCAGCAACTGCCCAGCAAGCCCTCCAACACGGTGCTGCTCCAGCTCTACGCCCTCTACAAGCAAGCCACCGAAGGCGACGTACAGGGCGAGCGGCCCGGCGGCTTCGACTTCAAGGGCATTGCCAAGTACGACGCCTGGAGCAGCCTCAACGGCAAGAGCGCCGAGGACGCCCGCGCCGAATACGTGGCCCTGGTCGATTCGCTGTTCAACCAGTAGACGGCCAGCCCGCGGATGGCCAGGAGCCTAGCCGCAACAAACAAAGGGGCCCCGGCTACTAAGTCGGGGCCCCTCGCGTTTCAGGCTTTCCGCGCCGGCTGAAACTCCGGCGCAGACCGCCGCTAAACCTTTTTGGGCGGCAAATCGAAGGCTACGGCGTTGTGCTCGAAGTGGCCTTTGTGGGAGCCGTCGCAGAAGGGCTTGTTTTGGGAGAGGCCGCAGCGGCAGATGCTCACCAGGGTGCGGCCGTTCAGGCCGTAGGGCTGGCCCTGCGGGTCCACGATTTCGAAGTCTTCGCCCTCGATGCGCAGGGAGCCGTTGTTGTTGACGGTAATTTTAGTGGCCATTGGCGGGGTATTAGGAGGAAAAACAAAGGAAAATGGCTGCGGCTAGCGGCAGCCGGTGCAGGTCAGCGGCGTGAAGATGCCCGACAGAATGCGCCAGCTCCCGTTCTCGAAGCCCCACATCAGCCAGTAGCGCCCGGTTTGCTGCGACTTGCCGGCCCCGGCCTTGGGAGTCCAGCTTTCGGTGAACTCGCCGGTTTCGTAGCCCACCAGCACCTGGTCGTTTACCTGCACCTGCAGGGTGCGGTTCATCCAGTTCAGGTCGGGGCGGCTGCGCCAGCGGGTGCGCAGCAGGCGGCGCGCGTCGGCCGGGGTGGGGTAGCAGGCGTCGGCCTCGCACAGGTTCACGCGCGAGCTGAGCAGGGCGTAGAGGGCGGTGGAGTCGCGGCCGTTGAAGGCCCGGTTCCAGGCCACGCTCTGGGCCTTGATGTCGTCGATGTGGCGCTGCTTGGGAATCTGGGCCAGAGCGGCAGGCGCGGCGCCGGCGGCAGTCAGCAGCAAAAGCAGGGCAAGTAGGCGGGAGCGAAGCGGCACGGGTGGGTGGGGTAGTAGGCAGGAGAAAGCAGCGCGGCCCGGGCGCTAGGCCAGGGCTTTGCGCAGCACGTAGTCGTTCATCCAGTAGGGGCCGATGGCAATGTCCTCGCTGCGGTGCTGCTGGAAACCCTGGTGCTCGTAGAAGCGCAGGGCGGGGTTGTGGCGGTTCACGTTCAGCTCCAGCCACCGGGCGCCGGCGCGGCGGGCGGCGGCTTCCACGGCCTCAATCAGCTGGCGGCCCAGGCCCCGGCCCTGGTGGGAGGGCAGCAAATACAGCTTGTGCAGCTTGTATACTTCGGGTGCTTCGGTGCGGGGGCTGAAGGAAGCGTAGCCGGCCGGGTGCCCGTCGGTGTGCAGCAGCAGGAAGGCGTGGCCCTCGTCGCTCATCTGCCGCCGCAGCGAGGCGGGCGTGTAGATGACGCGGTACATGTAGTCGATCTGCTCCTTGGAGATGATAAAGCGGTAGGTGGGCTCCCAGGTGGCTTCGGCCAGCTCGATGATGACCGGAATATCGGCCAGGGTAGCCGGCCGAACCGCCACGGCCGGGGCCGGCGAGTGGGGCGCGGCCGAGGAAGCGGAATCGGGTGCGGGGGTAGACATAGGGCGCAAGTAAGGGGACAATTTGGCGAAAAAACGACTATTGGCCGGCGGCGCGGCGGCTTTGGCCCGAAATTTCGAGTAGCAGGGCGCCGCTGCCCGCCTAGTTCCAACCGGTTGGGCCCAATCTCGTAACCCCGTTGCTATGAAACGTTCCCTTGCTTTTTCTACTGCTTCCCGCCTTTTCCTGCCGCTGCTGGGCGCCGCGGTGTTGCTGAGCCCGGCCCCGGCCGCGGCCCAAACCAAGCCCGCCGCTTCCAAAGCCGACACGACCAAAACCACCAGGCCCGCGGCCAAATCCACGATTTCGGAATCGGTGCTGGCGCCCGTGGAGCGCGACCTGCGCGTGTTCGGCGAGTGGGTCAACGACAAAGTAGAGCGCGCCGACGCCACCATCCGCCGCGAGCTGCCCCAGGTGAAGGCCGACTTCGAGCGGCAAAGCCAGCGCATCGACCGCGCCGCCGACAGCCTGTCGAACCAGTCGAAGCGCGAGTACGGCTACCTCAAGAGCCGCTACAAAAGCTGGGAGGCCGAGCAGGCCCAGCGCGAAAGCCAGGCCCGGCAGCCCGCCACGGCCCAGCAGGCGCAGGTACGCTTCCTGGGCGAAAATGTGAACATCGCCCGCGCCCGGCCCGCCGAGCTGCACGACCTCTACGGCCGCTTCATCGACTACAGCCGCGAAAACCGCAAGCAGTGGACGCCCGACGACTGGGCCCAGGCCAGCACGGTGCTCAGCAAGCTCAACCAGCGCTACGAGCAGGTGCGCGAGCAGATCGAGCTGGATGAGCGCCTGCGCATTCGCTCCTGGCAGGCCGAGTTCCGCACCTTCGAGAAGGCCCGCGGCACCAAGGATGCGCTCAACAAGTAGCCTGGCTCTTCATTCAACTGCCGCGGCCGCCGCCCGCCCCTCAGCCGGGGGAGTGGGCGGCGGCCGCGGCAATTAGTGCCCACATCGGCTCAGGCCACCGACAACAGGCGCTGGGTACGCTGGCGCATCCAGCGCCAGGCGGGGCCCACGGTGTAGAAGGTACGCAGCTCCAGCTCCTGTTCCAGGTGCTCCAGGGTTTGCGCGTTGCCCGGCGACACGGGCGTGTCGGGGTCGAGCACGTAGGCGAAGCTGCGCAGTCCGTTGGCCTTCACCACCGGCGTCCACTCAAATTCCAGCCAGGTCAGCGCCTCGCCCCAGTCGCCACTGGTGCCGCGCTTGTCGTTGATCATTCCCAGCGGGTGCAGCTGCTCAACCCAGGGCAGGCTGGCCTGGGCCACGCGCACTACCTCCTTGCTGGTCAGGTGGCCGTGCCAGCGCACGTACAAGGTTCGTTCGTTGGGGAAAAAATTGAAGTCGGCTACGGAAATGCCAAAATCATCGGTGACGGAGTGAATCAGGTCGGAGGCTAGGTGGGGCGAGCGGGGCATGGCAGGCGGTGGTATATCATCAAGGTACGATATTCAGCTACGAAAGGAAACACTTCGGCGCGTGCCGGGTTTGCGCTACTTTTGCAGCCCCACTTCCGTTTCGCATCCCGCTCATGCACATCGCCATCGTCGGCAACATCGGGGCCGGCAAGACCACCCTGGCCCATAAACTGGCTCACCACTTCAACTGGGAAGTGTTTCTGGAGGACGTTGACCACAATCCCTACCTGAAGGATTTCTACGACGACATGCCCCGCTGGGCGTTTCACCTGCAGGTGTACTTCCTCAACAGCCGCTTCCGCCAGACCCAGCACATCAAAACGATGAAGGCCGAGGGCAAGGGCGTGATTCAGGACCGCACCATCTACGAAGACGCCCACATCTTCGCGGCCAACCTGCACCAGTCGGAGCTGATGACCGAGCGCGACTTTCAGAACTACCTGGGTTTGTTCGAGTCGATGATCAGCATGGTCGACCCGCCCGACCTGCTGCTTTACCTCAAGGCCGACCTGCCCAAGCTCATCGGCCAGATTGAGAAGCGCGGCCGCGACTACGAGAACAGCATGCGCATCGAGTACCTGCGCAACCTCAACGAGCACTACGAGCAGTGGATCAGCTCCTACACGGCCGGCAAGCTGCTGATTGTGGACGTAAACCAGCTCGACTACGTGAGCCGCCCCGAAGATCTGGGCACCATCATCGAGAACATCCAGAGCACCCTGTTCGGCCTGTTTTAATCAGGTCTTAGGTGATGAGGTGACAGGTAACACGTGACACGTCACTCACGAGTGGCAACTGACAGATTATACGTGACAGGTAATAGGGTTTCAGGGTAAGTTCAGGCCCGGGCCAGCCGCTGTTGCAGTGGCTGGCCCGGCTCGTTGTTTCGGACCACGAAATCCGAGCCAATTGCGCGCCTCCTGTGACGTGTTACCTGTCACCTGTTACCTCATCACTCAACGGCCATGGCCTCGTTGAGAAAGCGCACCAGCGGGCGGGCGGCCTGCCAGCTGCTCACTACGCGGTCGACGAAGTCGGGGCGCAGCACCTCGGCGTCGGGTACGGTGTGCCACACGAAGTAGCTTTTGAGCCGCAGCCACTCGATGTCGGGGTCGGCGCGGTCGTAGCCCTTAGGCGCGGTTTTCAGGGCGTTGGTTTGGTCGAGGCCGGCGGGGAAGTGGCGCAGCAGCTCGGCATCCTGGCGCAGGGCGTGAAAGGCGTCGGCGTTGTAGTGAATTTCCTGACGGATGCGACCGAGCTGGGCCGGCTCGGGCAGCCAGCGGCCGGCGCCCACGTAGGTTTCGCCGCCCGGCTCCACGGCCACGAAATAGCCCGCCCAGGGACTGTGGCGGCCGCCGGGCTTCAGGCCTGCGCCCATGTGGCGCTTGTAGGGCTCGTCGCTCTGCTGAAACCGGTCGTTTTTGTTGATGCGGTACATCACGTCGGCGGCGCTGAGCGGGGCAAGGCCGGGTTCGAGCGTCTGGGCCCGGCGCAGCAGCTCGGTGGTGAGGCCCGTAAAGGCGGCGCGGGCCCGGTGGTAGTCGGCGCGGTGCGCGTCCATCCACGCTTTGGAGTTGTGGAGGGCCAGCTGGCGCAGGAAATCGAGCAGGAAAGGCAGGTCGTTCACGGCAAACAAGGGGCAGGGTACGGGTGCTGGCAAACGCAGGTCCGGCCCCGGGTGTTGCCGCCGTCGGCCGAATCAATCAGCTGTAAAAGCGTGCGGCCGCTTCCCGAAGGAAAGCGGCCGCGCTGCTGGTAAGAAGGATGGACGCAGCGCGCTTAGCGGCCGGCGCGCTGGGCGGTAGCGGCGGGAGCGGGGCTGTCGTTGAGCGACCAGTCGAAGGGCAGGTAGCTGATCTGGGCCGTGGCGGGAATGGGCGTGGCAGCGTAGCGGTTCAGGAAGGCTAGCAGCGCGGCACCCTGGCCGAACTCGGCGGCGTGCCAGTCGAACAGACTTGAGACCTGCACCTGGGCGGGCGTGAGCTGGTTGCGCAGGGCGTCGTTGACGAAGCGCTGGGCCTGCAGGGTGAGCTGCTGCTCCAGCTGGGCGCCCTCGTAGGCCGTGGGCAGCAGGGCCGGGCCCGAGCGGGCCGCCCGGTTGAGGGCAAAGTGCAGGCGCGGCTCGCCGGGCAGCAGCTTGGGCAGGATGTCGCGCTCGATCTGGTTCAGCGAGTACGTCTGATTGCCCACCTGTACCTCGGGCGCATCCCACACCGGCCGGTAGCCGCCCAGGGTTTTCACGCGCACCTCGCTCAGGCTCTGCACGGGGTAGTATTGCAGGGTCAGCGACACGCTGCTGGCGTTGTACACGTTGATCCAGTAAGCCGCCTGCTCGGCCCGCGACCAGCTGGGCTGGGGCGGCGTGCGGCGGGCCGCCTGCAGGTAGGTCAGCAACTGATCCTCGTCGTCGAGCAGGCCCTGGTAGTTCAGCGAACCATCGGCGCGCAGGTGGCGGGCCAGCAGGTCGCTCCAGGGAGCATGCAGCTGCGGCAGCGAGCCGCTGCTGGCGTTGGCGGGGAAGCCAGCGAGCAGCAGCAAGCTCAGCAAAAGAAAATAGTAACGGGGTAGGCGGGGCATGCGGTGAGGTAGGAGTAGTAGCGCGAAGCGTGCGTTTACCAGCGGGTGGGTAAGGCCCCGAAAGACGCCAGCCTGCACCGGAAGACCGTGCAGCTGAGCGGATAAACACTTGGCAAAACTACTCGGCAAGCAGCATAATGGCAACGGTTAAATGCCAAATTGTTAAGGATTCGGCCAAAAAGCGGGCTGCAGTTGCAATCGGCGCTTAAAATTCTGTAAGAGTCCACCGGTGCAGCGCAAAATGCTCCACCACCGCCTCGCGCAACCCGGTCCGCACCACCAGCAGCAGGTGCGGCGGTTGGTAGGCCGGCTCGTGCAGAATGCGCCGCAGCGCCGGGGCCAGGCCTGCACCCCGCAGCTCCAAGGGGCCTACTTCGTCGACCAGCAGCCACTGCGTACCGGCCGCGGCTGCGGCCCCCAGCAGGGCGTGGTTGGCCCAGCTGAAAGCGGCGGCCGAAAACCGGTGCGGCCCCAGGCACTGCGCCTGCCAGTCGCCGGGGCGCGCCGCCGTGGGCCACTGCAGGCCGCTGCGCAAGTCCCGGAAGTAACGGCCGTGGGCATCGGTGGGCATGAGCAGGCCGGCCGCCCCGGCCTGCCCGCCGGCCCAGGCCTGAAGGCGGGTGGTTTTGCCGCTGCGAATGGGGCCACTGAGCAGGTGGATGCGCACGGCGGTCAGGCGGGTTGCGGGGTGGGCGCTACTAACAGGTTGACGGCCAGCGCCCGGGCAAACCAGCGCAGCCGCTGCAGGCCACGGTGCCCGCCCGACAGCCGCCAGCACTGCCGCACCAGCCGCCGGGTGCCGGGCAGCAGCTGCAGGGTGGCGGCCAGGTCGCGGCCCCAGCGGCCCCGGGGTCGGGTGAGCCAGCCGCGCAGCCCCCGCAGCAGCAACGGCGCCGCCAGCAGGGTCCAGCCCCCGTAAAGCACCACCGAGCGCAGCAGCAGCCCCCCGAGCCGGGAGCGGTCGAGGGCTACGGCCGGGGGCCAACCGGCTACAGCAGCTGCCCACAGCGCCGCCACCACCAGCCACAGCAGCCCCAGGCCGGAGCCGATGCGCCAGCGCCGCTTGCCGGCGCGCACCTTTGGGGTACCAGGCAGGTTTGCTGCTGCCGGAGCTTCGGGCGGCAGCCATAGCCAGGGGTAGCGCTCGGCCAGCCGCGGCAGTCGGGCGGGCAGACTGCCGGCCCACCAGCCCAGTACCAGCCCCGACAGCCCGTGCAGTCCCAGGTAGGCTACCACCAGGGCGCCGGCGTAGTTGGTGGAACCCGTCCCCGGCCCCAGCACCTGCTGCACCAGGGCGTTGAAGGCCGTGGGCAGGTCATTGCCAAACAGCAGCCACAGCAGCAGCGCCCGTTGCCCGGCCGATTCCAGCAGCGTCAGGCCCCCCAGCAGCAGGCCGCGCAGGCGCGGGTAGCCCGAGCCCCAGGACAGCACTTCGGCCAGCAGGCCCTGAAAAGCCACCGCCACGTAGGCCGTGGGTGGGCTGTGCGGACTGAGCAGGGCCTTGAGCGTGAGCACCACCAGCAAGGCCCGCAGCACCGTGCCGCGGCGGCGGGCGTAGTAACCCAGCAGCTGCAGCAGCACCACCGAAACCCCGCCCACCAGCAAACCCGTCACGGGCAGCTTCAGGGCGTGCAGCACGCCGCCGAGCAGGGCCTCACTCAGCGCCCACAAGGCCACCAGTCGTGCCGAAAGCAGGCGGGTGGCAACCGGGGCCAGGGCCGAAGCGGGAAGTGCCATGCCGTGAAAGTAGCAGCTTGCGGGTAGTCGGCGGTAGGCCTTACGCCTCCGCGTCTAGTACGCGCACGGGGTCGCCCACGTGCAGTGTGCCGGCGCCCGGGCCCACCACGTTCAAGCCAAACAGCACCTTGCTGCCCACCTTGCGGTACTCGGCCAGGGTGCGCAGCGGCTCCACGCTGCGCTCGGCGGTGAGCTGGTCGGTGGTGGTCATCACGCAGCGGGCACAGGGGCGCACCCCCCGAAACGTCAGTTCGCCGATGCGGAAGTCCTGCCAGCTGTCCTCGGCGTAGGGCGCTGCACCGCTCACCACCAGGTTCGGGCGGAAGCGGTTCATGGGCAACGGGTGCTCGAGGCGGCGGTTTAGGTCGTCGAGCGAGGCCTGGCCGATGAGCAGGAAGGGGAAAGCGTCGGCGAAGCTTACCAGGCCGGGAGCCTCGCCACCGTCGGCCGAGCGCAGGGCCACGTCGGGCATAAACACCAGCCGGCAGCTCTGGCCCAGGGCCTCGCTCAGCCACTGATCCTGCTCCAGGGTACCGCGCACGGCAAACACCATGTCGTCCCACACCGTCACGAACTGGGTGCGGGTGCCGGTGGGCTCGAAGGGCACCAGCAGAGCCTTCAGCTCGGGCCGGCTGATGTGGCGGATGATAAAGCCGTTGTGGGCCAACTCCAGGTGCAGCAGGGCCATGGCGGGCGTGGTGCGCTGCGTCATGAACTGCCCGGCGGCGTCGACCACCAGCCAGCGCCGGTCGTGGCGGAAACCGCGGCCCTGCACTTCGGCCGAGGGCACCCAGAAGCCGCCCAGGGACTTCACGGGATAGAGGTAGAGGTCGGCGAGCAGCAGGGGAGCAGGGGACATGGCGGCAAAAAAATCGGGGCGAAGATAGCCGCGTCGCATGCACGAGCGGGTATTTCTGGTGTAATTACCCGCCGATCCGGAATTAGTGCCACCCGCAACCGTTTTTGCGCCATGCCTGCCGCTACCGCCACTGCCCCCGCCCCGGCCCCGGCTGCCGCGGCCTGCCCCAACTGCCAGCAGCCCCTGGCCGACGGACCCTACTGTCCCCACTGCGGGCAGCAGCGCCCGCACCGCCTCTCGGTGCCCCACCTGCTGCACGAACTGCTGCACGTGTTCACCCACGCCGACAAAAGCATCTTCGGCTACGCGGCGCAGGTGCTGCTGCACCCCGGCCGCGTGGTTGCCGACTACCTGGCCGGGCGGCGCAAGCGCTACTTCAACCCCTTTCAGTTCCTGCTCATCGCCGTGGGCCTGGTCACCACGCTCAACCTGCTGCTGAAGTTTTTCGAGGGCACCGCGGCGGGCGTGCAGCGCGGCTTCCGCGGCCGAATGCCCGCCGCGAACCTGGAGCGGGTGGGCGAATACTTTCACTACGTGGGCAAGTACTACAACCTGTGGTGGCTGCTGCTGCTGCTGCCCCTGTTTGCCCTGGTTACCTGGCTGGTGTACCACCGCCGGCTCAACTACGCCGAGGCGTTCTTCGTGCACGTAGTCACCGGCTCGGCCTTTCACCTGTGGTACCTGGCGGGCGTGTTTCCGCTGCTGTGGCTCACCCACGGCAACCCCGGCATCTACGCCAGCTCCTTTCAGAACCTGATGCTGCTGGTGTACCTGGTGCTGGTGGGGCGTCAGGGCCTGCAGCTGAGCTGGGCCGGGGCCATTTGGCGTGCTACGGCGGTGATGGCCCTGGGCATGGCCCTGAGCTGGGCCATCAACTACGTCGCCTTCCGCTGGTACGTGTTTGGGCAGTAGGGATTAGGTTTTAAGCTGTTAGGAATTAGGGTTTAGAGCTTAGGAGATTCAGTCATTTCCAAACATCCAAGCCCTAACAACCTAATCCCTAACACCTAATGTAGCGGCCGCTTCTTGATCAGGCCGCCGTGGGTGTCCTTGATGCTGTGCATGAGCAGGAAAGCCTGGTGGTCGATGGCCTCCACTTCGCTGCGCAGGCGCGTTACTTCTAGGCGGGTGACGGCGGTAAACACGATGTCCATCTGCTGCTGCTGGTGGCCGGCGGCGGCGTAGCCGCTGCGGCCCGCGTACATGGTCACGCCGTGGCCCAGCTTCTCAGTAATCATGCGCCGGATGGCGTCGCTGCGCTTCGAGATTATGGTCACGCCGGTGTACTCCTCCAGGCCGTCGATCATGAAGTCCACCGTTTTAGCCGCCGACAAATAGGCCAGAATCGAGTACATGGCCGTTTGCACCGATAGCACCCAGGCGGCCACGGCAAAAATCAGGATGTTGATGACCAGAATCACGTCGCCCACGCTCAGCGGGCTTTTGCGGCTGAAAAACACGGCCGTGATTTCGGTGCCGTCGAGCACCCCGCCGCCGCGGATGGTGAGGCCGATGCCCGCCCCCAGGAAAAACCCGCCGAACACGGCAATGAGCAGCTTGTCGTGGGTAAGCACCGGAAACGACACCAGCAGCAGCACCAGCGCCAGCCCCAGAATGGCCAGCAGCGTCTTCACGGCCACCACGCGGTCGAGCTGCCGGTAGGCCAGCAGCACGAAGGGCGTGTTGATGAGCACGATCAGCAGCGGCAGCGGCAGCCCCGTGAGCTGGGCCGTGAGCAGCGAAATGCCCGTCACGCCGCCGTCGATGAAGCCGTTGGGCAGCAGGAAGCCCTTTAAGCCCAGCGCCGCCGAGAAAATGCCCGCCACAATCAGCGCCGCGTTTACGAGCTGCCGCCGCAGCTGCCGCAGCAGCAGGTGGCCCATCAGGCGCTGCTGCTGCCGGGTGCTGAGGTGGTCGGTGGGGCGGGAGCCCAGGAGCAGGCGAAACAGCAGGCGCTTAAGCGGCATAGAACAGCGGGGCAGGGTAGACGCGGGAAAGTACGCGCAAACCCGGCTATTCGCTGCCCTGGCCCGTGAAGAGGCGTGAGTAGCAGCCGAAAAGTCACTCCAAACGTGTCATGCTGAGCCCCGCGAACCGAAGCTCAGCATGACGGGCCGTTGGGCTGCTGCCCTGCCGGACGCTTGGGCGGTTAGGGCGGGCCGGCCGGCGCAAAAAAAGGCCGCGGCACCAGCCGCGGCCTGTTGCCGGAATAGCCGCCGGGACCGGGGCTTACTTGCCCGCCGCCGACGAGCCGCCGCCCGCGGCCGAAGCCTGCGCGGCCAGCTCCACGGCCCGGTACAGGTTCACCACCCCGCCCGTGCTCGAAAGCTGGGCAAAGTCCACCGTCTTCTTGTCGCCTGGCTGGGGTACCTTGGTGTGCACGGGCTGAGCCGACTGCATGATGAGGCGCTTCAGCTCGGGGGCCGTGAGCTGGGGAAAGTAGCTTTTGAGCACCGCCGCCACGCCCGCCACCGTGGGGGCGGCCATGCTGGTGCCGCTCTGGCTGCCGTAGAGGCTGCCGGGCATGGTGGAGTAGATGGCTACGCCGGGCGCAAACACGTCTACCCGCTTGCCGTAGTTCGAGAAGTTGGCCACCAGCTGCGCGTCGTTGGAGCTGGCCGAGGCGCCCACGGTCAGGAAGTTGGGGTGGGCCGCCTTGCCCTTTTCCGGCACCGGGGCCGGGAAGTGAGTTTCCTGGTCGATGTTGCGCGACTCGTTGCCGGCCGCGTGCACCAGCAACACCCCCTTTTGGGCAGCATAGCGAATGGCGTCTTCCACGGCGTCGCGGTCGGGCGAGTAGTACTTGCCGAAGCTCATGTTGATGATGCTCGCCCCGTTGTCGACGGCGTAGCGAATAGCGTTGGCCACGTCCTTGTCGCGCTCGTCGCCGTTGGGCACCGCCCGCAAAGCCATGATGCGCACCGGCGCGTCGGCCACACCCAGAATGCCGAGGTTGTTGCGGCGGTCGGCGGCGATGATGCCCGCTACGTGGGTACCGTGGGTGGCGTCGGGGCCGGTTACGTCGGCGTTGCCGTAGTGGCGCTCCTTCACGTTGTCGGCGTTGTCGCCCACGATGCCGCGGGGGTTAAAGTCCAGGTTCAGCGAGTACTTCAGGTGGTTCTGGGCTTCCGACGACGCCTCCTGCAGCTGCTTCACCACGGTTTCCATGTCGGGGGCGCCCGAGGCTTTCAGGCTGCCGTACAGCTCGTCGGTGAGCTGGCGCAGGTTGGGGTCGTTCACCGGGGGGCGGCGCAGCACGGCCGTGTCCAGGCGCTCCACGCCCAGCACCTGCTTCAGCTGCCCCGTTATGCCAGCCAATTGCTCAGCCAGCGGGCCCAGCTCCTTGGCGTGGCGGGTTTCCTCGGCCACCTTCTTGTCGTAGTCCTTCTTCACGCGCTGGTAGAGGTCAAACTCGGCCTGCTTGGCCTTGGAGAGCGAGGCGCGGCTTTTGCCTTCGTAGAGGGGCTTCAGCCGGGCCACCAGGCGGGTTTCCTCGTAGGTGTCCACGTCCACATTGCGGCCGTCTTTGCCGCCCAGAAAGCTCCAGCCGCGCACGTCGTCCACGTAGCCGTTGCCGTCGTCGTCCTTGCCGTTCCCGGCTATTTCGCGCGGGTTTTTCCACAGCACGCTCTTCAAATCGGCGTGGGCCGTGTCGATGCCCGAGTCGATGACGGCTACCACCACGGGGGTGGGCGTGCGGCTCTTCAGCAGCTCGGCGTAGGCGCGGTCGGTGCTGATGCCCATCACGCCGTTGGCCTTGGGGTCGAGGTGGGTCCACTGCTGGGGCGCGGCGGGCGCAGCCGGGGCCGCGGTTTGGGCCGAAGCCGCCAGGGGAAGCAACAGGGCGAGGCCAAGGGTGGCCAGCCACGGACGACGGTGCAGTACGCTCATGCAAAAGGGCGCCGCTGCGGGCGCGTTGGGGTGAGTGGGGCAGGTGGTAGGCTACGGACGAAGTTCCGGCCGAAGCGTTGCCCGCCCGGGCGGCTTTTTCCGCCCGCCACCCTAAACCCCTTGCCCGCCCGCTCCGTTCCCGGCCGGGTTTTGGGATAACATCATAGAACGTCATGCTGAGCGAAACCGAAGCATCTCTACTGCTTCGGCGCATACAAGGACATGATTGCGTTCTGGATAAATATATATTCAGCTGTTTACCCGAACTAGCTATTTCACTGCTTGTATTGAATAACGTCGTCCTGGGAATAGACCATAAACTCATCCCGGGTTTGTGGGATGATGTAAATTTCCTTTCGGTTGTCACTGTACGTGATGCTCCTGTAAGTATCCTCTAGGGTTTTAGGTAGTAGATGCAGGACTTCAATCGCGCCGACTTTGCAGTACAGGGTCGATTGAACGGCTGCAGTCTTGTTGAGGACAATATTTTGACTGTGTACTTTCCCCACTGTCCATATAGTGTCGATTACCACGGCGCCATTATACCTTACCAATACCGGTGATGCCGTGTGCACTCTGCCGTATAGCCTTATATGCATAGCCTCCACGGGTACCTTGGGCTTATCGGCACATGAGGTACAGGCAATAGGAGCCAATCCAAGGCCGATTAAGACGCAAGCAGTTTTTATCACCTTCAATTGGGGTTGGTATTCCTGGGGAACACAGGCAGGTCCGTCAGCGAAACGCCCTCAATAAATAGTGCCTTTATGATCGAAGGTCACGGTGAAGCCGTCGAAGCTGCTGATAAGTTTTATCTGCCCGATTCTGCCATCAGCAGTGCGCACCGAGCCCAAATCGGCAAACGCAAGGTCGTGGTCAAAGAAGACGGGCAGTAAGCGGTTGTTGCCGAGGTCAACGTGTCTGTTCGACTTACTGATAATTCGGTTATATAAAAGATCATCCTTCCGTTTCCCCGAATAAAAGTCCCAGATGCCTATGTGGTATTTGCCGTCCGCCCGGATGTAAAGCTTGCATGCATACCGAACAGTATCCCGTTCGCCTGAGACTTTATCCAGGTAGTCGTTTACTTTCCGGGTTACGGCTTCGGGAAACTGATACACGATACCGGCTGGTACCGCGCTTTTCTCCACTACCGCCGATTGCGCATGCAGCGCAATCGACATGGCGAACAGCAGAGCCAACAGGCAGCAGGCTTTCCATGTGGGGTTCATCATGCTATTCGGAATGGCAGGTTGGGTGAGTAGGGTGGTGGCTTTTGCACCTGCTTCGAGCAGTGCGCGCGAGGCAACGCCGCTACGAAGCTAGGATCATCCGCCTCTCACCCCACCCCCTGCGCCCGCGGCAACACCCAGTCCTCGCCCGCCCGGCTTAGCCGCTGCTGCCGTACCCGGCGCCGCCGCGCCGCTACGTAGCGCACCTCCACCAGCCCCGCCCGCGCCAGCTCGTCGGCCACGCGCTGCGCCCCCGCCACCGAGCGGCCCATCGCCGCCGCCAGCTGCGCGTTCGTCAGCCAGGGCTCCGCCATCAGCGCATACAGCAGCCGCCCCAGCGTCTGCTGCCGCCGCGGGTCCCTGCTGCCCAGCTGCGCCGCCAACGCCTCGCCCAGCCGCTGCTGCACCGCGGCCGGCGTCATCAGCACCGGCTCCGGCACATCGCGGGCCGCCACCCGCTGCGCAAAACGCTCCAGCACGGCCTCCGCCGCCCCGGGCAAATCCTCCGATTTTCTCACCGCCTCATGCATAACCAGCCTAAATCAAGCGCGGCGCACCCTGCGCCCCACCAAAAGGTAGCCAACCCCTTCCGCATCCGCCGCCCCTCACTACGATAAATTCCCGTGTCGATGCGACGTACTGCCCCTCTGTTGCGATAAAGACCGCCGCCGGCACTACAAAACCTCTTGCCGATACGATACTAACCTACGCCGGCACGATATAACCTGTGGTAGATACGATAAAAACCGTGGTTGAAAAGAAAAAAACGCAAGCCGATGCAATAAAACCTCCTTCCGATAAGAAAAATACCCTCTCCGCCGCGACGAAACCCCTCCCCGGTATGCCCCGCGCAACCCCCGTTCCCCGTTTTGCGCCTCTGCCCAAACCCCGACCGCCCCCTGGCCGGTTATCTTCACGGCCTCAACCCGCTCCACCGCATGCACCTTCTTCGTCGCCTCACCCGCGCCGCCCTGCCGGCCCTGCTATTCACGCATTCACTCATTCACTCATTGACCGCTTCGGCGCAGGCGCCCAAAACCTACTCGTCGTCGGAAATCCTGCTGGGCCTCAAGAAGCTCAACGTCCTCGGCTCGGCGCTCTACATCGCCGCCCACCCCGACGACGAAAACACCCGCCTCATCGCCTACCTGGCCAACGGCCGCCTGCTGGAAACCGGCTACCTGAGCTGCACCCGCGGCGACGGCGGCCAGAACCTCATCGGCCCCGAACTGCGCGAGCAGCTGGGCGTCATCCGCACCCAGGAGCTGCTGGCGGCCCGCCGCATCGACGGCGGCCGGCAGTTTTTCACCCGCGCCAACGACTTCGGCTTCTCGAAAACCCCCGACGAGACCTTCACCATCTGGGACCGGGAGCAGGTGCTGGCCGACATGGTGTGGGTTATCCGCCAGCGCCGCCCCGACGTGCTCATCACCCGCTTCCCGCCCGATGCCCGCGCCGGCCACGGCCACCACACCGCCTCGGCCATGCTTGCGCTGGATGCCTTCGACGCCGCCGGCGACCCGAAGCGCTTTCCCGAGCAGCTGAAGTACGTGGAGGTATGGCAGCCCAAGCGCCTGTTCTGGAACACCGGCTCGTTCTTCGTGAAGCCCGGCGAAAGCATGGACGGCTACCTGAAAGTGGACGCCGGCCAATACAATGCCCTGCTGGGCCAGAGCTACGGTGAAATTGCCGCCCGCAGCCGCTCGCAACACCGCTCCCAGGGCTTCGGCGCAGCGGCCACCCGCGGCGAGGCCATCGAGTATTTGCAGCAGATGAAGGGCGACAAAGCCAAGGCCGACCCCTTCGAGGGCGTGGACCTGAGCTGGAACCGCGTGAAGGGCGCGGCCGTGCAGAAGCTCATCGACGACGTTATCAAGAAATATGACCCAGCCAATCCCTCGGCCTCGGTAGCAGGGCTGCTGAAGGTGCGGGAGACGCTGATGCGCATGGCGCTGCGGGATGCGCCAGCCAACGAGAACCTCGCTTCATACACCGACGAGGACTTTTGGGCCCGGGAAAAAGCCGGGGAAGTGCAGCAGCTGATCGGGGCGTGTCTGGGGTTGCACCTGGAAGCTATAGCCGCAAGTCCCAGCGTAGCCGCCGGCCCGAGCGCCACGCGCGTTTCAGTGGAAGCCCTCAACCGGTCGAAGGAAACGGTAAAGTTTACCGCCATCCGGAATTGGAAAGAGACGTCCTATGAGCAGAATCCTTGGGGAGCCGGGCCCGGGGAAGGGGATACAACCATCAACAAGGTACTGGTACAGAATGCCCCGCTGGTCATCAAGACGACTTTGCCAATGGGTAGGCCGCTCACCGCAACGTCACAGCCCTACTGGTTGGTCGAGCCTGCCACTACCGGCATGTACGGGGTTAGTGCGCAGCTGCAGCGCGGTGAGCCGGAAAATAGCGCGGCCCGGAGCCTGCGCTTTGTGATAGAGGTGCAGGGCAAGTCATTAAGCTTCGATGTTCCCGTCCAGTTCAAGCGCACCGACCCCGTGTACGGCGAGCTGTACCGGCCGCTGACGGTGGTGCCGCCCGTGGCCGTGAACATCGGCGGCCGCGCCTACGCCTTTGCCGACCAGCAGGCCAAAACCGTTCCTGTCACCCTCAAGGCCGGCCGCGCCGATGCCCGCGGCACCGTGGCCCTGCAGGTGCCCGCCGGCTGGAAAGTGGAGCCCGCCAGCATTGCTTTCGACATCAAAAACAAGGACGAGGAGCGCACCGTCAGCTTCCAGCTCAGCCCCAACGGCGCCGCCCTGGGCGCCGGCGAGCTGCGCGCCGTGGCCACCGTCGACGGCCAGGCCTACACCCGCGGCATTCAGCGGATCGATTACCCCCACATTCCGGTCCAGACGCTGTTTCCCGAAGCCGTAGCCCCGCTCGTCAAGCTCGACCTCAAGCGCCGCGCCGACGAAATCGGCTACCTCATGGGCGCCGGCGACGAGGTGCCCGACGCCCTGCGCCAGCTCGGCTACCGCGTCAGCCTGCTCGGCCCCGACGACCTCTCGGCCGACAAGCTCAAGCGCTTCGACGCCGTGGTGCTGGGCGTGCGCGCCTACAATACCGTGGACCGGCTGCGCTACCAGCAGAAAGAGTTGCTGGAATACGTGGAAAAGGGCGGCAACCTGGTGGTGCAGTACACCGTGAGCCGCGGCACCGTGCTGCCCGACATCGGTCCCTATCCCCTGAAGCTCAGCAACGAGCGCGTAACGGTGGAAAACGCCCCCGTGCGCTTCCTGCGGCCCCAGCACCCCGTGCTGAACGTGCCCAACAAAATCACCAGCCAGGACTTCCAGGGCTGGCAGCAGGAGCAGGGCCTCTACTACCCCAGCTCCTGGGATGCCAAGTACCAGTCCATCATCAGCAGCAACGACCCCGGCGAAACGCCCAAGGACGGCGCCATCCTGGTAGCCGACTACGGCAAGGGCCACTACATCTACACCGGCCTCTCGTTTTTCCGCGAGCTGCCCGCCGGTGTGCCCGGCGCCTACCGCCTGTTCACCAACCTCATCGAGCTGGGCAAGCAGAAGGTGAACTAGCGCCCGGCTTCATGAGCTGAAAAAGAACGTCATGCTTCATCTGGCGTCCGCGCAGTCGAAGCATCTCGCCCGTTTCGTTGCACCTCACCCCGGCCCCGGTTCGCTTGATGCGCGAAGCCTTGGGGAGGGGGAGCCAGATGAAGCGGGAGGGATGCTTCGGCTACGGCTGCGCCTTCGCGGCCGCCAGATGAAGCATGACCGCTCTTTTGGCTCAGCATGACAAAGCTCCTTGGCTTTGCGTGTTGACCTGGGCGTTGGCCCCATCACCGCGAATGCCGTCCCAGACGGCACCCCGCGCAGCTTCTGGCCGTAGTTGCCGTTCTTGCACCAGCATCCGCTTTTCCCTCATGCCACACCGTTCTTCCGCCAGCTCCGATACGTCTCCGCCCCTGCTGCCCACCTGGCGCGCCTGGTACGCCCTGGTGCTGGCCGCGCTGGCGGCCGAAATCGGGCTGTTTGTGTGGCTTAGCAACTCGCTGGGCGCATGAGCAGCTTCGACTGGCTGGTGCTGCTGGGCACCCTGGCCCTCATCGTCGGCTACGGCGCCTGGCGCACCCGCAAGGCCGGAAACTCGCTCGACGGCTACCTGCTGGGCGGGCGCGAAACCCGCTGGTGGGGCGTGGGGCTGAGCATCATTGCCACCCAGGCTTCGGCCATCACCTTCCTGAGCACGCCCGGCCAGGCCTACGCCGACGGCATGCGCTTCATTCAGTTCTACTTCGGACTGCCGGTAGCCATGGTGCTCATTGCCATCGTGGCCGTGCCCATCTACCACCGACTGCGCGTCTACACCGCCTACGAGTACCTGGAAAGCCGCTTCGACCGGCGCACCCGCACCCTGGCGGCGGGCCTGTTTCTGCTGCAGCGGGGCCTGAGCAACGGCCTCTCGCTCTACGCGCCGGCGCTGGTGCTGTCGGCGGTGCTGGGCTGGAGTCCTTCCATCACGGTGTGCTTGCTGGGCGCGCTCATCATTGCCTACACCGTGAGCGGGGGCACCCGCGCCGTTACCATCACCCAGCAGTGGCAGGTGGCGGTTATTTTCTGTGGCATGGCCACCGCGGGCTACCTGCTGGTGCGCTACCTGCCGGCCCAGGTGGGCTTCAGCGACGCAATGCACGTGGCGGGCCGGCTGGGAAAGATCAACCTGGTCAACTTCGACTTCAGCTGGACCGACCGCTACAACTTCTGGACCGGCATGACCGGCGGCCTGTTTCTGGCCCTCTCGTACTTCGGCACCGACCAAAGCCAGGTGCAGCGCTACCTCTCGGGCCAGAGCGTGACGCAGAGCCGCCTGGGTTTGCTCATGAACGGGCTGGTGAAGGTGCCCATGCAGTTCGGCATTCTGCTCATTGGCGTGCTGCTGTTCGTGTTTTATTTGTTTCAGCCCGCGCCCATCACCTTCAACCGGCCGGTGTACGAGGAAGTGATGCGCGGCCCCGCCGCCGCCGATGCCCGGCAGCTGGAGCAGCAGCACCTGACCCTGCAGCGCGCCCAGCACGCGGCCACCACCTCGATGGCCGCGGCCCAGCGGGCCGGCAACCCCGTGGCCGAGGCGGCGGCCCAGCAGCGGCTGCTCACCACCCAGGCCGCCCGCGCCGGCATCCAGCAGCAGTGGCTGGGTTTGATTAAGCGCACCAACCCCGGCCTCGACGCCAAGGCCGTGGAAGCCAAGTCCAAGGACACCGACTACGTGTTCATCTCCTTCGTGCTGCGCTACCTTCCGCAGGGGCTGGTGGGCTTGCTGCTAGCCGTGGTGCTGAGCGCGGCCATGAGCAGCGCCGCCGGCGGACTCAACTCACTGGGCTCGACCACGGTGGTAGACCTCTACCGCCCCACCGTGCGCGGCCGCACCGCTTCCGATGCTCACTTGGTGAAGGCCTCGCGCTGGCTCACCGTGGGCTGGGGCGTGCTGGGCGTGGGCTTCGCTTTGTTTGCGGCCCGCATGGAAAACCTGATTCAAGCCGTCAACATCCTCGGCTCGCTGTTCTACGGCACCATCCTGGGCATTTTCGCGGTGGCCTTTTTCCAGAAGCACGTGCAGGGACGAGCCGTGTTCGTGGCGGCCGTCATCACCCAGGTGGCTACCCTGCTGGCGTTCTGGCTGAGCGACATTGCCTACCTGTGGTACAACATCCTGGGCTGCTTCATGGTAGTAGTACTGGCCGAGGCTGCCCAGCGGCTGTGGCCCGCGCTGAAAGAAGAGCTGGTGGAAGCCTAGCCGCTCCCGCGGCAGCGGGTGCTGCAACACCTGGAAAACAAAACAGCCGCCGGCCCTCAGGGCCGGCGGCTGTTTTGTTGAGGCTTCTGGCTAACTCGCGCTGGGCGAGCGGGCCGGAAAGCTGCGGCCTACTTGCCTTTCTTGGCTTCGGCAATCAGGTCGTCGTTCATTTTCACGTAGTCGGCGTTCTTGGCGTCGAGGGCCAGCTTGCGCGACTGTTCGGCCGAGGCGGTGGCGCCCTTGTAGTCCTTCAGCTTCAGCTTGATTTTGGCTTCGGTGTGCACGTTCCAGAAGCGGGGCTCGGTGGCGTTGGCTTTCTGAATCCACTCCAGGGCCTGCTTCAGGTCCTTGTTGTTGTCGTAGTAGTACACCGCGGCAGCAGCCATGTCGTTGGCGTTCGGCGAGGTGTTTTTCACCACTTTCTCGTCGATCTGGGCCATTACCTTGGTGTCGACCTCGCCGGCTACCTTGAACTTGGCGCCGGTCAGCTCCCACATCATGTCCACGTTGGCGGTGGCCGGAGTCAGGTCCGAAAAACCGATGGTGAAGGTTTCTACCTTGTTGCCCAGCTTGTAGGGCTTCACCGAGAAACGGGCCACGTCCTGGTCGTCCTTATAGCCGTCGGTGTCGCCGCCCAGCTTGGTGTTCTTGTTGAAGACCACCGTCCACTCAGTCTTGTTGGGGATGGTGTAGATGGCGTACTCGCCGGCCGGCACCTTCTTGCCTTCCACGGTCACGTCGTCGGAAAACTTGATGGTGGTGGCGTTGTTGGCGCCGGTACGCCAGCGTTTGCCCCACTGCACCAGCGTTTTGTCGCCGAACACCGCGCGGTTCTTGGCGCTGGGGCGCGAGTAAGTGATGGTGACGTCGGTGAGGCCCACGCGCTGGGTAACGGTGCTGCGGGGGCTGGGCTGAGGCGTGCTGAGCTGGGCCTGGGCGGCCGGAGCCGAGAAGAGGAGGGCGGCGGCCAGGGCCGGGGCGGCCAGCAGCGAAGTCCGGTTGAACATGAGGAAAAAAGTAAAAAAGGATGGTGATGCTGGCGGTAAAAGTACGCGTTTCGCTCAATGCGCCCAGCGCTGCCTACCAACTGGCTTGCAGCGAGTGAAACGGCATATACAGACACTCCCGCCGCTCACAGGTTGCTCTTGAGCTTTAGCTATACAGTCGACCGTCGACCAGCAGGCGGGCAAACGAATCGTGGTGGTGCAGCAGGCGCCGGAAGCGCTGCAGCGACAGAGCGGAGTAGCGGCCATAGAGCGTGAAGGTTACTTCGGCGGGCGCCGGGCTCCAGCCGCGGCTGAAACGCGCCCCGGCGTCCATGGCCTCGTAGAACAGCTGCTGCACCGTGGGCACGTCGAGGTAGTTGGGGTTGAAGGTGACGCGCAGGCGGGTGGGCATGGTTTTACCGCACGTCGACGCCGTGATGCCTAAGCAGGCGCAGCACCGTATCAGCCGCATGGGGCCCCTGTACACAGTCCAGGTTCAGGAAAAAGCCCTGCTGCTGGCCCGACAGCAGCACCAGCCACGAGCCGAAGCGGTAAGCCCGCGGCACAACCGACCAATCCAACTGCACACGTTGCGTAGGGTTGTCGACTTTCAGTCCGGCGTCGCTCAGGTCGTAGGAAGTACAGCTGTTGAGCAGCGGCGTCTGCCGGTAGGTACGCGCCATCTGAACCGGTACCATCAAGAAGATGGCGAGCAGAAACCAAAAGAACAGCGTACCCCCGCTAAACCAGCTGGCAAAGGGAATAGCCCCGGTAAGCAGCTGCCCCACGAAAAGCACCACGGGAAGCAGGGGAAGTACGATAACCCATATCAGGGGATTGGCCTTGAGGGTGAAGCGCCAAGCCAGATAGAAATACCGCCAGAACGAAAGGCGCACCGCGGATACGGCAATGGAGTACATAACGGGGCTATTTAAGCAGGTTGCGGCCACGAAGCAGCTGCGTGACTTCCGCTGCCGTGGCGGGCGGCTGAATGCGGGCCGCGTCGAGCAGAAAGCCCGCGCCGCTGGCTTGCAGATACCACCAGCCCGGCAATTCCGTAGCGCGCTGGATGGCCGACCACTGCAGCTCAGCTTGCACTTCGCTGCTGAACATGCTTACTCCTTCGTCGGAAAGAATGTACGTGGTAGGGGCCAGAAAGCTTTTGCCGTTGGCGTAGACCCGGCGCACTGCCCGCTTGAAGATGAATAGCTGCATGACGGTAAAGGCCACCGTTATCAGCGCATAAAACCCGATTGAGGTCGGATTTAGCGAGCCCCCACGCTCAGTACCGGAATCTGCCCAGAAAAAGTATCCAAACACCAGTGGGGCCATGAGTAGTATCAGCAGCCGCCGTCTGCCGGATAGCTGCCGATGGATGTGGGCAAATTCTTCAAAAGTTACCGTGACTTCGGAAATAACAATCGGTTGCATGGGACCAAGTTAGCCCCGTGCAGCCGATTGCTGAGCGGATAATGAAGTGGCCAGCTCTTACGTCAGCTCGAACTGCAGCTTGAGCAGGTTGGCGTACAGGCCATTTTCGTTGTCGCTCAGTTCGTCGTGGCTGCCCTGCTCCACAATGCGGCCGCCGTCGATGACCAGGATCTTGTCGACTTTGCGGATGGTGCTCAGGCGGTGGGCAATGATGATACTGGTGCGGTTCTGCATCAGCTCGTCCATGGCCTGCTGCACCAGCTTTTCGCTTTCCGAGTCGAGGGCCGAGGTGGCTTCGTCGAGCAGCAGGATGGCCGGGTTTTTCAGGATGGCGCGGGCAATGGCCACGCGCTGGCGCTGCCCGCCCGAGAGCTTGATGCCCCGCTCGCCCACCACCGTCTCCAGTCCCTCGGGGAAGCTTTGAATGAACTGCCAGGCGTTGGCCCGGCGGGCGGCGTCGATAACGTCGGCCTCAGTGGCACCGGGGCGGCCGTAGAGGATGTTTTCGCGGATGGTGCCGCCGAACAGCATGGTTTCCTGGGGCACAATGCCGATGTGCTGGCGCAGCTCCGTCAGGTCGAGCGAGTTGATGTCGCGCCCGTCGATGCTGATGCGGCCGGCCGTGAGCGGATACAGGTGCATCAGCAGCTGCACGATGGTGCTTTTGCCCGCGCCCGAGGGCCCCACCAGCGCCACCTTCTCGCCGGCTTCGATGCGGAAGGTGATGTCCTGCAGCACTGGTAGATCGGGGCGCGTGGGGTAGCGGAACTCCACGTGCTCGTAGGCAATGTTACCGCGCAGGCGCAACGGCGGCGTGCCCGCCGGCCGCGGCTGGTGCACCGGCTCCGACTCCTCGTCGAGGATTTCCAGAATGCGCTCCGAAGCACCCAGGCTGCTTTGAATCTTGCCGTACATCTCGCCCAGCCCGGCCACCGAGGCGCCGATGAACATGGTGTAGAGGATGAAGGCCACCAGGTCGCCCATGTCGAGGTGGCGCGGGTCGGTTTTGGGCAGCTCCACGTAGGTAGCACCGCGCCAGAGTACCAGGAAGATGCCGCCGAAAATGGCCACGATGATAAACGACACGAAGGCGCCGCGGTACACGCTCGATTTCAGGGCGGCCTGCACCGTGCGGCTCAGGCCGGCGCCGTAGCGGCTCACCTCGTGCTGCTCGCTGGCAAAGGCCTTCACTGAGTTGATGCCCTGCAGGGTTTCCTCCACGATGACATTGGTTTTGGCCAGCTCGTCCTGGGTTTGCTTGGAGAGCTTGCGGATGCTGCGCCCGAACAGGAAAGCCAGCAGCACCAGGGGCGGAAACGTGGCCAGCATAAACAGCGACAACCGCCACGACTGCCACATGATGAAGCCCACACCGGCCAGCAAGGTCAGAATCTGGCGCAGGAACTCGGCCAGCGTGAGGGTAAACGTGTCCTGGATGTTGGCCACGTCGGAAGTCAGGCGGGAGGTGATTTCGCCCACCCGGCGCTGCTCAAAAAACGGGATGGGCAGCGTGACGAGCTTCTGGTAGAGGGTGCGGCGGATGTCGCGCACCGAAAACTCGCTGACCCGCGAAAAGAAGTAGATGCGGAAAAACGAGAAGATGCCCTGCAGCAGCACCACCCCGAAGAGCAGCAGCGCAATGCCGGTAATGGTCTGGGGCACGAACGGCGGCAGCGCGTCCACCTCGTGGTTGGCCACGTTCACGATGTAGCCCAGCATTTTGGGCATCACCATGGTGGATACGCTGCTGAGCAGCAGCAGCAGCAGGCCCGCCATAAACGGCACCTTGTAGGGCAGCACGAAGCGGAAAATCCGCCGGCCGCGCTGCAAATTCTCCTTGGTAAGCTTGACTTTGGGCACGTCCGCATCGGTCGTGCCGCTGGTATTCAATCCGCTTCTGGCTGCCATTCTCTTGGTATAGAACTTAGATCGGAGAGCTTAGAACTGAGCTGACTGCGCCTATCCACTTCTAAGCTCTTGGTTCTCTTCTCTGAGTTCTAAAGACTCGTTTACTCGAATTTTACTTTGCCCTTCTCCACAATCAACTCGCCGGAGTTGCCGAAGGGCACGGCCAGGGTTACCTCGGCGGCCACCGGCTGGCCCTTGCGGGTGGCGGGTTTCCAGGCCGGCATGAGGCCCAGCAGGCGCAGGGCTTCGGCGTCGCAGTCGGGGGTAAAGCCTTTGTCAACCTTCAGCTCGCGCAGGCGGCCGTCTTCGCCCACGGTGAAGCTGGTGAACACGATGCCCGACTTGCCCTGCTCCCGCACGGCGGCCGGCGTCTGCACGTTATCCTGAATAAACTGGCTCAGGGCGGGCTGGCCGCCGGGAAAGGCCGGGGCCACGTCGGGGCGGTTGGGGCCGGGCTTAAGCTGCGGGCGCATGCGGTCGGCGCGCATCACCACCGGGCCGCGGGCACCGGGGCGCTGGGCCCGGGCCAGCGGGGCCACGCCCAGCAGCAGCACGAACAACAGGAGATATTTCACGGACGAAAAGGCGGATGGGGTGGGACGCCGCCGAAAGGAGCGCCGCGGCAACCGGGCGCTCCTTTCGGCGAAGGCGCAACAAAGCGCGAAGGTACGGCCTAGCTAACCAATTCGGCGGCAGCGGGGTTCACCGGCGCGGCTACGGCCTGGCGGCTCGAAATCAGCCACAGGCCGGCGAAGGTGAGCAGGCCGTTGTAGATCAGCTTCTCGAAGCCAATTTCGTAGCCTCCGAACCAGGCCGCCGAGTTCTTGACCAGCATCCAGGTAAGCAGGGGCGAGAGCACGCAGATCAGCGGCACCCAGCGGTCCTGGGGGCGGCGCCGGGTGTAGAGGCCAAAGGCGTAGAGGCCCAGCAGCGGCCCGTAGGTGTAGCCCGCCGCGTCGAACACGGCCGACACCACGTTCTGGTCGTTGAGGGCGCGGAAGATCAGGATGATGGCAATGAGCACGCCGGTGAAGGCCAGGTGCGTCATCTGGCGCATGGTTTTCTGCCGGGCCTCGGGGTAGCGCGAAATGCCCAGGAAATCGACGCAGAAGGAGGTGGTCAGTGCCGTCAGGGCCGAGTCGGCCGAGGCGTAGGTAACGGCAATGATGCCCAGCACGAACACCACGCCGGCAAACAAAGAGAAGTGGTTGGTGGCCAGGTAGGGAAATACCTTGTCGGTGTCGAGGTTGCCCTTCAGGTTCAGCAGCTGGGGCAGCTGGTCGAGGGCAATGCCCTTCACTTCGGCGTATTTGAACAGGAGCACGCCCAGCGAGAGAAACAGGATGTTGACGAACACCAGCGTGAGCGTAAACCAGAACATGTTTTTCTGCGCGTCGCGGATGTTGCGGCAACTCAGGTTCTTCTGCATCAGATCCTGGTCGAGGCCGGTCATGGTGATGGTAATGAACATGCCCGCCGCGAACAGCTTCCAGAAATACTTCTTGTCGTTGGGGTCGGCGAAGAAGAAGGTTTCCGACAGCGGCGACTCGCGCACCGTCTGCACCAGCCCGGCCCAGCCCAAATTCAGCTCCTGCCCGATGAGGCCGATGCTGACCACCACGCAGATGAGCATGGCCAGGGTCTGAAAGGTGTCGGTCCAGAGAATGGTTTTGAGCCCGCCGCGGAAGGTGTAGAGGTAAATCAGCAGGATGCTGACGGTAACCGTGACGGCGAAGGGCACGCCCAGCGCGTCGAACACCACCAGCTGCAGCACGCCCGCCACCAGAAACAGGCGGAACGAGGCGCCGATGGCCCGGCTCAGCAGAAAGAAGAAAGCCCCGGTTTTGTAGCTCCAGAACCCGAAGCGCTGCTCCAGGTAAGTGTAGATGCTCACCAGGTTGAGGCGGTAGTAGAGCGGCAACAGTACCGTGGCAATGACGGCGTAGCCGGCCACGTAGCCCAGCACCATGCCCATGTAGCTCCACTGCCCGGTGAGCACCTGCCCCGGCACCGACACGAACGTGACGCCCGAGAGCGAGGTGCCGATCATAGCGAAGGCCACCATGTACCAGGGCGCATTGCGGTTGGCCACGAAAAAGGACTCGCTCGTGGCTTTGCGCGAGGTGAGCAGCGCAATGATGACGAGCACGACGAAATAGCCGGCAATCAGGCTCAGAACCAGGGTGGGCGACATAGGCGGGGAAATAGGGGGGCAAAGATAAGATCTGGGGGATAGGTAACAGGTGACAGGTGACGAGGGAACAGGTGAAACCTGACAGGAGTGGGTGAACAGTTGAGGGAGGGTGCGCATGGTGGCCGGGCGAGGCGGCGCCAACTCGACCAAAACAGCCCGGGGGCCGGACCGTACTACTCCCAAGCCACCAGAACCCATTATTCCCGCCAGCCCATGCCCCTGCATCCCGACCTCGACAAGAAGCTCAGCAAGAAGTTTGAACCCAAAACCCGCATCGACGACGTGTTTAAGGGCTACGACATCACCTTTGTCACCAACGAGCACGGCGAGCCGGTGCTGCTGTTTTTCGGCCGCCGCCGGCCCAACGGCGCCATTGCCGGTGAGCGGTACACCCGCACCATCAAGCGGGAGCCCGGTAGCCTGGAAGTGAAGCACAGCCACTGGGACTTGCAGGGCAAGATTCGGTAGGGCTGTGTGCGCAGGCTGCTCGGCCCCGCTGTCATTGCGAGCGAAGCGAAGCAATCCTTCCTCTCGCGGCACGGCGGCAAGAGTAGCACAAACCGAAAAGTCGTCAGCACGAAAACAGCCCCGCCCGAAACCTGGGTTACTGGTTTCGGGCGGGGCTGTTTTCGGTCAGTAGGTATTATGGCGTCGGTGCTACTAGAGGAAGGATTGCTTCGCTTCGCTCGCAATGACTGCTGCCCGAACCGGCGCTATTCCGCTTTCTGGTTGAGGTAGTTCTTGGCCAAGTCGTTGAGCTTGGTATCGGTGAACTTTTCCTCGTCCAGGGTTTTGCGCAGCAGCTCGGCGGCGTCGGCGTAGCCCAGGCGCTCGGCGTAGTGGGCGGCGGTGCCGTAGCAGGCAATTTCGTAGTGCTCAATTTTCTGCGAGGCGCCAATCAGGGCCGCGTCCATCACCTCGTCGGTGGCCCGCTCCGACATCAGCTTCTGGCCTTCCTTGATGAGCCCCTGCATGGCCACGCAGGTTTCGCCGCCCAGGTCAAGGTCCAGGGACTTGCCGATGCGCTCCAGGCGCTGAACCTGCTCCTCGGTTTCGCGCAGGTGGCGCTCGAAGCCGCGGCGCAGGCGGCCGTCTTTGGCAGCGGCGGCCATCTGGGGCAGGGCTTTCACCAGCTGGGTTTCGGCGCTGTACAGGTCTTTCAGGCACATCAGCAGCAGGTCGTCGAGGGTTTCGAGTTTGTCGAACAGCATAGCAGAAGAAGGTTGGGTAAGGCGTAGGGCTGGCTTATCCAGCGTCCCCGGGGCTTACGCGCTGCCCGGACCGATGTTAAGGCCGAGCTTGTCAGTTGCCAGTTGCCAGTTGCGAGTTTCCAGTTGCCTGTCACCTGTCACTTGTTACGTGTCACCTGTTACCTGTCACGTGTCACCTCATCACCTAATACCTATTCACTCCAGCCCGGCCAGGGGCAGCGGCTGGCCCACGGCCAGTGCGTGCAGCTGGGCGCCCAGCCAGCCTTCGTGGGCAATCTGCTCGAGCAGGCGCAGGGGCTCCGAGGCGGGCTCATCCGACAAGTCGTAGGTGCCGTGGTGCATGGGCACGAGGTGGCCGGCGCGCAGCTGGTTGGTGGCCTTGGCCGCTTCGTGGGGCGTGAGGTGGCTGCGCCGCATCATGAAGGCGGGCTTGTAGGCGCCGATGGGCATGATGACCACGTCGAGCGGGCCGAATTGCTCCTCGATTTCGTAGTAGTGCGGGCCCTCGGCCGAGTCGCCGCCAAAGTACAGGGTGCGGCCGCTGGCCACGTCGCGCAGCAGAAACGAGCCCCAGAGCACGGTGTTCAGGTCGGCTAGGCCGCGGCGGTGCCAGTGGCGGGCCGGCAGGTAAAAGATTTCCAGCGGCGCGGCGGGGCCCAGGTCGAACTGCTGCCACCAGCCGGCCTGCTGCACCGGCAGCGCCCCCGTGACGCCGCGCAGCACGTTAGCCACGCCCAGTGGGCCAAGCACCTGCGCCTGGGGGTTCTGGCGGGCCAGCAGGCGCAGCGACTTTTCGTCGAGGTGGTCACGGTGGCCGTGGGAGAGCAGCAGCAGGTCGAGGCCGGTGAGGTCGTGGGGCGCGCAGGGCAGGGCGTGGCGGCGGCGCATGAGGGGCAGGTCGAACAGCAGCGGGTCGAACAGCATGTTCAGGCCACCCAGGCGCAGCCAGAAGGTGGCGTGGCCCAGCCACACCAGCGTATCGGCGGGGCGCTGGCGCAACAGCTCGGCGCAGGGCTGCACGGCGGGAACCCAGGTGTCGCGCTTCTTTTCCGCGGCCTGCGGGTTTTTGGTCAGCAGCTTCCAGCGCAGCACGTCCGAAAATTGTGGGGTGTAGAGCGCGTCGCCGTTGGCGAACTGGCGGCCGATTTTCAGGTTGCCGGGGTAGCCGGGGCGAATGGTAGGCAGCGCGGGGTTGCGCACGTACTGGCTTTTCATTGATCAATTATCATTTAACATTTATCAGGAGGGCAATGAGCAATCAACAATGAACAATTAGCAATGAACAATTATCAATGGAGAATGGCCAATGAGCAACGGAAAGCGGGGAATGGAACAATGGCGGCGTGCGGGGTCGGGTACAAGGGAACGATGATAGATGGTAATTGATCCATGACACGGGTTGGCGGCCGGGGCGCAAACAACTACTTTGCCCGCGCTTTTGCTTAACCTCACCCTTGGCTACCCCTGCTACCGCGCTTGATGATGGACGAAACCATACCCCAGGAAGTCAATCAGCAGCCCCCGCAGCTGTTGCTTACGGCCGAAGAAGCCGCTGCCATTCAGGCCCGGTTCATGACGCAGGTGTACGGCTGGATGGCTGGCGCGCTGGCCCTGACCGGCGGCGTGGCCATGGTGGTGGGCGGCTCCGCCGAGCTGCAGGAGCTGGTGTTCGGCAACCGCCTGGTGTTTTGGGGGCTGCTGCTGCTCGAGGTGTTTGTGGTGGGCTGGCTGTCGGCGCGCATCTTCGCCATGCCGGCCCGGCAGGCAGTGGGCGCCTTTGCCGCCTACTTGGTGCTCAACGGTCTCACGCTGGGGCTGGTGTTCATGGTATACACCACCGGCTCGCTGGCTTCCACGTTTTTCGTGACGGCGGGAACCTTCGGCGCGATGAGCCTCTACGGTTACTTCACCCGCACCGACCTCAGCAGCTGGGGCAACCTGCTGTTCATGGCGCTGATCGGGCTGGTCATTGCCTCGCTGGTGAATTTGTTTTGGGCCAACGAAATGCTGTACTGGATTACCACCTACGTGGGCGTGCTGCTGTTTGTGGCCCTCACGGCCTACGACACCCAGAAGGTGAAGCAGCTGGCCTTCATCGGCCTCGACGACGAGGAAACCGACCGCAAGGCTGCCGTGCTGGGGGCCCTCACGCTGTACCTCGACTTTGTGAACCTGTTTCTGTACCTGCTGCGCCTGTTTGGCCGGCGCAAGTAGGGCCTGGCTATTTGTGCCTAACCCGCACGCGCCTCCCTGGTAAACTTGTGTGCTTTTGTTAACCTCGCCCAGGCTCCAATCACCTGCCTCGAAAGTTGTATGAATGATGGTTTCCTGACCTATCAAAAATTTCTTTCCCTTGAAGCATCTCAGGGCTTACTGAGCTTGTTACAGGAACACA
The DNA here is from genome assembly GCF_044628455.1 of Hymenobacter sp. B81. Classification (NCBI taxonomy): domain Bacteria; kingdom Pseudomonadati; phylum Bacteroidota; class Cytophagia; order Cytophagales; family Hymenobacteraceae; genus Hymenobacter; species Hymenobacter sp. B81. The sequence continues at coordinate 2,024,277 of NZ_JBIYZW010000001.1, read as the reverse complement.
ACATCCCTTACGAAACCGTTTTGGTGCAGCCGGCGGCTGACCCAAGTTTTGCTTTCAATGAGGTGCACCGGCACTGCGAGGTAAAATTGCGGGGGCAGGATTTTCCCCGCGTCCACCAGCTCGAAGAGCAGGCCAATGAGCAATTGGCTGCTTCCGTGGATCCTGACCATTACCTGTTTCGGTTCACCGACGACGAGCTGATGGGCATCTTGGTGCGGCCCGATGAATGGAGCAAGCTAGATTTCGTACTGGCCCAACGCATTTTACGGGACCGAGGCCACGACCTGAACCCTGATACCGTGCAACTACTCCTGCAACACCGCAATGCGGAGCTGGCCAAGCCCGAGGAAAAACAGCCCATCTGGATTATGCTGGGTTATGTTTCGGCGTGTGTAGGCGGACTGCTTGGTATCATCATTGGCTGGCATCTCTACTCGCACAAGCGCACTTTGCCAAACGGCGAGACCGTACAAGCTTTTTCCGCTGATGATCGGGTGCATGGCCTCCGTATTACCATCCTTGGCGTCATATTTCTGATTCTATGGGCGGCGGGGCGGCTTCTGCTGTGGGAGAAGTAATAAAGAACCGCGAAAGCCAGGCTACGCCGGCCAGGCAGAGGGCAAACCAGGCCCAGGGCAGGCGCAGATCGACCACCGACAGGAGACCGAAGACGAGGGTGCCGGCGAAGCTGGCCAGGCCCTGCACGGCCTGGTTGAGACCGAAGATTTCGCCGCGGTCGGCCTCGGTGGTGCGCTGGGCGAGCAGGCCTTCGAGCAGGCCCTGAATGAGCGAGAGCGTGAGGCAGTCGAAGGCGACGATGACGTAGAGCGCGACCTGGGAGGAGCCCACCAGGCCGTAGGCTACCAGCACGGGCACGCCCAGCAAGGCCAGCCAGAAAATGGCGCGCCGCTGGTTGATGCGGTCGGCCACGTAGGTGTAGAAGAGGTAGTTGATGGCAATGCTGGCCGTGCCGAAGGCCATGAAGAAGTAGCTGATGGCGCGGGCATCCATGCGCAGGGCGCTGAGGCTGGCGAAGGGCACGAAGTAGAAGTAGTAGCCAATGCTGAGCGTGAACAGGGCCTGGGTGAGCACCAGGCGCAGCAGGCCGGGGTGAGCCTGGTTTTTGGCCTGCAGCCGCTGCCAGATCAGGTGCACGTTCACGGCTTCGAGCAGGGCGGCGCGCAGCGCGGCGGAACTCACGCCGCGGCGGCCGGCGTGGGTTTCGCGCAGGGCCAAACTAAGGCCGATGTTGAGGGCGGCCAGCGCCACGGCAAAGCCGGCCACGTAGGCGGCCTGCCGGCCCTCGGGAATGCGGTAGAAGGTGAGCAGCAGGCCTGAGCACATGGGGCCCAGCACGAAGCCCAGGGAGATGATGGCGCCCTCGATGCCCAGGTTTTTGAACACGCGCTCGGGCGGCGACAAGTCGGTAATGGCCGAGCGGGCGGCGGCGTACATGCCGTTGGTGAAGCCGTCGGAGACGCGGTTGGCCAGGTAGAGGCCGGTGCGCACGGGCAGCAGCAGGCAGTTGGCCAGGAAGGTGCCGGCCGCGGAGAGAATGAAGACGGGGCGGCGGCCGTAGCCATCGGAGAGCTTGCCCAGCAGCGGGGCGGCCACCAGCTGAATGCCGAGGAAGATGCCGGTGCCCAGCGTCAGCCAGAGCTGGGGGTAGGCTTTGCCGCGCACGTACTCGGGCAGGATGGGCCCCAAGGCGGCGCCGGCCACTACGTCGACGAAGATGACGGCGTAAATCAGGCGGAGCCGGCGGGTGTCATTGGTCATTTATCAATTAACATTTATCAATGAGCAATGAGGATTGGGGGCAAAGCTACGGATGTGCTGGGTGCCTTGGATGGAGGGGCGACGATGCAGGAGACAAGGCTTGGTGGCAGGTCGTCATTGACGGGTGTAAGGGCGTCAATGGCCGGTGTAAGAAGGTGAATGGCGGGTGTCGAGGTGACAATAACCGGCGTCAAGGCGTCATAGGCTTTGGTCGTAGTGGCAATGGCCTTGGTCGAGGTGGCAACGGTCATGTGCAAGGTTGGCATTGACCCTGGTCATGGCGACATGGCGTTTGGTCGTAGTGACATTAGCCTTGGTCAGCGTGGCAAGACGCTTGGTCGAAGTGACATTGACCTTGGTCAGTGTGGCAAGGGCTGTGGTAAAGGTGACAAGGCGTTTGGTCGAAGTGGCAAGGCATAGGTGCAAAGGTGACATGGCACTTGGTCGAGGTGACCTGAGCGAAGGGTAGCTGCTCGTGGGATTTTTGCCGGGGTTCAGCGGGTTTTTGCGGCGGTTCGGGGGAAGAGGTTTCCGATAGGGGCGGGGCGGGGCGTGGTTTGGGGCAGTTCTCACCGCTAACCCTTCTTCGCCATGCTTTTCTGCCCTGCTTTCCGCCGCCTGCCCCTGCTACTTTCCGTCGCCCTGCTTGGCTATGTCCCGGCTTCGGCCCAACCCACTGCCTCCGCGCAAGCGCCGGCCGCCGCCACGGCCGCGGTGCTGCCGCTAGACTCGGTGTTTGCCGGGGCGCCGCGCGAAACCCTCGACCTGCCGGGCACGCCGGCGTTCCGGCTGTTCGACGAGGCGTTTTACCAGAACCAGCTGTTTCTGCTGGGCGAGTCGCACGGGGTGCAGCGGCCCCAGGAAATCGACTTCGCGCTGCTGCGCCACCTCAACGAGCGGGCCGGGGTGCGCTACTACCTGGCCGAGGTTGACTGCGCCAAGGCCCACTACCTGAACGCCTACCTGGGCACCGGCGACGCGGCCACGCTGCGCCGGGTGTTTGCCAGCTGGGTACGCCAGCAGGCACAGTGGGGGAACGAGGATTTCGTGCGCAAAGTCCAGCGCATCCGGGCGCTGAACCAGACCCTGCCGGCCGCGCGCCGCATCCGGTTCGTGGGCATCGACGGGCTGCAGGACTTTGCCCTGGCGGCCGACTACCTGGCGGAACTGCGGGCGGGCAGCAAGCGGTTGCCGGCCGGGCTGAACGGCCGCCTCGACTCGGTGCAGGCGGCGCTGCGCGGCGCGGAGCCGCAGGCGTTTGCCGGAGTGGCCCTGCGCACTCAGCAGGCTTTGGGGCAACAGGAGCGGGCGGCGCGGCGGGCGCTGGGCACGAACTACGGGCTGGTGCAGCACCTGCTGACCAACGCCGCCTACGCCCGCACGCTGCCCTCGCGGGAGGCGCAGCTGTTTGCCAACTACCAGGCCGTGCTGCCGCTGCTGCACCTTGAGAGCGAGAAGCTCTACGGCATGTGGGGCACGGGACACGTGCTGCAAAGCCCGGCGCTCGGCGGGCACGTGGCCTTCGCGGCCCGGGTGCGGGCCAGCACGCTGCCGGCCCGCGACAAGGTGGTGTCGCTGCTGTGCACCTACTCCGGCTCGCGCATGATGTACGCCTCAGCCCAGCTGCCGGCGCCTTTCCGCGCCGCGGGCCAGGCCTACACGGCCGCCACGCAGTTCAACCACGACGGGCCGCTGGTAATGTTGCAGGGCATTGAGGCGCTGAAAGCTGCTACCCAACCCGGCAGCACCACTCTGCTGAAGCTGGACGCGCCCACGGCGGCGGCGCGGCGCCTGCCGGTGCAGGTGCGCTACGCCCCGGGCCTGCCCGCCGCCCAGCAGCTGCGCTTCGACCCGGCGCTGCCGGCCACGGCCTACGTGCAGTACCTGCTGCTGGTGCGCGACTCGGGCATGACGGAGCCGCCGCGGTAGGGACCTCCTCCCGGCCCCCTTTCCTCGCTCGATGCGCGACACGGGGGAGAGGGGGAGCCAGGCGACGTAGGGCCGAAGTGCCAGGGCATCAGGCTGAGACTGGCGTCCGCGTAGCCGACCCGAGAGGCGCCGTAGGCAAGTTCTGCTCCTGCTTCGTCTGGCTCCCCTCTCTTCTGGAGAAGGGTCGGGGGGGGAGGACCAGATGCTTGGGCCAGCTCAGTATGTCCTCTCTTTTTCTTTCGGCAGACTGGCTGGAGTACTGTTGCGGTTGGGGCCGGACCGCCGTTTCGCTTACCTTCACCGGCCGCATTCAGGCCCCAGTTGTATATGCTTGCTTGGTTGTTTCGTGGAGCTTTTGGGCGCTGGGTGGGGCGCTCCGACGCGGGCGTGGTGCTGGTGTACTGGCTGGTGGTGGCGCCGCTGCTGCTGCTGGAGTACGTGCCCGAATTTGGCTGGGCGCGGGCCGTGCCGGGGACCGTGTTTACCATAGCACTCGATACGCTCACGGTGCTGCTGGCGGTGCGCGGACTGCTGCCGCGGCTGCTCACGCCGGGGCGGCGGGTGGGTGGGCTGGCGCTGCTGGCGGGCTTTATCGGGCTGAGCGGGGCGGCTTACCTGGCGGGGCTGGTGTGGGTGTTTGGGCAGCCGCTGAAGTGGAGCGGGCTGGCCCTGCTTTACGGGGCCGTGAGCCACGCCCGCAGCTACGGACTGCTGGCGGTGGTGCTCACCGGCAAGCACTACCACGACGCGCAGCAGCGGCTGCTGGGGGCACAGAAGGCCCAGGCCGAAAGCGAGCTGCGGGCTTTGAAGGCGCAGATCGACCCGCACTTTCTGTTCAACAACCTCAACATCCTGCACGTGCTCATCGCCCAGGATGCCGACGTGGCCAGCCACTACCTCGACCGGTTTGCGGGCCTCTACCGCTACCTCATTCGCCACAAGGACGCCGATTTTGTGCCGCTGGGCGAGGAGCTGGCCTTTTTCGACGACTACGTGTATTTGCTGCGCCACCGCTTCGGCGAGGCCTACGCCTTTGAGGTGGAGCTGACACCGGGCGCCGACCCGGCCCGGCTGCACGTGGTGCCGGGCACGCTGCAGATTCTGATTGAAAATGCCACCAAGCACAACCGCGGCGACGACGACGAGCCGCTGCGGGTAGTGGTGCGGGTGCAGGCCGAGGCGCTGCAGGTGAGCAACCCGGTGCGGCCCAAGCGTCGGGCACCCGAGTCGGGCGGCACGGGCCTGCTGAATTTGCAGGCGCGCTACCGCATTCTCACCGGCCAGGTGGTGCAGGTGCAGCGCGGTACCGATTTCGTGGTGCGCGTGCCGCTGCTGCGCCAAACCCAGCGCCGCCCGGCGGAAGCACCGCTGCTGGTCGGCTAAGCCGGGCAAGCACGTTTGCTAAGCCCTAAAACCTAAGTCCCTAAGCCCTAATCATGCGCCTGCTCATTCTGGAAGACGAAGCGCTCACGGCCCAGCAGATTTGGCGGTTTGCCGCCCGCTACGGCCTGCCCACCGACGACGTGCACGAGGTGCGCAGCGTGGAAAAAGCGCTGAACTGGTTCCGGGAGCACGCCATGCCCGCGCTGGTGTTTTCCGACATCGAGCTGCTCGACGGCAACGTGTTCAGCCTCTACGAGCAGGTGGCCGTGACCTGCCCCATCATCTTCATCACGGCCTACGACCAGTTTCTGCTGCCCGCGTTCCGGGCCAACGGCATCGGCTACCTGCTCAAGCCCTTCAACTACGAGCAGTTTGCCGCGGCTCTGGGCAAGTACGAGGGGCTGAAAGCCAGCTTCGCCGCGCCTGAGCCGGCCCCGAGCGAGCCGGCAACGGTAGGGGCAGGGTTGTCGGCGGCCGTGGTGGAACAGCTGAGCGCGGCACTGCGGCGTCAAGCGGTGAGCTACCGGCAGCGCCTGACGGTGCGGCAGCGCAACAGCTTCTACCTGCTGGCGGTGGACGAGGTAGCGTATTTGCAGGCCGAGGAGGGGCTGGTGTTTGCCGTGGACCGGCAGGGCGGGCGGCATCCGCTCACCGGCAGCCTCAGCGAGTGGGAAGCCCAACTCGACCCGGCGCAGTTTTTCCGGCTCAACCGCAGCGAGCTGCTGCACATCGGGGCGGTGGAGCGGGTGGAGCCCTACTTCAACAACCGCCTGGCCGTGAAGCTGCGGCAGGGAGACACGCTCACCAGCAGCACCGCCCAGACGCCGGCTTTGCGCCGCTGGCTGGAAGGGTAGGGGCAGCGCCCCTCCACGCCGGCTTGGGGCGATGAAAGCCCACGACAAAAGCGCCGCCGGGTAATTACCCGGCGGCGCTTTTGTCGTGGGCTTTCATCGCCCCAAGCCGGCGTGGAGGGGCGCTGCCCCTACCCTTCCAGCCAGCGGCGCAAAGCCGGCGTCTGGGCGGTGCTGCTGGTGAGCGTGNCCGGGTAATTACCCGGCGGCGCTTTTTGCTTGATTACCTGAAAACGGAAGCCTGTTACTGCTTGGCCTTGCTGCCCAGCCAGGCGGCGCGGAAGGCCAGCTGCTCGGGCGTGGGCTGCTGGCCGGCCAGCTCGGCGGGCACCACTTCCAGGTTGGGGTCGGGCACCAGGGCAATGCTCACGGTGCGCACCTGCCCGCGCGAGCGGTACTCCAGGGGCACGGTGTCGCCGGCCTTGTGCTTTTTCAGGATGTTGGCCAGGGCTTTTTCGTCCTTAAGGGGCTTGCCGTCGAGGCGCAGCAGCTCGTCGTCGCGGTCGAGGCCGGCCTGGTAGAGCGGGGTGCCCACCAGGGTGTTGAATGCCAGCACGGCGCGGCCGTTCTGGAAGCTGAGCTGGCCGGCGCGGCCCAAAGCAGGCGCGGTGGAGCGGGGGCGCAGCACCATGCCGGCGGGGGCCAGCAGCTCCTGAAAGTTGTGCAACTGGTGGCCGTGGATGTGGCCTCGGAAAAAGCTGCCGGCAAAGGCCGTGTCGCCGCTTACCTGACCCAGCACCCGCTGCAAGTCAGCCAGGGAGTAGGGGCTGGTGGGCGCGTAGTTCTGCTGGGGCTTGCCGTGCTGCTGCCACACGATGCGCATGAAGGCGTCGAGGTCGGTCTTGTACCGCTGGCGCAGCAGCAGGTCGAGGGCCAGGGCGTTGGCGCCGCCCACGGTGTAGTACGACTGGTAGGTGTTGAGCCGGTTGCTGGGGTCGATGGACTTGGCCGCGTCGACGAAGGGGGCTTGCTGGCTCATGTACACGGCCGAGTTGCGCGCCGGCCCCGGCCAGGTGAGCAAGGTGTTGACGAGGCTGTTGAGTGACTCCTGGCAGTACTGCTGGTCGGAGGTGAAGACGCCGGAGCGGCGCAGCAGCAGGTCGCCGTAGTACTGGGTAAAGCCCTCGGCAAACCAGAGCGAGTTGCTCATGTTGGCCCGCTCGAAGTCGAAGGGCTCCAGGTCGCGGGGGCGGATGCGCTCCACGTTCCAGGCGTGGAACAGCTCGTGCGAAACGGTGCCCAGGTTGTCGAGGGCGCCGGGGCCGCCCAGGGAGCGGGGCGCGGTGAGCGAGGTGGAGTTGCGGTGCTCCATACCGTCGCCGCTGGCCTGGGGCAGGTAGTTGGCAATAAAGGTATAGCGGCCGAAGTCGAAGCGGGGCAGCTCGCCAAACACGGCTACGCCCTCCTTCACCACCTTTTTGGTTTGCTCGGTGAAGCGGTCCAGGTCGGCCTCGGTACCGGGGTGCAGCACGGCCAGCTCAATGGTCTGGCCGCCTTCCGTCCAGCTGCGCACCTGCTGGGCGCCCAGCGAGGTGGGCGAGTCCATGAAGTACTGGAAGTGCGGGGCGCGCCACACCGGGCCGTCGGGCTGCAGCTGCGAGGCCACGCGCCAGCCCTCGGGCAGCTCGAAGCGCACTTCCACCGGGCGCTGGTCGAGGCCGCGGGCAAACACGAAGGTAGCCGGGGCGTTGAGGTGGGCGTGCTGGGCGTCGATGCCGGCGTAGGTGCCGTCGGTCCGGTCGCCGTACAGGGTGTAGCTGAAGCGCACGGTGCCGTCGGGGCCGGGTGTCACGTCCCAGCCGTAGGGGTCGGGCTGCACCAGGGCCAGGGGCTTGCCCTGGGCGTCGGTGGCCTGCACGTCGTATACGTTCTTGGCAAACTCGTGCAGGGCGTAGCGGCCGGGCGAGGAGCGGGCCATGCGCAGGCGCAGGGGCTGACCGGCGGGCACCTGGCTGAAGGTGGCGGTGATGCGGGCCTCGTGGTGCACGGCGTTGGGAAACCCAACTTGGTACTGCACCGGCGCCTGGGCGCGCAGCACGAGCGGGGTGGCAAGCAAAGCAAGGCCCAGCAGCAGGTGGGCGGGCAGGCGGAGCATCATGGCAAGCGGGGAAAGTGGCGGCCGAAAGTACGCCGCGCCCAGCAGACGCCGAAATGCGGCGGGCGTTGCGCCCAACCGGAGAGGCTGCTAGTGGTCAAGCGGCTGCTCGCTCCACACGGCGGCTTCTACCAGGCCATCAACCCACAGCTGCTGCCAGCGGCGCTGCAAGCCCAGCCGGTGCAGGGCGGTGGCCACGTCGGGCAACTGCCGGGCCGCCACGCCCGAGGCCAGGCCGAAAAAGCGGTACATGAGCGCGTGCAGGCCGCGCTGCCAGCGGCGGCGCGGCGGGGCAAAGTCGGCCAGCAGCCAGCGGGTACCGGGGTGGGTGTGCGGGTGCAGGCGTTTGAGCAAAGCGGCCAGCTCGGGCGCGGGAAACAGGTCGAACAGGAAAAAGGCCAGCAGTGCGTCGCAGGGCGGGCTGGGGGGCAGGTCGGCCTCGGTGCCGTGCACGAAGGTTACCCGCGCCGCGGCTTCAGGCAGCTCCCGCCGCAGGTGGCGGCGGGCGCGGCGCAGCATTTCGGCCGAGGCTTCCACGTACAGCACCTGCGCGCCGGGGCAGCGCCGCAGCACTTCGGGCAGCACCCGGCCCGTGCCGCCGCCGATAAACAGCACCCGGGCTGCAGCCGGCGGCAAACCCGCGAGCAGCACCGCCTGCTGGGCCCGCAGCAAGGTGCGGCCGAACACGAAACGGGCGAGCGGGTCGTAGAACGCGGCCACGGAGTTGAAATCGGGAGCCGGCATGGGCAGCGGGGCGGGGGGCAGGGGCGCCGGGCGGCAAGGTACGGCACATCCTTCGGGGCGCGGTTTGCGTTGCGGGAAGCAAACCTCCCCGTTTCCCTGCGCATGACTGTGTTTTTTCGCCGCCTCGTGGCCGGGGCCGCGTTGTTCGTCACCGAGTTTGCCCTGATTCTGCTGGTGGGCACCGTGGGCATCGTGATTTTCCTGGCCCTGGGCCGGCAGGTGCTCGGCGACGGGCAGGTCGGCTTCGACGAGGCCGCCTTCAGCTGGTCGCACGCGTTTCTGGGCGAAGACAACCGCGGCTGGGTTGATTTCATGACCTTTCTGGCCTCGCGCAACTTCATCGTGGTAGCGGCCCTCACGGTTATCGGCTACTTCCTGGTCATTCGGCGGCACCGCTGGTACTCGCTCAAGGTACCGGTGGTGGCCCTGGGCAGCATCACCCTGAACCTGCTGCTCAAGAGCTTTTACAACCGCCCCCGGCCCGCGCTGCCGCTCACCTCGGCTTCGGGGCTGAGCTTCCCGAGCGGGCACGCCATGATTTCGGCCTCGTTCTACGGCCTGCTCATTTACCTGGTGTGGCAGCACGTGGAAAACCGCTCGTTGCGCTGGCTGCTCACGGTGCTGCTCACCACGCTCATCCTGCTCATCGGCCTCACGCGGGTGTATCTGCGGGTGCACTATGCCTCCGATGTGCTGGCCGGCTTGGCGGCCGGCCTGCTGTGGCTGCTTATTGCGCTGCCCTTGCTGCGGCGGCTGGAGCTGTTTACCAAGAAGCGCGTGCGTCCCGAGCACGGCTCCGGCCCGGTTATCGACGTGCATTGAAAAATTTGGGCCTGATAGTCAGTTGGGAAGCCGAAGCCAGTCAGGTTTTTTTGCCCCCGGGCTTGACAGCAACGCCCCCGCGCCCTACTTTTGTATCACATTTCAACTCCCGGTAAGCGGGACGCCAACTGAAATGCTTCGTTGCGGTTGTGGCGAAATTGGTAGACGCGCTGTCTTCAGGCGGCAGTTCCGAAAGGTGTGAGAGTTCGAGTCTCTCCGACCGCACAACATAGAAAGCCGGTTCCGCAAGGGCCGGCTTTCTTGTTTTTCGGGCCCGGCGGCTTTGTTCGGGCTGTCGGGGTAGGTTTTGGGGCGGCCCTTGGCTTACTTCGCCGGGTATGAACCGCCTTTCTGCCTTTCTGCTGCGCCTGCTCGGGCAGCTCTCCGCCGAGCTGGTACTGGCCATGGTGGCGTTTGCGGCCTCGTTTGCGGGCTTTCTCTACCTCACGCGGCTGGTGTTCTACGCCGGCCCCGAGCAGTTCGATTCGGCCGTCTTCGCCTGGTTCGACCAGCTGCGCGCCGCCCGGCCCGGCCTCACCGACTGGGTGCGGGGCGTCACGTTTTTCGGCTCGGCGCGCTGGTTTGTGGCCGTGGCTTTGCTACTGCCGGCGCTGCTGTGGTGGCGCAAGCTGCGCCGCGAGGCCGTGGAGGTGTTTGCCGCCGTGGCGGGCGCGGCGTTGTTCAACCAGGGCCTGAAGCTGTACTTCGGCCGGGTGCGCCCCGACACGGCCCTGCTGCCGCAGCCGGGCCTGAGCTTTCCCAGCGGCCACGCCATGATTGGGGTGGCGCTTTACGGCATGCTGGCCTGGCACCTGTGGCAGCACGGCCGCCGGGTGGGCGGCATGGCGGCACTGCTGCTCTGGGCCTTGCTCATCGGCCTCAGCCGCATCTACCTGCACGTGCACTACCCCACCGACGTGCTGGCGGGTTTCGCCGCCGGCACGCTCTGGGTGGTAGTGGTGCGCCTCACGGTGCAGCAGCGGCTGAAGCGAGACTAAACCGGGCGCAGCGCTTAGTCCAGCTTCACCTTCACGCGCAAGGCCAGCAAACCCTTGGCCCCCTGCAGCTCTTCCAGCTCCAGCTCTTCCAGGCCGGGCTCAAGCAGGTGGCGGTCCTGCAAATAGTCGATGTACTCGCGGTATTCGGCGCCTTCGCGGGGCTGGGCATACACCAGGGCAATGTAGCCGGGCTGGGTGAGCCGCTCGCCGGTGCCCAGCACGGTGGCCTTGTCGATGCGCTTCTTGATGATTTCGTAGCGGATGTTGTAGGCCCCGTCCACGTCGAATTGCCGCTCGTCGGCGCGAAAGCGGATACTCAGCGACTGGCTGTGAATGAGGATGAGCTGGGTGGTTTCGAGCGGCAGCGACAGCGTGTCCCGGAGGCGGTGGGTCAGGCGGGTTACCTCGCAGGTGACCAGCAGCTGCCACAGACGCAGGTTTTTCAGGAAGATCAGGTCGAAGGGCTTGTCGTGCACCAGCGAGGCGCCTACGTACACGTTGAACTCCACGCCGTCGGTTTTGAAGCGCTGGAAGTAGTGGGGGTACATCAGCTGGGCCTTGCGGTCTTCCTCGTCGAGGTAGTCGCTCACCGTGTCGTTGAGGCGGGTGATGCTTTCCTCGAAGGCCTTGCGGCGCTTGTAGAGAATGCCCAGCTCAGGGTCGATGTTGTTCCAGTACTCGCCAATGACCGGCCGCAGCTCGGGCGTGTGCTGGGCCAGGTACTGAAACAAGGGCTCCACCTCCGATTTCAGCGACTCAAAAATGCTCACTTCGTCGCCCGACAATATGCCCTGCTTGAGGCGGCGCAGGTTTTTGGTGACGTAGAACTTGAGCTCGTCGAGGATGGGCAGGGCCTGAAACTCGGTGGCTTTCTTGAGCACGCGGTTGGCTAGGGTCAGGTGCTCGATGAGGTCGGCCTGAATGGCCTCGTTGCGGGCCGTGCTGGAGCCGCGCACGTCGAACGAGCCGTAGAGCGGGTACACGTCGTGAAACACGATGGGCTCCATTTCGGCGTTCTTGTTGCCCTCGTCGATTTTCTCGAGCAGGTTCAGGGCCGCGTCGGTGAAGCGCCACTCCAGGCTGGGGTGAATGGCGGTGAAGCGTTCCTTGATGACGGCCTGCACGCGCGTCTGCAGCTCTTCGGCGTTGCGCTTCACGGCCACGGCAAACAGGGGCTGAAACGCCGATACCTTGTCGAGGTCGAACTGCGTCAGGTCGCCCGCGGTGGGGGAGCCTAGCTCCAGCAAACCCACCGCGTCGTCGCCGTAGGGCAGCAGCGCCAGAATCATCGAGCGGATGCCCATGCCCAGCAGCTGCTCGCGCAAATCACCGGGAATGTCGGCCGTCTGCACGTCTTCCAGCACCAGGGGGCGGCGCTCCTGCAGGAGCTGCTGGTACACCCGCCGGAAGCCCGAGGTGGCATGCTGGCGCTGCAGCTGCTTCATCAGAAAGGAGTGGTTGATGCGCCGGCCGAAATCCACGAAGGCCTTTTTCTTTTCGTCGTAGGCGGCAATGCCCAGCTGCAGGGCCGGGCGGCCGAAGAGCACGCGCAGCTTTTCCTGAATCTGCTCGAGGCGGTCGGCGGCCTGCAGCACGTCGCGCTCGAGCAGGTCGTACTTCAGCTCCGAGAGAATTTCCTGGTCGGTGACGTCGGTCAGGTGCAGCAGGTTGAAGCCCTCCAGTACGAAATTTTCGGGGGGCAGCAGCTCGCTCCACAGCTCCAGGCTGCGCGGGTTGCGGGCCAGCTGGTCGAGCTGCTCGGCCGACAGCTCGGGGCGCTGGCCCACCACGTGCACGTCGAGAAAGGCCGAGTCGAACACCACCGAGTAGTGCCGGTACAGGCCCATGCCGTAGTCGGGCACGGTAAAGATGATGTTGCCCGCGTCGGGCATCTCCACGCCGTAGAGCTTTTCCATGATCAGGAAATACACCATGTGTACCAGGTGGCGCTCCATAGTGGCCACGTCGATGTTGAGCGGCTGCTTCACGCGGTGGTCGGCGCCCAGCAGCACCTGGGCAAAGCGCGGGGTGTGGTAGAAGCTGTAGCGCTGAAAGGGCGGAACGGCCCCAATGATGTCGGTGGCGAAGGAGGCCGGCGGAAACACGGCCACCATCAGCGACTCGATGAGCTGGCTGGCCCGCGGCGACAGGTTCTGGGGGTCGGCCAGGGGGCCGCGCAGCTCGGGCTGCTGCTCCACCTCGCGCAGAATGCCCCGGGCCAGCAGCGCCAGGCCGGGGTTGGCGTCGTCGGCCCGGGCCTGCCACCAGGCAATGATGGGCTCGAGGCTGAGCGTGGTAGTAAAGTAAAAAGCGGGCGGCGCGGGGGCCGTCGAAGTATCCTTGGCAGGGGTCGGCATGGTGGGCAGCAGTGGCAGCAGCGGTACGGAATGCCGTACCCACCGCTATACGCAGGCGCCGCGCCCGGGGTGGCTTTTTCCGCTGACCGGTCGGCTTAGCGCGGCAGCACCGTCACCACGGGCGCGGCGCCCGGCGGGCTGTAGGCATTCACCACCCGGCTGCTGCCACCGGGCAAGCCCAGGCGCAGCGACTTGGCCGTGTTCTCGTAGCAGGTGCAGCAGCCGTCGGTGTCGAGCCGGCCGTCCACGCTGAGCTCGGTGAGCGTGTAGCGGCGGCGCACCGGGGAGCGGCGGCGCGGGCCGGGCAGCACAATGTGGTAGCGGTAGGCGTCGAGCTTGCGGCCGGCCCGCGCCGGAAAGGGCGTGGTGTTGTCGAGTACCAGCGGCTCGAAGACCTGGGCCGCGGGCCGAATCAGCCGGGCCGTATCGGGCACGGTACCCCGCACCGAATCCTGGGGCAGCACGCGGCGCACCAGCAGCACGGTGTCGACCTCGGCGGCGCGGAAGCCGGTGCCCCCGGTCGAGTCAGCGCTGAAGCGCAGCAGCAGGGCGTCGTCGCGCTCGTCCTGACAGTCGCAGGATATGGCGCCGCAGCAGCCCGCCAGCAACAGGGCAGAAAGCAGCAGGGAGCAGGCGGCAAGCAGCAGTCGAAGCACGAATCAGCGGATTTAGAAAATGGGCCGGGTCGGATAAACGGGTTCGGGCCCGGCCCCGGAAGAGAGTACGCACAGCAACGTGCCCGGCGTAAAAATAGGGGTGCCGGCCCGCAAATTCCGCCCGAGCCAATTCCAGCTGCCCAGCGGAATGGAAAAAGCCAGGCGTAAAAAAACAGCGCCCCGGCCGAATGGGCCGGGGCGCTGCTGCGGGAAGGGGTGCTGGGCGCTTATTCCTTCACGAAACGGCGGGTTTCGCTCAGGTTTTTGCCGGTGATTTTGTAGTAGTAGGTGCCGCGGGGCAGGTCCGAGAGGTTGACTTCCAGCGTCTGTGGGCCCTTGGCCTGCTTGGCGTCGAGCAGGGTGCGCAGGGTTTTGCCGCGCTCGTCCTGCAGCTCCACCTTCACGCTGCCTTCCTTCTTCACCTCGTACTCCAGGCGCTGGGTGGCGCCGGCCGGGTTGGGGTAGAGGGCCGCGCGGCCGCCGCGCTCCGTACGCTCTTTTTTCAGCGGAGCGGTGGGGCTCATCAGCAGGAAGCGGGCGGGGGCGAAGTAATTCTGGCCGCCGGGGCCTTTGCCGTCCTTACGGCCTTTACCATCCTTGCCGGCCAGCTGCTGGCGCTGCTGCATTTTCTGCTTTTGCTCGGGCGTCAGGCTTTTCTCGCGCAGGGCCTTCAGGTCGGCAGTCCACTGGTCGCGCTGGGGCTGCACTTCGGCGGCTAGTTGCTGGATAGTGGCCTCGTACTTGCTGGCTAGCTGCTGCACGTTCTGCATGATGGCGCGCTGCTCGGTGCGCAGCTGCTGCAGCTGCTGCTTCTGGGCGTCGGTCAGGGCTGGGCGCTGGCCTTTCTCGGGGCGGGCGCTGCCGGCGGCCGGGCGCAGGCTTTGGCGGAAGGCCTGGTTTTTCTCGCGCAGGGCCTTGAGCTGGGCGCGGTAGCCCTCGAGCTGGGTTTTGTCGGCGGCCGAGAGCTGGGCGTCGAGCTTCTGGCGCTGCTGGCGCACCACGGGCAGCACGTTCTGCTGCCGGTAGGCGCGCATTTCGGGGTTGCCTTTGTGGCCCTTGCCGCCGCGGTGCTTGCCGGGGCCGCCCTGCTCAAAGGCCGCCGGTTCCTGCCCGAGGAAGGCACTGAAGGCCGGGGCGACGGGCAGCAGGGCGCAGGAAAGCGCCAGGGTTTTCAGCCAGGAGGAAGTCTTCATGTTTATGCGAGTAGTGGGGGTTGGTGGTTTCTGCTCTCATAGATGCCGGCTACCCGGCCGGGTTTAACCGGCGGGCCAAAAGAAACCCGCCGCGGCCGGGGCCGGGCGGGTTTCGGGCAGAGTAAAAAGTCCGGTTGAAGCCGGGAAACGCCTATTTGAACGTGTCCTTGGTGTCCACGATTTTCACCTCGCTCACGTTCAGCTTGAAGCCGGCCACCTGCTCGTCTTCGGCCAGCACTTCCTTGGGCAGGCCTTCGCGCACCACCTTGGCGTAGCTCATGGGAGAAGGGGTGTTGTTCTTGAGCACGTCGGCCAGGGGCTGGGCTTCGCTGTCGTCGGTTACGATGGTGACGTACATGTTCTGCGTCTGCCAGTGCTTCTTGATAGCCTTGTTCACGTCGGCCAGGGTGAGCTTGGCCAGCTGCGCGTCCAGCTCGCCCAGCCAGTCTTTGCGGCCGTAGTACTTCGAGTCGAGCAAAAAGCCGAGCTGCTTGGCGGGCGTCATGCCGTAGAGCTTGGTGTAGGAGCGCAGGAAGGTGCGCGTCAGCTCAAATTCCTCCTGGGTCAGGCCGTTCTGCACCAGGTCGTCCATCTCGCGCAAGGCCAGGCGGAAGGCAAACGGGGCGTGACCCACTTTCAGCGTGCCCAGCTCGTCGGGGTACTGCTTGCGCAGGCCCTCGGCAATCTGCACCGGGCGCAGCCAGATGCTGGCGTAGTTGGCTTTGCGGGCCGTGCCGGGCACGGGCAGCATGTTGGAGCCGCCGGCCTCGTACCACTCGATGTAACTGTAGTCGCCGTAGTTCATCGAGCGGGTCGTGCGGATCTTTTCGTAGAGCTTGCCGTAGCTCTTGCGGTGCTCCCCCAGGTAGGAGTTGGCCACCATCAGGGCCACAAAGTCGTCCTTGGCGCGGGTGGTTTCGATGGGGAAACCGGCGTACACGGCTGAGCCCAGGGCGTCGGGCTTGCTGATGATTTCCACGCGCATGCCCTTGGGCGCCGCCACTTTAGGCACTTCCGGCTTCACCGTAGCCGTAGGCAGCTTTTCCAGATCGTCCTTCAGGCGCTTGGCAAAGGCGGCGGGGTAGTTGCCGGCCAGCCCGATGGTGAGGTTGTTTTTGCCGAAGGCCCTGGCGTGGTACTGCTTCACGTCGTCGAGCGTGAGGCTTTTCACGCCGGCCGCGGTGCCGCGCGTCATGTGCTGGTAGCGGGTGCCGCGGAACAGCTGATCTTCCAGCGCCATCTTGCTGTAGTCCTCGTCCGACGAGGCCCGGATGAGCTGGTCCACGTAGTTGAGCTGGTTGGACTTGAGGCGGTCGAAGTCTTCCTGGGTGAACGAGGGCGTGAGCATCAGGCCCTTGAGCACCGGGTAAAACTTGTCGAGGTGGTCGGGGTGCACCTGGAAGGTGAAGGTGGTAACCTCTTTATCCGTCTGGGCGCCGTACTGGGCCGCCATGGGGTAGATCAGGTCCTTGATCTGGGCGGCCGTGAGGTCCTTGGTGCCGCTTTCGGTTACCAGCTGGGAGGTGAGGTAGGTGAGGCCTTCCTTGCCCTTGGGGTCGGAGGCCGAGCCGTTGTTGAAGCGCAGCATCACCACCACTTTGGCGGCTTTGGGCTGACGCAGCTCCACTACGTCGGCCGCGGTGGCCGGCCGGGCCAGCGAGGCCGCGCCCAGCAGCAGAAAGCCGGCGCGGAGAACGATATTTTTCATCGAAAGCAAAGTCAAAATCGAAAAGGGAAAACGCGGGCGGCGCCTACTGCACGCCGCCGGTGGCGTTCGGACCGATGGTGCCCACGGTGAGGTGCTCGGGCACGAAGTACTTCTTGGCCACGGCCTGCACGTCGGCCGCCGTTACCTGGTCGTACAGCGCCAGGTAGCGGTTCAGCGACTGGGCGTCGCCGGTGAGCCAGATGTATTCGGCCAGGGTGTTGGCAATGCGGTCGGGGCTGTCGAGGCTGGTGAGCAGCCCGTACTTCAGCGCCGACTTGGTATCGGCCAGCTTCCTGGCGTCGAGCGGCTTGTTTTTCACGTCTTCCAGGGCCTGCGTCAGGCGCTGCTTCACGTAGGGCACGTCGTCGGCTTTCACCACCGAGGCCTGCACGCTGATCAGGTTCGGGTCGCGGGTGTTATTGGCGCCGCCGCCCACGAAGCGCACTTTCTGCTCCTTCACCACCAGCTGCTGGTAGAGCGCGGAGTTTTCGGCAAACAGCATGGTGGTCAGGATGTCCAGCGCGGCCAGGTCCTTGGTCTGGTCGGAGAAGGCCGGGCCCTTATAGTTGAGGCTCAGCATAGGTGGGAAGCTGGCTTTCTGCACGTGGGCGTAGCGCGTGGCGGTCTGCTCGGGCTCCACCGGCATGTTGGGCACGTAGGAGCCGCGCTTCCAGCCGGCAAAATATTTCTGCGCCAGCTGGTTTACCTCGGCGGCTTTCACGTCGCCCACCACCAGCAGGGTGGTGTACTCGGGGCGGTAAAACCGGTCGAAGAACACCTTGGAGTACTCGTACTGGTTGGGCATGTCCACCACGTCCTGGAAGAAGCCCATGGTGGTGTGCGCGTAGGTGTGCTTCTCGAAAGCCGTCGAAACCGTCTTCTCGTAGAGCTGCTGGTAGGGCGAAGCCGAGTTCTTGGTGTACTCGCCCTTCACGGCACCGGCTTCGGTTTTGAAGTCGTGCTCGGAGTATTTCAGGTTCTGAAAGCGGTCGGCTTCCACCTCAAACATCTTCTCCAGCATGCGGGCGTTGCCGGTCATGTGGTACACGGTGCGGTCGAGCGAGGTGTTGGCGTTGGCGGCCGCGCCCAGGCTCTTGAGCACCTCGTCGTACTTCTCCTTGCTGTACTTGTCGGTACCGCGGAACATCACGTGCTCGAAGAAGTGGGCGAAGCCGGTTTTGCCGGCCTCCACTTCGTCGCGCGAGCCGGCGCGCACCACCAGGAAAAACGAAGCCAGCCCGGGCGAGTCGTAGGGCACGGTCACCACTTTCAGCCCGTTGGGCAGGCTGGATTGCTCGATGGGGTAGGGAAACGGCGCGGCGGCCGACTGCGCTACAGCTTGCGGGGCGGCCGCCGTGAGCAGCGCGGCCCCGAGCAGCAGTGCCCGAAACGTGTGTTTCATGGAGTAATGGGAAAGTTGAGGCGGGGTAACAGGCGGCGTGCCGCGTTGCGGCAAAGTAACGGCGCGGGGCCCAAGGTTGCAGCCCGGGGCCGCAAAAGCCAGCGGCGCCGAACCCGGGGGCCGGCGCCGCTGAAGGCAGGGCAATCTGAAAACGCTGGGTTTATTTCTCGCTGCTGGCCGGCTCGCCCAGTAGCCGGGTTTCGGCACTCGTGGTACTGGGCTCATCATCCTGGTCGGCATCTTCCGCGGGCTCTGCCACGGGAGCCACGGGGCCGGCGGCCAGCAGCTGGTCGCGCAGGCGGGCGGCGTCGAGCGACACCTGGGGCTTGATCTGGGCCAGGGCCAGGCGCAGGGCTTCCACGTCGGCTAGGCGCGGGGCCTGGGTCTGGGAGTAGCCGTGGTACATGGCCACTTTAATGCGCGATTCGCCGGTGCCGGTATAGGTACCCAGCACTTCACCCCGGGCGTCGACAATCTGCATTTCGGCCTTCAGGGTAGTGTGGTACCACTCCAGCGGCACGCCCAGCACCGAGGGCGTCATCAGGGTAATCAGCTGCAGGGCCTGCAGAACTTTGCCCTGGCGGTCGGTACTCACTTCGGTAATCAGCAGCTTGGCGTAGCCGTAGCGGAGCGTGTCCTCGGGCTCGGTCATGTTCATGCGTACTTCGCGCTCAAACAGCTTCTGCGGGTCGTCGGGCCAGGCGCCGTCGGACTGGGCCAGCGGACCGTTGTCCACCGTCACTTCCAGCGAAGGCAGCCGGTCGGCCAGGGCCGCGGGCGTGGGCTGAAACAGCACCTTATCGACCGACTTGCACCCGGCCAGAAACCAGGTGGGCAACGCAGCGAGCAGCAGCAAAAGCAGGGAGCGGGTCATACGGGGGACCTAAAGGTAGGCAGACTCTGAGCGTGAAGGAATTGCTAAGCCCGGTGATAAACGCGACTAGGCTGGCAAGTATAACTTTATTTCTAAAATATATAACTATTGTGGAAAAATTTATTGGACTTTCCAGTTCGCCAACCAGCGTCTACGCAGAAAAGTGCAGGAAGCTGGGTTTTCGCCAAAAAGAAAACCGCCGGCCCACGGGTGAGCCGGCGGTTGCCAGGGGCCGCAAGGCCCAATCAGCGGTGCAGCTCGACTGGCTCCGACTCGGGCTGCACGTGGTAATCGAGCACGGCCTCGCCGTGGTAGTTGTCGACGAACTCGCCTTCCCAGCGGGCAATGACGGCCGAAGCCAGGCAGTTGCCGATGACGTTCACGGCCGTGCGGGCCATGTCCATCAGCGCGTCGATGCCCAGGATGATGAAGACCGGCCAGGAGGGCAGGTTAAACGACGCTACCGTAGCCAGCAAAATCACCAGCGAGGCGCGCGGCACGCCGGCCACCCCTTTGGAGGTCAGCATCAGGGTGAACACCATCACCAGCTGCTGGCCCAAAGTCAGCTCGATGCCGGCGGCCTGCGCCACGAACACCGCCGCGAGCGAGAGGTAAAGCGTGGTGCCATCGAGGTTGAAGGAATAGCCCGTGGGCATCACGAAGGCCACCACCCGGCGCGGCACGCCGATGCTTTCCATGGCTTCCATGGCGCGGGGCAGTGCCGCTTCCGACGAGGTAGTGGCGAAGGCAATGCTCACCGGCTCGGCAATGGCCTGCACGAAGCGCTTCAGCGGAATGCGGGCAATGAGGGCCACCGGCAGCAGAATCACGATGATAAAGGCAATAAGCGCCGCGTACAAGGTCAGCAGCAGCTGGGCCGCGTTGATGAGCGGGGCAAACCCCATTTTACCCACGGTGTAGGCAATGGCGCCACCCACGCCCAGCGGGGCGAAGAACATCACCACGTTGGTGAACTTAAACATCACTTCCGACAAGCTTTCCGTCCACTCCAGCATGGGGCGGCGGTGCTTTTCGGGTACCATGGCCAGGCCGATGGCGAAGATGATGGCGAAGACGACTACCTGCAGTACCTGCCCTTCGGCAATGGATTTGGCAATGTTGTCGGGGAAGATGTGCAGGATGATGTCGGCTACGCTCTGGGTGGGCGCGGCGGCCAGGGTATCGTCGGTGGCGTTGCCGGAGCGGGCTGCGGCCAGCACCTCGGGCGCCAGGCGGCCGGCTTTGGTCAGGTTGATGGCCGCCAGCCCGATAAACAGGGCGAAGGTGGTCACGACCTCGAAGTACACCAGGGCCTTCACGCCCATGCGGCCTACTTTCTTCAGGTCGGCGTGGCCGGCAATGCCCACCACCAGGGTGGCAAATACCAGCGGTGCGATGATGGTTTTGACCAGGCGCAGGAACACGTCGGACAGTACCTTGAAGTTCTGCGCGGTCTGCGGGAAATCGGCCCCCACTTCGGCTCCGACCAGCATGCTCACCACGATCCAGAAGGTGAGGGAGCGGCGGCGGGCCGCCCAGTACACAAAGGCGCCCAGGGCCAGCCAGCGGGCGGCCAGGGGTACCATCGGCGGCAGGGCCAGTACGCCGTAGTAAGACAAAGCGGTGAGCAGGGCAGCCAGCAACAGCAGGCCCAGCGCCGGTACGGCCACGCGGGTCAACTTCATAGTAAGAATGATTCGAGCGTTTCCGCCGGCGGCAGGCCGGCGCAAGTAGGCAAAGATAGCCGTTTGGCCGGCAGCCCAAGTAGCGCCGCGCCGCCGGCCCCAAACGATGCCGAAGAATTACGGCCGAATCCTTAATTATGGGGCCCCGAACCCGCTCCCATGCTGCACTGGTCCATTGAGTCGCGCGAGCTGCCGCTGCGCTTTACCTGGAAAATCTCGCGCAACGCCTCCGACGCCAAAACCAACCTGCTGGTGCGCGTGGCCGACGCGCCCACCGGGCCGGCGGCCTGGGGCGAGGCCGCGCCCAACGTGCGCTACGGCGAGTCGCCCGGGCTGCTGCTGGGGCAGTTTGCCGCCCTGCAGCCCGAGCTGAGCCGGGTGGGCAGCGTGGCGGAGCTGGGCGCCGTGCTGGCGGCGGCCCGGCCGGCCCAAGCCCTGCGGTTCGCGCTGGAGTCGGCCTACCTGCACCGGGAAGCCCAGCGGCAGGGGCTCGCGCTGCCCCAGCTGCTGGGCGTGCCCGCGCCCGCGGCGGCCGTACCCACGGCGTTTACCTTGCCCATTATGGCGCCCGAGGCGGTGGCCGCGTTCGTGCAAGAGCACGGCCTGGGCCGCTTCGCGCTCCTCAAGGTGAAGGTCAACCAGGAAGGCGGCCTGGAGCTGCTGCGGGCCCTCACGCGCGAGCTGCCCGGCCACCCGTTGCTGGTCGATGCCAACGAAGCCTGGCGCGACGCCGATAGCCTCTTGTGCTTTATCGAGCAGGCCGGGCAGCTTCCGGGGCTGAACGTGCAGCTGCTGGAGCAGCCCCTGCCCGCTACCTGCGCCGACGATTACCGCTACCTCCACAGCCGCACGCCCTGGCCACTGATTGCCGACGAATCGGTAACCGACGAAGCGGATTTCGCCGCCATCAGCCGGCAGTTTCACGTGGTGAACATGAAGCTGATGAAGGCCGGGGGCTACCTCAACGGCATTCGGCTGCTGCGCGAGGCCCGCGCCCACGGCCTGCGCACCATGATCGGCTGCATGGTCGAAACCTCGCTGGGCATCTGGTCGGCGCTGCAGCTCAGCGGCCTGGCCGAAGTCTGCGACCTGGACGGCTTCCTGATTGTGCGCGACGAGCCCTTTGGCCTGGTGCATGAACGGGAAGGGCACCTGACGGCCCTGCCGCAGCTGCCCCAAATCGACTGCTAGGGTGTCGGAGCTGGGTTAGGGAGTTCAGGTTTTCGGCCGCTCAGGCAACCACAGCCCGCAAACAACATACGCCTAATCCCTATTTCACCGCCCGCAGCTGCTCGTCGAGGCCTTTGATCTGCTGGTCGAGCTGGCTGGTGTCGGGGGCTTTGGGGTGGCCTTGGCTGAGCAGCGAGATTTTCTGGTTGAGCAGCTGCACTTTCTGGGCCATCAGCTCCACGCGGCGGTTCAGGTCGGCGAGGCGGGCGTCTACGTCGGCGCTGGTGACGGGCGCGGTACCGCGGTCGACCACCTCGCCAAACTTTGCGTCGGCCGGGGCGGTTTCACCGCGGGCGGCGGCGGCATTCTGCGGCGTGGCGAAGATGATGCCGCCGTCGGCTTTGACGTAGTCGCCTTCCTTGAGGGTGGTGATTTTGCCGGTGGGCAGCTCCACGATGCCGCTCTTCACGTTCACCTTGGTGCCGTTGGGCAGGCGCACGTTCTGGTTCAGGCCGTAAGTCTGGCTGCCGCGGCGCTTCACTACGGCGCCGTTCTGCATCACAAACTGGTCGCCGTTCTGCAGGTCGTTGGTAGCGGCCGCGGCGGGGCGGGCCGGGCTTTGGGCCTGGGCCCGCGGCGCGCCGAGCAGCACCGCGGTCAGCAGCAGGAGGAAGGGGAGGAGTTTCATGGCAAAAACTGGTCTGGTTTCTGCCCTGCGCATACGGCATCGGGCCCTTCGAGGTAAGGCCCGGACCGTTATCTGAAAATTTTTTGAACCAATGTTGTTACATTAAATGTATGTACATATATTTGCAGCGTCATTCAAGCTATGAGAATGAAGATCGAGGACGAAATCCAGCAGCGCACCTTCAAGGACCCCTACCAGAAAGCCTACATCAACGTGGTGTACACGGCGGGCTGGCTGGGCCAGCGGCAGGCCTGCGCCTTCCGGCCCTTTGACCTGACCCTGCCCCAGTACAACGTGCTGCGCATTCTGCGGGGCCGTCATCCCGAGCCGGCCACGGTGAACCTGCTCATTGAGCGCATGCTCGACAAAACCAGCAACGCCTCGCGCATCGTCGACAAGCTGGAAGCCAAGGGGCTGGTAACCCGCAAAACCTGCCCCAGCAACCGCCGCGCCGTCGACATCCGCATCACCGACGCCGGCCTGGAGCTGCTGGGCCGCATGGACGAGTTTGCCAGCCCCGCGCACCTGGGCCTGCACAACCTTACCCCCGAAGAAGCCACCCAGCTCAGCGACCTGCTCGACAAGATTCGCGGCTAACTCCCGACTCCACCCCGTTTTCCTTTTTGACTTTTCCGTTTCCTTACGTTCCCATGAAAAAATTCATCCTGCCCCTGCTCGTAGTTGGCGCCCTGATGGCCGCCCCGGCCCAAGCCCAGAAAATCGATGCCAAGCCCACCAAGGCGGTAAAAGCCAAGGGCAACGCGCCTTACCAGGTGCAGCCGCAGCTGAGCACCCTGGGCTGGCTGGGCAAAAAAGTAGGTGGCCAGCACAACGGCACCGTGGCCCTGAAAGACGGCCAGGTGCAAGTGAAGGGCAACCAGATTGTGGGCGGTACCTTCACCTTCGACATGAACTCGATCAAGGTGGAAGACCTGACCGACCCCGGCTACAACGCCAAGCTGGTGGGCCACCTGAAGAACGACGACTTCTTCGCCGCCGACAAGTACCCCACCGCCACCTTCGTCATCACCTCGGTGAAGCCCATCAAGGCCGACGCCAACGGCAACAACGCCCAGATTGCGGGTAACCTGACCATCAAAGGCAAAACCCACCCGGTAACCTTCCCTGCCAAAGTGGGCGTGAAAGATGGCGTGGCCGCCGCCTCGGGCGTGGCCACCGTCGACCGCACCAAATACGACGTGAAGTACGGCTCGACTTTGTTCGGCGCTGCTGCCGACAAGGCCATCGAAGACAACTTTACCCTGAGCTTCAACGTGGTAGCCAAGCAGTAAGCTGCTCAGGCACAGCCCTTGGCTGAATCATTAAAAAAGCCCCGCCGGTTTTGCCGGCGGGGCTTTTTTGTGCCCTGAAAGTACCTCCGCTTAGCCCGGCAGCTCCAGCTCCCGGGGCAGCGGGTCGCGCAGCTGGCGGTGCTTTTCGTGCTGGCGCAGGCTGGTCAGGATTTCGTCGAACTCGGGCTTGTACTCCAGCCACAAATCCTCGTGCAGCTTGGGAATGAGCTTGCCGGTGCGCAGCAGCAGGCGCACGGCGGCCACGTAGAAGGCGTACACGAACCCGTCGAAGTAGGCGCTGTACTCGTCGAGCACCAGGCGCAGGGTATACAAATTCAGGTCTACTTCCAGGCGCTTATCCTTGGTGATGCGCTTGGCGCGGGCTACTTCCTTGTTGGCCTTGCCGAGCTGGCGGGCCAGGGCGCGGTTCATCACCCGGCCGTTGGCCTTGGCCAGCAGCGCGGCAATGCGCTCGGCGTGCTCGTCCTGCACCGTGCGCAAATCCACCTCGGGCAGGATGTCGTAGCGCAGCAGGTCGTAGAGCTCGGCGTCGCGGCGCACGGCCTTGAGCAGCAAATCTTCCTTTTCCTTGTCGGAAAGCTGTTTCAGGGCGCGCTTGAAGTCGGCGGAAGGAGCAGGCATGAGGTCATTGATCATTTAACATTTATCATTGATCATCTACCAGTGGAATTCCCAACTGATAAATGATCAATGATAAATGCCCCCTGAGTTACTGGCCGTTGCTGCCGGCAGCCGCGGGGGCCGGGGCTTCGGGCTTCAGGTAGAGGTCGAGGTAGTTGGTGATTTTGGTGTAGAGGTGCACGCGGTCCTTGCCGCCTACGTTGTGCGGGTGGCCGGGATACACGAAGTAATCCAGCTGCACGCCCTGGTCCACCGCGTTTTTGAGGTAGCTCAGGCTGTGCTGCCACACCACCACGTCGTCGACGGTGCCGTGAATCATCAGCAGCGGGGCCTTCAGGTTCTGCACGTGGCCCAGCAGGTTGGCCTGCTGGTAGCCCTCGGGGTTTTGCTGGGGCGTGTCCATGTAGCGCTCGGTGTACATCACCTCGTAGAGGCGCCAATCGATAACCGGGCCGCCGGCCACGCCCACCTTAAAGGTGCCCTGCGGGGCGCGGGTGAGCAGCGTGGTGGTCATAAACCCGCCGTAGCTCCAGCCGTGCACGCCGATGCGCTGGCCGTCCACGTAGGGCAGGCTCTTGAGGTAGTCGACGCCCTTGAGCTGGTCGGCCATTTCCTGGGTGCCGAGCTGACGGAAGGTGGCCTGCTCAAACGGCAGCCCGCGGTTGCCCGAGCCGCGCGAGTCGACGGTAAACACCACGTAGCCCTTCTCGGCCATGTGCTGCATCCACAGGTTGCCGCCGCCCAGCCACGAGTCGGTTACCAGCTGCACGTGCGGGCCGCCGTACACGTAAATCACGGCCGGGTATTTTTTGCTGGCGTCGAAGTTGGGCGGGGTGATGAGGCGGCAGTACAGGTCGGTCTGCCCGTCGGCGGCCTTGATGGGAAACAGCTTCATCTGGCCCAGCGCGTAGCCGGCCACCGGGTTGGGCGCGTTCAGCAGCTGCTGGCGCGGCTTGCCGTCCTTGGTAGCCACCAGGCTGATGGTGCGCGGGGTGGTCTGGCTGCTGAACACGTCGAGCAGCAGCTCGCCCGAGGGGCTGAGCGTGCCGGTGTGGGTGCCCGCGTTCTGGCTGATTTTGCGGGCCTTGCCGCCGCCCAGGCTCACGCTGTAGAGCTGGCGCTGCAGGGGGCTGTCCTGGTTGCTGGCGAAGTACAGGTTCTTGGCTTTGGCGTCGAAGCCCAGCACGTCGGTTACCAGCCAAGGGCCGCTGGTGAGCTGTTTCAGCAACTTGCCGCTGGTGTTGTAGAGGTACAGGTGATTGTAGCCGCTGCGCTGGCTTTGCCACACGAACTGGTCGGGGCGGCCGGGCACGAACTGCAAAGGGTGCTGGGGCTCCACGTACTCCTGGTCGGTTTCTTCAAACAGCGTCTTCACCAGCGCGCCGGTAGCAGCGTCGTACTGGCGCAGCCACATATGGTTCTGGTCGCGGTTGAGCACGGCCACGTACACCGATTGCTCGTCGGGGCTCCAGCTGATGTTGGTCAGGTACTGCTCTTTCGGCTCGCCGGTTTGCAGAAACACGGTTTTGCCCGAGGCCACGTCGTACACGCCCACGGTTACCTCGTGGCTTTTGTCGCCGGCCATGGGGTACTTGATGGGCGTGGCCTGGGCCGGGAAGGGCGCAATGCTCACCAGCGGGTAGTCGCTGACCATCGTCTGGTCCATGCGGTAGTAGGCTAGCTTGCTGCCCTT
Organism: Hymenobacter sp. B81; assembly: GCF_044628455.1. Taxonomy (NCBI): domain Bacteria; kingdom Pseudomonadati; phylum Bacteroidota; class Cytophagia; order Cytophagales; family Hymenobacteraceae; genus Hymenobacter; species Hymenobacter sp. B81. The sequence continues at coordinate 1,998,316 of NZ_JBIYZW010000001.1, read as the reverse complement.
AGGGCTCCAGAACGTGCCCTTGGTGATGCCGAACTCCGAGCGGTGAGCCGCCTGCCCGTTCACAATGGCGGGGTTGGCTTCCGAGGTCACCGCCACATTTTCCTTGCCGGCCAGGCTGATGAACAGGTTCTGGTCCCGGGTGTAGGCTACGCGGGTTTTGCTGGGGTCCAGCTCCACGTTTTCGGCCCCGGCGGCAAAGCCAAACAGCCGGCTGGCCTTGCCCTCAGCCACCGAATAGCGGAACACCTCGCGGCTGGGCATGGTCACCACGAACGCGTCGGGGCCGGTCCACTGCACGGTAGGAAACGCACTGGCTTTCACGGCCGGGGCGCCGGCGGCCTGCAGGGCCTGGCTGAGCTGGGCCAGCGTCACCACCGGGCGCAGCGGGCCGGTGGCACCGCCGCGCGCCAGCTCGTCCTGGCCGTTTTCGGTGCGGGCCAAGCTGAACTCATCCTTCGAGCCCGGAATCCAGGTCAGTTGTTTCAGCGAAGCGGGCTGCAGGCTGCGGTTCAGGTAGGCATCCTCCATGGTCAGGAGTTTCTGCTGGGCGGTGGCGGGCAGGCCCAGCAGGCCCAGCAGCAACAAGGGCAGCGCCGCGCGCCGCGAAAAGCTATGCATAAGCGGAAAAGCGAGAAGTGAGCAAAGGCTACGGTCGGCGAAAATTACGCCCAAAATTTCACTCCGGGCCCCGGCATAAAGCCCTGAGCGCAGGCAACTATTCGCCCCGGGGCGGGGTTATACAAAGCCGCGGTTGAGGAGGCCGGCCCCACCGGTTTTGTGCCACGCTATCCGTATTTTTACGCCATGAACACCAAACCTCAGTTTGCGCCCGACGAAGACGTTCTCCTGCTGGAAGAAACCACCGACCTGCGCGACCTTATCGTGTACAACGACGACGTGAACACCTTCGACCACGTTATTCGCACCCTCATCGACGTGTGCGGCCACGAACCCGAGCAGGCCGAGCAGTGCACCCTGCTCATTCACTACAAGGGCCAGTGCGCCGTCAAGCTCGGGACCTATGACGAGCTGACGCCCCTGTGCTCCGCCATCCACGACCGCGGCATTTCCGCCGACGTTGTTTAACTGAGTTGTCAGGTGCGGGTTGCCAGTTGCCAGTCTCGCAGAACGATTGGCTTCGCTGACTGGCAACTGACAACTGACAACTGGTAACTCATTGCATGGAATTTCCCTCCAAACTGATTGAAAACGCAGTGGGCGAGCTGGCCAAGCTGCCGGGCATCGGCCGCAAAACGGCTTTGCGCCTGGCCCTGCACCTGCTCAAGGCCGAAACCGAGACGACCAGCTCGCTGGCCGAGGCCCTGGCCAAGATGCGCTACGACATCCGCTACTGCCAGACCTGCTTCAACATCTCCGATACCGAGCAGTGCTCCATCTGCGCCAACCCCTTGCGCGACCAGAGCACCGTGTGCGTGGTGTCCGACATCCGCGACGTTATTGCCATTGAAAACACCGGCCAGTACCAGGGCGTGTACCACGTGTTGGGCGGCGTCATCTCGCCCATCGAGGGCATCGGCCCCGCCGACCTGCACATCGAGCCGCTGGTCGACCGCATGAAAGGCGAGGAGAGCGAGGTGAAGGAAGTGATTCTGGCCATCAGCCCCACCATGGAGGGCGACACCACCGCCTTTTACCTCACCCGCCGCCTGCGCGAGTTTCCCGAGGTGCACATCAGCTCCATTGCCCGCGGCATTCCGGTGGGCGGCGAGCTGGAGTACGCCGACGAAATTACTCTGGGCCGCTCCATCGTGGAGCGCCAGCGGCAGGCGCGCTGACCTTCAGAAACGCCTTGAGTTGAAGCGCCCCGGCCGACAGGTCGGGGCGTTTGGCGTTTCGGCCGCCGCTTCGGCAGTAGCTTGTCGGCAATCAGCCGCCCGGCCGCTCCGGAAAAACTTCCGTAGTTACCGCCGAAGGCCGCCCTGCGTGGTTGTTTTGCTGTTCCCCGAATGCTCCTGCTGGTATGACCAAAACCGTCTTCATTGCCTCGGCCGAACCCTACAGCGGCAAGTCGCTCGTGACGCTGGGTCTGGTAAACATGCTGCTGCGCAAGGCCCAGAAAGTCGGCTACTTCAAGCCCGTCATCAACACTGGGCCCGACGGCCGCCGCGACGCGCACATCGACACCGTGCTGCGCTACTTTCAGCTGCCCACGCCTTACGAAGACACCTTTGCCTACCCCGGCGCCGAGGTGCTGCACCTGATCGAAACCGGGCAGCAGGGCGAAATGCTCGACACCATCATTCACCGCTACAAGCAGCTCGAAGACGTCCACGACTTCGTGGTGGTGGAGGGCACCGACTTCGTGGGCCAGGGCACGGCCTTCGAGTTCGACCTGAACGTGACCATTGCCAAAAACCTGGGCGTGCCCGTGGTGCTGGTGACTTCGGGTGAGGGCAAAACCACGGCCCAGATCATCAGCAGCACGCTCACGGCCCTGCGCGGCTTCGAGGCGCGCGAGGTGCCGGTGCTCACGGTGGTGGCCAACAAGGTGCCACCCGCCCAGGTAGCCGACGTGCAGGCGCTGCTGCGCGCCCAGCTGCCCCCGGAAACCATCCTGTCGGTGATTCCCCAGGACCAAGCGCTGCTGAGCCCCACCATGCAGGAAATCCACGATGCGCTGGGCGGCAAGCTGCTCTTCGGCGAGGAGCTGCTCGGCAACCAGGTCGACAACTTCGTGACCGGCGCCATGCAGGTGCCCAACTTCCTGAACTACCTCAAGGAAAACGTGGTCATCGTGACGCCCGGCGACCGGGGCGACATCGTTATCTGCGCCATCCAGGCCAACCTCTCGGCCAGCTACCCCAAGGTGGCGGGCGTGGTACTCACGGCCGGCTGGGAGCCCGAAGAGCCCATTCTGCGCCTGCTGCGCGGCTTGCAGGGCGTCATGCCCATTCTGGCCGTGCCCACCGGCACCTTCGAAACCAGCGCCCGGCTCGCGGCCGTCAAGTCGCGCCTCACCCCCGACAACCCCAAGAAAATTCAGCTGGCTTTGCGCACTTTCGAGCGCTACGTCGATCTGCCGGCCCTCGACCAGAAGCTGGCCAGCTACCAGGCCGAGGGCATCACCCCGCACATGTTTCAGTACCGGCTGCTGCAGTGGGCCAAGCGCCAGCGCCGCCACATCGTGCTGCCCGAGGGCAACGACGACCGGATTCTGCGCGCCGCCGCCCAATTGCTGCAGCAGGACATCGTGGACCTCACCATCCTGGGCAACCCCGCCGAAGTAGCCGCTTCGGCCAAGCGCCTGGGCATCAACCTACCGGTAGGCCACCTGCGCGTCATCGACCCCGCGCACAGCGCGTACTACGACGACTACGTGCAGACGTTCTACGAGCTGCGCAAGTCCAAGGGCGTGAACGAGGACATGGCCCGCGACCTGCTGCGCGACGTATCCTACTTCGGCTCGATGATGGTGTACAAGGGCCACGCCGACGGCATGGTGTCGGGTGCGGTGCACACCACCCAGCACACCATCCGGCCGGCCCTGCAGTTCATCAAAACCAAGCCCGGCATCTCGCTCGTCTCGTCGGTGTTCTTCATGTGCCTGCCCGACCGCGTGGCCGTGTTCGGCGACTGCGCCGTGAACCCCAACCCCACGGCCGAGCAGCTGGCCGAAATTGCCGTGTCCTCGGCCGAAAGCGCCCGCCGCTTCGGCGTGGAGCCCCGCGTGGCCATGCTCTCGTACTCTTCGGGCACCTCGGGCGAGGGCGCCGAGGTCGACAAGGTGCGCCGCGCCACCGAGCTGGTGCGCCAGCTGCGCCCCGATTTGCCCGTGGAAGGCCCCATTCAGTACGACGCCGCCGTCGACCCCCTGGTGGGCCAGCAGAAGCTGCCCGGCTCGGCCGTGGCCGGGCAGGCCAGCGTGCTCATCTTCCCCGACCTGAACACCGGCAACAACACCTACAAAGCCGTGCAGCGCGAAACCGGCGCCCTGGCCATCGGCCCGGTGCTGCAAGGATTAAATAAACCGGTGAACGACCTGAGCCGCGGCTGTACCGTGGATGATGTGTTTAATACGGTGGTTATTACGGCTATTCAGAGCCAGGATATTTAACGTTTTACAGCTTTCTGATGCCAAGGCATTTTGGGCACTTCGCTTCATTTCTGTTCTTCCGTTCATTAAAGTTATATTATGTAAATGATGTTCTTCAGCCTTGGTTTTAGAAAGCTGATGTTGGCGGCATATTCTTTATTCAGGAGTTTCAATATGTTTTATTTCGTTTACCTGATTATGTTCATATTTAATTTCCAGCTTATGGAATATCATACTAATTTTTCCGCTCATTCCTAAATGGTAAACAAACGAAGATTCAGTTCTGTGGTTCGGTTCCCCTAAAATTTCCTTAATATGAATTGTGTCTTTTCGCAATAAGAGTTTACTATGAATAATATCGTCTGCCATTAAAAAGCGGGTATTCTTTTCTTCAAACCATTTGGTGGAACTAAACTTGAGCTTTACTTCCTCTTCCTGATTACCATATAAAAAGACAATAAATCCATAGCCAAGGGTAAATAGTGTAATTAAGGTTGTAAAAAGGGAAATCAAAACTCTGTTTCGATAAAAAATTATCCTTTTTGAAAATAGCCAAAGCCAGAACAAATACAATGGAATTGAAAAAAGAATAAGAACGATTAACATAAGTTATGCTTGATTGACTTGCATTTGATCATAGCCGCTAACGGAAAACGGCTTTGCGATGTGGTGGCATTCCGTGTTCGGTCAGCTTATATGTATTGATAAAGTTGAACAAAGTTTATTGGTTCAGCACTTATTCATCAGCCATCATAGTGCAAAACCGATGTTACCAGCAGTTATTTCCGTATCTCTATAGTCGTCTCCCTAACGGTTTAATATGTGTCTAATTTGATAGGTTTTGCCTTGTTTGTGTCCAAGATTTCAGTGAAGTTTCTACCTGGAAAGTATTCATCATTCATATCGGGTTTAGTTCCAATCTTGAAAGATAAACTGTGAACTTCACGTTTGCCTATGCAGCAACTTTTCCTCTTTCCAAAAAATGTTGACGGATTGAACCCGATTAAATAAGCGTCAAGATTTTTGCCGTCAATTTGTTCAACCTTTGGTCTCGTATATGTTTTATTAAAAGTCCATTCAGTTAAATAACCGATACCGTTGCTATCAACTGTCAGTATATTTTCATCTACGTTTGATAAAACAAGGTTGATTTCTCCTTTATACCCGTTAGGGACTTTAATTGTCAATGTAGGTGAATACAATTGATAGTGAAATGCTATGAAGGAAATTGTTGTTGTGATGAAAAATATTGCCAGAAACGAGGTTCGCTTAAAAAGCAGTCTCATAATTCCTGTCAAGAGTAAACAGCCAAGAATAATTCCAACTATCATCATTCCTCCTAAAAAAAGTCCAGACAAAATCATGCCACCTGGAACATTTGACAGCTTAAAAAGCAAACTTGTCAAAAGTCCAACCGATAAAAGTCCGAAGATGATTTTTAGTTTACGGTCTGTCGTCATAATTGCTGGCAACATCTGTATTGGCGCTACTCAGGACCTGTGCGCAGTAGCGCCAATCTATCCTTGGTACGCAAGTTGAGCGCCAATATAGCTACCGTTGGAATGATTGGCGCTACCGGCCTCTTACAGCCCCAGGTCATCAAGGGGAGAGGCGGGGCGCTTGTGCTGGGCCACATGGGTGTAGATTTCCGTGGTTTTGATGCTGCTGCGCCCAGGTATATCCCGGGTGTACCGACTTCCAGCAAGCGTACGGCGACCCACCGGCCCAAGCCGGAACATCAGGCGCACATCTTCCCCAGGTGCGGAAAACTGAACCCCCATTACTTCGGCGCGGCGCCTTCCCACTCGTGCTCAATGTTGGTCATCAGCAGCGCGTGGTCAAACGTCACCGAGCCATTGGGAAACACGGCCTCGTTCTCGAAGTAGCTGGATTTCACCTCCGCCACGTCCAGCGGCCTCACGTTCCAGTGGTACGCCTTCAGCCGGAGCCCGTCGAACCGCTCGTGGTTGGGCGAGTAGCCCAGCTCGCCGGCCTCAAAAAAGGCCGAGGCATTTTCCAGCGTTCGAAAGATCGAGTTACCGTTCAGGGCAGCGGCTTCGGTCGCGGCAATAGACAGCTCGGTCTCGTCGGCGCTGCGGAAGTGGATGCGGTAATTCCCGCCTTGCTCGGTCACCGTGAATTGGGCATAGTGGTGCCGGCCCGGGAAGAGGCGTCCGCCCACCAGCGTATTCAGCTTCAGCGAAGTGTCGCGGCGCGGAATGTACACGCCCGATTTCACCGCTCCGTTTTCATCCCACTCCACCGCAATCCGGTGGGCGCCGTTCTCCGAGCTTACCCCCATGAAATCGGGCAGGCCCTTGGGCTTGATGTCCTTCAGCCGGATCAGGCAAATGCCGATAATAGCTTTGCCCTCGTACAGCTTCGGCCGGAAAGGCGGCGGGAGGATACCGGCCACCACCCGCGGATCCGCCGTGTAGTTGATCAGAATGCGGCGCTCGATGTAGCCGTGAATGGTGGGAAGTTTCATGGTCGGCTGCGGTTTGTCGCGACTGTCATCAACCGCGAGGTTCACTCCCGGCCAAGGTCGGCAATCCGGCCCCGGCCCGCACCCCGGCCGCGGTAAACCGGCGCGCCCGAACCCCAGCCCTCAGGCCGCCCGGCGCAGCGCCACCGGCTCTGTCGGCTGGCCAGCAGCCCGTTGTGTCACCGGCACAAACGCCGGCCCGCCGCCCAGCAGCGCGCACAGCCGTTGCTCCCGGTCCCGGCAGGTGAGCGAGCTGGCAAAGTCGTACCAAAAGGGAGCGGGGTTGGCGGCCCGGCGGCCAAAACGCTTCACGAAACGAGCCTCCTGCGTGCGGCGTACCATAAAAATAACGGCTGAGGATGACGCCGCGGCGGCTAATGGCCCCGCAGCAGTAATTTCCCCTTAACTAGCGCATATCCCGGCACAAAATCAACCCCAACTGCGCCGCCGTGGCTCCCCCTCTCTCCCCTGTCGCGCATCAAGCGAGGGGAGGGGGCGGGGGGTGAGGCCCACCACCGCATGAACATCTTCGTCGTCAACTCCGGCAGCTCGTCCATCAAGTACCAGCTCTTCCGCTGGCCCCACGAGCAGCCCGTCTGCGCCGGCCTCATCGAGCGCATCGGCCTGCCCGAATCCGTCATCACCCACACCGTCTTTGCCCCCGACGGGCAGCCGCACAAACAGCAGCACGTGCTCGATCTGCCCGACCACGCCGCCGGCCTGCGCGAGGTCGTCGGCCTGCTCACCGCCCCCGCAACCGGCGTCGTGCAAAACCCGGCTGATATTCACGTGGTGGGCCACCGCGTGGTGCACGGCGGCGAAGCGTTTGCCGCCACCACGCGCATCACGCCCGCCGTCAAGGCCAAAATCAAGAGTTTGTTTGCCCTGGCCCCCCTGCACAACCCCGCCAACTACCTCGGCATCGAAGTCGCCGAGGAGCTGTTCCCGCAGGCCCACCAGGTCGCCGTGTTCGACACCGCCTTTCACCAGACCCTGCCCGAGCACGCCTTCCGCTACGCCCTGCCCGCCCCGCTCTACCACCAGCACGGCATCCGCGCCTACGGCTTCCACGGCACCAGCCACAAGTACGTTTCCGCCCAGGCCGCGGCCTACCTACAGAACGCTGAAGCGCGCCTCATCACGGTGCACCTGGGCAACGGCAGCAGCATCACCGCCGTGCAGGGCGGCCGCTCCCTCGATACCAGCATGGGCCTGGGCCCCATGGGCGGCCTCGTGATGGGCACCCGTGCCGGCGACATCGACCCCTCCATCATCTTCCACCTCATCCACCAGCTCGGCTACTCCCCCGACGAGGTCAACACCCTGCTCAACAAGCACAGCGGCATGCTCGGCCTCACCGGCCACAGCGACATGCGCGACGTGGGCCAGGCCGTAGCCGCCGGCGACCCCGCCGCCATCCTCGCCCTGCAGCTCTACGCCTACCGCATCCGCAAATACCTCGGCGCCTACGCCGCCGCCCTCGGCGGCCTCGACGCCGTCGTGTTCACCGCCGGGGTAGGGGAGAACGACGCCGCCGTGCGCCGCCTCGCCTGCCAGGGCCTCGAATTCCTCGGCATCCACCTCGACGACGCCCGCAACCAAGCCTCCGCCCGCGGCCTGCGCGAAATCAGCACCCCCGCGTCTCCCGTCAAAGTCCTGGTCATCCCCACCAACGAAGAGCTGGAAATAGCCCGCCAGTGCGCCGAACTGCTCAGTGAGTAAAGGGCCTGCGGATGGAAGCAGCGGCGTGGTGCCACGGCTCAAAGCCGTGGCAC
>NZ_JBIYZW010000001.1:1453030-1989892 GCF_044628455.1 Hymenobacter sp. B81 | reverse complement strand
AAGCCGTGGCCCCACTACGTTTACGCCGGGTCTACCGCCGAACCTCCCGCTGCCGTTGCTGATGGCCGTCCCATGCCAGAGACTGGTCAGGTAGCCTGATGACATAGAACGATGAAGTAGGCAGGCGGGGCGGCTTCGCTCGCGCGGCGCCGCCCCGCCCCGCGTGCTGAGGTTGCTGACGCCAAGCTCCCCCTCTCCCCCATGTCGCGCATCAAGCGAGGGAAGGGGGCCGGGGGGTGAGGCAATCGAAGGCCGGGCGGGGAGGCCCATTGCGCCCTTGTAACTAGGATTTACTCCTGCGTAAGTAGGATTTCCGCCAGTGTAACTAGGATTTCCGCCAGTGTAACTAGGATTTCCGTCAGTGTAAGCAGGATTTCCGCTAGCGGTAATAGGATTTCCGCCAGTGCAACCACCATTTCCGCGTCCCCGCCCGCCGCAATCCGCCAGGCTGCGTAACTTTCGCGGCTCCTCGCGCTCCTCATCCCGCCCGTGCCCGCCCCCGTCAAGCTTTCCGTCGTCATCGTCAACTACAACGTCTGCTACTTCCTGGAGCAGACCCTGCTGTCGGTGCGGCGGGCCGTCGAAAAGCTCGGTGCCCCGGTCGAAGTCTGGGTAGTCGACAACAACTCCGTCGACGGCTCGGTGGCTATGGTGCGTGAGCGGTTTCCCGAAGTCCGCCTCATTGCCAACCGCGACAACCCCGGCTTCTCCAAGGCCAACAACCAGGCCATCCGCCAGTCAAAAGGGGAGCACGTGCTGCTGCTCAACCCCGACACGGTGGTCGAGGAAGACACCTTCCGTCTCTGCTGCCAGTTCATGGACGAGCACCCCCGCTGCGGCGGCCTCGGCGTGAAAATGCTCGACGGCCAGGGCAAGTTTCTGCCCGAAAGCAAGCGCGGCCTGCCCACGCCCTGGGTGGCCTTCCACAAAGTCTTCGGCCTGGCCGCCCTGTTTCCCCGCTCGCGCACCTTCGGCCGCTACCACCTCGGCTTCCTCCACCAAGATCAGACCCACCAGATCGAAGTTCTGAGCGGCGCCTTCATGCTCATGCGCCGCGCCGCCCTCGACCAGGTCGGCCTGCTCGACGAAGACTACTTCATGTACGGCGAGGACATCGACCTCTCGTACCGCCTCCTGCAGGGCGGCTGGCTCAACTACTACTACCCCGGCACCCGCATCATCCACTACAAGGGCGAAAGCACCAAGCGCACCAGCGTGAACTACGTGTTCGTGTTCTACCGCGCCATGGTCATCTTCGCCCGCAAGCACTTCGCCCCGCAGCGCGCCGGCTGGTTTGCTCTGCTCATTAACCTGGCTATCTGGTTCCGGGCCGGCGTGGCCGTGGTGCGCCGCTTCTGGGACCAGGCCTGGCCCGTGCTGCTCGACGCGCTCATCATCTACGTGGGCATGTACTTTCTCAAAAACTACTGGGAAGACAACCACAAGTACGTACCCACGGCCTACCCTCCGCAGTACATGCTGGTGGCCGTGCCCGCCTACATCGGCATCTGGCTCACCAGCGCCTGGCTCAGCGGCGCCTACGACGAGCCCCCCAAAACCGCCCGCCTCGTGCGCGGCGTGGCCGTGGGCACCGTGCTCATCTCGGCCGCCTCCAACTTCCTCGACGCCTGGCGCTTCTCCAAGGCCCTCATCGTGCTGGGCGGGGTGTGGGCCGTGGCCGCGCTCATCGGCCGGCGCCTGCTCCTGCACTTCTGGCGCTACCGCAACCTCAACCTGGCCGAGCGCCGCCAGAAAAACATTGCCATCGTCGGCTCGGCCGCCGAAAGCCGCCGCGTGCGCCAGCTGCTCGAGCAGGCCGCCGTGCCGGCCCGCGTCATCGGCTGGGTCAGCCCCGGCCCCGCTGCCACTTCCGACGACGACCAGCTCGGCGAAGTGCGCCAGCTCGACGACATCCTGCGCATCTACGCCATCGACGAGCTGATCTTCTGCGGCAAAGACCTCTCGGCCTCCCGCATCATCTCCCTCATGGTCGACGAGCAGGCCCGCCACCCCCACGTGGCCTTCAAAATCCTGCCCGAAGACAGCCAGTACATCATCGGCTCGTCCAGCAAAGATTCCCCCGGCGACTACTACGCCCTCGACATCGAGCTGAACCTCTACAAGCCCCAGCAGCGCCGCCACAAGCGCATCCTCGATTTCTTCCTGAGCCTGGGCCTGCTCGCCGCCGCGCCCCTGCTCATCTGGCTGGTAACGGATAAGGCCGGCTACCTGCGCAACGCCCTGCGGGTGCTGCTGGGCCGCCGCACCTGGGTGGGCCTGCGCCACAGCGCCGCTCCCCAGCGCGCCCCCCGCGCCGTGCTGTCCCCCGCCGACCACGTCGAAGCCACCACGCCGCTGAGCGAGGCCACCCGCCGCCGCCTCGAAGTGCTCTACGCCAAAGACTACGAGCCAGCAGCCGACCTGGCCCTGGTACTGCGCAACCTGCGCCGCCTGGGACGGGAGTAGCGCGCCCCGAAGCGCGAACTGCGTACTTTTGTAGCCTTTCCCCATCGTTTCCCCACCCCAGCCCGTTTCCCACTTATGCCTACCACTGCCGCGCTTGCCCCGTTGGTGCTTTCCGACCGCCTCAATGCCATGCAGGAATCCCAGACCATCGGCATGGCCAAAAAGGCCCGCGAGCTGGCGGCCCAGGGTATCGACGTCATCAGCCTGAGCTTCGGGGAGCCCGACTTTCAGACCCCGCAGTACATCAAGGACGCCGCCAAGCAGGCCATCGACGCGGGCTACACCTTCTACACCCCGGTGCCCGGCTACCCCGAGCTGCGCCAGGCCATTGCCGACAAGCTGCTGCGCGAAAACCAGCTCACTTACCAGCCCGAAAACATCGTGGTGAGCACCGGCGCCAAGCAGGCCCTGGCCAACGCCGTGATGAGCCTGATCAACCCCGGCGACGAGGTCATCGTGTTTGCGCCCTACTGGGTGAGCTACGAGGAGATGGTGAAGCTGGCTGAGGGCGTCACCGTGACGCTGATGGGCACCCTCGAAAACGACTACAAGGTGACGGCTGCGCAGCTGGAAGCCGCCATTACCCCGCGCACCAAGCTTATCATGTACTCCTCGCCCTGCAACCCCACCGGCGCGGTGTTTTCGCGCCAGGAGCTGGGCGCCATTGCCGAAGTGGTGGCCCGTCACCCCCAGGTGCACGTGCTGGCCGACGAGATTTACGAGTACATCAACTTCGTGGGCGAGCACGTGAGCATGGCCCAGTTCGCGGACATTAAGGACCGCGTCATCACCGTCAACGGCTTCTCCAAGGGCTACGCCATGACGGGCTGGCGCGTGGGCTACCTGGCCGCCCGCAAGGAAATTGCCGCCGCCTGCGAGAAAATGCAAAGCCAGATTACCTCCGGCACCTGCTCCATTGCCCAGCGCGCCGCCCTGGCCGCGCTGCAGGGCGGCCGTTCCTCCGCCGACGAGATGGTGGAAGCCTACCGCCGCCGCCGCGACCTGGTACTGGAGCTGGCAAAAGACATTCCCGGCCTGAAAACGCCCACCCCCAGCGGCGCCTTCTACGTGTTCCCCGACGTGTCGGCCTACTTCGGCCGCGCCACGCCCGCGGGCCAAACAATCGACACCGCCGCTGACCTGGCCCTCTACCTGCTCAACGACGGCCACGTAGCCACCGTCGACGGCGGGGCCTTTGGCGCGCCCCAGTGCCTGCGCATGAGCACCGCCGCCGCCGACGAAAAGCTGGCCGAAGCCTTCCGCCGCATCCGCGTGAGTTTGGCCAAGCTGATGTAGAAAAGGTTCGCGCAGACTCAATAGACCTCAACGGCCCGGTTGAAGCATCTTATCAGATTGCTTCGGCCGGGCCTTCGTATGGTGGACTAGGTTATACATTGCATTACCAACGTGAAAAACGCTAGGCCCTATGCTAAGCAGATTTATGGCCTACATCGTGATAAAATGGGTCGGCTTTTATGGGTATCAGTTTATTGAAAGCGGCGCTGGCTCTGACTGGAATTGGCAAAACTTGAACAATGCGGAAAACATTGTTTTTACACTCTCGCTGCTTTGTATATGGCCAACTATCGAAGCGCTTGCATTGCTGTTTCCCATTAAGCTCGCGCTTGAGCACAAGAGCTGGTCAAGGCTGCTAGCCCTGATTTTAACCTTCGCTATTGAATTTGCAATAGGGTGGTTTATGATCAGCCAACAATTTGATTTCTGGATGGTGGTGAAAATACTTATGAGTATCATCTTGTTTGCTTTGCTGTTTGGCGAGCAATTAACAGCGCGGGCATGGCCGAAAGGTTGACTGCTGACAGGTAGTATTGCCCGCCCCAGGACGCACAGCCGTCAGCTATTGGGTTTTCAGTAACTGAGCCTCCGCAAATGTCCCAGCCCTTCCCCGACGAACATCTGCGCTTTCCCATTGGCCGGGTGCAGCTGCCCGAGCAACCCCTGACCGCCGCCGAGCGCACCGCATTTATTCAGCAGCTGGCCGAGCTGCCGGCGCAGCTCACGGCCGCGGCCCGCAGTGTGGGCGGCGTGCGCCTCGAGCAGCCCTACCGCCCCGGCGGCTGGAACGGCCGGCAGATCATTCACCATCTGGCCGACATGCACCCGCTGCTCTACGCCCGCTTTCGGCAGGCCCTCACGGAAGAAAACCCCACCGTGCCGGTGTTTCAGGAAAGCGCCTGGGCCGAACTGCCCGACGTGGCGGCCACGCCCATCACCGTGTCGCTGGGCTTGCTGGAGCAGCTGCACGCACGCTGGGTGAACCTGCTGCACCACCTGAGCGAGGAGCAGTGGCAGCGCACGTTTTACCACCCGCGGCTGCAGCGCACCTTCTCGCTGGAGCAGGCCCTGGTGCAATACGCCTGGCACGGCCGTCACCACCTGGGTCACATTCGCCTGTTGGCATAGTTGTCTGTTGCCAGTTGATAGTTGCGAGTTGATAGTTGTTGGTTGTCAGTTGAGAGTTGTCAGGCCATAGTTGGCAGTTGTCGGGAGAGGCTGCGGCCGCGCCGAACAACGAACAGCCAACAACGAACCACGAACAACCAGCCACTGACAACGGGCAACCCACAACTGCCAACTATCAGCGGGGCCTTACCTTTGCCGCCTGTTTCGTCATTCCGCTTCGCAATGCCCGCTGCTGCTTTGTCTGTGCCCGCCACGCTGCCCGAACTCTTCGCCGCCTTCAACGGCCTTACCGTGCTCATCGTGGGCGACGTGATGGTGGATGCCTACGTGTGGGGGCGCTCCACCCGCCTCTCACCCGAGGCGCCCGTACCGGTGGTGAACGTGGCCCGCACCGAGCAGCGCCTGGGCGGCGCCGCCAACGTGGCCCTCAACGTGCAGGCCCTGGGCGCCACGCCGCTCTTGTGCGCGGTCATTGGCACCGACGGCGGGGGCGACCAGCTGCTGCTGGAGCTGCACCAGCGCCAGCTCTCGGCCGATGGCCTGGTGCGCAGCGCCGAGCGGCCCACCACCGTCAAGCAGCGCATTCTGGCCCACGGCCAGCAGCTGCTGCGCATCGACTCGGAGGTGGAAACCGACCTGAGCGCGGCCGAAGACGCGACCCTGAGCGAGGCCTTCGAGCAGTTGCTGGACCGCGCCGACGTGGTGATTTTCGAGGACTACGACAAGGGCGTGCTCAACCCCAGCCGCATTGCGCGCTTCATCGCCCAGGCCCGGGAGCGGGGCATTCCCACCGTGGTCGACCCCAAGAAGCGCAACTTCCTGGCCTACGGCGGCTGCACCCTGTTCAAGCCCAACCTCAAGGAGCTGCGCGAGGGCCTGGGCCTGACCTTCGACGACGCCGACCTGCCCGCCTTCGAGGCGGCCGTGGCCAGCCTGCGCGCCCACATGCAGCCTGAAAACGTGCTGGTGACCCTCTCCGAGCGCGGCGTGTTTGTGGAAGACGCCGCAGGGCAGCGCACCTACCTGCCGGCCCACCTGCGCACCATTTCCGACGTGTCGGGCGCCGGCGACACCGTCATCAGCATTGCGGCCTTGTGCGTGGCCTTGGGGCTGCCCGCGCCGGTTACGGCCGCGCTGTCGAACCTGGGCGGCGGGCTGGTGTGCGAGCAGGTGGGCGTGGTACCCATCGACAAAAGCCTGCTGCTGGCCGAAGCCGAGGCCGTCGCCCTGAACCTGCAAGCCTAAACCCGGCGGGCAACGTCCCGCCGGTCATTACACATCGGCGCGAACAATCGTAGCCAAGTCGGGCGCCAGGCTTCCGCCCCGGCCGGCCTAGCCGCGCCCCCGGCCCCCGCCGCGGCGCCGGTAGCCCCCGAACGGGTCGTGGCCCGCGCCCGGGAGCCGCAAGCCTTGCCCGACGCGCCGCCGTAAGCAACCCAGGTTCGGGACCTGGTGTCCGAAGCCGTATCAGCACGGGTCGAAGCGCCCGCAGCAGCCCGCCAAGGAGCGTCGATAGTGCCCGAAGCGGTAAAGTCAACGACCGAAGAGCGGAAAAATCCTGTAGATGGAGCTTCGGTTTATATAGATGCCTCTTCGGTCGTTATAGATGGAGCTTCGGTTGCTATCGATGGCTCTTCGGTTGCTATCGACGGAGCTTCGGTTGTTAGGGATGGCTCTTCGGTTGCTATCGATGAGGCTTTGGTTGCTATAGACGCCTTTTGGGGCGCAGCTTGCGGCGCTTGGGCGGGGGGAGCACGCGCCGGCCGGGGCCTAAACGGCGCGTGGCTCAGTCCCCGCCGATGAGGGGGAGCTGAGCCACGCGGCGGAGAAAGCGAAACCGGCTTAGGGGGCTGGAGTGGGGGGGCGCTGGTCGAAGTAGAGCTTCTGGTATTTCTGGTAGCTGTACTCGTAGGCGTAGTGGCCCATGAGGCGGCCCACGGTGCCGTCGCGCCAGTTGCCCTTGCGCAGGTACCATTTCAGCCAGGCGCCCCAGGGGCTGAAGGTGCGCTTGAGCCAGGTGGCGCGCTTGCCGCGGCGGGCCAGGTCGCGGGCG
This sequence comes from Hymenobacter sp. B81, assembly GCF_044628455.1. Taxonomy (NCBI): domain Bacteria; kingdom Pseudomonadati; phylum Bacteroidota; class Cytophagia; order Cytophagales; family Hymenobacteraceae; genus Hymenobacter; species Hymenobacter sp. B81. Next base: position 1,982,949 of record NZ_JBIYZW010000001.1, on the reverse strand, counting down.
GCCATGGTGGTGTAGTGGTTGAGTTTGCCGAAGAGCTCGTCCACCGAGTCGCAGCTGTAGTGCTGCACCACGCCCTCGATGCGCTCGACGCGCTCGTGGCCCGAGGGACCGGCGTGCACGGCGTCGGTGCCGTCGGCGTAGCCTACCTTGGCGCGGTTGAGCAGGCGGGTAGGGTAGTCGGGGCTCGATACCGGGAAGTAGGCGTGCACGCGCTGGCCCATCACGTACCACACCCGCTCGAACTGGAAGGCGTCGGGGCGGGAGGTTTGCTGGTTGAAGTGGTTGCGCTTGAGCATTTGGATGGCCTGCACGAAGGCCGGGGAAGGCACTTCGTCGGCATCGAGGGCCAGGGTCCAGGTATGCTGGCACTGGCTGTCGGCAAAGCGGCGCTGCTCGCGGAAATTGTCGAAGGGCCGGGTGACTATGCGGGCCCCGTGCTGCCTTGCAATGTCGAGGGTGGCGTCGGTAGAGCCCGAGTCGACGATGAGCAGGTCGTCGGCCACGGGTCGGATGGCGGCCAGCACCTGCCCCAGGTACTTCTCGGCGTTGCGCGTGAGAACGTAGCAGGAAAGCGGCTCAAACGAGTGGGGCATGGGGGCAAGGGTCGGTTTGGTTGTTGGGTTTTCGTTGTTGGTTTTTCGTTTTTCGGCTTGGCCGGTTCCACCTGGGCAGGATGGCCCGAAACCACCGGCGCACAGGAAAAAACGAACAACGAAAAACCAACAACGAACAACGAAGCCTACGCCAAATCCTGGCGCATGCGCAGGCTGTGCTCCTTCACGGTGTCGATGAACACGCGTACGCGGTCGGGGTTGGTGTCGGGGTACACGCCGTGGCCCAGGTTGGCAATGTGGCGCTGCGGGCCGAAGCGCTCGAGCATGGCCACGGTGGCGGCGCGCACCTGTTCGGGCGAGCCGTAGAGGGCGCAGGGGTCGAGGTTGCCCTGCAAGGTTTTGTCGCCCACCAGGGGGCGCACCGTGCGCGGGTCTTCGTTCCAGTCGAGGCCAATGGTGCGACAGGGCATCCGGGCAAAGTCGTCGTGGGCGAAGAAGGCGCCCTTGGCAAACACCGTCACGGGCGTATCGGCGGGCATGGCGGCGCAGATTTCCTGGATGTAGCGGGCCGAAAACTCGCGGTAGTGCTCGGGGTTCAGAATGCCGGCCCAGGAGTCGAACACCTGCACCAGGTTGGCGCCGGCCTCCACCTGGGCGCGCAGGTAGGCAATGGTGGTGTCGGTGATTTTGCGCAGCAGGCGGTGGGCCAGCTCCGGCTCCTGAAACAGCAGGCGGCGGGCTTTCGAAAACGTCTTGGAGCCGTGGCCCTCTACCATGTAGGCCAGGATGGTCCAGGGCGCGCCGGCAAAGCCAATGAGCGGCACGCGCCCGCCCAGGGCCCGCTTGGTTACTTTGATGGCGTCGAGGACGTAGCCCAGGTGCTCGTGCGGGTCGGCTACGCGCAGGCGGTCCACGTCGGCGGCCGACTGCACCGTTTCGGGAAACAGCGGGCCGCGGGCTTCCACCATCTCGTAGGTCAGGCCCATGGCCTCGGGCACCACCAGGATGTCGCTGAAGATGATGGCCGCGTCCACGTCGAGCGCGTCGATGGGCTGGATGGTGACTTCGGCGGCCAGGTCGGGGGTTTCGACCAGCTCCTTGAAGCCGCTGAGGCGGGCGCGCAGGGCGCGGTACTCGGGCAGAATGCGGCCGGCCTGGCGCATGAGCCACACGGGCGTACGTTCGGTTTGTTCGCCGCGGGCGGCACGGAGCAGGAGGTCGTTCTTGAGCATTGGGGAGCAGGCTAGAAGCGGCAAAGGTACAACGGCCGGCCTGAGCTGCGCAGCCGCCCGCCCGCGCTTGTCATTGCGAGGACGAAGGACGAAGCAATCTTTCCCCTCGCGGTAGAAGCCCAATGGGCCTGATGAGCTGAAGAAATGTGAGGTTCAAGCGGTCTGCCCGACGGGTGCTGGCCGGACAACGCGGGCTCAGCTGCTGACGCGGTACACGATTACGGTCTTGCGGTTGCGCAGGAAGCCGATAAAGCGGTACACGTTTTCGTTGACAATGCCTTTGGAGTAATGTATTTGGTAGGCCGAATCGGGCAGGTTGGCCGTTACCGCTTGGTATTCGCTACTGCCTATGAAAGTGGAATCGGGGCCTCCTGCTGCTCGCCGGTACGAGGAATCGGCAGCCAGCGCCCTGCTCAACGCCTCGAACTCGGCGGCGCTAAGTTCGACCCGCAGGCAGGAAATATAATCTCCGTGCGGGTCGAAGCCGGATTCCTTGCCGTCAGTTACTACTCCTGACTGAGGCAGCGGCCGACCGACAATCTGCTCAAACTCGCTTTCGAACGAAGCCGGGGAAGGAAAGATGACCTCTTTGAGCAGCCACAGACAGCCCAGGCTATAAAGTATCTGCCCCGAGCCTACTGTCCACGCGCTGCGCTGATGCCCGCGCTGCTTCAGCCACTTCCGAACGGCTTGCAGTACCAGTAGAGGCAGAGCCAGGCAGAGGGCCCCCGTGCCGAAGACGAACAGAATCAGTAGTAACCAGCCGATATCCATCCTCTACCGCGTCAGCCCCGGAAACAGGGCCACGATGGCCGTGGCCAGGAAGTTGACGCCGATAGCCAGGGTGATGAAGCCCATGATGCGCGCCAGCGCGGCCATGCCCGGCCGCCCCAGAAACCGGGTAAGCCGCAGCGACGAGAGCAGAATGATGTAGCTGGCCAGGGCCACCAGCGCAAAGCCCAGCAAGGTCAGGCCCATGGCCATAAAATCGGGGCGCTCGGTAAACAAGCCGATGCACACGGCAATGGAGCCGGGGCCCGAGAGCATGGGCATGGCCAGGGGCGTAAACGAGATGTCGTCCTTGTGCAGGCTTTCCTCCAGGGTGGCGTCGGATACCTTGGCGCGGTTGCCGCCGGGCGTGAGCAGCTCGAAACCCGAGCGCATCAGCAGAATGCCGCCCGCGATGCGCAGGTGGTGAATGTTGATGCCGAAGAAGTTGAGGATGTACTGCCCGGCAAAAAACGACACGGCCAGCACGCCCACCATGTACATGCACGCCCGCAGCGCCGTGGCCGCCCGGCCGCCGGCCGTGTCGTGCTCGGTGAGAGTGAGAAACACCGGCATAGCCCCGAAGGGGTTGACGACGGAAAAGAGCGTGGTGAACGTGGCGAGCAGGATTTCCATGCAGCAGCGGAGGGTAGGCGGGCTAAAGGTAGCAGCCTGCCGCATACGGCGGGCGGGCAAAATGGCTATGTTTGGCCCAACCCCGCGGTGGGCCGCTGCCTCAACGGGGCACGAATGGCCCCCGCCTCGCTGTTTTACCTGCATGACCACCCTGCCACCCCCCGATACCGCCGACCCCACCGCTACGCCCCTGGTGGGCATCATCATGGGCAGCCAGTCGGATTTGCGCGTGATGAACGCCGCGGCCGACGTGCTGCGCCAGTTTGCGGTGCCCTACGAGCTGACGCTGGTGTCGCCGCACCGCACGCCCCACCGCCTGATTGAGTACGCCGAATCGGCCCGCAAGCGCGGGCTGCGGGTGATTGTGGCCGGCGGGGGCGGGGCCGCGCACTTGCCCGGCATGGTGGCGGCCCTCACCACGCTGCCCATTATCGGGGTGCCCATCAACGCCAGCACCTCCTTCCACGGCCTCGATTCCATTTTGTCGATGCTGCAGATGCCCCAGGGCGTGCCCGTGGCCACGGTGGCGCTGGACGGCGCCGCCAACGCCGGCATCCTGGCCGTGCAGATGCTGGCGCTGGGCAATGCCCGCCTGGCCGACGCCCTGGAAAAATACCGCGCGGCCCTGCGCGACAAGGTGATGCGCACCGTGGACGAGCTGCGCAAGGGCGGCCTCGACGAGGTATAGCCCCGGCGCAACCAACGGCCGCGCAACCAACTTTAGGCGGCGGAGTACAACAGACCAGCTTCTCTCAAACAGCTGCCTTTCCCCTCGTGTTTACTACTCTGCTGACCGTGCTCTGGCGCGTCCTTGAAGTCCTGACGGCAACGTTGGGCTTGGCTACCTTGGTGGCGACCCTGCTGCCTTTGCTGCGCCGCGAATCCTGGTGGATCCGGGTGTTTGACTTTCCGCGCCTGCAAGTGGTGGGTGTGTGCGTGCTGGTGCTGGTGGCGGGCCTGCTGCTCGATTTTCAGCACGAGGACTGGTATGGGCCGGCGCTGCTGGTAGCCGTGGCGGCTGCCACCGTCTACCAGGTAGTGCGCATTCTGCCCTACACCCCGTTCATGCGCAAGCAGGCCCTGCCCAGCACCCGCCCGCTCGACGACCGGGACTGCCAGATCAGTCTGCTGGTGACCAACGTGCTGATGACCAACCGCGACGCCTCGCGCTGCCTGGGCGTCATCCGCCACGCTGACCCCGACCTGATTCTGGCCGTGGAAACCGATGATTGGTGGCTGGATCAGCTGCGCGGCCTCGAGAAGGACTATCCCTACACCGCCTACGCGCCGCTGCCCAATACCTACGGCCTGCTGCTGTTTTCGCGCCTGCCCCTGCACGAGCCCCAGATTCGCTTCCTGATGGACGACGACGTGCCTTCGTTTCATGGCTTCGTGGAGCTGCCCTGCGGGGTGAAGGTGCGCCTGCACGGCCTGCACCCCAAGCCGCCGGCGCCGCAGGAAGCCAAAACCAGCACCCGCCGCGACGCCGAGCTGCTGCTGGTGGGCCACGAAATCGAAAATCACGAAGGCCCCACCATCGTGGCCGGCGACATGAACGACGTGGCCTGGTCGCACACCTCCGAACTGTTCCGCCGCATCAGTTGCCTGCTCGACCCGCGCATTGGCCGCGGGCTGCTCCCCACCTTCCACGCCGACCACCACCTGCTGCGCTGGCCCCTCGACCACGTGTTTCACTCGGCCCACTTCAAGGTGGCCCGCATGGAGCGTCTGCCCCACATCGGCTCCGACCACTTTCCCATCTTCATTCAGCTCAGCTACGAGCCCAAAGCCGAAAGCCAGCAACTGAAAAACGTGGAGCGGCCCGATGAAGAAGACTGGGAAGAGGCCCGGGAGAAAATTCAGAAAGGCCGCCAGGAAGAGCAGGAAGAGGAAACCGGTGAGGCTAGTGGCAACAAGCCGCCCTACGTACCGGGCGAGTTGCAAAGCCGCCTGTTGCCGGGCCTGTAGGCCGCCCCCCTATTCTCCCTCGTAGAGAAACGCCATCTGCCGCCGGTTCACGCTCGGCGGCACGCAGCGCATCACGGCGTTGCGCAGGTTTGTCAGCAGCGGGTTCTGCAGCTGCGCCGCCCGCCCCAGCTGCCACGACTGGTTGACGATGCGCGTGGTGCGGGGGCGGCGGCGCTGGTCAAACAAGCGGAAAGCCGCTTCGGGCTCCGCTGCCTCGTGCAGGCAGCGGATCAGCATGGCCGCATCCTCCACGGCCTGGCCGGCGCCCTGGCCCAGGTTGGGCGTGGTGGCGTGGGCCGCGTCACCCAGCAGCAGCACGCGGCCGTAGGCAAACTGCGCCAGCGGCTTCAAGTCCAAGATGTCGCCCCAGATGATCTGCTCGTCGCGGGTGTAGGCCAGCAGTTGGGGAATGGGCGCGTGGTAGTGGGCAAACTGCCGCAGCAGTTCGGCGCGGCGCCAGGTCCGGTGCGTGGCGTCGTTGGCCGCCGGGCTGTTGACGCAGGCAAACCAGTACACCTGCCCGTTGCCCAGCGGCACGTAGCCAAAGCGCCCCTGCCGCCCCCAGCTTTCGGTGCTGCGGCCCGCGGGCAAACCCAGCGCCTGCGCGTCGATGACGCCGCGCCAGCAGGTGTAGCCGGCGTAGCGGAGCTGACTGTGGGGCAGCAGCTGACGGCGCACGCGCGAGTGGATGCCATCGGCCCCAATCAGAGCCGCGGCGGTAGCGCTGCTGCCGTCGGCAAAGTAGGCCGTAACCTGCGACCCTTGCTGCTCCAACCGCTCGAATGCCTTGCCCAGCTGCAGGGTGCCGGCGGGTAGGCTATCCAGGAGCACGCGCTGCAGGGCGGCGCGGTGAATAGCCAGGTTGTCGTAGCCCAGGCGCTGGGTGAAGGCGGTGGTGTCGACCTCGTTGAGCACGCCGCCCCGCTGGTCGAGCAGGCCGATGCTGGTAATAGGCTGCCCGGCGGCGCGCACGGCGGCGTGAATGCCCAGCCGGTCGAGGGCCCGCATGGCGTTGGCGCCCAGCACCACGCCGGCCCCAATCTCGCGCAACTCGGCGGCGGCTTCGAATACCTGCGCGTGGTGACCCTGCTGCCGCAGAGCCAAAGCCGTGGTGAGTCCACCGATGCCGCCGCCGATGATCAGAAAGTGCATGGGAAGAAGGTTGACTGGTGATAAGCCGAAACGCGGGGCCTGGCCGCTGCCCGACCCGAATGCGGCCGCAACTTAGATGCCCGGCCGCAAAGCCGCTACCGCCCCGGCAGGTGAGCCCAAGGTGCGAGCGGCAGCGGAGAGAATTAAAATTCATTTTTGAATAGGATAATATTTATTATTTTTAGTTAGTCGCTTCCCGCAGCGGCTGGGAAACTTATCCACTGGGTGAGTGGGTTGGGGGCGGGTAGGCTATTCACGACCTTTTCTGGAAATATGAATTTTCTCTCTACCGCTGCACTTTGCTCGGGCCTGCTGCTGGCCCCGTCCGAGCCGGTTTTTAAAGCCGACCTGCTGCCTCAGAAGGGCAGCCGCGCGGTGGCCTTCGTGCCCGCGGGCTGGATGCTGGAGCGCCAGGCCGCCGGCGACCTGAACGCTGACAAGCGGCCCGACCAGGTGCTGCTGCTGGTGGAGCGGCCCTCGGGCGCCCCCGATGCGCACCGCGAACGGGCTCTGGTGGTGCTGCTGGCCGAACCCACCGGGCAGTTTCGCCGGGTAGGAGCGGCCGGGGGCGTGCTGCCCTGCCTGGGCTGCGCCGAAACCTCGGCCGGCGCCGATGGCATCCCCGAAATCAGCATTGCTAAGGGCGGACTGAGCGTGCGCCACATTGCCGGCAACGACCAGACCATGGACCTAACCTTGCGCTTTCGCTACGAGCCCACGGCCGGCCGCGTGCGCCTGGTAGGCGAAGACCATATCAAGAGCAGCCGCGTCAAGCTCGATACCCGCGTACGGCACACCGATTTCCTGACCGGACAGCAGCAAACCGACCACATCTACGCCGACCCCAATGATAAGGCCGGCACCCGCCAGCTTACCTCGCGCAGCACGGCCAAGGTGCCCACCACGCCGGTTTACCTGGAAGACGTAAGCGCACAGAACCTGAATCTGTAGCCGAAGCCCCGTGGCCGCAGGCTGGTTTCGAACCTACTGCGCCGAAAACTGCTATTCACCAAAAAGGCCCGGAGCGTGTGCTCCGGGCCTTTTTACTGGTTGCCGTCAGCTGAAATTACTTCTTGCTGCCGTCTACTTCTTCATAGTCCACGTCGGTCACATTGTCGTGGCCGGCGCCGGGGTTGGGCTGGCCGTTGCCGCCGGGCTGGCCGCCCTGGAAGCCTTCGCCGCCGGGGTAGCCCTGGGGCTGACCTTCGGCACCGCCGCCCTGGGCGTACATTTCCTGCGAAGCCGCCTGCCAGGCGGCGTTGATGGCCGTCATGGCCGAGTCAACGCGGGCCACGTCCTTGGCCTCGTGGGCCGAGCGCAGATCGGCCAGCGCCGATTCGATGGCCGATTTGTTGCCGGCGCTCAGCTTGTCGCCGTACTCCTTCAGCTGCTTCTCGGTCTGGAAGATCATCGAGTCGGCCTGGTTGAGCTTGTCGATTCGCTCGCGCTCCGTTTTGTCGGCTTCGGCGTTGGCCTGGGCTTCCTGGCGCATGCGCTCGATATCCTGCTCGGAAAGGCCCGAGGAGGCTTCGATGCGGATTTTCTGCTCTTTGCCGGTACCCTTGTCCTTGGCCGTCACGTGCAGAATGCCGTTGGCATCGATGTCGAAGGTTACTTCAATCTGCGGCACGCCGCGCGGGGCGGGCGGGATGCTGTCGAGGTGGAACTTGCCGATGGTGCGGTTCTGCGAGGCCATCGGCCGCTCGCCCTGCAACACGTGGATTTCCACCGAAGGCTGGTTGTCCGAGGCCGTCGAGAAGGTTTCCGATTTCTTGGTCGGGATGGTGGTGTTCGACTCGATGAGCTTGGTCATCACGCCGCCCATCGTCTCGATGCCAAGGCTCAGCGGGGTTACGTCGAGCAGCAGCACGTCCTTCACCTCGCCGGTCAGTACCCCGCCCTGGATGGCGGCGCCCACGGCTACCACTTCGTCGGGGTTCACGCCCTTCGAGGGTTTCTTGCCGAAGAACTTCTCCACCTCTTCCTGGATGCGCGGAATGCGCGTCGAGCCACCCACCAGGATGACGTCGTTGATGTCGGAAGGCGAGAGGCCAGCGTCCTGCAGGGCTTTCTTCACCGGCTCCATCGAACGACGGATCAGCGAGTCGGCCAGCTGCTCAAACTTGGCGCGGCTCAGCTTCACCACCAAGTGCTTGGGACCGGTGGCCGTGGCGGTGATGTAGGGCAGGTTAATCTCGGTTTCGTTCGACGACGAAAGCTCGATTTTGGCCTTTTCGGCGGCTTCCTTCAGGCGCTGCAGGGCCATCGGGTCCTGGCGCAGGTCCAGGCCTTCCTGCTGCTGGAAGGTCTCGGCCAGGAAGTTGATGATAACCTGGTCGAAGTCGTCGCCACCGAGGTGGGTGTCGCCGTTGGTGCTCAGCACCTCGAACACGCCGTTGTCGAGCTCGAGGATGGAAATATCGAACGTACCACCGCCGAGGTCATACACGGCTACTTTGTGGTTGGAGTGGTCTTTGTCGAGGCCGTAGGCCAGGGCGGCGGCCGTGGGCTCGTTGATGATGCGCTTCACGTCGAGGCCCGCAATGGCGCCGGCTTCCTTGGTGGCCTGGCGCTGGGCGTCGTTGAAGTACGCCGGCACGGTGATTACCGCTTCGGTTACGGGCTGGCCGAGGTAGTCTTCGGCGGTCTGCTTCATTTTCTGGAGCACCATGGCCGAAATTTCCTGCGGCGTGTACTGCCGGTCGCCAATCTGCACGCCCACAGTGTTGTTGGAGCCGCTGGCCAGCTGGTAGGCCACGTGCTTGGTTTCCTCGGTTACTTCCGAGAAGCGGCGGCCCATAAAGCGCTTGATCGACTGAATCGTATTGGTGGGGTTGGTAATGGCCTGACGCTTCGCCGGGTCACCAACCTTCCGCTCGCCCTTGCCATTGTCGAGAAACGCGACGATAGACGGCGTGGTGCGGCGGCCTTCGCTGTTGGGAATCACAACGGGTTCGTTGCCTTCCATCACGGCCACGCACGAGTTGGTCGTGCCGAGGTCAATACCAATGATTTTGCCCATGAGTATGTACGAGGTAGAGTGGGGTGTTTGCTTGGTTCACTTGGCAGCGTTGCGCCGCCGCGGGGAGGTTTACAAGACGCGTACCAGCCCGGCAAACCCCGTTTTTTGCTGCCAGAATGTCACCGCCCGGTCACGGCTGCCGCGGTGTTTCTGCCGGAAGCGGTTGTACGGGCCGGGTGAAGAGACAGATGTTCAGGCAGTAGACTATAAGCCCGCTTAGCCGACGTCTGCTGCGCGTACGGATTTAGGTGGCGCGGCCAGAAAGCAGATCAGCATGTTATCTGGTGCCTGCTCTACATAAGGTTCTATTCGGTCGCCAATAGCAAACGATGTGGTGAGGTTAGCCAGATTGCCAGATACAGGTTGAGAAACCAGACTGTAGTCTTCGCTAGCCAATACGTTGTATGAATTGGGGACCGTAGAATCAGCAATTTGGACGATTTCCAAAACCGATTCTGATATAACGCGGGCTTCTGCCTGAAGCCACAAGCGCCGCTCATGGCCTTGCACTGGCAAGAAAACTTCATAGCAGCATTCAGGGTCGGCCTGCTGCGGAAGCAACGTGTCAAGAAAGAAGCTGAGGATTTCGCTCAGATTTCCAGGGCCCCCACTACCGATGAACTGTTGATCCTTGATGTACCAAAGCACCCAATCAGTAGACGTGCGTTGCTGCACTGGAGCCATTTCTAGAACGGCCTTTTCCAGGCAAGTCTCCTGCAAATCTATTTCAACCCACCAACCAGGATTGTCCACATTGGTGATAGACACCTTGTATGAATGCTCCCAGTCCCCGTTGCAGTTGATGGTATACCAGCGCTGAATGCGTTGAAGCAGGTCCATAGTCTCAGCGGTTAAAAAACTGTACTATCTTCTTTTCCCAGAGCTGCGGGTGCTGGCGCCAGTACGGCTCGTGGCCGCTGCCGGAAAAAAACTGCCGCTGCTTGGGCCCGCGCAGGCCGGCAAAAATGGCGTCGGTTTCGGTGCGGGTTACGCGGCGGTCCTGGGTGCCCCACATGAGTAGCGTAGGCGTGCGGATGCGCCTGGCATAGGCATCGGCGCGCAAATCGAAGGCCCAGAAGCCGTTTTGCACCCCGCCCCAGAACACCAGCAGGTGCGCGAAGGGAAAAGCTGGCAGGTGCATGGCTCGAAAGCGGTTGCGGGCCGTTTGCAGCATGCTGCCGTAGGGGCACTCGATGATGTTGGCAGTGGGCCGTACGCCCAGCTCGCTTTCGGCGCGCAAAATGGCTACGGCGCCCATGCTCACCCCGTAGAAAACGAGCGGTGTGTGCGGCTGCCGCCGCTGCAGCCACTGCGCCACGGCGGCTACGTCGTAGGCTTCGCGGTAGCCCACGGTAATGCGGGTGCCCGCCGAGCCGCCGTTGCCCGCGAAATCGGTGAGCAGGATCGAGTAACCGAGCCGGCGGAAGTAGGCGGCCTCGCGCAGCAGCCGCGACTTATCGGAGGTGTAGCCGTGAAACAAGGCCACCGTGCCGCGGGCGTTGGGCACCGGGCCGAACCAGCTTTCGAGCAGACCGTTGGCACTTGGAATATGCAGGGTCTGGTAGGCAAACGACGGTTGGCCGCGGTTGACGGGCCGCGGATTACGGATGCCCGTAGCCAGCACCCACAGCTTGCCGGCCACCGACAACTGCTCGGGCGCGGCCGTGTGGCCGCCCGGCTCGGTGGAAAAATGCGTGAACCGCCAGGCGTGGTTGAAGGCCACGACATTGACCAACAAGGCCAGCAGCAACGCCGTCAGCAGGAGCCGGCGGGGCCAGCTAGCAGGCGGGCGGCTCATTTGCCGCGGCGCGGCGGCTTGGCGGAAGGCGCTGCCGGGCGCCCCGCCGAAGATCGGCCCGGGCCGGCACTGCCCCCGGTTTTACCGCCCCGCCCCGGCGCCCCGGCAGCCGGTCGGCTGCTACGCGGAGCCGCGCCGGCGGGGCCGTCGGTCGAGCGGCTGCGGCCGGGGCTCTGGCGCTTGGGGCCGCGGCCGGTAGCCGCTTTTTCGGCCGCGCGGCGGGCGCGGGCGGCTTTCTCGGCGGCCACCTTCTGTTCGTAGTTGGGGTCGTACTTCACCGTAGGCTTGCGGCGGGCCGGGGCCACGCCTTCGTTTTCGGGCGTGTCGGCCACGGCCTCTTTCAGGGCCTGTACTTCGGCGGCGGTCAGCTCGCGCCACTGGCCGGGCGCCAGTTTGGCTACGGTAATCGAGGCCAGCTTGGCGCGCACCAGGCGCAGGGTGGGAAAGCCCACGGCGGCCGTCATCTTGCGCACCTGCCGGTTCATGCCCTCCGAAATGGTCAACTCAATCCAGCTGGTGGGAATGGCGGCGCGGAAGCGCACGGGCTTGCTTCGTTCCCAGAGCTGCTCGGGCTGCTGCGGCAGCAGACGCACCTCGGCGGGCGCCGTGAAGCCGTCCTTGATCTGCACGCCGCGGCGCAGCTGCTCCAGGGCTTCCTCGGTGGGCTCGCCTTCTACCTGCACCCAGTAGGTTTTGGGCACCTTGTAGCGCGGCTCGGCCAGGCGAAACTGCAGCTGCTTGTCGTCGGTGAGCAGCATCAGGCCCTCGGAGTCGAAGTCGAGGCGGCCAACGGGGTAGATGTTGGGCACCGAGACGAAGTCCTTGAGCGTGGCGCGGCCCTTCTCGTCGGTGAACTGGGGCAGAACTTCGTAGGGCTTGTTGACGAGGACGTAGCGCATGAGCAGCGGGGTAGGGGCGCCTTGCAGGCGCCCGGCGTTGAACGGGGGAAAAGCTGGCTCAGTCGAGCCAGGTGGCGACTTCCTGCTCAATGGAGTTGGAGTCGCCGGCCAGCACAAAGTTCCACCCTAATTCGATGGATTGCACGGCCCGCCGCATTTCTTCTACCTGCGCGGCTTCAAAACCCGACTCCGCCGCCATCCAGGCCGCGTATTTGCGGCCGGCGGTCAGCAGGCTGTTCACGGCGTACACCAGCTCCCGGTCCAGCACGGGGGCCTTGTCGACGTCATCGGTATCGGCCGGCTGGGTGCCGTTCAGGTGGCGGTTCACTACCTCCAGGCAGGCCAGCACGTCGGCGGCCAGGGGCTGCAGGGGCAGAAACTTCTGTTTGTCGCTGATTAGGTAGAGCACGTACTGAAAGTCGGCCGCGGTGGGCTTGCTTTTGGCCAGGCCGGCGTGGCGCCGCAGCTGTTCGAGGGCGGTGGGGTAGTCCATTGTTTGGTTCGATTTCGTCTGTCATCCTGAGCCAAAGGCGAAGGACCTTATCCTGTCAGGCCAAGTCGTTGTTACGGCGTCGTTCCCGCTGGGGCAGGGAGTATCTAGCAAGCAATAGTGTCGCTCTTAATCTGGCAAGGTTCTTCGCTTTTGGCTCAGGATGACAGGTTAAACAACGACTTGAAAGAGCATAAAACGGCGTCGCTCTTATCTGGTAAGGCCTTTCGTCCTCGCTTGATGCGCGACATGCTCAGGATGACAGCATAAACAACGAATTGGGCCTAAATACCACCCGAGTAGCGGCGCAACGCCCACTCGGCCGTCACCACCCCCATCAGCAGCAGAAACAGCCACCACTCGTCGATCAGGTCTTTTTCTTCCTCTTGCGTGTGCAGCACCGGCTTGAACCTGGCCTGCAGCAGGCGCTGCTCCAGCTGCGGCAGCTGCTGGGGGTAGAAGAGCTGGCCGTTGCTGCGCTGGGTGAGCTGGTAGAGCGTGTTGTGGTCGGCGTGGGCGGCGGTGGCTTCCAGCTGCTGATCCTGCACCAGCACCTCGCCGCGGTCTTCCTGGGGCTGGCCGGCCACGGTGGCGCGGGCGGTGTAGCGGTAGAGGCCGCCGGGCAGGGGGCCCAGGTGCAGCACGCCGCCGTCGGGGCGGTTGGTGAAGCTGAAAGTGCGCGGGCGGTTCTGCTCGTCGGTGAGGGTGAGACTGATTTGCTGGCCGTACACGCGCTCAAACACGGCGTTGTAGGTTTCGGCGCCGAAAGTCACGTCGTCCTGGGTACTGAACGCGTCCTGGGTGGGGTACACGTCGAGGCGCTTGCGGCGACTGTCCTGGGTGAGCAGCTGCAAGAGGCGCGTGACGAGGCGGTCGTAGGTGTCGGCGCGGTCGGCGTGGGTGGCGGCTTCCTGCAGGCGCCACTGCCAGCTGCCATCGGTGAGCAGGGTGGCCTGACGGCGTCCTGCCGCCCCGGCCACCACCAGCAGGGGCTTATTGACGCGCGTGCGGCCGGCTTGCTGGTAGAGAATGACTTCGGCGCCGCTGCCCAGGCGCGCATCGGCCAGGGGCACGGCGGTGGGTGGGTACTCGCGCAGGCGGGCGGCGGCCTCGGGCTCCAGGCTGAAGCGGGTGAAGCCCGGGTTGAGGGCGGGCGCCGCCTCCTGGGTTTGCCCGCCCCGGGGGCTCACGCGCAGGCCGGTACCCAGCTCGTTGTAGGCCGCCAGGTCCGACTGCGCGCCGAGCACGTAGAGGGCCGGCAGCTGGCGCTGGCGCACGTACTGCAGCACGTCGCGGCCCGCCTCGGGGCGGCTGGGCAGCTGGTGCAGAATGGCCACGTCGTAGTCCTGGTCGGTGCGCAGCGGGGCCAGGCCGGGCAACGCCAGCGTCACGTCGAAGTTGTCGTTGCCGAGCAGGGCGGCGCGCAGGGCTTTCAGGTCGGGGTGGGGGGCGGCGCCGGCCAGCAGCACCCGCAGGCGGCCCTTCACGATGTCGACGTAGGCGTTGCGGGTGTTGTTGAGCAGGGTGAACTCGCCGGGCTGCTGCTCCACCAGCACCTCGTAGCGGTGCTTGCCGGGCGCGGCGGCCGTGAGCAGGAAGGTGGTGCGCTGCAGGCGGCGAGTGGGCGAAAGCGTCACCTGCTGGCGGCCCAGCACCCGGCCGTTTTCGCGCAGCAGCACCGTGGCCGTGCCGCCCGCAAAGCCGTCGTAGCCGATTTCGGCTTCCACCGGGAAGCGGTTGCCGGCGAAGGCCACGCGGTTGTAGCGCAGGTCGGTTACGCGCAGGTCGCGGCGGGGCAGGGTGTCGCCCAACGCCAGGGCGTAGAGCGGGTAGCTGAACTCGGCGAAGACCGGCGGGCGCCCGGCGTTGGCCAGGCCGTCGGAGGCCAGCACCACGGCGGACAGGTTGCGGCCCTCGTAGCCGGTTTGCAGCTCACCCAGCAGGCGGTCGAGGTTGGTGGCCGGGGCCCGGAAGCGCGTCTGCGCCAGGCGGGCTGGGGCAGCGGTGTCGAGGTTGCGCAGGGCCACCTCGTAGCCGGCCTCGCGCAGGCGGGCGGTCATGGCGTCGAGCCCGGCCAGGGTGCGGCGCAGGGCCGAGGAATCGGGGGAGAACAGCGGCACCGACTGCGAGTTGTCGACGGCCAGCACCACTACCGGGGCTTCGGTGGTGGTGGTGTGGGTGCGCAGCACCGGGCCCAGCAGCAGCCAGCACAGAAAGCTCACCAGCGCGAAGCGCAGGAAGGCCAGGACGTAGTTGACGGGCCGGCTCCACGGGGCCTTTTTGGAGTAGAGCAGGGCCGCGTAGCCCGCGCCCACAACCAGGCACAGCAGAATCAGCCAGGGAGAAGAGGCAGAGAAGACCAAAGACAGCAATCAGCAGGTGGACCCCAAGAACTCCGCCGCCAGCTAAACAGTTGCTTGCGGCCAGGGCGGGTAGGGCCGCCGAAGTTACGCGCTCGGCTTAAAACCGCGGGCCTGCCGGGCCACTAAGGGGTACTGATATCGGGGCCGGTAGAAATATGTACCCCCCGGTGGGGGCGCACTTTTGACGCCGCCTGAAATTCCGCGCCCCCACCGGGAGGCGCAGTTTTGAAGCGGCTTAGAATTCTGCGCCCTCACCGGGGGGCGCAGTTTTGGCGAAGGTTCTGAAAGTGCGCCCCCGGCGGCCGGCGGGCTAGCGCCGCAGCACCTCTACCAGCTCGGGGCTGCTGAACAGCCGGGCCGGCGAAATCACCTGCTGCTCCAGCGGCAGCCGCGAGCCGTACCGCTCGCGCATCTTGGCCTGCACGGCCGGGTGGCTGAGGTCGAACTCGCGCAGGGTTTGCAGCTGCCCGATTGCGCGGCCGGTGGCCTGGTGGTACACTTTCCAGAGGAGTTCCGAGCAGTAGATTCGCTCGTCGGACCAGCCGAAGTACGGGTCGTAGGGCCGGCCGCGGTACTGGTGGCCGGTGCGCAGCAGGCGGCGCAGGGTGCGGGGCGTGAGCACCTGCTCCGCGTCGCGCAGGCGCTTCACCACAAAATGCTCGTCCTGGCCGCGCGTAATCCATTGTTCCAGGGGCGTAAGGCCCACCGGCTGCACGGCCTCCAGCACCTGCCACTCGCCGCCCTGCCGAAACAGCAGGCCGCAGTGGCTGTAGGGCGAGTGGGTGGCCAGCTGAATAGCCCGGCTCTGCGCCGATTGTGAGGTGTGAAAAATCAGGTCCCCCTCGCGCAGCCGCAGCGAAACGAGCAGCGTGGTCAGCTCGGCGCGCCGCTCCCGCTTAAAGTAGCCCGGGCGCTGCTGGCGGCGCGGGCAGGCCCACACGGCCAGCACGATGAACAGGACGGCAATAATGATAGATAACGGACGACGCATATAAGTGCAGAAAGCAAAAACGAAAGAACGTCATGTAGAGCCCCGCGAGACATCTCGTGTGCTGACGTCCGACAGCAACTCCACGAAGGAATTACTACCTGCTATCAGCACGCGAGATGCCTCGGCTGCGCTCGGCATGACGTTCTATGATGTTTCAGCTGCTGAAGCCGCTCCCTACGTCAGCATGCCGCCGTCGACCTGCAGCACCTGGCCGGTGATGTAGCTGGAGTCGTCGCCGGCCAAGAAGGCGGTGGCTTTGGCAATGTCCTCGGGCGAGCCGCCGCGCTTGAGCGGAATGGCCTTGCGCCACTCGTCTACCACTTTCTGGTCCAGCTCGCCGGTCATTTCCGTCTCGATGAAGCCCGGGGCAATGGCGTTGCAGCGGATGTTGCGCGAGCCCAGCTCCAGGGCCACCGACTTGGTGAAGCCGATGATGCCCGATTTGGAGGCCGCGTAGTTGGCCTGGCCGGCGTTGCCCTTGATGCCCACCACCGAGGTCATGTTGATGATGGAGCCCGACTTGGCGCGCATCATGGGTTTGGTGGCGGCTTTGGTGAGGTTGAACACCGACTTCAGGTTCACGCTGAGCACCGAGTCCCACTGCTCCTCGCTCATGCGCATGAGCAGGCCGTCCTTGGTGATGCCGGCGTTGTTGACGAGGATGTCGAGCCGGCCGAACTCGGCCACCACGTCGTCGACGAGCTTTTCGGCCTGCTGGTAGTCGGAGGCGTCGGAGCGGTAGCCTTTGACTTTGGTGCCGTGCTGGGCCAGCTCCTGTTCGAGCTGCTGGCCTTTCTCCACGCTGGAGAGGTAGGTGAAGGCCACCTGGGCGCCCAGCTGGGCAAAATGCTGGGCAATGGCCCGGCCAATTCCTTTCGAAGCGCCCGTAATCAGGGCCACTTTTCCGTCGAGCTGTTTGGTCATGAAGGCAAAAATCACGGATTCTCCCGGATTTTTCGGATTTAGCTTACGCTTTCCTTCGGTTCCCGGATTTTGTAGCCGATTTGGCCGCGGGTTATTTACCTGGCCGATGGCCATTCTCGAGCCCATATGCGTTTCCGCGTTCTGAAACTCCTGCTCCTGTTGCTGCTGGCCACGCCGCTGCGGGCGCAGACCAGGCCGGCAACGGTACCGCATTTCGTCGATGAGCAGCTGGTGGCGCAGCGAATTGAGCAGCTGAGCCGGCAGGGCGTACGGGAATTTGTGGTGTACCAAACCGACCAGGCTCAGGCGCCGGACACCCTGATTGAAGGCCAGTACCTGTTGCACGCGGAGGTGGTGACGTTCTTTTTCTGGCAGTCGGCGGGGCGCATGTATGGGCAGAAGTTTACCGATGCGGCGCTGTACGAGCCGGTGGCGGTGGCCGGCGGGCTGTTTTCGTTCGAGCAGCTGGACCAGCTGCCCGTGACGCGCGCCGAGCAGGCCAACATCAATTTTGTGGCGCCGGTGATGGAGCCGCGGCCTGATGCGCCACTGGTGGTACTGGTGCGCAATGGCCGCTGGGGCTACTTCGAGCTTTCCCCCGGCACCTACGTTGCCGCCGCCGCCCGGCAGCGGCTGCGCCGGCAGTGGTGCCAGCGCATTGGCCGCACCGTGGCGCAGGCCGAGCCCCTGTTTGCCCACCCGCAGCCCTACACCCGGCCCGCGTTTTAGCAGGTAGGCCGGTTTCCAGCAGAGCGGCCCACTGGGTCGGAATGAGGCCGCGGCCGTTACGGATTAGGTCCGACGAAGCAACCGGGCCTGTCATTGCGAGCAACGCGAAGCAATCGGTCCTTGCCCGTGGCACAACCCACCAGGCCTGATCAACTGATTCTGTTTTCGGTTCGCCAGGCTCGTTGGGTCGTGCCACGAGGGAAAAGATTGCTTCGGCTGCGCCTCGCAATGACAGCGGATGGGGCCGCGGTGCGGGTCGAACAGGAAGTGGGTGCAACCCCGCCGGGCTTTTTCCGACTCAAACTATTCAGTGCCCCACGGCGTTACCGACAGGTTCGCTGTCGACCTTTGCGCCGGCCTATCGTTACCCCATGCTCCGCCCCGCTCCGCCCAAGTTTACTTTTCTGCTTACCTGGTTTTTGCTCGCGCCGCTGCTGCTGGCGGCCCAGACCTACCGCCTGCGCGGCACCGTGCGCGGCACCGACGGCGAGGGGCTGCCCGGCGCCAACGTGGCCGTGCCCGCGCTCGGCCTGGGCACCGCCGCCAACCCCGACGGCAGCTACGTGCTGGAGCTGCCCGCCGGCCGCCACACCCTGCAGTTCTCCTTTATCGGCTACCAGACGATAACCCGCGAGCTGACCGTGCGCCCCCAGGAGCAGCGCCTCGACGTGGTGCTGCCCTCAGCCGGCAACGAGCTAACGGAGGTAGTCATCGAGGGCACGGGCACGCTGGAGCAGAAGCTGCAAACCACCCAGATGGGCGTCGAGCGGCTGTCGGCGCGCGAGGCCAAGCTGCTGCCGGCCTTGTTTGGCGAGGTCGACATCCTGAAAACCCTGCAGCTCAAGCCCGGCGTGCAAAACGGCGGCGAGGGCACCAGCGGCCTGTTCGTGCGCGGCGGCTCGGCCGACCAGAACCTGATGCTGCTCGACGAGGCGCTGGTGTACAACCCCAACCACTTGTTCGGGCTGTTCAGCACCTTCAACTCCGACGTGGTGCAGTCGGTGGACCTCTACAAGTCGGGCTTCCCGGCCCAGTACGGCGGCCGCCTCTCCTCGGTGGTCGACGTGAAAACGCGCGAGGGCAACAAGCAGCGGCTGGGCGTGAGCGGGGGCCTGGGGCTGATTTCCTCGCGCCTGGCCCTGGAAGGCCCGCTGGGCAAGGCCGCGGCCGATGCGCCGGCGAAGGGCTCGTTTATCCTGGCCGGGCGGCGCACCTACTTCGACGTGTTTACCCGGCAGCTCAACAAAATCAACGAGGGCGTGGAGGACTACAACCCCATTCCCGACTACTACTTCTACGACCTGAACCTGAAGGCCAACTACCAGCTCACCGACAAGGACCACGTGTTTCTGAGCGGCTACTTCGGCAACGACGTGTTCGGCTTCAACTCCGAGCGCGGCTTCAACTTCGACTTTCACTGGGGCAACCGCACCGGCGCCGTGCGCTGGAGCCACGAGTTTTCGCCCAAGCTCTTCACCAATACCTCCGTCACGGGCTCGTACTACGTCTACGACATCACCAACAAGCTCGACCAGTTCAGCTTCGGTTTGCGCAGCGACATTCGCGACTGGAGCCTGCGCTCCGACTGGGAGTGGAAGCCTTCCGACAAGCACACCGTGCGCTTTGGTGGTAGCGGCACCCTGCACCGCTTCGGGGTGGGCAGCCTGCAGGCCCGGGCCCAGGACAACTCGCTCAACATCGGCCAGGACATCGAGTACACCGGCCAGGAAGGCGGCCTGTACGCCTCCGACAACTTCACCGTGACCGACAAGCTGGCCGTGGACTACGGCCTGCGGCTGAGCGGCTTCCGCTCGGGCCAGAACGACTACGGCGGGCTGGAGCCGCGCCTGGCCGCGCGCTACACCCTCACGCCCAAACTCTCGGTAAAGGCCAGCTACGCCCTGATGTACCAGTACGTGCACCTGGTGGCCAACTCCGGCGCCTCGCTGCCCACCGACGTGTGGTATCCCTCGCGCCTTTCGGCCAAGCCGCAACGCTCGCAGCAGGTGTCGGCCGGGGCCAGCTGGCTGCTGGCGGGCGGCAAGCTGCTGCTCACCAACGAAGTGTACTACAAGTGGGCCCAGCGCCAGATCGACTTCCGCGACGGCGCCCAGCTGTTCGTGAATCCCGACCTCGACGCCGAGTTTCTCTACGGCACCGGCCAGGCCTACGGCAACGAGCTGTACCTGGAGAAAAAAGGCGGCCGCACCACCGGCTGGATCGGCTACACCCTGGCCTGGACCACCCGGCAGTTTGACCCGCAGCGCGGCGGGCCGGGCATCAACCAGGGCCGCGCGTTCTTCCCCACCTACGACCGCCGCCACAACCTCACCGCCGTGGCCATGCACAAGCTCAACGAGCGGTTCGATTTGACGGCCTCCTTCGTGTTCACCTCGGGCAACCCCACCACGCTGCCCGCCGCCCGCATTGCCGTGCAGGATCTGGAGGGCACCGACCTGGAAATCGTGCCGGTGTACCCCGACCGCAACTCCTACCGCCTGCCCAGCTACCACCGCCTCGACCTGGGCGTGGTGTACAAGCTGCGCCCCCGGGCCTGGGCCCGCGAGTCGGACCTGACCCTGAGCATCTACAACGCCTACAACCGCCGCAACCCCTACTTCATTTACTTCGACGAGGTGAAAAACAAGGAAACCGGGGAGCCCGAGCGCTTCCGCGCCCGTCTGGTGTCGCTGTTTCCGGTGATTCCCTCGCTGACCTACAACTTTAAATTCTAATCCCGGATTTATGCGAATTCAGCGGTTTTTCCGGATTACGTGGACGATGGGCAGGCTGGTCGGATCGTGGCGTAGCGGGCTGGCCGGCCTGCTGCTGATAGCCAGCGGCCTGCTCAGCGGCTGCGACCTGCAGCAGGACGTGGAGGTGGACTTGCCGCCCTACCCGGCGCAGCTGGTGGTGGAGTGCTACCTCGAGTCCGGCAAGGTGCCCCAGCTCACCGTGACGGAAAGCGCGCCCTACCTGAGCGACCCCACGCCCAAGGTGCCCACCGACGTGACCGTGGTGCTCACCGGCCCCGACGGCCGAGCCGAAACCCTGCGCCTGCTGCCCGGCCAGGACCCCGTCACCAAAAAGCTGTTTACCCACCGCGGGCGGCAGCCGCTCACCATCCGGCCCGGCGACACCTGGCGGCTGGAAGTAACCGACACCAAAGGCCGCCGCGTGACGGGCACGGCCACCATGCCCGCGCTGGTGCCCATCGACTCGGTGGAGTGGAAGTTCAACGACGAGCCGCCCGGCCGCCGCAAGGCCCTGGTGATTGTGAACTTCCAGGACCCGGCCGCCACCGCCGACTTCTACCGCCTGCAGATTCACCACGACAGCCTCTCGGAAGACTCCCGGGCCCTGGACCGCGACTTCGACGACCGCCTGTTCAACGGACAGAAGGTACCGATGGGCACCAGCTACGAGTTTGCGGCCAACGACACCCTGCTCATCACCTTCCACCACCTCGACCGGCCCTACTACTACTTTCTGCGCTCCATCGACGACGCGCAGTCGGCCAACGGCAACCCCTTCGGCCAGCCGGCCCAGATTCAGAGCACCGTGCAGGGCGGCCTGGGCGTGTTTGCCATTCTGAGCTACGAGCGGCGGCAGGTAGTGGTGCAGTAAGTTTCGCCCCATTGGCCCGCGCTAAAAGCCGGGATTGGGCCTTCGGCATGCAACTTTACCCAGGCCCAGCGTCATCCCGGCTCCAAACCCACCGTTCTGCTTCCCATGAAATTCCCCCGTTTCGCTTATCTGCTGCCCGTGGCAGCCCTGGTACTTGCCACCGCCACCGCCTGCGAGGACGAACCCACGGCAACCCCGCAACCGGCGCCCGAGGCCCTGCTGGTAGCCCACACCTGGCGCCTCGACGAAACCCGCCTGGACGGGCAGGTAACCGGCAGCGGGGCCACGGTGAAGGACCGCTACACCTGGCAGTTCATCCGCGGCGGCGCCTACCACCAGATGCTTACCGCCGACAACACGATGACCCACGGCAGCTGGCAGCTGGCCGACAAGGACGTCACGCTCCAGCTTATCGACCACAAAGGCGAACTGCTGGGCTACACCATTAAGCAGCTCGACGCGAGTACCCTGAAGGTGTCGTGGTTGCGCGGTGCCGAGGTATACGAAAACACCTACTCAGCCCAGTAGCGCCATTCTGGGTCTGAAAGCAACCAAGCCCGGTTCCGCTGCCTGAGCAGAGTAGAACCGGGCTTGGTTGCTTCCGAGGCAGACTGTTGGGGCCTTGGCCAATGGGAGCGGCGGCTACCTCCCCTGCAGCACGGCTTTGATCAGGGCCGTCAGGCGCGGCTCGGCATTGGCGGCGGCGGCCAGGATGTGCTGAATATCGACGGGCTTGAGGTGGCCGGGGCTGGCCAGATCCGTGATGACGGACACGGCCAGCACGGGCAAGCCCATGTGCCGGGCGGCAATGACCTCGGGCACCGTGCTCATGCCCACCGCGTCGGCCCCGATGGTGCGCAGGTAGCGGTACTCGGCGGGCGTTTCGAGCATGGGGCCGGGCAGGGAGGCGTACACGCCCCGGCGGACCCGGTCGGCAAAGCCCAGCTGCCGCGCCGCCGACTCGGCCCGGGCCAGCAGGGCGTGGCTGTAGGGCTCGAACATGTCGGGAAAGCGCGGGCCCAGCTCGTCGAGGTTAGGCCCCACCAGCGGGTTGGTGGGCTGCAGGTTGATGTGGTCGTCGATGAGCATCAGGTCGCTCAGGGCAAAGTCGGGATTCAGCCCGCCCGCGGCGTTGCTCACCAGCAGCTGCCCGATGCCCAGCAGCTTGAGCACCCGCACCGGAAACACCACCTGGGCCATGTCGTAGCCCTCGTAGTAGTGAAAGCGACCCTGTAGCACGGCCACCCGGCGCCCACCCAGCTCGCCCAGCAGCAGCCGCCCGGCGTGGCTTTCGACGGTGGACAGGGGAAAGTGCGGAATGTCGGCGTAGCTGAGCGTGTGCTGCACCTGCACCTCGCGGGCCAGGGCGCCCAGGCCGGTGCCAAGGATGATGCCGCAGTCGGGCTGAAAGGCGGCAGCGTGCTGCTGAATGTAGGCGGCAGCTTCGCGGAGCTGCTGCATCTGATGGGCGGCAGTGGTCATAACAAAAGCGCCGTCGACACGTGCCGGCGGCGCGCAAAAGTAGGGCGCAACGGCTCGTTGCGCGGAGGGAAAGCCAACTGATTTTAGTCAGCGCCCGTAGCCGCGCCAGCACCTGCCGGGCATGGGGGGTGGCGCGGCGGAAAGATTGGCGGCGTCTAAGCTGGATTTCGTAAAGACCGCGTACTATTGTTCCGTTCCCGAAACCATTCGGCCGACCAATGACGAAATCGTATTACTCCCTGATGCTGGTGCTGGGTTTGCTGGCCAGCAGCTGCGAGGAGGCTCCGCAGGAAGCTCCCAAAAAGGCGTCGACCACCGACTTCACGTATTCGGGCACGACGCAGAACTTCACGCCCATTCAATTCAGCAGCCGCGCCGCCGGGGCCGAAACCTTCGCCTGGAGCTTTGGCGACGGCGGCAGCTCCACCGAGGCCAACCCGGTGCACACCTTCCGGCGGGCCGGCAGCTACCTCGTGCGGCTGCGGGCTACCGGCGTGGGGGGAACTACGGAGGTAGCGAAAACCCTGACGCTGGCCCAGGCCGACACCGCAGCTATCATCGTGGCGCGGGCCGTGGGCAACTACCGCTTCGGCAAGGTCGTCCGCACGGAGTACGTGTTCCAGGACCCCGTTCCCCGCGTTACCCGCCTGCGTGACACTACACTGGCCCTAATCAGCCCCCAGCCCCGGACCCTGGAAATCGGGCGTCGCCGGCTCACCCTACTCAGCTCGTCGGTCGCCTGGCCCGTATCGACGCGCTCCGTGCCCAATTACCTGTTCGACGACACCCCCGTGCCCTCGAACTCGGCCAAGGTGTACCTGGCTCAGCAGGGCGATAGTCTCATCTTCTGGGTGCGCTTGGGAGGCCTCGGCAATCCGTACTTCACTACTTACTACGGCCGCAAGCTGCCGTAGCCCATATCCCCCAATAGCGTAACCCCAAGCACTAGTATGATGAAAACGTTTATAGCTCGCTTCCTGATGATTTTGCTGCTGTTGAATACAGCTGCTTGCAAAGAAACCGAAGAGGAGCCGCAGCCCCAGGCCGACTTTACCTTTACCGAGCCATTGAGAAGCCGGGCGCCCATCCGGTTCGAGGCTACAGCCCCCGGCGCCACCAAGTATCGATGGGATTTTGGTGATGGGGGCAAGGACTCAGTGGCCAATCCCACGCACACCTTTGCCGCAGTTGGCAACTACACCGTGACGCTGGCCGTGGACGGGCCCAACGGAGCAGCCAGCAAATCGAAGACGCTACTGGTGGAGGCACCACTGTCTATCCATATTCAAACGTTAGGTGACCACTGGGATGGGGTGC
Source organism: Hymenobacter sp. B81 (assembly GCF_044628455.1). Lineage (NCBI taxonomy): Bacteria > Pseudomonadati > Bacteroidota > Cytophagia > Cytophagales > Hymenobacteraceae > Hymenobacter > Hymenobacter sp. B81. The sequence continues at coordinate 1,958,997 of NZ_JBIYZW010000001.1, read as the reverse complement.
CCATCTCCTTCACCACCATTGCTACCTCCTGGGCCACTTCGTATCGGTGGGATTTTGGCGACGGCACGATCAGTACCGCGCCGAATCCTTCGCACGCCTTTGCCCTTCCGGGCACTTATTCGGTGACGCTTACGGCCACGGGCGCTGCCGGCTCGGCCACGGCCGCCAAGAGCCTCGTGGTGACCTCAGTCGTGGACATTTCCACAGGGTTGATCGGCCGGTACCGCTGTGGTCGGGTTAGCCGGAGTATGATGATGCCCGGGATGCCGGCTCCGAACGTCACTTTGCTGCCAGTCGACACCATCGCGGTCAGCATGTTGGCGGACGGGCGGCTCAAGCTGCAGGCCAACGGCTCGTTGCGTACGGTACTGGGCCTATACCCATCCATGAAGCTCTACCCGGGTACCGGTGGCATTTTATGGGGTTTTCCGGCGTACTGGTACAGTGGCAGTGACTGGGTTCGTCCCTCCGAAGACGCCTACTTCGAGAAACAGGGTAATCGACTAATATACCGGCAGTGGACCGGCGGCAACGGGGGCGGGGATGTATATACCTGCGACTGCCAAAAGCTGTAGCAACGCCGCCCTGTAGCGGACCACCCCCACTACTAGTTTCCATAGCTCTCAACGGTGATGTTTGGCGTCACACTTATTGGCTCACGATGAAAACGATTCTACCCCAACTCCTGGTCATCCTGCTCCTGGGAACAGCAGCGTGTAAGGAGGCCAAGGAGGAGCCAAGCCCCCAGCGGCTTGCGCTAACGGCCGAGTTTATTCACAGCGAGAATCCCCGCTGCAAATACCCGGTCCAATTCGAGACGTCGGCCTCTGGTGCGACCAAGCTTCGATGGGATTTCGGCGATGGCGGGAAAGATTCGGTAGCCAACCCCACGCATACGTTCGCGACGGCCGGCACGTATTCCGTGAGGCTGACCGTGGAAGGGCCCCAAGGAAAGGCCAGCAACTTGACGCCGCTGGTGGTGGGAGAGGCATTGCCACTCGATTTTCAGGTAAGCGGCCTGCTTTGGCATGGACGTGTCGTGAGCTTCAGTACTCTTAATGCTGCCCCAGCCTGGGCTACGGCCTATCAGTGGAACTTTGGCGACGGCGCCACGAGTACCGCGTCTAATCCCACGCACACCTTCAGCCAGCCTGGGGCGTTTGTCGTGAGCCTTACGGCCACCGGCCCCACCGGCTCGGCTATCGTGAGGAAAAACGTCGTGGTGGGCCCCACGGCAGCAGTAGCAACTCTTGTAGCCGGTCGGTACCGGTGTGCCAGAATCATGTGGGAATCGACGACGCTGATCAACCCGGTTCCCGTCTTTCGCCTGCTGCCCGCCGACACCATTACGGTTGGCGCGCTGCCCGATGGGCAAATAGAGTTTCGCGCCCCTGGTCCGCTGGCAACCTTTACTGGCTGGTACCCTACCATGAGGCTGAGCGCCGACCAGTTTCCCTATGCCTGGCCGGGCCCTACCAACCACGCCAACTATCGTTACGAAGCCGGCATGGCGACCCGTCCCTCGGGCCACGCCTATTTCCAGCAGCAGGGCGACAGTATGGTTTACAAGCAGTGGACCGGCGGTAATGCAGCCTACGACCGTTACACCTGCAACTGCAAAAAGCTCAAGTAGCGCTGCTTGATATAGCGCTGCTTGATAGCGTACTTCACTCGCGGGCTGACCAAAGCAATTGTTTGAGAGGCTGCTGCTCAAGTCAAGTAATTTCAGCTGAATATGAAACCGATTTTGTTCTGGCTCCTGAGCATTTTATTGCTGGCCACAGCCGCTTGTAAAAAGACCGAAGGTGAGCCGGAGCCGCCGGTATTGCCCATCGATGTGCAATCTTCGGGGGAAAGCTGGAACGGGGCGCCACTCACCTTCCGCACCGTCGCAGCAGAATGGGCCACTGCCTACCGCTGGGACTTTGGCGACGGCACGACCAGCACCCAGTCGGCCCCGGTGCATGCCTACGATCAACCGGGTACCTATTCCGTGACGCTTACGGCCACGGGCGCTGCCGGCTCGGCCACGGCCGCCAAAAGCCTCGTGGTGACCTCAGTCGTGGACATTTCCACAGGGTTGATCGGCCGGTACCGGTGTGGTCGGGTTAGTTGGGAGGAGATGATGCCTGGGATGCCGGCTCCGACCTTCACTTCGCTGCCGGCCGATACCATCGCGGTCAGTCTGCTGCCTGACGGCCGGCTCAAGCTGCAAGCCAACGGCTCGTTGCGCACGGTGGTAGGGATATTGTATACATCCATGAAGCTTTACCCGGGTACCGGCGGCATTTCCTGGGGGTTTCCGGCGTACTGGTACAGCGGCAGTGACTGGGTTCGCCCCGCGGAAGACGCCCGCTTCGAGCGGCAGGGCAAGCGACTGATTTACACGCAGTGGACCGGCGGCAACGGGGGCTGGGACAAATACTTCTGCGACTGCCAAAAGCTTTGAACACAACGTGAACAAGGCTCCGCAGAAACCCCAACAACAAACAAGGCCGGTTCTTCAACCGGCCTTGTTTGTTGTTGGGGTTAGCTGCTTTACTGAATCGTCAGCTCATAGGGCAGGCGGGCCTGCACGCCCTGCATCTGGGTTACAGCGCGGTACTGCTGGTAGATGGGGAAGAGCGGGCCCATCTGGCTTTTGAGCACGCGCAGCTCGGCTTCCTCCGAGTTGCCGTCGAAGTAGGAGAGCAGGCTTTCCAGGGCCGACTTGCGGCGGGGCAGGCGCTGAATGCGGTAGTCGCCCTCCTTGAGGTTGGCGCGGCGGGCGGCCAGGGTCAGCGCGTCGTCGAAGTCGCCGAGCACGTCGACCAGGCCGTTCTGCTTGGCTTCGAGGCCCGACCACACCCGGCCCGAGGCCAGGCGGCGCAGGCGCTCCACCGGCATACGGCGGCCCTGGGCGGCTTTGCTGGTGAAGTCGGTATAGATGCGCTCCACTTCGCGCTGCATCATTTGCTGCTCGAAGGGAGAAAGGCGGCGCGTGACGGTGGGAATGTCCGAGAACTTACCCGTGGTCACGCGGTCGACGGTGATGCCAAGCTTTTCGGAAAGCAGTGGGCCCAGATTGGGCAGCACGCCGAACACGCCGATGGAGCCGGTGATGGTGTTGGGGTGGGCCACGATGGTGTCGCAGCCCATGGCCAGGTAGTAGCCGCCCGAGGCCGCCACGTCCGACATCGACGCAATAACCGGCTTCACCTTTTTGGCCAGCATCACCTCGCGGTACATCACGTCGGAGGCCAGGGCCGAGCCGCCGGGCGAGTTGATGCGCAGCACGATGGCCTTCACCTTGTCGTCGAGGCGGGCGCGGCGGATGGCGTCGGCGAACTTGGTGCCGCCCACGTTTTCGTCGCTGCCCTTGCCGCCCACGATGTCGCCCTCGGCGTAAATCACGGCAATGCGGTTGCTGCCGGTCTTGGTGTCGTCGTCGGTGTCGGCCTTGTCGTAGGTGCTCAAACTCACCAGGCTGGGCTTCTTGTCTTTCTCCAGCTTAAGCTTGCCGCGCAGGTAGTCGAGCACCTGGTCGTAGTAGCCGAGCTTGGTCACCAGGCCCAGGCGCTGGGCGTCCTCGGCGTTGTGGACCAGCATCGAGTCCTGAATGACTTTGAGGCGGGCCAGGGGCAGCTTGCGGGCAGCGGCAATCTGCTGCACCGAGTGGTCGTTGATGGAGTTCAGAAACGACACCGTCTGGAAGCGGGCCGAGTCGGAGAAACTCTCGCGCATGTAGGGCTCCACGGCGCTCTTAAAAGAGCCCACGCGGAAGATGAAGGGCTCCACGCCGAGCTTGTCGAACAAGCGCTTGTAGAAAAACACCTCCGAGGACAGGCCGTTGAACTCGAGCAAGCCCTGGGGGTGCAGGTAAATCTCGTCGGCCACCGACGAGAGGTAGTAGCTTTTCTCGGAGGCCGTTTCGTGGTAGGCCACCACGAACTTGCCCGACTTCTTGAAGTCGATCAGCGCGTCGCGCACTTCCTCGAGCGAGGCCATGCCGCCCTGCACGATTTCCAGGTTGAGCAGAATGCCGCGGATGTCGTCGTCTTTTTTGGCGCGGGCAATGGCGGCTTTCAGGTCGATGAGGCCGATGGAGGAGTTGCCGGCACCGAAGGGCGTGAACTCGGCTTCCTGCTTGCGTTCGGTAATGGGCTTATCGAGCTTGAGCTCCAGCACCGAGTTGTCGGCAATGGTGACTTCGTCGGCCGAGCTGCCCAGGGCGGCGGCGAAGGCCAGCATCAGCACAAAACTGACCAGGCCAAACAAAAACAGGCCGGTGATGGTGGCCAGCACGTATTTCAGAAAGGTTCGCATGGGTGGGAAGGAAAAGAATCAGCGGTAGGCAAACAAAAGTAGGCGGTTTGGGTGGCCGGCACCGGGCGGTTGAAGCCCGTGCTGAGCGGCCATGAGGCGCCTAACCGCTGCCAAAGTACCGCCGCATTCGGTGGCCCCGGCGAGTATTCGACCACCGGGCGCTTTGGCGGGGTGAATGCCCGCGCAGCGGCCGGCACCGCCGCGACCCGGAGCATCGAATATATCAGTAGGGAAACTGCAGAAACGGGTACTGCCGGCGCATCTCGTGGAGCGCGTACATCCGTTGGGACTCCTCCTCCGGATCGAAAACCCTATTCTTGCCAAAGGTGAAAGGCAAGTGATGATAGTAGAAAAGGCCCCAATTGAGGGTTTCGTCAAATACCAGTTGGTCGCTGTGGAGGAAGATGTCAGCTGCGTACTTCATCACCATTTTCCAAGTCAGCAAAACCGCTTCCTCGTTGCCAAGCAAGAGCACGTAGTGGCGAAATGGAATGCCGCGGCGATACAGCCACTTCTTCAGCGCCGCTTCCGATTCGGGGGAGAACGTTTCAATGTTCTGGAAGTAACCGGTGCGGAATGGGGTAGGGTTGCGCGTGCTCATCGCGCCGTGCATCATGTAGGACGCTTCAAGATACTGGTCAACAAACGTGGTGGCTGCTGCACCCAGAAAGTGAATCTGATCCTGATGCTCGGCCGAAAGCGCTGCGGCCTCGGCAGCCGTGCCCAGGAAGGAGTAAGCCGGAAAGTCGATGCGGTGCTCCTGCAGGTGCTTAAAGTCAATCATGAGATGCGGTCGTAAATCGTCCACAAAATCCGCTTAATCCACCCGCATCAATCCGGGGATTAGTAGCCGTACTTCTCGCCCCACCACTGGCGCAGGCGCTCCTGCATCTTGGCCTCGGCCGGGTTGGCGCCGGGGGTGTAGAAGCGGCGGCCGCTGAGCGCGTCGGGCATGAACTCCTGGTACACGAAGTTGCCCGCGCCGTCGTGCGAGTAGTGGTACTCGGCCCCGTAGCCGAGCTGCTTCATGAGCTTGGTGGGGGCGTTGCGCAGCTGCAGGGGCACGGGCTGCACGCCCTGCTGCTTCACCAGCGCCCGGGCCTCCCGGATGGCCACGTACGAGGCGTTGCTCTTGGGTGAGGTGGCCAGGTACACCACGCACTGGCCCAGAATGATGTCGGACTCGGGCATACCGATGACGGTGACGGCCTGAAAGGTGCTCTGGGCCAGCAGCAGGGCGTTGGGGTTGGCGTTACCCACGTCTTCGGAGGCCAGAATGAGCAGGCGGCGGGCAATGAACTTGGGGTCTTCGCCGCCCTCCAGCATCACGGCCAGGTAGTAGAGCGCCGCGTTGGGGTCGGAGCCGCGGATGCTCTTGATAAAGGCCGAAATCACGTCGTAGTGCATCTCACCGCCCTTGTCGTAGCGCGAGAGGTTTTGCTGGGCCAGCTGCTGCACCAGCGCGTCGGTGATGGTGACTACGCCGGTGGTGGGCTCGGCCGGGGCCGACTCCACCACGATTTCGAGCAGGTTGAGCAGCTTGCGCGCGTCGCCGCCCGAAATGCGCAGCAGTGCGTCGTAGCTGGCTACTTCTACCGGCCGGCGGCGCAGCGCCTCGTCGGAAGCCAGGGCGCGGTCCACCAGGCCGGTGAGGTCTTCTTGGCTCAGGCCCTCGAGCACGTACACCTGGGCCCGGCTCAGAATGGCGGGAATCACCTCGAACGAGGGATTTTCGGTGGTGGCCCCGATGAGCGTGACGATGCCCTGCTCCACAGCCCCCAGCAGCGCGTCTTGCTGCGACTTGCTGAAGCGGTGAATCTCGTCGATGAACAACAGCGTGCCTCGGCGGCTTTTGGCCTGCTGGATCACGTCGCGCACGTCTTTCACCCCCGCGTTGATGGCCGATAGGGCCACGAAGGGCAGCTTCAGCTCCTTGGCCATGAGGTGAGCCAGGGTGGTTTTGCCCACTCCGGGCGGCCCCCACAGAATGAGCGAGGGAATGCGGCCCGCGTCGAGGTAGCGGCGCAGCACGGCGCCGGGGCCCACCAGGTGCTGTTGGCCCACGTACTCGGTGAGGGTGCGGGGACGCAGGCGCTCGGCCAGCGGGGCGCCGGGCCGGGGCTGGTCGGCGGGTGGGTCGAAAAGGGAAGTCATACGGCAAAACAACTACATGGCCCGGTAGTCGGGTAAGAGCAGGCAAGAACGGTACGTACCGCCGCGCGCCGCGTTGGGAATGGCCGTTTCGGTCTTCGCCAGCACCGTTTGGGTCATCCGAATCACTGAAACGGTCTTCGCAATGACCCAAACGGTCCTCGCTAACACCGATTGGGTCTTCGCAAGGACCGAATCGGTCATCCGAACCACCAAATCGGTCGTTGCGAAGACCCAAACAGTCGTTGCGAAGACTGTTTGGGTCATCCGAAGGACCGAAACGGTCTTCGCAACGACCAAAATGGCCCTTGTAACTCACTGGGCGGGGCCGGCAAGGCGGCCCTAGTAAGCAAGGGGGTACGCGCACTACTCCGTTGGCGCTACGGTGCGGGCCCGCCGGGCACCCTACCTTTGCCGGCCATGCAGAACTCCTGGCGCGTCCACCTGGCCTTGCTGGCCGTGGCGCTGATTTACGCGGCCAACTACAGCCTGGCCAAGGACGTGATGCCGCGCTACGCCGGTCCCTTCGGCCTGATTGTGCTGCGCGTGCTTCCGGCGGCCCTCATTTTCGGATTGCTGGCCCGCCTGAGCGGCGGCGCCCGCATCGAGGGCCGCGCCGACCACATTCGCTCCATCCTCTGCGGCATTTCGGGCATCGGACTGAACCAGCTCCTGTTTTTCGGCGGGCTGAACTTGACCACGCCCATCAACGCCTCGCTCACCCAAACCGTGTCGCCCATCGTGGTGCTGCTGGCCTCGGCCCTGCTGCTGGGCGAGCGAATCACGCGGGTGCGGGCGTCGGGCATTGCAGTGGCCGGGCTGGGGGCGGCGCTGCTCATCTCGGGGCGGGGCAGCGGCGGGGCGCCGCTGCCGCCCACGGCCACGCTGGGCAACGTGCTGGTGCTGCTCAACGCGGTGTTTTTCGGCATCTACCTGGTGCTGGTGACGCCGCTCATGCGCAAGTACCCGCCGCTCACGGTGCTGGCGCGCATTTTCCTGGTGGGGGCCGTGGTGGTGCTGCCCTTCGGCTGGCAGCAGGTGCAGCTCATCGACTACGCCCACCTGCCCACGGGCATCTGGGTGGCCATCGTCTACATGGTCATCCCGCTCACCATCTTCACCTACCTGCTCAACAACTGGGCCCTGAAGTACGCCGCGCCGGCTTTGCTGGGCGTCTACATCTACCTGCAGCCGGTGCTGGCCGCCCTCATTGCCGTGGGCACGGGCAAGGACGCCTTCACCTGGGGCCGCGCCCTGCAGGCCTCGCTGATTTTCCTGGGCGTGTGGCTGGTGAGCCAGAAGCCGCGCCCCGCCGTGCCGCTGGAGCCGGTGCAGGATTGAAGCCCCCCGCAAGGTGCGGGCAGTAGCAGCCGCAAAACCCCAGCCGCCCGGGCCGGTTGTCTACCTTTGCCGACCACTGACGTAGCCCGCCGATAACCGCGCGGGGCGCGGGCTTTCAGGTAACAACTGCTTCTTATGTCCATCACCTCCCAGGCCGACCTGACCGGCCTTCAGCAGATCAGCGCCGCCGTGGCCTCCACGCTGCGGCTGATGCGCGAGTACGCCCAGCCGGGCATGAGCACCCTGGAGCTGGACGAGTACGGCGGCCGCCTGCTGGCGGAGCTGGGTGCCCGCTCGGCGCCGCGGCTGACCTACGGCTTTCCCGGCTGGACCTGCATCAGCGTCAACCAGGAAGTGGCCCACGGCATTCCCTCGGCCCGCAAGGTGCTGCAGGAGGGCGACCTGATCAACATCGACGTGTCGGCCGAGCTGGGCGGCTACTGGGCCGACAACGGCGGCTCCTTCGTGCTCGGCGCCGACCTGCACCAGCGCCGCCCGCTGGTGGATGCCTCGCGGCAGATTCTGCACACGGCCATCAGCCGCATCCGCGGCGGGGTGCGCATTGCCGACATCGGCGGGCTGATTGAGGCCGAAGCACGCAAAGCCGGCTTTCGCGTCATCAAAAACCTGGTGGGCCACGGCGTGGGGCGCAGCCTGCACGAGGAGCCCAAAGAAATTCCCTGCTACTACGACCGCAGCAACCGCCAGCGCTTCAAGCGAAACTCGGTGGTGGCCGTGGAAACGTTTATCTCGACCCGCGCCTCAATGGCCCACCAACTCGCCGACGGGTGGACGCTGGCCACCAAGGACGGCAGCTACGTGGCCCAGCACGAGCACACCCTGGTGGTAACCGACGGCCAGCCCATTATCCTGACCGCCGACAACCGCATCTGGGACTGAGGCCAGCGGCCTAGTTTAGCTGGGCTCCCACAGCTCGATCTTGTTGCCGTCGGGGTCCAGCAGGTGCACGAACTTGCCGTAGTCGTAGTGCGCAATGTCGTCGAGGATGGTCACGCCGCTTTCGCGCAGCCAGCGCACGAGCCCTTCGATATTCTGCACCCGGTAGTTGATCATGAACTCCTTCGGGGAGGGCGCGAAATAGTCACTGCCTGTTGGGAAAGGGCTCCACTGCAGCGAGGCCACCTCCTCCGGCCGGTCAGCGCTGCGCGATTCAAACGTGGCGCCCCAGTCGTTGACCTCGAAGCCCAGGTGCCGGGCGTACCACTGCCGGGTTTGCTGCGGGTTATCGGAGAAAAAGAAGATGCCGCCGATGCCGGTGACTTTGGGCGTTACCTCGTTGGGGAGAGTCGGGTTGGTGGGGGCGTCGGGATGCTCGGTCATGGTTCGGGCTGATTGCGGGTTGCTGTGCCCCGGCCGGGGCGTTCCAAGATAAAGCGGTTGGTAGGTGGTAGCACCAACGGGTAGCCGCCACGGTCGTACTTTTGGGGTGGCCGCGCCCGGCTGCTGCCTTTGCCTATGAAACTACTGCTGGTGGAAGACGAGCCCAAGCTGGCCTCGTTCATCAAGAAAGGATTCGAAAACGAGGCCTACGAGCTGGAAGTGGCCTACGACGGCCGCGTGGGCCAGTCGCTGCTGGAAAAAAACCGCTACGATGTGGTAATTCTGGACGTGAACCTGCCCTACGTCAACGGCTTCGAGCTGTGCCGCCGCCTGCGCGAGCACGACGCGCAGGTGCCCGTGCTGCTGCTCACCGCCCTCGACTCGCTCGATGATAAGGTTACTGGCTTCGAGGCCGGCGCCGACGACTACCTGGCCAAGCCTTTCGAGTTCAAGGAGCTGCTGCTGCGCACCCGCGCCCTGGCCAAGCGCAACGGGGAGGCGGCCAGCGTCAAGCGCGTGCTGCGCATGGCCGACCTGGAGCTGCACCTCGACGGCAAGTACGTGACCCGCGCCGGGCAGCGCATCGACCTGACCACCCGCGAGTACGCCCTGCTGGAATACCTGCTGCTGAACCGCGGCAAAACCGTCACCCGCGTCGACATTGCCGAGCGGGTGTGGGAGCTGAACTTCGACACCAACACCAACGTCATCGACGTGTACGTGAGCTACCTGCGCAAGAAAATCGACCGCGACTTCACGCCCAAGCTCATTCACACCGTGGTGGGCATGGGCTACGTGATGCGGGAAGGGTGATGGGTAATTATTAATTAATAATTAAGAATTATTAATTGGAGTTGTTTTCATGAGTTTTTTGGCTCGACATGACCGTTCTTCAGCAGCTTGATAGTTCTTATTACGGGTTGCTGAAATGTGTTGAATTATTAATTCATAATTCATAATTCATAATTATTAATTAAAAGGAATGCTCATTCGCAACAAGCTCATTCTGCGCTTTACCCTAGTGGTGCTGGCCATTCAGCTGAGTTTGTCGCTGTTTGTGTACTACTTCAGCGCGGCCACCCGCGAAAAGGAGTTCTACAACCGCCTGGCGGGTAAGATCGAGCTGACGGGGCGCATCCTACTGCGGCGCGACAACCTGCGGCGGGGCGTGCTGAGCACCTTCCGGCGGCGCGATTTGCTGACCATGGCGCGCGAGCAGATCAGCATCTACAGCCCCCACGGCCGCCTCATCTACGCCAGCGACGACGCCATTGACCAGCGCGGCAACCTGGTGCACCTGGCCGAAGTGGGCCCCACTCACCCGGTGAGCTTCCGCTACGGCGGCCGCGAAACCCTGGGCATGGAGTACCGCCACGACGACCGCAACTACCACATCTTCGCCGCCGCCTACGACGACGTGGGCGTGCAGCAGCTGGCCAAGCTGCGGCTGCTGCTGCTGGTGGGCAACCTCGGGGCGCTGGCCCTCATTGTGGTGGCCGGCTGGTACTTCGCCGACGAATCGCTGCGGCCCATGGCACGCATCGTGCGCGAGGTGCGGCGCATCACGGCCTCCAACCTGAGCCAGCGCGTGCACGAGGGCAACCACAAGGACGAAATTGCCCAGCTGGCCATGACCTTCAACCGCATGCTCAGCGGGCTGGAGCTGGCCTTCGAGTCGCAGAAAAGCTTTCTGGCCCACGCCTCCCACGAGCTACGCACCCCGCTGGCCAACGCCCTGGGCACTCTGGAAACCTCCTACAGCTACGACACCGACCTGCAGGAAGCCCGGCGCAGCATGCAGTCCAGCATCGAGGAAATCCGCCGTATCATCGGCCTTACCAACGGTCTGCTGGCCCTGGCCAAAACCGACGAGGCCTCCTTCAAGCGCGGCCCCGTGCGCCTCGACGAGTGCCTGACCCAGGCCATGGACTACTGCGCGGCCAAGCACCCGGGGCGGGTGGTGAAGCAAACCTTTGGCGAGGTACCCGCCGAGCTCGACGACGCCTTTACCGTGCCCGGCAACGCCCACCTGCTCACCACCGCCCTGCTGAACCTGCTCGACAACGCCTGCAAGTACTCCGACGGCCCGGTGCAGGTGCAGCTGGGCTACCAGCGCCGCAAAACCCTGGTGGTAACCGTGCGCGACCAGGGCATTGGCATCAGCCCCGAGTCGCTCAAGCGCATCTACGAGCCCCTGTTCCGCGCCGACAACGGCCGCGACCAGCCCGGCCACGGTCTGGGGCTGCCCATCACCCAGAAAATCATTCGCCTGCACGGCGGCGAGCTGCTGGTCGAGTCGGCCGTGGGCGTGGGCACCACGGTGACCATCAAGCTGCCCGTGTAACGGGGCGGCGGCATTAGCTGGGGGAGCGGCGGCACATCTGTCATCCTGAGCATGTCGCGCATCAAGCGAGGACGAAGGCGCTTATCACGCCTGAACGACGCCGTACCAACGAATCCGGCTGACGGGGTAAGGTCCTTCGGCTGCGCCTCAGGATGACGGGCTGGTAAACAACGACTCGTTCTGACTTGGTAAGGTCCTTGACTTCGCCGACCTACGGTTCGGCCAGCGCCTCAAAATGACAGTGGTTAAACCGCTTCTCGACAGAGGCACTGCGGAGCGGGCCTCTAATCTTTTCTAATCCGGTTCTCACCCGGTTTTAATGCCCGCGGGCCTCCTTTGTGGCCCACCGGAGCATACTACCGATGAAGAAAGACCAACGTTCACCGCTGACGGCCTACCTGCTGGGCGCGGCCCTGCTGCTGTCGGCCGGGCTCAACGGCTACCTGCTGCTGCCCAGCGCCAACTACCTCACGGGCCCCGACCTGACCGAAGCCGCGCGGGTGGCCGAGTCGGAGCTGGAGCTGCGCCTGGCCCATAGCCAGCTGGCCCGCTGCCAGGCCGAGCAGCTGCGCAAGGACAGCCTGCTGGTGAGTTTGCTCAGCCGCACCCACTCGCTCTCGACGGGCCTCTAGCGGCTTTAATGTTTTCTAATGTGAGCCTAATGCGGCTCTAATACCGGGGGCGGAGCTTTGCCCCGAACTTTTAGTCTGCGCCCTTGCGGGCCACCTGCCATGCCTGTTTCGCTGCCCCGCTTACTGTTTATTCCTGTGTTGACGGCTGCCCTGGGCAGCACTCTGACCGGCTGCGACGCGCAGGGCGGCTCGAGCGAGCAGCAAACCACCGCGGCCGCCGAGGTGCCCGTGCTGCCCGTAACCCAGCTGGTGGCCACCGATACCGTGCTCTACCGCAAGTACGTGGCCGACATTCAGGCCCTGCGCAACGTGGAGGTGCGGGGCCGCGTGCCCGGCTTCCTGGAGAAGATTTACGTCGACGAAGGCCAGGAAGTGAAGCAGGGCCAGCTGCTGTTCCGCCTCAACGCTCAAACCTACCAGACCCAGCTCAGTAAGGCCCGCGCCGCCCTGGCCAGCGCCCGCGCCGACGCCCGCGTGGCCCAGCTCGAAGTGGGCCGCGTGCGCCTGCTGGTGCAGAACGACATCGTGTCGCCCTCGGAGCTGGAAGTCGCCCAGGCCCGCCTGCAGGCCGCGCAGTCGCAGGTTGAGCAGGCCCGCTCGGCCCAGACCGAGGCCGAGCTGCAGCTAAGCTACACCGAGGTGCGCGCGCCCTTCGACGGCATCATCGACCGCATTCCCCTCAAGGCCGGCAGCCTCGTCGACGACGGCACGCTGCTGACCACCGTGTCCGACATCCGGGCCGTGTATGCCTACTTCACCGTGTCGGAGGGCGAGTACCTGACCTACCAGAAGCGCCGCGCCAGCCGCGCCGCCGACGAGGTGCACCTGGTGCTGGCCGACGGCACGAGCTACCCCCACGCGGGCCGCATCGAAACCATCGAAAGCGAGTTCGACGCCAACACCGGCTCAATTGCCTTCCGGGCCCGCTTCCAGAACCCCGACAAGCTGCTCAAGCACGGCGCCACCGGCCGGGTGCGGCTGGCCAACCCCGTCGAAAATGCCGTGCTGCTGCCCCAGAAAGCCGTGTTTGAGCTGCAGGACAAGAACTTCGTGTTCGTGGTAGACCAGCACAACCGCCTGCGCCAGACCCACTTCGTGCCCCGCACCCGCCTGGCGCACTTCTACCTGGTGGCCTCGGGCCTGAAGCCCGGCGACCGGGTGGTGTACGAGGGCGTGCAGGACGCGCGCGACGGCATGCAGATCCGGCCCCGCCCCGTGGCCATGGACAGCCTGCTGGCCCCCGCGCCGCAGCCCCGCAGCGGCGGGGGCGGCGCGGCCACGGTAGCTGCCGTGCACGCCTACTGACCCGCTTGAAAATAGAATAGTTGCCCTCCGGGCAAGCCGTAACTTCCGTGTTGCGCTTGCCGGAGCATCACTCCTGGAAGTGCCGCATGCTTTGGTGAGCAGACGCTATCCTGAAGGGGGAGGAAGTGCTCCGGCAAGCTCAGCACGCATTCAGGGCCGCTGAGGCCCGCTGTTCGCCGCGCCGGCCGCCTGGGCCGGGGCCGGCTACCTACTAGCTGCTCATGCTCGCCTTGTTCATCAAGCGGCCGGTGCTGTCACTGGTCATTTCGCTGTTTATTACCCTGCTGGGGGCGCTGGCGTTTTTCGCCCTGCCCATCACGCAGTTTCCCGAAATCGTGCCGCCCTCGGTGACCGTTACGGCCAAGTACACCGGCGCCAACGCCGAGGTGTGCGCCAAGGCCGTGGCCACCCCGCTGGAGCGCGCCATCAACGGCGTGCCGGGCATGACCTACATGTCGACGGTAACCTCCAACAACGGCATCACCGCCATTCAGGTGTTCTTTGAGGTGGGCACCGACCCCGACCTGGCGGCGGTGAACGTGCAGAACCGCGTCACCACCATCATCGACGAGCTGCCCGAGGAAGTTATCAAGGCCGGCGTGACCACCGAGAAGGAAGTCAACAGCATGCTGCTGTACCTCAACGTGCTCAGCGACGACCCCGCCGCCGACGAGGAGTTCATTTACAACTTCGCCGACATCAACATCCTGCAGGAGCTCAAGCGCATCGAGGGCGTGGGCCGGGCCGAAATCATGGGTTCGCGCGAGTACTCCATGCGCGTGTGGCTCAAGCCCGACCGCCTGCTGGCCTACAACGTGTCGGCCGACGAGATTGTGGAGTCTATCCGGGCCCAGAACGTGGAGGCGGCTCCCGGGCAGACCGGGGAAAGCTCGGGCCGCGCGGCCCACATGCTGCAGTACGTGCTGCGCTACACCGGCAAACTCTTCGAGCCCGAGCAGTACCGCAACATCGTGGTGCGTGCCAACGCCGACGGCTCGGTGCTGCGCCTGCGCGACGTGGCCGAGGTCGAGTTCGGCACGCTCAGCTACGGCATGGTATCGAAAACCGACGGCCGCGCCTCGGCCGCCATCATGCTCAAGCAGCGCCCCGGCTCCAACGCCCGCGACGTCATTGCCAACGTGAAGGCGCGCATGGCCGAGCTGAAGGGCACTTCGTTTCCGCCGGGCATGACCTACAACATTAGCTACGATGTGTCGCGCTTCCTCGACGCATCGATCAGCGAGGTGCTGCGCACTTTGTTTGAGGCCTTCCTGCTGGTGTTCGTGGTGGTGTATGTGTTTCTGCAGGACTGGCGCAGCACGCTCATTCCGGCCCTGGCCGTGCCGGTAGCCCTCATCGGCACGCTGGCCTTCATGCAGGCCTTCGGCTTCTCCATCAACCTGCTCACGCTCTTCGCCCTGGTGCTGGCCATTGGCATCGTGGTCGACAACGCCATTGTGGTGGTGGAGGCCGTGCACGTGAAGATGCACGAGGAGCACCTCTCGGCCCGGCAGGCCACGCTGGCGGCCATGGGCGAAATCGGCGGAGCCATTGTGGCCATCACGCTGGTAATGTCGGCCGTGTTTGTGCCGGTGGCCTTTATGAGCGGCCCGGTGGGCGTGTTCTACCGGCAGTTCTCGCTCACGCTGGCCATTGCCATCGTCATTTCGGGCATCAACGCCCTTACGCTCACGCCCGCGCTCTGCGCCCTGCTGCTCAAGCCCACCCACGCCATCGAGGGCGACACGCCCGATGCGCCCGGCGGCCCGCGCCCGGGGCTGCTGGCCCGCTTTTTTGCCGGCTTCAACCGCCGCTACGACGCCCTGGCCCGCAGCTACGAAAGCCTGCTGCGCCGCATCGCGCCCCGCCGCTGGGTCACCATCGGTATGCTGCTGGTTTTCAGCCTGGCTACCTGGGCCCTGAGTCTGGTGCTGCCCGCGGGCTTTATTCCGACCGAGGACCAGGGCATGATTTACGTGAACGTGACGGCCCCGCCCGGTGCCACCGTGGAGCGTACCGAGAAAGTGCTCGACCAGGTGCAACGCGCGGCCGCCCAGCTCGGGCCGGTGGAGTCGGTAACCACGCTGGCAGGCTACAGCCTGCTGAACGAAGTGGCCGGCGCCTCCTACGGCATGGGCATGATCAACCTCAAGGCCTGGGACCAGCGTGAGCAGTCGGTGGATGAGCTGATTGCCGAGCTGCGCCAGCGCACCGCCGGCATTAGCGACGCGCGCATCGAGTTTTTCTCGCCGCCCACCGTGCCCGGCTTCGGCAACTCCAGTGGCTTTGAGCTGCGCGTGCTCGATAAAACCGGGCGCGGCGATTTGCAGCAGACGGCCGCGGCCACCAACAAGTTTATCACGGCCCTGGCCGGCACGCCCGAAATCGGGGCCGCCTTCACCACCTTCGACGCCAACTTCCCGCAGTACCTGATTCACGTGGACCAGGAAATGGCGGCCAAGAAGGGCGTGACCGTGGACCGGGCCATGAGCACCCTGCAAACGCTGCTGGGCTCGTTCTACGCCTCCAACTTCATCCGCTTCGGGCAGATGTACAAGGTGATGGTGCAGGCCGCCCCGAACTACCGCGCCGCGCCCGAGGACGTGCTCAAGCTGTACGTGAAAAACGACCGCGGCGAGATGGTGCCCTACTCCACGTTCCTGACGATGGAGCGCGTGTACGGCCCCGAGCAGCTCACCCGCTACAACATGTACACCTCGGCCATGCTCAACGGCGACGCGGCCCCCGGCTTCAGCTCGGGCGAGGCCATTGAGGCCGCCGAGCGGGTGGCCGAAAAAGAGCTGCCCCGCGGCTTCAGCTACGAGTGGAGCGGCATGACGCGCGAGCAGATTCTGTCGGGCAACCAGGCCGTGTACGTGTTCCTGATGGTCATTGTGTTCGTGTACCTGCTGCTGGCGGCCCAGTACGAGAGCTTCCTGCTGCCGCTGCCGGTGCTGCTGTCGTTGCCCACCGGGGTGTTCGGCGCCTTCCTCTCGCTGAAGCTGCTGGGTCTGGAAAACAACATCTACGCCCAGGTGGCGCTGGTCATGCTCATCGGCCTGCTAGGCAAAAACGCCATTCTCATCATCGAGGTGGCCAACCAGCGCCGGCAGGAGGGGGCCACGGTGCTCGAAGCCGCCATCGAGGGTGCCGTCTCGCGCCTGCGCCCCATCCTGATGACCTCCTTCGCCTTCATTGCCGGCCTGATTCCGCTCGTGGTGGCCTCGGGCGCCGGCGCGCTGGGCAACCGCTCAATCGGCACGGCCGCGGCGGGCGGCATGCTCATCGGCACCCTGTTCGGCGTGGTGCTCATCCCGGGCCTGTACGTGCTGTTTGCTTCCCTGAGCAAGCCCGCCACTACCGACGAGGACGAACCCGAACCCCAACCCGAACCTCCCAAAGCTGTAGTGCGCCGTCTCGAGCCGGCCTAACCTTTCCCCGGAAAACGGAACGGTCGCGCTGGTCGGCGGCCCCCGCTGCGCGGCCAGCCCGGTCCCGGCCGCCACCCGGCGGCGCCCCGCCCACGCCGCCGCGGCCGGGCCCGTGGGCTGACTCCACCACCCGCCGCGCGGCGGAGCCATGCGCAGCCAGCCGACCGTTCTTTTTTCGTCATGCCCCGGCGCCGCCGGCCCGGACTTTGCCTTTCTCATGTCTGCTATACCCGCTTATTCCCGCTTTTTCCGGCCACTGCGGCTGCTGCCCGCGCTGGGGCTGCTCTGGCTCGGCGGCTGCAAGGTGCTGGAGCCCACCCCGCCCCGGGCCGGGGCCGCGCTGCCCGCCAGCTACGGCGCGGCCGCCCCGGCCGACTCGGCCACCGTGGCCGCCCGCCCCTGGCGCGAGTTTTTCGCCGACCCCGCCCTGGTGGGCCTCATCGATACGGCCCTGCAGCGCAACTACGATTTGCGCATGGCCGTGCAGCGCGTGGAGCAGGCCCGCAGCCAGCTGCTCTCGGCCCGCGGCGCGCTGCTGCCCACCGTGAGCGGGGCCGCCGCGGCCGGCGCCGACCGCTGGGGCGACTACACCCTCAACGGGGTGGGCAACTACGACACCAACCTCTCACCCAACATCGAAGGCCGGCAGCGCATTCCCACGCCCGTTACCCCCGACTACTTCCTGGGGCTGCGCAGCTCCTGGGAAATCGACCTCTGGGGCAAGCTGCGCCAGCGCCGCCGCGCCGCCGCCGCCCGCCTGCTGGCCTCGGAGCAGGGCCGCCAGCTGGTGACCACCGCCCTGGTAGCCGAGGTGGGCCGCCTGTACTACGAGCTGCTGGCCCTCGACAACGAGCTGGCCGTGCTGGGCCGCAACACCCAGCTGCAAAGCCGCGCCCTGGAAATCGTGCGGGTGCAGAAGCTGGGCGGGCGCGCCACCGAGCTGGCCGTGCAGCAGTTCACGGCCCAGCTGCGCCGTACCCAGGGGCTGGAGTTTCAGGCCCGGCAGCGGGTGGTGCAAACCGAAAACCAGCTTAACCAGCTGCTGGGCCGCTACCCCCAGCGCGTAGCCCGCGGCGCCGGTATCCGCGAGCAAAGCCTGCCCGACAGCGTGGCGGCCGGCGTGCCCGCCCAGCTGCTGCTGCGCCGCCCCGACATTCGCCGCGCCGAGCTGGAGCTGGCCGCCACCCACGCCGACGTGTCGGCCGCCCGGGCCGCGTTTCTGCCCTCGCTCACCATTACGCCCTACGTGGGGCTGAACGCCTACCGCGCCTCGGTGCTGTTTCAGCCCGAGTCGATTGCCTTCGGGGTGCTGGCCGGCCTCACGGCGCCGGTGTTCAACCGCAGCCAGCTCAAGGCCGAGTACGGCCGCGCCACCGCCGCCGACCAGGAAGCTTTGCTGGCTTACCAAAAGACGCTGCAGACCGGGTTCGTGGAAGTGCACACCAACCTGCGCGGGCTGGCCAACTACCGCCGCGCCTACGCCCGCAAGCAGGAGGAAACCGCCGCCCTCAACCGCGCCGTGGCCGTGGCCAACGACCTGTACCTGACCGGCTACGCCAGCTACCTGGAGGTGATTACGGCCCAGCGCGGCGCCCTCGATGCCGAGCTGGAAGCCACCAACCTGCGCAAAGAGCAGTTCTTGCAGCTCATCGAGCTGTACCGCGCCCTCGGCGGCGGCTGGGAGCCCACCCCCGCCGGCTGATGAGGGTAGGCATTCTGTTACACTTTTACCTGTTACAGTTTAAACTGTAACAGGTAAAAGTGTAACAAGCCCGCCGCCCGCCCGGGCCGTGTTTCAGAAATCGAGGGATTGGGAAAACCTGAAACCGGCACCACCCACCCGCGCGCCGGGCGGGTGCATCGTTTATCAACCAGGAAGCCCCGTTGGGGCTTTCGTTTTTACCGAATGACCCAGGAAGAATTGCACCAGGCCGGCTTCGTGCGGGCCGACTGGATTCCCAGCGGTACCCGCTACCAGCACGGCGAGCTGTACGTGCGCCTCACCGAGCAGGGCAGCCTGCGCCTGTTCATTCCCGCCGGCCAGCCCCACGCCGTGGAGCTGGCCTCGGGGAGTTTGTACGAGCCGGTGGTGCACTTTCTGGGGCCCCTGGAAGAGGTGGCTGCGCAGCTCGGGCGCCTGGAGTAGGAGGTGTTACGACAGGGCCTGGGGCGGGGGCGAGCCGGCGGGGCGGGACTTGTCCGGCGGCAGGGGCACGAACTCGTGGTTGTCGTTGGGTGGCAGGGCAATGCGCCCGGCCTGCCAGTCGGCCTTGGCTTGCTCAATCCGCTCCCTGCGCGACGAGACGAAGTTCCACCAGATAAACCGCTCACCCAGCGGCTCGCCGCCCAGCAGCATCAGGGTGCTGGTTTCGCGGGCCGTGATAACGGGGTCGGGGCCGGGCGTGAACACCAGCAGCTGCCCGGCGCCGTAGCGGTGGCCGCCCACCTCCACCTGGCCCTTGGCCACGTAGGCCCCGCGCTCGGCGTAGCCCCGGGGCAGGCCGAAGCGGGCCCCGGGCTGCAGCACCACGTGCAGGTAGAACAGGGGCGAGTGGGTGCGCACCTCGTTGCGCAGCCCGAAGGCGTCGCCGGCAATCAGGCGCATCCACACCCCGTTTTCGGTGAACACCGGCAGCTCGTGGGGCTGGTAGTTGGTAAAGGCCGGGGCGCTTTCCTCGTCGGCCGCGGGCAAAGCCACCCAGGTCTGAATCATTTCCAGCTGCCCGCCGGCCAGCGTGGCCGGGTCCTTGAACCGCTCGGAGTGGGCAATGCCGCTGCCGGCGGTCATCCAGTTCACCTCGCCGGGCCGGATGATCTGCTCCACGCCCAGGCTGTCGCGGTGCGTGACCTGCCCGCCAAACAGGTAGCTCACGGTGGACAAACCGATGTGGGGGTGGGGCAGCACGTCGAGGTCGGGCGCCGCGCCGGGGGCCAGGCTGACCGGACCGGCGTGGTCCATGAAGATGAAGGGCCCCACCATGCGCCGCTGCCGGAAGGGCAGAATGCGCTTCACGGCGAAGCCGGGGGCCAGGGCCGCAGCCCGCGCGTCGATAACTAAGTCCAGCATGGCAAAAAGGCGTTGAGCAGGGGTGAGCGAAAAAGTGGGCGGCCGCGGGGGGCGGAACAGTACAGGAGGGTTGGGGCCGCGGGCGTGGCGTTCTTGAAGGCAGATTCCGCCGCGGCGCGCCCGGGGCGGAAATGTAAGGCGCCAGCCGCGAACCGCCCGCTCCGGCCCCGCGCGCCGACTTTATCCACCCTACTTTCCCCGCACGCTCATGAGCAAACCCGGAATCCTGCTGGCGGTACTCGGCCTTGGCCTGCTGGCCGGCCCGACCCTGGGGCAGCAGCGGCTGACTACCGGCGCCCAGCAGCCCATGCCGGCCGAGTGGATCGACGCCGACACCGGCCACAAGGTGGTGCGCCTGACGCCCACCGAAGGCCGCAACGCCAGCTTCTACTTCCACAACAACCCCTTCGTGCCGGCGCGGCGCGGGGGCGGCCACCGCATGGTGTACTACCACACCGGTCCCCAGGGCAAGCAGCTCTACGCCCTCGACCTGCAAACCCGCCAGACCGAGGCCCTGACCAAGCCGCGCCCATCGATGAGCGGCGAGATTGTGGCCCCGAAGCGGCGCGAGGTGTTCTACCAGGTGCACGACACGGTATACGCCACCCACGTCGACACCCGCCAGACCCGTCGCGTGTTCGTGTTTCCGGCTGATTTCAAGGCCAGCATCACCACCCTGAACGCCGACGAAACCCAGCTGGGCGGGGCCTGGAGCAGCGACGCCGAAAAGGAAATTTCGCGGCAGTACCCCGAGAAGAAGGACTACTTCCGCCGCATCTACGACGCCAAGCTGCCGCGCACCCTGTTCACGGTGAACGTGCAGACCGGCCAGCTCACCAAGCTTTACACTGACCACGCCTGGCTGAACCACGTGCAGTTTTCGCCCACCGACCCGCGGCTGCTCATGTTCTGCCACGAAGGCCCCTGGGAGCTGGTGGACCGCATCTGGACCATCGACGTGCACACCAAGGAGGTGAAGAAGGTGCACCAGCGCACAAAGGAGCGCGAAATAGCCGGCCACGAGTGGTTTGCCGCCGACGGCAAAACCATTTGGTTTGACCACCAGCTGCCCCGCGGCGGCCCGTTTTTCGTGACGGGCACTGACCTGAAAACCGGCAAGCAGCGCAGCTACGAGCTGACCCGCGACGAGTGGTCGGTGCACTACACCAGCTCGCCCGACCAGCGGCTGTTTGCCGGCGACGGCGGCTACCCTTCCTCAGTGGCTAAGTCGCCCAACGGCCACTGGATTTACCTGTTCCGGCCCGACGGCAAGAAATTCAAGTCGGAGAAGCTGGTGAACCTGAAAAGCCACCAGTACAAGCTGGAGCCCAACGTGCACTTCTCGCCCGATGGCAAGTGGCTGATTTTCCGCGCCAACTTCGAGGGCGAAAGTCAGGTGTACGCCGTCGAAATTGCCAAAGCCTCGTCCTAACCAACTGCCACCCGCCCGCTGTTTCTCATGCTGACCCGTACCCTGAAATCCTGCGGCTTCGGCCTGCTGCTGAGCGCCCTCGCGCTGCCGGCCCTGGCCCAGGAGCTGCCCAAGAAAAAGCAGATTCTCAAGAAGATGACTTTGGCCAACGACTACTTCATGAAGAAGTGGCCGGACACGGGCAAGGAAATCGTGACCAACAAAACCCGCCCCAGCCACATCTGGACGCGGGGGGTGTACTACGAAGGTTTGCTGGCGTTGCACGGCATCGACAAGCAGAAGCGCTACTACGACTACGCCGTGGACTGGGGCGAGAAGCACCACTGGGGCCTGCACCGCGGCATCGAAACCCGCAACGCCGACAACCAGTGCGCCGGCCAGACCTACCTGGCCCTCTACGAAATCGACCCCAAACCCGAGCGCATCCGCGACATCAAGGCCAGCATCGATTTGATGGTGAAAAGCCCCAAGGTGGACGACTGGTGGTGGATTGACGCCCTGCAGATGGCCATGCCCATCTACGCCAAGCTGGGCGCCATGACCCAGGACACGGCCTACTACGAGAAGATGTACCGCCTCTACAACTACTCGAAAACCCAGCACGGCGGCAACGGCCTCTACAACCCCCAGGACCGCCTGTGGTGGCGCGACAAGGACTTTGTGCCGCCCTACAAAGAGCCCAACGGCGAAGACTGCTACTGGAGCCGCGGCAACGGCTGGGTGGTGGCCGCGATGGTGCGCGTGCTGGAAATCATGCCCAAGGGCGCCCCGCACCGCGAGGAGTACGAGCGGATGTTCTTGGACATGATTGCGGCCCTACCGCCCCTGCAGCGCCAGGACGGCTTCTGGAACGTGAGTTTGCACGACCCCAACCACTACGGCGGCAAGGAAATGACCGGCACCGCCCTGTTTACCTACGGCATGGCCTGGGGCGTGAACAACGGCCTGCTCGACGCCAAGCAGTACCGGCCCATCATCGTGAAGGCCTGGAACGTCATGGCCAACGAATCGGTGCAGAAAAACGGCTTCCTGGGCTACGTGCAGGGCACCGGCAAGGAGCCCAAGGACGGCCAGCCCGTGACCATCACCAGCATGCCCGATTTCGAGGACTACGGCCTGGGCTGCTTCCTGCTGGCCGGCACCGAAGTCTACAAAATGCACGACGCGCCGACGGCGAAGTCTACCGCCAAAAACTAAGCGGCGTCAGCGCTGCCACCCGCCTTTCCCACCCATGAAAAAATACCTCGCCCTCAGCTTGCTGCTCGCCGCCACGCTGGCGCAAAACCCGGCCGCAGCGCAGGCGCCCCGGTGGCCCGCGCTGACCCAGCAGGCCAAGCCCTGGACTCGCTGGTGGTGGCAGGGCAGCGCCGTAAACGAGCACGACCTCACGCGCCTGCTGCAGCAGTACCAGCAGGCGGGCCTGGGCGGGGTGGAGATTACGCCCATTTACGGCGTGAAAGGCACCGAAAGCCAGTTCGTGAACTTTCTGGCGCCGCGCTGGATGGATTTGCTTACTCACACCCTCACCGAAGCCGGCCGGCTGGGGCTGGGCGTGGACATGGCCCAGGCTTCGGGCTGGCCCTTCGGCGGGCCCTGGGTGACGCCCGACGACGCCTGCAAGTACGTGGCCTACCAGACCTACTCGCTCAAGGGCGGCGAGCAGCTCCGGGAAGCCGTGGCCTACACTCAAAAGCCGCTGATTCGCACCATCGGCCAGCCTATTGACCTCAAGCAGCTGGCCGACCCCATCACCCTCAACAAGAACCTGCAGCTGCACGCCTTCGACCAGGTGCGCTTCGAGAAGCCGCTGCCGCTGCAGGCGTTGGTGGCGTATTCTGACAAGGGCGAAACCGTGGATTTGACCGGCAAGGTGGGCGCCGACGGCAAGCTGAGCTGGACCGCGCCCCGCGGCAACTGGACGCTCTACGGCGTGTTCCAAGGCTGGCACGGCAAAATGGTGGAGCGCGCCGGTCCCGGCGGCGAGGGCGACGTCATCGACCACTTCTCGCAGCAGGCCACCCAAAACTACCTGCGCCGCTTCGACGAGGCCTTCAAGGGGCGCGACGTAAAGCCGATTCGGGCGTTTTTCAACGACTCCTACGAGGTAGACGACGCCCACGGCGAAGGCAACTGGACGCCGCAGCTGTTTGCCGAGTTTCAGCGGCGCCGCGGCTACGATTTGCGCCGCCACCTGCCGGCCTTGTTCAGCAAAACCGGCGACGAGGCCAACCAGCGCGTGCTCAGCGACTACCGCGAAACCATTTCGGAGCTGCTGCTGGAAAACTACACCCAGACCTGGAGCAAGTGGGCCAAAACCCACGGCGCGCTCATCCGCAACCAGGCGCACGGCTCGCCGGCCAACATCCTCGATTTGTACGCCGTGACGGACATTCCCGAAACCGAGGGCGAGGACTTGCTGCGCCTGAAGTTCGCCTCCTCGGCCGCGCACGTCACGGGCAAGCCGCTGACTTCGTCGGAGTCGGCCACCTGGGAGAATGACCACTTCCTGTCCAGCCTCAGCGACGTGAAAAAGGCCATGGACAAGATGCTGCTGGGCGGGGTAAACCACACCTTCTACCACGGTACCAACTACTCGCCGCAGAACGCGGCCTGGCCGGGCTGGCTGTTTTACGCCGCCGTGCACTTCAACCCCAACAACTCGTTCTGGCCCGACTTCACCAAGCTCAACCAGTACGTAGCCCGCAGCCAGAGCTTTTTGCAGGCCGGCCAGCCCGCCAACGACGTGCTGGTGTATTTGCCCATCTACGACTCGTACACCCGCCCGGGCAAGGTGCTGCTGCAGCACTACGACGGTATCCGCCACGGCTTCAAGGACCTGACCGTGGGCGCCACCGGCGAAACGCTGCTGCAGAAAGGCTACGGCTTTGACTTTATTTCGGACCGGCAGCTGCTGGGCGTGAAGGGCAGCGGCAAGGGTCTGCAAACCGGTGGCGCCAGCTACCAGACCATTCTGGTGCCCGATGCCCGCCTGATGCCGCTGCCCACCTTGCAGCAGCTGCTGAAGCTGGCCCAGGGCGGGGCGACCGTGGTCTTCCAGAACCAGCTGCCCACCGACGTGCCCGGTTTGGGCCAGCTCGATGCGCGCCGCGCGGCGTTCAAAAAGCTGCTCGGCCAAATCAAGCTCAAAGACAGCGGCCGCGCCGGCATTCAGCAGGCCGCGCTGGGCAAGGGCCAGGTGCTGGTGGGTAAGGACGTGGACGCCCTGCTGAGCCAGGCCGGCGTGCAGCGCGAAACGTTGGTGGACAACGGCCTGCAGTTCATTCGCCGCCGCCACGCCCGCGGGCACTACTACTTCGTGGCCAACTGGGGCGATAAAGCCGTGGAAGGCTGGGTGCCGCTGCATACGGCGGCCAAATCGGTGGCCCTGTACAACCCCATGACCGAGCAGCTGGGTCTGGCTGGCACGCGCCGCGCCGCCGGGGGGCAGCCCGAGGTGTACGTGCAGCTGGCCCCCGGCGAGTCGTGCATCCTGGAAACCAACGAAGCCGTGGTGAACGGCCCGGCCTACGCCTACCTGAAGCCCGCCGGTCCGGCCCAGCCGCTGGCCGGCCCCTGGCAAGTGCGCTTCGTGGCGGGCGGGCCCGAGCTGCCGGCCGCCACCGAAATCAAGCAGCTGGGCTCGTGGACCAGCCTGGGCGAGGCCGCGCAGAAGTTTTCGGGCACGGCGGCCTACACCGCTTCGTTTGCCCTGCCGCCGGGCAGCGCGGCCGACGGTTGGCTGCTCGATTTGGGCCGGGTAGCCGAAAGCGCCCGGGTGCAGCTCAACGGCCAGGATCTGGGCACGCTCATCGGCCCCACTTACCGGCTGCTGATTCCGAAAGAGCAGCTGAAAGCCCGCAACACGCTCACCGTGCTGGTGAGCAACGGCATGGCCAACCGCATCAGTGATATGGACCGGCGCGGGGTGGAGTGGAAGAACGCCTACAACATCAACATGGCCAGCAAGCTCAAGGAAAACCGCAACGCCCAGGGCCTGTTCACCGCCGCCCAGTGGGCCCCGCGCGAGTCCGGCCTCATTGGCCCCGTGACGCTCACGCCCGCCACCACCCGCGCCGAAAAACTGCAGTAAGCCATGCTGAACCGACGCACGTTTTTGACTGGCTTGGTGCTGCTGCCGTTGGCGCGGGCCTTCGCGGCCTTTGCCGACGGCAAGCCCTGGCCCAAGGGCAGCGTGGCCAGGTTCAGCAAGCACCTGAAGCCGGTGGGCCGGGCGCTGGAAATGGAGGGCTACTACGTGTGGTGCACCAGCCCGATTTACGGACACGACGGCAGGGTGCACGTGTTTTTTTCACGCTGGCCCCAGCAGAAGGGCATGGGCGGCTGGCTCAACAGCTGCGAAATAGCCCGCGCCGTGGCCGACTCGCCCGCCGGCCCCTTCGTGTACCAGGAAACCGTGCTGGCCCCGCGCGGCCCCGGCTTCTGGGACGCCACCACCTGCCACAACCCCCACGTGCAGCTGGTCGACGGTAAGTACTGCCTGTTTTACATGGGTACCTCGAACGGCAAAACCAACACCAAGCGAATCGGGCTGGCCACCGCCGAGCGGCTGGAAGGTCCCTGGACGCGCCCCGACGCGCCGCTGCTGGAGCCGGGCGCCGAGGGGGCCTGGGACGACCACTGCACCACCAACCCCGCGTTTGTGAAGCACGAGGGCCGGTACTGGCTGTACTACAAGTCGTGGAACACCCGGGACTACGTCACATCCACGCACCCCACCATTCGGGGCAACCGCAAGTACGGGCTGGCCGTGGCCGAGCGCCTGGAAGGCCCCTACGTGAAGCACCCCGCCAACCCCGTCATCGACTTCTCGCGCCTGGGCCACAACAAGCAGTTCGAAGACGCCTTCGTGTGGCACGAAAACGGCAAGTTTCAGCTGCTGGCCCGCGACATGGGCGTGTACGACCACGAAGTGGGCCTGCTGCTGGAGTCCCGGGACGGCATAGCGTGGACCTACCCGAAAATAGCCTACCGGGCTTTGCGCGAGTACGTGCAGGAGCCGCCCGCGCCCGCTAATCTGAAGCGCTACGGCCGCCTCGAACGGCCCCAGCTGCTCATGCGCAATGGCAAGCCCGCGTACCTGTTTGGCGCCTCGCAGGGCGGCCGGTACCTGACGGCCTCGGCCTTCGTGTTCAAAATCGACTAACTCAACCTTCGCTTGCTCATGCTTGGTGTTGCTTTCCGCC
Organism: Hymenobacter sp. B81; assembly: GCF_044628455.1. Lineage (NCBI taxonomy): Bacteria > Pseudomonadati > Bacteroidota > Cytophagia > Cytophagales > Hymenobacteraceae > Hymenobacter > Hymenobacter sp. B81. The sequence continues at coordinate 1,932,444 of NZ_JBIYZW010000001.1, read as the reverse complement.
GCGGCCTGCTGGCGGCCGCCCTGCTGCTGACGGCCCCCGTCGCCCACGCTGACATTACCCTGCCGGCTTTGCTCACCGACCATTTGGTGCTGCAGCAGAAAACCACCGTGGCGCTCTGGGGCTGGGCTGCGCCGGGCGAAGCGGTGCAGGTGACGGCGGGCTGGCAGAAAAAGCCGCTGCGCACCGTGGCCGACGCCCAGGGCAACTGGCTGGTGCGCGTGCCTACGCCCAAGGCCGGCGGGCCCTACACGCTGGTGTTTCAGGGCCGGAACCGGCTGGCGGTGCGCGACGTGCTGCTGGGCGAGGTGTGGCTGTGCTCAGGGCAGTCGAACATGGCTTTTCCGGTGGCCAAGGGCGCCTCGAAGTGGATGACCGGCGTGACCAACGAGGCGGAAGCGGTGCCGAAAGCGAATTACCCCGCCATCCGCATGTTCACGGTCACGCAGAAAGTAGCCGACGAGCCCGAGCGTGACGTGCAGGGCAGCTGGGCGGTGTGCAGTCCGCAGACCGTGGGGGCGTTTTCGGCCGTAGCCTACTTTTTCGGGCAGGAGATTCACCTCAAAACCGGCGTGCCGGTGGGGCTGATTCATTCTTCCTGGGGCGGCACCCCGGCCGAGTCTTGGACGCGGCGCGAGGTGCTGGCGCAACACCCCGAGCTGAGCCCGATACTGACGCGCTACGCCGAGGGCCTCGCGCGCCGCCCGGCCTACGAAGCCGAGCTGGCGGCCTGGAAGCAGGAAAAGCAAGCCAACCCGGAAATCAACCGCCCCAAGCCCCGGGAGCCGCTCAGCGCCAGCAGCAACAAGTCGCCCGCCAAGCTCTACAACGGCATGATCCGCGGCTTGCAGCCCTACACGCTGCGCGGCGTCATCTGGTACCAGGGCGAAAGCAACGCCGAGCGGGCCTACCAGTACCGCACCCTGTTTCCGGCCCTGATTGCCAGCTGGCGCCAGGACTGGCAGCAGCCCGAGCTACCGTTTTACTTCGTGCAGATTACCCCGCACAAGGGCCAGAACCCCGAAATCCGCGAAGCGCAGCTGCTGAGCTGGCAGCAGGTGCCACGCACCGGCCTGGTGGTAACCACCGACGTGGGCGACTCCCTCGACATTCACCCGCGCAACAAGCAAACCGTGGGGCACCGCCTGGCCCGGTGGGCCCTGCGCCACGAGTACAACCAGCGCAAGCTGGAAACCTCCGGCCCCATCTACCGCTCGATGCGCGCGGAAAACGGGAAAGTGCGGCTGGAATTCGACCACGCCGCGGGGCTGAAAGCGGAAGGCCCGCGCCTGCGCGACTTCACCGTGGCCGGCGCCGACAGCGTGTTTCACCCCGCCCAGGCCCGCATCGACGGCAACTCGGTGCTGGTGTGGAGCGACCAGGTAACCCGGCCGGTGGCCGTGCGCTTCGGCTGGCTGGCCGTGCCGCACGCCAGCCTCTACAACGCCGCCGGGCTGCCCGCCTCGCCCTTCCGCACCGACGCCTGGCGCGTATCTACCCACGGCAAACGGTAGCGCGCTTCGGCCGTCGATGGCCGGAAAACCTGCCGACAGGGCCGCAGAGGCCGCTTGGGCGGGGCGGCGGCGCGGCCCGCGGGCCGCGCATCTTTTTGGGGTAGCAGGAGGGTGCGGGAAGGTTCGGCCCCGGATAAGGGGCACATTTGGCTTAGTAAGTGAGAAGCGTGAACCTGACGGACGCGTGGCGGGGTAGGGGAAAGGCGGGTGTGGGAATCCGCTACAAAGAAGCCCGGCCGCGCGTCCCGTCAACGCTTCCCGACTTACCTCTCCTTGTTGGTTTGACTGCTCTTTTCGGCTATGCACCTACTCCTGTCGTTTCTGCTTCCGCTGCTGGCCTGGCTCGGCTCCTTCGTTACACCAGCCCCGGCGGCTTCCGATGTCGAACCGGCCTGGGTAAAGGAAGTGGGCGCCAAAACCCAGCCCCGAGCCAACAAAACCTTCCTGGTTACCAAGTACGGCGCGGTGGCCGACGGCAAAACGCTCAACACCAAAGCCATTCAGCAGGCCATTGATGCCGCGGCCAAAAAAGGCGGCGTGGTGACCTTCGCGCCGGGCCAGTACCTGACGGGCTCCATCTTCCTGAAGAAGGGCGTGACGCTGGATATTCCGCAGGGCGTAACGTTGCTGGGCAGCCAGGAGCTAAAGGATTACCCCGTGATGCCCTCGCGCATTGCCGGCGTGGAAATGAGCTGGCCCGCGGCCCTCATCAACGTGCTCGACCAGGACAACGTGGCCATTACCGGCCAGGGCACCGTGGACGGGCAGGGCAAGCCGTTCTGGGACAAGTACTGGCAGATGCGCAAGGACTACGACAAAAAGGGCCTGCGCTGGATTGTCGACTACGACGCCCAGCGCCCGCGCACCCTGCTGGTGTCCAACTCCACCAACGTCACCCTCACGGGCATTACCCTGCAGCGCGCCGGCTTCTGGACGGTGCACATCCTGTACTCCAAGCACGTCACCGCCGACGGCCTCGTCATCCGCAACAACATCGGCGGGCACGGCCCCAGCACCGACGGCATCGACATCGACTCGAGCAGCTACGTGCTGGTGCAGAACTGCGACATCGACTGCAACGACGACAACTTCTGCCTGAAGGCGGGCCGCGACTGGGACGGCCTGCGCGTGAACCGGCCCACCGAGTACATCCTCATTCAGAACTGCGTGGCCGGTGCCGGCGACGGACTCTTTACCTGTGGCTCCGAAACCTCGGGCGGCATCCGCCACGTCATTGCCCGCGGCCTCAAGGCCAAGGGCACCAAGTACGGCATTCGGCTGAAGTCGGCGGTGAACCGCGGCGGCACGGTGGAAGACATCGTGGTGGAAAACATCGAAATGGACGGCGTGCGGGTGCCCATCATCATGACCATGAACTGGAACCCCTCTTACAGCTACTCCACGCTGCCGGCCGGCTACACCCAGGAAACCCTGCCCGAGCACTGGAAAAAGATGCTGGCCACCGTGGAGCCCGAGCGCGGCATGCCCCGCTTCCGCAACGTGCGCATCAGCAACCTGAACGCTACCAACGCCAAGACCGGCGTATCGGCCGAGGGACAGGCCAAATCCATGCTGGAAAACTTCACGCTGGAGAACATCACCATCAGCACCGCGGCAGCCGGCAAAATCGACTTCGCCCAGGGCTGGAACCTGAAGAACGTGACGGTGAAGGCCGACGACCAGGAGCCCATTGCCGTGCAGAACAGCACGGGCATGAACTTCTAAACCTGCCCAGAACGGTGCCCCAGCCAGCCAGGTCGGGGCACTGTTTTGTTTAACCCCCTTGGGCGCATGAAAGCCAAGCACAACCTGTTTGCGGTGGGGCTCATTACCTCGCTGTTTTTCCTGTGGGGTTTCGCGGTAAACCTGAACCCGGTGCTGATTCCGCACCTGAAAAAGGCCTGCCAGCTCAGCGATGCGCAGTCGGCGTTCATCGACTCGGCGTTTTTCGCGGCCTACTTCCTGCTGGCCATTCCCGCCGGGCTGTTCATGAAGCGCTACGGCTACAAGGGCGGCATCTTGGTAGGCTTGCTGCTGTTTGCGCTGGGGGCTTTCCTGTTTTATCCGGCCGCCGCCACCCGCACCTACGGCCTGTTTCTGGCCGCGCTCTTCATCATTGCCTGCGGCCTCACCTTCCTCGAAACCGCCGCCAACCCCTACATCAGCGTGCTGGGCCCGGCCGACACGGCCCCGCAGCGCCTGAACTTCGCGCAGTCGTTCAACGGGCTGGCCGCTACGCTGGCCCCGCTGCTGGGCGGCGCGCTCATTCTCTCGGGGCAAAGCCTCACGCCGGCGCAGGAAGCCGCTATGGCCCCGGCCCAGCTCACGGCCTACCTCGATGCCGAAGCCGCCACGGTGCAGGGGCCGTACCTGGTCATCGGGCTGGTGGTGCTGGCCGTGGCCGCGGTGCTGTTCTTCACCCGTCTGCCCGACATCGTGGAAGCAGCGCACGAACAAGCCGAAAGCCGCTCGATCTGGAAAGAAAAGAACCTGCTGCTGGGCGTGGGGGCGCAGTTTTTCTACGTGGGCGCGCAGGTCTGCATCAGCAGCTTCTTTATTCGGTTTTCGGGCCGGGTGGCGGGCATCGGCGAGCAGGCGGCCACGCTCTACCTTTCGGGCGCTTTGCTGGGCTTTATGCTGGGGCGGTTTCTGGGCACGCTGCTCATGAAGTTCGTGGCGCCCGCGCGGCTGCTGGCCTGCTACAGTCTGGCCAACGTGCTGCTCATCGGGCTGGCCGTGACGCTGCCGGGCCGGCCGGCGGTGCTGGCCCTGGTGGGCGTGGAGTTTTTCATGTCCATCATGTTTCCCACCATCTTCTCGCTCAGCATCCGCGGCCTGGGGGCCAACACCAAAACCGGCTCCTCGCTGCTCATTATGGCCATTGTGGGCGGGGCGGTGTTTCCGGTACTCATGGGCCAGGTGTCCGACGCCAGCAGCATTCAGCTGGCCTACCTGGTGCCGGGCCTGTGCTTCGTGATGGTGCTGCTCTTCGCGCTGAAAAACCTGGTGGCCAAGCCCCGGCCCGAGCTGGTGGCGGCGCACTAATTCCCCGGCCCGGATTTTCTGAACCTCACTTTTGATTCATGTTTAGTCTGACAGGCAAGCAGGCCGTGATTACCGGCGGCGGCAGCGGCATCGGCCGGGCCATTGCGCGGCTCTTTGCCCGGCAGGGTGCCGCGGTGCACATCATCGAGCTCAGTGCCGAAGCCGGGCAGGCGGCGGCCGACGAAATCGGCCGGGACGGCGGCCGCGCCTGGGTGCACGCCGCCGACGTGAGCCAGCAAGCCCAGGTGGCGGCGGTTTTTCAAGCTATTGGCGCGGTGGATATTCTGGTCAACAACGCCGGCATTGCCCACGTGGGCAGCGTGGAAAACACGGCCGAAGCCGATTTCGACCGCGTGTACCAGGTGAACGTGAAGGGCGCCTACAACTGCCTGCACGCCGCCGTGCCGGGCATGAAGCAGCGCGGCGCGGGCGTCATCCTGAACCTGGCTTCCATTGCCGCGCACGTGGGCATCACCGACCGCTTCGCCTACTCCATGAGCAAGGGCGCCCTCTTCGCCATGACCCTGTCGGTGGCGCGCGACTACCTGCCCCACGGCATCCGCTGCAACAGCATTTCGCCCGCCCGGGTGCACACGCCCTTCGTCGACGGCTTCCTTGCCAAAAACTACGCGGGGCAGGAGCAGGCCATCTTCGAGAAGCTATCCAAAAGCCAGCCCATCGGCCGCATGGGCACCCCCGACGAGGTAGCCGCGCTGGCCCTGTACCTGTGCTCCGACGAGGCCGGCTTCGTCACCGGCTGCGACTACCCCATCGACGGCGGCTTCACCACGCTGAATAATTGATTATTGGTTGATTGCTGATTGTTGGATGTTCAGACGCACCCAAAACAATCAGCAGTCAACAACCAACAACTAACAACCAAAAACCAACAACTAAAGAATGAAACTCATCCGCTTCGGTCCGCCCGACCAGGAAAAACCGGGGGTGCTCCTCGACGGCAACCGCTACGACGTATCGGCGCACGTGCGCGACTACGACGAGCGGTTTTTTGTCCAGGGCGGCCTCGACCAGCTGGCGGAACTGCTGCGCACCCAGGCCGGGCACCTGCCCCAAGTGGCCGACGACGTGCGCCTGGGCAGCCCGGTGGCGCGGCCCAGCAAGATTGTGTGCGTGGGGCTGAACTACGCCGACCACGCCCGCGAAACCGGCGCTACCCCGCCCGCCGAGCCGGTGCTGTTCTTCAAGTCGACCACCGCCATGGTGGGTCCGCACGATGACATCGTGATTCCGCGGGGCTCGGTGAAAACCGACTGGGAAGTGGAGCTGGCGGTGGTCATTGGTAAGCGGGCATCCTACGTCGAAGAGGCCGATGCGGCCCGGTACATTGCCGGCTATGTACTGCACAACGACGTATCGGAGCGCGAGTTTCAGCTCGAGCGCAGCGGTACCTGGGACAAGGGCAAGGGCTGCGACACCTTCGCCCCGCTGGGTCCCTTCCTGGCCACCGCCGACGAAGTGCCCGACGTAAACAACCTGCGCCTGTGGCTGACGCTGAACGGCCGGCCCATGCAGGACGGCAACACCCGCGACTTCATCTTCCGCATTCCCTACCTGGTCAGCTACATCAGCCAGTTCATGACTTTGCTGCCCGGCGACGTGATTTCCACGGGCACGCCCGCCGGCGTGGGCCTGGGCCTGAACCCGCCGGTGTATCTGAAGCCCGGCGACGTGGTGGAGCTGGGCATCGACGGGCTGGGCACCTCGCGGCAAGTGCTGAAAGCCTATGGAGCGCATTGATGCCCACCAGCACTTCTGGCAGTTTGAACCCCGGCGCGACGCCTGGCTAACCGACGAGCTGGCCGCGCTGCGCCGCGACTTCCGGCCCGCCGACCTGGCCCCGCTGCTGCAGGCGCACGGTTTCGACGGCTGCGTGGCCGTGCAGGCCGATCAGTCGGAGCAGGAAACGGCGTTTTTGCTGGAACTGGCCGGGCAGCACGATTTCATTCGGGGCGTGGTGGGTTGGGTGGATCTGCAAGCCGCTGATGTGGCCGCGCGGCTGGACTACTGGCAGCAGTTTGAGCTGCTGAAGGGCTTTCGGCACATTCTGCAGGGCGAGGCCGACCGCGCCCTCATGCTCACGCCCGCTTTCCGGCGCGGCCTGGCGGCGCTATACCGACACGGATTTAGCTACGATTTGCTGATTTTGCCCGACCAGCTGGGCTACGCGGCCGAGCTGGCGGATACTTTCTCTACGCAGCCCTTCGTGCTCGATCATTTGGCCAAGCCTTTCATCAAGGCCGGCGCGCTGGAGCCCTGGCGGCGGCAGCTGCGCGAGTTGGCCGCCCACGAAAACGTGCTGTGCAAGGTGTCGGGGCTGGTGACGGAGGCCGACTGGCAGGGCTGGCAGCCCGCCGACTTCCGGCCCTACCTGGACGCAGCGTTTGAGGCGTTCGGTCCCCGGCGGCTGATGTTCGGCTCGGACTGGCCGGTGTGCCGCGCGGCCGGCGGCTACGGGCGGGCCTATGCTCTGGTGGAAGACTATCTCTGTCCTTTCTCCGCCGACGAGCAGCGCGGGTTCTGGGGCGACAACGCCGCCGCGTTTTACCGGCTATAGAGCGGCACGCCGGCGGCGCGTTGTCGAACGACTTACGGCCCCGGCCACGGGGCGCTTTTCACTACATCAGCAACAATTGAGACGCAAGTATGGGTCTCTACAGCCAACGCATTTGCGCTATGAATCTGGAGCTGCAGGATAAAGTCATCATCGTTTCGGGCGGGGCCAAGGGCATCGGCGAGGGTATTGTGCGCGTGCTGGCCGCCGAAGGGGCTGTTCCGGTCATCATCGGCCGCAACGTGGCGGACAATGAGGCGGTGGTGGCGAGCGTGGCGGCTACGGGCGGGCGGGCCGGGCAGGTGGTGGCCGAGCTGGCCGAGCCGGTGGCCTGCGAGCAAGCCGTGCAGGCAGTTCGGGCGCAGTTCGGGCGCATCGACGGGCTGGTGAACAACGCGGGCGTCAACGACGGGGTGGGGCTGGAGCACGGCTCGTACGCGGGCTTCGTGGCCTCGCTGCACCGCAACGTGGTGCACTACTACCTGCTGGCGCAGCACGCTTTGCCCGAGCTGATTAAAAGCCGGGGCAGCATCGTGAACATCTCCTCGAAGACGGCCGAGACGGGGCAGGGGAATACCTCGGCCTACGCGGCGGCCAACGGCGCGCGCAACGCCCTCACCCGCGAATGGGCGGTGGAGCTGCTCAAGTACGGCATCCGTGTAAACGCCGTGGTAGTAGCCGAGTGCTGGACGCCGCAGTACGAATCGTGGATTCAGACCCTGGCGCACCCCGCGGAGAAGCTGCGCGAAATCACGGCCCGCATTCCGCTGGGCCAGCGCATGACCACGGCCGAGGAAATTGCCAATACCACCGCGTTTCTGCTCTCGGCCCGCAGCAGCCACACCACCGGCCAGATCCTGCACGTCGACGGCGGCTACGTGCACCTGGACCGCTCCCTGGCCAACGCGTGAGTTCAGAACCCGGCGGGGTGATTGTCAGGCAGGGCCGGAACCGTGTCGGGGTGGGGTAGAAGCTTGTCGGACTGGGTCGAAAACGTATCGGAGTGGGTCGGAAGCGTATCGGGGTGGGGCAGAAGGATATCGGAGTGGGGAGGAATGGTATCGGGCAGAGTCGGTTGCGTATCGGGGTGGGCGGAAACGGTATCGGGGCGGGGCGGAAGCGTTTCGGGCCCAGTGGAAACGGGTCAGTGAGCAGGGGCTACCTTACGGCTATGAGCAAGGGATACAGCATCATCATCGGCAGCCCCGTTGATTACGAAGAACTGGTCGCCTACATCGTTATCGGTGGCCGGGAAGTGGCTTTGGTGAGCCAGGAGGAAGGCAAGGATCAGCTGAGAGTAGAGTTCTTCGACGAACCCCGCGTCACAGATCTGCCCTACGAACCCTTCGTAGCAGCTCTGCAGCAGGCTAAGCTGGCGCTACTGCAGTAGCGGGCCGCCACTGCAAGGCGGGCTATTGCAGTACCACCACGAGGCTGCGCGCGCCGTGGGCCCCAATCACCAACGACTGCTCGATGTCGGCCGTTTTCGACGGGCCGGCAATGAACACGCCATAGGCGCCAGGGTGGCCCACTGCGGCGTAGGCCTGGTGCATGGTGGCTACCAGGCGCTGCGCATCAAGTACCAGCACCAGGTGCTGGGTTATCATGGGCAGGGCGCGGTGCAGCATGTGGGCTTCGGGCACCCACACGGCGCCGTTTTCGGCCACGCCCAGCTCGCCGCGCAGCACGGCCAAATCCACCGCTTCCAGCTCGGCAATGGGCGTTTGCGGCGTTACGGCTACCGTGGCCGGCATCAGGTTGGAGGCCAGCCGGCCGGCCCGGGGAAACAGCTGCCGAATCACCTCGGGCAGGGTTTGCCCGGGAGCCTGCCACACCACGCGCCCGCCAATGCCGGTGAGCAGCTCGCTGAAGCGTTCGGCGGAGGCATCGTCGCCGAAATCAGCCACCGGCGGCAGGGGAGTGGGGGCGGGGCGGTTGGCGCGCACGGCCGCCAGAATGGAGTTGCGGGAGGACATGAAAGTGAATGGGTAAATGAGTGAATGGGTGAATTGACGGGGCGCCTGAACGACCATCACTCATTCGCTCATTCGCTCATTCACCGTCTGCTGGTACCAGTCGCGGAAGCTTTGATGGGGCGGCTCGGGCAGCTCGCGGGCTTTGGCCCAGGGGTTGAAGGCGGGGGCGTGGGTGAGGGCATGGGGCAGCAGGCGCAGGCCTTCGCGGGCCAGTTTGCCGCCGGCGCGGTACACCTCGGGGCGAGCCAGCACGCGGCTGAGCAGCTTCATGCCCCACTTCTTGCCGGCCGGCAGCTCGCCCTGCTGGCCGATGAGCTGGCGCCACTTGTAGAGCTGGGTGTGAATGTCGATTTTGACCGGGCACACGTCGGTGCAGGAGCCGCAGAGGGTGCTAGCGAAGGGCAGGGAGCGGTGCTGGTGCAGGTCGATGTTGGGCGAAAGGATGGCGCCGATGGGGCCGGGCACGGTGAAGTCGTAGCTGTGGCCGCCGCTGCGCCGGTACACCGGGCAGGTGTTCATGCAGGCCCCGCAGCGGATGCACTTGAGCGAGTTGCGGAAATCGGGGCGGCCCAGCTGCCGGGTGCGGCCGTTGTCGACGATGACCACGTGCATCTCGCGCCCTTCGGCGGGCCGGGCAAAGTGCGAGGTGTAGGTGGTGACGGGCTGGCCGGTGGCGCTGCGGGCCAGCAGGCGGGTGAACACGCCCAAGTCGGCGGTGCGGGGAATGAGCTTTTCCAGGCCCATGCAGGCAATGTGCACCCGGGCCAGGTTCACGCCCAGGTCGGCATTGCCCTCGTTGGTGCACACCACCACGGCGCCGGTTTCGGCCACCGCGAAGTTGACGCCGGTAATGGCCACCTGGCCGATGAGAAACTTCGCGCGCAAATGCTGGCGGGCCGCTTCGGTGAGGTTCTGCGGGTCTTGCTCGCCCTTGGGAGTGCCCAGGTGCTGGTGAAAGGTTTCGCCCACGTCTTCCTTCTTCAGGTGAATGGCCGGCAGCACCAAATGGCTGGGCGCCTCGCCGCGCAGCTGCACGATTCGCTCGCCCAGGTCGGTGTCGACCACGTCGATGCCGTGCTGGATGAGGTAGGGATTGAGGTGGCACTCCTCGGTGAGCATGGACTTGCTCTTGACGATGCTGGTGGCCCCGGCCTGCTGAATCAGCCCGAGCACGATGCGGTTGTGCTCCTGGGCGTCGGCGGCCCAGTGCACCCGCACGCCGTTGGCCTGGGCCTGGCGCTCAAACTGCTCCAGGTACTCGTCGAGGCGGCTGAGGGTGTGCTCCTTGATGTCGGAGGCGAGCTGGCGCAGCTGCTGAAACTCGGGCAGGGCGTAGGCAGCCCGGTCGCGCTTCTGGCGCACAAACCACAGCGTTTCGTCGTGCCAGGTGGTGCGCTCGGCGTCCTGGGTGAAGGCGGCGGCTCGTTCGGGGTGGCTCATGGCTTGGGGGCGAAGCGGCAGTACCACTCAAAGTCGTACTGCTGCTGTCGTTGCTGATGGTGGGGCGCAGCGGGGTGGTCGTTCAACGATAGTGGTACCACGGCTCTAAAGCCGTAGTACCCCTGCGGGCTAGACCGCGGCCACGGCGCCGGGGGCGAAGGTGGAAACCTGCGTGGGGGCGGCGGCCAGCGCCGCGTGGAAGATTTCGGCGGCGTGCAGCACGCGCATGGGCAGCTGGCGGCGGCGCACAATGCCTTCCAGGTGCATCAGGCACGACATGTCGCCGCCGGTGAGTATTTGGGTGCCGTTGAGCAGGTGGTCCTGCACGCGGTCCTGGCCCATGCGCGCCGACACGGCTTCCTCGCTCACGCAGAAGGTGCCGCCGAAGCCGCAGCACTCGTCGTTGCGCGTGAGCTCGGTTAAGGTCAGCCCGTCGATGGAGCGCAGCAGGCGGCTGAGCTGCCCGTCGCGCACCGGCGTCATTTCCGACTCGTTGGCCTGGTGCAGGCCGCGCTGGCCGTGGCAGCTCAGGTGCAGACCCACCTGGTGCGGAAAGAGGCCCGGCAGCTCCGCGACGCCCAGCACGGTGGTGATGAAGTCGAACAAGTCGTAGGTGGCCTGGCGCACGTGCTGCACGGCGCTGGTTTGCTCCACCACGTCGTAGTGCTTGCGCACGTGGTAGACGCAGCTGCCGGAAGGGGCCACCACGTAGTCGTAGCCCTGGAAGGTGCGCACGAAGTGCTGGTACACCGGCTTGGCGTCCTGCTCGCAGCCGGTGTTGGCCATGGGCTGGCCGCAGCAGGTTTGCTGGCGCGGGAAATCGGCGTGCACGCCCAGCTTGGCTAGTAGCTGGTAGGTCGCAATGCCCACCTGCGGGTAGAACTGATCGACGTAGCAGGGAACGAACAGGGCGACTTTCATTTGGTGGTAGTAAGTATTTGGTATTGGGTAGTGAGTATTGGATAGTGAGATTATCATTAGTGCGTACAGCTTGCCGTGCTTGATACTCACTACTTAATACTTACTACTCAATACTCTCTACGTGAACAGAAGCTGGGTTTTTTTCCAGGCCTCGCCCTGCTCGAGGTGCACCAGGGCGCCCAGGGCCGTGGCCTGGGGAACTTCCAGGGTGCGGATTTCGGCGCGGGGGAAGTTCCAGCTCAGGGTTTGCATGAACAGCGGGTTGCGGGCAAAGCCGCCGTCGACGAAGATGGTTTGCTCGCCCTGCCACACCAGGTGAATGGATTCGAGCAGCAGGTTGATGAGCCCGTGCATGAGGTGCTGGTAGGCGTCGCTGGCGGTGCGGAAACCCGAGATGTTCCACTCTTCGGCGGGCTGCTCGGGGAAGGGGCCGGTGCCCTCCATGCAGCCGGGGCGGAAGTCGGCCGAGGTTTCGTCGTAGGGGCGCGCCAGCACAATGGAGCGGTAGAAGTCGGGCTTCACGTGGAAGTGTTGGGCAATGCGCTCGACCTGGTAGTCGTGCTCGCGGCCCAGAAACACCCGGGCGGCGCGCGTGGCCTGGCCCCGCGGCGTCATGAAGCTCAGGCAGTCGCGGCGCAACAGCTCGGGCGTGAGCGGCTGGCTGTTGAAGGGGTTGATGGTGACCGACCAGGTGCCCGTTGATACCAGCACGAACGGGTCGTCGTGCTCGGCCAGGTAGGGCATCACGGCGGCGGTGCTGTCGTGCAGGCCCACGCCCACCATGATGCCGTCGACCACGGAGGCAATGGAGTCGCGGGTGAGCGGGGCGAGCTTTTCGTCGATGCCCTCGCGGCGCACCCAGTCGTGGTACTGACCGCGGTGGTAGTCCCACAGCCCGGTGTGGCAGCCCACGGAGGTGTAGTCGCTGAACTTCTCGCCCGAAATCAGGTAGGAGAGGTAGTTGGGCAGATGCAGTGAGGTGTGAATGCGGGCGTACTGCTCGGGCTTGGCGTGCTTGAGCCAGTAGAGCTGCAGGCCCGAGTTGAGCATGCCCAGCCGCGGCGAGCAGGTGTCGGCGGCAAACTCGGCGGGCGTCTGGTCGAGCGCGGCGTAGAACTGCTCGACGATGGCCTCGGGCAGGGGCTTGAGGTAGTTGTAGAGCGGCAGGATGGGCTGGCCGTCGGCGCCCAGGTGCACGAAACTGGCTCCGTAGGCGGTGAAGTTGACGCCCTTCACGGTGTAGTGCGGGTGGTGGCGCAGCTTGTGCCAGTTGGTTTGCACCCACTCGGTGAGGCGGGGCAGGTGGTCACAGGGAAAGCCGTCGTCGTCGAGGGCATCGGTGCACACGTGCAGGTGCTCGTCGATGATCTGCCGGTCCTCGTCGAAGAGGATGAGCTTCTTGTTGGTCTTGCCGATGTCGAAGACGGCGTAAATCGACTTTTTCATCGCCTTTTTCATAGACCTGTGGAGAGGCTGAGCTTGCCGCGCTGCCGAATGAGCTGCTCGCGCAGGCCGGCGCGGCGGTAGGCCGCCACGGGCTGCAGCGCGCCGCCGCTCTGCCGGTAGCTTTCGGCCACCAGGGGGCGCACGTCGGTGAGGAAGGCGTCGCGCAGAATTTCCTCGGCCCGGGCCACGTCGTTGGCCTCCTGCGCTTCGTGCAGGGCCGCGCGGTCGACCAGCAGGGCCTTGGCGTAGGCGCCCAGGATGTTGTCGACCGACTGCAGCAAGTCTTCCAGCGGGTCCTTGGTGTTGTGGCTGGCGTCGATCATGTAGGCCACGGCGGCGCTGCTTACCTGGGCATCGTGGGCGGCGTCGACCAGCTCGTTGAAGATCAGGAAAAGCTGGAAGGGCTTGATGCTGCCGGTGGTCAGATCGTCGTCGCCGTACATCGAGCCGTTGAAGTGGAAGCCGCCCAGGCGCCCGAACTGCCGCAGCCGGCCCACAATCTGCTCGATGTTGGTGTTGGGCAAATGGTGGCCCAAGTCCACCAGCACGTTGGCGTTCTGGCCCAGCTGCTGGCACAGCGCGTGCGAGGTGCCCCAGTCGGGAATCACCATGGAGTAGAAGTGCGGCTCGTAGGGCTTGTACTCAATGAGCATCTGCCAGTCGCTGGGCATGGCCTCGTAAATGGCCGCCAACGACTCCTGGGTGCGCAGGTAGGCGCGGCGCAGGTGCTGCTGGCCGGGGAAGTTCGAGCCGTCGGCCAGCCACACCGTGAGGGTTTTGGCCCCCAGCTGCCGGCCGTAGCCGATGCAGTCGACGTTGTGCTGAATGGCCTGCTGGCGCACGCCCGGCTCGGTGTGGCTCAGGGAGCCGAACTTGTAGGAGAAGGGCTGGTCTTTTTGATCCTGGAAGGTGTTGGAGTTCACCGAGTCGATAACCAGGCCGTGGTGGCTGAGCAATTGCTGCAGACCGGGCACATCCTGCGGGATGTCCCAGGGAATGTGCAGGGAAATCGAGTTCGACGAGCGGTTGAGCTGGTGCAGCAAAGCCACGTCGGCAATCTTTTCCTCCAGGTTGCGCGGCTCGCCGCCCAGCGGGTAGCGCCCGAAGCGCGTGCCGCCGGTGCCCAGCGCCCAGCTCGGAATAGCCACCTGAAAGTCGCTCAGCTGCTGCACGATGGCCTGCGCGTCTTGCTGGCGGCGGCTCAGCAGGTCGGCCAGGAAAGAGAATTGAAGCTGATGCTCGGCCAGCAGCGGCTGGTTCAGCTCCGGCAGGGGTAGATCAGATGCCATGCGAGTCGGGAGGGGAAAAAGAGGATAGAAGCCGGCGGGCCGCCCGGGGCCTGCGGTTGCGAAGAGCAAATTAGCCCGGCACCCCGCCCCGAACTGTTCTGAACTCTCCTGCTGGGCGGCGTTTTTTCGGGCCGGGCGGACGGCAAAAAGCCGGCTCTGCTGTGCGCCAAGGCAGCAGAGCCGGCTTGGGCGGCCGGGCCGGCTACAGGGAGCCGCGGCGAATGGTGTAGAAGGGGTTGCGCACCTTCACGCGCTGCTTTTCCAGCAGCAGGGTGGCGGCGGTGCGGCCCATGGCCTCGAAGTCGGTGGTGATGACGGTCATGTTCAGCAGCTCCTTCAGGGGCGTTTCGTTGAAGGAGATGATGCCCACCTCGCGGCCCAGCAGGTAGCTGGTCTGGCGGATTTTCTTGACCAGCTCCACCAGGTCGGTTTCGCGGATGACCACGTAGGCCGTGCCGGCCTGCAGCACCTCGTTCATGGCGTTTTCGACCACGGCAAAGGCCAGGTTGTGGAGCAGGCAGAACGAGCGGAAGCCCCAGGGCAGCTCCTCGGGGTGGTTGGCGTCGCTGGGCAGAATCAGCACCAGGCGGGTATACTTGGCCAGCAGGTCGGCCGCGTTTTCCAGAGCCCCGAAAATGTCCTTGTCGAAGTCCTGAAACACGCGCAGGCAGTCGTGGCGCAGCTCGGGCAAATCCTTGTCGAGCAGCACCAGCTCCTGCGAGGGAATGGTGTTCAGAATGTTCTGGTAGGTGGCCTTGTCGGTGTCGAGGGTGAAGTGCGGCATCACCACGTAGTAGTTGTACTTGCCCAGGTTCTTCTCGATGATTTCCTGGAACAAATGCACGTTGTAGTGGTGAATCTGCAGGTCGACGGTGGCCTGGTCGCCGAGGGTTTCCAGGAAGGCGTAGTAGATGATTTTCTTGTAGGAGCTGAGCTTGTTGAACACCAGCAGGATTTTGAGCTTGGTGCTGTCGTTGGCCTGCACGTAGTAGCCCTTGCCCTGCACCGAGGTAATGAAGCCCCGCTCGCGCAGCTCGCGGTAGGCTTTTTCCACGGTGTCGCGGGCCAGGTAGTACTCCACGCTCAGCTCGCTGATGGAGGGCAGCTGGTCGCCGTTCTTGAGAATGCCCCGCTCGATGTCGGTAATCACCGACTGCACGATCTGCTTGTACTTGGGCGTCTTGTCGAGGGGCTTGAACTGCAGCTTGTACATGCCGGGGGCCGGGGGCAGGGCGGGGGAGTCGCGGCGCACGTCGGCGGGCACGGGCAGGGCCGAGGTTCGGTCGCGGGAAGCAGACTTAATGATCATGGCGGGCGGGGAAAAAAGGTGCCAGCCGCGAAGTCGGCGGAGTCCCTGCCGAAGGGGTGGAGCAGGGCGCCGGGAGCGGCAGCGGTCGGGTTTGCTCCCGTAAAATACCGAATCGTGCCTACTTAGCCCAGAAAAACGGGCGCGGCGGGGCCTAAATATTTCCGGGAACGTTGCCAGAAAACCCGAACTACCGGCTTCGGCGGCTCAAACCCGGCGGGCCCAAAAAAAACCTGGCGAGCCGGTTCCCCGTCGGCTCGCCAGGTTGGCAGAACGTAGACGCGCCCTTGCTCGGGGCTAGCGCACGAAGGCCATGGCCACGCCGCCGTCTACGTTCAGTACGTTGCCCGTCGACTTCGACAGGCTGCCATCGACAAAGACGAGCACGGCCTTGGCAATGTCTTCGGCCAGCACTTCCTCGCCCAGCAGGGTGCGCTTGGCGTAGTGGGCGGGCAGGTCTTCCACCGCCACGCCATAGGCCTTGGCGCGGCCCGCGGCCCAGTCGCCCTCCCAGATTTTGCTGCCGCGCAGCACGGCGTCGGGGTTCACGGTGTTCACTCGCACCTTGTCGGGGCCCAGCTCGGCGGCCAGCAGGCGCGACATGTGCAGCTGCGCGGCCTTGGCCGTGCCGTAGGCCACGTTGTTGGGGCCGGCCACCAGGCCGTTTTTGCTGGCAATGTTCACGATGTCGCCGCCCAGCTGCTGCTGGCGCAGGATTTCCACGCCGGCCTGCGACACCAGAAACTGGCCCTTCACCAGCACGTTGTCGAGCAGATCCCAGTCGGCCTGGGTGGTTTCGGCCAGGGGCTTGGAGATGCTCAGCCCGGCGCAGTTCACCAGGATGTCGACGCCGCCGAACTGCAGGATGGTGGCCCGCAGCGACTCGTGGATGGCCTCGGCCTTGGTCACGTCGATGGCGGCGGTCAGGGCGTTGTCGCGGCCGTACTTCTTGCGCAGCGCGGTCTGGGTTTCCTCCAGCCGGTCGCGGTCGGTAGCTACCACGCAGGCGCCGTGCTGCAGCAGGATTTCGCAGATGGCCAGGCCAATGCCGCCGGTGCCGCCCGTAACGTAGGCCACCTTACCCGACAGGGCCTTGGGCTTGGGCATGCGCTGCAGCTTGGCTTCTTCCAGCAGCCAGTACTCGATGTCGAAGGCTTCCTGTTCGGGCAGGCCGGCGTACTCGCTCACGGCTTCGGCGCCCTTCATCACGTTGATGGCGTTGGTGTAGAACTCGGCGGCCACGCGGGCGGTCTGCTTGTCCTTGGCAAAGGTGAACATGCCCACGCCGGGCCACAGAATCACCACGGGGTTGGCGTCGCGCATGGCCGGGCTGCTGGGGCGCTTGCAGCGCTCATAGTAAGCGGCGTAGTCCTGGCGGTAGGCGGCAAACTGCTCCTGCAGGTACTCCTGCACGGCGGCCAGCGGCTGGCGCATGGCGGCCTCGTCGAGCACCAGCGGGCGAATTTTGGTGCGCAGGAAGTGGTCGGGGCAGCTGGTGCCCTGGCGGGCCAGGCGCGGCAAATCGTGGGAGTTCACAAACTCGAGCACGCGGGCGTCGTCGGTGTAGTGGCCCAGCATGCGGCGCTGGCCCGAGGCCAGGCCGCGCAGCACGGGCATCACGGCCGCGGCCTGCCGGCGGCGCGTGGCCTCGTCGGGGCCGGCGGTCAGCTTCTCGCCGCCGAACACCGGGCGGTTTTTACCGAAGTTGGCCTGCAGGTAGGCGGCGGCCTGCTCAATGACTTCGAGGGTGTTGAGGTAGCATTCGTAGGAGGTTTCGCCCCAGGTAAACAGGCCGTGGCCGCCCAGAATGACGCCGCGCAGGCCCGGGTTGTCCTGCACTACTTTCTCGAGCTGCAGGCCCAGGTCGAAGCCCGGCCGCTGCCAGGGCAGCCAGGCCAGGGTGTCGCCCCAGATGTCGTGCATGATCTGCTCGCCGTTTTTGCTGGCGGCAATGGCAATGAGCGCGTCGGGGTGCAGGTGGTCGATGTGCTTGAAGGGCAGCAGGCCGTGCAGCGGGGTATCAATGGAGGGAGCCGCGCACTTGGGGTCGAACAGGCAGTGGTCGAACAGGGCCACCATCTCGTCTTCGTGCGGCAGGCCGCGGTAGCGGCTTTTGAGCTGGTGCAGTTTTTCTACGTACAGGTTGGCGCAGCCGGCTTTGGTGAGCGTGCCGATGTCGCCGCCCGAGCCTTTCACCCACATCACGGGCACGGGCTGGCCGGTAACCGGGTCGGTTTCCGTAATTTTGACGGACGTGTTGCCGCCGGCGTAATTGGTCAGCCGCAGGTCGGCGCCCAACAGGTTCGAACGGTAAAGGAAAAGGGCTACTTCGTCGCCGCTCAGTTCGAGCGCCTTCGCCTCGTCCCACAGGTAGCTGACGTGCTGGAAGGTTAGCGTTTTTTCCATAATGGGAAGGTCTGTTGAATTGCCAGAACAGTAAAAAGGTGCTTTTCAACAAAGTACGCGGCTGGCGGCGGCGGCAACCTCCTGCACTCTCCTGCTCGCCCGTGAAAAAAATGTTACCCGCGCGGCGCGGGCTTCGCCTTCAGGAGGGCACAGGAGAGTAGGGCGGTAGATATAAGGCAGCTTTGCTTAAAACCACACAACTATGGCAGTACTCTGGGGAGTTATCCTGCACGCCATCGGCGGCTTTGCATCCGGCAGCTTCTACCTGCCCTACAAGAAAGTGAAGGGCTGGGCCTGGGAAAGCTACTGGCTGGTGGGCGGCCTCGTGTCGTGGCTGGTTGCCCCCATTGTGCTGGGTTTGGCCACCGTGCCCGACTTGTTTGCGGTGCTGGCCGAGGCCCCGGGAACCGACCTGGCTTGGGTGTACTTCTGGGGCGTGATGTGGGGCCTGGGCGGGCTCACCTTCGGGCTGGCCATGCGCTATCTGGGCCTCTCGCTGGGCATGGCCGTTACGCTGGGCTTGTGCGCCGTGTTTGGCACCGTGGTGCCGCCGCTCTGGAAAAACGAGTTTGCCCAGCTGCTGGGCACGCCCTCGGGCCGCATGATTCTGCTGGGGCTGGGCGTGTGCGTGCTGGGCATCCTGGTGTGCGGGGTGGCCGGCATGATGAAGGAGAAAACCCTGTCGGCCGAGGAAAAGCAGGCTTCCATTGCCGAGTTCGATTTGCGCAAGGGCCTGCTGGTGGCCGTGTTTTCGGGCATTATGAGCGCCTGCATGTCCTTCGGCCTCGACGCCGGCCAGGGCATTGCCCAGCTGGCCGTGCAGCACGGCGCCGACCCGCTCTACCAGAACAACGCCATCCTGGTGGTGGTGCTGCTGGGCGGCCTCACCAGCAACGGGCTGTGGTGCCTGTACCTGAACTTCAAAAACAACACCTTCTCCGACTACACCAACCTGACGGCCCCGGTGGCGCGCAACATCTTTTTCTGCGCCCTGGCCGGCCTCACCTGGTACCTGCAGTTTTTCTTCTACGGCATGGGCGACACCCAGCTGGGCGAGTACCGCTTTTCGGGCTGGACGTTGCACATGGCCTTCATCATCACCTTCAGCTCTCTGTGGGGCCTGTACCTGCACGAGTGGCGCGGGGCCAACCGCCTCACCATGCGCACCGTCAGCCTGGGCATCCTGGGCGTGGTGCTGTCCACCGTCATCGTGGGCTACGGCAACTACCTGGGCTCCCGCCCCGCCGCCGCCGAAACTTCATCGGCTACCGAGCAGACCGCGCCCCAGGGCACGCAGTTGGCCGAGGCCGGGGTGCACTGACCCGCCCACTTACGACGCTCCCACAACGCCCGCTTCCCGCACCGGAGGCGGGCGTTTTGCTTGCTGGCAGCGGCGGCCTGCGTCCGGGTCGGGAGTGGGCCGGGTGACGCCGGCAATTGTCCGGCGGGAAGTATCTTGCGGATATGTCCGGCCGGAAAGTGGCCGCCAAGCCTGCCTTGAGTCCTTGTTGGCAGCCAGGATGGGCCGCGGGGCCTCTCATGTGCTCACCTGCCCCGGCCCGCGGCGCGGCAGCGGCGAACCGGCAATTGCACTGCGGGCGAGCGGAGAAATTCCGGAAAAGGGGCTGAAGGGTGGTTGAATGGCTACAAACGTTTGGGGCTGGCCACGCAAAAAGATGGGTTATATGAAAAAACGAGTAGGCTCATGCACTTCAGACAGTAGTCTACAGGAGAGTTTGCCCGCTTGGGTCCGATAATTTGGCCTTCACTAAAGCCCCCGGCTGCTGGTCCCAACTCAAACGCTTTCCCTCTGCTCACCATGAAAAACAACTACAACTGGCGCCTACCCCGGCCCGTGATGCTCTTACCGCTGCTGCTCACGCCCGGCCTCGCGGCGGCGGCCCTGCCGGCCATTTCGGTCGTGACTACCGTGGCCGACTGGCAGGTCAGCGGCAAAGTGGTGTCGGAGAAAGGCGAAGGCCTGCCCGGCGTGACGGTGGCCCTGAAGGGCGGCACCCGCGGCGTGACGACCGGCGTCGACGGCAGCTTTACGTTGGCGGTACCCGAGCAGGGGGGCACGCTGGTATTCAGCTTCGTGGGCTTTCAAACCCAGGAGCGCAGCTTCTCGGGCCCGGCTACGTTCTCCATCACGCTGGTGGAAGACACCAAGAGCCTGGGCGAGGTAGTGGTGGTGGGCTACGGCACCCAGAAGAAAGCCGACGTGACCGGCGCCATTGCCCGCATCGACGCCAGCAAGCTGGAGGAGCGGCCCATTCTGCGCGTCGACCAGGCCCTGATCGGGCAGCTGGCGGGCGTGCAGGTGCAGCAGAACACCGGCCTGCCCGGCCGCGGCTTCACGGTGCAGGTGCGCGGCAACGGCTCCATCACGGCCAACAGCCAGCCCCTGTACGTTATCGACGGCTTCCCGCTGGAGGCTACCTCGCCCAACGCCAACGGCAACTACACCTTCGGCAGCCCGCTCGACAACATCAACCCCAACGACATTCAGTCGATTGAGGTGCTGAAGGACGCCGCCGCGGCCGCCATCTACGGCTCGCGCGCCGCCAACGGGGTGGTGCTGGTAACCACCAAGCGCGGCAAGAGCGGCAAGCCGCAGATTGCCTTCAACACCTACGTGGGCATCTCGCAGGCCCAGCGCAAGATGGATCTGCTCACCTCCGAAGAGTGGGTGGAGCGCGCCACCGAGCTGATCAACGGCGCCTGGGTGCGCTCGGCCCCGGGCCGCACCGCCGACCAGGACAACAACACCCGCCGCCAGATTCTGGGCTTGGCCCCGGGCCAGTACAACGAAGCCCTGATGCCCGACGACCGGTGGTTTATTCCCGGCCATCCCGGCCTCGACTACGTGGACTGGCAGGACGAGGTGTTCCGCACCGCCCTCACCCAGAGCTACCAGGTGTCGGCCAGCGGCGCCTCCGACAACGTGAACTACTACGTGTCGGGCAACTTTACCGACCAGGAAGGCATCGTGCTGGGCGTGAACTACAAGCGCTACTCGGCCCGCGCCAACATGGAAGTGAAGGCCTCCGACAAGCTCAAGTTTGGCCTGAACGTGACGCCAACCTACTCGGTGAGCAACGACCCGGGCGTGGAAGGCAAGGACAACATCGTGCAGAAGCTCATCACCACCGCGCCGGTGGTCGAGTCGAGCGCCGGGCTGATGACCAACTACGGCCCCAACGAGCGGTACCTGTGGGCCAACAGCAACAACAGCCCCTACGGCCTGCTCACCGACCGCCAGCAGCAAACCACCATCTTCCGCACCCTGACCTCGGTGTTTGGGGAGTTCGAAGTCATCAAGGATTTGCGCCTGCGCTCCACCCTGAACCTGGACAACACCGACTCGCGCGCCAAGGGCTACACGCCCAACGCCCGCAGCGGCGGCACCGGCGCGGTGGGCACCTTCAGCGGCTACCGCAAGCAGGCCTTCGTGAACGAAAACACGCTGAGCTTTAACCGCGTTATTGCCGACAAGCACGACGTGGCGGCGCTGGCCGGCTACGCCTACAACTTCTACAAAACCGAAACCGACAAGCTGCGCTCTTCGGGCGGCTTCGTGAACAGCGCCGTGACCACCCTCAACGGGGCGCAGAACATCACCGGCACCGGCGACAACGGCACCACCGAGACCCAGAACGTGCTGCTCTCGTACTTCGGCCGCGTGCAGTACGCCTTCGACGGCAAGTACCTGGCCACGGCCAGCGTGCGGCGCGACGGCTCGTCGCGCTTCGGCGAAAACAACAAGTGGGGCGTGTTCCCGGCCGCTTCGGTGGGCTGGCGCATCTCGCGGGAAAATTTCATGCAGGCCGTCACCCCGGTGAGCGAACTGAAGCTGCGCGGCAGCATCGGCTTGTCGGGCAACAACGGCATCGGCGACTACAGCAGCGTGCCCACCCTGGGCATCTACAACTACACCTTCGGCGGGCAGCTGGCCACGGGCCAGGCGCCCAACGTGTCGGCCAACCCCGACCTGAAGTGGGAAAAGTCGCGCACCCTCGACGTGGGCCTGGACTTCGGCTTCCTGAAGAACCGCATCTTTGGCTCGTTCGACTACTACACCAAAACCAGCAAGGACCTGCTGCTGAACCAGCCGGTGCGCAGCGCCTCGGGCTTTGGCTCGCAGCTGGTGAACATCGGCGAGGTGGTCAACCAGGGCTGGGAAGTGGAGCTGAACACGCGCAACCTCACCGGCGGCTTCCAGTGGAACACGGCCATCAACTTCAGCCACAACCGCAACGAGGTGAAGCACCTGGCCGACGGCGACGCCACCATTGAAATCGGCTCGTCGAGCTACGGCGCGCCCACGGCCCTGCTGATGGTGGGCCAGCCCATGTACTCGATCTACGTGGTGAAGCAAACCGGCATCCTCACCCAGGGCGACCTGGACAGCGGCGCGCCCATTATCCAGGGCCAGACCGCCGGCGACCCGAAGTACTACGACGCCAACGGCGACGGCCGCATCAGCGCCGAAGACCGCGTCATCGTGGGCCAGCCCAACCCCAAGTACACCTGGGGCGTGACCAACACCTTCAACTACAAGGGCTTCGATTTGAGCGTGCTGGTGCAGGGCCAGCTTGGCGGCAGCATCTACTCGCTTATCGGCCGCGCCATCGACAACACCAGCATGGGCTACAACTCCAACGTGCTGGGTTTGCAGCGTGACCGGTGGCGCTCGGCCGACAACCCCGGCGCCGGCGAGCGGGGCCAGGCCCGGGCCAACTTCACGCCCCTGCTGAGCTCGTCCTGGCTGTACTCGTCCGACTACTACCGCGTGCGCAACATCACCCTGGGCTACAACCTGGGCAACATCCTGAGCAAGCGCGTGGCCCAGGGCGCCCGCATCTACGTCTCGGCCGAAAACTTCTTTGGCCACGACACCTACCGCGGCGGCTACAACGTGGAGGCGGTGAACTCGGCCAACAGCAGCGACGGATTCTCGCAGGCCACCGACTACGGCGGACTGCCGCTGACCAAGTCGCTGATTGTAGGCCTCAACGTGACGTTCTAAATCAGGTAACAAGTGACCGGTAACCGGTAAAAAATAACGAGTGCTAGGTGACAGGCAGTCTGTCTTCCAACCTGTCACGTGTCACCTCATTACCTGTCACCCCTCCTCCCGACATTCCCATGAAAAAGATATCCTACCTGCTGCTCGCCGCCGCGCTGCTCACCTTCAGCAGCTGCGAAAAGGAGCTCGACCAGTCGCCCATTTCGGCCGGCTCGGTGCCCACCTTCTACCGCACCGCCGAGGACTTCACCCAGGCCCTAAACGCCACCTACGCCCAGCTGCGCAACTACCCCGACCGCGAGCTGACCCTGTCGGAAACGCGCTCCGACAACATCTACGGCGTGAGCACCCAGGGTTTGCGCCCCTGGGAGTCCATCAACAACTTCTCCACCAGCATCGTGGCCAACGACTACGTGGGCGAGGCCTGGAGCGCCAACTACACCGGTATCTTCCGCGCCAACGTTCTGCTCGAGCAGCTGGAGAAAAACGGCGCGGTGCTGCCCGAGGCCGAGCGCGCCCGCATCGGGGCCGAGGCCCGCTTCCTGCGCGCGTTCTACTACTTCAACTTGGTGCGCTACTTCGGCCGCGTGCCGCTGGTCGACAAACCCCTCAGCCCGCAGGACGTCAGCGCCATCGGCCGCAGCTCGGTGGATGAGGTGTACGGCCTGATCGTGGCCGACCTGCAGGCCGCCGGCCAGCAGCTGCCCGAGGTGTACACCGGCACCAACGTGGGCCGGGCCACCAAGTGGGCCGCCAAGGGCTTGCTGGCCCGCGTGTACGTGACCCGCTCGGGCCCCACCTACGGCATCGACGGCCCCGGCCGCGGCAGCAACGATTACGCCGCCGCCTTCGCCCTGTGCGAGGAAATCATCGGCAGCAACCGCTTCCAGTTTCTGCCCAACTACGCCGACATCTTCTCCTACACCAACGAGGGCAACAAGGAGGTGGTGTTCGACATTCAGTACATCAGCGGCGGCGTGGGCCTGGGCGCCAGCTACCCGTCCATCTTGGTCACCAACAACTACTTCAACTCGGTGGTGCCCAACACCTCGGGCTTCGGTACCGGCGACGAGCTGCGCGCGGCCTCCGACAACCTGCTGAACACCTACCCGGCCGGCGACCTGCGCAAAACCCAGGCTCTGCAGGTGGGCTTCACCACCGGCACGGCGGTGGAAACCCGCGCCGCGTTCAAGAAGTACCTCGACGTGGCCAAGCGCGGTACCACCCGCACCGACTGGTCCATCAACTTCATCGTGCTGCGCTACACCGACATCCTGCTGATGAAGGCCGAGTGCATCCTGAAGGGCGGCGGCTCGGGCGACGTGGACGCCATCGTGACCCAGGTGCGCCGGCGCGGCGTGCCCACGGCCCCGGCCGCGGCGGGTATCACCTACGAAGAGCTGATGGAGGAGCGCCGCCGCGAGTTCGTGGGTGAGGGCCTGCGCTGGCACGATCTGGTGCGCTCGGGCAACGCCGTGACCATCATGAACGCCTGGATCAACGCCGACGACACCCGCGGCCGCATCCGCAAGCCCATCACCGCCAACGACCTGCTGTACCCCGTGCCGCAGTCGGAGCTGAGCGCCTCGGCCTACAGCTACCCACAGAACCCGGGCTACTAACCCCCAGCTTTCCATTGCCTGCGCCCGGGGCCGGCTGCTTCCTGCTGAGCAGGAGGGCCGGTCGCCCGGGCGCAGTAGTTTCCCCCGCATGAGTAAACGCGCCGTCTGCCCTGCCCGTCCTGGTTTTTCCCCCGCTTTCGCCCCGCTGCGCCGGCTGAGCGTCGCCGCCACGCTGGCCATCGGTTTACTGGGGCTGCTGCCGCTGCGCGCCGCGGCGCAAGCTCCGGCTCAGGTGCCGGCGCTCTGGCACGAGCAGCCCCGCACCCTGCGCTACCGCCCCGAGGGCGAGGACTTCGTGATTCGCAACGGGCAGAAGCGCTTTACCAGGGCCCTGTACGGTACCAACACGGCGTTTCGGGTGGAAGCCGGCGACCTGCCCGAGTTTGCCCTCTACCTGCCCGGCATGGGCGGCAACCTCTCGTTTGGGCTGCTGGCCGGCGGGCAAAGCAAGTGGCTCGTCAAGGCCGAAAGCATCGTGGCGCGCTACCGGCCCGGGGCCATGCACTACGAAATTCAGGACCCGCTGCTGGGCGCCCAGGGCAAGCTGCTGCTCAGCGTACTGGCCCGCGCCGACGCCGAGGGCGTACTGGTGCAGGCCGAGTTTGAGCAGGTAGCGCCCGGACAGGTGAGCCTGGTGTGGGCGTTCGGCGGCGCTACGGGCAAGAAGTTCAGTCGCGACGGCGACATCGGCGCCGACCCCGAATCCAACTTCTACCTCAAGCCCGAGAACTGCCGGGGCAACGAGCTGCAGCTGCGCGGCAACACCTTTACCCTGACCTACGGCGCCCCGCCGAAAAACGAGCCGACGGCTCCGCGCCCGCGCCTGCTGGGCGTGCTGCCGACCACGGCCAAGCTGCAAATAGCCGACGCCGCGCAGCTGGCCGCGCCGCCCCAGCTGCTGGCTTCCGCGCCTGCGGCCGAGGCGCCGGTGCTGGCCGGTCAGGTTGGCGCCAAAGCGGGGGAGAAGCTTTACTTCAGCATTCAGAAAGAAGGTGCCCCGGCGCCGCGCTACGCAGACTTGCCCCGGCTTTTTGCGCAGGCCGAAGCCGCCCGGCAGCAGCTGGCCGGCCGGGTGCGGGTGCACACGCCCGACGCCTACCTGAACACCCTGGGCGGGGCGCTGAGCGTGGCCGCCGATGCCATCTGGGAAGCTCCTTCTTATATGCACGGCGCGGTGGCCTGGCGCATGCGCCTCAACGGCTGGCGCGGCCCCTACGCCGCCGACCCGCTGGGCTGGCACGAGCGCGCCCAGCAGCACTTCCGCGCCTACGCCCAGTCGCAGCTCACGCAGCCCGAAATCGGGGTGCTGGTGATGGATACGGCTCTGAACTTGGCCCGCTCGCAGGAGAAGCTGGGCACCAGCGTGTACTCCGCGGGCTACATCAGCCGCAACCCCGGCGGCGACTTCCGGCCCCACCACTACGACATGAACCTGGGCTTTATCGACCAGCTGCTGCGCCACCTGCGCTGGACCGGCGACCTGGCCTTTGCCCGCGAGATGTGGCCGGTGCTGCAGCGCCACCTGGCCTGGGAAAAGCGCAACTTCGACCGCGACAACGACGGCCTCTACGACGCCTACGCCGCCATCTGGGCCTCCGACGCGCTGCAGTACAGCGGCGGGGCCGTGACGCACTCCTCGGCCTATAACTACCTGGCGAACAAGCTGGCCGCCGAGCTGGCCGCCCAAATCGGGCAGAACCCCGCGCCTTACCAGCAGGAAGCCACCCGCATCAAAAAAGCCCTGCACGAGCGGCTGTGGCTGCCGGCCCAGGGCTGGTACGCCGAGTACCAGGATGCGCTGGGTCGCCAGAGCCGGCACGCCTCGGCCGGCCTCTGGACCGTGTACCACGCCCTCGACTCGGAAGTGCCCGACGCGTTTCAGGCCTACCAGGCCCTGCGCTACGTGGATGCCGAAATTCCGCGCATTCCGGTGCGAGCCGAGGGGCTGCCCGACGAGGGCTACTACCTGCACTCGACCACCAGCTGGCAGCCCTACGACTGGTCCATCAACAATGTGGCCCTGGCCGAGGTGCTGCACACCACGCTGGCCAACTGGCAGGCCGGCCGCGCGGAAGAAGCGTTTAAGCTCTGGAAAAGCGCCCTGCTCGAAAGCATGTACCTGGGCTCCAGCCCCGGCAACTTCCAGCAGGTGTCGTTTTACGACGCGCACCGCGGCGAGCTGTACCGCGACTTTGCCGACCCCATCGGCGTGGCGGCCCGTACCCTGGTAGAGGGGTTGTTCGGCATCCGGCCCGATGCGCTTGGCGGGGAGCTGCTGATCCGCCCCGGCCTGCCCGCGGCCTGGAACCACGCCGCCCTCACCGTGCCCGACATCGAATTTGACTTCCGGCGCCAGGGCCCGCGCGACACCTATACCATTACGCCGCGCCTGGCCCGGGCGCTGCCGCTGCGCCTGCAGCTGCCGGCCCGCGCCGCCGGGCTGGCGGTAACCGTCAACGGCCAGCCCGCCGGGTGGCAGAACGTGGCCGAAGCCGTGGGCCGGCCAGTCGTGGAAATCAACGCGGCGCCGGCCGCCCGGTACGTTATCGAAATCAGCTGGCAGGGGGCACCGCCGGATGTGGCCGCGCTGGCCCACACCTACGCCCGCGGCGCCACGCTCACCGCCCGCTTTCCGCAGGCCACCGTCGGCCAGGTGTTCGACCCGCAGCAGGCGCTGGGGCAGGTGCAGGCCACTGGGGCGGACCTGACGGCGCGCGTGAGCGGCCAGACGGGCAGCCGCACGGCCTTCGTGCAGTTGCAGCAGGGCGGGCTGAGCTGGTGGGAGCCGCTGCGGCTGGATGTGCGCGAGGCCGTGAGCATTCGGCCCGGCGCCGGCTCGGCCGCGGAGCAGCACTTTCAGGTGCAGAACCACGGCGCGGCGTACGCACCCACCATCACGGTGGGCCGGGGCCGGAAGGCGCCGAAGCACTACTACAAGCGCGCCGACTACCCTAGCCTGGACGTGACCGTGCCCGCCGCCGAGCTGGTACCGGGCCGCAACCCGGTAACGGTGCAGGTCGACGCCCAGCAGCGCGTCACGGGTCAGCTCATCAACTGGGACGTGGCCAGCCCGGCCACCGCCCGCTACGAAACTCTGGATTTGACCCGCGCCTTCAACGACCAGGTCACCAACATCTTTCAGCAGAGCAAGTATCTCTCGCCGCGACCCGCGGGCCCCACGCTGCAGCTGCCCACCCAGGGCATCGGCAACTGGTGCTATCCGCTGATCATGGCCAACATCGACGACGCGGGTCTGCGCCGGCTGGCGGGGCCGAAAAACGAAATCCGGCTGCCGGTGGGCGTGCCGCTGCGCACGCCCGGCGCGGCCGGCGAAAAGAACGTGCTGTTCGTGTCGCAGTGGGACAATTACCCCGCCGAGGCCAGCCTGCCGCTGCGGGGCCGCGCCGCCCACGCCTACCTGCTGATGGCCGGCTCGACCAATCCCATGCAAAGCCAGTTCGACAACGGCGAGGTGGTGGTGCAGTACACCGATGGCTCGACGGACCGCCTGCCGCTGCGCAATCCCGACTCGTGGTGGCCCATCGAGCAGGACTACCTCGACGACGGCTTTGCCTTTCAGACCGGCGCGCCCACGCCCTTCCGCGTGCACCTGAAAACCGGCCTCATCACCCGCCGCTTCGACCAGTACACCAGCCTGAAAGGCTACAGCACCCGCGTGATTGACGGCGGCGCGGCCACCGTGCTCGATTTGCCGCTCGACCCCCAAAAGAAACTCCGCAGCCTCACCGTGCGCGCCCTGGCCAACGACGTGGTCATCGGGCTGATGAGCGTGACGCTGACCCGAAAATAACCGGCCAAGCCCGGCACCGCGCCGGCCGGCCAGCACCCCGAAACCACCTTTTGCATGCCTACTACCCGCTTCCTGTTTCTTTCCCTGCTCGGCCTGGGCGCCGCCGCGCTAATCCCGACCGCCACGCTGGCTCAGGCCATCAACCGCCAGGCCGTGGTGGAGCGCCACAAGGTGGTGAACACCACTACCGACTCGCTGGCCTCGCTCAACGTGGGCAACGGCGCCTTTGCCGTGACCGTCGACGTGACCGGCCTGCAGAGCTTTCCCGAGTACTACGCCAAGGGCGTGCCGCTGGGCACGCAGTCGGAGTGGGGCTGGCACAGCTTCCCCAACAAGGAAAACTATAAGGTAGAAGAAGCCCAGCGCCAGTACGAGCTGAACGGGCGCAAGATTAGCTACACCGTGCAGGTGAAAGGGCCCGAGCGCAACAAGCAGGCGGTAGACTTTCTGCGCGCCAACCCCCACCGCCTGCAGCTGGGCAGCCTGGGCTTCGTACTGCTCAAGAAAGACGGTTCGCGCGCCATCATCAAGGATTTGCGCGACCTGCGCCAGGAGCTGAACCCCTGGACCGGCGAAATCCGCAGCCACTTCTCGCTGGAAGGCGTGCCGGTGGACGTGGTGACGGTGGGCCACCAGCAGCAGGATGCGGTGGCCGCGCAGGTGAAGTCGCCGCTGGTGAAGCAAGGTCGGCTGCGGGTGTTTCTGCGCTTTCCTTACCCCACGGCGCAGTGGGACGACGTGGGCGTGAACTACCAGAGCGCCGACCAGCACCAGTCGAAGATTGAGGCGCAGCAGGGCAAGTCGGCGCTGGTGTTGCACCGGCTCGACCAGGACCAGTACTTCGTGAGTCTGGGCTGGAACGGCGGGGCCAAGCTCAGTGCCGGCCCGCAGGCCCACGAGTTCGTGCTCACGCCGGGCAAGGGCCAGGACGTGCTGGAAGTCAGCGCCCGGTTTTCGGGCCAGAAGACCAGCGGCAGCCCGGCGTCGTTCGGCGAGGCGCAGAAAAGCAGCGTGGTCGGCTGGAAAAGCTTCTGGCTCAGCGGCGGCGCCATCGACTTCGGCGCCACCGCTGACCCGCGCGCCCGGGAGCTGGAGCGGCGCACCATTTTGTCGCAGTACCTGATCCGCAGCCAGGAAACGGGCGAGTTTCCGCCCCAGGAAACCGGGCTGGTGTACAACAGCTGGTTTGGCAAGCCCCACCTGGAAATGCACTACTGGCACGCCATGCACTACGGCCTGTGGGGCCGCACCGCGCTGCTGGAAAAAAGCCTCGACTGGTACCTGCGCCCGGAAATCGTGGCCGGGGCGCGGGCCCTGGCCCAGCGCCAGGGCTACGAGGGCCTCCGCTGGCAGAAGATGACCGATAACCAGGGCCGCGAGGCGCCTTCGTCGGTGGGCGCGTTTCTGATCTGGCAGCAGCCGCACTTCATTTACCTGGCCGAGCTGGTGCGCCGCCACGGCAACGCCGCCGCCCAAAAGAAGTACCAGGAGCTGGTGTTTGCCACCGCCGACTTCATGGCCTCGTTTCCGCACTACGAGAAAGACAAGGACCGCTACATTCTGGGCAAGGGCGTGATTCCGGCGCAGGAGCGGTTTAAGGCCGAGGAAACCTTCAACCCCACCTACGAGCTGGTGTACTGGCACTGGGCCCTGACCACGGCCCAGGAGTGGCGCCAGCGCGCCGGCCTGGAGCGCCACGCCAAGTGGGACCAGGTGCTGCAAAAGCTTTCCAAGCTGCCCGTGGCCGGTGGCGTGTACCTGGCCACGGAAAGCGCCACCGACTCGTACACCAACCCCGAGTTCAAAACCGACCACCCCTCGGTGCTGGGCGCCCTGGGCATGATGCCGGCCACCGGCCAGCAGGACGCAGCCACCATGCGCCGCACCTTCGATCTGGTGTGGAAAGACTGGACCTGGGACAAAACCTGGGGCTGGGATTTTCCGATGACTTCCATGAGCGCCACCCGCCTGGGCTTGCCCGAAAAGTCGGTGGATGCGCTGCTGATGCCCATTCGCACCAACACCTACCTGCCCAACGGCCACAACTTCCAGGACGACCGGCTGCGCGTGTACCTGCCCGGCAACGGCGGCCTGCTGGCGGCCGTGGCCCTGATGTGCGCCGGCTACGAAGGCGGCAAGGAAGCCAACCCCGGCATTCCGAAAGCCTGGAAAGTGCAGTGGGAGGGCCTCAAGCCCATGCCATAGGCGGCCAGTTGGCCGTCCCGGCCGCCGGCCGGGAAATGCCTGCTCGCAGGTGCTGATAGTTCGCTCGTAACGTCTTTGCTCATGAAATACCTGATTTTGCCGGCGCTGCTGGCGGCCGGCGGCCTGCCCGCGGCGGCTCAGTCGTTTGCTCCCAACCTGCCCAAGGTCAACCTCACCTCCTTCCGCGCCGACACGGTGCGCATCACCCAGTACGGCGCCGTGCCCGACGGGCTGACGGCCAGCACCCGGGCCATTCAGCAGGCCATCGACGCGGTGAGCCAGCGGGGCGGGGGCGTGGTGCTGGTGCCGCGCGGCCACTGGCGCACGGCCGGGCTGGAAATGCGCTCCAACGTGAACCTGCACCTGGCGCCCGGCGCCTTCGTGCAGTTCAGCAACCGCCGCGACGACTACCAGCTCATCAAAACCAACTGGGAGGGCCACGCCTCGGTGCGCAACCAGGCGCTGATTTATGGCCAGAACCTGCAGAACGTGGCCATCACCGGCCAGGGCATTCTGGACGGGGCCGGCGAGGCCTGGTGGATGGTGCAGAAGGGCCGCACCACCGAGGGCGAGTGGAAAAAGCTGCTGGCCTCGGGCGGGGTCGTCAACGAGAAGGGCGACCGGTGGTACCCCTCGGCCCAGGGTCTGAAGGGCGCTACCACCAAAGAAGCCGGCGTGCTCACGGCCGAGAAGTCGGAAATCAAGGATTTCGTGGACCTGAAAGACCACCTGCGCCCCGACTTCCTGGTGCTCGACCGCTGCCAGCGCATCCTGCTGGAGGGCGTCACCTTCCAGAACTCCCCGGCCTGGACGCTGCACCCCATGATGAGCCAGGACGTGGTGGTGCGCAACGTGCGCGTGCAGAACGGCCCCTACACGCCCAATACCGACGCGCTGGATTTGGAATCGGTAAACCGGGCGCTGGTGGAGGGCTGCACCTTCGACGTGGGCGACGACGCCATCTGCATCAAGAGCGGGCGCAACGAGCAGGGCCGCGAGCGGGCCATGCCCACCGAAAACGTGCTGGTGCGCAACTGCACCGTGTACCGCGCCCACGGCGGCTTCGTGGTGGGAAGCGAGATGTCGGGCGGGGCACGCAACATCTACGCCCACAACCTCACCTTCATCGGTACCGACATCGGCATCCGCTTCAAAACCACCCGCGGCCGCGGCGGCTTGGTGGAAAACATCTTCATCGAGGACGTGGACATGAAGGACATCGGCGGCGAGGCCCTGCTGTTCGACATGTACTACATGATCAAGGACCCCTCGCCGCAGGTGGCCGGCTCCAAGGAGCGGCCGGTGTCGCCGGCCCAGCCGGTGGGCGCGGGCACGCCGCAGTTCCGGGGCATCAGCATCCGCAACGTGACCTGCAACGGCGCCCGCACCGGCATTCTGGTGCGCGGCCTGCCCGAAATGTCCATCAAGGACATTAGCATCGAGAACGCCGTGTTGCAGAGCCAGAAGGGCCTGGTGTGCATCGAGGCCGAGGGCATCAAACTCAAAAACGTGACTTTGCTCACCGCCGACACTGACCCGGTGATGGAGGTGCACAACAGCCGCAACATCGCGCTCGACGGCATCCGCTACGCCCCGCAGGCCGCCGTGCTGCTGCGCGTATCGGGCGCCGAGAAGGCCCAGGACGTGAAGCTCACCAACACCGACACCCGGCAGGCCAAGCTGGCGGTGGAGTACGGCGCCGGGGTGAAAAAGAAGGCCGTGAACGTGGCCCAACGCTAGGTCGATTGTCCCGCCGCGACCCGCCGCAACCTTACCGCAAGCCCTGAAGTGCCCATGAAAACCCGCTATTCCTTTCTGCTGCTGCTCGCCGGCCTGCTGCTGGCCGCGCCGCTGCGGGCCCAGCCTAGGCCCGCCGCCGCGCGGCCCTGGTCGCAGCGCATGGCCGACTCGTTTATGCGCTGGTACCCCGACTCGGTGCCGGCCGAGCGCAACAAGGCCGCCCGCTGGGGCTACGAGCACGGGCTGATGCTTAAGGCCCTGGAGCGGGTGTGGCAGCGCACCGGCGACGAGGCCTACCTGGGCTACATCGTGCGCACCATGGACCAGTCCATAGCTGACGACGGCACGATCCGCCGCTTCAAGCTGGAAGACTACAACCTCGACAACATCAACGCCGGCCGCACGCTGCTGACTTTGTACCAGCGCCCCGAACTGCCGCGCCGCGAAGTGTACCGGCGGGCCGCCGAAACCCTGCACCGCCAGCTGGAGGGTCAGCCGCGCACCAAGGAGGGCGGCTACTGGCACAAAAAGCGCTACACCCACGAGATGTGGCTCGACGGCCTGTACATGGCCGAGCCGTTTTCGGCCGAGTACGCCCGGCTGTTCCAGCGCCCCCAGGACTTCGACCACGTGGCCCGGCAATTCGCACTGGTTGAGAAGCATATGGTCGACGCCAAAACCGGGCTGCTCTACCACGGCTGGGACGAGGCCCGCGACGAGCAGTGGGCCCACCCGCAAACCGGCCTGTCGCCCAACTTCTGGAGCCGGGGCATCGGCTGGTACGCCATGGCCCTGGTCGACGTGCTCGACTACTTTCCCCCGGACCACCCCGGGCGCCGCAACCTGGTGAAGTACCTGCAGCGGCTGGCCCCGGTGCTGGCCCGCTACCAGGATGCCCGGTCGGGCGGCTGGTGGCAGGTAACCGACCAAGGCGGGCGCAAGGGCAACTACATCGAAACCTCGGGCACCTGCATGTTCGTGTACGCCCTGCAGAAGGGCGTGCGCCTGGGCTACCTCGACAAGAAGTACGCTGCCGTGGCCCGCAAGGGGTATGAGGGCGTGCTGCGGCAGTTTGTGGTGGAGCAGCCCGACGGCACCCTGGTGCTGAACGGCACGGTGAGCGTGGGCGGCCTGGGCGGCAAGCCCTACCGCGACGGCAGCTACGCCTACTACCTTTCCGAGCCGCTGAAGCAGAACGACTTCAAGGGCGTCGGGCCGTTTATCATGGCCAGCGTCGAAATGGAACTGGCCGGGGGCAAAGTCAGTCAGTAAGCCGCGCCGGTTTGCTGCAGGGGTGAATTGAAGCGGCCCGCTGGAACCCGGTTCCGGCGGGCCGCTGTGTTTATTGCCCGGGGTATGCGTTGGTGAATTTCGTGGGAAGCGGCAGAAGTAAAGAGGCTGCGTTATTTGCCGAATAGTGAATTCGCCAATTATGAGTGACTCAACGACCTACGCTGAAACGGACGATATCGACCTGTTTCTGACCATGCACCCGAATGGCTGGAGCACCTGCGGAATTTGCGTGCACCGCAAGCTCTACATCATCCGCATTACCTACGTACTGGGCGACCCATATTACGACTTCATGCACGCGCTGATGCGCCTGATAAATGGGCAGCAAGACACCTCGTTTATCTGGTACGACGAGCCGGGTGGCGAAAAAATCACGCTGACGAAACGGAAGACCGATCCGGAAATGGTGTGGGTAGACGTGCAGCGGTTTAATGAGGGCGAGGAAAAAGAAATTACCGACTTCAAGCCAACGGTCAGCTTTGAAATCAAGCTCCGGGCCTTAATAATTGTGGCCTATCTGCAGCTAAAGAAAACGGCCTTGTTGCTCGCCGACCGCAATTTTGCTCGGGTGCGGGGAAGTGGGTTTCCTTTTCAGAAATTCAATGAATTCGAAAAATCAGTTGGCGCCTTTACTGAGCTGCGCTAACACCCACCAACGGGTTGGGAGTTGGGGCGAAAAGGCTGCTGACTGGTTTGAATACGCACGGGCAGCCGCGCCACTATGAACCTGCGGCCCCGGGGCGGGAAACGCCTGGGGCAGCCCCTGTTGGGCTTGAGCCGTACACTGGTTACAGCCGCTGCTGCGAGGGCATGGCGGCAAAGCAACCGCAACCCACACCGCCATGGAACCCAAATCCCAACCCAAACCCGCTCAGCCCAACCCGGCCGACAACTCGCTGCCCACCAAAGGCACTCCCGATACCCAAAGCGCCGACGCGGTCAATCCTACCAACGTGCCGCGCCCCGACAGCGCCGCCGGTGCGCCGCCCGCCCCGGCGGCTACGCCCGAAGCCGACGCCGAAACGCCCGAAAGCCAGGCCGCCCGGCAAGCCGCTCCCGCCGCCGACCCCTCGGCCGCCGACGTTCAGCCCGACACCAGCGGCGACGCCGACCCCGGCGCCAGCAACACCAGCGACGTGCGGCCTTTGTAGCAGAGGTATGCTAAACCAAACGCCCCACCGGAACCAGGTTCCGGTGGGGCGTTTGGTTTAAAACTCGTCCGTCGCTTAGATGTGAATCACCTCGCCGTAAGCGGCGGCGGCGGCTTCCATCACGGCTTCCGACATGGTGGGGTGGGGGTGAATGGCCTTGATGATTTCGTGGCCGGTGGTTTCGAGCTTGCGCGCCACCACGGCTTCGGCAATCATGTCGGTCACGCCCGCGCCAATCATGTGGGCGCCCAGCCACTCGCCGTACTTCTTGTCGAAGATGACTTTCACGAAGCCGTCCTTGGCCCCCGAGGCCGAAGCCTTGCCCGAAGCCGAGAAGGGGAATTTGCCCACCAGCACGTCGTAGCCCTGCTTGCGGGCTTCTTCTTCGGTGAGGCCCACCGAGGCAATTTCGGGCTGGCAGTAGGTGCAGCCGGGAATGTTGCCGTAGTTGATGGGCTCGGGGTGATGACCAGCAATGGCTTCCACGCAGGTAATGCCCTCGGCCGAGGCCACGTGGGCCAGCGCCGGGCCGGGCACGATGTCGCCGATGGCGTAGATGCCGGGCACCGAGGTCTGGTAGTACTCGTCGACCTTGATGCGGCCCTTCTCCACCGTGATGCCCAGCTCTTCGAGGCCCAGGTTTTCCAGGTTCGGCTGAATGCCCACGGCGCTCAGCACCACGTCGGCGTCCATCTGCTGCTCGCCCTTGGCGGTTTTGATGGTCACCTTGCAGCCCGCGCCGCTGGTGTCCACCTTTTCCACCGAGGCGTTGGTCATAATGTCGATGCCGTGCTTCTTGAAGGAGCGCTCCAGCTGCTTCGATACCTCTTCGTCTTCCACCGGCACGATGCGCGGCATGAATTCCACGATGGTCACCTTGGTGCCCATGGTGGCGTAGAAGTAGGCAAACTCGACGCCGATGGCGCCCGAACCTACCACCACCATGGTTTTGGGCTGCTCGGGCAGCACCATGGCCTGGCGGTAACCAATGATTTTCTTGCCGTCGATGGGCAGGTTCGGCAGCTCACGGGCGCGGGCGCCGGTAGCCAGAATGATGTGCTTGGCCTGCACGGTGTCCTTGCCGCCGTCGGCCTTGGTCACGTCCACCTCGCCGGCTTTCAGCACCTTGGCCGTGCCCATGATGACGTCAACCTTGTTTTTCTTGAGCAGGAAAGTCACGCCCTTGCTCATGCCATCGGCCACGCCGCGGCTGCGCTTCACCACGGCCCCGAAGTCGTAGCCCACGTTGTCGGCCGAGAGGCCGTAGTCCTGCGGGTGCTGGAGGTAGTCGAACACCTGGGCCGACTTGAGCAGCGCCTTGGTGGGAATGCAGCCCCAGTTGAGGCAGATACCGCCCAGCGCCTCGCGCTCAACCACGGCTACTTTCAGGCCGAGCTGGGAGGCACGGATGGCGGCTACGTAGCCCCCGGGGCCCGAGCCAATGACGACCACGTCGTATTGCAATGCCATAGGAAATTGTCTTGGGAAAAAAGATGTCGATGAGGGGCCGAAACCGGGGCGCGGGGCCGCGGGCGGGCGGGCAAAGATAGCCAGCCCGGCGAACCGGCCCAACCGTTGTCACTTCTGCCGCCCGAACCCGTATACTGCCGCGGGCCGCTCTGCGACTCGTGCCGCCACTTTTTGTTTTTCATCGACTTCCATGAACCCTTCCATACGCTTGTTCTTTCCGGCCGCCAGCCTGCTTTTTGTGCTGCTGACGACCCAGTGCTCGACCACCCGCGAAAACGAGTCGCCCAGCATGGCGGGCCGTGCCCGCCTCAGCGAAAACCAGGCGGCCGCCGCGGCCGAGCGCTCCGGCTCCCTGGTAGAAACCGCCCAGGCCACGGCGCCGTCCGTGAACCCGGCGCCCGACAGCCCCGCCATGGTGGTAGCCAAGGCCAGCCCGGCGGCGAAACCCGCCGCCAAGCCCGCCGCGCCCCTGCGCCGCAGCAACGCCGACTACAAGGCCGACATCCGCACCGCCGACGCCGCCCTGAAGGCCAACCCGCGCAATGCCGAGGCTTACGTGAACCGCGGCCGGGCCAAGGCCCAGCTCAAGGATTACCGCAACGCCATTACCGACTTCAGCGCCGCCCTGCGCCTGCAGCCCAGCAGCGCCGACGCCTACTACAACCGCGGCTTGTCGCGCATCCGCACCAAGGAGTTCAACGCGGCCATCAGCGACTTTGGCAAGTCACTGCGCTACCGGCCCGAGGACAAGGAGGCTTTCTTCGGCCGCGGCGTGGCCCGCATGGAGCTGGGCAACTTCAAGGCGGCCCTGCCCGATTTCTCCAAGGCCATTTCCCTGGATGAAAACTACGCCGACGCCTACGAGTACCGCGGCATCTGCTACTCGTCGCTGAACAAGCCCGAGCTGGCCCGCCAGGATCTGGAAAAAGCCGCCAGCATCAACCCCGAAGCCTCCAAGAGCCTGCGCCGCTACGCCGGGCGCTAGCTTTTTAGGGCTTAGGGTCTTGGGTATTAGCGCTTAGGTTTCTGCAACTGATTGCACGCGCCGGGGGCTGATGGTTTCGCCATCAGCCCCCGTTTTTGTTCCAGGCTTCAGGTGGCAACGGCAACCTGCAATCAGTGGGTGAGTACCGCCCTAATCCCTAATCCCTAATCCCTAATCCCTAATCCCTAATCCCTAATCCCTAATCCCTAATCCCTAATCCCTAACTCCCCACGTAGCCGGCCAGCACCTGGTTGAGCTGGGGGCCGGGCACCACGCCCGACTGCCGCCACACGGGCTGCCCTTTGTGAAATAGAATGAGGGTGGGAATGCCCTGCACGTGGTATTGCTGGGCGGCGGCGGGGTTGCGGTCCACGTCGATCTTGATGACTTTGAGCTTGCCCTGGTGCTGGGCCGCCATCTGTTCGAGAATGGGGGCCATGGTGCGACAGGGGCCGCACCAGTCGGCGTAGAAGTCAACCAGCACGGGCATGCCGGGGCTGTTGATGAGCTCGGTGAAGGATTTCTTGGCCATGGCTGCGTGATGAATGGCGAAAACTACGAATCGGAATTATACGGGCCCGGACCGGACAGGGGCCAACGAAAAAACCGTTTGACGCTGGGGCATCAAACGGTCTGCTCGAATTGCGGTCGGCCGCAGCCTGGGAGAGCCGGCTAGCGGCCTTTCTCCACCACGGTCACGTCGTTGGCCACGTTCGGAATATCGAACTTGCCGCCCACGACTTTCTTGCCACCCACCATGCACTGCCACACGTAGCGGCCGGGCTGCGACTTGGCGGCCTCGCCGGCGTCGGTCTTGAAGTAGTCGGCATCGGTAGCGGGGGAGGGAAATACCACGTCCACGCCGTTCTGGCCCTTCTCTACTTCCTTCACCAGCGTGTATTCCTTGCCGGAAGTCTGGTTGGTGACGACGAATTTGGCCGTGTACGTGCCCAGTTGGCCGAATTTATCCATCACGCCCAGCTTCACGTAGGGGTCGGTGGATACCAGCCAGGTTTGGGCGCGCGACTCGGTGGGCGACAGCACGAAGATCATGAGCAGAAAGCCCACTACGCTCAGCAAGCGCTTCAGGGGAGCAAGAGTAGAGGTTTGCATAACAGGCAAAGTGAAAGGAGTTGTTTGACGAAGGAAGGGAGTGTGGGGCAGGAAGAAGCGGGCAGGAGGCACCCGCCGGAAGGGCCACGAAACGTGGTCAATTGAGATAAAAAAACGGAAAACTACCAGTGCTGCAACCCTGGCCAATCAAATATAGCATTTAGACAGGCGCTTAGGAAAGTGCCACAAAGTTTTTTTTACGCAAGCGGCCTCATAGCCAAGTCCGTGCCAACACCCTGAGTGCGAGCTTTACGTAGCAAAATATCGTGGCCCGTCGTTTCCCTGCTTCCGTTCCGGCTTCGGCCGCCGAGCGCCGCTGCCAGCTGTGCGAGCGGGCGGTGCAGCACACTTCCCGGCACCACCTGGTGCCGCGCGAGGAAGGCGGCCGCTACGGCCCCACGGTGGATTTGTGCCAGCCCTGCCACAGCTCGGTGCACCTGCTGCTAAGCAACCGGGAGCTGGCCCGCCGCTACCACACGGTGGAGGAACTGCGCCGGGCCGAGGAACTGCAGAAGTTTCTGCACTGGATCCGGCGCAGCCGGGTCGAGCGCATCAGCAACCGGCGCCGGCGCCGCTGATTCGGCCGCGGGCCGCTTTCTTTGCCCTGCCATGCCCACGCCGCTCACCTTCCTGCCCTTTGCCGAAGCCCGCCGCCGCGCCGCCGAAACCGTGGTGGTCGACAGCCTGCTGCCCCGCGCGGCCCTGACGCTGGCCCACTGGCGCGGGGCGCCCACGCCGGCGACTTTCCAGGACGATACCAGCGCCGGCTCGGTGCTGCGGGCCCTGGCTGCACCACCGGCCGCACTGGGCGCCGCCCGCTTCGTGACGGCCAACCACTTCGACGTGGATGGCTTCGTGGGCGTGTGG
Organism: Hymenobacter sp. B81; assembly: GCF_044628455.1. Lineage (NCBI taxonomy): Bacteria > Pseudomonadati > Bacteroidota > Cytophagia > Cytophagales > Hymenobacteraceae > Hymenobacter > Hymenobacter sp. B81. The sequence continues at coordinate 1,893,246 of NZ_JBIYZW010000001.1, read as the reverse complement.
GCGCTGCTGAACCCCGGGCTGGCGCTAAAGCACGCTCCGCTGCTGGCCATGGTGGCCACGCTCGGCGACTTCCGCGAAATCGACTGGCAGCACCCGCTGGCCGACCGGGCCCTGCAGCTGGTTTGCTGGCTGAATGCGGAGGAAAAAGCCCGCTTCTACGAGCCCTTCGGCGCCCCGGCCCGGCGCCGGCGCGAAGACGAGGCCTCGGCCGAGAAGTTCAGCTGGTTTTTGCCCCGCTTCGCCACCATCCTGGAAGCGCCCGAGCTGGGCCGCGCGGCCTGGGCGCCGGAGTATGAGCGCGTGCAGGCGGCGGCCGCCACCATGCGCAGCGCGGCAACCGAGCTGCGCCGCTACCCCGACATCGGCCTGCTGGTGGTGGGCACCCCGGAGCCGTTGCCCTACTACGCCCTGTTCGGCCCCAGCGCCGGCGCCGACTTGGTGCTGAGCCTCTACGACGGACAGCGCTACGAATTCGAGTACAAGTACACCACCTGGATCGACCTGGCAAGCCGGCCCACGCAACCGCGCCTGCCGCTGAACGCCTTGGTTGCGCAGCTGAACGCGCTGGAAACCAGCGGCCAGCTCTGGACCGCCGACGGCATTACCGACACCGGGCCGCTGCTGCGCCTGGGCGGCCGCGGCCTGAGCAAAGTCCAGCGCTACGCCGACCCCGACCAGCGGCCCATCCACGCCTCGTCCATAGCCCCCGCGGCAATGGAGCAGCTGGTGGTGGGCTTTTTCCGGCAGCACTACGCCCACATCGAGCCGCGGCGCTACTGGACCTGGGAAGAGGTGCGGGCCGCCGGGGCCGCAGTAGCGGAGCTGGATTAGGGTTGCGTCCACCGCTGATGTTGCCCCCGATCCGGCTCCTGCGAAACTAGATTTCGGTGCCGAAGCCCATCACCCGTATCGAGCTGACCCCACCCGCGCCTTTTCGCACGTGAATCTGGGTGCTCACGCGCTCTTTTAGGGCCTCGACGTGGGAGATGATGCCCACCATCTTGCCCGAGCCCTGCAGGGTTTCCAGCGCCGAGAGGGCCACGTCGAGGGTTTCGGGGTCGAGCGTGCCGAAGCCTTCGTCGATGAAGAGTGTGTCGATCTGGGTTTTGCGGCCGGCCAGCTCCGACAGGCCCAGCGCCAGGGCCAGGCTTACCAGGAAGCTTTCCCCACCCGAGAGCGAGTTCATGGAGCGGGTGCTGCCGGCCTGGTACTCGTCGGCTATGAGCAGGTCCAGGTGCTCGTGCGGGTTGCGCGTGATACGGTACCGGTCGTTGAGGCGGGTGAGGTGGCGGTTGGCCAGCTCCACCAGGCGCGTGAGCGTGAGGCCCTGGGCAAACTCGCTGAACTTCTTGCCGTCAGCCGAGCCGATGAGCTCGGCCAGGCGGCGCCAGCGGCGGGCTTCCTGCTGCTGCTGTTCCAGCCCGGCCGCGAGCTGGGCGTGGCGCTCCTGCCCGTTGCGGTGGTCGAGCAGGCGCTGCTGCCGCTGGCCCAGCTGCTGGTGGAACTGAGCCAGCTGCTGCTCCGCTTCACGCAGGGCCTGCTGCACGGCTTCGGCGGGCTCGGCGGTGAGGGCGCGTGCCTGCTCGGTCTGGTGCTGCTGGGTGAGTTCGGTGAGGGCGTTCTGGGCGGTGGCCACGGCTTGTTCGTGGGTTTGCAGCTGCTCGGCCAGGCGGTGTACTTCGTGGTCGGGCATCAGGTGCTGGGCCAGGGCCGAGGCATCGGCGGGCAGGCCAGCCGCCTGCAGACTTGCCAGCAGGGCCGCGTGCTGCAGGTCGCGCTGGTTTTGCTGCCGCGCTATTTCCTCGGCCAGCTGCTGGGCGCGCTCGTCGTGGCGGCCCAGCAAGGCTTCCTGCTCACCAAAGGCTTTGTCGTACTGCTCGTAGCTGCTGGCGCTGCGCTGCAGGGCTTCCTGCAGCTGAGTGCGGGCCGCCGCCACACTTTCGCCGGTGAAATACTGCTGCCGCTGCGCCCGGCGCTGCTCAATGGCGCTGAACTGCGTCAGGAGCACGGTCTTGCGGTCCGACAGCCACTGCTGGCCCTCGGCGCGCACTTTTTCCAGCTCGTCGGCGCGGGCCTGGGCGGCGCCCAGTTGCTTTTCAGCGTTGGCGCGGGCCTGCTTTTTTTCCTCGTAGCCGCTGCCCAGCTGCTTAAGCTGCTCCACCAGCGTCAGGCCATTCTGCCCCGTGAAGGCCAGGCCAAAGGCGCTGAGCAGGCTGCTGATGGTACCCTGCACCACGGGGCGGCGTTCGTCGGCGTCGAGCAGGCGGACCTGCACGGCGTGCAGGTCTTGCTGCAACTGCTGCTGGCGGGCGGCGGCCTGCTGCTGCTGGCCCTGGGCTTTGGTAAGGACCATTTCCAGCTCGTGGCGCTGCTGCTCCAGCTCGCGCAACTGCTGGCCCAGGGCACGCACGGCTTTCGGGGCGGCTTCTTCCTCGGCTGCGGTCAGCAGCGCCAGCACCACCGCGGGAGCGGCCACGGCGTTGCCGCCGGCGTGCTCGAGCAGGCCCGTGAGGCTTTCCATGCGGTTGCGGCGGGTGTCGAGGGCGCGTACCTGCTGGCTGAGGGTTTCTTCGCGTTCCTGATCCTGCCGCAATGAATCGTGGCTGATGCCCAGCACGCCGGCCGCGTAGGGGTGTTCGGTGGCCCCGCACAGCGGGCACGGTTCGCCGGCCATCAGCAGCTGGCGGGCTTCTTCGTGGGTGAGAATAAGCTGGTGGGCCTGGGTAAGGCGGCGCAAATCGGTCAGGGCCTGTTCCTGCTCCTGGTGCGTGCGGCGAAGGTGGGCCACCTGGTGCAGCAGGCGGTGCAGCCACTGGTCACGCTCGGCGGCCGCGCTTTGCTGCTGGCCGCGCAGGGTATCCAGGCGCTGCTGCGTGGTGGTGGTTTGCTGCTGGCCCAGCTCCAGGTCGGCCCCGGCCTGGGTTAGGCGGGCTTTTAGGTCGGCTTCGGCAGTGCGCAGCTCGCCCAGCTCGTTTTGCAGGCCGTTCCATACCTGCAGCTCGCCCACCAGATCGGGCAGGGCTTCGGGCAGGGCGGCGAGGCGCTGGTTGGGCAGCAGCCAGGCGTCCAGTTCCTGCAGCTGCTGGCCGTGCGTGCGTACCTGGGTGCTGGCCTGCTCCCAGTCGGCGGTGGTTTGCTTGTGCTGGGCGAGGCGCTGGTCGTAGGCCAGGCGGTCCTTGCGCAGCTGCTCCTCGTCCTGGCCAATGAGCGCATCCAGCTTTTCGGCTTCGATGAGGCGGGGCTCCTGGGCCTGCAGGGTTTGCTGGGCTTGTTCGTGCTGCTGCCGGGCCGCGGCGCGGGCCAGCCGGGCGGCCTCGGTGGCGGCCAGCAGCTGCGGCCGGCGCTGCTGCAGCTGGGCCGCTTCCTGCCGGCGGCGCTGCAGCTCCTCGTCGGTTTGCTGCACCAGGGCCCAGGGCGTGCGGAAGGGCAGAGCCTGGGCATGGGCTTCCAGTCGCTGCCTCGTGGGCGTGAGGGCGCTGGCGCGGGCCGTGAGCTGTTCCAGCGTAGCCACGGCTCGCTGGCGGCGCACGGTCAGGTCGGCCAGCTGCCGCTGCCAGTTCTGCACTTCCGTCAGGCGCTGCCGGGTGGCGGTGGCCGCAGCGGTTTGCTGCTCCAGGGCCTTGATTTCGGCAGCCAGCCCGGCCAGCTCGTCTTCCGACAGCAGCGTCACCCCAGCCAGCCCAGCCCGTAGCGTTTCTGATTTCTTGTCTTCCTCCTTGGCTTTCTCGAAGGCGAAGCGCGAAATGTCGGAGTACTTGCGCGTGTCGGTAATCTTTTCCAGCAGCTGGGCCCGCTCACCGGGGTTCGACTTCAGAAACCGGGTAAACTCACCCTGGGCCAGCAGCACCGAGCGCAGAAACTGCCGGTACTCCAGGCCGCTCAGCTCGGCCACTCGCGCCGGCACCCGCGACTTGTAGCTTTCTAGAATCACGCCCTCCGCCGAGTCTTCTTTCAGCTCGCTCAGGCTCATGGAGGCATCCTGCAGCTGGCCTTCGGCCCGTTTGCGGGCCCGGTGCTGGCCCCAGCGCGAGCGGTACTGCCGGCCGTTCACGCTGAATTCCACCTCGGCCCAACTCTCGCCGGTGCCCTGGCTCATCACCTGGGCCACCTCGCCGTCGTGGCGGGGCACCTGGCCGTAGAGGGCCAGCGTGATGGCGTCGAGAATGGTGGTTTTGCCCGCGCCGGTGGGGCCGGTAATGGCAAACAGCCCCGCCTCCGCCAGCGGCGCGAGGCTAAAGTCAACCTCGTGCTGCCCGCGCAGCGAGTTGAGGTTGCAGAACCGGACGCGAAGAATTTTCATGAATACCTAGGTAGAAAGCAATAGAAGCCTATTTCTGCTGCATCAGCTCCGTCAACTCATCAAAGGTGCGAAGCAGCTCTCCGCGGCCTTCCTCGGGCTCATTCTCCAGCCGCCGCTCAAATACTTCGCGCTCCGTGAAATCGTGCAGGCTGCGGGTGAGCGGCTCGGTCTCGGCTTCGCCCAGGGGGCGCAAGGTTACCAGGCGGAAGTGGCGGCGGGCCAGCACCTCAATCTGCTTCCGGTCGAGCTGCTCAATGCACTTGAGCAGCTGCTCGGCCACTTCCAGCTGCCCCAGCTCGGAGCGAATTTCCACGTCGGCCCAGGCGGGTAGGGGCAGGGCGGCGTTGTCGTAGGCGGTGAGCTGCTCGATGACCTCCGGCAAGTCGCCGTGGAAGCGCACCAGCCGGCGCGCCGTGGGCACTTCCAGAGTTTCAATGGCGGGACAGCCGGTGCCCTTGAAGTTCAGCAGCAGCACTTGCTTGGTGTCCTGCACTTCTGAAAACGAGAGCGGAATGGGCGAGCCGCTGTAGCGGATATACTCGCGGCCGCCCACGCGCTGCGGGCGGTGCAGGTGGCCCAGGGCCACGTAATCGAAGCAGGCGGGGAAGTGGTCGGCGGTGACCTGGCCCAGGTTGCCCACGTGAATGGTGCGCTCGGAATCCGAAGCGGAGCCGCCGGCGGCGTAGAGGTGACCGGTGGCCAGCACCGGCAGGCCGGCGGCTTTGTATTGCCACACCGGCTCGCACTCGGCCACGCGGGCGTAGTGGTCGGCTATGCCCCGCTTGATGCGGGCTTCGCGCTCCTCGGCCGTTTCGCCGGGCAGGGAGAGGCGCACGTCCCGGTCGCGCAGGAAGGGCACGGCGCACACCACCAGGGCCGGGTCGCCGTCGGCATCGTTCAGCACCAGCACCTGGTCGTCGAAGCACTCGGGCACGCAGCCCACCACGTGCACGCGCAGGTGGCGCAGCAGCCGGGCCGGGGCGTTGAGGGTGGCGGGCGAGTCGTGGTTGCCGCCCACGATGACTACCTCGCGGCAGCTGGTTTGGCGCAGCTGCACCAGAAACGAGTAGTACAGCTCCAGGGCCGCGCTGCTGGGTGAGCCGGTGTCGAACACGTCGCCGGCCACTACCAGCACTTCCACCCCGCGCGCCTGCACCGTGGCCCCCAGCCAGTCCAGAAACCGGCGGTGCTCCTCGGTGCGCTCGTGGCCGCTGATGAAGCGCTGGCCCAGGTGCCAGTCGGCGGTGTGCAGGACTTTCATGAGGGAACTGGTGCTGATGCAACTTCAAAATTAACGTTTCCCGCATCGATTTTCTGCCCAAATTGGCGCCGACATTTACTGCCTGTTACTAAGTAAGAATGTTTACCAATCTGATTTAGTAAATAGTCTTACTTAGTGGGATGGGCTGATTCGATAGGCCAAGCTGGTTTCAGCTGCCCTGGCTGAGCGGCAATAGCCGGCCCCGTTGTTGCGTTTACCGGCCATGCTACCAGACTTTCCCGCACTTTCTCTGCCGCTGACCTCCCTGCGCGTGGGCCGGCCCCGAGCCCTGGGCACCGCCGGAGCCGCCGAGCCGCTGGCCCGGGAGTGGACCTCGGCCATTCACAAAGACCCGGTGTCGGCGCCGGTGTGGCTGGCCCCGCTCAACCTCGACGGCGACGAGCAGGCCGACCTGCGCAACCACGGCGGCCCCGATCAGGCGCTGTGCGCCTACCCCGGCACGCACTATGCATACTGGAGCGCGCAGCTGGGGCGGGAGCTGGGGCCCGGCAGCTTCGGCGAGAACCTGACCATCGGCGGCGCCATCACCGAGGCCGAAGTGTGCCTGGGCGACGTGTTCAGCTTCGGGGAGGCCCGGGTGCAGATTTCGCAGCCCCGCTCGCCCTGCTGGAAAATTGCCCGCCGCTGGCAGCAGCCCCTGTTTTCGCGCTGGCTGCAGGAAACCGGCTTCACCGGCTGGTACCTGCGGGTGCTGCAGCCCGGCCACGTGGCCCCTACCGACCGCCTGGTGCTGCAAAGCCGGCCGCACCCCGAGTGGCCGCTAACCCGCGTCAACGCCGCCAAGTACGAGCAGCGCCACGACCTGGACCTGGTAGCCGAACTGGCCGCCTGCCCGGCGCTGGGGGAGCAGTGGCGCCGCAAGATGCAGGGCCGCCTGAGCGGTGCGCTGCCCCTCAACGACGACGCCAACCGCCTGGTGGGGCCGAACGCCGGGTAGTCGCTCTGCCGGCCCCGTCCCGGGTTCTGGCGCCGAAAAAGGCCCGCCTGCGCAGCAGACGGGCCTTTAACTTTACTTAGCAAGGCAACGGGCTAGTGCACGGCCTGCTTCTGAAACTCGTTGACGGCCTCGCCCAGATCGTAGACCGGGGTGCCGGCGGGCAGCGCGGCCTGCACAATGCTGGCCCCGGCGGCCGAGCGGTAGCCGCCGGCGCAGTGAATCAGCACGGGCTTGTCGTGGGGAATTTCCTGCACCCGCTCGCGCAGCTCGGGCAAAGGAATCAGCAGGGCGCCCTCAAACAGCGGCTGCCGGGCCTCGGCGCGGTTGCGGATGTCGACGATGGTGAACTGTTCGGGGTGCTGGCGCACCTGCTCCACCGCCACGCTGGGCGCAGTGGCGGGCAGCTCGCGCGGGGTGAGCAGGGCCCCCTTGATGTTGGTTTCGTAGCCGATTTTGGCGGCCTTGCGAATGACGGTGTCGAGGCCGATCTGCGAGTCGGCGACCAGGTAGAACGGCTCCCGCGGCCCCACGATGGAGCCCAGCCAGGTTTCAAACTTGCCGCCGTCCATCAGGTTGACGGCCCCGGGCAGATGGCCCTGGCGGAACTGCGCGGCCGGACGGGTGTCGATGACGAGCACGCCCGGGGTCAGCTCGGTGCCGGGCAGCAGGCGCGGCACGGCCCGCACCGAGTCCTCGAAGGCCGGGGCGCCCTGCTTGTTGAGCTGCACGTCGCGGCCGAAGTACTTGGGCACGAAGGGCTGGTCTTCGAGCAGCACGCGCACGAACTCCTCGCGCGACATGGGCTGCAGGGCGTAGTTGGTTTTCAGCTCCTTGCCAATGGTCGAGTCGAGGTCGGGGCTGGTGGTCTTGCCGCACAACGAGCCGGGGCCGTGGGCAGGGTACACCTTGGTGGCGCCCGGCAGGGTCATGAGCTTCTCGCGGGTGCTGTCGAACATGAGGCCGGCCAGCTCCTCGCGTTTGTGGCCGCCCACGGCTTCGTCCTCGCGCAGGTCGGGGCGGCCCACGTCGCCCACAAACAGGGTGTCGCCGGTGAAGATGGCCCGGGTGTTGGCAAATTCATCGATCAGCAGCACGCAGATGGAGTCGGGCGAGTGCCCGGGGGTGTTGATGGCGTGCAGCTCGATCTGGCCCAGGCTGATGCGGCTGCCCTCGTCGAAGGCCTGGTGGGGGTAGGCGGCCCGCACCAGCTCGCTCACGTAAATGGTGGCGCCGGTTTCGCGGGCAATTTCCAGGTGCGACGAGACGAAGTCGGCGTGGGGGTGGGTTTCGATGACGGCCACGATGCGCGCGTCGTGCTCGTCGGCAAAGTCGTAGTAGGGCTGCGGGTCGCGGCCCGGGTCGATGACGGCCATCTGCCGGTCGCTGAGCACGGCGTAGCTCGCGTGGGCCAGGCCCTTGTCGTAGAACTGGTGTATTCGGTAAGGTTGCGAGGAGGGCAGGGGACTCATGAGAATGAGGTAAGGTGACAAATACCGGCGGGAGCGGCCAGGCAGCAGCAAACCACCTGCACAAGCACCGCGCCGTTTGACCACAAACTGACAGCATGGCCGGCGGACCCGGCGGGCTGGTACTTTCAAATATAGCAATCCGACTCAGCCGCCGGGCAATTTTCGTCGGGGCAAGCCAAAAGCCGGCGCCGTTCCGGGGCGGCCGTTTCACCCGGTAGCCGGCGGGCGCAGGCTCCGGTACAACTATCCAAAACGCCGCTGGCCGCGCAAATCCGGTTTGTCAGTTTCGGCCCCAAACAAAAAAGCCGCCCCGGCGGGAGCGGCTTTTTTTTACGGGTAGCGGATCCTTAGGCCCTGGTCTTCATTTTGACTTTGCCGGTCCGGGCATCCTGCCGCTTGTCGTGGCGGCGGTCCAGCTGCTGGCGGTACTGGGTGTACTGCCCGGCGCTGAGCACGCTTTTCAGCTGCTCGTCGGTGCGGGTTTGAATGGCCTTCATTTTCTGGCCCAGAGCCTGCCGGTCGCCTGGGGCGCTGGGGCGCTGGCCGCGCAGGGCTTCCATTTCGGTGGCCTGCGCCAGGAAGATGGGGCGCACCCGGGCCTGCTGATCGGGGGAAAGCGCGAGCTGCTTGCTCAGGCGCTGGGTTTGCAGATCGGCGCGCTGCTCCGGGCTGCGCTCGGCGCGGCCCGAACCTTTGGCCGGGCGGCCCGACGCTTTGGCAGCAGCTGGGGCAGGAGTGGGGCTGGCCGTCTGGGCCTGGGCGGTGGCGAAGCTGAGGGTAGCGGCCGTCAGCAGCAGAAGCATCTTTTTCATGGCGGTGGGGGCAGTGGCAGGATTCACGGGCTTGGACGGCGGTCGGAGCCCCGGGTTTAACGGCCCGGGAAAGTCGGCCGCGGTTTTCCGGCGGGCCGCTGCCCGCCGCGCCAAGCCGGATTCTGCCTATATTCGGCCCCGGGCCTGTCGGCTCCCCGCGGCAGCCCGCCACGACCAACTTCTCTCCAACTTACCCTTTCGATGGCAAACATTTTCGCCAAGAAACCACTCGCCCAGCTGCTGGGCGAGGCCAACTCCTCCGGCCACGGCACGCTGAAACGCACGCTGGGCGCGGCCAACCTCGTCGCGCTGGGCGTCGGGGCCATCATCGGCGCCGGCCTGTTCGTGCGCACTGCCGCCGCCGCCGCGCAGGCTTCGGGCCCGGGCGTGACGCTGGCCTTCATCGTGGCCGCCATCGGCTGCGCCTTCGCCGGCCTGTGCTACGCCGAGTTTGCCGCCATGATTCCCATTGCCGGCTCGGCCTACACCTACGCCTACACCACCATGGGCGAGTTTGTGGCCTGGGTTATTGGCTGGGCGCTGATTATGGAATACGCCCTGGGCGCCGCAACCGTGAGCATTGCCTGGAGTGAATACCTCAACAAGCTTTTGCAGGTCTTTGGCACCAGTATACCCTATAGCCTGAGCCACTCGCCCTGGGACGAGGGCGGCGGCGGCATCATCAACCTGCCGGCTTTGTTTATCGTCATCATGCTCAGCCTGCTGCTGATTAAGGGCACGCAGGAGTCGGCCATGTTCAACTCCATTATCGTGGTGGTGAAAGTGGCCATCGTGCTGGTGTTCATCGCCGTAGGCTGGCAGTTCATCGACCCCGCCAACCACACGCCTTACCTGATTCCCGAAAACGCCGAGCCGGTGAAAAACGCGGCCGGTAAAGTAGTGCGCGAATACACGGCCTGGAACAAGCACGGCTGGGGCGGTATTCTCGGCGGGGCCGCCATCGTGTTCTTCGCCTTCATCGGCTTCGATGCCGTATCCACCGCCGCTCAGGAAGCCAAGAACCCCAAGCGCGACATGCCCATCGGCATCCTTGGCTCGCTGGCCGTGTGCACCGTGCTCTACATCCTGTTCGGCCACGTGCTGACGGGCGTGGCCAACTGGCGCGAGTTTGCCGACCCGGCCAAGGGCGGCGAAGCCTCGGTAGCCTACGCCATCAAGGAGCACATGCCCGGCTTTGAGTGGCTGAGCACGGCCGTGACGGTGGCCATCCTGGCTGGTTTCTCGTCGGTTATTCTGGTAATGCTCATGGGCCAGAGCCGCGTGTTCTTCTCCATGGCCAACGACGGCCTGATGCCCAAGGCTTTCTCGGAGCTGCACCCCAAGTACCAGACGCCCTACAAGTCGAACCTGGCGCTGCTGGTGTTCGTGGGCTTGTTTGCGGGCTTCGTGCCCGGCTCCCTGGCCGGCGACCTTACCTCGTTTGGCACGCTGCTGGCCTTCGTGCTGGTGTCCATCGGGGTGTGGCTGATGCGCCGCTCCAACCCCGAGCAGCCGCGGCCGTTCCGCTCGCCGCTCTCGTCGGCGCGCTTCCCGCTGGTGCCGTTCCTGGGCGCGGCCATCTGCCTGCTGATGATTATGGCCCTGGACGCCAACACGCTGAAGCTGGCCGTGGGCTGGATGCTGCTGGGCTTCCTGGTGTACTTCATCTACGGCAAGCGCAACTCCAAGCTGCAGCAGGGCATCGTGGTGATGCCCTCGGAAATGGACAAAGTCGTGGTGCACGAATAAGCCGGCTCAGTCGCTTATCAGCACCTGCAAAGCCCCGCCGGACGCACTCCGGCGGGGCTTTTGGCGTGTATGGGCCCGCCGCAGCGCGGAGCGGTCCGGCGCGCGGAGCCCGGCCGGGCACCAACGCCGAAAAAGAACATTGGGGGTGCCAGCCTTGGCGCAAACCATAGAAAATAAAATCGTTTGCGCCAAGGCTGGCACAAACGCCGGAAAAAAGAATCGTTTGTGTCAGCTCTGGCACAAACCCCAAAAAATAAAATCGTTTGTGCCAGAGCTGGCCCAGGCCCGCGGCACGAGCGTCGTGCGGGGCCGGCGGGCGGCGCCGGGCTCAGCGGGCCACCGGCTGCACCTCGCTGCGGAGCTTGAGCACCCGGTGGCCGTTGTCCTGCACGATGAGGAAGGCGGGGTTGTCGGCCGAGCCGTGGCGGGTGATGGTGGTGCCCTGCAGCGGGCGCGACACGGTTTCCTTGTGTACTTCGGCAATCTTGCCGGTGGCCGTGCCGGTGCCGTATTTCCAGCTGACGAGGGTGCCCTTGCGCATCATGGCAGAAAGCGGGGAGAGGAGAAGAATGAAACCTAAGCGCTTCAGTTTACGGCCGATGCCCCCGGAAGGTGGCCGCCCGCGCCCCGGGCGTAGCGGCGGGGGCCGCGCCGGGTGCTACTTTAGGGCATTCAGCTCTTTCACTCCCCACCGAATTTTTCCATGTCCCACTCTCTCCGGCTGCTGGGCCTGGCGGCGCTGCTGGCCGCGGGCAGCCCGGCCCGGGCCCAGGTTACGTACCCGCGCAACGGCGTGTACGACGAGCGGCCCGGCCTCTACGCCTTCACCCACGCCACCATTCACCCCGACTACCAAACCACGCTCACCGACGCCACGCTGGTCATTCGCGACGGGCGCATCGAGGCCGTGGGCCGGGGAGTGAAAGTGCCCGCCGGCGCCGTGGTCCAGGATATGCGCGGCCAGCACATCTACCCCGGCTTCGTCGACGTGTCCACCAGCTACGGGCTGCCCGCGCCGGCCGTGGCCAACCGCGCCGGGCGCCGCGCCGGGCCGCAGTTCGAGAGCCAGAAAACCGGGGCCTACGACTGGAACCAGGCCGTGCACCCCGAAACCCACGCCGCCGAGCAGTTCAAGGTCAGCGACGAGCAGGCCGACGCCTACCGCAAGCTAGGCTTCGGGGCCGTGCTCACCCAGCAGCCCGATGGCCTGGCCCGCGGCACGGCCGCGCTGGTGAGTTTGCGCACCGACCGCCGCGAAACCGACGTGCTGCTGCTCGACCGCGCCGCCGCCGGCTTTTCCTTCGACAAGGGCAGCAGCACCCAGGACTACCCCTCGTCATTGATGGGCTCCATCGCGCTGCTGCGCCAGACCTACCTCGACGCCGACTGGAACCAGCGCAACCCGCAGAAAGAGCAGAACCTCTCGCTGCGGGCCTTCAACGAGCAGCGCCGCCTGCCCGCCATCTTCGAGGTGCGCGACAAGCAAAGCCTGCTGCGGGCCGATAAGCTGGGCGACGAGTTCGGCGTGCAGTACATCATCAAGGGCCGCGGCGACGAGTACCAGCGCCTGCCCGAGGTGAAGGCCAGCGGCGCCCCGCTCATTCTCACCCTCAACTTTCCCGATGCCTACCAGGTCGACGACGTGTACGACGCCACGCGCATCGCCCTTGCCGACCTCAAGCACTGGGAAATGGCCCCGGCCAACGCGGCGCTGCTGAGCCAGGCCGGAGTGCGCTTTGCCCTCTCGGCCGCCGACCTCAAAGACAAAAAGAAGTTTCTGCCCAACCTGCGCGTGGCCATCCGCCACGGCCTCTCGGAGCAGGAAGCTTTGCGCGCCCTCACCGCCACGCCCGCCGAGCTGCTGCGCGCCCAGGACCAGGTGGGTGCCCTGCGGCCCGGGCTGCTGGCCAACTTTTTAGTGTGCTCGGGCCGCCTGTTTGCCGACGACAACGTGCTGCTCGACAACTGGGTGCAGGGCCAGCGCTACCAGCTGAGCGAGCTGCCGGCCGACTACCGCGGCGTGTACACCCTGCAGGTGAGCGGCCAGCCCGAGCGCCGGCTGCTGGTGGCCGGCAAGCCCGAGGCGCCCGAGCTGAAAGTGGTGCTCAGCCCCCGCGACACGGTGCGCGGCACGCTGAGCGTGAGCGGCGACCTGGCCACGCTGGTGTTTGCCCAGCAGTCCAAGGCCAAAAACGCCGCCGTGCGCCTGAGCGGCTACTACACCGCCGACAGCCGCAGCTTCCAGGGCGACGGGCAGCTGCCCGACGCGACGCCGGTGAAGTGGACGGCCCGCCGCCTGGAGGAAGCTACCCGCTCGGCCCGCCGCGACTCGGCCAAGACCCCCGAGCCGGTGCAGCTGGGTACCCTGCTGTTTCCCTTTGGCGGCTACGGCCGTCCCACGCTGCCCGCCCAGGAAACGGTGCTCATCAAGAACGCCACGGTGTGGACTAATGAAAAAGACGGCAGGCTGGAGGGCGCCGACGTGCTCATCAGCGGCGGCAAAATCCGCCAGGTGGGCAAAAACCTGAGCGCCCCCAAGGAGGCCCGCACCATCGACGGCACCGGCAAGCACCTCACGGCCGGCATCATCGACGAACACTCGCACCTGGCCATCAGCGAGGGCGTGAACGAAGGTACCCAGGCCGTGACTTCCGAAGTCAGCATCGGCGACGTGGTTGACGCCGAGGACATCGACATCTACCGCGACCTGGCCGGCGGCGTGGTGGCCGCCCAACTGCTGCACGGCTCGGCCAACCCCATCGGCGGGCAATCGGCCCTGATTAAAATGCGCTGGGGCATGGCCGCCGAGCAACTGAAAATCGAGGGCGCGCCGGGCTTCATCAAGTTTGCCCTGGGCGAAAACGTGAAGCAGTCGAACTGGGGCGAGCTGAACGTGCTGCGCTTCCCGCAGACGCGCATGGGCACCGAGCAGGTGTTCGTGGATGCCTTCACCCGGGCCAAAGAGTACCAGCAGGAGTGGGCCGCCTACCGCAAGCTGGGCCGCGGCAGGCAAAAGAAAACCCCCGCCCCGCGCCGCGACCTGGAGCTGGAAGCCCTGGTGGAAATTCTGGAAGGCAAGCGCCACATCACCTGCCACAGCTACGTGCAGAGCGAGATTAACATGCTGCTGAGCGTGGCCGAGCGCCTGGGCTTCAAGGTCAACACCTTCACCCACATCCTGGAGGGCTACAAAGTAGCCGACAAAATGAAGGCCCACGGGGCCAACGCCAGCACGTTTTCCGACTGGTGGGCCTACAAGAACGAGGTGCGCGACGCCATTCCCCACAACGCGGCCATCATGCACCGCGCCGGCCTGAACGTGGCCATCAACTCCGACGACGCCGAAATGAGCCGCCGCCTCAACCAGGAAGCCGCCAAAACGGTGAAGTACGGCGGCCTCTCGGAAGAAGAAGCCCTGAAGCTGGTGACCCTGAACCCGGCCCGCATGCTGCACCTCGACGAGCGCATGGGCAGCATCCGCGCGGGCAAGGACGCCGACCTGGTGCTTTGGACCGACCACCCGCTGAGCATCTACGCCCGCGCCGAGCGCACCTTCGTCGACGGCCGCCAGCTGTTCAGCCTCGACACCGACCAGCAGCTGCGCCGCGAGCTGCAGCAGGAGCGCCAGCGCCTGGTGCAGAAAATGCTCGACGCCAAAAAAGCCGGCGCCCCCACCCAAAGCGCCGTGCAGCGCGCCCCCGGCCACTTCCACTGCGACACCGTGGGCGAGGAAAAGGAACTCGACCAGTAAGGCCGGCGGCCCGCTTTCTATTCTCAAGTAAGACTCCATGCGACTCTCCCTGAAACTTCTTTCCCTGGCCCTGCTGCTGGCCGGCGCCGCGCGGGCGCAGGTGCCCGCCCCGGCCGGCCCGCAGGCCAAGCCGGTGCTGCTGCTGGGCGCTACCCTGCACGTGGGCAACGGCACCGTGGTGCCCGATGCGGCCGTGGCCTTTGATAAGGGCCGGCTGACCTACGCCGGCGCCCAGCCGGGCTTCACGCTCGACCGCACGGCCTACGAGGTGGTGGACGTGCGCGGCCAGCACATCTACCCCGGCCTGATTCTGCCCAACAGCACCATTGGCCTGACCGAAATCGATGCCGTGCGCGCCACCGTCGACGAGCGGGAGGTGGGCACGCTCAACCCCAACGTGCGCGCCCTCATTGCCTACAACACCGACTCGGAAATCATCCCCACCGTGCGCACCAACGGCGTGTTGCTGGCACAGGTGACGCCCCGCGGCGGCCTGCTGTCGGGCCAAAGCTCGGTGGTGCAGCTCGACGCCTGGAACTGGCAGGACGCGGCCGTGAAAGCCGACGAGGGCCTGCACCTGAACTGGCCGGCCATGGTGCTGCGCCTGAACCCGGCCGAGGACGCGGCCGCCCTCGCCAAGCGCCAGGACGCCCGCGCCGCCCAGCTGCGCGAGCTGGAAAGCCTGCTCACCGAGGCCGCCGCCTACCGGCAGCTGCCCGCCGGCCGCCGTGAAAACCTGCGTCTCGCAGCCCTGGGTGGCCTGTTCGACGGCAGCAAGGCCCTGTACCTGCACGTGGACTACGGCAAGGAAATCGTGGAGGCGGTGCGCTTTGCCCGGCGCCTGGGCGTGCAGAAGCTGACCGTAGTGGGCGCCCGCGACGCCTGGATGGCCCTGGACTTTCTCAAGCAGAACAACGTGGCGGTGGTGCTGTCGCGCGTGCACGCCCTGCCCCGCCGCCCCGACGACGACTACGACCTGCCCTACAAGCTGCCCGCGCTGCTGCAGCAGGCCGGCATTCCGTTCTGCCTCGACTACCAGGGCGACATGGAAGTGGCCGGCTCGCGCAACCTGGCCTTCATTGCCGGCACCGCCGCCAACTTCGGCCTCTCCAAGGAACAGGCCCTGACGGCGGTGACGCTGAGTCCGGCCCGCATCCTGGGCCTCGACCAGAACTACGGCAGCCTGGAAACCGGCAAAAGCGCCACGCTGGTCATCAGCACCGGCGACCTGCTCGACATGCGCACCAACAACGTGACCCGCGCCTACATCGACGGCCGCGCCTTCAGCCTCGACAACAAGCAGACCTACCTAAACAAGAAGTTCAGCGGCAAGTACGGCCGGTAAGATTTCCGCTCCGTTGCCCCCGACGCCGTCCGGTTTTGCGCCGGGCGGCGTTTTGCGTGGTTATGAATTGATTATGAGTACTTAGAATTTTTTATGCGTATGAATCAAAATTTTCTTGTTTAAAATAAATAATGCCGACAGAAGGCAAGACGTTGAATATTCTATGGGCAACGCTTACCTTTCTCTTCGGCGGTGGCCCGGGGCGGCGTGGTCGGGCGTTCCACCGGCATCGGCCGGCCGCTGACGATGCCCAGAACCGCCTTATCGGGGCAGAAGCGCAGACTCCATGAGCAAACTTCTACCGGAACCCATCGATGTGCTGCTGGTCGACGACCACCCCATGGTGGTTGAAGGCATCAAGACGCTGCTGCGCCACGAGCCCGGCATCCGGGTGGTGGCCCAGGCCAGCAGCGGCGCCGAGGCCTTGCGCTGCCTGCAGCAACTGCCCGCCGTGCAGGTCGCCATTGTCGATTTGAACATGGCTGGTGGCTTGGCCGGGCCCGAGCTGACGCGCGCCCTGCGCGCTCAGGCCCCGTTGGTGCGCGTGCTGGCGTTGTCGATGAACCACGACCCGACCTCGGTGGCCGAGGTGCTAGCCGCCGGCGGCGCGGGCTACCTGCTCAAGAGCAGCAGCCGCGAGGAGCTCATCGAGGCCATCAAGCAGGTCGGGATGGGGCACACCTACTTCAGCCGCGAGGTGGGCGACGCCCTGCTGCAGAACCTGCGCCTGCCCGGCCTTGGAGCCACCGAGCGCGAGGAGCCGCCCGTGGAGCTGACGGCCCGGGAGCGAGAAATCCTGCAGCTCATTGCCTTCGAGTACTCCAACTCCCACATTGCCCAGAAGCTGTTCATCAGTGAGCGGACGGTGGAAAGCCACCGCAAAAACATCCTGACCAAAACCAAGTCCAAGTCCATTGTGGGCCTGATTCAGTACGCCCTGCGTCACAAGCTCATCAGCTGAACCGACTTGTACGCAAGCTGCCCCCGACTTGGCCACCCCGACGGTGGCTTTTTTATGCGCGTGGCCGCCCGCGACCTAACGGGGCGGCGCCGGAATAAAAAGCCTATTGGAGCAAATGGACGCGGGTACGGTCAGCTTTATCCGTGCTAGCACGGATAAAAAAATTGCGGGATACCACGGATAGCCTTGCCGTTAATTATTCTGCTATCTTAGCATCATTCAAGAAAATGATGTTTAAACAACATGATCTTGATAAGTCGGCCGACTTACTTACTAGTGCTAGTACCCCGCTCCAGCCTCTTTTCCACCACCACTTCACCAAAAACGACTATGGCCTCCAAAATTCTATCCTTCATCTGCCACGTACCGGGCGTAATTCCCGGTGCCTACCCGGCCGTGCCCACCGCCAACTCTGCAAGCCAGGCCCGCCACAGTACCGACCGCGCCGTCGATAAAGGCAGCAGCGGTCATTTCACGGCCATTTACGAAAACGAAAAGTTTGTCCGCTTCAAGTACATCGCCAACGCCGTCAGCTAAGTGCCGGCTGGCCGCCGAACCCGCTGGGTTCTGAACCGTTCTTCCGTGAACCGCGCCGCTCTCCTCCGGCCAGGAGCAGCGGCGCGGTTGCGTTTAAGCCGGGCCCCGCAGTTTCGGCTAACTTGCGAGCCGGACCAGTTGTGCCGCGTGCATGAAAATTCGTTTTGACCGGCTTTGGGCCGGTTTGTGGTTGTACTGGCTGCTGATGGCCCCGCAGGCGTCGGCGCAGGCTCTGCCCGCGGTGCAGGAGGGTATTTGGCACGGCGTAGTGGCCCGCAGCAGCGGCCGCGCCCTCGACGTACTGGGCGCCTCCAACGAGGCCGGCGCCGCCGTGGTGCAGTGGGAGTTTACCCAGGCCCACAGCCAACAGTGGCGCTTCGTGCGGGTGAGTGCGGGCAGCGAGTGGTTTCGCATCGAGGCCCGCCACAGCGGCAAGTGCCTGACCGTGGAAAAGCCCACCGACAACGCCCCCGTGGTGCAACGGCCCTACTCGGGCGGCGTGTACCAGCAGTGGAAAGCCGTGGCGGCCGGCCCGGCCGGCAGTATGCAGCTGCTGAACCGGGGCAACGAGTTCTGCCTGGCCGTGGCGGCCTCCGATAAAACCAACGGCGTGGCCGTGGTGGCCCAGCGCTACCAGGGCCGGGCCACGCAGCAGTGGCGGGTGTTTGCCCTGCAGCTGCGGCTGGCCGACAACGCCAACGCCTACGGCCGGGCCACACCCCTGAGCGCCGCTATCAACACCGCCGCCAACGAGCTGCACCCGGTGCTCACGCCCGACGGCAAAACCCTGTACTTCGCCCGCACCCGCTTTGCCGGCAACACCGAAGGCAACACCGAATCGGGCGACATCTGGACGAGCCAGACCACCGATCAGGGCCAGACCTGGAGCCCGGCCACCCGCCTCGATGCGCTCAACACGCCCCAGCACAACGGCGTGCAGGCGGTGCTCGGTGGCGGCGAGGCATTGCTCGTGCGCGGCCAGTACGCCCCCCGCGACGGCACTTCGCGCGACGAGGGCGTGTCGCGCACCGCGCAAACGGCCAAGGGCTGGAGCCGGCCCGAGCCCCTGAACATCCGTAACTACTACTCCACCGGCACTTCCACCACCTTCTACGCTACTCCCGACGGGCAGCTGCTGCTCCTGAGCCTGGAGCGCGCCGACGGGCAGGGCGGCAACGACCTGTACCTGAGCCGGCCCGATGGCAGTGGCAACTGGAGCGAGCCGCAGAGCCTGGGGGCCAGCGTCAACTCGCCCGGCTTCGAGTTTGCGCCCTGGCTCACGCCCGACGGCAAGACTTTGTATTTCGCCTCCTACGGCCACGCCGGCTACGGCGGCGCCGACATCTTCGTGAGCCGGCGCCTTGACGAATCGTGGACCCGGTGGAGCGAGCCGCGCAACCTGGGGCCCCAGGTCAACGGTCCCGGCTTCGACGCCTACTTCCAGCTCAGCGCCGACGGCAAGCAGGCCTACTTCGCCAGCGCCCGCACCGTAAACGGCCCCGCCGACCTCGTGCGCGCCGCCACCGACGCTGCCCCGCCCGATTCGGTGCCGGCCGCGCCGCCGGTAGCCGCCACACCGGCCCGGGGCGTGGTACAGGGCCGTGTGCTCGACGCCGCTACCCGCAAGCCCGTGGCCGCCGAGGTGAAAGCCCAGCGTCTGGGCGGCGAAGTGGCCTTCAGTGCTACCGGCCGCAGCGAGGCCGCGGGCGGCACCTTTCAGTTTACGCTGCTGCCCGGGCGCTACCGCGTGGTAGCTACGGCCGGCGGCTTTCTCACGGCCACCGACACCGTCAACGTAACCGGCCCCACGCGCTTGGAACTGCTGGTGGTGCCCGCGGCCGTAGGCGCCCGGCTGGAACTGCCCACGCTGATCTTCGCCCAGGGCAAGTCGGGCCTGCTGCCCGCTTCCTACGCCGAGCTCAACCGCCTGGCCCGCACCCTGAGCGACAACCCCACCGTGCGCATCCGCCTGGAGGGCCACACCGACAACGTAGGACCCGCCGACAAAAATCAGCAGCTCTCGGAGGAGCGCGTGGCCGAGGTGAAGCGCTACCTGGTGAGCCGCGGCATTGGGGCCGAGCGCATTGCCACGGTGGGCTTTGGCGGCTCGAAGCCCCGGGCCAGCAACGAGCGGGAGGAAACGCGTAAGCTCAACCGCCGCGTCGAGTTCACCATCGTCAAGTAAAGGCCTGCTTGGCGGCCGATGCGGGCCTTGCGTATGTTGCGGCCTCCACTCTTTGGTATTTGCTCATGAACGCTGCCATTGTGCGCCAACTGCCCCTGCCGGGGCTGCCGTCGGCTTCGGGTATCGAGGCCATCGGCGAGGTAGCCTACGTCATCGGCGACGATTCGCCCTTGCTGTACTGCCTCAACGCCGCCACCTTTCAGCCCGGGCAGCCCGTTACGCTGTTTGAAACCGCGCATTTCAGCTCCGGCCGCATTCCCAAGGACCTGAAGCCCGACCTGGAATGCCTCACGGCCGTGACCACCGCCGACGGCGAGTATGGCCTGCTGGCGCTGGGCTCGGGAGCCACGCCGGCCCGCGAAACCGGGTTCTGGGTGAACCTGGCGCGGGCGCAGCCCGGGGCCGCGGGCGTGTTTCCGCTGTCGTTGTCGGCGCTCTACCAAAGCATGCGGCGCCAGTTGCCCGCCGGGCTGGTGCTGAACCTGGAGGCCGCCGCTACCACGGCCGATGAGCTGTTTCTGCTGCAGCGTAGCGTGGGCACCGATTTGGGCAACCTGCTCTACCGCTGTCCGCTGGAGCCAGCCCTGGCGCTGCTGCGCCACCGCAGCAACCAGGTGCCCGCTTTTCAGGTCCAGCGCTACCAGCTGCCTGCCATCAACGGCAAACCCGCGGGTTTTTCGGGCGCTTCCGGCTTTCAGAACAAGCTGTTCGTTACGGCTTCGGTCGAAGACACGGTCGACGCCGTAGCCGATGGCGCCGTGCTGGGCAGCTTCGTGGGCTGGCTTGACCCGCAGGACCGCCGCGACCTGACCACCGCTCATCTGACGCGCCTGGAGCTGCCGGGCGGACAGCCGTATCTGGGTAAGGTCGAGAGCGTAACCGTGCGCCGCCAGCTGGGGCCCGGTCGCTACGAACTGTTGCTGGTCACCGACGACGATGCGGGTGGCTCCACGGCGCTGGTGGTTGAGCTGAGCCTTTAGAGCCTTGACGGCCTTATAAGGCGTCTAAGCAGCAGAGCTAGCTGCCATCATTCGGAGGTACCGGATTCAGCCGAGGCCACTTTGCGCAACTGCTGGGCCAGCACCAGGGTCGGACCCGAATCAAACATCACCAGCATGGCGCCATTGCGCCCGCGGATGCACTGGCCGCGCTCAGCGCGCACGGCCCGGCAGAGCTGGCCAACCAGGGGCGAGCCGCTGAGCCGGGCTAGTTGGTCGCTCAGGTAGCGGTAAACGGGGAGCTGATCGGGAGCGGACGCCCTCTACAATACGCTAGCGGTGCTGCCCAAGAGGCAAAAAATCAAGCGAGCCTGGCCGAGCGTCTAATTAGAGCGCCTGGCCAGGCTCGCCTGGTTCTGCTAAAAAGTACCCAGAGCCGGGGTCGAACCGGCACACCTTGCGGTATTGGTGTTTGAGACCAACGCGTCTACCGATTCCGCCATCTGGGCAAGACGAACAACCCGGCAGGTTGTTCAGGAACGGGAGGCAAACTTAGCCAGACTTTCGCGGATGCGCAACAGGTAGCGGCGTTTCAGGTAATAGGTGCGCACGCGCTGCAAGGCACCGAGGCGCTGGTCAGCGGGCTGTTCGGCATAGGATTCGAGCACGGGGCGGGCGGCGGCTTCCAGCTCAGCGTCAAGGCGGTTGACCTCGGCCGTGACGCGCGCGGCTACCGCCGGATCGGGCTCAAACTCCAGCTCCATGAGCTGCTCGTTGAGGTCCATAACTTCCATCAGAAAGTCCGCCGGCAGCTCCTGCTTGCCTTCCTCCAGCAGGCCGTGGCGCTGCAGAATGTACTGCAGGCGTTGGTCGAAATCGGAAAGCGTGCGGTAGGCGTTGGTGTTCAGCGTCGACAGCTCCAGCATGCGCTGCTGCTGCTCGGGCGCGGCCGTGGCGTGAAAATCGGGGTGGTACTGGCGGCTGAGCGCGTAGTACTTGGATTTGAGGGCTTTTTCGTCGGGCAAAAAGCTCTCGGGCAGCTCGTAGAAGGCGAAATAGTCGGGTTGGGACATGGGCAGAACGTCGGGGGGCGGCCCGGCAGGGGTAGAACCGCCTCAACGCGAAAAGCTCCCGCCAGGCTGAAACATAACGGCGGAAGCACGGTGAGAAATCAGGGTTACGGCTGCGAATCGGGCGGGGGCAGCTGGGCGGTGGCGGCCGTCACGGGGTGGACCGAAAAGGCCAGGGGCGGAGCGGCAAACAGCTTTTTGGTGGCCGGCCACACTTCCCCGAACAGCGTCGAGCGGCGGTAGGCTTCGAGGTCGGCGGCCGAGTTCCAGTGGCTGTGGGTGCAGAACACGTGGGGCTGGTCGGCATCCTGCCAGAGCTCCATGCGGCGGCAGCCCGGCTGCTGGCGGATGCGGTCCTCGGAGTTGCGGAACACGCGCAGAAACTCGGGCACGGCCTCGGGCCGAAACGTCAGGCGCACGATTCTTATCAGTGGGGAATGAGCGGATGAGTGATTGAGTGAATCAGCAGCAGGCGCCATACAAAAGTTTTCGGGGGGAAGAACAGAATGAACGGGCACTTCACTCATTCGCGTAATCACTCATTCACCGCAAACCGCACGTCCACCTGCGAGTCGAAGTGCAGGCCCAGCAGCTCGGAGGCGTGGCCCTGGTTGACGCCGATGCAGAGCGCGCCCTGACCGTTGTACACGCAGGCTACGTCCCCGGGGTCCACGGCTTGGAAGTGAGGCGCAAAGCCGCGCACCGACTCGCGGGCAAAGTGCACGGTGCAGGCCCGGCCGTGGCCCACGGCTTCGATGGCCGTGCGGGTGATGTTGGTAACCAGGTTGCCGTAGTGGTCGACGTGCACCACGTGGCCGGTGATGCGGTGGTCCTGCAAGCGCAGCTGGCGGTTTACGAGCGGGTTGAGCTCGGTGCCCAGCGGGCCCAGGTCGGTAAGCGAGTGGCCCTGGGCCAGGTGCGCGGCGGCGGGCGCCAGCACGTCGCGGGTGGGGGAGGCGGGCCACTCGGCGGGCGTGGGCAGGCGCACCACGTCGTCGGGACGGGCGTCGGTGAGCAGCGTCAGAATGCCGTTGTCGGCGGCCACGAAGTAGTGGCCCCGCCAGCTGGCCGCTACCCAGCCGCGGCGCGCGCCGCCGTGGTCATCGACGCCAATCAGGTGCACCGTGCCGGCGGGAAAGTCGGCGAAGACGGCCCCGAGCACGTGCACGGCGTGGGGCACGTTGTAGGGCTCGATGGCGTGGGTGAGGTCGAGCACCGGCACGGCGGGCACCAGGCCCAGCAGCCGGGCCTTCACCGCCGCCACGTAATGGTCGCGGTAGCCAAAGTCCGAAAGGAACGTAATCAGGCCCATTGACCGTTTTAGAGAAGAATGCGTACTATTGTTTGAGCCCACTGCAGAGGCGGCAAAAGTAGGCAATCGGCCCGGACTGACCGCTCAGCACCTGGGCCGTATTTGTTCTCCCACGGCGCTTTGGGCGCTTTTTTCTCCCCTGTAGCTTGGTCGAAAAAGTCATTACGCTCGAGAATGTGTCGCTCATCGACTTCTTAGGGCCCGACAACCAGAATATCCGCCAGCTGGCGGCCGCCTTCCCCGGCAGCAAAATCATTTCGCGCGGCAACGAGATTAAAATCCAGGGCCAGACGGCCGTTATCCAGCGCATCAACGACATCCTGTCCTCGCTCATCGAGCACTATCACCAGTACGGGCAGGTGACCGACAAAACCGTGTCGCAGTTTCTGGGCTCCTCCGACGACGAGCTGGAGGACGCGCGCATGGCGGCCTCGCCCGACGTAATTCTGTTCGGGGCCAAGGGCGGCATCATCAAGGCCAAGACGGCCAACCAGCAGCGCCTGGTCGATGCCGTGCTCAAAAACGATTTGGTGTTTGCCCTCGGGCCGGCCGGTACCGGCAAAACCTACATATCGGTGGCCCTGGCCGTGCGGGCGCTCAAGAATAAGGAGGTCAAGAAAATCATCATCTCGCGCCCCGTGGTGGAAGCCGGCGAAAGTCTGGGCTTTCTGCCCGGCGACATGAAGGAGAAGGTCGACCCCTACCTGCGCCCGATCTACGACGCGCTGGAGGATATGCTGCCGCCCGAGAAGTTCAAGTTCTACCTCGAGAACAAGACCATCGAAATTGCCCCGCTGGCGTACATGCGCGGCCGCACGCTCAACCACGCCTTCGTGCTGCTCGACGAGGCGCAGAACACCACGCCCTCGCAGCTGAAGATGTTTCTGACCCGCATGGGCCCGAACGCCAAGGTGATGGTGAACGGCGACCGAAGCCAGGTGGATTTGCCCACCAAGCAGAAGTCGGGGCTGATTCAGGCCCTGGACATTCTGCAGGAGGTGCCCGGCATCGGCTTCGTGGAAATGACCGCCGAGGACGTGGTGCGCCACCGCCTGGTGAAGCAGATCGTGCTGGCCTACGACAAGCACGACGCCGACCAGCAGCGCGCCCAGGCCGAGCGCCCGGTGCGCCCCGCCCGCTACTACCAGCCCGGCCAGCGCCCCAACGAGGATCTGCCCAGTGAGGAGCTGCCCGTCAACCACGAGCAGGCTTAACACCCCGGGTTCATCGGAGCAGGCCAGTGCATAGGTGGTGCCACGACTCTAAAAGTTGTGGCACCACTACTTTTAGTGCGCCTGCGTTTCGGCGCGGGTCAGCTGAGCATTCCCCAGTTGGCCCGCTGCTGGCGCAAGGCCCTGCTAGTTAATCGACCATCCCAGCCGTGAACTCCGAACCATTCTCCGTATCCGCGCAGCGCGTCAGCTCGCCTGAAGACCTCGCCGCCGCTTTTGCCATTCGCCACCGGGTATTCGTGGAAGGCCAGGGCGTACCCGCCAGCAAAGAGCACGACCAGCACGATCAAGCCAACGCGGTGCATTATTTGGCCCGCGCCGCCGACGGCACCCCGTGCGGGGCGGCCCGCTGGCGACGCACCGACCAGGGGGTGAAACTGGAGCGCTTTGCCGTGCTGGCCGCGTACCGCAATCAGCAGGTGGGCGCGGCGCTGCTGCGGGCGGTGCTGCGCGACGTGCAGGCCGCCCACCCCGACGCCGTGGTGTATCTGCACGCCCAACTGGCTGCCGTGCGCTTTTACCGGCGGCATGGCTTCGTCACGGTGGGAGAGCAGTTTACCGAAGCCGGCATCGAGCACTACCGGATGCAGTGGCGACCCGCTGAGCAGTAACCGGGGCGGAGCCTTGCCCGGCTGAAATTATTTCCCTAAATCGTACAGCGCCGCTGCGGTGGCGCTGTACGATTTAGGGAATTATTATTTTGCCGATTCAGCCATGAGTATCCGGGCTACCACTATTCCGTGGGCCACCCATCCGGCGGTGCGCCTCGTGCTGGCTTTGCTGGCGGGCATTGTTTTCTGGTTTCACTGGGGCGCGACGCTGCCGGAGCTGCTGCCCTGGCTGCTGGCGGCCGTGCCCCTGTACCTGGCGCTGCACCTCTGGGCCGGGCAGCGCGCCGGCGCGGGCGCTACCGATGCGCTGGGGCTGCTGGCACTGCTGGTTACGGCCTTGGCCGGCACCGTGGCCGCACAGCAAGCCACCGAAAGCCGCTACGCCGACCACCTCTACCGCTGGCCGAACATTGAGTTCTACCGCGCCGTGGTTGACGACACCCCGGTCATCCGGCCCAAAACCTACGCCACTACCCTGCGCGTGTCGGCCGTACGGGTAGCCGGGCAGTGGCATTCGGCCCGGGGCGGGGTGCGCATTTCCGTGCCGCGCTACGAAGCCGGGGCGCAGGAACCCCGCTACGGCCAGGTGTGGCTGGTGCGCGGCAGCCCGGCGCCGGCCAAGGCCCCGCTTAACCCCGGCGAGTTTGATTACCGCCGCTACCTGAGCTACCACCAGATCTTCCACCAGCAGTTCGTGCACCCCGATCAGTACCGGGTGCTGGCCTTCGCGCCGCCCAACTGGCTGCGGCACTACAGCATCGGCGCCGCCCGGCAGCTCGATAGCGTATTCCGGCGCTACGTGCGGGCGCCGCGCGAGTTTGCCATTGCCGATGCCCTGGTGCTGGGCCTGAAGGACGACGTGGACGCCGAAACCAAGCAGGCCTACGCTAACACCGGCACCACCCACATCATGGCCGTATCGGGGCTGCAGGTGGGGCTGCTGTTTACCGTGCTGCAACTCATCCTGAGCCGCTTTTTCGGCCACCTGCGCGGCTTCCGCTACTGGTCGGCGGCGCTGGGGCTGCTGGTTATCTGGGCCTACGCCTTTCTCACCGGGCTGTCGGCCTCGGTGCTGCGGGCGGCGGTCATGTTCACCTTCGTGGCCTCGGCCAAAGCCTGGGAGCGGCAAAGCAACATGTACAACACCCTGGCCGTGGCCGCCTTCTGCCTGCTGCTCTACGACCCCTACCTGGTGGTAGACGTGGGCTTTCAGCTCTCGTTTCTGGCCGTGCTCAGCATTGTGTACCTGCAGCCGCGCATTGCCCGCTGGTTCGACGCCCAGGAGTGGGCCGCCCGGCAGCGCCGGCCCTGGCAGCCGCGCTGGCGCCAACAGTTGCTGGGCCGCACGGCCTGGGCGTTTGATGCGGTGTGGCAGGCGGTGGCATTGTCGCTGGCCGCGCAGGTCGCCACGTTTCCGCTGGGCTTGTTTTACTTTCACCAATTTCCGCTAAACTTCCTGCTCTCCAATCTGATAGCCGTGCCTATCTCATCGGTGGCGCTCTACGTGGGCTTGCTGCTGCAGGCCGTGGCCCTGCCCCTGGAGTGGCTGGCGGCGCAGCTGGAGTGGCCGGGGTTGCTGGTGGTGCCGCGGGCCGTGGGCTGGGTGTTCGAAAAGCTGATCTGGTGCTTCAACGAGTACATCCTGCTGGTGGGCAACTCCCTGCCCGGGGCGCTGCTGCAGGGCATTTACCTCTCGCCCGCGCAGGCCTGGCTGCTGTACTTGCTCATTGCCCTGGGGCTGGCCTTTCTGGCCTGGCGCCGGCTGGCCTGGCTCGGGGCCGTGGCGGCCGTGGGGCTGGTATTTGTGGGCAGCCGGGTGGTGGCCGCCCGCGAAATAGCCGCCGACCGCCGGCTCATCATCTACAGCATTCCGCGGCGCTCGGCGCTAGGTCTGCACGACGGCGCGGCGGCCCTGGTGCTCACGCCTGACTCGCTGCCGCTCAACCACACCGAGCAAACTTACCGCGTGCTGCCGGGCCTGACCGCGCGCGGCAACCGCCGGGTGCGCTACGTGGCGGGCTGGCCCGCCCGGGAGCTGGCCGTGCGCCGCCTGGGTGCCGAAGGGCCGGTGCTGCTGAGCTGGCACGGCTGCCGGGTGGCCTGGGTGAGCAACCGGCTGTGGGCGGGGCAGCGGCCGGTGCCGGTCGACATAGTGGTACTGCGCCGCAACGCCTGGGTGAAGCCCGAGCACCTGCGCGCCACCTTCGGCCCGCGCGTGCAGGTGGTGTTCGACTCGTCGTGCCGCAGCTGGTACGTGGAGAAGCTCGGCCCGCCGCTGCGGGCCGCCGGCCTGCGCGTGCACGACGTGACCATGCAGGGCGCCTGGGTGCAGCCCCTGACCGGCGAGCAGGCAACCCGCGGGAGCCGGGCGGCCGAGTAGAATTGCAACGAGGCCGACCGAAACGCGAAGTATTTCGTAAATAGGGCTCATCCCGACGCCGCGCGCGTGCCGCGTATTTTGTCGCATCATTTTTGTTAGGTTTGACCTGCGCCCTTGGGGCAGCTGTCGCACGCCGGGCCGTTGCTGCCCGTTTCCTTCCCGGAAATACGTGCCCCGGCGCCCCTCACACCCCGTTCACGCAAGCAACTCATGGAAGATATGGCTACCCAGGAGCTGGAAGCGCTGCAGTACATCCGCTACGAAGCGCACGAAGCCGTCGGCTACATCACGCTCAA
Organism: Hymenobacter sp. B81; assembly: GCF_044628455.1. NCBI lineage: Bacteria > Pseudomonadati > Bacteroidota > Cytophagia > Cytophagales > Hymenobacteraceae > Hymenobacter > Hymenobacter sp. B81. The sequence goes on along the minus strand of NZ_JBIYZW010000001.1, from coordinate 1,866,079 downwards.
CCGCCCCGAAAAACGCAACGCCCTGAGCTCCGAGCTGGTTTCGGAACTCAAGCTGGCTTTTGAATACGCGGAAAACGACCCGGCCTGCAAGGTGGTAGTGCTGCGCGCCGAGGGCCCGGCCTTCTGCGCCGGCGCCGACCTGGCTTACATTCAGGAGCTGCAGGGCTTCGGCTACACCGATAACCTGGCCGACTCGACCCACCTGATGCAGTTGTTTCACCAGATCTACACGCTCAAGAAGGTCGTCATTGCCCAGGTACAGGGCCACGCCCTGGCCGGCGGCTGCGGCTTGGCCACGCTCTGCGACTTTGCTTTTGCCGTGCCCGAGGCCAAATTCGGCTATACCGAGGTGAAAATTGGCTTTCTGCCCGCCATCGTGAGCGTGTTCCTGCTGCGCAAGATCGGCGAGGCGCGCACCAAGCAGCTGCTGCTCACCGGCGACGTGGTATCGGCCGAGAAGGCCGCGGCTTTCAACCTCATCAACGAAGTGGTGCCCGCCCACGAGCTGGCCGAGCACGTGTACCGCTTTGCCCGCCGCCTGTGCGTCGAAAACTCGGCCCAGAGCATGGAAGTGACCAAGGAAATGATCGGCCGCATTCCCGAGCTGCCCCTAGAGGAAAGCCTGCGCTACGCTGCCCGGCTCAACGCCGAGGCCCGCGGCTCGGAGGATTGCCGCCGCGGCATTGCGGCCTTCCTGAGCAAGGAAAAGATCCAGTGGAACTAGCCCGAAAGTGCGCCCGGCCGCGCTGGCGGCCCGCTGCAAATGGTGCCACGGCCCAAAGCCGTGGCACTTCTGCGTTTGAGCCACTGCGAACCGGAGCCCGCAACGCATCCACCCGGCTTTGGAAAGCAGTATGCGGCTGGTTCAATTTGCAAACAACAAGTCCGGCAGCCGGTTAGCACACCATGACTCTCTTGGCTGGCGCGGCCCTGGCGGCCGTTACGTTTCTGGGTATGGAGTTCGTGGCGTGGTTCATGCACAAATTCGTGCTGCATGGGCCCCTGTGGTTTCTGCACCGCTCGCACCACGTGCGGCACCCCCACCGCTTCGAGCGCAACGACTTCTTTTTCCTGTTCTACGGGGGCCTCTCCATGCTTTTTATGGTGTACGGCGGGCCCGAGAAGGACTGGCGCTACTGGGTGGGTGTGGGCATTGCCAGCTACGGTACGCTATATTTCCTGGTGCACGACGTGCTGATTCATCGCCGCTTGCCCTTCTGGAAGCACACCCACAACGCCTACCTGCGGGCCCTGAACATGGCGCATAAGATGCACCACAAAACCACCGGGCGCGACGGCAGCCAGGAGTTCGGCCTGCTGTGGGTGTCGCCCAAATATTTTGCGCTGGCCCGCCGCAAACCCAGGGCCGAGCCGGTTAGATCAGCAAACTGAAGCTCATCCATTGCCCAGCAAAGTCATTCAATACGCTCATTCCGGGGTCTAACCGTCTAAGCTCTAACTTCTCAAAAATTCGTGGGGCATTTTTCGATCAAAGACCTGGAAAGCCTGTCCGGCATCAAGGCCCACACCATTCGGATGTGGGAGCAGCGCTACGGCGTGTTGCGGCCGGTGCGCACGGCCACCAACATCCGCACCTACTGCGACGCCGACCTGCGCCGCCTACTCAACGTAGCTACCCTCTGCGAGCGGGGACAGCGCATCTCGCAGGTAGCCAGCCTTTCGGAGCAGGAGCTGTGCCAGGCCGTGGCCGCCTGCTGCGACGAGCCGCACCTCTACAACCCGCAAATCACGGCTCTGCTCACGGCGACCCTCGACCTCGACGAGGCGCGCTTCAACGGCGGGCTCACGCAGGCAATCGGGGAGTTGGGGTTTGAGGAAACGATGCTGCGTATCGTGTACCCTTTTCTGCAGAGGGTGGGCGTGCTCTGGCAAACCGGCAGCCTGAACCCGGCGCAGGAACACATGGCCTCGCACCTGCTGCGCCAGAAGCTGCTGGCCGCCGCCGATGCCCTGCCGCCGGTAGCCGCGGCCGACGCGCCGCGCTGGCTGCTCTTCCTGCCCGAGGGTGAGCTGCACGAGCTGGCCCTGCTGTTTATGAACTACCTGCTGCGCGCCCGGGGCTGCCGGGTGTTGTACCTGGGCCCCAACCTGCCCCTGGCCGATCTGGCCAGCACCTGCCGCTGTTACCAGCCCGAATACGCAGCTACGGTGCTGACCACCGTGCCCGAGCGCGAGCGGGTGCCGGCATTGGTGCAGGAGCTGGCCGCCAGCTGCCCCGGGGTACGCTTTGTGCTCTACGGCCCGCTGGTGCATCAGCCCGAGCTGGTACTGCCGCCCGGCTTCAGCCGATTGCAGCGCATTACCGACTTTATCCAGTGGACTGAGCAGCAACGCGAAGCAAGCCTGGCTGGGCGGCAGAGTTAGAATGATCTGTCTCCATAAGTGGTTTGTTATCAGATTATTAAAAATAGATTAAAATCCATTCCTCCGCCCTTGGGGTAGTTTGGTCGCACCAGCCTAAGCCTTCATCGGCTAGATGCAGAAGTTCGCCGCCCGTTTTGGGGTGTTTGCCGAAAGAGGGCAAAAAAAACGGCGTGACTGCGTATGCTTAGGCAGCGGTTGCGTATGTTTGTTTAACTTTTGGTCACGAAAAGCTAAACAAGCGTATGACTTCCTTGGAGTTTACCGACCAAGTCCAGAAAATTTCCTACTCGCTGCGGCCGGTAGCGATGAACCTCACCCGCGACGCGGATGATGCCAAAGATTTGGTGCAAGAAACCCTGCTCAAGGCCCTGCTGAACAAAGACAAGTTCAAGGCGGGAACCAACCTGAAGGCCTGGCTCTACACCATCATGCGCAACACGTTTATCAACAACTACAACAAGATAACGAAGCGCAACTCCAACATTGATACCACCGAGTACTTCCAGTACTTCAACACCGACGAGAACTACATCACCCACAACGGGGCGCAGTCGGACTTCGTGGTGACGGACATCAACGAGGCCATTGCCCACCTGGGCCACGAGTACCGCACGCCGTTTATGATGTACTACATCGGCTATAAGTACCAGGAAATTGCGGAGAAGCTGCAGATTCCCATTGGTACCGTCAAGAACCGCATCCACATTGCCCGCAAGGAGCTCAAGGGTGCGCTGAAGGTTTACGCTCCCGGCGCGTAGGGGGAAGGAGTATTCGCGTCGGAAGCGTGCCGGGCCGCAAGCTGCAACCACTTTGGGTGGGCGTGGCTTGCGGCCTTTTTTTCCCGTTCAGCGTTGGGTTGCCCGGTGCGGCCGAAAGCCGGCGCCGGTGCTTCGTAGTAGCTTGCCCCCGTCATTTCACTTTTCAGTTCGTTGAGCGCACCTCTTACTTCTCCCCAGGTTCTCGTTATCGGCGCCGGTTTCGCGGGCATTTCGGCGGCCACAGCCCTGGCTCAGCGCGGCTACCGTGTGCGCGTGCTCGAAAAGCACGATGGGCCCGGCGGCCGCGGCCGGGTGTTTCGGGCCGAGGGCTTCACCTTCGACATGGGCCCGAGCTGGTACTGGATGCCCGACGTGTTTGAGGACTACTTTGCCCGCTACGGCCGCCGCCCCGCCGACTTCTACGACCTGGTGCGCCTCGACCCCTCGTACCGGGTGGTGTTTGGCGAGCAGGACTTCCTCGACGTGCCTGCCACCATGGGCGAGCTGCGTGCCCTGTTTGAGCAGCTGGAGCCCGGCGCTGCCGCCCGCCTCGACGAGTTTCTGCGCCAGGCCGAGTACAAGTACCGCGTGGGCATGGGCAAGTTTGTGCGCAAGCCCGGCCGCTCCCTGCTAGAGTTTGCCGACCCGCGCCTGCTGGTCGACGCCCTGCGGCTGGATCTGCTGCAGAGCATGCACGCGCACGTGCGCAGGTTCTTCAAGCACCCCAAACTCATCGAGCTGATGGAGTTTCCGGTGCTCTTCCTCGGGGCCACGCCCCAGAACACGCCCGCGCTGTACTCCCTCATGAACTACGCCGACCTGGCGCTGGGCACCTGGTACCCGCGCGGGGGCATGCACGAGATTGTGCGCGGCATGGTGCAGGTGGCCCAGGAGCAGGGCGTGGAGTTCGTGTACAACCAGGAAGTACGGGAAATCCGCGTGGAGCAGGGCCGGGCTAGTGGCGTGGTTACGGCCGAGGGATTTGAGCCCGCCGACATCGTTGTGGCCGGCGCCGACTACCACCACGTGGAGCAGCAGCTGCTGGCCCCGGCGCACCGGCACTACTCGCCCCGGTACTGGGAAACCCGCACCATGGCGCCCTCGTCGCTGCTGTTTTACGTGGGGCTGAACAAGCGCCTACGCAACCTGCGCCACCACAACCTGTTCTTCGACGAGGACTTCGGCCGGCACGCCCACGAGATTTACGAGGCACCCCAGTGGCCCAGCCGGCCGCTGTTCTACGCCTCGGTGCCCAGCCTCACCGACCCCACGGTGGCGCCCGCGGGCGGCGAAAACCTGTTCCTGCTCATTCCCACCGCCCCGGGCCTGGGCGGCGACGACGAAGCCACCCGCCAGCACTACTACGACCTGATTATGGAGCGGCTGGAGCGCCACACCGGCCAGTCGGTGCGCGACGCGGTGGTGTACCGGCGCAGCTACGCCCACGCCGATTTCGTGGCCGACTACCACGCCTTCAAGGGCAACGCCTACGGGCTGGCCAACACCCTGCGCCAGACCGCCAACCTCAAGCCCACGCTCAAGAGCCCGAAGGTCAGTAACCTGTATTTTACCGGTCAGCTCACCGTGCCCGGCCCCGGCATGCCGCCCTCGCTCATCTCGGGGCAGGTGGTGGCCGTCGAGGTCGAAAAGGAGTTTCCGCCCGCGGGCCGAAACTCGTAGTCCAGCCGCCCCGCGTACTTGCCCGTAGAACCCCTTGCCGCAACCTTAACTCCCATGTCCGCGTCCCCGCCCGCCGTTTCGCGCCCGCCGTCCGTGGTCGACCACGTGGCCTTGTTTAACCAGACCAGTCTGGCGTGCAGCACGCTCATCACCCAGCGCTACAGCACCTCGTTTACCCTGGGCATCCGCACCCTCGACGCCCGCTTTCACCCGGCCATCTACGCCGTGTATGGCTTCGTGCGCTGGGCCGACGAAATCGTAGATACCTTTCACGACCGCGACCGGGCGGCGCTGCTGCGCGAGTTCAGCGACGAAACCTACCGCGCCCTCGACGCGCAGTTCAGCATGAACCCCGTGCTGCACGCCTTTCAGCTGGCCGTGCACCGCTACGGCATCGACCGGGAGTTTATCGAGGCCTTTCTGCACAGCATGGCCATGGACCTGGAGGACATCTGCTACGACCAGCAGCTCTACGACGAGTACATCTACGGCTCGGCCGAGGTGGTGGGGCTGATGTGCCTGCGCGTGTTCTGCGAGGGCAACGAGCAGCAGTTCGAGCAGCTGCGCGAGCCGGCGCGGCGCCTGGGGGCCGCCTTCCAGAAAATCAACTTCCTGCGCGATTTGCGCGCCGACTACGAGGAGCGCGGCCGCGTGTACTTTCCCGGCTTGCGCTACGAGGCGTTTGATGACGAGGCCAAGCGTGCCATCGAAGCCGACATCCGCCGGGACTTCGAGGCCGGCTACGCGGGTATCTGCCAGCTGCCGCGCACGGCCCGCCTGGGCGTGTACCTGGCCTATATCTATTACCTGAAACTGTTCGATAAAATCCGCCAGCTGCCGGCCGAGCGCGTGCTGGCCGGGCGCGTGCGCGTGCCCGACAACACCAAGCTGCTGCTGCTGCTAAGTTCCTACCTCCGCTACCGCCTGCGGGTCGTTTGAGTTCGTTTTTCGTTGCCCGTTTTTCGCTTTTCGCCGTCCGCGGTTCGTTATGGGTACCAGCTCAGGCAGAGTCCTGATTCAACAGCCCGCACCGCACAACGAAAAGCCAACAACCATGCTCCAGGTCCTCACCGTTTTTGCCGCCGCCTTGACCGCTCCTTCTGACGCCACCTCCTCGCCCTACGCGCTGCCCGCGCTGCGCCGCCACTACCAGCAGGCCGCCGCCGACGAGGCCGCCAGCCGCCACTTTCACGCGCTGATGAGCCGCGCCTCGGAGCGCGACGCGGTGCAGCTGGCCTACAAAGCCGCCGCCGAGGCCTTGTTGGCCAAGCACACCGGTGGGGTGTTCGACAAGCTCGAGCGGGTGAAAGCCGCCAGCCGCCAGTTCGATGCCGCCGTGGCCCTGAGCCCGCAGCACCCCGAGGTGCGCTTTCTGCGCTTTTCGGTGGAAAGCAACCTGCCGCGTTTTCTGGGCGCCAGCAAGCACGTCGACGACGACCGCGCGTTTCTGGTGCAGGCCGCCCTGCAGCACCCCCGCTCCGGCCTCGACGCCGAAGCCTTCGAGCTGGTGCGCCGCTTCCTGCTCGATCATCAGCACCTGACGCCCGCCCAGGCCCGGCAGCTGGGGGAGAAATAAACCCCAACGCCGACCAACGGGCCGTAGCGTCACCACACCGGCGTAACGGCCTTTCGCCTAAACCTTTCGCCTGATTCGGTAGTTTTTCCACTAGCTATGCCGCTCAACCTCAGTGTCCGCATCGACCCGCACTCCGGTTTCTGCTTCGGGGTCATCTACGCCATTCAGATGGCGGAAGACATCCTTGACGAGCAGGGCTACCTGTATTGCCTGGGCGACATCGTGCACAACGACGAGGAAGTGGAGCGCCTGGAAAAAAAAGGCCTGCGCATCATCTGCCACCAGACCCTGAGCGAGTTGCGCGGCGAGAAGGTGCTCATTCGGGCCCACGGCGAGCCGCCCAGCACCTACCAGCTGGCTTTGCAGAACGAGTTGACTCTCATCGACGCCTCGTGCCCGGTAGTGCTCAAGCTGCAGAACCGCATCAAAACCAGCTACGACAAGCAGGAGCGCATCTTCATCTACGGCAAGCACGGCCACGCCGAGGTGCAGGGTTTGCTGGGCCAGACCCGCGGCGACGCGGTGGTATTTGAGAGCCTCGATGAGCTGCTGCGCCACGAGCTGCCGGCCAACATTACCCTCTACAGCCAGACTACCAAGAGCACGGCCAGCTTCTACCGCATCAAGGGCGAGCTGGAAGGGCGCGGCTACCAGGTTTCGGCCAACGATACCATCTGCCGGCAGGTATCGAACCGCGACCAGGAGCTGCGTGGCTTCGCGGCCGAGTACGACCAGATTGTGTTCGTGTCGGGCACCAAAAGCTCCAACGGCAAGGTGCTCTACCAGGTCTGCAAGGAAACCAACCCGCGCACGCACTTCATTTCCAAGGTGGAAGAAATCGAGGCTGCCTGGTTTGCGCCGGGCGAATCGGTGGGCATCTGCGGAGCCACCAGCACGCCCATGTGGCTGATGGAAGACGTGCGCGACGCGCTGCTGCGGCTGTAAGGTGGTAAAGGAGTGATTGGCGAATGAGTAAAGTCAACAACATCCGCGCTGGAGCCAACGGGAACGAGGGTTCACTTATTCACTCATTCCCTCATTCGCGGGCGAAGCGCCGCATTGCGCCCGCGGCGCTGGGCTACCGCGGCGTAGCCGTGGCGCTGCTGATTGTGTTGAGCTGGGCCGGGCTGCTGACCTGGCTGCTGGGCTACTACCGGCCCGACTGGCGCACGCCCTGGCCTTACCTGCTGGCTTTGGTGCAGACGCACCTCTACACCGGCCTGTTCATCACCGCCCACGACGCCATGCACGGCGTGGTCAGCCCGAACCGGCGCCTGAACAACGCCCTGGGCACGCTCGCGGCGGGCCTGTTTGCCTACAACTGGTTTCCGCGGCTGCTGCCGCGCCACCACGCCCACCACCGCCACGTAGCCACCCCCGACGACCCCGATTTCCACGACGGGCAGCACCCGCACTTTTTGCTCTGGCTGCTGCGCTTTGCCCGCAACTACATCACGCTCACGCAGGTGCTGCTCATGGCCCTGACCTTCAACGTACTCAAGTACTTCCTGCCTACGGCCAACGTCATTGCGTTCTGGATGCTGCCCGCGGTGCTGGCCACTGTGCAGCTGTTCTACTTTGGTACCTACCTGCCCCACCGCGGCGAGCATGACCCCGACAACGCCCACAAGTCGGGTAGTCAGGGGCGTAACCACCTGTGGGCCTTCGTGAGCTGCTACTTTTTTGGCTACCACTACGAGCACCACGACCAGCCTTACCTGCCCTGGTGGCGCCTATGGCGGGCCAAGCAGCCCAAAGCTGCCTAAGGCTCGCGGCAGTTCCGGGCTCCTGTCCTGCCAGGCTATATCAGGGTAGACGAACGTGGTGTCCGGGTAAGTGCCTAAAGGACCACTTGGCTGGTTTGGCGGGGAAACCGGGCGACCAGACCTTGATTTCGGCCCGGGTTGCGGCGCTGCCGCACCAACCAAATTTTGGCGGCCCGCGCAATTGCCTATTTTGTTGGGCGTTGCCGAACCTTGAGTCCCCTGGGGGCCGAAGGCGGTACCTATATTTCCGCTGCACCCCGCCATGAACCGATTTTCGCCCTTGTTGACTCAGACAATCGGCCTGCTGCTCGGGCTGCTGCTGGGGTTTGGAGCCGTTGGGCGGCGGCCGGTGAGGGCGGGAAGTTTGCCAGCCGGCAACCTGTCCCTGCTTACTTCGCCCAATCCGGCGGAATCACTGCGGGTAGCTGAAGCAGACTTGGGCCGCCTGAACGCGGGTTCACCGGCCCGGGCCGCGGTGCACGTACGGTTGGGTACGGCCCTGCTCGAGCTGCGGCGCTACGGCCCTGCCCTGCAGCATGCTCGCGCGGCACTGGGGCAGCACCAGCTAGCCAGCATTGGCGACCGGGCAGAAGGGCTGCGGCTGCTGGGGCGGGTGCAGCTGGCCCAGGGCGACACGGGACAGGCCCGGCAAACCTTCATGCGTGCCCTGCAGCTGGCAGCGCGCGTAGGCAATCCGGCCGCGCAGGCCAGTCTGCACGAGCACCTGGGGGACCTGTCGGCCAGTCAGCAGGCATGGCCCCAGGCGCAGCGTCGCTACGAGCTGGCCTATGGGTTGTGGCAGCGCTCGGGCAATGCCGCCAGCGCCGCCGTGGCCCTGCACGCGGTTGGGCGCATGCACCTGGCCCGGCGGCAATTCAGTCGGGCGCTTTACTACCTGGGGCAGAGTACCCGACTGGCCCGGCAGCTGGGCGACAGCACCGGCACCGGCCACGTGCTGCTGACTACCGGGCAGGTGTACGCCGCTGTGGGCAACCACGTGCTGGCCCAGGGGTTCTACACCCAGGCGCTGGCGCAGCTGCCCCCGCGCGGCTTCCCGGCCCTGCGCGGCCGCATGTACCAGGCCCTGGCCGCGGCCCACGACTCGCTGGGGCATCGGAACGTAGCCGGGGAGCTTTTGCAGCGGGCCATTGTGCTGGCCCGCGTGAGCGGCGACCTGGACTGGAAAAGCGAGCTGTACCTGACCCTGGCGCGGCTGCAGCGGCGCCAGGGCAACGTAACCGGGGCCCTCGGCTCGCTGACCCGCTACGTGAGCCTGCGCGACAGCGCGGCCGGGGAACGGCACCTGACCCAGGTAGAAGAGCTGCGCGCCCGCTACGAAGCCGACAAGAAAGAGCGGGAAATTGAGCTGCTGACCAAGAACCGGCTGATTCAGGAAGCCAACCTGCGCCGCCAGAAGCTGGCGCGCAACGTGCTGGCGGTGGGCACGGCGCTGCTGCTGCTGCTGGTGGCGGGCCTGGTGCGGGGGCGGCGCGAGCAGCGGCGCGTCAACCGCCTGTTGCAGCGCAAGAACACCGCCATCAGCCGGCAGAAGGAAGAGCTGGACCGGCTCAACCGCACCAAGGACACCCTGTTTTCGGTCATTTCCCACGACCTGCGCAGCCCGCTCAGCTCGCTGTACTCGTTGCTGGCCCTGCTGAACCTGGGCGCGCTGCCCCCCGAGCGGCTGGCCACCCATACGCAGCGCCTCACCCGCACCCTCGACACCACCTTGGGCCTGCTCGACAACCTGTTGAACTGGGCCGCTTCGCAGATGCAGGGAACCTCCCTGCGCCCCGAGCGGGTGCGCCTCGACGACATGGCCGAAGAGTGCCTGGCCTTGCTGCTGGGCGACGCCGAACGTAAGCAGATTCTGCTGCTCAACCAGCTGCCCAAACCCTGCCAGGCCCAGGCCGACGCCAATATGGCCCGGCTGGTGCTGCGGAATCTGCTCGGCAACGCCATCAAGTTTACGCCCACCGGGGGAACGGTGGCCCTGACGGCCCGGCTGGTGGGCGAGCAGTGGGAAATTCGGGTGAGCGATACGGGCGTGGGTATTTCGGTGGCCGATCAGGCCAAGATTCTGGCCGAGGCCGAGCCCCACACCACCCTGGGTACGGCGCGGGAAAAAGGCATTGGGCTGGGGCTGCGCCTGTGCAAGGACTTCGTGGAGCGCCACGGCGGCCGCCTCAGCTTCGAAAGCCGGTTGGGCGAGGGCAGCACGTTCTGCTTTACCCTGCCGGCCCTGGCCCCGCAAGGCGGCGAGCAGCCCGCCACGGTACCGGCGGCTATACCTGCGGCCGAATCAGCAGGCGGTTGACTACGCGCTCGGTTACCCGCTCGCGGTAGCTTTGGCTCAGGGGCAGTGCGCGGCCGGCCACCCGTACTTCCTGGTTGCTCACCGACTCGATCTGGGTGGCGTTGACCAGGTAGGAGCCGTGGGTGCGCACAAACAGCGTGGGGGGGAGCTGGGCTTCGAGCTGGGGCAGGTCAACCAGCGTGAGGTGCGTGCGCCCGTCCACGGTATTGATTTGGGTGAGGTTGTGTACGGCCTCGATGTAAAGCACTTCGCGGTAGTGCAGACGCAGAAACTGGGCGTCGGTACGGATAAAGAAGGAGCCCACGGGGCCGGTGTGGTCCACGGCCGGGGCTGGCCGCAGCAGCTCGGCCACTTTGTGCACCGCTTTCAGAAACCGGTCGAGGGAAATCGGCTTGAGCAGGAAGTCGATGACGTCCAGGTTGAAGCCCTCCATGGCGTACTGCGGGTGAGCCGTCATGAGCACCACCAGTGGTGGTTGCCGCAAGGAGCGCACCAGGTCCAGACCCGAGAGGTGGGGCATCGTAACGTCGGAAAACAAGACCTGCACCTCGTTTTCCAGTAAATAGCTGTGTGCTTCCAGGGGGTCGGTAAAAGACGCCTTCACGTCCAGTACATCCGTCATGGCCACGTAGGCTTGTAGCAGATCCAGCACCAGCGGATCGTCATCAAGAAGCAAACAAGTAATCTTCATAGAGGGGTGCTTGCGACAGAAGCGGTGTGAATATAAGCTTAATATAGAAGCTCACCGCTATGACCGGGCCGGGAAAATGCCCGGGGCGGGTTGGCTGAACTCGGCAGGCAGAAAGTTGCTGGTGAAATACATAGTAAATGCTATATTGTTTAGTGATATTGAGGAGCCCCGCCGGAACCCCGGATCTGGCGCGCCGCGACCCAACTCACCCACTCACCTTCGATGCCATGTCCAGCTTAGCTATTTCTGCGGCGGCAGCTCCGCTCGTGCTGGGAGTCGCGTTTACCCTGGCCCGCTACGAAGGGCGCCGCCAGCGCCGGCGGGCGGCCGCCAGCAATACCCGCAGCCTGGATTTGCGCCTCGACCCCAGCCTTGATCTGCTGTTTCTGGCCGAGGCCACTTTACCCAATTCCCTGGCCTGCCTGACGGCCCTTACCCGACCCGGGGTACAGGGCGTCACGCTGCGGGCGGCCCGTCTCGAACTGCTGCCCGAGGCTCCTTGTACCGCCCCGCAGCCCCACAGTCCCACGCTCACCGCCCTGGAAAGCGGCAGCTGTTTTGTGTCGGCGCTCCACGGCAAAATTGAGGTGGCCGCTTTCACCGCCGCCGACGTGCACCCGGGCTACATCGACCTGCGGGTGTTGGGTCGCCCCAACCTGCTGGACTACCTGCGCGCCGACTGGTTTACCGTGGAGCTGTCGGGCACGCACCGCCGCCGCCTGACGCGGCCCCTGCCGCTGCGCATGCAGCTGGAGCTCGAAGTGCAGGAGCAGGTGGGGGCGCTGGCGTAGCCCGCAACGCAACGGGGCACCCGGCAGCAATGCCGGGCGCCCCGTTGCGTTGCGGGTCAGGAAGTACTCTAGTCGCCGTGAATGGCGTTGGTTTTCTTGCAGCACTCCGGCAGACGGTTGTACGCCTTGTCGTTGGCCGTCTGGCCATCGGCGTCGTAGCCGGTGGCTACCACGGCGGCGCGCAGGGCCTCGGGCGTGGTTTTGCCGGCGCGGTACTGCACCGTGAGCACCTGGCTGGGTACGTCGAGCAGGGCCGCTTGCACGCCTTTCTCATAGGCCAAGGCTTTTTCCAGCCGGGCCTTGCACATGCCGCACACGGCCGAGGTCTTGATTTTAACTTCTTCGTTGCCCGACTTGGCCGGGGCGGGAGTTTGCTGGGCCTGGCTGAGCTGGGCCGAGAATACAACGGCGGTGAGGCTGAGCAACGCGGACTTGAGGAAAGAGCGGAAAGCTTGCATGGAAAAAGAAATCAGTAGAAAGACGGAAAAGCAAAGAGCAGGCCGAAAACCCGCTTACTGCAGCTTGTAGCGCAGGCCCAGGTAAGTCAAACGACCGTAGATGGGCCCCCAGTTCATGGCGGCGTCGAAATTATGGCCGAACGGCTGGTCGGCGCCTTCGATGGGGTTGCGCTGGCGGTAGTTGGTCAGGTTCTCCACCCCGGCGTACACGTCGAAGCGCTTGAAGGCCCGGGCCAGCTGGGCGTTGAGCAGGGCATAGCGCGGGGCGAAGCGCAGCACGCTGGCCTCGTGCCCGTTGTCGTGGCCGGGGGCATGGGCCAGGGGCCGGCGACCGAAACCCTGCACGGTGAAGTCGGCGCGCCACTTGTCGTAGGCCGTGGCGTAGCTCAGGTTGCCAAACAGCCGGTGGCGGGGCACCAAGGGCTTGGGCAGCAGGCCGGCGGCGTAGCTGGTGCGCACGTCCAGCCACTTGTAGGCGGCTTTGGCCTGCAGACGCTTAATAGGCTCTACCTGCACCTCGGCCTGGAAGCTGCGCGACAACGAGCGGCCCCCGTAGGTGCTCAGGTTGCTGAACAGCAGCCCGGTCATGTTGTAGGCGTCGGCCACAATCTGGTTCTGGAACTCGGTGTGGTAGTAGTCGGCCACAAAGGTGGCCTGGCGGCCGGCCAGCGTGAAGTACTGGGTAAGGCTGCCGCCCAGGTTCCAGGCCCGCTCGGGCTGCAGGTTGGCGTCAAACAGAAACTGCCGGCTGCTGACCAGCATGCCCGCGTTTTCGGCAATGGGGTTGGCCACCCGGAAGCCGCGGCCGGCGGCCACGCGCAGGATGGTGGTGGGCGTGGCGTCGTACTTCACGTTCAGGCGTGGCGTGAACACCCAGCCGTAGAGGTTGTGGCGGTCGAGGCGCAGGCCGCCCACCAAGGTGAAGTTGCGCGAGTTCTGGTAGGTGTACTCGGCGAAGGCCCCGGGCACCTGCTCGGTGCGGGCGCGGCGGCCCCGCTCGCGCTCGGCCGCGGTGTTGCCCGTGCGCAGGTGCTCCGGGTAATCGTCGTAGAGGTAGCTCAGCCCGAGGCGATATACGTGGGCCGTGTTGCCGATGGCGCTCTGAAACAGCAGCGTGGCCAGGCCCGTGCGCTGGGTACCGTTGTACTCGCGGCGCAGGCGCTGGGCGTCGCCGAACTCAGCTGCTCCGTAGGCCGAGGTAAATGCGTGGCTGGTGCCCGAGACCAGCAAGCCCAGGCTCTGGTAGGGGCGGGTGGGCCAGGTGTAGGAGGTTTTGTTGTAGGCCGTGTAGCGGTCGGTCTGCTGGGTGATGCCGTAGTGCCGGTTCCCGGCCTCGGGGCGGAAGTCCAGCTGCCCGCCCTGGCGAGTTTCGCGCAGGGCCCCCACGCCCAGCTCGCTTACCACGGCCCGGCCCGATTTGTACTTCCACTTGTTCATCAGGTTGTACTGCGTGGCCAGCGGCAAATCCAGGAAGCCATCACGGTTACGGTCGACGCGGGTGCCCAGGTGGTCGGCGTGCAGCATCAGCGCGGTGCTGAGCTGGGGACTGAGCCGGGCCGAGGTGTTCACGTTCACGTCGAATTTGCCGAAGTCGTTCACGTAGGCGTTCAGCAGCAAGCGGTCGGTCTGGTCGGGCTCCAGCAGACGCACGTTCACCTGGCCCGAAATCGACTCGTAGCCGTTGACTACCGAGCCCATGCCCTTGATGATGTCGATGCTCTCGATCCAGGGACCGGCCAGGTAGTTGAGGCGGTAGGGCGTGGAAAGGCCGCGCAGCGCCGGCAGGTTGTCCACCGTCAGCAGCGAGTAGGCGCCGTCGAGGCCCAGCAGCTGAATCTGCTTGGCGCCCGAGGCCGCGTCGGAGGTCGATACCTCCACCGAGGCGTTGGTTTCGAAGCTTTCGGCCAGGTTGCAGCAGGCCGACTTGGTCAGGTCGCGGCTGCTGATGACCTGGGTGTGGGTGGGCGTCAGGGCCGAGTAGCTCAGGGCTTCGGCCTCCACTTTCACTTCCTGCAGCTCATTGCTGCCGCGCAGCGCCACCCGCACGTAGGCGCCTGGCGCAATGGTATCGGCCCCGTAGCCCAGGGCGTTGACGATGAGGCGGCCGTCGGTGGCCTGCACGGGGCGGGGCAGCACAAACTGGCCCTGGGCGTCGGTGGTGGCGGCGTGGCTGGTGCCCAGCCAGCGGACGACGGCCCCGGGCAGCGGGGCGCGGGAGGCCGCGTCGGTGATTTCGCCGCGCACGGCCTGGGTGGAATTGGTTTGCGCCCGGGCCGCGGTGCTGCCCAGCAGGCCCAAAGCCAGCAGGGGCAAGCGGAGCCCGATGTGGCTCAATAGGAATGGTTTCATGAAGTCAGGGAGTTGGCATTCTTCCGAGGAGGCGCGGGCGGCAGGCCCGGCGCAAAGCCAACCGGAAACCTCCGGTGGCAGGAAGAAGCCGCCCTAGACGACGAGAGTGCACACGAAAGTCAGCAGCGTGCGGCCGGCCCGGGGTGGGGGCGAAGCGTCGGCGCCATAGAGCACTTCGGCGGCGGAAACCGTAGCCAGAGCGGGCGCCAGGGCGGGCCAGCCCAGGGAGGGCAGCGTGGCCACCCACACCGGCACCGGCGCCTGGGCCAATTTCAGCTGGGCCGAGGGCGCGTCCACGTGGTGGTGGTCGACGCTGAAGGCGCAGCAGCCGTCCTGCACGGTGGCGCCTTTGAACTGGGGCGCGGCCGGGGAATTGCAGTCGGCCGGCTGGCGGGGCTGGGGGGCGCAGGTGTGACGGGGAGTGAGCACCACGGCCCGCTGCGTTTGCCCACTGGCCCGGCAGGTGTGCTGCTGCACCGCCAGGCCCACCGAGGAGGTGAGCACCAGCAGGGCCAGCCACAAGCTGAACAGGCGCAGAATCAGCGGACGCTTTTTCACAGCCCAAAGATACGAAGCCCGGCGCGGGCAGCGCAGTGTAGAATCCGGGACCTCAGCGTGCAGGATTGCGCCGGCCGCCGCCGACTGCCATTTTGACAAACCTCTTCCACTCATTACCACTTTGCAGGCATATTCCGACTGCCGGTCAGGAAAAACGGCTTTCGGAGCCTGAAAACGGGCTTTTGCCAGGTGGTAGAAAATGGTAAAAGGTGGTTACCTTTTGCCGGGGGTTGCGTACTTTTGCTTACCCACCCTCTGCTCCGTCCCCGCGGCTCCTCCTTTGTCCATGCACCTGCTCTCCGGCGAATACGACTGCAAGCTCGACCCCAAGGGGCGGCTGGTGCTCCCGGCCAAGGTCAAAGGTAACCTGCCGGAGGGCTCGGGCAATCAGTTGGTGCTGGTGCGCGGCTTCGAGCCTTGCCTGGTGCTGTACCCGCTGGCCGCCTGGCGCGTGATTCACGACAAAGTCATGGCCCTGGACGAGTTCAACGAGGAGTACCGGCAGTTTCAGCGCAACTTCTTCCGCGGCATGACGGAGGTGGAGTTTGATTCCATTGGCCGCTTCGGGCTGCCGGGTTCCATGCGGCGCTACGCCGGCATCGAGAAGGAGGCCATCATCGTGGGGCTGGGCAACCGCTGCGAAATCTGGGACCCCGCCCGCTACGACGAGTACCTGATCAAGGACCAGCAGAGCTTCTCGAAGCTGGCCCAGAAATTCCTCACCGAAACGCCGCCCGCCGGGGCGAGCCAGGCCGCATGAGCACGACCCCGGACCCCACCTACCACCGGCCCGTGATGCTGGCCGAATGCCTGGCGGCGCTGCAGCTGCGCCCCGACGGCCGCTACGTCGACGTGACCTTCGGCGGCGGGGGCCACTCGGCAGCCATTCTCGAGCAGCTCGGGCCCGACGGCCACCTCTACGCCTTCGACCAGGACGCCGACGCCGAGCAGCAGGCCCAGCAGCTGATTCGCGGCCCCCGCGGCGACCGGTTCACCTTCATTCGCGCCAACTTCAGCCAGCTGCATGACGAGCTGGGCCGCCGCGGCGCGCTGGGCCTCGACGGCCTGCTGGCCGATCTGGGCGTGTCGTCGCACCAGTTCGATACGCCCGAGCGGGGCTTTTCCACGCGCTTCGACGGCCCGCTGGACATGCGCATGAACTCCGAGCACGGTCCCTCGGCCGCCGACGTGGTGGCCCAGTACAGCGAGGCCGAGCTGCACCGCATCTTTGGCATGTACGGGGAGGTGACCAACGCCCGCACCCTGGCCCGCACCCTGGCGCAGGCCCGCAACGCCCGCACCATCCATACCATTGCCGACCTCAAGCAGGCCATTCAGAGCTGCGTACCGCGGGGCAAGGAAAACAAGTACCTGGCCCAGGTCTTTCAGGCGCTGCGCCTGGAGGTAAACGAGGAAATGGAGGTGCTGCAGGCCCTGCTCACGCAGTCGGCCCAGGTGCTGCGGCCCGGCGGGCGGCTGGTGGTCATGTCCTACCACTCGCTCGAAGACCGGCTGGTGAAAAACTACATCGGGCAGGGCAAGTTCTTCGGCGAGGCCGAGAAGGATTTGTTTGGCAACGTGCAGCGGCCCTTCGAGTCGGTAACGCGCAAGCCCGTGACGGCCACCGAGGCCGAGCTGGCGCAAAACAACCGCGCCCGCTCGGCCAAGCTGCGGGTGGCCGAGCGCAGTTCGTTGATGTTGAGTTAGTAACGCGGTATGCTGAACAGCCTTCTCACTTCCGCTGCTGTTAGCTGCTGGGCCTGCCTCCCCGGCGGCGCGGCCCCGTGGGCCGTCGGGCTGACCCTACCCGGCCCGCCCGCTGCCCGTCGTCTTTCGCCCTTCGTCTTTTCTGAGCATGGCCATTAATACCCTGCGTCCGCCCGCGGGGGCACCGCGCCAGAACACGCCCCGCCCGGTAGCTCCGCCGCCTGCCCCCGAGCCGCAGCCGCGCGCTCCGGAGCCGACTTCCGCGCCCGAAAAGCCCCGCAAGCCGCGCAAGCAGTCGTCGTGGAGCTTGTTTTCGCTGCTGGAAAGCCTGATGCGCGTGGACGGGCTGTTCCGCGACGGGGTACCGGTGCGGTTTCTGCCGCACACGCTGTTTGTGATGCTGCTGATTCTGCTTTACATCGGCAACACGCACTACGCCACGCGCATGAACCGCAGCATTCAGAAGCTGAAAACCGAAACCGAGGACTTGCGCGCCGACTACACCACCCTGAAGTCGGACTACATGGAAGCCAGCAAGCAAAGCGAGGTGGCCCGCAAAGTGGCCGCCTACGGGCTGGTGGAAAGCTCGTCGCCGCCCTTCCGCATCACCATTCCGGCCGGCGAACTGAACGAGGACGAGCTGGCGCGCATGCCCCTGCAGTCGGGCGACTCGCTGGCTTTGGCCCGGGTAGCCGCCGCCGACTCGGCCACCGCCGCCTTCGAGCGTACCGACTCGCTGGCCGACGTAGCCGAGCACCGCGCCGCCAACGCCGCGCTGGCGGCGGCGCGGAGCAGCAGCAAGAGCAAGACCGCAAAGCCAGCGGCGGCCAAAGCCGCGGGCAAGCCGAAAACCACTCCCAAGAAAGCCACCAAACCGGGCGCCAAAGCCGAATCCCCCACCACGAAGCGCAGCAAGTAGTCGACGGCCATGATGAAGCAGGGCAGCGTTAAGAAATCCATTGTCACGCGGGTGCGCCTCGCCTTCCTGGGCGTGCTGCTGTTTTCGGCCGCCATCGTGTGGAAGATTCAGCGCATTCAGTACGTGGAAGGGGAGAAGTGGCGGGCCCTGGAGCAGGAGCGGCGCATCGTGTACCAGCCGGTGCGCGCCACCCGCGGCAACATCTTCTCCGACAACGAAAGCATCATGGCCACCTCGCTGCCCTTTTTCCGGGTGGCCTGGGACCCTTCGGTGGTCGACGACAACCTGTTCCAGAAGGACGTGGACTCGCTGGCTTTGCAGCTCTCGCGCTTTTTTGGCGACCGGAGCGTGCAGGAGTACCGCCGCAAGCTGGTGAATGCCCACAGCGCCAAGCCCGCCGTGCGCTACCTGCGCCTGAACTCGCGGCAGATCAACTTCCAGGAGAAAAAGCTGCTGGCCACCTGGCCCATCTTCCGGGCCGGCAAAAACAAGGGCGGCGTCATCTTCGAGCAGGTGGATAAGCGTTTCCGCCCCTTCGGCGGGCTGGCCCAGCGCACCATCGGCTTCATCAACGAGGAGGCCCACGGCGCGGGGCTGGAGTACACCTTCAACAAGGAGCTGGCCGGCAAGGACGGCGAGGCCCTGTTCGAGCGCCTGCCCGGCGGCCTCAAGCCCGTGTACGATGGCAGCGAGGTGAAACCCCAAGCCGGCTTCGACATCAAGACCACCCTGGACATCAACCTGCAGGACGTGGCCGAAAACGCCCTGCTGCGCAGCTTGGTCGACAACAACGCCCAGTACGGCACCGTCATCCTGATGGAAGTGCAGACCGGTGAAATCAAGGCCGTGGCCAACCTGGGCAAGGTGTCGGAGGGTGAGTACCGCGAAGACTACAACTACGCCATTGCCGACCAGGGCCGCACCGAACCGGGCTCGACCTTCAAACTGGCCTCGATGATGGCCCTGTTTGAGGACAATCCCGACCTGGACCTGAACGACACGGTGAACACCGGCCGCTCGGGGCAGATGAAGATTGCCGGGGCCGTGAAAACCGACTCGCACCCCTACGGCCGCATCTCGGTGCAGCAGGTGTTCGAGAAGTCGTCCAACATCGGCGTGGCCAAGCTGGTCAACGACCACTTCAACGCCGAGCCTGCCAAGTACACCGACTACCTCAAGAAGTTCGGCCTGCACCAGCCCCTGGGCTTTCAGATGACCGGCGAGGCCAAGCCCTACGTGAAGGACCCCGCCGACCGCTCCTGGAGCCGCACCTCGCTCTCGACCATGAGCATTGGCTACGAACTGAAGCTGGCCCCGCTGCAAACCCTGGCCTTCTACAACGCCGTGGCCAACAACGGGGTGAAGATCCAGCCCCTCATCGTGAAGGAAATCAAGCAGGCCGACAAGGTGCTGGAGCGCTTCGAGCCCCGGGTGCTGAACCCCAAAATCTGCTCCGACGCCACCCTGGCCAAGCTGCGGGCCATGATGGAAGGCGTGGTGGAGCACGGCACGGCCCGCGGCATTCGCACCCCCGACTACAAGATTGCCGGCAAGACCGGCACGGCCTGGAAGTTCAAGAACGGCCGCTACACCAAAACCTACTCCACCAGCTTCTGCGGCTATTTCCCGGCCGACAAGCCCAAGTACTCCTGCATCGTGGTAGTCGACTCGCCCAAGCGCGGGCGCATCTACGGCGCCGACGTGGCTGCCCCGGTGTTCCGCGAGGTGGCCGACAAAGCAATGGCCCGCGACCAGGCCAGCCAGCGGCCGCTGCTGGCCCGCGCGCCCAAGCGCAAGGCCCTGGTGCCGGCGGCCTACGCCGGTATGCAGGACGAGCTGCAGCTGGTGCTGGGCCGCCTGGGCGTGAGCAACCAGGGGGGCGGGGCCGACGACTGGGTGCGCGCCGACACCGCGCCGCAGGGCGTGCAGTGGCAGCCGCTGGCCGTGCGCCGCGGCCGCATGCCCAACGTTTCGGGCCTGACCCGCCGCGACGCGCTGTTCCTGCTCGAAAACCGTGGCCTGCGCGTGCGCACCATCGGTACCGGCCGGGTGAAGCGCCAGTCGGTGGTGCCGGGCATGCCGCTCACCCGCGGCGCCGTGGTGCTACTGGAGCTGCACGACCCCACTGTGGTAGCCAAAGCCGCCGTGCCGGTGCTGCCCTACGCCCCGCCCAAACCCACCGTAGCGCCCGAGCCCACCGTGATTCCCGAGCCGGTGTCGCCCACGGGGCAGCCCACGGCGCGGCCCGAAACCCCGCTTTACCCGGGCCAGAAGCCGGCCAAGCCCCGCTCAGCCGCCGCCCGGCCGGCACCCCAATCCAGGGCCGGACGCCGCGCCTAGCTTTCTTCCTCTGACTATCCGTTTGCTTTTCCAGCCCTTGACTCCGCAGCAACCCGCCTTTTCGCACCGCCTTTCCGATCTGCTGGCCGCCGTAACGGTGCTGGGCCAGCACGGCCCCGCCGACGCCCGCGTCAGCGGCCTGACGCTGGACTCGCGGCAGGCCGCGCCCGGCACGGCGTTCTTCGCCCTGCGCGGCGTGCAGGCCAACGGCCACCAGTTCATTGCCACGGCCGTGGCCCAGGGCGCGGCCGTGGTGGTGTGCGAGCAACTGCCCGCCGAGCTGGCCGGCGACGTGGTGTACGTGCAGGTGGCCGACAGCGCCGAGGCCCTGGGCCACGTGGCGGCGGCCTTCTACGGCCACCCCAGCCGGCAGCTCACGCTGGTGGGCGTGACGGGCACCAACGGCAAAACCACCGTGGCCACGCTGCTGCACAAGCTGTTTTCGGAGCGCGGCTACCACTGCGGCCTGCTCTCGACGGTGCAGAACCAGATCGGCCGCGAGGTGGTGCCCGCCACCCACACCACGCCCGACGCCATTCGGCTCAACGAGCTGCTGGCGCGCATGGTAACCCTGCGCTGCACCCACGCCTTCATGGAAGTCAGCTCGCACGCCGTGAGCCAGCACCGGGTGACGGGGCTGCACTTCGCGGGCGGCATCTTCACCAACCTCTCGCACGACCACCTCGACTACCACGGCACCTTCGATGCCTACCTGAAAGCCAAGAAGGGCTTTTTTGACCTGCTGCCGAAATCGGCCTTCGCCCTGACCAACGCCGACGACAAGCGCGGTATGGTGATGCTGCAGAACACCGCCGCCCAGAAAGCCAGCTACTCCATGCGCGGGCAGGCTACGGTGCGCGGGCGGCTGGTGGAAAACGGCGTGGAGGGTTTGCAGCTGGAAGTGGACGGCCGCGAGGTGCAGTTTCGCCTCATTGGGGTGTTCAACGCTTACAACCTGCTGGCCGTGTACGGCGCGGCTACCCTGCTGGGCGAAGACCCCGAGGAAACTCTCACTGTGCTGTCGGGGCTGACCTCGGCGCCGGGCCGCTTCGAGCCCATCGTGTCGCCGCGCAAGCGCGTGACCGGCATCGTGGACTACGCCCACACGCCCGACGCGCTGGAAAACGTGCTGCAAACCATTGCCGACATCCGCCGCCCCGAGCAGCAGGTGATTACGGTGGTCGGCTGCGGCGGCAACCGCGACGCGGCCAAGCGCCCCGTCATGGCCGAGCTGGCCTGCCGCCTCTCCGACAAGGCCGTGCTGACCTCCGACAACCCCCGCTTCGAGGACCCCAACGAGATTCTGCGCCAGATGCAGGCCGGCGTGCGCCCCACCGACGCGGGCAAGAGCCTGATGATTCCCGACCGCCGCGAGGCCATCAAGACCGCCTGCGCCCTGGCCCGCCCCGGCGACATCGTGCTGGTGGCCGGCAAGGGCCACGAAACCTACCAGGAAATTGAGGGGCAGCGCACGCCCTTCGACGACAAGCAGGTGCTGAGTGAGGCCTTTGAGCTGCTGAGCCTGTAGGCCGACTACGCTAAAATCCCCGAAAACACAACGTTTGACCGAACCCCAAAAAGCCGAAACTTTGCTGCTTGCAAGGCCCTGATGGGCCGCCCGACCGATGCTGTATTACTTCTTTGATTTCTTGCACCGTCAGTACAATGTGCCCGGCACCGGGGTGTTTCAGTACACCTCGTTCCGCGCCGCGCTGGCCGTGGTCACCTCCCTCATCATTGCCCAGCTGTTTGGCAAGCGCTTGATTGCCGTGCTGCAGCGCAAGCAGATCGGGGAGGGCATCCGCGACCTGGGTTTGCAGGGGCAGATGGAAAAGAAGGGCACCCCCACCATGGGCGGGCTCATCATCCTGCTGGCCATTCTGGTGCCCACGCTGCTGTTTGCCAAGCTCGACAACACCTACATCATCCTGATGATCCTCTCCACGGTGTGGCTGGGGCTGGTGGGCTTCGTCGACGACTACATCAAGGTGGTCAAGAAAGACAAGGAGGGGTTGCCGGGCCGCCTGAAGATGCTGGGCCAGTTGGGTTTGGGCATCACGGTGGGCTGGGTGCTGTTTTTCAGCCACGACGTGACGGTGCGCCAGTATTTGCTGCCCAACGGCCAGTTTTCGGCCGTCGACGCCAGCAAGGCCTACCAGGACGTGAAGCTGATGATTACCACCATTCCCTTCGCCAAGAACAACGAGCTGAACTACGGCGACCTGTTTGCCACGGCCGGGGACTTCTTCAACGAGTACTACGCCTTCTTCTACATTCCCATCGTGATTTTCATCATCACGGCGGTATCGAACGGGGCCAACATCACCGACGGCCTCGACGGGCTGGCGGCGGGCACCTCGGCCATCATCGGCATCACGCTGGCCATTTTCGCCTTCGTGAGCGGCAACGCTGTGCTGGCCGACTACCTCGACATCATGTTCATTCCGAACGTGGGCGAGCTGGTGATTTTCTGCACCGCCTTCGTGGGGGCCTGCGTGGGCTTTCTGTGGTACAATAGCTACCCGGCGCAGGTGTTCATGGGCGACACCGGCTCGCTGGCCATCGGCGGCATCATCGCGGTGCTGGCCCTCATCGTGCGCAAGGAGCTGCTGATTCCGGTGCTCTGCGGCGTGTTTCTGATCGAAAACCTCTCGGTCATCGTGCAGGTGAGCTACTTCAAGTACACCAAGAAGAAGTACGGCGAAGGCCGCCGCCTGCTGCGCATGTCGCCCCTGCACCACCACTACCAGAAGCTGGGCTACCACGAGTCCAAAATCGTGTCGCGCTTCTGGATTGTGGGCATTATGCTGGCCGTGCTGACCCTGGTAACCCTCAAACTGCGCTAAGAATTATGGCCAAGATTGTCATCCTGGGTTCGGGCGAGAGTGGGGTAGGGGCGGCGCTGCTGGCCCAGGCCAAGGGCCACGCCGTGTTCGTGTCAGACGGCGGCGCGCTCAAGTCCCCGTACCGCGAAAAGCTCACCCGCGCCGGCATCCGCTTTGAGGAAGGCACGCACACGCTCGAAGAAATCCTCGCGGCTGACGAAATCGTGAAAAGCCCCGGCATTCCCGAAAAAGCCCCGGTGATGCAGGCCATCCGCGCCCAGGGCATTCCGGTAATTTCGGAAATCGACCTGGCCAGCCGCTACACCCGGGCCCAGAGCATTGCCATTACCGGCACCAACGGCAAAACCACCACCACGCTGCTCACCTATCACCTGCTGAAGGAAGCCGGCTTCAAGGTGGGCCTGGCCGGCAACGTGGGCTACTCGTTTGCCGAGCAGGTCATCGAGGATGCCTTCGACTGGTACGTGCTGGAGCTGAGCTCCTTTCAGCTCGACGACACCCACGACTACGTGCCCACGGTGGCCGTGCTGCTCAACATCACGCCCGACCACCTCGACCGCTACCACTACTCCCTGGAGGAATACGCCCAGGCCAAGCTGCGCATCACCCGCAACCTCGACAGCAGCTCGTATTTCATTTACAACGCCGACGACGAGGTTATTCAGCGCGAGTACCAGTCGGTGTTCGTCGATACCAACGATTTGCCCTTCAGTTTGCAGGCCGAGCCGCGGGTGCGCTGCGCCGCCCGCTACCGCGCCGATGCCGAGCTGCGCCTGGACGTGCCCGAGCTGCAGGACGAGCCCGAGGTGGTGAACGTGAGCGGCTCGCCGCTTATTGGCCTGCACAACCGCCAGAACCTGGCCGCGGCCGTGCTGGCCGCCCGCGTGGCCGGCGTGTCGGTGGGGCAGATCGAAGCCGCCCTGCCCACCTTCCGGAACGCCGAGCACCGCCTGCAGCCCGTGGGCGAAATCGGCGGCGTGCGCTTCATCAACGACTCGAAGGCCACCAACGTGGAAGCCGCCTGGTACGCCCTCGACGGGGTGAAGGCGCCCATCGTGTGGATTGCCGGCGGCACCGACAAGGGCAACGACTATGCTACGCTGCAGCCGCTGGCCGAGCACAAGGTGAAAGCCCTGATCTGCCTGGGCGTCGACAACGCCAAGCTGCGCGCAGCCTTCGGCAGCCGGGTGCCGCACCTGGAAGAGACGCAATCGGTGACCGAGGCCGTGCGCCGCGCCCACGCCCTGGCCGCGCCCGGCGACGTGGTGCTGCTCTCGCCGGCCTGCGCCAGCTTCGACCTGTTCAAGAACTACGAGGACCGCGGCCGGCAATTCGCCCAGGCGGTAGCGGAACTGAGAACTGAGAGTGTAGAGCCAGGAACCTAGATCGTTCTGGCAGCGCAACGTTTACCCGCCTCTTTCTCAGTTCTCAGCTCTCAAGTCTAAGCTCTACATCCGATGGAACCCGTTAAAACCTGGCTGGAGAAGAACCTGAAGGGTGACCCGGTGCTCTGGGCCATCGTGCTGGTGTTTTCGTTTATCTCCATTGCGGTGGTGTACTCGGCCACGGGCACGCTGGCCTACAAGAAGATGGGCGGCAACACCGAGTACTTCCTCATCAAGCACACCGGCCTGATTGGGGTGGGACTGTTCTTTGCCTGGCTGGCCCACCGCATCGACTACCGTCACTACTCGCGCCTGTCGCTCTACGCCCTGCTGCTGTCGTTGCCGCTGCTGATCTTCACCTACTTCGTGGGCGGCACCACCGTCAACGACGCCTCGCGCTGGCTTACCATCCCGGTCATCAACCAAACCTTCCAGCCTTCCGACCTGGCCAAGCTGGCGTTGATTTCGCACCTGGCTTCGATGCTCAGCCGCCGCCAGCAGTACATCGACAACTTCACCACCACGCTGCTGCCCGTGATTTTGTGGATCGGCGCCATCTGCGGCATCATCGTGCTGTCGAACGCCTCCACGGCTCTGCTGCTGTTTTTCACCTGCCTGCTGCTGATGTTCATTGGCCGGGTGCCCCTCAAGCACATCCTGCTCACCATCCTCATCGGCGTGACGGTGGGCGGGGGGGCCCTCACTCTGGGCCAGCGCTGGGGCACGGTGCAAAAGCGCATCGAGTCGTTTACTGACAAGTCGAAGCCGCTGCCCTTCCAGCTCGAGCACTCCATGATTGCCATTGCCGGCGGCGGCCCCATCGGCAAGGGCCCCGGCAACAGCACCGAGCGCAACATCCTGCCCCACCCGTACTCCGACTTCATTTACGCCATCATCATCGAGGAATACGGCATGGTGGGCGGCGTTTTCGTGCTCTTCCTCTACCTGGCCTTTCTCTACCGGGGGCTGCTCACCGTGATGCGCAGCTACGGCGCCTTCGGGGGGCTGCTCTCGGCGGGGCTGTGCTTTAGCCTGGTGCTGCAGGCCATGGTAAACATGGGCGTGGCCGTGGGCCTGGGCCCCATTACCGGCCTGCCGCTGCCCATGTTGAGCATGGGCGGCACCTCGCTCATCTTTACCGGCATCAGCATCGGCATCATTCTGAGCGTGAGCCGCGGCGACCGGGAAATCCGCCCCATGGCCGGCGAGGCCGACGACACGCCCCGCATTCCCAAGCAAACGGCGCTGGCCTGAATCAATGACTAAATGAAAGAATGATTGAATGACTGAATAGCCGGACGGCGCGCTCCTGATGCCGCGCAATAATTCAGTCACCCAACCGCTCAATCATTCGCTCATTCAATCACTCAACCATTGCAACTAATGCCCGACCAGGCCCACCATATCGAGCCCGACCTCACTGCCAGCTGCCGCGTCATCATCAGCGGCGGGGGCACGGGTGGCCATATTTTCCCGGCCGTGGCCATTGCCAACGAGCTGCGCCGCCGCCGCCCCGACGCCGATATCCTGTTCGTGGGGGCCCTGGGCCGCATGGAAATGACGCGCGTGCCCGAGGCCGGCTACCGCATCGTGGGCCTGAACATCTCGGGGCTGCAGCGCCGGCTCACGCCCGAAAACCTGCTGTTCCCGCTCAAGGTGTTCCGCTCGGTGCGCAAGGCCGGTGAGCTGCTCGAAACCTTCCGGCCCGACGCCGTGGTGGGCGTGGGCGGCTACGCCTCGGCCCCGGTGCTGCTGGCGGCCACCTCGCGCGCCATTCCAGCCCTGATTCAGGAGCAGAATTCCTACGCGGGCCTGGTCAACAAGCTGCTGGCCCGCCGCGTGGATAAGGTCTGCGTGGCCTACGAGGGCATGGAGAAGTTTTTCCCCGCCGACAAGCTCGTGCTGACCGGCAACCCCGTGCGTGCCGAAATTGCCGGCGGCGACCGAGCCGCGGCCCTGCGCTTCTTCGGCCTCGACCCCAGCCGCCCGGTGCTGCTGGTGGTGGGCGGTAGCCTGGGGGCACGCACGCTGAACGAGGCCACGGCCGCCGCGCTGCCGCGCCTGCGCGAGGCGGGCGTGCAGCTGCTCTGGCAAACCGGCAAGCTGTACTTTCCCAGCGCCCAGGAGCAGGCCGCGCCCTTCGCCGCCGACCACCTCTACGCCCACGAGTTTATTCAGCGCATGGACCTGGCCTACGCCGCCGCCGACGTGGTTGTGAGCCGCGCCGGGGCCTTGTCGGTGTCGGAGCTGTGCCTCACGGGCAAGCCCTGTGTGCTGGTACCCTCGCCCAACGTGGCCGAAGACCACCAGACCAAGAACGCGCTGGCCCTCTCGACCCGCGGCGCCGCCCTGCAGGTGTCGGACGCCGACGCGCCCCGGCAGCTCTACGACGTGGCCCTGGCCCTGCTGGCCGACCCGGCCCGGCAGCAGGAGCTGCGGCGCCGCATCGAGCCGCTGGCCCGCCCCGCGGCCACCCGCGCCATTGTGGATGAGCTGGAAACCCTCATTGAACGCCGCCAAGCGGCCTCGGTCCGATGAACCCGGTAGCGCAGTTTCCCTACGTGTACTTTCTCGGCATCGGCGGCATTGGTATGTCGGCGCTGGCGCGCTGGTTCCGGGCCAATGGCCACCAGGTGTGGGGCTACGACAAAACCCGCACCCCGCTGACCGAGGCGCTGGCAGCCGAAGGCATCGAGGTGCACTACGACGACGAGCCGGCGCACATTGCCGCCGAAGTGCGCGCCAACCGCGACCAGACGCTGGTGGTGCTCACGCCCGCCATTCCGAAGGACCACCGGGAGTGGGCCTGGCTGCGGGAGCAGGGCTACGACATCCGCAAGCGTAGCCAGGTGCTGGGTTTGCTCACGGCCGGCCGCCGCACCGTGGCCGTGGCCGGCACCCACGGCAAAACCACCACCAGCAGCATGGTGGCCCACCTGCTGCACCACGCGGGCGTGCCCGCCGGCGCGTTCCTGGGCGGCATTTCGGTGAACCTGGGCTCGAACATGCTTTTGCCGCCGACGCAGGAAGAACTGACAACTGCCAACTCGCCGCTGACAACTGACCAGGTACCCATCGTGGTGGAGGCCGACGAGTATGACCGCTCGTTTCTGACCCTACACCCCGACGTGGCCATCGTCACCAGTACCGACGCCGACCACCTCGACATCTACGGCGAGCAGTCGGCGCTGGTAGAGTCGTTCCGGCAGTTCGTGGGGCAGATCCGCTCCGGCGGCACGCTGCTGCTCAACCACACCGCCGACCCGAGCCTGGCCGGGGCAGTGGCACCCGGCGTGCGGGTGCTGCACTACGGCCTCACACCCGAACAGGGGCCCGAGCTGCACGCCGCCGACCTGCGCCCCGCCGGCTACCAGTTTCACTTCACCCTGCACGGGCCGCAGGGCACGGTGCCGAATCTGGAGCTAGCCGTGCCGGGCTTTCACAACGTGGAAAACATGCTGGCGGCGGCCGGCGCGGCCCAGCTGGTGGGCTTGCCCACCGACAAGCTGGCGGCGGCCGTGGCGGCCTACCGCGGCGTGAAGCGGCGCTTTGAGTTCGTGCTGACCAAGGGGCAGGAGCGCGCCTACCTCGACGACTACGCCCACCACCCCCGCGAAATCGAGGCGTTCCTGCGCTCGGTGCGGGCCCTGTACCCTGGCAAGCGGCTGCGCGTGATTTTTCAGCCCCACCTCTACACCCGCACCCGGGACTTCGTGGCCGGCTTTGCCCAGAGCCTGAGTTTGGCCGACGAAGTTTTTTTACTGGACATCTACCCGGCCCGCGAACTGCCCCTCGAAGGCGTGTCGTCGGAACTCATTCTGCATCAGCTCACGGCCCCGCGCACGGCTTTGCTCAGCAAACCCCAGGTGCTGGAAGCCGCGGCCCGCGACGACAACTTCGATGTGCTGGCGACCGTAGGCGCGGGAGACATCGACCAGCTCGTCCCGGAATTGAAAAAAATCCTGCACCGGAAGTGGTATGGCGCTGAAGCGTAAGGCAAAAAATGTACTTTTCATTGTCGGTAGCTTGCTGCTGGTATCCGGCCTGTCGGTGTTTGCCGCCGTGCGCCAGGCCCAGCGCCCCGTGGGCCGCGTCATTGTGACCATCGGCAACGAGTTCAACAACTTCTTTATCAGCGAACAGCAAGTGACCAGTCTGCTCACCCGCAACGGCCACCAGCGCCTAGTAGGCGCCGACCCCGCGGGCCTGGATTTGAAAACGCTGGAGCAGCGCCTTAAAACCCACCCCTTCGTGCGCGACGCGCAGGTGTACCGCGATTTGGCCGGCAACCTGCACGCCGACGTGCGCCAGAACCGCCCCATTGCGCGCCTGACCCACGCCGACGCCCGCCAAGACGAATACCTCGACGCCAGCGGGCAGGCCCTGCCGCTGTCGGCGCTGTACTCGGCCCGGGTGGTACCCATTGCCAAGCTCAACGGTCAGCCGCTCGACGCCGCCTTTTTTCAGGCGCCCGAGGGCCGGCGCTACCTGGAGTTTCTGCGCTACATCGACGAGCGGCCGTTCTGGCGGGCGCAGGTGGCGGAAGTATTTATTTCGCCCAACGGAAAACTCATTTTCACCCAGCAAGTCGGTGACCAGCGCGTTGAATTTGGATTTCCGGAGAATATTCCGGAAAAATTTGCGAAACTCATGGTATTTTACCGCCAAATTCCGCCCGCCCTCGGATGGGACACTTACCACCGCGTAAATGTGGAATTCCAGAACCAAATAATTTGCGAATAACGGCGCCGTTAAATCCCCTGATTTACCGGCCTTTCGGCCTGCAAACACCACTACACCGCATTACCCCGCCAGCCTCAACTCAACATGCAGCAAGATAAGATTGTAGTCGGCCTCGACATTGGCACCACCAAAATCTGCGCCCTGGTGGGCCGTAAAAATGAGTTTGGCAAACTCGAAATTCTGGGCATGGGCAAAGCCGTGTCCGAGGGCGTGGTGCGCGGAATCGTGTCGAATATCGACAAGACGGTGGACGCCATTAAACGCGCCATTCGCCAGGCCGAAGAACAGTCGGGAATTAATATCGGCATCGTCAACGTGGGCATTGCCGGCCAGCACATCAAGTCGTTGCAGCACAACGGCTCGATTACCCGTGCCTCGGCCGACAGCGAAATCACCCACGACGACGTGAGCCGCCTCACCAACGATATGTACCGGCTGGTGACCCCGCCCGGCTCGGAAATCATCCACGTAATGCCCCAGGACTACAAGGTGGATTACGAGGAAAACATCATGGACCCGGTGGGCATGTCGGGCGTGCGCCTGGAGGGCAACTTCCACATCATCACCGCCCAGAGCACGGCCATCAACAACATCCATAAGTGCGTCACCAAGGCTGGGCTGGAAATCGACAACCTGATTCTGGAGCCGCTGGCCTCCTCGATGTCGGTGCTGTCGGACGAGGAAAAGGAAGCCGGCGTGGCCCTGATTGACATCGGCGGCGGCACGACGGACCTGGCCATTTTCAAGGACGGCATCATCCGCCACGCGGCGGTGCTGCCCTTCGGCGGCAACATCATCACCAGCGACATCAAGCAGGGCTGCCTGGTGATGCAGAACCAGGCCGAGCAGCTCAAGACCAAGTTCGGCAAGGCCATTGCCGAGGAAGCCTCGGAGTACGAAATCGTGAGCATTCCGGGCCTGCGCGACCGGGCGCCCAAGGAAATCAGCCTGAAAAACCTGGCCTACATCATCGAGGCCCGCATGGAGGAAATCCTGGAGCTGGTGTACGCCGAGATTCAGCGCACGGGCTACGACAAGAGCCTGGCGGCGGGCATCGTGCTCACCGGTGGCGGCGCGCAGCTGCAGAACCTGGTGCAGCTCACCGAGTACATCATGGGCATGGACACGCGCATCGGCTACCCCAACGAGCATTTGGGCAAGTCGCGCATTGAGGCCGTGAAGTCGCCCATGTACGCCACCACGGTGGGCCTGGTGCTGGCCGGCTACCGCTCGCTCGACGAGCGCGGCATGCGCCAGCACTACGACGAGCAGCCCGCCACGCGCCAGAACGAGGCACCGGTGCGGCCGGCCGCGGCCGCCAGCCCGACCCAGCCGCAGCCCGCGCCGGCCAAGAAGCCCTCGGCCGCCGGCAACTTCTTCCGCGACATTCTCACGCGCACGAAGGGCCTGCTCATCGACGACTTCGACGACAAACAGTACTAGGCATTTAACATTGATCATTTATCATTTAGCACTTGGCAGTAGGGGAGAAACTGGTAGCAGGAACTTCCAAGCGGCTGATAAATGATAAATGTTAACTGGAAACTGAATTCGCCATGGATTTCAAATTTGATATTGCGCCCCAGGGCAAGTCCATCATCAAGGTGATTGGCGTGGGCGGCGGCGGCTCCAACGCCGTGAACCACATGTTCGCCCAGGGCATCAAGGACGTCGAGTTCATCATCTGCAATACCGACAAGCAGGCGCTGCAAAGCAGCACCGTGCCCAACCGGCTGCAGATTGGGGTTGACCTCACCGAGGGCCTCGGCGCGGGCGCCAACCCCGAGCGCGGCAAGCAGGCGGCCATCGAGAGCCGCGAGCAGATCCGCGAGCTGCTCAGCAACGGCACCAAGATGGTGTTCATCACCGCCGGCATGGGCGGGGGCACCGGTACCGGGGCCGCCCCGGTTATTGCCAAGGTGGCCAAGGAGTTGGGCATTCTCACGGTGGGCATCGTTACGGCCCCGTTCATGTTTGAGGGCCGCCGCAAGCGCCAGCAGGCCGAGCAGGGCATTCGCGACCTGAGCGAGAACTGCGACACGGTGCTGGTCATCCTCAACGACAAGCTGCGCGAGATGTACGGCAACCTGCCCATCCGCTCGGCTTTCGCCAAGGCCGACAACGTGCTGAGCACCGCCGCCAAGTCCATTGCCGAAATCATTACGGTGACGGCCGACGTGAACGTGGACTTTGAAGACGTGAAAACCGTCATGAAGGACTCGGGGGCGGCCGTGATGGGCTCGGCCATTACCGAAGGCGAAAGCCGCGCCCGCCGCGCCGCCGAAGAGTCGCTGGCCTCGCCGCTGCTCAACAACACCGACATCCACGGCGCGCAGAAAATCCTGCTCTCCATCATGTCGGGCGACCAGGCCGAGCTGGAAATGGACGAGCTCACGGAAATCACGGAGTACATCCAGGACAAAGCCGGCCAGGACGCCGAGGTGATTTTCGGCCACGGCATCGACCCGTCACTGGGCCAGAGCATCCGCGTCACGGTTATTGCCACTGGCTTTGCCCACGAAGGCCACAGCATCACCCAGCCCTTCGTGCTAAAGGACCAGGAGCCGGCCGCCGCCCCGGCGGTCAGCGCCGACCCGCAGATCAACTTGTTCGACAAGGACCGCCACGAGCCCGTGGCCGTGCGCCCGGTGGTGAGCGGGCCGGTAGCCAGCGCCCCGGTGGCACCCTCGGATTTTGCCCCCGTGGTGGTGCCGGCCCCGGTAGCGCCGCCCGCACCCGAAGCGCCTAAGGTTACCTACGAGCTGGAGCAGTCGGCCTCGCCCTTCGTGCCGCCGGTGGTGTTCCCGGTTTCGCCGGCCCCCGAGCCCCAGGTGGTGCAGCAAGCCCAGCCCGCGCCGGTAGCGGCCCCTGCTCCGGCTACCCGCCAGGCCCTCGACGCCCGCGCCGAGGAGCGCCGCCGCCGCCTGATGGAGCTCAGCAACGGCCTCTCGACCGACGCGGTGAAGGAGCAGCTGGAAGTGCCCGCCTACCTGCGGCGTCAGGTAAAGCTGGAGAACGTGCAGCCCTCCTCGGAGCGCAACATCTCGCGCTTCAACCTCTCGGACGACAACGAGCTGCTGGGCGACAACCGCTTCCTGCACGACAACGTGGACTAAGCCGCCGCGCTGATTCAGCCACCAAAAAGCCCCGTCGAAGAGAATCGGCGGGGCTTTTCGTTTTCAGATAACTCAGCGGTAGGCGTAGCCAAGGCGCCGAATCAGGGGTTTTTCGAGCGCGAAGTGGATGCCGATGGCCAGCAGCTGCAGTAGCAAAAAGCATAGCAGCAGGTTGGTGGTTACGTGCAGGCGCAGCCACTGGTGCACCGGGCCCATGTGCACGAGCAAAAAGGCAAAGGCCGTGCGGCCCAGTAGCTGCATGGGGCGGGTAGCCAGCAGCCACTGCAGGGGCGAGGCCTCGGTGAGCAAACCCCAGATGAGCAGGGCAGCGGCTACGGGGCGCAGGCCGTTGTGCAGCAGCTTGCCCAGCGGCGCCTGCAGGCCGGCCTCGTGGCTGCCGCGCACCGCCGCCAGCAGGGCCAGTACCCCCAGCAGCCCCAGCAGCCCCAGCAGCGTAGCCGGAGCCCAGCGGCGGGCCGAAGCGGCCCCACGTCGCTGCCGAAACCAGGCGGCCAGCTGCAAACCCAGTAGCAGCTCGAAGCAGCGCCCGAAAATGGTGGCCTGCAGCATAAAACCCAGGTCGCCCAGCACCAGACCGGGCTCCAGGGGTAGCTGCCGGGCCAGCCAGACCAGCGTCACCCCCGCGGCCAGCAGCGCCGGCAGCCACTGCCAGCGCGGGCCGAATGAGCCGCGGCGCAGCAGCAACCAGGGCATCAGCAGGTAAAAACAGGCTTCCACGGTAAGGGCCCAGCCCTGCGAGAGGCCGCTGAGCAGGTATTGGTCGGAAAAGCCCCGCAGCAGACTGATGTTGAGCAGGTATTCCGTCCAGCTGAACGAGCCGCCGTCGTGGGCTTTCAACAGCAGGGCAGCGGTGGTGAGCAGGAAGTACAGCGGGTAGATGCGCACGAGGCGCTTGCGCAGAAACCCCATGGGCCAGCCCGGCCGGGGCAGCGCGGCTACCGCCGGGGCGTACTGCAGCCCGATGAGCAGGCCGCTGAGCACGAAAAAGATGGTCTGCCCGGTGTAGTTTTCGTTGGCCAGGGCCGGAATCAGCGTGCCGAAGCGCGGGCCGCTGAAGGGCTGGAAATGGTAGCTGAAAATCAGCCAGGCCGCCACGGCCCGCAGGCCGGTCAGGGCGGGGTGGTAGCCGGCGGCGGCAGACGACGAGAACGGAGAAGCCGGGGCAGGTGCGGGAGCAGCGGAAAGCACGCGCCGAAGATACGCGCCGGGCCTAGTTCGGTGCGGCGAAGCGCGGGTCGGCGATGAACGTGGAATCGGTCAGCGCGTGCAGAAACGCAATGATCTGCCGCTTTTCGGTGGCACTCAGGCTCATGCGGCCGCTGGGGTGGTTGGTGCTCACGGCCAGGTTGCCGTCGGTGGTGGGCGTCACCTGCACATGGTCGCTGTAGTGGTCGAGCACCTGCTCCAGGGTCTGAAAGCGGCCGTCGTGCATGTAGGGCGCGGTCAGGGCAATATTGCGCAGGGTAGGAGCCTTGAACTTGCCCAGGTCGGCAGGCAGCCCGGTAACGCCGTTGCGGCCGGGGTCAGGGAAGGTCAGGTCCAGGCCGTTGTTGAAGAACTCCCCGCGCGGCGCGCTGAAGGTAGGCGGCACGTGGCAGTGGAAGCACT
This sequence comes from Hymenobacter sp. B81, assembly GCF_044628455.1. Lineage (NCBI taxonomy): Bacteria > Pseudomonadati > Bacteroidota > Cytophagia > Cytophagales > Hymenobacteraceae > Hymenobacter > Hymenobacter sp. B81. The sequence goes on along the minus strand of NZ_JBIYZW010000001.1, from coordinate 1,832,065 downwards.
CGGCCCCGCGGCGCCCCGGCACGGCGTGGGTGTTGAACAGCGCAAAGCCGCTGATGGCCTCCTGGCTGAGCGCCGTCCGGTCGCCGGCCACGAACCGGTCGTAGCGCGAGTTGGTCGATACCAGGGTGCGTTCGAACTGGGCCAGGGCCTTGAGCACATTTTCCTCGCTGATGCGTGCCGAGCCGAAGGCCCGGCGGAACAGGGGTGGATACTGCTCGTTCTGCTGCAGCTTGCGCACGCCCTCGGCCAGCGACTGGTGCATTTCCAGCGGGTTTTCGATGGGCACCCGGGCCTGCTGCTCCAGCAGGGTGTTGGCCCCGTCCCAGGTCAGGTGCTGGTCCCACACGATGTTGGTCAGCGACATGGAGTTGCGCGGGTGCGGGCGCCCGTCGACGCCCACCGAGCGGGCCAGCCCGTCGGTGAAGGCCTTGCGTTGCTGGTGGCAGGAGCCGCACGACTGCGTGCCGGTGGCCGAGAGCTGCTTGTCGTAGAACAGGCGGCGGCCCAGTGCCACGCCTTCCACGGTAGTCGGGTTATCGGCCGGGGCTGCCAAGGCCGGGAAGCCGCGCGGAATTGGGTCATAGGCGTATGGTGTGGTAATGGCGGGGCCTTCCACATCCAAGTCGGGCTTGCAGGCGACCACCAGCAGCAGCCCCGCGGCGAGGCCGGCCAGTATTCCACGATACGAAACGAGGCGAAGCAAGGGGCGGGTAAAGCTAGGCGTGAGGATGAGGCAGGAAGGTAAGCACTTTCGCTCCCTAACACCACCGCCCACCCCAGCGGTTCGGAGCGAGGTTGAATTGGCCGGAATTGCCCGCCGGCCCGGGCCAGGCTACTTCGGGGCGGCCAAGCGCGGGTCGTTGAGGAAGGCCTCGTCGGTGAGGGTGAGCAGAAAGGCTTCGATTTCGGCCTGTTGCTGGGCCGTGAGCGGAATGCCCAGGCGACCGGTGGGCTGGCGCAGCAGTGGGTCGAGCGTGGGTGAGTCCTGCACGCCGTGGTCGTAGTGGGCCAGCACCTGGGCCAGGGTCTGAAAGCGCCCGTCGTGCATGTAGGGGGCGCTGCGGGCCACGTTGCGCAAGCCGGGTACCTTGAATCGGCCCCGGTCGCGGGCCAGGCGGGTGATACCCGCCCGACCCGAATCGGCAGGAAAGCGCGCGTCGAGGCCGTTGTTGCGAAACGACTCGTCGGTAAACAAATCGGTGGCGTGGCAGCCGGCGCAGTGCTGGGCAAACAGCGCCCGGCCCCGCAGCTCGGGCGCGGTGAGCGTGCCGCCGGCCTCAGCCCGCACGTGCCGGTCGTAGCGCGAGCTGGCCGAGGTGAGGGCCGCAGTGAACTGGGCCAGGGCGCGCAAAAACTGCTGCGAGTTGATGGGGCCGGGACCGTACACGGCAGCAAACTGCTGGCGGTACTGCGGGTCGGCGTTGAGGCGCTCCAGGATGCCGGCCAGGGTCGCGTCCATTTCCACTACGTTGTGGATGGGGGCCAGCGGCTGCACTTCCAGGTGCGAGGCACCGCCGTCCCACATAAAGCTGCGGCCCCAGCGCAGGTTTTGCAGGGCCGATGAGTTGCGCAGGCCCAGGCGCCCGCCCACGCCGCGGCTGAGCCGCTGGCCGGCATCGGCAAACGCGGCGGCCTGCTGGTGGCAGGAGCCGCAGGAGATGGTGCCGTCGCCCGACAGGCTGGGGTCGTAGAACAACTGCCGGCCCAGGGCGAAGGCGGCGGCGCTGGGCGGGTTGGCGGCGGGGGCATACACCGGCGCGGGGAAGTTGCCCGGCACCGTGGCGCCGGGCACTTCCGCGGCCGGCCGCAGGTCGCGGTCGGGGTGGCAGCCGCCCAGCAGGAGCAGGGCGGCCAGCAGCAACCAGAGCCGGTGCGTCATGGCCCGCGGGCTTAGTTCTGCACGTCGGCGACGCGCAGCATGGTTTGGTAGTTGTCGGCCAGCTTCATGGCGTCGGCGCCGCTGTGCACGTTGCGGTACTGACTGATGGGGAACGGAGCTTTACCGGAAAACACCTGCTGCACGTCGGCCTGCAGCAGGACGGTGGAGGCTTTGCCGGCCCCCACCACGAGGCGGCGGGCCCCCAGCGCGGGCGACACTACCCGGGCCGTATTGAAGGGGTGACGGGCCCCGCCGGCGTGGTACTCAAAGGGCGTGTTGCCGGGCACCGACTGGCCTTCCAGCTTAAAGAACACGTAGCCCGTTTCCCAGGTCCAGTACATGCCGTTGAGCACGTCGAGCGCGCCGGTTTGGGCGCCGGCGTAGTTGCGCACGCTGTCGACGCCCAGGGTAAAGGTGAGCTTGGTGTACTCGCCGGGCGGAATGCCCGCGACGGTGAAACTTTTGGAACCTGGGTCCGACTCCTTCACGATGCGGTAGCTTTCGGGCTCCCGCCACTCCGTGCCATCGGCCTGGGTGAGGCGGAGGTTGGAAATGAAGTAGTTGAAGCGGCTCACGCGGAAGGCTTCGCCGTGGGCATTGGTATAAGTGCCGGTGGTCAGCGCCAGCGGCTGGGTACCCACCAGGTGCTCTACCTTGACGTCGAGGCGGCCGTCGGCGGGCTTGGGGTCGTCGGGTTTCTTTTTCTTGTCGCAGGCCGACAGCAGCAGGGTGGGCAGCAGCAGGGCCAGCCAGGTTACGCGGGTAAGCAGGTTCATCAGGCAGATGCAGTTTGGGGTGGAAAGGCGGCCGGGCGCCGCGCCGGGGCGCAGCCCTTACCCGGCCAACAGCCGCAACCCTGTTGGAAGTTGCGGCCCGTGGCAATCAGCCCCGAACCAGCGGGGGATGAAACACGCCCGGCGCCGGCCGCGAGGGGCAGGGCTGGGCCGCTGCCGGGGCAAATGCCCGCCGCTCCGCCTGCTCGGGCAGTACAGCGGGCAGCGGCTGGTAGCCGGCAGGCAGGGCATCGTACTTGATTTTCGCCAGCTCCGGGGCGGGTGCCGGTCCGTCGGCGGCGGCGCGGCGCAGCTGCTGGCGCAGGTGGCAGCGGCCCTGGCAGCGCAGCTCGGGCCGGCTCTTGTTCACACAAAACAGCTGGGTGATGCGGGCTTTGTTGGCCTGGTAGTCGAGCACCAGCAGCTCGCGGCCGAAGGTTTGCAGCAGCAGGAGCACGACCAGGAAGCAGGCCAGAAAGCGGGGCACGGCAGAACGTTGCGAGGCGGGTAGCGCTAAAGATACGCGGCCCGCGAGACAATCGGGCCTAAAACCGCAGCAGCAGCTCGGCCTGCTCGCGCAGCAGCTGGTGGTAGAGCGGGTAGCTGAGCTGGCCGTCGTCGCTTAGGTGCTGATCGATGAAGGGCAGGCGCACGCGCTGGGGCAGCACGGCCGTGCCCAAGTACATCAGCACGTCGCTCAGGTGGCTCAGGGCCAGCAGCCCGCCCTGGCCGCCCGAGGATAAACCCACCAGTGCGGCCTTTTTGCCGCGGATGCCGCCGGGGTAGGGTAGCCCGTCGATAAAGGCCTTGAGGGCGCCGGGGTACGAGCAGTTGTACTCGGGCACCACAAACACCAGCTTGTCGGCCTCGCTGGCCTGCCGGGCCAGGTGGTTGAAGCCGGAATGCCGACCGGCGTTGTGGTACAGGGCTTCGGTCAGAAAGTTGGCGGGCAGCTCTACCAGATCCAGAATCTGGTGCGGGGCCGCGTGTTCACGCAGCAGTTCGGCGTAGAGGTTGGCCACCCGGCGCGCCCGGGAGCCGGGGCGGTTGGTGGCAGCAACGATGGTTATCATGCAAGAAGCAATTATCAATGGGTCAGGGCGCCGGGCTCAGGAGTCTATACCTTATTGACTGCTCATTGTTCACTGAGGCGGCGGCACCCACAAAAAAAAGCGAACCAGCCGGGCCGGTTCGCTTTTCTGGGGACTGCCAATTCGGCTTACGCCAGGTTGTTGGACGTAACCTTGGCCGCCAGGAATTCGCGGTTCAGGATGGCGATGTTGTCGAGCGAAATGCCCACCGGGCACTCGGCGGCGCAGGAGCCGATGTTGGTGCAGGCGCCGAAGCCTTCCTTATCCATCTGGGCTACCATGTTTTCCACGCGCTGCTTGCGCTCCACCTGGCCCTGGGGCAGCAAGGCCAGCTGGCTGACCTTGGCCGAAACGAACAGCATGGCCGAGGCGTTTTTGCAGGCCGCCACGCAGGCGCCGCAGCCAATGCAGGTGGCCGCGTCGAAGGCCTGGTCGGCAATGTGCTTGGGAATCGGAATTTCGTTGGCGTCGGGTACGCCGCCGGTGTTCACGCTCACGTAGCCGCCGGCCTGAATGATGCGGTCGAAGGCCGAGCGGTCCACGCTCAGGTCTTTGTTGACCGGGAAGGCCTCGGCGCGCCAGGGCTCGATGGTAATGGTATCACCGTCGGAGAACTTGCGCATGTGCAGCTGGCAGGTGGTGGTGCCGGGCTCGGGGCCGTGGGCGCGGCCGTTGATGAACAGGTTGCACGAGCCGCAGATGCCTTCGCGGCAGTCGTGGTCGAAGGCTACGGGCTCTTCGCCCTTGCGCAGCAAATCCTCGTTGAGCACGTCGAGCATTTCCAGGAACGACATCTCGGGCGAAATGTCGCGCACCTGGTAATCCACGATGCGGCCGTCGGCGTTGCGGTTGCGCTGCCGCCACACCTTCAGCGTGAGGTTCATGGGTTTGGCGTTGGGGTTATTTCCAGCCATTGTATTCTTGGTATTAAGTCGTTGGTATCTGGTATTAGGACTAAGGTGTGAGACAGGGGAGCGGCTAGTCAGCCGTCTGAATACTCACTACCTAATACCCAATACTACTTGTAGCTGCGCTGGGTGAGCTTCACGTTTTCGAACTGCAGCTCTTCCTTGTGCAGCGTTTCCGGCACGTTGTCGCCCTGGTACTGCCAGGCGGCCACGTAGGCGTAGTTGTCGTCGTCGCGCTTGGCTTCGCCTTCTTCGGTGGCAAATTCCTCGCGGAAGTGGCCGCCGCAGCTTTCGTTGCGGTTCAGCGCGTCGTCCACCATCAGCTCGCCCAGCTCCAGGAAGTCGGCCACGCGGCCGGCTTTTTCCAGGGTCTGGTTCATTTCCTCGTTCAGGCCCACCACTTTCAGATCGGTCCAGAACTCGCGGCGCAGCTGCTGAATGGCCTGCTTGGCAAACTTGAGCCCCTCGGCGTTGCGGGCCATGCCGCAGTACTCCCACATGAGGTGGCCCAGGGCCTTGTGGAAGTCGTCGGGGGTGCGCGTGCCGTTGATGCTCATCAGCTTGCCGAGCCGCTCGCGCACGCCGGCCTCCGCTTCCTGGAAGGCGGGGTGGTCGGTGGTCACGGGCTTGGGCGGCGTCTGGGCCAGGTAGTCGCCAATGGTGTAGGGAATCACGAAGTAGCCGTCGGCCAGGCCCTGCATCAGGGCCGAGGCGCCGAGGCGGTTGGCCCCGTGGTCGGAGAAGTTGCACTCGCCCGTGGCGTAGAGGCCCGGCACGGTGGTTTGCAGGTTGTAGTCGACCCACAGGCCGCCCATGGTGTAGTGCACCGCCGGGTAGATGCGCATGGGCACCTCGTAGGGGTTTTCGCCGGTGATTTTCTCGTACATGGCAAACAGGTTGCCGTACTTCGAGCTCACCCAGTCGGCGCCGTTGCGCTTGATAGCGTCGGCGAAATCCAGGAACACGGCCAGGCCGGTCGAGCCCACGCCGCGGCCCTCGTCGCACATCATCTTGGCGTTGCGCGAGGCCACGTCGCGCGGCACCAGGTTGCCGAAAGCGGGGTACTTACGCTCCAGGAAGTAGTCGCGGTCGTCCTCGGCAATGTCCTGCACGCGGATCTGACCGGCGCGCAGGCGCTCGGCCATTTCCACCGTCTTGGGCACCCACACGCGGCCGTCGTTGCGCAGCGACTCCGACATGAGCGTGAGCTTGGACTGGTAGTCGCCCGACACCGGAATGCAGGTGGGGTGAATCTGGGTAAAGCAGGGGTTGGCAAACAGGGCGCCCTTCTTGTGGGCGCGCCAGGCGGCCGTGGCGTTGCTGTACTTGGCGTTGGTGCTCAGGTAGAACACGTTGCCGTAGCCGCCGGTGGCCAGCACTACGGCGTGGGCCGCGTGCTGCTGAATTTCGCCGGTGATGAGGTTACGGGTGACAATGCCCCGGGCCTGCCCGTCGACAATGACCAGGTCCAGCATCTCGGTGCGGTTGTACATCTTCACCTTGCCGTAGGCAATCTGGCGCGAGAGGGCCGAGTAGGCGCCCAGCAGCAGCTGCTGGCCGGTCTGGCCGCGGGCGTAGAAGGTGCGCGACACCTGCGCGCCGCCGAACGAGCGGTTGTCGAGCAGGCCGCCGTACTCGCGGGCGAAGGGCACGCCCTGGGCCACGCACTGGTCGATGATGTTCACCGACACCTGCGCGAGGCGGTACACGTTGGCTTCGCGGGCGCGGTAGTCGCCGCCCTTCACCGTGTCGTAGAACAGGCGAAACACCGAGTCGCCGTCGTTCTGGTAGTTTTTGGCGGCGTTGATGCCGCCCTGGGCCGCGATGGAGTGGGCGCGGCGGGGCGAGTCGTGGAAGGAGAAGGCCTTCACGTTGTAGCCCAGCTCGGCCAGCGAGGCGGCGGCCGAAGCGCCGGCCAAGCCGGTACCCACCACGATGATGTCGTACTTGCGCTTGTTGGCGGGGTTGACGAGCTTGACGTTGAACTTATGCTTTTCCCACTTCTCGCTGATGGGTCCTTCGGGAATCTTTGCTTCCAGCTTCATAAGGTGCAAACTGGTGAGGTTACTTAGTGAAGAAGAAGTACAGCGGCATGGCGGCGAAACCGGCGCACACGATGATGGCGAATGCGTAGCCGAAATACGTGAGGAAGGGCGTGTACTTGCGGTGGGTCAGGCCCAGGGTCTGGAACGCGCTCTTGAAGCCGTGGATGAGGTGGTAGCACAAAGCCGCCTGCGCCAGCACGTACAGCAGCACGTACCACCACTGGTGGAAGGAAGTAACGACCAGCGTGTAGAGGTCGTCGTTGCTGTTGATGTCCTTGTCCAGGTCGCCGAAACGGGCGCGCCAGAAAAAGTTGTAGAGGTGAATGATGAGGAACACCAGAATCACCGTGCCCAGCAGGCCCATGTTGCGCGAGGCCCAGGGGCTGTTCTGCTCGATGTGGTCGACGGCGTAGCGCTGCTTGCCCCGGGCCGCGCGGTTCTTGCCGCTGAGCACGATGGCCTCGTAGATGTGAAACACAAATCCCGCCACGAGCACGAGTTCCAGCGTGCGGATGACGGGATTGGTACCCATGAAGTGAGAGTAGATATTAAAAGCGACCCCGCCATCGTTCTTGAACAATTGGAGGTTGCCGATCAGGTGAATCACCAGGAACGAACACAAAAACAAGCCCGTGATGGACATGACGATTTTGCGGCCGATGCTGCTGGAAAGCGCGTTGCTAAGCCAACTCATAGGGGAACGAAAGAGTGAAAGAAAGGGCGGTTGTATCGGCCAAAGGTACGGGCCGACCCGCTACGAAACAATTAAGCGTTTTGGGCCTTTCTGAGGCTGAACCAGCCTGCTTCGCTTGTCGTTACAGGTGACACGTCGCCCAAGCAACCCCGCTCCCCGGGATTTTGTTAGGTTGCCGTCTGCTTTTTCCTGACCTTCTGGGTATCTCCCCGCAGTTTCCAACGGCTCACTTCTATGCTGTATCTGCTACTTCGCCGCCTGGGCCGCCCTGGGCACCTGTTGTGCTTACTCCTGCTGGCGCTGCTGGCGGCTCCCGAGCAGGCGCTGGCCTCGCACATTCGCGCCGGCGACATCCAGGCCCGCAGCGACACCACCCTGCCCGTGTCGGCGCGCAACCCGCGGCGGGTGTTCTTCAAGATGATTCTGTACATGGACCCCACCTCGCCCGCCATCGGGCAGCGGGAGGAAACCATTTACTTCGGCGACGGCACCCGCTCGGTACCGCAGGTGCCGGTGGCCTCCGAGCTGATGCTGAGCAACAACGTGCTGCGCCGCACCTACCTGTTCGAGCACACCTACAACGCCCCGGGCAGCTACGTGGTCAGCCTCATCGGCGAAAACCGGGTGGGCACGGTGCGCAACATGCTCGACCCCATCAACCAGACCTTCTACATCTACACCCGCGTCACCATCGACCCGGTGCTGGGCGTGAACAGCTCGCCGGTACTCAACGCGCCGGCCGTTGACCTGGCCGCCGTGCGCCAGGTGTATTTGCACAACCCCGCCGCCTCCGATGCCGACGGCGACTCGCTGGTCTTCAAGCTGCAAATCTGCAAGCAGGAACCCCGGGGCGTGCTGGGCACCAACGTGGGTCCGCCGCCCAACAGGCCCAGCCCCCAGAACTGCACGGGCTACAAGTTTCCCAACAGCCAGGACCCCGACGTGTCGCCCGGTGGCGTGCAGGTGGCTTTCGATGGCCCACCCGCGCCGGTGCTCAACGCCCCAGCCATCTTTGAAATCGACGTGAACACCGGCCAGCTGGTGTGGAACTCGCCCAGCACCGTGGGCGAATACAACGCCGCCTTTCTGGTGGAGGAGTGGCGCCGCGTGCCCGGTGCCCAGCCCCGCCTGATTGGCGAGGTATTGCGCGACATGCAGATTTCGGTGCGCCCCACCAACAACCTGCGCCCCGTGCTGCGCATTCCCAAAGACACCTGTGTGGTGGCCGGCACCACGGTAATTGGCCGCGTAACGGCCACCGATGCCAACAACAACCTGCTGCGCCTGCAGGCCTTCGGCGGCATGCTGCCCCCGGCTACCTTCAGCCAGACCGTCAGCCAGCCCGGCAACGCCCAGGGGCTGTTTCGCTGGACCACCACCTGCGACGACGTAGCCAGTGACCCGCATCAGGTGCTGTTCAAGGTCGAAGACGTGATTAACGCCCCCGGCGTACCGCTCACCGACCAGAAAGCCTGGCGCATTAAGGTGGTAGGCCCGCCGCCCACCGGGGTGCTGGCCCAGCGCATGGGCGCCAACGTCATCGTGACCTGGAACCTGTACGGCTGCAACCGGCCGGGCGTGAAGCTGCACCTCTACCGCAAGGAAGGCCCGTCGAACTTCAGCCCCGACGCCTGCCAGACCGGCATTCCGGCCTCCACGGGCTTTGTGCGCATTGCCACCCTGGGGGGCGACGCGCAGTCGTACCTCGACACCCGCGGCGGCCAGGGCATGGAGCGCGGCAAAACCTACTGCTACCGCATCTACGCCGAGTTTCCGCGGCCGGCGGGCGGCGAGAGCCTGGCCTCGGCCGAAACCTGCGTGGAGTTCGATGGCCGTCCGGCCGTGCTCACCCACGTGACGGTGGACCGCACCGACGCCACCAACGGTCAGATTACCGTGCGCTGGACCCAGCCCAAGCCCGGCACCAACCCGCCCTTCAACGCCCCGCTGGGCTACCGCCTGGCCCGGGCGCCGCAGAGCAGCCCCACCGCGTTCCAAACCATTGCCACGTTTAACCGCCTCAGCGATACGGTGCTGGTGGATACCGGCCTGAACACCCTGGGCAGCGGCTACACCTACCGGCTGACCTTCTTCAGCAAGGCCACCGCGCAGGCCGCCGACACGACGTACATCCGGGAAATTGCCGACCCGGCTTCGAGTGTGCGCCTGAGCGGCCGCGCCGATACCGTGAACACCGGCATCGTGCTCACCTGGGCCCACGCCGTGCCCTGGAACAACTCGCTGAAGCCGGCCACCATCTTCCGGCGCGATGCCAGCGGCAACTTCGTGCAGCTGGCCACCGCCGCCAACACCCAGACCGGCGGCAGCTACACCGACCGCAACGTGCAGGTGGGCCGCACCTACTGCTACTACGTGCGCACCGAGGGCTCCTACGACGACCCGCTCAACATTGGGCTGCCGCAGAACCTGGTGAATTTGAGCCAGGAGCTGTGCGTGCAGCCCACGCCCTGCCGCCCCATTCTCACGGTGCGCGCCACCAACTGCGACTCGCTCAACGCCAACCTGTTCAACCTGGGCAAGGTGCCGGCCGGTACGCTCTACACCAACCGCCTCAGCTGGGTGCTCGACAGCAACTCGCCCGCGGGCTGCAGCCAGGCCATTGCCTACTACCGCCTGTTCGTGCAGAACGAGCCCGGCGCGGCGTTTGTCCTGCTCGACTCGACCCGGCAGACCAGCTACGTGCACGACAACCTGCCCTCGGCGGCGCTGTGCTACCGCGTGCAGGCCGTCGATTCGCTGGGGCAGCGCAGCGCTCTGAGCAACGTGGCCTGCAACGATAACTGCCCGCTGTTCCTGCTGCCCAACATCTTCACTCCCAACGGCGACGGACTCAACGAGACGTTTACGCCCAAGGTGGCCAGCCCCGTAACCCGGGCCCGGGTGCAGATTTTCAACCGCTGGGGCGTGCAGGTATATAAAGGCGACGCCAACCCCGCGACGCTGGTGCTCTGGGACGGCGGCGGCGCCCGGGGCGGCGAAGGCGGCGGGCGCGACAGCGGCGCCCGCGTCTCCGACGGCATCTACTACTACCTGGTGGAAGTGGAGTTTGCCGACCGCAACAAAACCCAGAAAACCTTCAAGGGCTGGGTAGACGTCAAGCGCTAAGCACGCCGGCCCACCGACCGATTCAGGCAAGCAAAGGCCACCCCGCGGGGTGGCCTTTGTTGTTGAGCCAGGGCGGCCCCAGCACCATTGCCGGCAATGCCCATAGGGGGCGTGCCGGCGGCTGACGGCGGCCGGAGCTTTGCGCGGGCCGGCCGATTTGCGCACCTTGCGCCCGGTTTGGCGGCGGCGCCGAATCAGCCATTTCCCGCAATCCGACACTCCCGACCTTTCTTCTGATGAAAGCAGTAGTATTCCCCGGCCAGGGCAGCCAGTTCAGCGGCATGGGCCGCGAGCTGTACCAGCAGCACCCCGAGGCCCAGCGCCTGATGAACCAGGCCAACGACATTCTGGGCTTCGCGCTGACCGACGTGATGTTCACGGGCTCCGACGAGGACCTGCGCCGCACCGACGTGACCCAGCCGGCCATCTTCCTGCACTCCGTGGCCTTGTTCAGCACCCTGCCCGAGCTGCGCCCCGACATGGTGGCCGGCCACTCCCTGGGCGAGTTTTCAGCCCTGGTGGCCGCCGGCGTACTCCAGTTTGAGGACGCGCTGCAGCTGGTAGCCCAGCGCGCCCAGGCCATGCAGGCGGCCTGCGAGGAGCAGCCCGGCACCATGGCCGCCATCCTGGGCCTCGACGACGCCGTGGTGGAGCGCATCTGCCAGGAAATCAGCCAGCAGGGCCACGCGGTGGTAGCCGCCAACTACAACTGCCCCGGCCAGCTGGTCATCAGCGGCTCGCGCCCGGGCATCGAGCAGGCCTGCGAAGCCCTGAAGGCCGCCGGGGCCAAGCGCGCCCTGCCCCTGCCGGTGGGCGGCGCCTTCCACTCGCCGCTGATGCAGTCGGCCGAGGCGGCGCTGGCCCGGGCCATTGAGCGCACCAGCTTCAGCGCCGGCCGCTGCCCGGTATACCAGAACGTGGACGCGGCTCCCCACACCGACCCCGACGAAATCCGCCAGAACCTGGTGCGCCAGCTCACGGCCCCGGTGCGCTGGACCCAGAGCGTGCAGCGCATGGCCCAGGATGGCGCCACCGAGTTTGTGGAGTGCGGCCCCGGCAAGGTGCTGCAGGGCCTGGTCAAGAAGATTGCCCCGCAGGCCGCCGCCGCCTCGGCCGTCTAAGTATTCGTTCCGCAGGTCGCGTGTAGAAAAGGCCGCCCTGCTGAGCCAGGCCGAAGCATGACCCGCGCAAGACTACCCGGTACGGCTGGTTGACCACTGAGGCGCCTGGCTTCCAAGCCAGCCATTGGCTGCCTCACGGTTGGGAAAGGGCTTCCCGTTGGTGAGCAAGCCAATGACCGTTGGCGTGTCAACGGCTTACTCGCTCCGAGTGAACCGTTCACTCACGCCGAGTGAGCCGTTGACCTGGGGCGCCAGCGGGTTTACCTACTATCGATTGCCATTAAAAAGTCCGGCGGCTCCCTCGTGACAGTACAAGGGGCTGCCGGACTTTTTTATGGCGTTTTACAAGTCGCCCATCCAGGTTTCCACCGGCAGCGCGTCGGGGCAATCGGCCAGCAGCTCGCTGATGGGCTGGCCCAGCCCGGGGTGCACCAAAGTAGGGGCCAGGTCGGCCAGGGGCACCAGGGCAAAGCGGCGCTGGTGCAGGCGGGGGTGAGGCAGCTTCAGCCGGGGCGAGTCGAGCACCAGGTCGTCGTAGAGCAGCACGTCCACGTCGAGGGTGCGCGGGCCCCACATTTCCTCCCGCTCGCGCCCGGCCTGCTGCTCTACCTGCTGGCAGGCGTCGAGCAGGGCTTCGGGGGCGAGGTGGGTGCGCAGGCACACGGCCTGATTGAGGAAGGCGGGCTGGGCTTCGAGGCCCCAGGCGGCGGTTTCGTACACGGGCGACACGGCCTGCACGGGGCCGGCCAGCTCGGCCAGGGCCACCAGGGCGCGGTGCAGCGTGGTTACCCGCTCGCCCAGGTTCGAGCCCAGCAGCAGGTAGGCGGTGTGGGGAGGCTTCATGGCTAGGCTATACGCTGAAAAAAGGCGTGGGTAAGCTCGGCCAGGGCCAGGGCCGGGGCCGGCAGCGCGGGTTCGGGCCAGGGGTGGGCGCCGCCAAACATGTGGCCCGTGGCCGGCAGAATGTGCAGGTCGGCGTCGGGCTTGAGCTGCTTGAGGGTGTGGGCCTGGGCCACCGGCAGGGTTTCGTCGTCGGCGCCGTGCACCACCAGCAGCGGCTGGCGCAGCTTGCGGCGCACGTTGTGGGCAATGTCGAGGCGGCGGCGGTTGGCGTGGAAGTCCTCCACAATCTGGTAGTAGAGCGGCAGCTGCTGCTTGGTGCGCGCGTTTTCCACGTGCAGCACCCCGCTCTGCTGCCACTGGCGCATCATGTCCTCGGGCCAGCCCGGGTTGACGCTGGTGATGGGTGCCCAGGCCGCCACGGCTTTCACGCGGGCATCCTCGGCGGCCTTGAGCATGGCCAGGCCCCCGCCCCGGCTGTGGCCCACGAGCAGCAGGCAGCGCAAATCCATCTCGCCTGCCGGCACGGGCGTGGCGCCGGGCTGGTGCAGCGCGTCGAGCAGGCAGCCGATGTCGTCGAGCTCCAGGCTGAAGTTGTTGCGGCCGAAGGCATCGAGGTCTTCCAGGTCGCCGCTGCCGCCGGGCACCACGCCGTTGTGGGAGAGGTCCAGCTTCACGAACACATAGCCCCGCTGGGCAAACCAGTCGGCCAGCACGTTGAAGTGGCCCCAGTCCTTGAAACCCTTGAAGCCGTGCACGAACACCACCACCGGCTTGGGCCGGCCATCGGCCAGCAGGCGGGCATCGGCGGCGAAGGGGCGGCTGTGGTGCGGCGCGCGCAGCAGAAAATCGAGGCGGGTGGGCAGGGAGTCGGGCATGGGAGCGAAGGTAGCGGGCAACGAAAGCTTACAGCAGCCAGGAGGCCACCACGAACAGCACGAAGCGGTAAACGTGCATCAGCAGCAGAAAGAACAGCAGGGCCACGGCCAGCCCGGCCGCCAGCCCCGGGCCGCGGCGCAGGGCGTAGGTGCGGATGAGCAGGGGGGCAAACGCGGCCGTGAGCCCCAGCAGCATCAGTGCCACCGAGGCCAGATCGGCCTGGCGGTAGCTCAGCGGGCTGCCCAGCTGCTGCGCCAGGATTTGCCCCAGCGCCAGGGGCCCGATCATGAGCAGCTGCACCAGTAGGATCTGGCTGGTCAGGTGGGTGGCCGTGACCACGTGCTCGAGAAAGTAGCGCCGCTTGGCCCACAGCAGCCCGGTGAGCCCGGCGGCCAGCAGCGGAATAAACACGAAGACCAGCGACTTGGCCAGGGTATTGGCCAGGGCATCGAAGCGGGCGGCCAGCAGCTCGGGCGAGAGGTGCTGTTCGGCGGCCAGAGCCGTCATGCGGGCCTCGGCCCAGTCGCCGTACCAGAAGCCGTAGTGGTACTTGAGCGGGGTGTTGAGCACCTGCATACCCAGCTGGTGGGCCACGAAGGCGTACACCAGGTTCACAATCAGAAACAATTGCAGGGGCTTGGGCCAGGTCACGCGCCGGCCGGCCAGCACGTCGCGGGTCATCAGGCCGGGCCGGGCAATCAGGCTCCAGGCGCCCTTCAGCACCTTGAAGTCGAAGTGGGTGAGCGTGTCTACCGCGTGCTCCAGGAAGTGGGGCAGGGCGTAGTCGTGGTGGTCGAGGCGCTTTTCGCCGCAGGCGTGGCAGTAGGCACCGTGCAGGGCGGTGCCGCAGCTGGCGCACTGGGTGGCGGTGGGGGCGGGGACGGTAGCGGGGGCTGGCACGGCGGGAAGCAGACGAGTGGGCTGCGTAAAGCTAAAAGAATGTCGTAGCCGCCGGGCCGGCCGCGCGCAAAACCGCCGCCGCGTGCGTATCATTGCGCCGCCCTTCCCCACTGCATGAAGTTTACGCTGGACGACATACAGGCCCCTATTGCGGCCGAAATGCAGGAATTCGAGAAGAAATTCCGCCAGTCCATGCAAACGCGGGTGCTGCTGCTCGATAAAATCATGGGCTACATCGTGCGGCGCAAGGGCAAGCAGCTGCGGCCCATGTTCGTGTTTCTGACGGCCCACACCGCCGCGCCCGACCCCACCGCCGCCCTGCCCGAGCCCACCTTCCGCGGGGCGGCCCTCATCGAGCTGCTGCACACGGCCACGCTGGTGCACGACGACGTGGTGGACGACGCCAACTACCGCCGCGGGTTTTTCTCGGTCAACGCGCTCTGGAAAAACAAAATTGCCGTGCTGGTGGGCGACTACCTGCTCAGCCGCGGCCTGCTGCTGGCCCTCCACAACGACGACTTCGAACTGCTCAAAATCGTGAGCAACGCCGTGCGCGAGATGAGCGAGGGCGAGCTGCTGCAAATCGAGAAGGCCCGCCGCCTCGACATCACCGAGGACGTGTACTTCGACATCATCCGCCAGAAAACGGCCTCGCTCATTGCCTCCTGCTGCGCGGTGGGCGCCGCCTCGGTGGGCTCCGACAAGGAAACCATCGAGCGGGCCCGGCTTTTCGGCGAGAAGGTGGGCATGGCGTTCCAGATCAAGGACGACCTGTTCGACTTCGGCACGGCCGAAATCGGCAAGCCCGTGGGCATCGACATCAAGGAAAAGAAGATGACGCTGCCTCTGATTCACGCCCTGCGGCAGGCGCCGTGGCTGAAAAAGCGCCAGGTCATCTACAACGTGCAGAACAACGACGGCCGCTCTGACCGCGTGCAGGCCGTCATCGGGTTCGTGAAGCAGTCGGGCGGGCTGGAGTACGCCATCCAGCGCATGCAACAGTTTCGCGACGAGGCCCTGGCCATTCTGCACACCTTCCCCGCCTCGCCGGCCCGCACTTCGCTCGAGCAGCTCATCGAGTACACCATCGAGCGGGAAAAGTAAGATCAGTTGGCAGTTGTGGGTCGGTGGTTGTCAGAGGCTAACGGCCTGCCAACCCGCCCCGGTTGCTTCACCCTCACGCAACAAAGCGGCCGCCTCTCTGCTGAGGCGGCCGCTTCGTGGTAGAATGCCGGCTGGGCCGGCCCCGCAATTCGCGGATTCCGGTGAATCCGCGGCAATTATTGCTGCTGCTGCTCGGCCGGAGGAATCTGGTAGCTGACTTTATCGGGAGCTACGTCCGACACGTCGAAGGTCACGCCGTCGAAGGTGCTCTTGACGGTGATTTCGTGGGTCATGTCGCAGCCCGGGCACTTGATTTCTTCGGTTTCGAATTGCCCGTCGTCTTCCATGGAGTTGGCCAGGTGGTCGGCCGGGGGAATGCCAATCAGGTCGGTGAAGACCTCGGTCTGGCACTCGTTGCACTCAAACTTGAGGCCGACGGTATGGCCTTGCAGCTCGGTGAGGGGCACGGGCGCGTTCGATTTCTGCTGAATCCACATACGGGAAGGGCGGTTTGGTTGGGAGATAGAGACAGGCCGGCGGCACCCGGCGTGGGCGCCGCCGCTAGTACCTTACGAGCGGCGCGCCGAAAAGTGCGGAGCTGCCGGCCGCGTCCTAGCTCTTGCTGAAGCGGGCGTAGCCGCTGCCCTGCTCCGAGCGCAGGCGCACGTGGTAGAGGCCACGGGCCCAGCCCAGCACCGGCAGGCGCAGGGGCTGGCTGCCGCGCACCTGCTGGCGGTGGCGCAGGCGGCCGGCATTGTCGTACACGCTCAGCTCGTACTGGCTCAGGTCGGTGCGCACTTCCACGGCGTCGGTGGCGGGGTTGGGCAGCAGCTGCAGGGCCACCGCGGCGCGGGCGGGGCGGGGCGCCGTCACCACGGTTTCGTACACGGCCAGGCCGCGGTCGGTGGTGCCCACCCACACCTTCAGGGCGCTGCCCACGGGCTGCACGGCCACCGACGTTACCCAGGGGCTGGGCAGGGCGGAGTTGCCCACGTTGAACTCGCGGGTGACGCTGCCACCGCTTTGGGCGCTGTAGGCCAGCAGGCCCCGCGGCGAAGTGGCCGGCCCCATGGGCTCGGCCACCACCCAGGCCCGCGTGGGGTCGGTGGGGTCGGCGGCCACGCCGTCGAGGGCCACGCAGCCGCTCACCGATACGCTGCCCACGGTGCCGGTGCCCGCGTCGATGGTGGTCAGGCCGCTGGCGTTGCAGGTGCCCACGAACACGGTGCCGGTGTTGCCCACGGCCAGGCCGTGCACGCAGTTGCCGCCCGGCAGCGAGTAGTAGCGCCAGGCCAGGTTGAGCGTGTTCAGCGAGTACACCCCGCTTTGCAGGCTAAGGCAGTTGGTGCCGATCCAGAGCGTGTTCAGGGCCTCGTCGAGGGCCAGCGCCGTTACGGCTTCTTCGTTCAGGCCCGAGTTGGCGCGGTTGAACTTGGTCCAGCTCGTACCGTTGTAGCGCCCGAGGCCGCGGCTGCCGGCCAGCCAGATGGTGCCGTTGGCCTGGATGACCACGTCGTTGATGGTGCGGTCGTTGCCGCCGAACAAGCCCACGGGCAAATCGGCGGCGTTGGTGAAGTTAATCCAGCTCGTGCCGTCGAAGCGGCTCAGGCCGCGGTCGTGGCCCACCCACACGGTGGTGCCGCGCACGGCCACGCACTTGATGGCGGTGTAGTCGAGGCCATCGGCCTGGGTGTAGGTGGTCCAGCTCGTGCCATCATACTTCTGCACGGCGGTTTGGGTGGCCACCCACAGGGTGCCGTTGTCGGCCACGGCCACCTCGCGCACCACGTCGCTGTGCAGGCCCGAGTTGGCGGTGTTCAGTGTCAGCCACTGGGCCTGGCTGGCTATTGAGGCCAGCAGCAGGGCGGCCAGCAGGCAAAACGTTTTTTTCATAGCGGTAGGGTGAGGGCGGCGGAAACGGGGGCAAGTTCGCCCCGTGGGGCCGCCGGCCGCAATAGCATGTACATGTAGCCCCGCAGCTGCCACCTGCGGGCCCGAAAAGTGCTCTGGGCCCTGCCGGCCGGGTTGCGCCCGCGGCCCGTACCTTGGCGCCCGTAACTGCTTCCGCCGATGGCTGACTTGCCTCTACCTGTTTCCCGCCCGATTGCGCTGCC
Organism: Hymenobacter sp. B81; assembly: GCF_044628455.1. Classification (NCBI taxonomy): domain Bacteria; kingdom Pseudomonadati; phylum Bacteroidota; class Cytophagia; order Cytophagales; family Hymenobacteraceae; genus Hymenobacter; species Hymenobacter sp. B81. Next base: position 1,814,591 of record NZ_JBIYZW010000001.1, on the reverse strand, counting down.
GCAGGTGCCGCGCTGGGTGTCGTTCCGCCACTCGGTGGCCCTGGCCGCTAACCCCATTCCGGTGCTCGACGGCTACCTCAGCACCTACGGCGACACGGTGGCTACCTACCTGGGCGGCATTCAGCCCACGCTGCTCACCCGCGACCCGGGCCTGATTCAGCACGTGCTGCAGAAAAACCACCGCAACTACCCCAAGTCGGCGCTGTCGCGCGGGCTGGGGCGCTTTCTGGGCCAGGGCCTGCTCACCTCCGAGGGCAGCTACTGGCTGCAGCAGCGTCGCCTGATTCAGCCCGGCTTTCACCGCCAGCGCATTGCGGGCCTCACCGAGCTGATGCTGGGCGTCATCGACGAAAGCCTGGCGCCGCTGCAGGCGCAGGCAGCCCGGCAGGGCGGGGCCGTGGAAGCCGACGTGCCCGAGCTGATGACCGCGCTGACGTTTCGCATCATGGCCCGCTCGGTGTTCAGCACGAGCATGAGCGAGGCGGAGCTGCAGCGCCTGGCCGCCCTGCTCACGGCCCTGCAGGCGTTTTACGTGCGCACCGTGCGCCAGCCCTACCTCAAGCTCTGGCTGAACGCCAGCGGGCAGTACCGCCGCCACGACGCCCTCAGCGCCGAAATGCGCGAGCTGCTGCGCGGCTACGTGCGCCAGCGCCGGCAAGCTGCCCGCCGGCCCGGCTACGCGCCCCCCAACGACCTGCTGCAGATGCTGCTCGACGCCCGCTACGAGGACACCGGGGAGCCCATGAGCGAGGAGCAGGTGCTCGACGAAGCCGCTATTCTGCTGGTGGCCGGCCACGAAACCTCCGCCAACGCCCTGTCGTGGCTGTGGCTGCTGCTGGCCCGGCACCCCCAGGAGGTTGCCCGCCTGCGCGCCGACATGCAGGCCGTGCTCGGCGGCCGGGCCCCGCAGTTGGCCGACCTGGCCCAGCTGCCCTACGCGCTGCAGCTCATTCAGGAAACCATGCGCCTGTACCCGCCGGCCTGGATTATGGACCGCGTGGCGCTGGCCAACGACGAATACCAGGGCGTGCCGCTGCCCAAGGGCACGCTCGTTTCGGCCTACATCTACGGTCTGCACCACTCGCCCCGGCTGTGGTCCGAGCCGGAAGCCTTCCGGCCCGAACGCTTCGGCAAAGACCAGCTGCGCGAGCAGGCGGCCCCCGCCTACCTGCCCTTTGGGGCGGGCCCGCGCCTGTGCATTGGCAACCAGTTTGCTCTCACCGAAATGCAGCTGGTGCTGCTGGAAGTGCTGCGCCGCTTCGAGGTGGAACCAGTCGACACCGGGCACCCGGGCCTGCAGCCGCTCATTACCCTGCGCCCGCGCACCTCCTTCCGCCTGCGCTTGCGGCTGCGGTAGGCGGCGCAGCCACTACTTCACTGCCACCAGGGAGTATGGGGCAGCGCGCCCTGGTCGAGGCTAACGGTTTGGCCGAGCTGGGGCGTGGTGATGGGCAGCTGCCGCCGGGCGGCTTCGGCCACGGCGCGCTGCACGGGCTCGTTCCAGGCGTGGTTGGCTTCGGTGAAGGCGCCCCAGTGCACCGGTAGCAGCACCCGGCCCTGCACGTCGAGGGTAGCCTGCACGGTTTGCTCGGGCATCATGTGAATCTGGGCCCAGTCGACGTCGTATTGCCCGCACTCCATCAGCGCCAGATCGAAAGGGCCGTGCTGCTGGCCGATGCGGCTAAAGTGCGCGCCGTAGCCCCCGTCGCCGCTGTAGAACACGCGCCGGCTGGCCGATTTAACCACCCAGGAGCTCCAGGAAGTGGAATTGCGGTTGGTGAGGCCGCGGCCCGAGAAGTGCCGGGCGGGCGTGCTCACGATGGTGAGGCCCGGCACCTGCACCGAGTCGTTCCAGTCCAGCTCCCGAATGCGGGCCGGCGCCACGCCCCAGGCCCGCAGGTGGGCGCCCACGCCCAGCGGCACCAGAAACAGCGCGGTCTTGTCCTTCAGCTGCCGAATGGTCTGGTAGTCGAGGTGGTCGTAGTGGTCGTGGCTGATGAGCACCGCGTCGATGGGCGGCAGCTGCGCGGCCGTGAGGGCCAGCCGCGGGTTGTAGCGCCGGGGCGTCACCCAGCTGAGCGGGCCCATTTCCACGCTCAGCATCGGGTCGAGCAGCACGTTGCGGCCGGCCAGCTGCACCCAGCTGGCTGAGTGGCCCAGCCAGGTTACGCGCAGCGCGTCGGCGGGCGGGTGGGCCAGGCTGCGCGCATCGGGCACCTGCAGGGGCAGCGGCTGGGCCGGGTCGCGGTTGGGTGTGCGGCCGAAGAGAAACTTGCCCAGCACCGCGAGGGTGCCGCTGCCGGTCATCACCTCGGTGGGCTCCAGGTTCAGGAACTCGCCGGCGCGGTAGTGGCCTGAGGCGGCGTAGGCTTGCTGCTCGGCGGCGGTGGGGGAGGCGCCAAGCTGCGGGCTGAGGTTGAGAAAGGCCACGCCGGCCAGCAACAGCAGCAGCCCGGCGCTCAGCAGCAGGCGCCCGATTCGGAGGGGAGAAGAAGCCATAAGCAGGAAAAAAACGACCGGGCGGGCAACGCTGCTCCCCGGGCCGCTGGCGGGGCTGACGGATTGGGGGCCCAAATACTTTTCCGACTACGGCCGGGCCGCTTAATTTGCCGCATGTCCCAGCCCCTTTCCCTGCTCGCCGCGCCCGCCCTGGCGGTGCCCCTGCTCGAAACCCCCGACCTGCTGCTGCGCGCGCCCCGGCCCACGGATTTGCCCGAAGCCGCCGCCATGCACCAGGACCCGGCTTTTTACCGTTTTCTGGGCGGGCACGCGCACCCCGAGGAAGACGTCTGGCGCCGCATGCTGTCCCAGGTGGGGCACTGGGCCCTGTTTGGCTACGGCATCTGGGCGATGGAGGAAAAAGCCACCGGCCGCTTCGTGGGCACCGTGGGCTTCTTCGACGTGCAGCGCGACCTGACGCCCTCCCTCAAGGGCGTGCCCGAGGCCGGCTGGGTGCTGGCGCCCCGGCTGCACGGCCGCGGCTACGCCAGTCAGGGCCTCACGGCCGCCCTGGCCTGGGCCGACGCCCACTTTCCCGGTCCCCGCACCGTGTGCATCATCGACCCCGACAACGAAGCCTCGCTGCGCCTGGCCCACAAGTTTGGCTACCGGGAGTTTGCCCGCTCGCCCTACCACGGCCAGGAAATCGTGCTGCTGGAGCGGTTCCGCCCGGCCGGGTAGTAGGGGCCAGGGCCGAAAGCGCCGGTCATTGCGAGGCGCAGCCGAAGCAATCTTTCCCCTCGTGGCACAACCGAAAGAGCCCGACCAACCAAAATTCGTTTTCGGTTCGTCAGGCTCTTTCGGTCTCTACTACTAGAAGAAGGATTGCTTCGGCTAACGCCTCGCAATGACAATCGGCCACCAGCCGAGCTGGCTACTTCTCGGCCAGCAGCTGGTTCACGGTTTTCTCGAATTCGGCTTTTTCCTGCTCGTAGTACTGCCCGGTGCCGGGGCCCGAGAAGCCGGTGTGCACCTTGCGCACCATCCCCTTTTTGTCGAGGAAGATGGTGGTGGGGAAGGCTTTGAAGGCAGTGAGCTGCGGCAGCGAGGCGGCCACCGAGTCTTTGTTCGCCACGCCGGCCACGGCTAGGTCGTAGCCCACGTTCAGCCGCTCGCGCATCTTGCGCAGCTTGGCGGCGGCCACTTCGTAGTCGGAACTGCGCTCGTAGCCCAGGCCAATGATTTCCACCCCGCGCTGCTTGTTCTGCTCGTACCAGGGCGCCAGGAAGTTCGTCTCGTCCATGCAGTTGGGGCACCACGAGCCCAGAATCTGCACCACTACTACCTTACCCTTGTATTTGGGGTCGGTGGGGGAGATGCTGCCGCCCTTGAACACGTTGGGAAACTTGAAGTCGAGCCGCTGTTGGCCCGCTTTGATGCCGGCCAGCGAGTTGGCGTCGGCCAGCTTGGCGTTGGCGTCGAGGCGGCCCGTCCAGGTTTCGTGGCCCGATTTGCCGCTGTAGAAGTGGCCGTTGATAAGGGTGTTGGTGTCGCTGTTCCGGGTGGCCGTGAACAGGAAACCATGGCTGCCATCGAAGGTGGAAAGCTTCATGGTGTTGCCATCAACCTGGCCGGCCAGGTAGCGGTAGTCGCCGGTGGTAGTGAGGAACGTACCGCTTACGTCTTGGCCGCTTTGCTTGAACACGCCCACTGCCGGGTACGTCTCGCCGTCGTCGCCTTTGAACGTGACGCTCCAGGTGCCGTCGAACGAATAAGGTTTCGCAGTAGAAACCAAAAACAGCTTTTGCTCCCCCTTGGTAGCCGTGAACGGCACCCGGTACGGCTCCTTGGCGTCGTACTTCACCCAGGTGCCTTTGAGTTTGTCGGCGCCATCGGTCCGCACCACCAGGGCCGCGTCGAACACGCCCAGGCGGATGGTGGTAGAGTCGCCGGCGGTGGTAATTTCGTCCAGCTTCAGCCGCTCCTCGCCGTTGCGCAGCGTCACCGTGGGCTTGCCGCCTTCCTCGGCCACGTCGAACAGAAACGGAATTTCCTGGCCCTGGGCCGCTAGCACGCCGCGCCAGGTGCCGGCCGTCAGGGCCGGGGCGCCAGCCGCCGCGGTGCCTTCCGCGGTGGTAGTGGTCTTGTCTGCGCCGGAGTTGCAGCCGGTGAGTACCGCAGCCAGCAGGGCGGCGCCGGCCAGCAGGCGGCGCGTCGAAACGAAATCAGCTTTCATTGGTTTATCCTAAATCAAGGGGCGCATCGGCCCGGGAAACTACGCTCCGCCAGCCAACACGGCCTCGAAACCCGCGTAGAACCGGGCGGCGAATATAAAGTTTGTCCACGCTGCGGGGCGGGCTATATTTGCGCGCTGCCTTGGAAAGGCCTTTCCGGGGCTTGTTTCTGTCACCTCATTCCCGCTGATATCCTATGGCGTTCGACCTGGACATGATCCGGACCGTGTACAACGGTCTGGGCGAGCGAGTAGAGGCTGCCCGCCGCGCGGTGGGCCGTCCGCTCACGCTCACCGAAAAAATCCTCTACGCCCACCTCTACAACGGCGCGCCGACCCAGAGCTTCGAGCGCGGCGTGTCCTACGTTGACTTCGCCCCCGACCGCGTGGCCATGCAGGACGCCACCGCCCAGATGGCGCTGCTGCAGTTCATGCAGGCCGGCAAAGTAAAGGTGTCGGTGCCCTCCACGGTGCACTGCGACCACCTCATTCAAGCCAAGGAAGGCGCCGAAGAGGATTTGGCCATTGCCAACACCGAGAACAAGGAAGTGTACGACTTCCTGGCCTCCGTTTCCAATAAGTACGGCATCGGCTTCTGGAAGCCCGGCGCCGGCATCATTCACCAGGTGGTGCTCGAAAACTACGCCTTCCCCGGCGGCATGATGATCGGCACCGACTCGCACACGCCCAACGCCGGCGGCCTCGGCATGCTGGCCATTGGCGTGGGCGGCGCCGACGCAGTGGACGTGATGGCCGGCATGGCCTGGGAGCTGAAATTCCCCAAGCTCATCGGTGTGAAGCTCACCGGCAAGCTCTCGGGCTGGGCCTCGCCCAAAGACGTAATCCTGAAAGTCGCCGGCATCCTGACGGTGAAGGGCGGCACCGGCGCCATCGTCGAGTACTTCGGCGAGGGCTCCGAGAACATGTCGTGCACCGGCAAGGCCACCATCTGCAACATGGGCGCCGAAATCGGGGCTACCACCTCGGTATTCGCCTTCGACCAGTCGATGGTAACCTACCTGGCCGGCACCGGCCGCCAGGACATTGCCGAGCTGGCCGCCGGCGTGGCCCAGCACCTGCGCCCCGACGACGAGGTGTTTGCCGACCCGGCCAAGTTCTACGACCAGCTCATCGAAATCAACCTCTCCGAGTTGGAGCCCCACGTGAACGGTCCGTTCACGCCCGACGCGGCCTGGCCGATTTCGCAGTTTGCCGCCGCCGTGAAAGAGCACGGCTGGCCCGAGAAGCTGGAAGTGGGCCTGATTGGCTCGTGCACCAACTCCTCGTACGAGGACATCACCCGCGCCGCCTCCATTGCCAAGCAGGCCGTGGACAAGGGCCTGAGCGTAAATGCCGAGTTCACCGTGACGCCCGGCTCGGAGCTGGTGCGCTACACCGTGCAGCGCGACGGACTGCTGGACACCTTCGCCGAAATGGGCGGCGTGGTGCTGGCCAACGCCTGCGGGCCGTGCATCGGCCAGTGGGCCCGCCACACCGACGACCCCAAGCGCCGCAACTCCATCATCACCTCGTTCAACCGCAACTTCGCCAAGCGCAACGACGGCAACCCCAACACCCACGCCTTCGTAGCCTCGCCCGAAATCGTGACGGCCTTCGCCATTGCCGGTGACTTGACCTTCAACCCCCTCAAGGACACGCTCACCAACAAAAACGGCGAAGCCGTGATGCTCGACGAGCCCCGCGGCCTGGAAATGCCCCCGCAGGGCTACGCCGTGGAAGACGCCGGCTACCAGGCCCCCGCCGAAGACAGCTCGGCCGTGCAGGTAATCGTGGACCCGAACTCCGACCGCCTCGAGCTGCTGGAGCCCTTCAAGGCCTGGGAAGGCACCGACCTGATGGGTCTGCGCCTGCTCATCAAAGCCCAGGGCAAGTGCACCACCGACCACATCTCGATGGCTGGCCCCTGGCTGAAGTACCGCGGCCACCTGGACAACATCTCCAACAACATGCTCATCGGCGCCATCAACTGCTTCAACGGCGAGGCCAACCGGGTGCGTGATTTTGTAGCCCAGGGTGAGTCCTACAACTCGGTGCCGCAGGTAGCGCGCAACTACAAGTCCATGGGCATCGGCACCGTGGTAGTAGGCGACGAAAACTACGGCGAAGGCTCCTCGCGGGAGCACGCCGCCATGGAGCCGCGCCACCTGGGCGTGCGCGCCATCATCGTCAAGTCGTTTGCCCGCATCCACGAAACCAACCTCAAGAAGCAGGGCATGCTGGCGCTGACCTTCGCCAACAAGGCCGACTACGACCTGATTGAGGAGGGCGACACCATCGACATCCTCGGCCTGACGGAGTTTACCCCCGGCAAGCCCCTGCAGGCCCGCCTGCACCACGCCGACGGCGACACCGACCTGATTACCCTCAACCACACCTACAACCAGGGCCAGATTGAGTGGTTCAAGGCCGGCTCGGCCCTGAACCTGATCCGCCTGCAGCAGCAGACGGACGCCAGCATGCTGTCGCAGAAGTAACAGCTGCAACGTCGGCCTTACGGCGCTTATGCGGCCGCCCCGGAAACCTCCGGGGCGGCCGTTTTGGTTTGCTGCGAGGGGCGGATGCCGCAGCCTGGGTTCGACAGCCCATTGCCCCGCCGTACCAGGAAGCGGAGGAGTTATTCCGGCGGGTTATGGGCGGTCAGCAGCGGACCGAGCGCGGCGGCTTCGTACTCCAGCGCCTGGATGCGCAGCACCAGCAGGGCCTGGGCAGCGCGGCTGGCCGGGGTGGGCGCGGCGGCTTCGATGTCGGCGGCCAGCACCGTGAGCCAGCGGTGCAGGTGGGCCAGCTCGGCGGCGTCGGCGAGGTCGGCCGGGGGCAGGGCGGCCCGCAGCTGGGCCAGGGCCCAGGCGCGACGCTGCTGGAGCTTGGCGCCCTTGCTGGCCTGGTGCAGCTCCCAGCGCAGCCGGGCCGCCTGGGCCTGCACCTGCAGCAGGCGGCGTTGCAACGGGCGCGCGGCCCACTCGCCGTCGAAAGCAGGGAGTGGGGGCGGGGCCGGGAGGGTGGGCGTTGCCAGGGCGGGCCAATGCGGCGCGACCGGGCCGTGGCCGGTGGGCGGGGGCAGCAGCGCCGCCAGGCGAGCCAGGCGCTGGTCGGCCAGGCGGGATGGGCGGCGGCGGCCGGCTTCAAAGTGGGCCACCAGGGCGCGGCTCACGCCCAGGTAGCGGCCCAGCTCGTCCTGGCTTAAGCCGAAATGCTCCCGCACGCCTGCTTCGGGAGTAGTGGAAGGCAGCGAATGCGTGAGCGGGCGAGCCATGCAGCGGGGGTGTAGCGAATCGAGAAAAAACTACGCGGTTCGCTACACAACCTGTAACGAACCGCAAGAAAAATGCACAATTCGTTACAAAATCTGTAACGGACCGTGGTTTTTTTCCGCGGCTTGCTACAACTCAGGCAGTGCCTCGGCTTGGGAGGGGCAAAACGGTCAAGTAAACCAAGGCTCCCGGACCGACTCGCCGGAGTGGCGGAGCGTGGCGCCGGGATGCGCCCCCGACGTCTTGCCCGGTAAGCCGGCCCTGTTGCCGCCCTGGTTAACCGGCAACAGGGGCTGCGGGGGCAAAATGTAGTCCCGGCAGTTGCACCGCGAGGCATTGCGCCCGGGCGCCGAACTCCGGGGGTTGGCCGGCGTACTACCCGTAGCCGGTGTCCGCGTTGGGTGCCGGCGCTTTCCACCAACAATCGATTCCCATGACGCCCGACCAACCCACCAGCGCCCCCAACGAAGCCGAATCGGCCAATCAGCAGCCCACCGCGCCCGCCAATCCGAAAACAGCACCCGGCACTCCGCCCATCAGTACCCAGGGCCACATGGGCGACGGGGCCGGGCAGCGCGGCGGCTACGGCGACAGTGACCAGACCAACGGCATGGAAGGCGGCGACCAGTCCGCCGCTGGCTCGGCCGACTCCAAAGGCTAAGCCCGCAGCCCCGCGCCCCGGCTTTGGCCGCACTACCAGTAGTAGCGCGGCCGAAGCCGGGGCGCGGGCTTTTACAGCGTAGCCACCTGCCCGGCGGCGGTTTCGCGGGGCTTCTGCACCAGGTAGTAGTAGGCCAGCACCACCAGCCCGGCCACGAATGGCAGCAGCGACAAATGCTTGCCGGTGATGCCGTGACCAAACTGCACCGTGTCGAAGCCAAAAAACTCGCTGGTCATCCAGTAGGAGTTGGCCGTAATCCAGAGCACGATAGCCAGGTTGTGGGCCAGCTCGGAGGCCAGGTGCCGGGTGCGCCAGGCAATGACGAGGGCAATGCAGAGCGTGGGCACCACCATGGCCATGCCCAGGGGCTTCCACACCATGCACCAGCTCACGTCCTTGAGCAGCCAGAACACGATGTGCAGGTTTTCCATGCGCCGGTACGAAGCCGGAATGGTGTAAGTAGGCTCGGGCGCGGGGGCTGACATGGAGCGGGCGGTTGAAGGGCTGGCAAATGTACGCGGCCGGGGCGTACTTGCCGAGCCTATGCCTACCGTCTTCACCCACGCTGCCGTTGCCGTCGGGCTGGCCCGGCTGCTGCCGCTCGACCGGGTTCCGGCCCGCTTCTGGTGGCTCACCGTCCTCTGCGCCGTGCTGCCCGATTTCGATGCCATTACCTTCCGCCTGGGTATTCCCTACGCCAGTTTGTGGGGGCACCGGGGCATCACGCATTCCCTGGCGTTTGCCGCCGTGGTGGGCCTGGTGGTGGCCGGGCTGGCCCAGCCGCTGCCGGGGCGCCCGCGCTGGCAGCCGGCCGCCTGGCTGGCCTTCGCCACGGCCACGCACCCGCTGCTGGATATGCTCACCAACGGCGGGCTGGGGGTAGCGCTGCTGGCGCCGCTGAGCAATGAGCGGTATTTTCTGCCCTGGCGGCCGGTGCGGGTGTCGCCCGTGGGGGCCGGCTTTTTCTCCCTGCGCGGGCTGGCGACGCTGCTCAGCGAGCTGCAATGGCTGATTTTACCCCTGGTGCTGATGCTGGGCACCAGCCGGCTCCGGCGGCGGCCCCAGCCCCCGAAACCCTAAGCCGGGGCAAGGGCGCCCGAGCCGGGGCATGGCCTGAGCGAGCCGGAAACCCGGCCGAAAGCCGGCAGAACCGGGGCGGGCAAAAAAAACGGCCGCCCTGGGGCGGCCGAGAGTCGAACAAGAAGGTGCTAACTAATTGAGCCACACCTCGGCCACCGGCTCGAAGCGCCGGGTGGCGAAGGCGCCGTAGGGGCGCTCGGCGTAAAAGCCGAGTACGTGTACCTGCGGTTCGCCCGTGCGGGCGTTGCGCTTGTACTCGATGGGGTACACCTGGCCGCGCTCGGGCCAGTCGCCGATGTGGTCGGCGGGGCGGCGGGCGGCGTCCACGCACCGCGCGTATTGCTGAACGGGAAGGGACACGGGAAGCTTGGTCTTTGAAGTTCTGCGCATATCCAAAAATACGGATATTCCGGATAAACTAAAAAAGTTGGTTAGGAAAAAACGCAGAAAAATTTCCGATAGCTGCGCTTTAAATTGGATGTATTTAATAAACATTCGACTTATCAATAAGTTTCGTGCCAGCGACTCCGCTAAGTACCAGGGCCCGGCAGCAACGATATGCTAAATTAATTAGTAAATAGCAGCGCCTTCCGGCTGTTAGCCGCCGGGGGCCGACTGTATGACTTCCCTGACGCCGTTTTCCGTAGCAACCGATTGGGCGGGCTACACGCTGCCCTTGTTTGCCTGCCCCATTCCGGCCGGGTTTCCTTCGCCGGCCGACGACTACCTCGACGAGCCGCTGAATCTGTATGAGCTGCTCTTTGCCCACCCAGCGGCCACTTTCCTGGCCCGCGTCAGCGGCGACTCCATGGTGGGCGTGGGCATCCGCTCGGGCGACATCGTGGCCGTCGACCGCTCTCTGCGCGCCACCGAGGGCAGCATTGTGGTGGCTTTGGTAGAGGGCGAGCAAACCATCAAGTGCCTGCGCTACCGCAACGGCCGCCCCTGGCTCGACGCGGCCAACGAGCGGTACGCGCCCATAGCCGTAAACGAGGGCGGCCTGCAGGTCTGGGGCGTAGTCACCCACGTCATTCACGCCTTCCAGCCCAGCAAGTCCGCTTCCACGGGGGCCGCCCGGCGGCGGGCGGCTCCGCGCTCATGATTGCCCTGGTCGACTGCAACAACTTCTACGTGAGCTGCGAGCGGGTTTTTCAGCCCCGGCTCGAAGGCCAGCCGGTGGTGGTGCTCAGCAACAACGACGGCTGCCTGATTTCGCGCTCCGACGAAGCCAAAGCCCTGGGTTTTGTCATGGGCGAGGCCTATCACCTGGCGCGCCCCCGCCTGCGGGAGCACGGCGTGCAGGTGTTTTCCAGCAACTACGCGCTCTACGGCGACATGTCGCGGCGGGTCATGCGCGTGCTCGGCGACCTGGTGCCCGAGGTGGAGGTGTACTCCATTGATGAGTCGTTTCTGAACCTGGCCGGGCTACCCGAGCGGCAGCTCGCCGCATTCGGGCAGCGCATCCGGCAAACTGTGCTCGGGCATGTGGGCATTCCCACGGCCGTGGGCGTGGCCCCCACCAAAACCCTGGCCAAGCTGGCCAACCGCCTGGCGCGCCGGCAGCCGCCGGAACAGCGCGTGCGGGTGCTCGAAACGCCCGCGCAATGCCGGGTCGCCCTGGCCGAAACGCCCATTGGCGACGTGTGGGGCATTGGCCGGCGCTACGGGCGGCGGCTGCAGGAAGCCGGCTTGCACACCGCCGCCGACCTGGCCGCCCGCCCCGAAGCCTGGGTACGGCGCCACCTGGGCGGCGTGGTGGGGACCCGGCTCTGGCAGGAGCTGCACGGGCGGCCCTGCCTCGATTTCGACCCCAGCGCCCTGGCCGACGAGCCACTGCCCGCCAGTTCCCGGAGCAGCGTGGCCCACACCCGCTCGTTTGGCCAGCCCGTGCACGACGCGGTGCTGCTGGCCGAAGCCGTGGCCAGCTTTGCCGAGCGGGCCGCCGCCAAGCTCCGCCGCCACGGCCTAGCTGCCCAGGTACTTACGGTGTTGCTGGGTCAGGCTGCGTCTGGCAGCTCCAAGGCGGCGCGCACCTGGACAGCCGTGGCCGCCCTGCCCACCGCTACCGACGACACCGGGGAGCTGGTACGCCACGCGCTGGAGCGGCTGCGGGCGTTAATCCAGCCCGGTACAGCCTACCACCGGGCCGGCATCGTGCTGAGCGGGCTGGAACCTGCCGACCAGCCGCAACTGGGCCTGTTTGCGCAGTCGGCCGAGCAGTTGAGCCAAACCCGGGCGCTGATGCAAAAAATAGATGCGCTGAATGCGCGCTACGGGCGCGGCGCAGTGCGCTACGCTGCTGCGGGCACCCGCCCGGTGGCCTGGGCGGGCCGGTGCGCGCGGCGGTCGGCGGCCTACACCACCAACTGGGACGAGCTCTGGCAGCTGCATTGCTAGGGCTGCACCTGCACCTTGCGGGTGAGCTGGCCCGCGCTGTGGTGCAGGCGCAACAGGTAAAGCCCCGCGCTGCCGGCCGGCACCTGAAGCGTCGCCGTAGGCTGCCCCGCGGGCCAGGGCCACCGGGCAACGCGGCGGCCGGTCAGGTCCAGCAGTTCCACTTCCTGGGGGCGCACCCCGGCCGGCACCGCTACCTGCAGCTGGCCCGTGGTGGGGTTGGGATACACCTGCCAGTTGTTGGTGCGGGCGGCTGCGCGGGCCGGCAGCACCCACTGGCCGTAGCGAATCTGGGCGGCATCGGCGGCGGCCTGCAATTGCGCCAGCGAGGGAGCAGCCAGCACGGCAAACGCCACCGTTACCGAGTCGCCGGGGGCCAGGGCGGGCAGCACGGCGCCTACTACGTGCGATACGTCGGTGCCGGCCACTCCACCGGCACTGCGCGTGGTGGTGCCCGAACTGAGGGTGCGGAATTTTTCGGCGGTGGAAAAGCCGTCCCGCAGCGCTACCGGGGCGGTAACCGGGGCGGCGTTGTCGAGGGCATAGTAGCTGGGCGCCAGGGCCGGAGCAGTGGCCGGCTGCAGCAGCTTTACGCCGGCAAAAAGGTTGGCGCGCAGCACGTCGCGCACGTAGCCCAGCGCCCGCGCCGAGTCCCAGGCGGCCACGTTGCGGCCGGCATCGGGCACGTCCCAATCCATAAACAAGCCCGCGTGCAGCGGCCGCAGGGTGTCGGCCGCCAGGTTGAGCAGGGTGTATTCCACCACGGCATATTCACGGTCGGCGGGGGCGGCCCAGGCCAGCGCCCGCTGCCGCACGCGCGCCCCAATGCCCCGGCCGGCGCTCTGGCTGGGCAGCGAGTCCTGAAACACGCCCCGCGCCTGCTGATCGGCCCCCACCGCGGGCAGCAGGCGGATGGGCTGCTGGCGGAAAAAGTCCTGGTCGGAGCCCACGGCCGGCAGGCTGCGCAGGCGGTCGGCCACGCGGGTAGGCCCGGTGGCCACCAGCAGGCCCCCTTCGCTGAGCAGGGGCGGGGAGTTGCGGTAGGTGATGCTGGCCCCGATTTCGGAGTCGAGGCCCTCGTAGCCCAGGTTGCCGCGGCTGGTCACGGTCAGGTGCAGGTCGCTGGCGGTGAGCACCACGTAGTCGGGGTTCAGCGCCAGGGTGATGTAGTGGTCGTCCTGAAAGCCGCCGGGGGCGCTGAAGCGGCAGCGCAGCACCGCCCGGGTGTTGGGGGCGGTATTGGGCGCCAGGGACAGCGCCACCACGGCCTGCGCGGTATCGGCCAGGCCCAGGTTGCCCACCGCGGCGGGGCTGCCGCCGGTTACCAGCAGCTGGGGCGTGAGCGAGGTAACGGTGAGCGTGAGGCCCGGCAGCGGCTGCAGCAGGTTGCGTACCGACAAGGTGAGCCGGGCCGTATCGAGCAGGTAGGGCTGGCTCAGGCGGTGACTTACCTGCACGGCTTGGGCCGTAGTGGCCTCGGCCAGGGCCCGCTTGATGTTGAGCCGGCCCGTGCCAAGGCGGCCCAGGTAGGCGGCGTTGCCGGGAATGCCGTAGATGTTGTCGGTGGTGCGGCGCAGCAGAGCCGCCACCTGCGCGGCCGACAGCTGCGGGTAGCGGCTGCGCACCAGCCCGGCCGCCCCGGCCACGATGGGCGCGGCAAACGACGAGCCGCCCACGGCCACGTACGACGAGTCGTGGGTGTACACGGTGGTCAGAATCTGCTGGCCGGGAGCCGATAGGTCGACGTGGTAGCTGTAGGTGTTGGTCGAGCCTTTCACGTCGGTGCGCTCCAAGGCCGCCACCGATACCACGTGCTCGTAGGAAGCGGGGTAGAAATCCAGCTCGGCGTTGGTATTGCCGGCGGCGGCCACCACCACCGCGTCGCGGTTGATGGCCGCGTAGCTGATGGCGTCCTGCTCGAAGCGCGACTTGCCACCCACGCCGCCCCAGGCGGCCACAATCACCTTGCAACCGTGGTCGGCGCCGTACACGATGCCCTCGTAGCCGGCAAACGTGCCCGCGGGGGTGGTGGCGTAGATCTTGATGGGCAGGTAGCGGCACTTGAAGCCCACGCCGGCAATGCCGCGGCCGTTGTCGGCGCGGGCGGCGGCCACGCCGGCCACCAGCACGCCGTGGCCGTTGGCGCCGCCGGTAGCCGTGGAGGGGTCGTTGTCGTTGTCGGCCGCATCCCAGCCGCGAAAGTTGTCCACGAACCCGTCGCCGTCGTCGTCGAGGCCGTTCACGGGGTCGGCGTAGTTACGCTTGTCCTGGCCGCGCAAATCCTGGTGCGTAAAGCGCGTGCCGGTGTCGGTGATGCCGATGACCACGCTGCTGTCGCCCTGGCTTCGGTCCCAGCCGCCATAGGCGCGCACGTTTTTCAGGTAGTACTGCACGCCGGTGGCGCGGGTCGAGTCGGCGAAGGGGTCGTTGGGCTGGTAAAGCGGCGGCCGGCTGTAGAGCGGCTCCACGTATTCCACCGCGCCGGTGGCCGTCAGCAGCTGGCGCACCTTGCCAAAGGCCAGGGCGGGCGGGTACTGAAACTGGTAGATGGTGCGCAGCTCCACGCTGCCGGGTTTCTTGGGCGAAGGGGCCAGCGCCCGCGGAAATTTCTGCTGCAGCGGGCCGGCCTGCAGCTGCTGCAGCGCGGCCGCCAGCTGGCCCACCCGGGCGCCCGGGCGCAACTTGACCACGGCCCGGCCGGGCAACACCTCGGCCAGGGTCGTGGCCGGGGTTTGGGCCTGGGCCGGGGCGGCCGAATACAACCAGCCGCAGGCGGCAACTAACACGAGTAGAAGCTGTTTCATCGGGACAAACGGTGGAGTGAGGCCGGTGTGCGCTAACTACGTAAATTTAGCCGCCCGGCCGCTGCCACGCGGCATCTTTTTCGACCAACTTAGCTTCCCAAACTCCCCATTTCCCAATCCGCGGTATGACCGACACCACTCGCAAGCACCAGGCTACTCTGGAACAGGCGGTACAAGCCCTGCACGGCCGCACGTTCTTCGCCCACTACCCCGAAAACCCCCAGCCCGACGTGTACGGCGCCGATGCCGACGCCCAGGGCCGCGCCGCCTACGAAGCCCGCCGCGGCCAGCAGTTCGCGGAGCTGCAGCAGGGCGAGCCGCAGGGCTGGGCCGGCCAGGAAGACTCGCCCTACGAGCAGCAGCCGCTGGGCATCACCTACCCGTTTTACGCGCCCGAAACGCTGGTGCGCAACGCTCAGGAAGCCTTCGGCCCCTGGCGCAAGCTCAAGCCCGCCGACCGCGCTGCCATCCTCATCGAGGCGCTGGAAGGCATGAAGACGCGCTTCTTTGAAATTGCCCACGCCACCATGCACACCACCGGGCAGGCCTACCTGATGTCGTTCCAGGCCTCGGGCCCGCACGCCGCCGACCGCGCCCTGGAGGCCGTAGCCGCCGGCTACGAGGAGCAGACGCGCTTCCCCGAGGAAATCCGCTGGGACAAGCCCATGGGCAAGTACACCATCAGCCTCAACAAATCCTGGCGCGCGGTGCCCAAGGGCGTGGCCCTGGTCATCGGCTGCGCCACGTTCCCCACCTGGAACACGGTGCCCGGCATGTTTGCCTCGCTCGTGACGGGCAACCCCGTCATCGTGAAGCCTCATCCCAAGGCCATTCTGCCCATTGCCATTGTGGTGGCCGAGGTGCAAAAGGTGCTGCTGGCCCACGGCCTGCCCGCCACCATCTGCCAGCTGGGCGTCGATGCCGATGACCGCCTCATCACCAAAGAGCTGGCCGAACACTCGGCCGTGAAGCTGATCGACTACACCGGCGGCACCGAGTTCGGCAACTACATCGAGAGCCTGCAAAGCCAGGGCAAAACGGTGTTCACCGAAAAAACCGGCGTCAACTCGGTTATCCTTGACTCCTGCGACGACCTCGACAAGGTGGCCCAGAACCTCGCGTTTTCGGTGAGTCTGTACTCGGGCCAGATGTGCACCGCCCCGCAGAACTTCTTCATTCCCGCGCAGGGCGTGAAAGTGGGCGACGCGCTGGTGCCCTACGAGGAAGTGGTGCAGAAGCTGGTGGGCGCTGTGCAGGGCCTGGCCACCAACCCCAAAGCGGCCCCGCACGTGCTGGGCGCCATCCAGAACCCGGCCACCCAGCAGCGCGTGGAGCAGCTCAGCCAGCGCGGCTACCGCAATGCCCTGGCCCACGGCAAGGTCGACAACCCGCAGTACCAGAACGCGCGCACCTGCTCGCCCTCGTTCTACGAGCTCGACGCCACCGACAAGGAGCACTTCAGCCAGGAACTGTTCGGCCCCATCATGCTGGCCATCAAAACCAAGGACACTCACGAAAGCATCCGCCTGGCCGCCGAGCTGGCCCGGGAGCACGGCGCCATCAGCTGCGCGGCCTACACCACCGACGAGCAGCTCAAGGAGGAAATCAAGGACCAGATGAGCCTGGCCGGCACGGCCGTGAGCTTCAACCTGACCGGCGGCATCTACGTGAACCAGAACGCGGCCTTCTCCGACTTCCACGTCACCGGCGGCAACCCGGCCGGCAACGCCTCCTTCACCAACCCTGAGTTTGTGCTCAAGCGCTTTACTTGGGTGGGTTTCCGGGAGCCGGCTTAAGCCGATACGCGTGAAGACACCATAAACAAGCCCCGCCGGAGTAGTCCGGCGGGGCTTGTTTCGTCATTGGCGGGCTAATCCCGGGGCCGCGCAGCAGTTATTTGGCCTTGCCATACTTGTAGCGCTTGGGCGCCTTCACGGTCTGAAACTTGTAGGGGTTTTTGGCCTTGGTATCGACGCCTAAGCCTACTGGCCCGGCCGGACGGTTATCCCGGAAGCGGGACTTGTCGTTGGGCCGGTTGGTGGACTTAGTTGAGACGGTGCCATAACCGCGCGGGTTCTGGGGAGCTTGGTCGCGGGAGCAGGAAGCTCCAACCGCCAGGAGCAGGCCGAAAGCTAGTAAGCGTAGGGAAGAAGACATGGTGAAGAGCGAATCTGGTGGAGGAATTCCCGTGGGCGGGGCGGGCGCGGGGAACATCATCAGCCAACTTTCCGCGCCGCACTGGTAGTTGTAGCGCAAACGGGCAAAAAAAGATACACCTAACTTGAATTGTCCAACGGTTTCTGGTATAGCCCCTAACGATTGGATTCTGGAGCCGGGACCAACTCGGGCATGACCAGCATGGGAATGGGCGTGTGCAGCATAAAACCAGCCGTGGAACTGTGGTAAAACGCATCGCCGGGCAGCGTATGCTGGCGGGCCACAAAAATGAGCAGGTCGGCAGCGTTGGCCACGGCCGTCTGAATAACGCCCTCAACTACGGACGCGTGATAGGCGGTTTGTACGGTATGCGCCAGGCCCGCCAGTAGGCCGGTTTCGTGCACGCAATCAACAATCTCGCCCGGGGGTGGAGCTTCGGCCGAGGTATACACGTGAATGCTGAGGGCTTCGGGAATCAGCCGGGCGAGCAACTCCTCAACCGCTTCGGGCCCCTCGCCCAGGTAATGCACGCGGTTTGCAACCAATTGCATCAACAGCTCCGGAATGGCGTTGGCCGACTCCGGCAGGCGAACGGGCTGCCGGTCGGTGTCGAATACCACGCGCCGCGGTACGGTGGCGCCGGCAAAATCTTCGGGTACCAGCAGCAGAGGATGGTCGATAAGGCGAATAAGGTGCAGGCTCAGCTGCTGCGAAAGAGTTGAGCAGGCCGGCAGGTGCCGGCCAATAACCAGCATACCCAGTCGATCATGCTGTCGATCATGCTTAAGCAGGGAAGGCAGTACCTCGGCTGGCGGGGCCGTAAGCAGCTGATGTTGGCAAATGGCCCCGGCATCGGTGAAGGCTGCCAGCTGCCGCTGCCGCTCGGCGTATTGCTCGGCGCTGGCCGGGGCGGGCGTCGCGTAGAGGCTGTCGGCTACGGTAAGTGGCGTGGTAACTGATAGTATGCGTACCTGCACGGCCAGCTGGCGGGCCGTGAGGTGGGCCACCAGCAGGTGGGTGTAAGCCAAGGCCGTGGCGGTGGCGGAAGTGAAATCGGCTAAAACGGTTAATACCAGCATGTCGCGTCCCCAGGTTTAGCGTTGACTGCCGATCAGTCAAGCAATGAATATACTGGTTAATGGAAATAATGGGCGTTAAAATTGGATTAAAAAAATAATATATTCGCTCTTTAGGGCCGTTGGCTGCACGTTGTTGCCGGAATAAAGCTGGGCAGGTTTCTATTCTTGGTTGACCCGCCGTTGCTAGCAGAGGCTACAAACTCAGGGCTTCGCGGAAGCGAATGGACTGCTGCCGCGAGACTTCCACCTCCGTTCCGCCGCGCAGGGTAATTTTGAGGCTGTTGCTGAACCAGGGTTCCACCTGCTCAACCCACTTCAGGTTAATGATCTGCTGGCGATTGGCCCGGAAGAATACCTGCGGGTCGAGGCGGGCTTCGAGGTGTTGTAGGCTGCGGGTGATGAGCGGGCGCACGTCGTGGAAGTGCACGCGGGTGTAGTTGTCGGCTACCTCCAGCAGCTTCACGTCGGCCAGGCGCACAAACCAGCACCGCTCCCCGTCCTTCACAAACACCTGGTCCGTCTCGCGCAGCAGGCTGCGGCCCGCAGGAGGCTCGGCGGGCGCTTCGGCCTCGGCTACCAGCGCGGCGCGGGCTTTGGCCAGGGCGGTAGCCAGGCGCTGCTCGTCCACGGGCTTGAGCAGGTAGTCGAGGGCGTTGACTTCGAAGGCCTGAATGGCGTACTGGTCGAAGGCGGTGGTGAAGATGACGTGCGGCGCTTGGTCGAGGCTGGCCAGCAACTCGAAGCCCGAGCGGCCGGGCATGTGAATGTCGAGCAGCAGCACCTCGGGCTGCAGCTGGACCAGTTGCGCCTGGGCCTCGTCGGCGTGGCGGGCCTCGCCCACCACCTGCACGTCGGGGTGGCGCTGCAGCAGGTGGCGCAGCTCCTGGCGGGCCAGGCGGGAATCGTCAACAATCAGGATTTTCATCGGGCAGCGGGAAGGTAGCCGGCAGACCGCAAAGCTGGCAACGCGAGCGGGCCGCCCAAACTACGGACTAATGGTGGAGCAGGCTTACCGGCTCGACCGGCAGGTGCAGGCGGGCGGTAACCAGGTCGGGAGTGGTTTGCTCGAGCTGCAGGCTGGCCTGCTCGCCGAAGAGCAGGCGCAGCCGCTCGGCGGCGTTGCGCAGGCCCGTGCCGGTGCCGTCGGGCCGCGGGGTGGTGGCCGCGGGCTCCAGGCAGCCGGTGTTGGTTACCGTGAGCTGCAGGCCCGCCCCGGTGCAGGCCGCCTGCACCCGCACCGCGCCGCCGTCGGGGCGCGGGGCAATGCCGTGCTTGATGGCGTTTTCGACCAGCACCTGCACCAGCATGGGCGGCACCGCCACGTTCAGGCAGTCGGCGGGCACCTCGATGGCGTAGTGCAGGCGCTCTTCCAGCTGCAGCGACTCCAGCTGCAGGTAGTCGCGCACCACGGCCAGCTCGCGGTGCAGCGGCACCTGCTCGGTGCGGTTGAGCTGAATGGCGTAGCGCAGCAGCTCCGAGAGGTGGCTGAGCATGGTGCGGGCCCGCGCCGGGTCCTCGCCAATGAGGGCGCGGATGTTGTTGAGGCCGTTGAAGAGAAAGTGCGGGTTGATCTGCGCCTTGAGCGTCTGCATCTCGGCCTCGCGCACGGCGGCGGCCAGCTTCCACTTGTCTACCTCGGCCTGGCGGTAGCGGCGCAGGTACTGCAGCCCGAAGTACACCGCCGCCCACAGCCACAGCACGAAGTTGACGTTGAGGGCGTAGCCCGCAAACTCGCCCCAGCCCTGCGGCTTGCCGTTGGGCTGCAGCAGCGGAATAATCAGCAGCAGAATCACGGCCCATATCACCACCTGGCTGAGCACCGCCAGCAGCAGGTTGGTGAGGAGCAGGCGCCATAGCACCGATAGCAGGGGCCGCTGCACCCAGTCGAAGCGCCGGATGAGGTAGCGCAGCCCGTGCGAGATGCCCACCAGGGTAGCGGCTACGACCAGCTGGATGAGCACGATGCTGAGCGAGAAGCTGCGGCTGAACATGGAGTAGGCCACCACGCCAAATACCCCGTACAGCCCCCAGCCGAGCAGTTGCAGGCGCCAGTACTGGCGCACGCGCCGGGCAGAGTCAGTCATGAGCAAAACGATGGGCTTCGCGTAAAGAGTTAGCTCAGCTCCAGGGCGGCGGGCGAGTAGCTGGCTTTGCTGCGCTGATGAGCAAAGAGCAGTACGCCAATCAGCGCCAGCAACGACACCGCCACGAAAGCCGGAATCAGGTACAGATTATCCACCGATACCCGCAGGCCGATGAACATGCAGCCGAAGGCAATCAGGCCGGCCCACACGGCGTAGGCTTTCTGGTTGTAAAACCAGGCGTAGGGAAAGAAGTGTGCCCCCGTGATGATGCCGTAGCTCATGATGAAGTACTGCGGCGCCTTGATGTAGACGAAAATCAGGAAGGGAAAGTAAAACAGCTGCGCGAAGTTCAGCCACAGGCCCAACGGATCCAGCGGGTTGTTTTTTATGGTCCAGGTGGTCTTGTAAACCTTGGAAAACAGCCAGGCCAGCGGCAGCATGGCCCCACCGATAATGAAGGTGAACAAGGCCTTCTGCGGCACGCTGTAAGGCAGCGTCCAGATGCCGGCAATGGCGGCCCAGAGCAAGGTGGCGGCCGTAATGAAATCGACGCCGTTCTTGGCTTTAACCGACAGCTCCAGGCGGAGCGCGTCGAAATCCTGCTGCGTTACCATAACGGTAGGGAAGAGAGAAGAAGATTTAGCGGCCGGCCAGCTTCAGCCCCGGGCCTCGGAAAAGACTGCGAATAAAGCCGACCGGCAAGGTATTTCTATTTTTTGGCCAGCAGGTTCTGCTGCAGGAAGGCGTCGGTCTGGTCGAAGAACCACTGCGTGTCGTCCCACATCAGGAAGTGCTTGCCGGCCTCCGACATTTCGATGCGGTGCTGGGGCAGCCGGGCGTACTGCTGGGCAAAGATGGCGCGGGTGCTTTCCTTGGTCGAGCCGTACGGTTTATAAGCGGCCCAGGCGCCGAGTACCAGCGCTGGCTGCTGAATGCGGCCCAGCTCGGCGCGCAAATCGGTGGTGTAGAGGTCGTACATGGCCTGGGCCACCGTGGCCGGGTCCGACTGCAAGCCCCAGCGCGTGGCCTGCGTGATGCGGGCCGTGTCGCGCATCATGCCCGCCGACATCTGCCGCTGCTGCTGCACGGTCATGCCGCCGCGGCTTACCTGCTGGCGCATGCCCTCGGCCATGGGTTTGGCGGCCTCGGCAGTCAGGTTGGGGTTCTGCACGGCGGCCAGGAAAGGCAGCGAATCCACAATCACCAGCGGGCCCACGGCCTCGGGCTGGGTGGTGCTCAGCCACAAACCCATAAACCCGCCCAGGCTGTGTCCGATGATGGCCGGGCGCTGGAGCTTCTGGTCTTTGATGTAGCTCAGCAGCTGGTCGCGCACGTTCAGCAGCAATTGCTGGGTAGAGGCCGGGGCCGCCGCGCCGCCGAAGCCCGCCAGCGACACTACGTGGCACTGGTACTGCTTCTGGTAGCGGGCCACGGTTTCGTCCCACACCGCGCCGGGGCAGGTCAGGCCCGGAATCAGCAGCACCGGGCGGCCTTTGCCCACCACCTTTACGGTGAAGTTGGGGTACACTTTGGGCGCAACGGCGGCGGGCTGGGCCGGTTCAGCGGCAATGGCGGCGGCCGGGGCTACGCTCAGCAGCAGGGCGGCCAGTACGGGGCGGAGGAGGGTGGTAGCAGTGCGTTTCATGGGTTGGGAGCGGTGTGGGACGTGGTTGATGCTCCAAAGGTGGGGCAGGCCGCCGCCCAACGGAAGCAAAAGCTGGCCGAACGGTAAGCAGGCGGGACGAGCGGAAAAAACCCGGGGCGAATGGCAGCGGCGCAAACCCGAAAAAAGGCGGCCCCGTTGCCGGAACCGCCTTTTTATGGGAACTGAAGGAGCAGCGCCTAGCTGCCGCTGTCGGGTCGCTGGTCGCCCTGGGCCTGGGGCGCGCACTGCTTGCTGCTCACGCGGCCGTCGGCGCCGAACACGATGCTGATGGGCTGGGTATCGGTGGCGCTGCCGAACAAATACGACCAGGTGCGGCCGCCGTCGGGGGCCTGGTCGTCACCGGTGGGGGCTCCCATCAGGCTGCGCACCTGCTCCTGGCTCATGCCCAGCTCTACTTTGGCGCACTGCTCGGCGTTCTGAAAGCTTTCCTGGGCGGTGCAGGCGTGCAGGGCCAGGCCCAGCAGGGTGAGCAGCACCAGGCCCAATAGTCGTTTGGCGAGCAGCATGGGCTAGAGAAATTTGCTGATGTCGTCGCGCAGCGTGTCAATGCCGCGCTTGATGTCGGTCCACACGCTGCCTTGGGCGTTGGCGTCGGTACCGGCCAGCTGCTGGGCCAGCTTGTGGCGCTTGGCTTCGAGGGCGGCGGCGTGCTCGTGGTAGTGGTGCGGCGAGTGGGCCGTGGTGGCGTTGGCGCGCGCATTGAGGGTTTTGATTTTGGCGTCCAGCTCGTCGAGGGCCAGGCGCAGCTCGGCGGGGCTCAGGTTGCCCGGCGCACGCATGTTTTCGGGGGTGGGCGTATACGACATAAATATGCTCAGAGAAGCTAGCGGGAGAAGCGCCGCGGCGGTCCGGAAGCGGCCGCGTCTTGCGTTGTACTGTGCAAGGCCCCGAAAGGATGCCAAAAAGCCTGCTGCCTACGCAATCGGCCTATGTTACCAACGCAGGCGCAACGCAAGCATAACGCTGGCTTGACTTGGGGCCGCGGGGCCGCGGTTAGCTTTGCCCCCGTGCTTAACCCACCGTCGCTGCTATGTACCGCCTTCTGTTTCTGCTCATTGGCTGGGAGCTGCTTGGCTCCGGCCGCGCCGTGGCCCAGGCCGACCAGGCGCCGACCGTAACCGCCACCGAAGCGGCCGCCGCGGGAGCGCCGCCGCTGGCCCCGGTGTACCACACGGCCGAGGTAATGCCGCAGTTCCCGGGGGGCGCGGGGGCCTTCGGCAAGTTTTTGCAGCAGAAGCTGCAGTACCCGGCCGAGGCGCTGGGCCGGGGCGTGTCGGGCAAGGTGTACGTGCAGTTCGTGGTCGACGAGCGCGGCCACATCATCGACCCGCAGGTGGTAAAGGGTCTGGGCTACGGCCTCGACCAGGAGGCGCTGCGGCTGGTGCGCATCATGCCCTGGTGGACGCCCGGGCTGATAGCCGGCCGGCCGGTGAAGGTATCCTACACCCTGCCCATCATCTTCCGGGCGCTGTAGTCATTGATCAGTTATCAGTGAACATTTATCAGCGGCCGGACTGAAGCAGGGAGCTGACGAGCGGGCAAATGGGGCGCCCGGTTTAGGTCTGAAGCCCTGTACCTCACCGGCTGATAAATGATAAATGTTCACTGAAACACGCCCCACTGCTTGGGCAGGGCCAGGTCGCGGGCCAGGGGCGCGGCGGCGGTAGCGTAGAGGTTGGTGAGCAGCTCGTTGATGGCATCGGCCAGCTCCAGGTGGTAGTCGGCTTCGAGCTTGTCGGCCTGCCGCAGCACGGTGTCGGTGCGGCGCGCCAGGTGGTTGAGCAGCAGCTGGGTGGTGCCGGTGAGGCGGGCCACGGCGGCGGGCTGGGCGCGGAACACGTTGTTGAGCAGGCGCACCGTCAGCTCGACTTCGCCGAAGGCGTCGCCGGTGATTTTGGCGTGGTAGCTGATCTGGTTCTGCAGCTGGCGCACGATCAGCAGCAGGTCGTTGGGGGTGGGGTGGAAGCCGCGCACGGGGTCGTCGAGCCGCTCGCGCAGCTGGGCGCGGCGCTCTTCCAGGGCCTCGGGGCCTTCGAGCAGGCGGAATTGCAGCTGCTCGGTGAGCACCTTGTCCTGGCACACGAGGCGCACCAGCAGCTGGTCTTTTTCCTTCTGCGGCAGGCTGAGAAGGGCTTTGCGAAGGGCGGGAGCAAGTGCAGCCATGCGGGGAATAAGCGGGCCGCGGCTAGGCGGCAGTCAATTTAACGAGATAGAACTACGCGGAAAACGCATTCGGGGCGCGCAAAGTGCCATTTTATTCGGCCGCGGCGCGCGGCGGGGCCGGGCCAGTAGGGTGGGTGAACAGGTGGTTATGGGCCGGGAAAGTCGGTTACGCAGCGGGAAGGTTGGGTATGGGCCGGGGAGCTCGGTTCACCCGAGGGAAGCGCGGTGCACGGGCCGGGAAGTGTTGCGCATGGGCCGGGACGCAGTTTGCACGGCCCGGGAAGCCTCGCGCACGGTCCGGGAAACGCCGGGCATGGGCTGGGAAACGGTTTGCATGGGCCTGGATGCCGTTGCGCGGGTACGCAACGGAGCCGGCGAGCAAAGGGAAGTTGTCATGCTGAGCGCAGCCGAAGCATCTCTACCGCTTCGTTGAGGGCAAATCCGGATCTGCCCAGTAGCCCAGTAATCAGCCTGTAAAGCCCAAGAGTTTATGCGCCAAGTGCCTAATTTGATGGATGTCCAGCTCAAACTCTGGCCCATCGGCCATTAGCATAATGGTCAATATGCTGTCTTCTAAACCGGCCTCCAGCTGGCCTTGATAAGTGAAATGCTTGGTAGACGCCCAACGGGCCAGTCTTTCGACCGAAAAAGCGGGAGCAGCCTCGGCTACATCACGCTCTAACTCTGCCAATAATTCCGCCGCAAAGCGTCGCTTGGTGTAGATCATGATGGGGATTGACGCAGTTTCTGTGTCGCTGCATTTACCGAATAACGAAGCGGTAGAGATGCTTCGCCCGAGGCTCAGCATGACGTCTTTTTTCAGCCTGGGCTTTGCCTGACGACCTGGCTACTTGCGCCAGTGGCGTCCGCGCGGCCCGCATCAGTCGGCGCCAACTTCGCTTTCGGGGTGGACCACGCCCGCCAGGGCCAGCTTGTTCTTCAGCTCGTCGAACTCGTTTTCGCTTTTGGCCACCACCACCGTGGCCACGGCGTTGCCGATGAGGTTGGTAATGGCCCGCGCCTCCGACATAAACCGGTCGACGCCCAGCAGCAGGGCCATGCCCTCCACGGGAATGACCTTGGTGGCGGCCAGCGTGGAGGCCAGCACCACGAAGCCCGAGCCCGTGACGCCCGCCGCGCCCTTGCTGGTGAGCATCAGAATGCCGATGATGGTGAGCTGCTGGCCCAGAGTGAGCGGAATGTTGAAGGCCTGGGCCAGGAAGATGCTGGCCATCGAGAGGTAGATGGTGGTGCCGTCGAGGTTGAAGGAGTAGCCCGTGGGCACCACCAGCCCCACCACCGAGCGGGAGCAGCCGTAGGCCGTGAGCTTGTCCATGATGCGCGGCAGGGCCGACTCGGACGAGGAGGTGCCCAGCACCAGCAGCAGCTCTTCGCGGATAAAGCCCAGCAGCCGCCACAAGCTGAAGCGGTAGTAGCGCGCCACCGCGCCCAGCACCCCAAACACGAACAGCAGCATGGTCAGGTACACCGCGGCCATGAGCTTGGCCAGCGGCAGCAGCGTGCTCAGCCCGTAGGTGCCAATGGTGTAGGCCATGCCGCCGAAGGCGCCCAGCGGGGCCAGCTTCATGATCATGGCCAGCATGCCGAACAGCACGTGGCTCAGGCGCTCGAAGGTGTGCAGCAGCGGCCGCGCTGTGGCCTCACCCAGGTGGGTGAGGGCCAGCCCAAACAGCACGGCCACCAGCAGCACCTGCAGCACCTCGCCCTGGGCAAAGGCACCGACGAGGTTTTCGGGCACGATGTGGGTGAAGAAGGCCACCCAGTCCATGTCCTGGGCCTTCTCGATGTACTTGCCCGTTTCGGCCGCCCGGGCCGCCACGCCGCTGGTATCGACGCCCGCACCGGGCTGCACCAGGTTGGCCGCCGCCACCCCGATGACCAGGGCCAGGGTCGTTATCAGCTCGAAGTACAGCAGCGCCTTGCCGCCCACGCGCCCCACTTTCTTGAGCGAGCCGATGGAGCCGATACCCAGCACCACCGTCAGGAAGATGATGGGCGCGATGAGCATTTTGATGAGGCGGATGAACACCTCGCCCACCGGCTTGAGCGCGCTGCCCACGCCCGGCCACAGCGCCCCCACCAATACGCCCAGGACGATGGCGGTGAGTACCTGAAACGTGAGGTTGCGGGCGAGCTTCGGCATAGCGGGCAAGTTAGGGCCGAAACGTGGGTCGGAAACGCCGCTGCATCTACTTGGCTACAGCCGGGCCGTCCGCAGATGCCGCAATTCCAGCCCGGCCGCGGCCAGCAGCCGCAGCGCGGCCATAACAGCTACGGCCAGCGCCGCAATCAGCAGTGGCGCCTGGCGCGACTCGGCATTGGTCAGCAGCTGGGAGAGTTGCCCGAGTTGGTCGAGCCAGGTGAGTTCCTGATACGGCGGTGTAATTTCTACTATATCCTCGGATGGTAGAGCCCCAGGTAGTAGAACGCGAGGAATCGGCTTGTGGGTGATGAGATAGATGGTGACGGGTTCGCGCCGAAAGTCGATCAACCACTTTCTGAGACCTGCTATTGCAAACTCATCCATTAAGCGAATCAGGCGCTGATAAGTTGTCTTCGGCTGTAGGCGTATTCGTACGCCGGCGTCCTCATCGGGCGCGGCGGCCAGCTGCTGCAGGTAGAAGCTGGTCAGGCGGGCGCTGTAATAGTCCTGCCACGGGTTGCCCGTAAACTCCACCGTCTGCCAGGAGCGAAATGCTTCCAGCCCAGCTGCCGGGCCATAGTATGCCCGCCCGATGCCGAGCCGATCAGCATGATTATCACTGTTAACCCAAGAGGGCGTGTCCTTCGGCCATGGAAATATCGGCACTGCTGTCCGGCGCGTGGACGACAGCCGTTGATTGACCAGCGCACAGCCCAGCACCAGCAGCCACGCCAAGGCCAGCAGCCCGGCGGGGAAGAACAGCTTACGCGAATGGCGGCGCACGACGTACATCAGGCAGAAAGGTCGGTAGTCCCGACGAGTTTAAGCAGAAGGTGTGTTTAGACCAGTGGCTGCTGCTGCGACTTGGCTACAGCCGGGCTGTCCGCAGCTGCCGCAACTCTAAGCCGGCCGCGGCCAGCAGCCGCAGCGCAGCCACGCCAGCTACGGCCAGCGCCGCAATCAGTAGTGGGGTTTGGTGTGACTCCGGATTGACCAGCAGTGCGGAGAGTTGTCCGATTCGGTCGAGCCAGGTGGGCTCGGGGCGCGGAGGCGCAGGTTCCTGAGCCATTACCAAGCATCCGCCAGGGTCTAGAACGAAAGGCTCGGGCTTGCGGGTAATCAGGTAAAGCGTAGCTGGTTCGGAGCGAAAGTCGACGTAATAGGACTTGAAACCAGCTACCGTAAACTCATCCAGAAGCGTAACAAGTTGGCGGTAGGTTGTCTTCGGCTGCAGGCGTATTCGCACACCGGCATCCACATCGGGCGCTGCGGTCAAATGCTGCAGGTAGAAGCTCGTCAGGCGGGCACTGTAATAGTCCTGCCACGGATTGCCCGTAAACTCTACCGTGTGCCAGGAGCGAAGCGTTTCGAGGTGAGCAGACGGGCCATAAAATGCATTCCAAATGACCGCTAGGCCCTTATCGTAGGCATCAAAGGTGTTTTTCATCTTGTTGCCCAGTGGCATGAGCGACAACATGACCGACGTTTGGAGCGGTGCCGGCGGGTTACGGGCTATCAGCGCACAGCCCAGCACCAGTAGCCACGCCAGTGCCAGCAGCCCGGCGGGAAAGAACAGCTTACGCGAATGGCGGCGCACGACGTACATAACGAACTGGCGGGAATCTGGCGTAAGAACGCACTATCCGTCCGCATTGGCATGTCATGATTAATCCAGCTCAAGTGGCTGGGACAACTCGGGCGGAATTACTTGTCTGTCATCCTGAGCCACAGGCGAAGAACCGTGCCCCGTCAGAACCAGTCGTTCATCGGTGGTTAGGTCCTTCGCCTGTGGCTCAGGATGACGGGCACTTGTCATCTTCTACTGCTTTCCCTAGCCCTTCTTCGCTTTCACCTTCGTTTTGCCCGATGGCGCCGGGGCTTTGCCGCCCGCGCCGGTGTAGGCCACCCGGTAAATCACGCCGTTCGAGTCGTCGGTTACCAGCAGGGAGCCGTCGGGGTGCTGCGCGATGCCGCACACGCGGCCGAACTGCTCCTTGTTGCCATTCACCAGCCAGCCCGTCACGAAATCCTCGATGCCGGTGGCGCGGCCCTGCGCGTCGTAGCGCACCCGCACGATGCGGTAGCCCGAGGGCTCGGCGCGGTTCCAGGAGCCGTGCATGGTGGCGAAGGCGTCGTTCTGGTACTCCTGTGGGAACTGCCGGCCGGTGTTGAACACCATGCCCAGCGGGGCGGCGTGGGCGGCGTAGAGCAGCGCGGGCTTCACCGTTTTGGCGGCGTACTGCTCGGGCGTCATGTCGGCGGGCTGGGGGTGGGGCGGAATTTTGCCGTCGGCGTACACATAGGGCCAGCCGTAGTCGGCTCCTTCGCGTAGCTCGTTCAGCTCCTCGCGCTGGTCTTCGTCGCCCAGCCAGTCGATGCCGTGGTCGAAGCCCCACAGCGCCTTGCTGACGGGGTGCCAGCCGAAGCCGATGGTGTTGCGCAGCCCCCGGGCCCACACGCGCCGGCCCGAGCCGTCGGGTTTCACCAGCAGCATGGTGGCCTGCTCCTTGTTGCGCTCGTCGCAGGCGTTGCAGGTACTGCCCACCGAGAGGTAGAGCTGCCCGTCGGGCCCGAAGGCCAGGGTGCGGTTGGGGTGCTGGCCGGCATCGGGCAGGTCGTTGTAGAGCGTCTTCAGCTCGCCCAGCGTGCCGTCGGCCTTGACGTCGGCCACGAACAGCTCGCGAATGGCGCTGAGGTAGAGCTTGCCGTCTTTCAGGGCGAGGCCGTGCAGGTCGGGCCGCTGCACCAGGGTTTTGGTCAGCTCCGCTTTGCCGTCCTGGTTGGCGTCGCGCACCAGCATCACGGTGCCTTTGTCGCGGTCCGACACGTACACGTCGCCGTTGGGGGCCACAGCCAGCATGCGGGGCTTGCCCACGTTTTCGGCAAACTTGCTCACGGTGAAGCCGGCCGGAGCCTTCAGCTGGGCTACGCGGGCGTCGGTGGCCTCCACCTTGCCGGGCTTGAACACGTTTACCGGGAAGCCGTCCTTCACCGTCTTTTCGTAGTCGTTCTGGGCCGCGGCGGGCAGGGTTGTGAGCAGCGCGGCGGCGGCGAGCAGGCAGGCAAGGGGATGGGGCATGAGGTGCGACGAAAGCGTGGAAACGAACTCAGGCGTGTACCGGCCCGGCCGCGTCAGGGTTGCGCGCGGCGGTGGTTTGGGCGGCATTTGCCCGCCGGCTTCCGTATCTTGCTGGTCCCGAATTTCTTCCCGATTCCGATGAGCTGCCCGCGCCGCGTACTGGTTCTGATAGCCTGGCTGCTGGCGGGGCTGCTGGGCGCGCAGGCGGCGCCGGGCGCTCTGCAGGACCTCACGGCCTGGCAGATACGGCCCGGCGACGCAGCCACCTGGGCCACCGCCCCGCTCGACGCGGCCTGGCAGCCCCGCCGCTTCAACAGCCACGCCTGGCCCGGCGTGGCCGTGCCGGCCCCGGTGTACTGGCTGCGCACCACCGCCACCGTGCCGGCTACCGCCCGCGCTACTGGTCCGCAGAGCCTGGTGCTGTGGGGACTGCACTCGGCCGCGGAAGTGTACTGGGACGGGCAGCTGATCGGGCGCAACGGGCGGGTGGGCGCCACGGCCGCGCAGGAGCGGGCCGGCACCTGGAAGTACACGGTGGCGCTGCCCGCCGCGCTGGCCCGGCCCGGCCCGCACACCCTGGCTTTGCGCGTTTCCGACTGGCAGTTTGCAGCCCGGCCCCTGCAGCCCAAAATCACGCTGGGTGGTACCGAACAGCTGACTCGGCAGGACTTCCGGTTCACGGCCGGCACGCTTTGCATCATCGGGGCGCTGGTGACGGCGGTGGTGTTTTGCCTGGTACTGTACTTCGGCTCGGCCCGGCGCATTTCCTACTTGTACCTGGCGCTGTACTGCGCCTCGCACGCCGTGAAGGTGGCTTTCAAACCCCTGTACTTTTTCGGCGACGTGACCTTTGCCCGGCACTACCTCTACAGCGGAGTGGTGCACGGGGCGGTGGTGGCCGGCGGCATTTTCCTGATGCTGTTTCTGCTCTCGGAGTTCAGGGTGCCACGTGCGCGCCTGCTGATGGGGCTGTACGTGGCCTTTGCGGCGGTGGCCTACTGGGCCCTGGCCGAGGGCCGCTTTCTGGTGCCCACCACGGTGGCCGCGCTGGCGGTGGCCCTCTACGCGGTGTGGCGCCGGCAGGAGGGCAGCGCCCTGGCTTTGGCCGGGGTGCTGGGCTTTGCGGGCTTCACCTACCTGGGCTACCAAAACCTGCTGAACCTGGGCTACTTCCTGGGCATCCTGTTTTTCATTGTGTGCACCACGCTCAGCATCGGGCGGCAGCTGGCCCGGCAGCAGCGCCTGCGCCAGGAAGCCCTGTTGCGCTCGGCCCGGCTCGAAAACCAGTTGCTGCGCAAGAACATCCAGCCGCACTTTCTTTTCAACACGCTCACCTCCCTGCAGGAGCTCATCGACCAGCGCCCGGCCCAGGCCTCGCAGCTCATCGACGCCCTGGCCGATGAGTTCCGCATGATTTCCAGCATCGCCGAGGAAAAGCTCATTCCCATCGACGACGAGCTGAAAATCTGCCAGACCCACCTGCGCATCATGGGCTTCCGCCGCGAGGCCGAGTTTGCCCTCGAAACCCGCGGCCTCACCGGGCAGGAGCGCGTGCCGCCCGCCACCTTTCACACCCTCATCGAAAACGGCCTGACCCACGGCTACGGCTGCCGGGGCCGGGGCCGCTTCGTGCTGACCAAGGAAGCCCTGGACGGGGGCGTGCGCTACGAGCTGTTCAACGACGGTGACGTGCCCGCCCCGGCCGGCCCCGTGGTGGAAGGCACCGGCTCGCGCTACGTGAAGGCCCGCCTCGAAGAGTCGTTTCCCGGCTGCTGGCGCATGCACTCGGCCCCCGTGGCCGACGGCTGGCGGGTGGTCATCGACATCTTCGACCGCAAACGCCCGGCCCTGGCCACCCGCTAACCCGACTTGCTCATGCGCATTGTAGTAGTCGAAGACGAAGCCCTGATTGCCGGCCGCATCGTGCGCCTCACGCGCGAGCTGCTGGGCGCCCGCGTGAGCAGCCTGTGCGTGAAGCCCACCCTGGAAAGCGCCACCGCCTACCTGGCCGACAACCCCATCGACCTGCTCATTCTGGACCTGAACCTGAACGGCCGCGACGGGTTTGAGCTGCTGCAGCAGGCCGTGGCGGGGGCCTTTCACACGCTCATCATTTCGGCCAACACCCACCGCGCCATCGAGGCCTTCGAGCACGGTGTGCTGGATTTCGTGCCCAAGCCATTCGACGCGGCCCGCCTGCAAAAAGCCTTCGACCGCTACGAGCGGGCCGACGAGGCCGGCAGCTCGCCGCTCAAGTACCTGGCCGTGCGCCGCAAAAACACCCTGCGCCTGCTCGACGTGGGCGAGGTGCTCTACATCCAGGGCGCGGGTATCTACTCCGAAATTCACCTGCGCAACGGCACCGTGGAGCTGCACGACAAGCCCCTGCACCGCCTGCTCGACATTCTGCCGCCCGCCTTTGTGCGGGTGCACAAGTCCTACCTGGTGAGCATTGCGGAGGTGGAACAGCTGCTGAGCCACGGCTCCAGCAAGTACGAGCTGCGCCTGCGCTCCGGAGCGCTGCTGCCCGTGAGCCGGGAGCGGTACAAGGAGCTGAAGCAGACCTTGGGCCTGTAGGCTGAGCGCAGTTCACAAGCCGGTAGCGCGGTTCAGCAGGTAGTCGTTGGGGCCGGCGGCGGGGCGCGGTACGTTCGGGCATCCTTCACCCGCAACCAGCCTTCCCATGTCCCACGCTATTTCCCGCCGCGCCTGGCTGCGCAGCAGCGGCCTGCTGGCCGCCGGCGCCCTGCTGAGCCCGGCCGCCCAGGCCCTGGCCCCGGCCGCCGCGCTGCTCGGGCGGCCCGCCGCGCCAACCCTCATCAAGCTCAGCGGCAACGAAAACCCCTGGGGGCCGTCGGACAAAGCCCGGCAGGCCATGCGCGCCGCCTTCGACGACTGCAACCGCTACCCCAACGACTACCTGAAAGCCCTGCGCGCCCAGATAGCCGCGGCCGAGGGCCTCACGCCGGAGCACGTGCTGCTGGGGGCCGGCTCCACCGAAATTTTGTCGTTGGCGGGCCTGGCCTACGGGGCCGGCGGCGGGCAGCTAGTGTCGGCCTGGCCGGCGTTTCCGCTGCTGATGCAGTACGGCGCCGAGCACGCCAAGGCCGACTGGGTGAAAGTGCCGCTCGACGCCAACCTGGCCCACGACCTGCCCGCTATGGCCCGGGCCGTGACGCCCGCTACCAGGCTGGTGTACGTGTGCAACCCCAACAACCCCACCGGCACGGTGCTGCCCGCCGCCCCGCTGCGCGACTTCTGCCAGCGCATGGCCCGCCAAACCACGGTGCTGGTGGACGAAGCCTACCTGGAGTACCTCGACGACCCGGCCGCCAACAGCATGGCCGACCTGGTGCGCACCGGCCAGAACGTAATCGTGCTGCGGACCTTCTCCAAGATCTACGGGCTGGCGGGCCTGCGCCTGGGCTACGCGCTGGCGGCCCCGGCCGTGGTGCAGCGCCTGAGCCGCCTGGCCATGGGCTGGGCCTGGGGGCAGGGGGTGCCGGCGCTGGCCGCCGCCCAGGCCAGCCTGGCCGACCAGGAGTTTGTGCGCAGCTCGCGGCGCCACACCCGTGCCGGGCGCGAAGCCCTGCAAAGCTGGCTCACGCAGCACAGTATCCGGCACGCGCCGGCGGCGGCCAACTTCGTGTTCGTGTCGCTGGAACAATTTCCGGCCTCGTTCCCCGACGACCTGCTCCAGCGCAACCTGCAGGTGGGCCGGGTGCAGGAAGTCAACGGCGGCAAGTGGAGCCGCATCAGCATCGGTACGCCCGAGCAAATGAAGCAGCTCACCGCCGCTATGGCCGGGCTGCGCCAGGCCTGACCCTATCAACCTCACTTCTCACCCTGTTTCCTGCCATGAACCTTCTTCGTTCCTGCCTGCTGGCCGGGCTCCTGCTGCTGGCCGGCACTGCCACCGCCCAAACTACTACCGACGCCGAGGCCAAAAAGCGCATCGAGCAAACCCTGCGCTACTACCTCGACGGCGGCACCAACCGCGACCAGGCCCTGGTCACGAAAGCGTTTCAGCCCGAGGCGCAGATGATTTACCTGAAAGACGGCGCGACGTTCAGCATCATGCCCATCCAAACCTACCTAGCCAACATCAAGCCCGGCCCCCGGCTGGAGCGCAGTACCCGCGTGGTGAGCATCGACGTGGCCGGCAAGGCCGCCCAGGCCCGCGTGGAGAGCGAGGGCGCCGATTACCGCATGGTCGATTTTATCAACCTGCTGGAAATCGACGGCGAATGGAAGATTGTCAACAAAATTTTCTACCGGCTTTCCAAAACCCAAACCGCTGCCAGCAAGTAAAATACACCATGCCACAGGCTGATGCGCGTCCCTGCTCCGCAGAAGTTTTGGTGAGTGAAAAGCTTTTCGGTTGCATCTGATTTGGGGCGCGCATCAGCTCGTGGCATGTACCTCCTGAATGCCCCGTCCTAACTTTGGGCGGGGCATTCTCGTTCGGGGAGCACCTCACCAGTCCGCCCCGCATGAACCACCGCTACCGCCTGCTGCCGCTGCTGCTGACCGCTGCCTACCCAGTGGCCGCCCAAACGCCCGTCGCGCCGCCTGATTCGGCCCAGCCGCGGGCCACCGTGGTACTGCGCGAAGCCACCGTGGTAGGCTACGGGCAGGAGTTGCCGTTGCGCCGCACCGCCGCCGCGGTAGGGGTGGTGGGGGCCGGCACCATCGGCCGCTTCAGCGAAGCCTCCCTTACGCAGGCCGTAAACACCCTGCCCGGCGTGCGGCTGGAGGAGCGTGCCACCGCCAGCTACCGCCTGAGCGTGCGCGGCAGCACGCTCCGCTCGCCCTTCGGCGTGCGCAACGTGAAGGTGTACTACCACGACATTCCCTTCACCGAAGCCAGCGGCAGCACCCCACTGAACCTGATTGACCCGGCCACGCTGGGCCGCATCGAGGTGCTGAAAGGCCCGGCCGGCAGCGTGTACGGCGCCGGTACCGGGGGCGTGGCCATTCTGCAAGCCAAGCAGCTGCCCACCGACGGCGCCAGCGTACGGGCCGGGGCCATGGCCGGCAGCTTCGGGCTGCGGCGCTACACCACCGAAGCGCAGCACACCAGCACCTCAAACGGCCGGCGCCAGCAAACCTACGCGCACTACGCCCACCAGCAACTCGACAGCTACCGCCAGCAAAGCGCCCTGCGCCGCAATGTGCTGGCCCTGGGCGGCGAGCTGCAAACTTCCGACAAGCGCACCGTCGCGGCCCACCTGCTCTATTCCGACATCGATTACCAATTGCCCGGCGGCCTCACGCGGGGGCAGTTCGAGCAAAACCCGCGGCAGGCCCGGCCCGGCACGGCCACCGCGCCCGGCACCGTGGCCCAGCGTACGTTCTACGCCTCGCGCACGGCGCTGCTGGGTTTTACCCACGAGTACCGCTTCACGCCGCAGCTGGCCAATAAAACCACGCTCTATACCACCGGCACCGCCATTCGCACGCCGTACCTGGTAGACTACGAGCGCAACACCCAGGTGGGCGGCGGCGGGCGCAGCGTCTGGAACTACCGCACCGCGCTGGCTGGCCGGGTGCTGCGCCTCACCGCCGGCGGCGAGTACCAAACCAGCTTCGAAAACGCCCGCAACTACCAGAACCGCGCCGGTACGCCCGGCCCGCTGCGCTACGACGACGAAATCCGCACGGCCACCGGCTTTGCCTTCGCCCAGGCCGAGTACGAGCTGCCCGCCGAACTGCTGCTCACCGTGGCCGGCAGCTACAACCGCCTGCGCTACCGCATTCAGCGCGTGGCCGATGCCGCCCAGCCCAACGGCTACCAGCTGGCGCGCAACTTCCGGCCCGAGGTGTCGCCGCGGGTGGCGCTGCTGCGCGAGTTTGGCCAGCGGCTGTCGGTGTACGGCAGCGTGAGTACGGGCTTCTCGCCGCCTTCGGAAGAGGAAATCCGGCCTTCCGATGGCAGCCTGAACCGCAGCCTGCAGGCCGAGCGCGGCACCAGCTTCGAGGTAGGAGCGCGCGGGCAGCTGCTGCACGACCGGGTAAGCTTCGACGTGGCGCTGTACGATTTTCGGCTGCGCCAAACCATCGTGACGCGCACCACCGACTTGGGCGCGACGCTGTTTGCCAACGCCGGCAACACCCGGCAGCGCGGCGCCGAAGTGGCCCTGAGCGGCTGGCTGTGGCGGGTATGGCGCCCGTCCGACAACCCCGCGGACGACCCCACCTTCGACCTGCCCATGGTGACCCGCGAAGATGAAGGGCTGCGCCTGTGGGTTAGCTACGCCTACAACGATTACCGCTTCCGCCGCTACGAAACCGGCGGCAACGACTTCAGCGGCAACCGCCTCACCGGCAGCGCGCCGCACACGCTCACGGCGGGCGCCAACGCCGGCCTGCGGGGCTTCTACCTCACGCCCACGCTCAGCCACCAGGCCCGCCTGCCCCTGAACGACGCCAACACCGACTACGCCGCGGGCTACTGGACTTTCGCCACGCGCGCCGGCTGGCGCAGCACCTGGCAGGGGCATTTGACGGCTGACGCGTACGCCGGCATCGAAAACGCCACCGACCGCCGCTACAGCCTCGGCAACGACCTGAATGCCTTCGGGGGCCGCTACTTTCAGCCCGCCCCGGGCCGCAACTACTACGGCGGCGTGGCGCTGGGCTGGCGCTGGTAAGCACGAACCCCGCAGAATTCAGGCAGTAGCAGCGGCCCTTCGCCGATATGGGGTAATGGTACTTTGCCGCTAGGCTCCAAATAGCGTGGGTATAGCCTGCGGATAGGGTGCGTATAGTCTCCGTATAGTCTCGCCGCCCGGCGAGCCGCCGCCGAGTAATGCGTGCGGTTTTGCACTATGTCAGGCCAGAAGGTTTTCCCGGCTAGGGCCGCGCAGCGGCAACGATGCGGGGTCAGGCGAGGAGCAGCAAAAAGCCGGCTGCCCCGGGGTGGGGAAAACCGGCTTTCGTGGTTTTTCGGTTTGGCGGCAGGCCCGCCGTACTCACCGGCTCACCGCTTCAGGACCTCACACTTTCACGGCCTTGCCTTTCCGGGCGGCCTCGTAGATGGCCAGCATGTAGCGCACGTCGCGCAGGCCTTCTTCGCCGGGCGTGCGGGGCGCCTTGTTCTGCATGATGCACTGCGAAAGATGGTCCATTTCGGCGGCGAACTGGTTGCCCTCCTTGAGCTTGGGCTCCTGCTCGCCCTGCTCAGTACCAATTTTCATGGTGTGCTTGTCGTAGTCGGAGAGCGGGTCGAGGTCGAGCCAGCCCTTGTCGCCAAACACGCGCCCGCGCTTCACGCCCTGGTAGCTGTAGGAGGAGGTGCAGGCCGCCAGAATGCCGCTGGGAAAGCGCAGCGTGAAGGCCACGTTGTCCTCCACTTCCTTGAAGCGCGGGTCCTTGGGGTCGGAGTAAATCTGGGCCGTGATTTCCTCGGGCTCCTCGCCGGTGAGGTAGCGGCAGGCGTTGAGCGAGTAAATGCCGATGTCCATGAGTGAGCCGCCGCCCGCGAGCTTTTTCTGCACCCGCCAGGTGTCGGCCTGGTCTTCGGTGGGCTTTACGGGGCGGCCGTGGTCGGCGGTGATGAACTGAATCTTGCCCAGCTCGCCCTTGCGAATCCGCTCGATAGCGTTCAGGTTGAAGGGCTCGTACTGGGCGCGGTAGGCAATCATGAGCTGCTTGCCAGCCTTGTTGCAGGCGGCAATCATCTTCTGGCAGTCTTCCACCGAGGTGGCCATGGGCTTTTCGCACAGCACGTGCTTGCCGGCCTGCGCCGCCCGAATGGTGTACTCGGCATGCAGGGCGTTGGGCAGAATGATGTACACCACGTCCACCGCCGGGTTGTCCCTGATCGAGTCGAAGTTCTGGTAGTCGTAGACACTTTTCTCGTCGATGCCGTACTCGCGGGCCAGCTTGCGGGCCTTGTCGGGCGAGCCGCTCACCAGGGCCACCAGCTGGGAATGCGCGCAGTCATTGAAGTTGGGCATGATCTGCTCGGTGGCAAACTTGCCCAAGCCCACGATGGCCCAGCCGAGCTTTTTCTTGTTGGCGTGTTGCATGGCAGCGGTAAGGGGTTGAGCCAGGGCGGCCGGACCCGTCAGGGCCGCGACGGCCGCGCCCAGGCTGGCCTGGCGCAGAAACTGGCGGCGCGATTCGGTGACGTCCATTGGCACGAAGCGGTAAAACAATGCCTACGCTAACGCCTGCCGCCGCCCCAGGTTACAGCGGGGCCCAATTCCACTTCCTCACCGCCTGATGAGGCAGGGCCAGCTCAGCCGCCGGCTCGCCCACACAAAAGCGGGGCTTCGCAGCGCCGCCACGAAGCCCCGATCAGGGTAGCAAGCACCCGAAGGCCGCCTTGCGCCTAGGGGCGCGGCGGCCGCACGGCAGTGGGCCGCCAGGTCACGCTGAGGCCGGTGCCACCGCCGGGCAGCAGCAGCGGCGTGGCGTGCCAGCCCACCATGCGGGGCTTGCGGCCCCAGCGGTTGCGGTGCGAGAGGTAGCCCAGGTGCGCCGACAAAATGCCCACACCGGCGCCGGCCACCACGTCGCTCTGCCAGTGCCGGTCGTTGAGCATGCGCAGGGCCGCCACGCTGGTGGCAATGGTGTAGGCGCCCACGCCGTACCACTGGCTTTGGTCGCGGAATTCGGTGTGCACGATGCTGGCCGCCAAAAAGGCCTGCGCCGTGTGGCCCGAGGGAAAGGAGTTGCGCGTGGTGCCGTCGGGGCGCAGCACCTTGGTGGTGTTCTTGAGCACCACGGTGGTCAAACCAAAAATCAGCTCCGACTTGGCAATGACCAGCAGGGTGTTGAGCCGGTCGTTGCGGGTTTCCACGCCGGCCAGCGCCACCAAACCCAGCTCGGCGTAGGGCGCCAGAATCAGGGCATCGTCGATGCGGGTGCGGAAGTTGGGGAAGTGCCGCTGAATGTCGCGCCGGGCGTCGAAGCTGCTGTAGAAGCCCCGGTCGTTGATGGTGCTGATGCCGTAGCCGATGAGCAGCGCCGGTACGGCGGTGGCCTTCACCAGCTTGCCCCGGTACCAGGGCTTCTTCTCAGCCGGTGCCTCAGCCGGGGTTTCGTATTTGCGGGTGGTGTCGGGAGCGGCCGGAGCGGGCGACCCGGACTGGGCATACAGGCTGGCCGGCGCAAGCCACAGCCACAGGAACAGGGAGGTAGAGAAACGCATGCGTACCAATCGGGCAGATTAAGCACGCAAAGAACCGAAATTATTCGCTTCGCTCGGGCACAATCAGCACGGGGACAGCGGCCTCACTTAGTACCCGGGCCGTTACGCTCTGGTGAAACAGGCGGCCCAGGAAGCTGCGTTGCCGGGCCGGCAGCACCAGCAGGTCGGCGCCGGCAGCGGCTTCTACAATACCCGTAGCGGGGTCGTCGTGGGCGACGCCCCTGGCCTGGCTCGCGCCGAAGCCGGTCGTCAGCCCTGCGGCCTGGGCGTGTGCGAGGGCCGCGGCGGCCTGCTCGTCGGTGGCGCCCACCACCACCAGCTGCAACGCGGCCCGGTTGAGCAGCGGCGCCAGCTGGCTCATGCCCGCGTAGGAGGGCAGCGGCTGCCCGTCAACGGCCAGCAGCGCCTGCCGGGGCGGCCCGGCGGCTGGGCCCTGCGGCACCACCAGCAGCGGGCAGGGCAGCTGCTCCAGCACGTCGAGGGCGGTGGTGTGGGCCAACTCGGCGGGAATTTCGGCCAGGTCGGGGCGGCCCACCAGCACCAGGGTGGCGTGGTGGCGCCGCGCCGCTGCGCTCAGCTCGGCCGGCACGTCGCCGCTGACCAGCTCGTAGTCCGGGCGCAGGGCCGCGTCGAGGGCCTCGCTGCGCTGGCGCAGCAGGTCGGTGGCCTGGGATTCGCTCAGCTCGGCGGCCGCGCTGGTGAAAGCGCGGGCACTCAGTAGCGAGGGACGCACGTGCAGCAGCAGCAGGCGGGCCTGGGCCGGTGCGGCCAGCGCCGCCGCGTAGCGCAGCGCCTGGTCGGCCGCGGGCGAGAAATCGGTCAGGACAAGAAGCGTGAGCATGAAAGCAGAGAAAGAGGGCCGAGGCCGGGTGAAAGGCAAGTTTACGCCGCGGGCGGCAAACCCGGGCCTGCGCGACGTTACGTTTTTGTGACCACAGCGGTGGTTTTCTGCCGGGCGTTGGAAGCAGTGGACTTGGGGAGCCCCTGAACTGCAAACCGCCCCGCTACGGGGGTAGCGGGGCGGTTGCAGAGCGGGGAAATCCCGGCTATTGACGCAGGCCGTCGATTTCTTCCTGCCGGGCGCCACCCACGCCGTAGCCGTCGTCGGTCATGGCCGAGTTGTCGCGGTCGGGGCCGGCGGTGGGCTGATCGGGAATGCCCGACGAGGCGGCATCGAGCATGGCCGAGGTGTCCAGGGTACCTTCCTCGTCGCGGGGGTAGTCGTAGAGTTCTTCCCGGTGCTTGCGCTGCGCCTCGCTCAGCGGGGGCTGCTGGTCGGCCGATTGATTGGGGTTGGATTCGGGTTGCTTAGCCATGGGGAGCGGAAAAGTCGGAAAAACGGAAAGATTAATCGAGGGGGTAGGGGCTGTGGCTGGCCGGGTCGATGCTGTCCCAGTACACGAAGCGGGGCGAAGGCACCGGGGGGCGGGGCTCCATTTCTTCGAGTTTGCCGGGGGCCAGCGCATTTACCGTGAAGGGGGCGCTGGGATCGGGCAGCAGGGGCGGCGCGGCCGTGGGGGCGGAATTAGGGTTCGGTTTCATGGGGGAAAGGGTAGGAGAACGGAAGAGCGGAAAGGGGTACGGCAGCGCCGGAAACGATTTCTACGTAAGTCCGGGCAAAACGATTGACCTGAGCCGCCTGGCCCCGGCGCCGGCGGCCTGGTTTAATGTCCGGCTTTTTTACCAGACTTCTTACTATGAGCGAAGTACGCATCAACCACGACTCCGAAGAACAGATGTTCAGTGTCATTGGCCAGGACGCCGAACTAACCTACGCCCGGCCCGCCGATGGGGTCGTGGATTTCCAGCACACCTACGTCGACGAGAGCCTGCGCGGGCAGGGCTTGGCCGAGCAGCTGGCCCAGGCGGCCCTGGCCTGGGCCCGGCAGGAAAAGCTGCGCGTGCGTACCAGCTGCCGCTTCATGCAGGCGTACGTAGACCGTAACCGCGCCGAGTACGCCGACCTGCTCGACCAGCTGGCGTAAGGGCTTGGGCTGCCGAACGGGCTACTGCTTGATGAGCTTGAGAATGTGCGGCCGGCCGGCGGCTTCTACCGTGAGCAGATACACGCCCGGGGCCAGCTGGCGCAGGGCCGCGCTCAGCTGCTCGTTGGCAGTTTCCACCGGCGCCGGCAGGGTGCGCAGCAGGCTACGGCCGTGCGCCGAGCGCAGCTGAAGAGCTACCCGGGCCTCGGCCGGCAGGCCCGTGAGCCTAACCGCGACGCTGCTGGGATTGGGAAACACCCCGGGGCCGGCCGTTGCAGCCTCGGCGGCCACAAACAGCGGCTGGCTCAGGCTGAACCGGCCGTCAAAATCAACCTGGCGGAGGCGGTAGTAGGCTGCGGTCGGCGCGTCGGCGTCGGCGAACCGGTACTGCTGGTGCCCGGTCGTGGTGCCGCGGCCCGGTACCTGCCCGATCAGGCCGAAGTCCCGGCCGGTTGCCGACTTAAGCACCTCGAAGCGGGCGTTGCCTTTTTCGGCTGCCGTCGACCAGCGCAGCTCCACCGCAGCCCCGCGGCGCTCGGCGGCGAAGGCAGTCAGCTTCACCGGCAGCGGCACGCTGGGGTTGCCCACGGCCAGCAGGCCGAAGCTGCTCACGCCGGCGGCCGCAAAAGTGAACGGGCCGCTGCCGCTAGCCGCGCCGCTGCCCAGGGGCTGCCAGGTGTCGCCGACCCCGCCGCCGTGGCGGAAAGCCGTAGCGGAGCCGGGCTTGAAGTCGACATTTTCGTCGGCGCCATTCCACTGGAAGGTGAGGTCGGCT
The DNA here is from genome assembly GCF_044628455.1 of Hymenobacter sp. B81. Lineage (NCBI taxonomy): Bacteria > Pseudomonadati > Bacteroidota > Cytophagia > Cytophagales > Hymenobacteraceae > Hymenobacter > Hymenobacter sp. B81. The sequence continues at coordinate 1,773,396 of NZ_JBIYZW010000001.1, read as the reverse complement.
ACGGCGCCGGGGGCCGCCTGCACCTCCCAGGTGCGGTTCACGAACTGGTGCTGGCGACTGAAGGGGGCGCCGCTAGTGCCGTTTTCCAACACCCCACTAAAGGCGCGCACTCGGAAATCGGCACTGCTGCCGGAGTTGCCAATGAGCAGCGGGGTGTAGCTGGCGGCCGTGCCCACCGGAAAGCTCACGGCCGGGCCACCGCCGGGGACGGGCCGCCGCAGGAATCCGCCGCCGGGCTGGTCCATGGTTACGAGGTAGCGGCTGGCGTCGGCGCCGGTGAGGGTGGCCGCGGCGTCCAGGGTCAGGTTCTGGCCGCCCAGTACGAGGCGACCGGTGCTCAGGTGCAGGTTGCCGGTAACCGTGACGGGGGTCAGCAGCGTCACGTCGGCGGGGTTGGCAACGCGCAGGTTGGCGAAGGTGGTGGCCGCCCCGGCGAGGGTTTGCGGGGTGCTGCCGGCCAGCTCCACGGTGCCCGTGCCCGCGAGGCTGCCCTGGTTGACGAGGTTGCCGCTCAGGCGCAGGGTGCTGCCAGCGGCCAGGTTGAGGGTGGCCCCGGCCTCTATCACGAAGTTGCGGGCCAGCACGGTGCCGCTGCCCAGCGCGGGCATAAACATGCTGCCGGCCGGTACCAGCACGTCGAGGCCGGCGGTGGGCAGCAGGCCGCTTTCCCAGTTGCGGCAGTTGGCGGCATCGGCCGAGTTGGCGTTGCCGGTCCAGATGGCGACTTGGTTGGCGGCCGGCGGCGCGGCCAGGGTGTTGGCACTGGCCGGGGCCGTGTAGCTCACCTTCACAAAGCAGCGCTGGCCAGGGTAAGTGGCGGCGGTGTTGCGCGCCTTGAGGGTGAGCCAGCCGGTAGTGGTGGGCGTATAGGTGTCGAACAGGTTGCCCGGGCCCGTTACCTGGTCGAGGCGGTTGCCGCGCAAATCGTAGAGGGCCAAAGCCAGGGAGCGGGAGTTGTCGGTGGGGAACAGCTCGTAGGTCACCGTTTTGCCGGCTTCCACGAAGATTTTGCCCACTACGCGCTGGTTGGTGGAGTTGTCGGGCAGGCGCCCGCCCTGGCCCAGGCTCTGGCAGTGCGAGTCGCCCAGGTCGTCGGCCATTTCCCACTCCTGGGTGGTGCTGCGGGCCGCCGAGCTGAAATTGGTTCCGATACCCGTCGGCGCCCACACGGCGTAGCCGCGGCGGCCCTGCAGGGCGGTGCCGTTGCAGGGTGGCACGCTGATGTACGCTTTGCCGCTGCCGTCCACCACGCGCAGGTCGTTAAGGCTGCTGGCGCCCGAGTAGTCCTGCAGCTGGGTGCCGGCGGGGAAGCTGGTTTGCACCTGCACGGTCTGCCACGCGTCCCAGCTGTCGTTGACGCCCACCAGGGCTTTGCCGGCGCGCTCGATGATGAACAGATCGGCGGCGCGCCACCGCTCCTGGTAGGCGCCCTCCATAAAGCGCAGGTTCTGGCGGCACCAGAGCAGGTTTTCCAGGTCGGGGCGCACGGGCAGGTCGGCGGCGTTGCCGGGCAGGTGCGAAAAGCGCTTGCCGGTGGTGCCGATGTCAAACAAATCCTCGAAGAAAATCTGCGGAGCGCCGTCCACGGCCAGGGCCACGGCGTAGCAGGCGCTCAGGCGCGGGTCGCGCGGGTCGATGTGCTTGCCCAGCTGGTCGCCCAGGTTCCAGCCCGCGTCGTCGCCCAGCGGGCGGCTGTAGTTGCCGCTGGCGTCGACGATGGGGCGGAAGGTGTCGTGGTTGTTGACGAAGGGCACGGTGCGCAGGCGGTTGCTTTGCTGCTCGTCGTAGAGGCTGCCCAGGTTATAGCCGCCGCCCTCGGCCACCACTCCGCGGAAGCCATCGGTCTGGAAGCCGCGCAGGCCGAAGTCGAAAGTGCCCGAGCGGTTCTGCACGCCCACGCTGGGGTTGGGGTCGTTGCAGAAGCGGTCCAGCTCGCTTTTGCCGCCCACGAACTCGCCCACGGCAAACATGTTGTCGGAACCCGAGGCCCAGCCCGCATTGTGCTGCAGGTTGTAGAGGAAGTCCTCGGTGGCCCAGGCCGGGTAGTGCTTCACCGCATCGAGGCGCACGCCGTCGAAGCCCTGCTGCTTTTTGTACCAGATCAGCCAGCTGCGCGTTTCGTTACGCATGTAGTTGCTGCTCTGGGGCGGGTTGAAGCCGCTCACGTTGGAGCTCTGGCCGAAGGCGCCGCCGTAGTAGCACACGTCGGGCCCGAACATTTCCTGGCACCAGTCGCCCGAGTTGCAGTTGTGGTCGTTGTTGGGGTGAAAGTTCTGCCAGTTTTTGGGCCAGCGGCCGGCGCGGGCAAAGTAGTCGGCCTCGCTCTGGTCGGTGGCCGGCGTGGCGTAGCTCACGTAGCGGAAGTTTTTGTAGCGGTTTTCCCAGGCGGCGGGGTCCTGGCCGCCGGCCCCGGAGTTGGAGCCGGCGCCGATGATGTGGTTGGGCACCACGTCCTGAATCACGTCGATGCCGTTGGCGTGCAGCACGGCCACCATGCGCAGCAGTTCGTCCTTGGTGCCCAGGCGGGTGCTGGCCGGGTGCGGAGCGGTGCTGTTGTCGCGCTGAAACTTGTCGCCGAGGTCGTAGTGGTCGAAGGGCGCGTAGCCGTTGTTGGGCGCATCGTTCTTGATGGAGGGCGGCACCCACACGGCCTGAATGCCCAGGGCCTTGAGGCGCGGAGCCAGGTCGGCCACGTAGTTGGCCCAGCCGAAGGGGTAGTTGGAGTTCCAGTAGTTCCACCAGAACGCCTGGAAAACCACTTGGCGTTGTTGCTGGGCGCGGGCCGCCGGGCCGCTCAGCAGCAACAGCGCGAGCAGCACGCCAGCCAGCCCCGAAGCGCGCAGTCGGAGTAACGAGAAGAAGTGTTTCATAGGTGAGCAGGTAAACCAATTTGGAGCGTGCTGGTTTGGCCGCTCGCTTGCTACGGCGGCCCCGAGCTGCCAACTGTCCGCCCAGTCCGGCAAATATAAAAAACAGGGCAGTCAGATTGTAATATTCCTGTGTATAGTTGCCTTGATTGCGAACGACACGGGGCAAGCTGCTGCCGCTCTGCTTCGTGGCCGGGGCCAGATTGTCCGTTCCTGAGTCAGCCGGCCGCGCTGTTCAGCGGCCCGCGCAACGCAAACGGGCCCCGCTGCAGCGCTGCAGCGGGGCCCGTTCGGGAATTTGAAGGCAAGTAGGCTTAGGGCTGCACCACCACGCGGCTGGTGTAGCGTACCGCACCGGCTTCCACTACCACGTGGTAGAGGCCGGCGCTCAGGCCGCGCAGTTCCAGGGTGGCCACGTCGGCCGCACCCAGGGTTTGCGTCAGCTCGCGGGCCGGGCGGCCCAGGGCATCGAGCAGCACGATGCGCGTGGCAGTGCGGCTGCTGAGACCGGGCACTTGCACCTGTACCTGACCGCTGGCCGGGTTCGGGAACACGCTCACGCCGTTGCGCAGGGTTTGCACGGGGCGGGTGCTGGTTACCACGCAGGCGGTGGAAGTGTGGCTGCCCATGCCGCTGTAGTTGCCCACGCCGATGGCTTCCCAGCCGGCGGCGGCTACCGACCAGCGGGCCTCACCGCGGCCCACGTTGGGGCGGCGCACCAGGGTGTTGTTGACGGTGGAGCCGCCGCCGGGCAGCGTCCAGCTGGCGCCCGGGTCCTGGCCGATGCGGCCAATCACGTCGAGCGTGTCGGCGCCCATGAACAGGGCAATGGCGTCGTTGCCGTTGAAGAAGGTCACGTCCGAGGTGATGTCCGACTCGTCAATCACGCCCTGCTCCGACTGGGCGTTGGCAATGACGTAGGTTTCGCCGGGCGCGATGGTGCCGGTCAGGTTCAGGGTGTACATGGCGGTGGTGCCGCCGTTGGTGAAGGTCAGCACGCGCAGGCCGTCGAGGTTGAAGGGGAAGGCCGCCGGGTTGTAGATTTCCAGGGCCTTGGTGTTGCCCACGGCGCCCTCGATGTACTGCGAGAAGAAAGGGCGGGTGCAGCTCGTGCCGGCGGGCGGCAGGTCGTCGTCGGCAATGGTGAGGGTGTGCTCGGCGGGCGTACCCACCAGGATGGCCGCGTCGCTGGGCGTGCCCAGGCGCAGCACTACCAGCTCGTTACCTTCGGCCAGCACGTCGCCGGCCACGGTTACCGTCACGGTCTGGGTTTGCGGGGCCGGAGCGGCGGCAAAGCTCAGCGAGGTCGTGGTCAGGGTGAAGTCGGAGGCGCTGGCGGTGGTGCCGGCGGCTACTACCGATACCGGTACGGTGAAGGCCGCGGCGGGGGCCGAGCCGGTCAGCGTCACGTCGATGGTGTAGGTGCTGGTGCCGGTGTTGCCCTCCGGGGCCGTGCCGGTAGCGGCGGCAAAGCGCAGGGTGGGGGCCGCGCCGTCGTCGTTGGTGATGGTCAGCTCGTGGGCGGCGGGCGAGCCTACCACGAGGCCGCCGGTGGGGTTCTGCAAAGTCAGGCGCACCAGCTCATCCGATTCGGGCTGGGTGTCGCCGTTCACGGTCAGCGTTACCGTCTGCTGGGTCTGGCCGGCGGCGAAGGTTACCGTCTGGGTCGAGAAGCTGAAGTCGGTGCCGGGAGTAGCGGTGGTGCTGGCCGCGTCGAGGGCTACCTGCACCGAGCCCGCGGCCGTGGGGGCCGGGGTCACGTCGATGGTGAAGGTGTAGGTGCTGGTGCCGGCGTTGCCTTCGGGGATGGTGCCGGTGGCGGCGGTGAAAGTAACGGCCGGGCCGGCCGGCTGGAAGCCCCAGGCGCGGGCCACCAGGGAGGGGTCGATGATGTAGGGGTTGTAGTTGCCCTGGCTGGCGGCTACGCGGCGGTTGCGCTCCAGCTCACGGGCGTCGACCGGGTCGGCCAGGTGCCACTGGTAGAGGGTAGCCGGGTCGGCCAGGGCCGAGAGCTGGCCCTTGCCGGCGTCGAAGTTCTGGCCGGCGTGCACGGTGTAGAAGTAAAACGCGGCGCGGGCCAGGTTGCCCTTGTGGTCTTCGCGGGGCTCAAACTGGTTGTTGGTGTCCTCGCTGTACTCGGCAATGTTGCTCGCGGGAATGCTGCTCTGGCTGCTCAGGCCCCAAATCCACTTGGTGGTCTGGTTGTCGGGAATTTCCGCGAAGGGGTCCGAGCCGCGGTCCGAGTTCCACTGCACCACGGTAGGAAACAGGTGGTGAATGTCAGCCTGCATGCGCACCGCCTCGTCGAACCACGACTGCGGAATGCTGTGCTCGCAGTTGATGTTGGTGATGCTGGTGCTGGTGCTGTTGAAGTTCAGCGGGCGGGGCACCTGGTGACCCGAGTACACGCAGGTGACGGTGTTGTTGAAGTTGTCGACGTAGTTGTACATCTTGGCCCGGGCTGCCGAGTAGCTGAGCACCGTGCGCTTGCCGTCGTACCAGTTTTGCTGCAGCCAGGTACGCAGGTTTTGCCCCTGCAGAGTAGCGGGGGGCGCCGCGGGTACAGCCGGGAAGGTCTGGGCCGATGCCAGCTCCAGGCCCAGAGCAGCCGTGAGCAATGCAGCGAAAAAGTATTTCATAGGGTGTGCGGAGAGGTATGGAAAAAGCAGCGTCAAAGGTCCAAAAAATCATTGGGTTAGCCCGCCCAAAAGCCAAAAAATAACGGCGGCCCGCAGCGTCGATTCGCTGTGGGCCGCCGTCAAGCGTCTGAAAGGCAGGTTTCTGGGGAAACCGGACTTACATCTTGTTGCGCTCTTTTTTCATTTTGACTTTCTCGGCCTTGTCGGGCTTCATGCGGCGACCTACGCGCATGTCGTCGGCCGGGGCCGGGGCGGGCGTCACGGTGGCGTCCGTCGGGGTCGAGCCGCTCATGGTGCCGGTGGCCGGCGTCGTGCCCGCGTTGTTCATGGTGCCCGACGAGTTCATGTCGGTGCCGGTGCTCATGGTGCCGGTGCCCGCGTTATTCATGGTGCCCGACGAGTCGGTGCCGGTGGTGGAGCTGCCGCTGGTGACGCCCGAGCCGCTCATGCTGCCCGAGGCCGGCATCGAGCCCGAGGTGCTGCCGCCCGAGCTTTGCATCTCGGTCGAGGGCATCACCTTCGACTTCATCTTGTCGCCCTCGGCGGTTTTGCCCTTCATTTTCACGTTGCCGTTGTCGTCGTTTTTCACCTTGGATGTGGTGCCGTCGGCGTCCTTGGTCTTGGTTTTCTCGGCGTCCGATTTCGTTTTGGTGGTCTGGGCTTCGGCTACCGAAGCAGCGCTACACAAAGCCAGGGCCAGGGCCAGAGAAGAAAACACGTGCTTAATCATGGTCGGGAAGTTTAGAAGTGAGTAGGGCGAAGTGCCGGCCTGTATACGCGCCGCCCGTGCCGGGGGATATTTCATTTCTGATTTCCGGTATTTTTTTCAACTCAGCTGCCCGCGGCCACCAACGCAACGCGCCGCCCCGATTAGAAACCAGAGCGGCGCGCGGCCTTGCCAAACGCGGCTGGGCTAGCGGGCCGGCATCAGCACCGTGTCGATTACGTGGGTGACGCCGTTGCTGGAAATCACGTTGGGAATGGTAACCGTGGCCATACCACCCTTGGCGTCGCGCAGCATCACGCCGTTGCCTTTCTTCACCACCGTCAGGGTTTCACCCTTCACCGTGGTCAGGGTCTGGCCGTCCTTCAGCTGCATGGCCGTGAGGCGGCCGGGCACCACGTGGTAGGTGAGAATGCCGGTGAGCAGGGCTTTGTTTTCGGGTTTCACCAGGGTTTCCACCGTGCCGGCGGGCAGCTTGCCGAAGGCGCCGTTGGTGGGCGCAAACACGGTGAACGGACCCGGGCCCTGCAGGGTAGCCACCAGGTCGGCAGCCTTCACGGCGGCTACCAGCGTGGTGTGGTCCTGGGAGCCCAGGGCGTTGGCCACGATGTCCTTGTCGGGCGTCATCATGGCTCCGCCCACCATCACCCCGGATGCGGCGCCCATGCTGGCGTTGCTGTTGCCCTGGCCGTTGGCCATGGCTTTGTCCTTGCCCTTCATTTTGGTGGTGCCGTCGGCCTTGGTCTTAACCTTGTCCTGGGCCGAAGCCGAGAAGGTGGTGCCGGCGGTGAGCAGCAGGCCCAGGGCGGCGGCGGTGCAAAGGTGCTTGAACATACAGGTTGTGGGTTGAAGGTGAGAATGCAACTGTCTGCCAAGCCTTACGAGGCTGCTCCCCCTGCCGGATTGCCCCAGGCCCAACCCGGCCGCCCGCCGCCCGGCCACTTGCCCGGGGCAAACAACAAAAAGCCCGCGCAACGGACGGTGCGCGGGCTTTTTGTTGACAAGGATGGTGGCCACGCCAGGAATCGAACCTGGATCAAGAGCTTCGGAGACTCCTATACTATCCGTTGTACTACGTGGCCGGTAGTGGGCGGCAAAAGTAGCGAGAAAATGCGGGGCCGGCAACAGCCCCGGCGTTTTACGCGTGTTGTCAGGCAAGCCGCTGATGATGGCAAATCTTAACTGGCTAGGGCTCAGCGGCCGGGATGGAAAAATTAAGCTGGCATTGTGAGCGGCGGGCGCCGCGGTAACCTAAACCGGGCCAAGCCGGTTTAGCCTAGCACTTTCCACGCAACCCCAAAACACCTACCCACATGAAAACCCTGTACACGGCCGAAGCTACGGCCACCGGCGGCCGCAGCGGCCGCATTCGCTCTTCCGACGGCGTTATCGACCTGAATATGTCGGTGCCGCAGGGCCTGGGCGGCAAGCAAGGCGCCACCAACCCCGAGCAGCTGTTCGCCGCCGGCTACGCTTCCTGCTTTCAGCAGGCCCTCATTGTGGTGGCCCAGCGCAACGGGCAGCGCCTGGATCCGGCCTCGACGGTGCAGTGCAGCGTGTCGCTCACCCAAAGCGACGATGCCTACGGCCTGGCCGTAACGCTGGACGTACACCTGCCCGGCACCGAGGCCGCCGACCAGCTGGTGCAGGAAGCCCACCGCATCTGCCCGTATTCCATTGGCACGCGCGGCAACATCGAGGTGCAACTGCTGGTGGAGGGCCAGCCCGCCCAACTAACCGCCGACCAGCCGAACGCCGCCGGGCCTGAAAACAAAACCGGCGCCTAGCGTTGAGCCAGGCGCCGGTCTTTACCAGTCGGGAGCCGTCGGAGCCGCCACTAGTTGGCCGGGGCCGGCGGCTCCTGCGCCTGGTAGGTTTCGTAGGGGTCGGCGTAGAAGGTGGCCGGCGAGTGGGTGTAGCGCAGGTTGTGCAGGCGGGTGGTGCGCTGAAACACCACCGGCTTCTTGGCACCCACCGGCACCAGCATCAGCCCGGCCGTCGAGGTCTTGGTGCCGAAGCGGTTGTCGAGTGGGGTGTCGAGGTAGTAGAGGTAGTCGCGCAGCCACTTGAAGTAGAACTTCCACTTGGCGTCGGTGGAGGTGAGGCCGCGCAGGCCGGGCGCCTCGGTGGCCAGGGCCTGCTGCAGTTCCACGGCATTCAGCGGCGTGCCGTTCAGCAGCGGAATCACGTCCCACTGCGCGTCGACCAGCACCCACTTCTGCTGCTCCTTCAGCCAGGCTTCGGTGGCGGCGTGGCCCGCGGCCGAGCCCCGGGTTTCCGAGTCAGCCATTTTCAGGTACAGCGGCCGGGCCGGTATGCCTACTGACTGCAGGGCCGCGGCCAGCACAATGCCGAAGCCCACGCACTGCACCTGCTGCTCGAGCTGGGCATCCTGCAGAATGCCCATGGGGTCGGTTTTCTTGGTAGGAATGTGGCCGTTGTGGTCGAGGCGGTTGTGCACCCAGGCACACACCGCCTGGGCCTTGGCCAGGTCGGTCGTTTTATCGGCTACCAGAGTGCCCAGGCCGTACCGGTCGCGCATGGTTTCCAGGTACAGGTCGTCGGGCCGGCCAAACTGGAAGCTGAACGTGGCCGCGTCGGCCGTGGCGGCGTAGGGCAGGGGCTGGCCCGGCTGCGGGGCCGGCTGGGCCTGCGCACCGAGACCCAGCCAGCAGGTCACGGCGACAAGAATGAGGGTAAGCGTTTTATGCATCAGAAAGAGAATTACACCGTTGGCGGAGTCACAAACGGGTAAAAGGATAGCGGGGTTGAGGTGGAAAAGGGCGCAGTTGGGCAATTCGCGGCCAGAGAACCGCAGCAGCCGTTTTTGGGCAGCCGAAGTTTTTTTGCCAGCAGCAAATATAATCAGAACAATAGCAGATATGAATAATAATATGTGTGATTGAATTTGTCCCGGGATTTGTGCATGAAAAAACCCCGCCGGTAAGCCGGCGGGGTTTCTGCTGGGCTGCAAGCAGCCCGGGTACTGAAGCTTACGCCTGACCTTCGGTCATGGCCAGCACTTCCTTTACTTTCTGGGCCGCGTCCTTCAGCAGCACGGCCGAGTACACCTTCAGGCCCGACTCGTCGATGATGCGGGCGCCTTCTTCGGCGTTGGTGCCCTGCAGGCGCACGATAATAGGCACGCGGATGTCACCGATGTTCTTGTAGGCTTCCACCACGCCGTTGGCTACCCGGTCGCAACGCACGATGCCGCCGAAGATGTTGATCAGGATGGCCTTCACGTTCGGGTCCTTCAGAATGATGCGGAAACCGGCTTCCACGGTCTGGGCATTGGCTCCGCCGCCCACGTCGAGGAAGTTGGCCGGCTCACCGCCCGAGAGCTTGATGATGTCCATGGTGGCCATGGCCAGACCGGCGCCGTTTACCATGCAGCCCACGTTGCCATCGAGCTTCACGTAGTTCAGGTTCGAGGCAGAGGCTTCTACTTCCAGGGGATCTTCCTCGTTGGTGTCGCGCAGGGCCACGAAGTCCTTGTGGCGGTACAGGGCGTTTTCGTCGAGGGTTACCTTGGCGTCCACGGCCAGAATCTTGTTGTCCGAGGTTTTCAACACGGGGTTGATTTCGAACATTGACGAGTCGGTGTCGTCGTAGGCCTTGTAGAGGGCCGTCACGAACTTCACCATTTCCTTCTGGGCCTCGCCGCTCAGGCCGAGGTTGTAGGCAATCTTGGCGGCCTGGAAGGGGCGCAGGCCCACGCGCGGGTCGATATGCTCGCGGTGGATTTTCTCGGGGTGCGCCTCGGCTACCTCCTCGATGTCCATGCCACCCTCGGTGGTGTAGATGATGACGTTTTTGCCGGTGCCGCGGTCCAGCAGCACGCTCATGTAGTATTCCTTGGGCTCCGAGTCGCCGGGGTAGTACACGTCCTGGGCTACCAGCACCTTGTGCACCTTGCGGCCTTCGGCGCCGGTTTGCTTGGTTACCAGCTGCATGCCGATGATCTGGCCGGCCAGGTCTTTTACCTGCTCGAGGTTTTTGGCGAGTTTCACCCCACCCCCCTTGCCGCGGCCGCCGGCGTGAATCTGCGCCTTGATCACGTGCCAGCTGGTGCCGGTGTCGGCGGTCAGCTTCTTGGCGGCTTCTACGGCTTCGTCGGCCGTTTCGGCCACGATGCCTTCCTGCACGCGCACGCCGTAGCGCTTCAGAATGTCTTTGCCCTGATATTCGTGAATGTTCATACTGGGGACTGGAGGTGGGTTTCGGGTTCCGGAAATCTGCCCGCGAAAGTAGGTAAAATGCGGGCAGCGCGGAAACCGCCGCCGCAAACGATTGAGGCTAAGCTGGAAACAAAACCCGCTCTGCCCTGCTAGCGGGCGTACCAGCGTCGCATGACCGCTTCGGCCGGCAGGTGCTGGGGCGTGAAGTCGGCGCGGAGGCGCGCCGGGCCGTCGGGCGGCAGCCCCGGGTACCACTTCCACACGAACACGCCCGCCAGCCAGGGCTGCCGCCAGCAGGCCCGAAACAAGGCCTCGTAGCAGGCTGCCTGAGTGGCCGGGTCGAAGGGCTGGGGCTGGCGCGGGTCGGGCCACTGCCAGGGCGCGGCGGCCGCGGTGGGCGTGGCGCGGTAGCCGACTTCGGTGAACAGCACCGGCCGCCCGAAGCGCCGCTGCACCCGGGCCAACTCGCGCAGGTGGGGCTGCCAGGCCCGGCGCAGCGCGGCGGTATCGGGCCGGGGCAGGGAGCTGAGCGGGAAGTAGGCCTGCACCCCAATGAAGTCGAGCGCGTCCCAGAAGCCGATGCGGGAGTATTCCTCGTGCCAGTTGGCGGCGTAGGTGAGCCGGCCGCGGTACACCTGCCGCACTTGCTTAATGAGTTGCCGCCACTGCGCTTCGTGGTCCACGGCGGCGTGCCTGAGCTCGGTGCCGATGCACAGCGCCTCCATACCGTGGGCCTCGGCGAGCCGGGCGTAGTGCAGGATAAAGGCCGAGTAGCTGGCAAACCAAGCCTGCCAGTCGGCCTCGCTGCGCATGCGAATCTGCCCGGGCCACTGCCCGCGGGCCTGCAGCCACACGTGGGGCTTGAGCAGGGTGCGGATGCCTTGGCGGCGCGCCAGCCGGGCGGTGTGCACCAAGCCGCTGTCGGTTTCGCCCCAGTATACCCGCCCGCGGTCGGTGCGCAGCTGCACCACGGGTGCGGCCGAGTCGGCCTGCCAGCCAAAGGGCGTCTGGGCCAGCCAGGTCACGTGCTGGCGGCGCAAGGCGGCCAAGTCGGCAGCGGTAACCGAGTCGCCGGCCACCCAGCTCACCCCGCGCAGGCGCCCGGCTGGCGGGAATGACCCGGCCGGGAGCTGGTTGGGGGGCGCCGCGCAGCGGCTGCCCCACCAGGGCAGCAGGGCCAGCAGTAGGCCGCCGGCGCCCAGCTTCCGTATAAGCCGCGAGCTGTGCATAAAGCCAAGGTAAGCCGCCAGCGGCATCGGTGCTTTCTGCTTAGCTTTGCCCGCTTTCTTTTTCTGTATTCTAAAACGCTCAGTCAGTTTGCTGCAAGCCGTTAACATCCGCAAACGCTACGGTTCGCTGGAAGTGCTCAAGGGCATCGACCTGACCATCGAGAAATCCGAAATCGTGTCCATCGTCGGCTCCTCGGGCGCGGGCAAAAGCACGCTGCTCCATATTCTGGGCACCCTCGACACGCCCGACGCGGGCGAGGTGCTCTACGACGGGGAAAGCATTACCTCGCTCAAGCGCGCCGACATGGCCCGGTTCCGCAACCGGCACATCGGCTTCATCTTTCAGTTTCACAACCTGCTGCCCGAGTTTACGGCGCTGGAAAACGTGTGTTTGCCGGCCTACCTGGCGGGGCGCTCGGAAAAGGAAACCCGGGTGCGGGCCCGCGAGTTGCTGGGCATGCTCAACCTCGAGCGCCGCGCCGACCACAAGCCCAGCGAAATGTCGGGTGGGGAGCAGCAGCGCACGGCCGTGGCCCGCGCCCTGATCAACTCGCCGGAAATCATCTTCGCCGACGAGCCCTCAGGCAACCTCGACTCGCAGAACGCCCAGGACTTGCACCAGATTTTCTTTCTGCTGCGCAAGGAGCTGGGCCAAACCTTCGTCATCGTGACCCACAACGATCAGCTGGCCGAAATGGCCGACCGCAAAGTGGTGATGAAGGACGGCAACATTCTCGAGTAGCCCGAGGCCGTCTGAGCAGCTGAGTCCTAACGAAACGCCGCCGCGTCAGTTCGACGCGGCGGCGTTTTTTGCGTATAGCCCAGAGCCCGGTTCGGCAACCGAAACGGCAGTTTGGCGCGCCGCCGAATACTAAAATCCGGTTCTGCTAACCGGTTTAGTATTCAACTTTTGGTTATTTGTTTATAAAGGATTGATTTTCAGCGGTAAAATTTGCTAAAAAACGGGCTCATTTTTGCACCATTAAAGTGGTCGACGCGTTATCTTCACGTAACACAGAACGTACTACAGGGACAAAAAAACAAAGCCATGACTGAGGCACAGAAAGACAACACCAAAGCACCGATTCGCAAGCTGAAAGCCGAGAGCTACGACATCTCGCGTTCGGACGAGACGCTGTCCTTGGCTAAGGATCTGGCGAACTTCATCAAGGAAAACAAGCTCACCACCGCCGTGCAGGGCAAGGAGTTTGTGAACGTGGAAGGCTGGCAGTACGCCGGTTCGCGCCTGGGCATTGTGCCCATCGTCGACCACGTCATCAACATGAGCACCGAAACCGAAATCAAGTACCAGGCCAAGGTGACGCTGTTTGATTTGCGCAGCCAGCAGACCGTGGGCGCCGGCTTTGCCATCTGCTCGAACAAGGAGCAGGGCAAGAAATTCTACCAGGAGTTTGCCATTGCCTCCATGGCCCAAACGCGCGCCATCGGCAAGGCTTACCGCAACATCCTGGCCTGGATTATCCGCGCCGCCGGCTATGAGCCCACCCCGGCCGAGGAAATGGAGTACGGCGGCAACACGCCCGAGGTGAAGGCCGCACCTGCACCGGCCCCCGAAGCCGCGCCCATGAAGGCCGTGCCCGCCGAGCAGCCCCTGCCGGTAGTAGCCGAGCCGCTGGCCCCGGCCGCTGCTTACGCCACCGCGCCGCAGAAGGAAGAAATCATCCGCCTGCTGAACCACCCGGTGATTACGCGCCAGGAAAAAACCAAGATGCTGCTCAATATTAACAAGCTTGATCAGGAGCGCGCCAACTCGGCCATTGCCAACCTGAAAAAGACCATCGAAGGCCGCGAAGGCGACCAGGCTGCGGCCTAAGCCCCGCGCTTCGATTTCAAAAGCCCGGCTCCGTTTGGAGCCGGGCTTTTTGTTTATCAGTAGCATTGCTTCCACGTATCAGGCAATTTTCTGGTACTTCGATGCAGGCTCCCCTGTTGAGTAACTATTATGAAATCCGCGGCGGCGCTGTTCTTCGTGTGTTTGCTTACCCTCGTTGTGATAGGTGTCGGAAACCACGGCCGTTGGGTATTGCGGCCTCACCGCACGGAGGATTGGGTTTTGTGGGGTATCGTCGTGGTTTCGGGGTTAGGCACCATAGCGAGTACAATGGCGGCAGCGTGGCGCAGGCTCCAGCGCTGAATAAATGGCTTCGGCTATGAGTAACAGCCGGTACTTTAAGCACAAGCCGAGGCTTCGATTTGGTGCTTAACTTCGTAATCCGATAATCTATTCCAACGTGCCTGCCCCAACCGACGACATTCTTTCCGTACTGCGCCAGCATTGGGGCCACGGCGCGTTCCGGCCGGGGCAGGAGGCCATCATCCGGGCCGTGCTGGCCGGCCACGACGCGCTGGCTCTGCTGCCCACTGGCGGCGGCAAAAGCGTGTGCTTTCAGGTACCGGCCCTCAGCCGCGACGGGCTGTGCCTGGTCGTCTCGCCGCTGATTGCGCTAATGAAGGACCAGGTGGAAAACCTGCGCAAGCGCGGCATCAAGGCCGAGGCCGTATACGCGGGCATGAGCCACCGCGACATCGACCAGACGCTCGATAACTGCGTGTACGGGCCGGTGAAGTTTCTGTACGTGAGCCCCGAGCGCCTGCTCACCGATATGTTCCGGGCCCGCGTGGGGCGCATGAAGGTGCAACTCATTGCCGTCGACGAAGCGCACTGCCTCTCGCAGTGGGGCTACGACTTCCGCCCGCCCTACCTGCAGCTGGGTGCCCTGCGCGAGCTGCTGCCCGGCGTGCCGGTGCTGGCCCTCACGGCCACCGCCACCGAGGAAGTGCGTCGCGACATTCGCGAGAAGCTACGTTTCGGGCCCGCCGGCCAAACGTTTCAGCAGAGCTTTCTGCGGCCCAATCTCTCGTACTCGGTACAGGCTACCGAAGACAAGCTGCGCCGCCTGCTGGAAGTGCTGCGCGGGGTGGGGCCCGATAAAACCGCCGTGGTGTACGCCCGCACCCGCAAGCAGACCGAGGAGGCCGCCGGCTGGCTGCAGCAGCACGGGCTGAGCGCGGCCGCCTACCACGCCGGCCTGCCGCCCGAGCAGCGCAGCCGGGTGCAGCAGGACTGGACGCAAAACAAAACCCGCATCGTGGTGGCCACCAATGCCTTTGGCATGGGCATCGACAAGCCCGATGTGCGCTGCGTGGTGCACCTCGACGCGCCCGACTCGCTGGAAGCCTACTACCAGGAAGCCGGCCGGGCGGGCCGCGACGAGCAGTACGCCTTTGCCGTGCTGCTGTGGGCGCCCAACGACGCCGACGAGATGCGCCGCCGCACCCTGCAGGCCCACCCGCCCCTCGACGTGGTGAAGCGCGTGTACCAGGCTCTGGCCAACTACTCGGGCACGGCCACGGGCGGCGGCGAAATGGTGGCCTTCGATTTTGATCTGCAGCAATTTGCTCAGACCTACCGCCTCAAGCCCCTGGACGTGCACAACGCCATGCGCACGCTGGAGCGCGAGGGGCTGGTGCAGCTCAACGAGGCCGTGTTCAATCCCGCCAAGGTTTTCATTCCCATCGACGCCCGCGACCTGTACCGCTTTCAGGTCGACAACCCGCGCCACGACCAGCTCATCAAAGCGATATTGCGGCTGTACGGGGGCGAGGTATTCAGCGCATTTCAGAGCATTTCGGAGGGCGCCCTGGCCCAGCACCTGCGCTGGAGCACCACCGACGTGCGCAAAACCCTCGACTTTCTGCACCGCTCGGGCATCGTGCAGTTTCAACCCCGGCACGAGTCGCCGCAGGCCCTGTTCACCACCCCGCGCAAGGATGCCGAGCGCCTGCCGCTGAACGTGCCCGCGCTGGAAGCTGCCCGGGAGCGGGCCGTGCAGAAAACCGAGGCCGTGGTGCGCTACGCCCACGGGGCACGCTGTCGGCAGCAACAGCTGCTGGAGTACTTCGGCGAGCTGGACAGTCCGCCCTGCCGCATCTGCGACCATTGCCTGGCCGAGAAGCGCCGGCAGCGCCCGGCCGAGCCAGTAGCCGATCTACAGACCCAGGTGCTGGCGGCCCTGCGCATTTCACCGCGCACGCCGCGCGAGTTGCTCGCCGGTTTTGCTCCCGCCCAGGCCGAGGCCCTCACCGCCCTGGTGCGCGAGCTGGTTGATACGGGCCGGCTGCGCTACAACACTACCGGGCAGCTGGCCGTGGCGTAGCGGTCCAGCCGAAAATGGCAACGCCCGACCTGAGTAAGCCGGGCGTTGCCGTTCGGTAAAATTCCGGGTTGATTTACTGGGCGTTGTAGGCCGTAATGCCGCCGAGCAGGTTGCGCACCTTGTTGAAGCCGTGCTGCTGGAGCAGGGCCTTAGCGGTGGCCGAGCGCCCGCCGCCCTTGCAGTGCACCACCACTTCGGTGTGCTTAAGGTCTTCCAGCTCGTCGAGCTTAGTGGGCAGTTCGCCCAAGGGAATGTTGCGGCTGCCTTCGATGCGGGTTTCTTCGTACTCCCAAGGCTCCCGCACGTCGATGATGATGGGGGCCTGCTGCTGCTGCTGACGGTCTTTGAGCTCGGAGGGGGTGATGTCGTTCATAAAAGGAAAGCGTGGTGGGTGTAGCGAATGAAAATCCTGGCGGTCGGCGAAGAAAGCGAATTGCCGCCACCTGCGCCGCCTAAAGCGTTATTTCTCCAGCACCAGCCGGTGGGTGCTCACCGCGCCATCGGGCAGGCTGAGCTGCAGCAGGTACAGGCCGGCAGGCAGAAGCTGCAGGTCGAGCGTGGCCTGGTTGGTCTGGGCGGCGGGCTGCTGCCAGACTAGGCGGCCGAGGGCGTCGAGCACGCGAGCTTGCTGGTAGCGGCCCTGCACCTGCACCAAGCCTGGGCTGGGGTTGGGGAACACCTGCGGGGCATCGGCTGCGGCGGCGCGGCGGGTCGAGGTGACCAGGCCGGTCATCACGGCGCGCATCATGGGGGCACCCCGCACTTGGTTGAAGGGCTGCCACACCCCGCTGATGAGCCGCCAGAACTGCCCCCGCGGCACCTGAGAGTTCAGATCGAGGCCGAAGCGGATGAACTGGGAGGTGGTGTTGTGGCCGTAGCCGAAGTAGCACACCCCGCTCACCGGCACCGGCTGGTCAAACTGCACGTCGAGCCAGGACTGGCCGGGCGGAATGGTGGCCGGAATCTGGAAGGCTTTGGTAGCCTTGGGCTGGGCCGTGGGCTGGCCGCCCTGCTCGTCCCACACCGCGGCCGTGAGGCTGAAGCCGGGCACCAGCGGCTGGGTCAGGTAAATGCGCAGTGACTTGATCTGGTCGGCGCGGTTAAGCACGAGGCGATAGGCGCGGAACGCGGGCGGCCCGGTAGGCTCGGCAATGCCGTCCTGCGCCTCGGGCGTGCCGTCGTCGAAAGCGAAATAATCGGCTAGCTCGGCCACCCGCGTTACCGTGTCGTTGGGTAGGGTGCGGGCGGGCGGCGGCGGCCCGTCGGTGGTCAGGAAAATCTGGTAGCGCACGCGCTTCGGGTCGGCCGTAACCGGCAGCGGCGTGCTGCGCGCCGACTCGCCCAGGGGTTGCCCGAAGCTGAGCGGCGCAATGGGGCCCAGGCCGCTGAAGAAGGGCGCCACCGGACCGGTCGGCAACACTTGGGTGGTGCCGCGCCACACCACGGGCGTGGGGGCGGGGCCGGCGTCGAGGTTGTTGAGGGTGGTGCGCACGCTGTCGTTGAGCTCCAGCGTGGGGTTGGCCGCGGCGTTGTACTGCCACACGGGCAACGAGGCGTAACGCTTGAACAGCGAGTTCAGCGGCCGGCTGAGCGTCACGTCGCGGTAGGCGGTGTTGGTGGTGTCGCGGCCGGTGTCGAGCAGCACGTAGTCCACGCTCCACGAGTCCTGGGTGGTAGCCTTGCGGCCCGAACTGCGGAAGCGGAAGCGAAAGTTGGCGTGGAAGTAGCGCACGTCGTCGACGGCAATGAAGCGCTGCCGAAAGTCGGTGCGCTGGCCCGGGCTGAGCGTGCGCCACACCCGCACCCACTGGCCGGTGCGGTCGAGAAACTCCAGCTCCAGGAACACCGGAAAGCGGCTGCTGAAAGTGGTGGGAGCCCCCAGGATGTTGCCGGTCTGCCAGAAAAAGCTCAGGAAGGTGCGGCTGCCCACCTGCAGGGCGCTCAAATCCAACGGCTGCGACACCAGCGAGTCGGTGGTGCCGAAGGTGGTAGCCGCGCCGTAGGGGTTGCCCTGGGCGTCGAGGCCGTCGAGGGTGGCCACGCCGCGCGAGGGCGGGTTCACGGCAAAGCGGTTGTTGATCAGCGCCCCGCCCACGGGCTCCCAGCGGTCGGCCGAGGGGTTGCCTTCGGACTGGCCGGCAAAATCGTCGAAGAAGGGCAGGGCCAGCGCCGTAGCGCGCCGCGCCGCGGCCGGGCTGGTGGGCCGGGCCCGGTCGGAAGCCGAATGCAGCGGGGCCGGATCGAGGGACTGCGCGCGGAGCGAAGTCAGGAAGCCGAGCAGCAGAAGCGTGGAGAGCAGTAGCCGAGACGTCATTGGCGGAAAGTTACGTAGCCCAAACGAGCCCGGCAGCCAAAAGATTTTCCGCGGCCGGCTAAATCGGCAGCGGCCGGCGCCGGAAAAAGCAAAGCCGCCCGGGGCAGACCGGGCGGCTTTCAGTACCACAGGGGCCAGACAGGCCTAGTCCACGGCTTTCACCGGCGCCTGGCCGGCCACCCACAGGTCGACCAGCTGGCCGGTGCGGATGGTGGCGCCGGGCACGGCCTCGGGGCGCTGCTTCACCACCGAGCCATCGGTCTGGCCTTCCTCGGCGGGCTGGTAGAAGATTTCGCCCACCTGCAGGCCCTGGCCGGCCAGCAGCGTGGTGGCCTCGTCGGCGGGCATGCCCACAATGCTGGGTACCGGGAATTCCTGGTTGCCCTGCCCGTCGCCCACCACCAGGTCCACGCGGGTACCCTTGGCAATAGGAGCACCAGGTGCTATTTCCTTGCCGCCGACCAGCTGCTTGAGCACCGCGTTCTGGGCCAGGTCGGGCACCAGGGTAATGGAGCCCACCACCAGGTCGTAGCTTTTCAGAATCATCTGGGCGTTTTTCACCGAGCCGTCGGTGAGCTTGGGCATCTTGATGACCGGCGGATTTTTCATGGCCACCGAGATGTAGATCTTGCGGCCCTCCTTCACCTTCTCGCCTGGCTTGGGGTCCTGGGTGAGCACGGTGCCGGGCCGAATGCCCGCGTTGTAGCTGCTGTCGTCCACGAAGTACGCCAGGTCGCGCTGGTCGAGGTAGTCTTCCAGGTCGCTCATCTGCATGCCCGTCACCTTCGGCACCGGAATGGTTTCGCCGTGGTTGGTGGTCAAAGGCAGGTACACGAAGAAGAAGCCAAACAGCAGCAGCAGCGACACCACGCCAATCACCACCAGGTGCTTGAGCAGGTCGAGCCAGGTATCGGATTTCAGAAAAGCCATTTATGGGAAGGAGCTAGAAACTAGGAGTCAGGAGCTAGAATGGGAGGGGCAACGCTGGGGCAGAAACGCAAAGCTACTAGCTCCTAGCTTCTGGCTTCTAGCTCCTCTTTTCTGCCCTTGCCGTACTCCAGAATGCGGTCAATGAAGTCGTAGGGGGTGTAGCCGGCCAGGGCGGTCTGGTGGAAGATACAGGTGGCGGGCGTCATTCCGGGCAGAGAGTTCACCTCGATGATGATGACCTCGACGGCACCGCCCTCGCGCACCCGCACAAAGGCGTCGATGCGGGCGTAGCCTTCGATGCCCAGCACCTCGGCCACGCGCTGCAGCTCCTTTTTCACCTCGTCGGAGATGCGCTGCCGTTCCTGGGCGTCCGGGGCGTAGCGGGCCGGGGTAATGTTCTGGCCTTCGCCGGCCAGGAACTTCTCTTCCAGACTCAGCACCTCGCCGCTGGCCAGGGCTTCGGAAGCCTCGAATACTTCGATGTCCCGACCACCATCGGCTCGCCGGTGCGTGAGCAGGCCGCCGGTGATTTCCAGGAAGTGCCGGGCGCCGTCGCGGCTGATGAGCGTTTCCACCAGGAACACTTCCTTGCGGGGAAACTCCTCCTTAAAGCCCAAACTCAGCGTGCGGGCCGCATCCTCCATGAGGTCTTCCTGGTCGCGGAAGATCAAGCGGCTGAAGGCCTCCAGCTCGGCGCGGTTTTTCAGCTTCTTCACGGCCGACGAGCAGCCGTCGTCGGCCGGCTTGGCAATGAAGGGGTAGGGGAACTGCGCCTCCAGGCTCTGGTAGAACTGCTCGGCGTTGGCTTCCCACTCCAGGCGGGACGCCAGGCGGTGCTCGGCCACGCGCAGGCCGGCGGCGCGCAGGCGCTTGTTGGTTTCGAACTTGTTGATGGTGATGCTGCTCGACTCGGCGCCCGAGCCGTTGTAGGGCAAACCCACGCGCTCGAGCTGCTGCTGCAGGGCGCCATCCTCGCCGGGGCGGCCGTGCAGGGCAATAAACACCGCGTCCACGCGCTCGGCCAGCTGCTCGAAGGTCAGCGCCTCGGGCACGGTTACCGACTCGGCGGCGTAGGTGCCGGTAATCTGGTGGGCTTCGTGGCGGATGCGCGCCAGGATGGGGTGCTGGGCGTGGCCGGCCTCGTAATGCTGGATTTTGTCGCGGATGTCGTCGGCGTTGTCCTTCAGCATCACGTTCACCGGCAGCACGTGCAGGCGGTAGTTTTCCGACGAGCCCGAGAGGAATACCGGCACCGGCTGGTACTTGGCCGAGGAAGAAAGCTTCTCGTAGATGTTGCGGCCGCTTTCTACCGAGATGTGGCGCTCGGAGGAGTAGCCGCCCATAATCACGGCCACCTTGGTGCGGGGCTGCTGCTCGTGCTGGCGCCCGGCCACCGCTTCGTCCAACCGTTTCAGCTGGCGGCCCAGCTTCACGGGCTGCAGGCCAGCGCGGCGGCGGGCATTCAGGGAAGTGCGAATCAGGTAGGTGAGGAACTGCGAGGGGTTCAGCCCGATTTCGGCGGCCTGGTGGAAGAAGAACGAGGCCGGCAGCATGCCCGAGGTGGTGTTCGGGTCGTTCAGGAAAATCTGGGCCTGAGTAACAAGTGATGAGGTGACAGGTGACACGTCTTCGTGCTGACCTGTTACCTGTTCCCTGTCACCTGTCACCGCCGCAGGCACAAAGAAGCCGTCGAGGCGGGCGTACACCTGGAAGCCGAAGGTGCGGAACAGCTGCTCGCACTGCTCCCGGATGCGCTGAATATCGGCCTCGGGCAGGTCGATGGGCGTGATTTTGCGCGCCATGCCCGGCAGGTACTTCGAGCGGTAGTCAAACAGCTCGTCGCCCTTCACAATCTCGGTGGGCGGCAGGGCCAAGGGGCGGCCGTCCACGTCTTCCACCACGATGCACGAAAACTCGCGGCCGGCCACGAAGGCTTCCACCAGCACCTGCTGCTCGCCCTGGGTGTTGGTCAGGCGCACCGCGTCCTGCAGCGTAAGCTTTTCATCGAGGGCCCGCAGCAGCTCGTCGGGGTGATAGATGATCTGCTCCGCAGAATTATTAATTAATAATTCATAATTATCAATTACCACCGGCAGGCCGATGCCTTCGCGGATGTCGGTCAGGTGCTGGGCCCAGGCCACGCGGTCCTGGGGCCCCAGGCGCTGCCACTCGTCCTTGGTGAGGGTGCGGCGGAACAAGCTGCGCTCCACGGCGGCCACGAATTTCTCCACATTGGCCTCGCGCAGAATGCTCACGCCGATGCTGGAGCCCTGGCGGGGGGCCTTAAACACCAGCGGCAAGCCCAGCTCTTTCTGCAGGTACGCCAGCAGCGCGGCCGGGTCGGCGGCGTCGAACTCCTGGGCCGTGAGCACGCGGAAGGCCGGCGAAGGCAGGTTCAGCGCGTGCAGCAAGGTTTTCTGGGCAATCTTGTCGATGCCGAAGGCCGAGGGCAGAATGCCGGAGCCCGAGTACGGAATGCCGTACCACTCCAGCAGGCCCTGAATGGCGCCGTCTTCGCCCGCGGGGCCGTGCAACGCCAGGAAGGCGAAGTCCATCAGCTCGGGCAGCTCGTCGGCGCGCAGGCGGCGGCCCACTTCCCCAATGATGCGGTCCTGCTCGGCGCGGCTCAGCTCGCCCAGGCTTTCCAGGTACACCTGCAGCGGGTGCTCGGAGGGCGGCAGGGCCGATACGGGCGGGTAGAAGTCCCGGATGGTGCCCTTGTAGAGGTACTGCCAGTCGAGCAGAATGAAGTTGCCGTGGCTGTCGACAAAGACCGGAACGGCCTGAAACAGCGACTTGTCGAGGTTATCGTAAACCGTGCGGCCGCCAGCAAAGGATATTTCCCGCTCACGCGACGGTCCGCCGAAGAAAATGCCAATTCTCATAGGTACGGCAAAGGTACGGGGCTTCCGGCTATGGAGCGAACCGGGGGCGTCGCCGGTAAACGCGCTACTGATTCAGCACTCATTCTAACGCATCGCGAAGGACTTTTCCCGTCGGGCAGTATGGTAACAACGACTCGGGCGAGCCGGACAAGGTCCTTCGCAGGCTCCGGATGACAGGGTAAGCTGGTTCGCAGCCCGGTTTTCACTCATTGAAACAAGCTTGCAAAGCTTCGCAAACCAGTTTCCGCATGCCGAAACGGGTTTGCGAAGCTCCGCAAATGCGTTTCCACCTGCCGAAACCGGTTTGCGAAGCTCCACAAATGCCTTTTTACTTGCCGAAACCGGTTTGTGGAACTCCACAAATGACTTTCCGCACGTCAAAACAGGTTTGCGGAGTTCCGCAAACGGGAAAAACGACGTCAGGAGAGGTTTGGGAGTCTCCCAACCGACAGATTGCGCGTCAGAAGTCATTTGGGAGGCTCACAGGCCGGGAATTGCCGGCGAAAAAGCAGTTGGGAGTGCCGCCGCGGCCGGTCGGGGCACAACCAAGGGCGTGTGCTACCTTCGCGCCACAGCGTTTCACCCATTCCCCACCACATGCAAACCCTCGATCAGTACGCCTTCGCCGGCAAGAAAGCCCTGGTGCGCGTCGACTTCAACGTGCCCCTCGACAAGGAATTCCGCATTACCGACGACACGCGCATCCGCGCCGCCACGCCCACCATCCAGAAGATTCTCTCCGACGGCGGCTCGGTCATTCTGATGTCGCACCTGGGCCGGCCCAAGGGCGGCCCCGAGGACAAGTACTCGCTGCGCCACCTCGTGGCGCGCCTCAGCCAGGAGTACGGCACCGAGGTGCAGTTTGCCGCCGACGCCGTGGGCGACGAGGCTCGCCAGAAAGCCCAGCAGCTGCAGCCCGGCCAGGTACTGCTGCTCGAAAACCTGCGCTTTCACCCCGAAGAAGAGAAGGGCGACGCCGGTTTTGCCCAGCAGCTGGCCGCCCTCGGCGACGTGTACGTGAACGATGCCTTCGGCACGGCCCACCGCCGCCACGCCTCCACGGCCGTGGTGGCCGAGTCGTTTGCCCACGACCGCGTGGCCGGCTACGTGCTGCAGGGCGAAATCGACAACGCCCGCAAGGTGCTGGAAGAGGCCGAGCGGCCCTTCACCGCCATCATGGGCGGGGCCAAGATTTCCGACAAGATTCTCATCATCGAGCAGCTGCTCGACAAGGTCGACAACCTGCTCATCGGCGGCGGCATGGCCTACACCTTTGCCAAAGCCCAGGGCGGCCACATCGGCTCGTCATTGCTGGAGGCCGATAAGGTAGACCTGGCCCTGCGCCTGATTCAAATGGCCAAGGACAAGGGCGTGAACCTGGTGCTGCCCACCGACAGCGTGGTGGCCGACAAGTTTGCCAACGACGCCCAGACCCAGGTAGCCGGCAACGACCAGATTCCCGACGGCTGGATGGGCCTCGACATCGGCCCCGCCGCCCGCCAGCAGTTCGCCGACATCATCCGCCAAAGCAAAACCATTCTGTGGAACGGCCCCATGGGCGTGTTTGAGATGAGCAGCTTCGCGGCCGGCACCGAAGACGTGGCCCACGCCATTGCCGATGCCACCGCCCAGGGCGCATTCAGCCTCATCGGCGGCGGCGACTCGGCCGCGGCCGTCAACCAGCTCGGCTTCGCCGACCGCGTGTCGTACATCTCCACCGGCGGCGGCGCCCTGCTCGAGTACATGGAAGGCAAAACCCTGCCTGGCGTAGCCGCCCTGGGGTAAGCCTCGGGTCCGCTCGCCGGCCGAGTCCAAAATCAGTAAAACGAAACTGCCGCCGGCCCGCAAGGCCGGCGGCAGTTTCGTTTCAGGACCAGTGGCAGGGCCTTATTCCAAGCCGAAGGGCAGGGGCGAGAAGCAGAGAATAAACACCAGCACCATCAGCCAGCCCAGTACCTTGCGCCCCAGGGTGAGGGGCCGCTCGTCGGTGGCGGGCGGGTGGTAGATGCCCGTGACGCGGCCCAGCAGCAGCCCAAACACCAGCCAGCCGGGGTTGCCCGTCACGCCGGGCAAAGCCAGCGTCACGGCCAGCTGCGCCGACACGATGCCGGCCATCAGGTACAGGGTGCGCCGCCGCCCGGGCAGCACGCGGCCCAGCACCGCGTAGAGGTAGAGCAGGTAGGCCGGGCCACCGTACAGCCAGGTGTCGCGCGAGGAGTCGAGGCTGAACAAGCCCAGCCCGGCGTAGAAGATGAAGGCCAGAAACAGCAGCGCCGACAGCTGGTTGAAGCGCCGGAAGCCCAGCAGGCCGTAGAGGATGTGGCCGCCGTCGAGCTGCCCGATGGGCAGCAGGTTGAGGGCCGTGAAAAACAACGACAGCGAGCCGGCCAGCAGCAGCGGGTAGTGCATCAGCTCGCGGGGGTGGGGCAGGCGCGCGGGGTCGGCCAGCCAGTTTTCCAGCAGCTGGTACAGCAGCGGCCGGCTCAGCGTGGCCGCCAGCTGGCCGTCGGGGTACACGTAGCGGGCGTAGTCGGCCCCGTAGAGGCGGAACTCGGGGTGAATCTGGAAGACGTACTCGGCGGGCGGCAGCGTCAGAAAGCCGTAGGCGAGCAGGGGCACGGCCACCACAAAGCCCGCCAGCGGCCCGGCAATGCCCACGTCGAAGAACTCGCGCCGCGAAAAGATTTTCTCCCGGATGCGAATCACCGCCCCGAAGGTGCCGATGGTGTTGAACAGCCCGGTGAAAAACGGCAGGTAATAAGGCAGCGTCACCCGAATGCGGTGGTAGCGCGCCACAAAATAGTGGCCGAACTCGTGCACCGTGAGCACGCCCAGAAACGGCAGCGAAAACCACAGCCCCGCCAGGATTTCGGTCCGGGTAAGCGCCGGCCCCGCAAACGTCAGCTTGCCCGTCATCCACTCGGCCCCGGCCAGGGTGGTGGTGAGCAAAGTGAGCAGGAACAGGCCGGCGTGCAGCAGCAGCCGGGCCCAACGGGGCCACTCGGGCCGCTCGTAGCGCTGCCAGCGGGCCAGCGGCCGCAGGCGGGCGCGCAGCAGGCGGGGCGGCGAATAATCAGGAGGAAGCGGGGGAGTGGGCAAAGGCACGGAGGGCGTCGGGCAGGGCGGCGGTGAGGGTGAGCGGCGGGGCCAGAAACAGCGTGTGCAAACCCAGGCGCCGGGCAGTTTCAATGTGCTGAAAACTGTCCTCGATGAAAAGGGTTTCCTCGGCCCGCCAGTTCATTTCGCGCAGGGCGTGGCGGAAAATGTCTTCGCCGGGCTTGCGCAGGCCCACTTCCTGGGAGTAGAACACGCGGTCGAGCACGTCGGCAATGCCTTGCTCCAGGCCGTACTGCGTCTTCAGTCGGGCGTTGATGGTGCCGATATGCAGGGCGTTGGTGTTGGAGAGCAAAGCCGTCTGGTGGCCCTGGCGGCGCAGCTCCCGAATCAGCTCCAGGCGCTCCAGGGGCACGTCGAGCAGCATGGCGCTCCAGGCCTCGTCGAGCTGCTCGTCGCTGGCCTGGCGCAGGTCGTAGTGCCGACGCAGCCCATGGCGGAAGTCCGCGGCCGAGAGGCGCCCGGTTTCCAGGTCGTCGAACAATTGAGACTGCGCGGCCTGGGTAAACTCGATAGTGGAGCCGGCCGGGCTCAGCGCCCGCATGGCCTCCAGGGTGCGCTGGTAGTCGATGTTGATGATGACCCCGCCGAAATCAAACAGCAGGTTGGGCAGGCGGTGCGCGGCACTCATAGGCGGAAAGGCTTGGAATTGCAGCCGCGAAAATCGAAGTTTGCAGGGCCGAAACCAACCGCGCCGCCGGCGGGGCGGAATTTCAGGCCGGGCCTATAGCTCAATCGGTTAGAGCAACTGACTCATAATCAGTAGGTCGCTGGTTCGATTCCAGCTGGGCCCACCCGTTGCCGGTGGAAAGCTTTCTACCCGGAAGCTTTCCACCGGCAATTTCTTTAGTGGGCTGCCCTGCTGGTAGCCAACTGCCCCACGCCCCGGCGTTCGGGAGCGGCACAGGTTACGCGGCTCCGGCAGCCGCGCCGGGGAGCCGCACAAGCCGACCTCCTGCCCGGCGTATCCGGGAATGAGCGGCTGGGCCATCGTCTCTGAAGGAACATGGGAGGGGTTTCGGTGGCCTGAGCGGTTGTGCGGAGCGCCATTGCTGTAGCTGTCCGCAGCTCCGGCTTCCGGCTGGTTGGGCCGCGGCGGCAAATGGCTTACCTTGTCGGGATTAACGGCTGTTTCCCGCGTGCTTTCATCTGCTTCGTTGCTTTCCGTTGTGCAGGCCCTGCCCGACGCCACCCTGCTGCTGTCGGCGGAGCTGCGCATAGAAGCGGCCAGCGACACCTACCTGGCCGCCACGCTTACCCGCCGGGAGCAGCTGCTGGGCCGAACGATGTTTGAGGCCTTCCCCGACAACCCGGCGACGCCGGAAGCCAACAGCGGGCAGAACCTGCGCGCCTCGCTGCAGCGCGTGCTGGAAACCGGGCAAGTGCACCAGATGGCCCGGCAGCGCTACGACGTGCCCGACCCCGAGCGCCCGGGTCAGTTCGTGGTGCGCTACTGGCTGCCGCGCAACGCGCCGGTATTCGATGAGGACGGCCGGGTGAGCCACATTCTGCACGTGGCCACCGACGTCACCCCGATGGTGCTGGGCCAGCAGCAGCTACAAGTCAGTCAGCACGCCCAGCAACAGTCGCTGGCCGAGGCGGAAGCCCAGCGGGTCCGCCTGCACGCGCTCATCACGCAGGCGCCGGCCCTCATTGCCAGCTTGGTGGGGCCCCAGCACGTGGTGGAGCTGGTCAACGAGAGCTTTCACGAGATGTTCGGCCGGCGCGAGCTGGTAGGCAAGTCCTACCGCGCGGCCGTGCCGGAGCTGGAAGACCAGCCGTTTTTCGACCTGCTCGACAACGTGTACCGCACGGGCGAGACGTACTACGGCAACGAGCAGCTGGCTTACATCGACCGCACCAACTCGGGCCGGCGCGAGGCGCTCTACTTCAACTTCATTTACCAGGCCACCCGCGACGCGGTGGGCCGGGTGGCAGGCGTGCTGGTGTTTGCCTACGAGGTAACCGAGCAGGTGCTGGCCCGGCGCCGGGTGCAGGACCTGAACCACGAGCTAGCGGCTACCAACGAGGAAGGTCGACGCCGCAATGCCCGCCTGCTCGACGCCCAGCTGCAGCTGCAGCAGCTCAACCAGGTGCTGGAAGCCCGCGTGCTGGAACGCACCCGGAGCCAGGAGCAGGCCCAGCAGGAAGCCGACCGCCAGCGCCAGCGCCTGGAACGGCTGTTTATGCAGGCACCGGCGGCCATTTGCATGCTGAGCGGCCCCGAGCTGATATTCGAGCTGGCGAATCCGGCCTTCCAGCAGCTGTTTCCCGGCCGGCAGCTGCTCGGCAAGGCCCTGTTGACGGCCCTACCCGAACTCGCCCACCAGCCCGTGGGACACTGGGCCCAGCAGGTGTACCAAAGCGGCGAAACGCACCAGGAACTGGGCAGCCTCGTGACGCTAGCTCCGCACGAGGACGCGCCCGAGCGTGAGTACTACTTCAACTACATCCAGCAGGCGCGCTACGACGAACAGGGCCGCATCGACGGAGTGGTGGTGTTTGCCTTCGACGTGAGCCGGCAGATGCGTGCCCAACAGGCCAGCGCCACCAGTGCCCGGCAGCTGCGCCTGATAACCGATGCGCTGCCGGTCCTCATCGGCTACCTCGACCGCGAGGAACGCTACCGCTTTGCCAACCAGGCCTACCAGGCTTGGTTTAACCAGGAGCCGGCAGCCCTGCTGGGCCAGCGCGTGCGCGAGGTGGTGGGCGAGCAGGCCTACGCCGGCGTGCAGTCCTACATCCGGCGGGCCCTGGCCGGCGAGCGGCTGGGCTTCACGGCCCGCATGCCCTACCGCGAAGACTTCGTTCGGCACATCCACACCGATTACGTACCCGACGTGCGCGACGGGGAGGTGGTGGGCTTCTACACTCTGGTAACCGACGTGACCGAGCAGGTGCTGGCCCGCGAGCAGGAGCAGCTACTAAACCAGGAGCTGGCCGCCATCAACGAAGAGCTGGAAGCTTCCAACGAGGAGCTGCGTACCCACCACGCCGAACTGGTGCGCACCCAGCAGGCCCTGGTGGAAGCCGCCCAGCGCCGGGCCCAGGAGCGCGAGACGTTTTACCAGGTATTTGAGCAGACGCCGGCCCTGATTGCGTTGCTGAGCGGCCCCGAGCACCGCTACGAGTACGTAAACCAGGCCTACCAGGCGCTGTTTCCCGGCCGCCAGCTGGTGGGCTTGCTCCTGGCCGAGGCCCTGCCCGAAACCGTGGCGCACGGCTACGCCGACCTGATGGACAACGTGTACCAGACCGGCGAAACGTACTACGGCAACGAGCGGCTCCTGACCGTGACCCAGCCCGCGGGCCAGCCGCCGCGCGACCTGTATTTCACCTTCACCTACCAGGCCTACCGCGAAAACGGCCGGATTGCCGGCGTTTCCATCTTTGCCTTCGAGGTAACCGAGCAGGTACTGGCCCGGCAGGCCCGCGAGCAGGAGCGCCGCCAGCTGCTAGGGTTGTTTACGCAGGCGCCGGCCGGCATCTGCATTCTGGCCGGCCCCGAGCTGCTCATCGAGTTCGTCAACCCGGGCTACCAGCGGCTGCTGCCGGGGCGGGAGCTGCTGGGGCGGGGCATTTTCGAGGCCCTGCCCGAAATCGTGCAAACTCCCGTGGACGCGATGTTGCGCCGGGTGTACGCCACCGGCCAGACCCACCAGGAAGAAAGCCTGCTGATACCCCTGGCCCGGCCCGCCGACGGGGAGCTGGAAAACCGCTACTTCAACTTCGTGTACCAGGCCCGCCGCGACGAGCACGGCGCCATCGATGGCATTTTGGTGTTCGTGTTTGAAGTCACGGCCCAGCAGCAGGCCATTGCCGCCGTGCGCGAGAGCGAGGCGCGCTTCCGCATCATGGCCGATGCGGCCCCCAACCAGGTGTGGGCCGTGAACCCCGATACGACCATCCGCTACGCCAACCAGGCTTTTCTGGACTTTGTGGGCGTGAGCCTGGCCGAATACGTGGCCACGGGCTGGTCGGCCTACCTGCCCCCGGAAGAGCTGGCGCTGGCGCAGGGCACGCTGGAGGAGGCCATTCGCACCCGCTCGCTGTACCGGCTGGAGCACCGCATGCGCCGCCACGACGGCGAGTACCGCTGGCTGCTGGCGCAGGGTGCCCCGAGCTTCTACCCCAACGGCGAACTGTACGGCTACGTGGGCTCGGCCATCGACATCACCGAGCTCAAGCAGGCCAACGAGCAGCTCACCCGCACCAACCAGGACCTGGACAACTTCGTGTACGCCGCCTCGCACGACCTCAAGCAGCCGGTCAACAACCTGGCCGGCCTGTTTGCCGAGCTGCGCCGCAGCAGCGCCTTCGCCGACGCGGCCGAGGAGCAGCTGCTCGTGCCCATGGTGGAGGAAGCCCTGCTGCAGCTGCGCGTCACCATCGACGACCTGGCCGCCCTGGGGCAGGCCCAGCAGCTGAGCCGGGCCCCGGCCGAGCTGGTGCCGCTGGCCGAGCTCACCGAGGAAGTGATAAACACCCTGGAGCCGCAGGTGCGCGCCGCCCAGGCGCGCATCACCACCGACTTTGCGGCGCGGCCGGCCCTGTCGTTTGCCCGCGCCAACCTGCGCACCATCCTGCTCAACCTGCTGGGCAACTCGCTCAAGTACGCCGACCCCGCGCGGCCGGCCCGCATCCACGTCTCGGTGTGGGTGGAGCGGGGCCAGCCCGTGCTGGTGGTCGACGACAACGGCCTGGGCTTCGACGCCGCCCGGCACGGCGCGGAGGTGTTTCAGCTGTTCCGCCGCCTGCACAAGCACACCGCCGGCACCGGGGTGGGCCTCTACCTGGTCAAGCGCATCGTGGATGCCAACGGCGGCAGCATCGAGGTCGACAGCCAGCCCGGCGAAGGGGCTTCGTTCCGCATCCGGTTCGGGGCAGCCTGAGGGGCCGCGCCGGGAAATAGCTGCCGACCCAACGCCAACGTACTACGGACGACTCCCTGACCACGGCTTCGTTCACGCATCTACCGGTTTTCTTCTTTTACGCCATGCCCGCCACTCCGGTACCTGTTCCGCTCCGCGCCCTGCCGGCCGATGCCCTGCTGGCCGATTTGCTGGCCGTGTCGATGACCGGCATTATCTACTACACGCCCCTGTACGACCCGCTGGGCTCGGGCGAAATCGTGGACTTTCGCTTCGAGTACCTCAACCCCACGGCCCAGCGCATGATGCGCATGCCCGAAGTGCCCACGCTCACCCACAACGAGCAGTGGCCCCACAGCAAAGCCCACGGTACCTTCGATTTTCACGTTGACGCCTACCTGAGCGGGGAGCCGCGCGAGTACAACATCAACTACCAGGCCGACGGCTACGACAACTACTACCGCCTGGCCGCCCGCCGCTCCGGCGACGGGCTGTGGGTGAGCTTCACCGACACGGCCGACCAGCCCCGCTCGCCGGTGGAAATTGCCCTGCGCGAAAGTCAGGCCCGCGAGCAGGCCGCCCGGGCCGAGGCCGAAGCCCAGCGCCAGCGCCTGCACCAGGTGCTCATGAACCTGCCCGCGCAGGTAGCCACCTACCACGGCCCTGACCACGTGTACACGCTCGTAAACCAGCGGTACCAGGACTATTTTCCCCGGCACACCCTGCTGGGCCGCGCCGTGCGCGAGGCCGTGCCCGAGGTGGCGGGGCAGGGCTTTTTCGACCGCCTCGACCAGGTGTACGCCAGCGGCGAGCCGGCCTACGGCCTGGAAGTGCCCGTGCACCTCGACTTCGCCGGCAGCGGCCAGCCCCAGCTCATTTACATCAATGCCTTTTACCTGCCCCTGCGCAATGCCGAGGGCCAGGTCGACGGCGTACTCGACTTTTCCTACAACGTGACCGAGCAGGTGCTGGCCCGCCAGCAGCTGCAGCAGCTCAACCAGGAGCTGGAAACCCGCGTGCAGGCCCGTACCCAGGAGGCCGAACGCGCCCGGGCCGAGGTCGAGGAGCAGCGCAACCGCCTCGAGCGCCTCTTCAGCCAGGCGCCGGCTCTGATCAACATCTTCACCGGCCCCGAGCACGTGCTCACCCTGGTGCACCCCGGCACCCAGCAGCTGTTGCCCCACCGCCCGCTGCAGGGGCTGCCGCGGCGGCAGGCCCTGCCCGAGCTGCCCGAAGAGCAGCACGCGCCCCTCGACCGGGTGTACCGCACCGGCGAGGCGCTGCACGAATACGAGCGCCTCACCCTGCTCGATCGGTTCGGCACCGGCGAGCTGCTCGAGCTGTACTTCGACATAGCGTACCAGCCGCTGTTCGACGCCACGGGGCGGATTGAAGGGGTGATGAGCTTTGCCGTGGATGTGACCGAGCGGGTACAGGCCCGCCGGCAAAACGAAGCCCTGCAGGCCCAGGTGCTGGCCGCGGCCCAGCGGCAGGCGCAGGAGCGTGAGGCCCTGTTCCACATCCTGGCCGACACCCCGGCCGCCGTGGCGTTGCTGCGCGGCCCCGAGCACCGCTTCGAGTACGTCAACGCCGCCTACCAGCAGCTGTTTCCGGAGCGGCGGCTCACCGGCCGGCCCGTGGCCGAAGTGCTGCCCGAAGTGGAGGCGGCCGGCTTCCTGCGCGCCCTCGACAACGTGTTCCAGACCGGGGAAACCTTCTTCGGCACCGAGCTGCCCATGCGCCTGGAGTCGGCCGGGGGCGGCGCGGCGCAGGAGGTGTACTATACCTTCACCTACCAGGCCTACCGCGAAAACGGCCAGATTGCCGGCATCTCCATCTTCGCCTTCGACGTGACCGAGCAGGTACGGGCGCGCCGGCAGCGCGAGGCCGAGCGCCAGCAGCTGTACAAGCTGTTTATGGAGGCCCCCGCGCCCATCGTCATCCTCGACGGGGCCGCGCTGGTGTTTCAGCTCGTCAACCCGGCCTACCAGCGCATCTTTCCCGGCCGCGCGCTGCTGGGCAAGCCCGTGCTGGAGGCATTGCCCGAAATTGAGGGCAGCCCCATTCACGAGCAGCTGCGGCGCGTGTACGACACCGGCAACACCCTGGTGGCCCGGGAAATGTCCCTGCAGCTGGCCCGCCGCGACGCCGGCCCCCTGGAAGAGCTGTTTTTCACCTTTACCTACCAGGCCCGCCGCAACGCCCAGGGCGCCGTCGACGGGGTGCTGGTGTTTGCCCACGAAGTAACCGACCAGGTGCAGGCCCGGCGCGTGGTGGAAGAAGGCGGCCAGCAGGCCCACGCCCTGGCCCAGGAGCTGAGCGCCGCCAACGAGCAGCTGGTGCGCACCAACGTGGACCTGGACAACTTCATCTATACCGCCTCCCACGACCTGAAAGCGCCCATCTCCAACATCGAGGGGCTGCTGTACCTGCTGCAGGATGAGCTGCCCGGCGGCGAGCAAAGCCCGTACGTGGCGCCGACGCTGACGCGGATGCTGGACTCCGTGGAGCGCTTCAAGCGCACGATTGACCACCTCACCGAGGTATCCAAG
This sequence comes from Hymenobacter sp. B81, assembly GCF_044628455.1. Taxonomy (NCBI): domain Bacteria; kingdom Pseudomonadati; phylum Bacteroidota; class Cytophagia; order Cytophagales; family Hymenobacteraceae; genus Hymenobacter; species Hymenobacter sp. B81. The sequence continues at coordinate 1,740,912 of NZ_JBIYZW010000001.1, read as the reverse complement.
CTGCAGAAGGAGCACGACGCGCCGGCCACCGCCATCGACCTGGCCTCCGTAGTGGAGAACGTGCGCCAGGACTTGCTGCCCCTGATCCGGGCCACCGGCGCCCGCCTGGAAATCGACGTGGCCGCCCGCCCGCCGGTACAGTTTTCGGAAAAGAACCTGCGCTCGGTGGTGTACAACCTGCTCAGCAACGCCCTCAAGTATCACTCGCCCGACCGGGCGCCCCGCGTGGCGCTGCGCGCCCACGTCGAGCCGGGCTACACCGTGCTGGAGGTGCGCGACAACGGCCTGGGCATCGAAGCGGCGTACCAGCCGCGGCTGTTCAGCATGTTTCAGCGCTTTCACACCCACGTCGAGGGCTCGGGCATTGGCCTGTACATGGTCAAGCGCATGGTCGACAACGTGGGCGGCCGCATTGAGGTGCACAGCCAGCCCGGCGCCGGCACCACCTTTTTCGTACACCTGCCCCAGGTGGCGGGCCCCGCGGCCTGACGCCTTCCTTTCCCGGTTTTTCCCTGCTGCATGGCTGCCATTTCCTGCACCCTGCTCGTCGACGACGACGAGACGACCAACTACCTCAACCAGACGCTGCTGCGGCGCATGGCCGTGACCGACGCGGTGCTGGTGGCCACCAACGGCCAGGAAGCCCTGGATTTGCTGCACACCCACTGCGTGCCGGTGGCCACGCCCAGCTGCCCGGCCCTGATCCTGCTCGACATGAAGATGCCGCGCATGAACGGGGCCGAGTTTCTGCAGGCCTACGCCCAACGCCCGCCGGGCGAAAACCCGGCGGTGGTCATCATCATGCTCACCACTTCGCTGAACCCGCTGGACGTGGCCCGTATGCAGGATTTGCCCATTGCCGGCTACCTGACCAAGCCCCTGACCCGCGAAAAGGTGAACCGCATCCTGCACGAGCACTTCGCCCGCTAGCCCGCGCCGCGCGCCGGGCGGCCTTAGGGGGCCGGTGCCCGGGAACGAAATGGGCGGGCGGGGACTTTCCCGGTATTGTGCCCAACTTTCCGGCCATGAACCGCAAAACCCTGCTGCAATGGCTGCCCCTGGCGGCCCTGGCTCTGATCATGTTTACCGACCTGCGCCCCCTGGTGCTGGGCGGCCTGCAGCGCGGCCTGCTGGCCACCGGCCTGTGGAAAGCGCAGGTACCGGCGCTGCCGGCCGCGGCTGCCGAGCCGGCGCCCATCGTAGCGGCCGGCGAGCGGGCCTACCCGCATCAGCTGCCGCTGCGCAGCCTCGACGGCCGGGCCACCAGCCTGAGCGCCTTGCAAGGCAAAGTGGTGTTCGTGAATCTGTGGGCCAGCTGGTGCCCGCCCTGCGTGGCCGAAATGCCCGGCATTCAGGCCCTCTACCAAAAGATGGACCCGAAGAAAGTGGCCTTCGTGATGATTTCGCTCGACCAGAACCCGGCCAAGGCCCAGGCGTTGCTCACGCGCCAGGGCTACACCTTTCCGGTGTACTTTTCCACTGGCCCGCTGCCGGCGCCCTTCGACTCGAACACCATTCCCTCCACCGTCATCCTCGGCCCCGACGGCCAGGTAGCCGCCCGCCACGACGGCATGGCCGACTACGACACACCCGAGTTCAAAGCCGCCATCGAAAAGCTGGCGGCCCGCTAGCCCGCCGCCACCCTCTTCTCGGCTGCCATGCCTAAACCGGCCCCGGCCCGCGGTTTCAGCCGCGCAGCCGGGGTCGGTTTTTTCGGCGGGCCGCCCGCCGCAAAAAAAAGTTGGCCGCTCGCTGTAACCTTGGCCCGAAGGCGAAGTTTCCACGCCCGAATTCGCTTCCATCTCCTCATCGACCCGGCTTGAACTCGCTCACCGACAACTCGCTCATGCTGCAGGTAAAGGCCGGTCAGGTCGAGAAGATGGGCCTGCTGTTCGAACGCTACCACCGGCCGCTGCTGGCGTTTTTCTACCACGCCACCGGCAACGCCACGGCCGGCGAAGACCTGGTGCAGACCGTGTTCTACCGCATGCTGAAGTACCGCCACACCTTCACGGGCGAGGGCGAGTTCCGCACCTGGATGTACCACCTCGCGCGCAACGTGCTAGCCGATGCCGCGAAGAAAAACAAGCCGGCGGCCCACCACCAGGACATTGCCGACTGGGCCGAGAAGATTCCGGGTGGGGCCGCCTCCGACGCCGGGCTGCAGCAGGCGCAGGAGCTGGACCTGCTGCACCGGGCCCTGGGCCGGCTCAGCGCCGACAGCCGCGAGGTGCTGGTGCTGAGTCGCTTTCAGGAGCTGAAGTACGAGCAGATTGCCCAGCTGCTCGACACCACGGTAGGGGCCGTGAAGGTGCGCGCGCACCGGGCCCTGAGCCAATTGAAGGACATCTACTGGAAAATGGAAAATGGAAGCAAAGTTCATTGACTGTGAGAGCGTGCGGCAGGGGCTGATGGACTGGCTGGCCAACGAACTGCCCCCCGACGAGGTGCAGGCCCTGGAAGCCCACCTGGCCCGCTGCCCCGACTGCCGCCGCGAGCAGGCCGCTACCTGGCAGCTCTGGCAAACCCTGGGGCAGCTGCCCGCGCCCGCCCCGAGCGAGGAAATGCGGCCCCGCTTCTACGCCATGCTGGCCGAATTTCAGGCCGCCGAGCAACGGCGCCGGCAGTGGTCGGTGGCGGGCGTGGTGGAGCGGCTGCGGGCGTGGTGGCAGCCGGCCTACGCCCTGCGCCTGGCCTACGGCCTGCTACTGCTGGTGGTGGGGCTGGCCGCCGGCTACGGCCTGCGCAGCCGGGTAGAACCGCCCGCCGTGGCCGCAGTGGAGCAGTCAGTGCCGGAGCCGGTGGCCGCCGACAACGTGCGCCACGCCCGGCTGCTGACTTTGCTGGCCGACCCCTCGGCGGTACAGCGGCTGCGCGCCGTGAGCTACGCCGAGGAAGTAGCTCCCAGCAACGAACGCGTGGTGGCGGCCCTGCTCAGCACCCTCAACCAGGACCCCAATGTGAACGTGCGCCTGGCCACGCTGGAAGTACTGGCCGGCCTGGGCGACGACCCCACCGTGCGCCAGGGCCTGGTGCGCGCCCTGGCCCAGCAGGATTCGCCCCTGGTGCAGTCGGCGCTGGCCGACGTGATGGTGCAGCTGCAGGTGCGCGGCTCGGTGCGCCCCCTGCGCAAGCTGCTGCGCCAGGACAACCTCAACGAGCAGGTGAAAAGCAAAATCGAGCAAAGCATCGAAACTCTATCCAACGACGGGGCCAACAGTCCCGCCACTCCTCCCGCAACTTCTCATGAAACTCCCAACGATAATCACCCTGCTGGGTACGCTGCTGTGGCTGCCTAGCGCCGCCACGCAGGCCCAAAGCCGCGAAGCCAGTGAGAAAATCACCCGCGAGCTGACCCTTACGGCCGACGCCGGCCGTAGCACCCTGGCCGTGTACAACCTCTTCGGCTCGGTGTCGGTGCAGGGCTACAGCGGCAGCAAGGTGCTGGTGGAAATCACCAAAACCATCCGCGCCCGCAACGCCGCCGACCTGGCCCAGGGCCAGAAAGAAGCCCAGCCCGGCTTCGAGCAGCGCGGCGACAGCGTGGTGCTGTACCTGCAGGGCCCGCACGATACCCGTCCGCGCCGTCAGCGCAACTCCGGCAACCACCAGCTGGACTACGAGTTTTCCTTCGACTACGTGGTGAAAGTGCCCGCCGGCATGCAGGTGGACGCCTCGACGGTGAACGGCGGCAGCGTGCGGGTACAGGACGTGACCGGGCTGGTGAAGGCCCGCAACGTGAACGGGCCGGTGGCCATCGTCAACGCCCGGGAGGCCACCGTGGCCCGCACCGTCAACGGCGACGTGAGCGTGAGCTACGCGGCCGTGCCCCGGCAGGCCTCAACCTACCACACCATCAACGGCGACATCACGGTGAGCTACCCCGCGGGCGTGGCGGCCGACGTGTACTTCAAGAGCCTGCACGGCGAGCTGTTCACCGACTTTCCCCAGGCCGAAGTGCTGCCCGCCCGGGTTTCGCAAAACGAAGAGCGCGGCAGTGCCGGCACCAAGTACAAACTCAGCAAGGAGACGGCCGTGCGGCTGGGCAAGGGCGGTACCGATTTCCGCTTCGAAACCCTGAACGGCAACGTCACCATCAAGCAGCTTTCCCGATGAAAAACCTGATTTATAGAGCCCTGTTGACCGCGCTGCTGGCAGCCGGGGTGCTGCCGCTGGCGGCGCAGACTGCTGGCAAAGAACAAATGGTGGTGACGCTCAGCAACCCCGGCAAGCCCGGCGTGCTGCACCTCAAGCTGGTGGGCGGCGCCATTCGGGTGGTGGGCCACAGCGGCAAGGACGTGGTGGTGGACATGAGTACCCGGGGGCGCAGCGGCCGCGACGAAAGCCGGTCGCCCGAGCCGCCCGGCGGCATGCGCCGCATCTCGCAGGCCGGTGGCCTCGATGTGACGGCCCAGGAAAAAGACAACCACGTGTACCTGAAAACCCAGTCCTGGCAGCGACCGGTGGACTTCACCATCAAGGTGCCGCGGCAGTTTTCGCTGCAACTCTCCACGGTGCAGGACGGCGACATCAGCGTGGAGAACGTGGCCGGCGAGTTGGAAGTCTCCAACGTCAACGGCTCCATCCGCCTGAGCGACGTGGCCGGCTCGGCCGTGCTGAGCACCGTCAACGGCGACGTGCAGGCCACCTTCCGCGACGTGACGCCCGGGGCGCCCATGGCCTTTTCGACGGTGAACGGCAAGGTGGACGTGACCCTGCCGGCCCGGGCCAAGGCGGCGCTCAAGCTCAAGTCGGACCACGGCGAAATCTACAGCGACTTTGAGCTGGCCCCCGACAACAGCCCGGCCAAGGTGAGCCGCACCGCCAAGGAGGGCACCTACCGCATCAGCCAGGACAACTGGACCTACGGCCGCATCAACGGCGGCGGGGCCGAGCTGATGATGAAGACCCTGAACGGCAACATCTACATCCGCAAAGCCAAATAGCGCCCCGTCCTACTGGCACCCAACGATTGGTCCGGGCCCGGCTGCGGCCGGCATCTGGTCTCTCTGGTGAGTGAATGCAGCCGGATTCGGCCGCAGCGCTGCCCGGGTCCGGGCCAACCACGGGCGGTTCCCCAGCCTCCGCTTTCCTGCCCGCTGGTTTTCAGCGCCGCCTCGGCGGCTGCCGGCTACAGTCTTGCCTTTTTTCGGCCGCCTCCGCGCGCCCTTGCTGCCCCGCCCCAACCTTTCTGAGCTATGATTCGCACGTTTACTTTTCTGTTGACCGGCCTGCTGCTGTGCTGGGCCGCAACGTTCGGGGTCCGCGCCCAGGGGGCGGCCCCGGCGGCCCTGGCGCCGAAAAAGCAGCTGGCCGCCCAGCGCGTGGCCGGGGGCATCAAGCTCGACGGGGCGCTGGACGAGCCGGAGTGGCAGCAGGCGGCCGTGGCCACCGACTTCATTCAGAACCGGCCCAACCCCGGCCCGCCCGAGCGCCACAAAACCGAGGTGCGCATCCTCTACGACGACGCCAACCTGTACGTGGGCGCCATCATGCACGACGTGAGCCCCGACTCCATTCTGCGCGAGCTGACGGCCCGCGACAACTTCGGCAACAGCGACTTTTTCGGCATCTTCCTCGACACCTACCGCGACCAGCTCAACGGCTACGGCTTTATTGTGTCGGCCAGCGGGGTGCAGATGGATGCGCGCTACTCGCCCGCCAGCGGCGAGGACTTCAACTGGAACGCCGTGTGGGACGCCCGCACCGCCCTGCGCGGCACCGACTGGGTGGCCGAAATGCGCATTCCCTACTCGGCGCTGCGCTTTGGCACGGCCGAGGTGCAGCAGTGGGGCCTGCAGTTCATGCGCCAGCGCCGGCGCGAGAACCAGGCGTTCTTCTGGAACGAGGTGAAGCCCGAAGTCAACGGTTTCGTGAACCAGTGGGGCCTGCTCACCGGGCTGCAGGGCCTGAAGCCGCCGCTGCGCCTGTCGCTGACGCCCTACGTGTCGGGCTACGTGAACCACGACCCGCTGAGCAAGGCGGGGGAGCGGCGCACCACCACCAGCTTCAACGGCGGGGCCGACGTGAAGTGGGGCATCAACGAGAGCTTCACCCTCGACGCGACGCTGGTGCCCGACTTCGGCCAGGTGCAGAGCGACAACCAGGTGCTGAACCTGACGCCCTTCGAGGTGCAGTTCGCCGAAAACCGCCAGTTCTTCACCGAGGGCACCGAGCTCTTCAGCAAAGGCAACCTGTTTTACTCCCGCCGCGTGGGCGCCCGGCCCATCGGCCACGGGCGCGTGGCGCTGGCGGCCGGCGAAAAGCTCGTGCGCAACCCGGCCGAAACGCGGCTGCTGAACGCCACCAAAGTTTCGGGTCGCACCAACAAGGGCCTGGGCGTGGGCGTGTTCAACGCTCTGAGCAACAACGTGTACGCCACCGTGCGCCACCAGGAAACCGGCGCCGAGCGCGAGGTGCTGACCCAGCCGTTCTCGAACTACAACATCGTGGTGCTGGACCAGTCACTAAAAAACAACTCCTACGTCTCGCTCATCAACACCAACGTCACCCGCTGGGGCCGCACCTACGACGCCAACGTGACCGGCGGGCTGTTCCGCTTCAACAACAAGAAAAACGAGTACGCCCTGGACGGCAGCCTGGTGTACTCGCGCCGCCGCGGCACCGTGTTCGGCTCGGAAGCCGCCGTGGACGACCCCGACGGCTTCAAGTACACGGTGGGCGTGGGCAAAATCAGCGGCAAGATTACCTGGGGCCTGAACCACCGCATCGAATCGGACCGCTACAACCCCAACGATTTGGGCATTCTGTTCGGCAACAACAACATCACCCAGTCGCTGGACGCGGGCTACCACCTCTACAAGCCGTTCTGGAAGGTCAACAACCTGCACGTGTTCGGGCAGGTCAGCCACTCGCTGCTGTACCGGCCCACCCGCTACCAGAGCCTGAACTACTACCTCGGGGCCAACACCACCTTCACCAAAAGCTTCCTGCAGCTGGGCTTCGACCTGAACGTGGACCCGGCCAACCACGACTTCTACGAGCCGCGGCAGTTTCCGCTGGGCCAGTACTTCGTGCGGGTGCCGGGCAGCAGCAGCCTGATCTTCTTCATCAACATGGACCCGCGCAAGAAATTTCAGCTGAACTGGAACATGGGCAGCCGCCAGTACGCCCAGGACGAGCGGCTGGACCGCCCGCGCCGCAGCCGCTACAGCTTCGGGGCCTACCCGCGTTACCGCGTCAACGACCACCTCACGTTTCGCTACAACATCGACTGGAGCTTCGACGACAACCAGGTAGGCTACGTGAACGGGGGCATGAAGGCCGACCAGCCGCTCGACCAGCCGTTTCTGGACCAGGTGGTGCTGGGCCGCCGCGACGTAAGCACCGTGTCGAACGTGGTGTCGGCGGCCTACACGTTCACCAACCGCATGTCGCTGACGCTGCGCGCCCGCCACTACACCAGCAGCGTGCAGTACCGCGACTTTGTGCGCCTCTCACCCGGCGGCCACGAAGAAGCCGTGGACTACCGCCGCAACCGCGACAACACCTACAACGCCTTCAACGTGGACGCGGTGTACAGCTGGTGGTTTGCGCCCGGCTCGCAGGTGAGCGTGGTGTGGAAAAACGCCGGCGACTTCTCGCGCGATGCCAACCAGGCCACCCCGCTGTACTTCGACAACCTGGCCAACACCATCAACACCCCCCACAACAACTCCCTTTCCGTCAAAATCCTCTACTACCTCGACTACCTGACGCTGAAGCGCACCCGCTAAGCCGACCGAACTCCACCAACCCTCTGGGGTATACTGCCGCGGCCCGCGCCGCCCGTTTTCGGGATGGCGCGGGCCGCGGTGTGGCAGCAGCAAAGAGGCGGGCGCAACGGAAGCTGGGTGACACCCGACCCATGACCAAGCTGCGGAGGGGCGGCTTCAGCCCTGGAACTGCCCGCGGGCCTGGCCCAGCGTAGCGGCCGGCGCCGCCACCTGGGGTTCCGACAGCACCAGCACCGGCACCGGGCAGCGCGCCACCAGCTCGGCCGTCACGCTGCGGTGAAACACCTCGCCCCAGTAGCTGCGGGCCCGGGCCACCACCACCAGCAGGTCGGCCTGGGTTTCGGCCACGGCCGCCAGCAGTCCGTCGACCGGGTGCTCGTGCACGAAGCCGCGCAGGCTGACCTCGGCCACCCCCGCCGCCAGGCCGCTCGACTGAACCGAGTGCCAGGCCCGAGTGCAGCCCGCATCGTCTTCCACGGCCGATACGTGGGCCACGGTCAGCTCGGGCCCCAGGCTTTGCAGCAGCTGCTGGGCCAGCGTCGCCGAGCGGCCCAGGTCCAGGTCCTCGCCATCGGCGGCCAGCAGCACCCGGCGCGGCGGCAGGGTGCCCGGCTGGTCCGCCGGCACCACCAGCAGCGGCAGGCGGGCAGCGCGCAGCAGCTCCCCGGTGGCCGCGCTGAGCTGAGCCGGGGAAGTGTGCTCGGGGGCCGGCCGACCCAGCACGAACAGGGCGGGCTGGTGCCGGGCGGCTACGTCGCGGGCTACGCCGGGCAGCAGGTCGGTGGCTACCTCCACCACGGCGGGTGCACGCTGCTCGCGGGCGAGGCGGGTGAGCAGCAGGGCCGTGTCGGTGCTCTGCCGCAGTTCCTGCTGCTGCCAGCCTTCACCGGCAAACAGGTAGGGGTCGAACAGGGAGGCGCGGTTGACGTGCAGCAGCACCAGCCGGCCCCCGAGGCAGTCGGCCAGCGCGTCGGCGTACTGCAGCGCCTGTTGGCCGGCGGGGTAGAAGCTGGTAAGTACGATCAGGGAGAGAGGCATGGCGTCGGGGCTGTTGGCGGGGGCGGGGCAGAACTCAGTCGAGGGCGGGCAGCACCAGCACGGGCACGGGGCTGGTGCGCAGCAGACGGTTGGTCACGCTGCGGTGGAACATGGCGTCGAGGAAGCTGTGGCGGCGGGCAACGAGCACCAGCAGGTCGGCCCGGGTGGCGTCGATGGTTTGCAACAGCCCTTCCCAGGGGTAGGCGTGGCGCACGGCCTGCAGGGTGGTGTGGCGGGCGACTTCGGTCAGGCCGTTGGCTTTGGCGTGGCGCAGGGCGGCGGCGCAGTTCAGGTCGTCGTCGATCAGCGACACCGTGGCCACGGTGAGGCTGGGGCGCAGCTCGCCGAGCAGGCGCAGCGCCGCGGCCGGCTGGTCCAGGTTAAACGCGTCGCCGTCGGCGGCCAGCAGTACCCGGTCGATGGGCGCCGCGGCGGGGTAGGTTTCGGGCACCAGCAGCAGCGGAAACTGCCCGCTGCGCAGCACTTCCAGCACCGCCGGGCCCACCTCGTGCTCGTCGTCCTCGTCGGCGGCGCGGCCCAGCACAAACAGGGCGGGCGCGTACTGCCGGGCCAGGGCCCGGGCCGTGGGCAGCTGCAGGTCGCCGACCAGCTCGACGCTGGTGGGCACGTACACCTCATCGGCCAGGGTTTGCACGGCCATCAGCAGGTCGCCCTCGCGCTCGGGCGAGTCGGGCAGCAGCTCGCCCTCGAGCACGGTGGCCTCGCGCACGTGCAGTAGCACCAGCTGGGCCCCCAGCGGGGCGGCCAGCTCGGCGGCGTAGCGCACGGCCCGACGGGCGGCCGGAAAGAAGTTGCTGAGCACGATAAAGCTGAGCGGCGCCCGGGCGTCGGCGGGCACGGCTGAGGGTTCGGGCAGGGGCAGGTCGAGGGACATGGCAGCCAGGGGTAAAGGATGAGTAAACCAGCCGAGACGGGGCGGCCCGGCTACGGCGTAAAGGTGGCGCTCCACCCGGCGGCGGGGCCATGATTAATTTCAGCAAAAACGGTGATTAATGCCCGGCGGCTAGAGCTGGCCGGGCGCAAACAGGGCGCGCCGCAGGCCCGGGTCGCGCCGGTACACGTCGGGGTAGAAGACCAGCTCGCCGCTCTGGGCCGCGCAGGTGGCGTAGCGAATGTGCAGGGGCAGGGGCCGCCGCAGGCGCACGTCGCGGGGACGGGGCTGCCGGGCGCACTCGGCTTCGCTGGGTAGCTCCACGGGCCGGCCTTCGCGGCGCAGCAGGTAGGCAGCCAGCTCCATCGGCTGCTCGAGCCGGATGCAGCCGTGGCTGAAGGCGCGCTCGGGCTGCTCAAAGAACTGCCGCAGGGGCGTGTCGTGCAGGTACACCGCGTAGGGGTTGGCGAAGCGAAACACGATGTTGCCCAGGGCGTTGTCGCAGCCCGCCGACTGACGGAAGGAGTAGGCGAAATTCTCCGGCGTAACCGGCTGCCAGTTGATCTGGTGCGGGTTCAGCGGGCGGCCCCGGGTGTCGTAGAGGCTGTAGTTGTTGCGGGCCAGGTAGCCCGGGTCGCGCTTGAGCCAGGTGAGCAGCTCGCGGCTGGCAATGGAGCGCGGTACGTACCAGTCGGGGGCGAGGGTGAAGTGGGTGATGCGGCTGCTGAGTGTGGGCGTGGGCGTTTCGGCTTCGCCCACAATCACCCGGTGGCGGCGCATCAGGCTGTCGGCGGCTATTACCTGCAGCTCGAAGGCGGGCAGGTTGATGAGCACGTATTCCTCGTCGGCCAGCGCATCCCAGCGCCAGCGCTCCAGGTTCAGGGCCGCCAGCTCGTAGCGGGGCCGGCGGGCCGCCGCCGAGTCGGCCGGGGTGGCCCGCAGCCAGCGGGCCAGGGCCTGTTGCAGCTGCCGGTACTCGCGGTTGGCCGGCTGGCACCCTGCGGGCAGCTGGTCCAGGCGGCCGGCCGTCAGTGCCTCCCGCAGCACTTGTTCGGGCCGAAACGGCTGCCCGGCAGCCCGCTCCCGGGCCGAGGCAGTGTAAGTCCGCAGCCGCCCGCGGTGCAAATCGAGCAGGAAGCGCAGCAGCCCGTCGCTCAGGTACAGCTCCAGCCGGGCCTGGGTGGCGGCGCGCCGCTCGGCCGGCAGGGCCGGGCGGGCCAGGGAGTCGCGCAGGGCCTGGAGGCGAAGCCAGTGGTAGGCAGCGCGGGGCAGGCCGTGCTCGGGCGCCCGGGCCAGCAGGATCAGGGCATCGTGGGCGGCGCGGCTCAGGCTGTCGGCGGGCTGGGTCCAGAGCGGTTGCGCCGGGCTGCCGTACAGGGCATACACCGCCGCTCCGGCCTGCAGGCCCCATTTTTCGGTGGTGGCGGCCGCCCCGGCCCCGGTGGTGTCGAGCAGGGCGCGCAGCCGCAGGGCTACCGGCTCGGCAGCTTGCCGGGTGGTGGTCGGCGCAACCGATGCGTATTCGGCGGCGGGAGCTTCGCGGCGGCCGGCGCAGAACTGGGCCGCCAGCAGCAAGCCCAGGCTCAAAGCAATCAGCAGCAGGCGCACAGGGGGAGAAACAAGGGGCAGGAGAGGTGGCTAGGGTTGCGCAAGGGGCGCGGCTTCGGCCGGGTACAGCTCGCTGGGAGCGGGCTGCTGCTGGGCCCAGGCGTCGAGGTTTTCGACGGTGGTGGCGGCGATGTTGCTCAGGGCCTCGTGGGTGAGAAAAGCCTGGTGGCCGGTTACCAGCACGTTGGGCAAGGTCAGCAGCTCGGCCAGCACGGGGTCGGCGGCGGGCTGCTGGGAATGGTCGTAGAAAAACAGGCCCTTTTCGTGCTCGTACACGTCGAGGCCCAGGTAGCCCAGCCGACCGGCGCGCAAAGCGGCCAGCGCGGCGCGGGTGTCGAGGGTGCCGCCGCGGCCGGTGTTGATGAGCATGGCGCCGGGCTTGCAGGCGGCCAGCTGCTCGGCACCCAGCAGGTGGCGGGTGGCGGGCGTGAGCGGGGCGTGCAGGGAAATGATGTCGGCATGGGCGCACAGCTCGGCCAGCGGCACGTAGCGCAGCCCGTAGCGGTGGATCAGCGCGGCGTCGGGCTGCACGTCGTAGCCCAGCAGCTGGCAGCCGAAGCCGTGCAGGATGCCGGCCAGCACCCCGCCAATGCGCCCGCAGCCGATGATGCCCACTGTTTTGCCGTGCAGGTCGAAGCCCACCAGCTGCTGGTCAAGGCGGAAGTTGAAGCGGCGCAGCTGCTCGTCGGCGCGGCGCAGCTGGCGGTTCAGGGCCAGCATCAGCGCCACGGCGTGCTCGGCAATGGCGTAGGGCGAATATTCGGGCACGTTGGCCACGCGCAGGCCCAGGCGCTGGGCGGCGGCCAGGTCCACCTGGTCGTGGCCGGCGGCGCGCACGGCCACGCCGCGCACGCCCAGCTCGGCGAGGCGCGCCAGCACCGGCGCCGAGGCGTCGTCGTTGGTGAACACGGCCACGGCCTCGCTGCCGGCGGCCCGCTCGGCGGTAGCCAGGGTCAGGGCCTCCTCCACGAAGTGCAGGCGGTGGCGGCCCGCGGCGGCGGCGCTCAGAAAATCAGGCTCGAAGGCAAAGGTGCTGTAGACGGTGACGTGCATGGAAAGGCGTTGAGGGAGGTGCCGGCTGAAGGTATGCCAAGTCGGGCCAGGACCGGGCGCATCGGCTCCGCCACGCCGCAAGTATAGCGGCCCCCCGGCCGCCAAAACATGACGTATGTCAGCGGAAAAACCAACCTTGCGCAGCTCACTCCGGCCGCCGTTGCCGCAAGCGTTGCTGCCCATGACTGCCTCCCTGCTCATTCTTACCGACTTTTTTCACACCGCCAACCGCGCCCTGCGCTACGCCGCCGGGCTGGCCGCGCCGCTGCGCGCCCGCCTCGTGCTGCTGCACGTGCGCCCCGAGCTGCCCGACGACGGCGCCGGCGAAGGCGAGCTGTCGAACCTGAACGAGGAGGCCGTGCGCCTGGCCCTGGGCTGCCTGGCCGACGATTTGGCCGTGCCGGCCGCGGTGGAAGTGGGGCGCGGCAGCGTGGCGGCTGCCGTGGCCGACAGCGTGCGCCGTCACCACCCGGCCCTGGTGGTGCTGGGGCGCAGCCACCCGCGGCCCGACGCGGCCGAGCCGGTGGTAGCCACTTCGCTGGAGCTGCTGCGCACGGCGGCCTACCCCATGCTGGTGGTGCCCCACGAGGTAGTGGCCGCGCACCCGCCGCGCCGGGTGCTGCTGGCCGCCGACGGCGACGCGTTTACCCTGGGCGAGCACGCCGGCACGGCCCGGCACCTGCTCAACAGCCTGCGCGCCGAGCTGACGGTGCTCGGCGTGGGCCGCACGGAGCCGGAAGCAGCCCTGGACCGAGCCCTCGAATCGGTGGCCCGCACCGGCCTCACCATCGATCTGCCGCCGATGCGGGGCCGCGCTGCGGTGGCCGCCGACGTGGCCGAGGGCATTCTGCAGGCGGCCCGCGGCGGCGAGTACGAGCTGCTGGTGCTGGTGGCGCGGCGCCGCAGCTTCTGGGGGCAGCTGTTTCACCGCAGCGTGACGGCCCGGGTACTGCTGGGCAGCCCGCTGCCGGTGCTGCTGCTGCCGGCCCAGGAATAAAAGCAACGGCCCGCTCCAAAACCGGGCGGGCCGTTGGGGCTGGCTGCCAAGGGGCCGGGCTACAGCACCGACAGGCTGGAATTCTGGCGCATGCGGTACTCAAACATGGTGGCGATGTTGTGGGCCTTCTGCCGGGCTTCCTCGGCCTTGGGCCCCTGGAAGTGCTCGTCGAGGTTCTGGTAAAACAGCTCCAGCCAGCGCCGGAAGTGGGTGGCGTCGATGGGCAGGGGCAGGTGCTTGGGGAAGGGACGACCCTTGTAGCGTGCCGTGCCCAGCAGCACCGAGCTCCAGAAGTCGTACATGATGGGCAGGTGGGCGGGCCAATGCACCCGGGCAATGGCGTTGAACACCGGCCCGAGCAGGGCATCCTGGTTGACTTTGTCGTAGAATCGGTCAACCAGGGTGCGGATGTCGGCTTCGGTGGCAATGTCGGGCCGCGGGGTGGGGGAGGCAGGCATAGGCGCGGGTAGCAAAAGGCGGGGAAGGTTAGGCGGCGAAGCTGGCGGTGGCGGCGTGGGCGGCCCGGCGCCGGGCCATGCGCAGGGCCCAGCTGAACGCCAGAACGCCGGTGGTGAGCAGGGCCGCGAACTTGCTCAGCTCCAGCACCACGTACGTGAGGTGCTGCGAGTCGGGCGGGTTGGGCGAGCCGGCCAGCAGAGCCGCGGCGCGGGCGTCGAGGGCGGGCAGCAGCCACAGCGTCTGGGCCGAGAGAATGAGCACGGCCGTGAGCAGCGTCAGCCACACCCGCGAAGGTACGCCCAGCAACCCGGCCGCGAGCAGGGCCACCACGCTCAGCATCAGCTCTACCTTATTGAGGGCCTGGAACACGATGCGCCCGATGCCCACGCCCAGCTCAGTGGTGATGTGTGGGGCGGTGAACTTGAGCGGGGCCTCCAGAAAGGAGATGCCCGCCACCATGCCCGCCCACAGAAACAAACTGAGCACGAGCAGCAACGACAGGGTGGAATGAGCAGGGCGCATGGCGCGGGAAAGCTGAAAGGGAAAACCAGGAGCGGGGCGGATCAGCCGCCCAACACCGCAAAGGTGCGGCTTGGTTCGCCCGCGGGGCCTGACGAGGATCAGGCCGGGAGCTGACGTTGGTCAGCTTTTGGCGGGCGCCGCGGGCGGAATTTTGCGGTACCCATCAACTGAGCCCGCCGCGTGAAAGCCACCGCCGAACTGCCCGCCACCCACACCGCCTGCGCCCACTGCGGCGACGACTGCCCCGCGCAGCCGGTGCGCCTGGCCGCCCGGCCCGAGCTGGCGTTCTGCTGCCAGGGCTGCAAGGCCGTGTACGAGCTGCTCGACGCCAACCAGCTCTGCACCTACTACCGCCTCGACGCCCACCCCGGCCAGAAGGTGAAGGAGGTGGAGCTGCCCGGCCGCTTCGACTACCTCGACTCGGCCGCGGTGCAGGCCCAGCTGCTGAGCTTCCGCTCCGACGCGCTGGCCCGCGTGACGCTGGCCCTGCCCCAGATGCACTGCGCCTCCTGCATCTATTTGCTCGAAAACCTCTACAAGCTCGACGCGGGCGTGGCGGAGTCGCGGGTGAACTTCCTGCGCAAGGAAATCAGCATCAGCTACCTGCCCGGGCAAACCTCGCTCAAGGCCCTGGTGAAGCTGCTCGCGGCCCTGGGCTACGAGCCGCAGATTACCCTGGCCGAGCTGGGCGCCGCCCCGCGCCCGGTGAGCCGCCGCCTCTACTACCAGCTGGGGCTGGCCGGCTTCTGCTTCGGCAACGTGATGCTGCTGGCCTTCCCCGACTACCTGGCCCTCACCGGCGAGCTAGCCCACGAGTTCGGCCGCTTCTTCGGCTACATCAGCTTGCTGCTGGCCTTGCCGGTGCTGCTCTTCAGCGCCCAGGACTTCTACCGCTCGGCCTGGGCCGGGCTGCGCCAGCGCTACATCAACCTCGACTTTCCCATCAGCCTGGGCCTCACGGCCCTGTTTGCGGTGAGCGGCTTCGAGGTGCTGAGCCAGCGCGGCCCCGGCTACCTCGACTCGTTTACCGGGCTGGTGTTTTTCATGCTCATCGGCAAGTGGGTGCAGCAGCGCACCTACGACGCGCTGCGCTTCGACCGCGACTTCACGTCCTACTTCCCCGTGGCCGTGACGCTGCTCACCAAAGAGGGCGAGCAATCGGTGTCGGTGAAGGAGCTGCGGGTGGGCCACCGCATCCGGGTGCGCAACCAGGAAGTGGTGCCCGCCGACGCCATGCTGCTGCGCGGCGCCGGCCAGATCGACTACTCCTTCGTGTCGGGCGAGTCGGTGCCGGTGGCCAAGGTGGCCGGCGAGCTGGTGTACGCCGGGGGCCGGCAGTGCGGTGAGGCCGTGGAGCTGGAAGTGGTGCGCGAGGTGTCGCAGGGCTACCTCACCCAGCTCTGGAACAACCCCGCCTTCGGCAAAACCGGGTCGGCCAGCCTCGAAACCTACGCCAACCGGGTGGGCCGCTACTTCGTGGCCGCCACCCTGCTCATTGCCGCCGGCGCGGTGCTCTACTGGTACCCGCGCGATGAGCAGATGATGTGGCGGGCCTTCACCTCGGTGCTGGTCATTGCCTGCCCCTGCGCCCTGTCGCTGGCCACGCCCTTCGCCCTGGGCAGCGCCCTCACCGTGTTTGGCCGCTGGAAGTTCTACCTGAAAAACCCCGCCGTGGCCGAGGTGCTGGGCCGCGCCACCACCATCGTGTTCGACAAAACCGGCACGCTCACCGACGTGAAGCGCTCGGAAGTACACTACCACGGCGCCCCGCTCACGGCCGCGCAGCAGCGGGCCCTGGCCGCCGTGGTGGCCCAGAGCACCCACCCGCTGAGCCAGCGCCTGGCCCAGGAACTACCCGCCCCGGCCGGCACGGTGCTCGACTTCCGCGAAGTGCCCGGCCAGGGCCTGTGCGGCGTGGTCGGCGGGCTGGAAGTAAAAGTAGGTTCGGCGGCATTCGTGGGGCAGGTAACGGCCCCGGCGGCGCCCGGCGGCGCCTCCGACACCACCGCCCAGCTGCAGTCGCGGGTGTACGTGCGCCTGGGCCACGAGCCGGCGGGCTGCTACGTGCTGCGCAACGTGTACCGCCCCGAGCTGCGGCAGGTGCTCACCGACCTCGGTCAGCGCTACCAGCTGGCGGTGCTCTCGGGCGACAACGACGCCGAGCAGGCCCGCCTGCGCGAGCTGTTCGGCCCGCGGGCCGAGCTGCGCTTCCGCCAGTCGCCCCAGGACAAGCTCGACTACGTGGCTGCCTGCAAGGCCCGGGGCGAAACGGTGGTTATGGTGGGCGACGGCCTCAACGACGCCGGCGCCCTGCAGCAGGCCGACGCCGGCATTGCCCTCACCGACACGCTCAGCAACTTCTCGCCCGCCTGCGACGCCATTCTCGACGCCCGCAGCTTCGGCCAGCTCAGCACCTTCCTGCGCTTCTGCCAGGACAGCCTGCAGGTGGTGCTGGCCACCTTCGTGGTGTCGTTCGTGTACAACGGCATCGGGCTGGGACTGGCCGTGCAGGGCAAGTTTTCGCCCATCGTCTCGGCCATTCTGATGCCCGTCAGCTCGCTGAGCGTCATTTTGTTTGCCACGCTGCTGGTGCGGCTGGCCGCCCACCGGCGCAACCTCTGATTCATTCCCCGATCATGGAAATCATCTTCGCCCTCATCACCATCTCGCTCGTCGTGGCCGTGCTGTTTTTGCTGGCCTTCGTGTGGGCCGTGCGCGGCCGGCAGTACGACGACACCTACACGCCCGCGGTGCGCATGCTCTTCGACGAAACCGACGAGCCCAAGCCCGCCGACCAGTAGCCGGGCCGGTACGCAGCGCCCGGTCTGGTAGCGGCCGATGGTACGCTGCCAAGATGGTGCCACCGGGCTGCGCCTAGGGTGTTGCTATAGTGTCCCTATCCTTTCCCTATGCCCGACAGCCACTGCGCCGTCAGCGGGATTTAGCATTATTCGGGTAAGCGTGCCGCCCGCATGCGTGGAGCCGCGGGTCGGCCGACGCCGCGGGCGGGCAGTGGGGCAGGGGCGGGTCATCTTTTTGGGGCGGCGGGCCGTAGGGCAAAGGCAGCGGAGCCCATGCCCGCCCCACGCCATGCAACACCACCCCAAGACCACCGCCCTGCAGGATATTGCCCGCGTGACGCTGGGCACCTTTATGGTTGCGGCCGGCACCGGCCACCTTACCTTTCAGCGCCGCGAGTTCCAGGCCCAGGTGCCCGACTTCGTGCCGCTCGACAAAGACACCACGGTGCTGCTCTCGGGCGTGGTCGAAATCGGGCTGGGGGCAGCGCTGCTGCTGTGGCGGCGCGAGCGGGCGGTGCTGGGGCTGGCCCTGGGCGCGTTCTACGTGGCCGTGTTTCCCGGCAATGTGCATCAGTATACCCACCAGATCAGCGCCTTCGGCCTCGATACCGATGAAAAGCGTTTTGCCCGCTTGTTTGTGCAGCCCCTGCTGGTGGCCTGGGCCCTGTGGAGCACCGGCGCGCTCAAGGCCCTGCGCAACCGCCGCAAGTCGCGAAAAGCGAAATAGCGCAAGAAGGAGCGCAAATAGAACGTCATCCCAGGGGCGCAGCCGAAGGACCTGGCTCGCCCCCCGCACCAATCAACAAGCGCAGCCGCCCACGCTCTTTATCCAGGGTTTGGGGAGCTGCGCTTCTTGCTGTAAGCGGCGGCACTTTGCTGATAGCGGCGGTGCAGGAGACGAGGAAGGTCCTTCGCCTTTGGCTCAGGATGACGGGCGGGTTTTGTCAGCTGTGGCCTGGTCATGCGGTTTTCCCCGCCTAACCGTTCAGCTGGCGCCGTTCCGGGCCGCCCCGCTTCTGACATCAATCAGCGGGGGCTTCTGACTTTCGTCATCTTTTCCCGGGGCGCGGCGGAGGAGCTTTGTAACACTCCAAATAACCCCGTTTCGCGCCATGGCTGTGCTGGTCCAAGCGAAACCGCCCCAGGTCCTGGAAAAGGCCTCCCGCGCGGTTGACGCATTCTTTTACGACAACAAAATCGTCCGCGACTTCGGCATTGCCACCGTGTTCTGGGGCATTGCCGGCATGCTCATCGGCGTCATTGCGGCCTTTCAGCTGGCCCGGCCCGAGCTGAACATGGGCACGCCCTACACCACCTTCGGCCGCATCCGCCCGCTGCACACCAACGCCGTCATCTTCGCCTTCGTGGGCAACGGCATCTTCATGGGGGTGTACTACTCCCTGCAGCGCCTGTGCAAGGCCCGCATGTTTTCCGATCTGCTCAGCAAAATCCACTTTTGGGGCTGGCAGCTCATCATCGTCTCGGCCGTGGCCACGCTGCCGCTGGG
The DNA here is from genome assembly GCF_044628455.1 of Hymenobacter sp. B81. Lineage (NCBI taxonomy): Bacteria > Pseudomonadati > Bacteroidota > Cytophagia > Cytophagales > Hymenobacteraceae > Hymenobacter > Hymenobacter sp. B81. The sequence continues at coordinate 1,722,299 of NZ_JBIYZW010000001.1, read as the reverse complement.
CTACACCACCAGCAAGGAGTACGCCGAGCTGGAGTGGCCCATCGACATTGCCATTACGCTGATCTGGGTGGTGTTCGGCTGGAACATGTTCGGCACCATTGCCCGCCGCAAGGAAAAGCACCTGTACGTGGGCATCTGGTTCTACATCGCCACGTTCCTGACGGTGGCTGTGCTGCACATCGTCAACTCGGTAGCCCTGCCGGTATCGTTCCTCAAGAGCTACTCGGCCTACGCCGGGGTGCAGGACGCGCTGGTGCAGTGGTGGTACGGCCACAACGCGGTGGCCTTCTTCCTGACCACGCCCTACCTGGGCCTGATGTACTACTTCCTGCCCAAGGCCGCCGAGCGCCCAGTGTACTCGTACCGTCTGAGCATCATTCACTTCTGGTCGCTGATCTTCATCTACATCTGGGCCGGCCCGCACCATTTGCTCTACACCGCCCTGCCCGACTGGGCCCAGAGCCTGGGCGTGGTGTTCTCGGTGATGCTGATTGCGCCCTCCTGGGGCGGCATGATCAACGGCCTGCTCACCCTGCGCGGGGCCTGGGATAAGGTGCGCACCGAGCCGGTGCTCAAGTTCATGGTGGTGGCCATTACGGCCTACGGCATGGCCACCTTCGAGGGCCCGATGCTGAGCCTCAAGAACGTCAACGCCATTGCCCACTTCACCGACTGGATTGTGGCGCACGTGCACGTGGGCGCCCTGGGCTGGAACGGTTTCCTGACCTTCGCCGTGCTCTACTGGCTGTGGCCGCGCCTCTACAAAACCCCGCTGTTCTCGACCCGCCTGGCTAACACCCACTTCTGGCTCGGCACCCTGGGCATCCTGTTCTACGCCATTCCCATGTACTGGGCCGGCTTCACCCAGGGCCTGATGTGGAAGCAGTTCAACGACGAGGGCATGCTGCAGTACGCCAACTTCCTCGAAACCGTCCTGCAGATCGTGCCCATGTACTACCTGCGCGGCATTGGCGGGGTGCTCTACCTGAGCGGCGTGTTCCTGATGGTGTACAACCTCTACCAAACCGCCAAAGCCGGCGCCCTGGTGGCCGACGAGCCCTTCCACGCCCCGGCCGTGGCCATCGACAACGAGCACAGCCACGAAGGCGGCCACTGGCACCGCTGGATCGAGCGGCGCCCCGTGCAGCTCAGCATCTGGGCCACGGTAGCCATCCTGATCGGCGGCGCGGTGGAAATGGTGCCCACCTTCCTGATCAAGAGCAACGTGCCCACCATCGAGTCGGTGAAGCCCTACACCTCGCTGGAGCTGGAAGGCCGCGACCTGTACATCAAGGAAGGCTGCGTGAACTGCCACACCCAGATGGTGCGCCCCTTCCGCTCCGAGACCGAGCGCTACGGCGAGTACTCCAAAGCCGGCGAGTTCGTGTACGACCGTCCCTTCCTGTGGGGCAGCAAGCGCACCGGGCCCGACTTGCACCGCGTGGGCCAGAAGTACCCGCACTCCTGGCACTACAACCACATGCTCGACCCCACCAGCATGTCGCCCGGCTCCATCATGCCGCCCTACCCCTGGCTGTTCGAAAACGACCTCGACTACTCCGACCTGCCCGCCAAGATCAGCGCGTTGCGCCAGCTGGGCACGCCCTACCCGGCCGGCTACGAGCAGCAGGCCGTGGCCGACGCCCGCAAGCAGGCCGACGGCATCGTGGCCGAGCTGGCCAAGGAAGAGTTGCAGGTGAAATCCGATAAGGAAATCGTGGCCCTCATTGCCTACCTGCAACGCCTGGGCACCGACATCAAAGTGAAGGACGAGCAGGCCGCGGCCATGGCCGCCGCCGAGTAACCACCACCGCCCGGGCGGGGCGCCAGTTGCCACGCGTGCTGAGAACACTTTCCTCGGCGCTCCGCCCCCGGGCTACTCCCAGATCCAAAGTCATGTACAAGAACGTCCTCCAGGCCATTCAGGGCATCGAGATTTACCCGCTCATCTCGTTTGGCATCTTCTTCCTCTTTTTCCTCGGCCTGCTGGTGTACGTGGCCGTGGTCAGCCGCGAGCATATCCAGGCCATGAAACAGATTCCCCTGCACGCCGACGACGCCGCGGCCGCCGAAACGGAAGGAGGTGCGCTGTGCTAACCCGGACCTACTCCCTCGGGGCGCTGCTGGCGCTGACGGCCCTGCTCGCCGGCCCCGCCGCCCGGGCCCAGGAAGCCGCCGCGGCCACCGCGGCCCAGCCCGTTGCCCAAGCCGCCGCCGACCTTACCGGCATGCTCTGGCTGATGGGCGGCCTCACGGCCCTGATCATCTTCGTGCTGCTGATGCTGTTTGCGCTGCTCTGGCAGATGCGGCCGCTGCTGCGCAAGGTCTACGAGATTGAAACCATCCGCCACTCCTGGTACGGCCGCGCCCTGGGCCTGTTTCTGGGCGACACCACCGGCCTCACCGGCCAGTACAAGGAAGACGTGATGGCCGGCCACGACTACGACGGCATCACCGAGTACGACAACGACCTGCCGCCCTGGTGGAAGTACGGCTTCTACCTCACCATCGTGTTCGGCGTGGTGTACTTCGTGCACTTCCACGTGAGCGACACCGGCAGCCTGAGCGAGGCCGAGTATCAGCACGAAATGGCCGAAGCCGCGATGCTGGCCACCAAGCTGGGCGCCAACGACGACCCCAACAAGCCCACCGACTACCAGGTGCTGACGGCCGCCACCGACCTCGACGAGGGCAAGAAGCTGTTCGTGCAGAACTGCGCGGCCTGCCACGGCCAGGAGGGCGAAGGCAAAGTCGGCCCCAACCTCACCGACGAGTACTGGCTGTACGGCGGCGAAGTCAACAAGGTGTACAAAACCGTCAAGTTCGGCGTCACCAGCAAGGGCATGGTGGCCTGGAAGGGCAAGCTCTCCAGCAAGCAGATGCTGCAGGTGTCGTCGTACATCCTCAGCATTCAGGGCTCGAACCCGGCAGGCGCCAAGGCCCCGCAAGGGGAGAAGGAAGCCCCCGCCAAGCCCGTAGCCAAGCTGTAGAGCGGCCGCGCTGGGTGGTGCGCGCGCTACGGCCCGCCCGCGGTGGGTACTCCTTCCCCGCCGTTTGCCCCGAACGCCGCTTTGCAGCCTAGTCGTTCGGGCAAGCCGCAGGTTCCCACGCCGGCGGCGGGCTTTTGGGGCTGCCTTTGGGTGGCGGCAACGTGCCGCGACCCCGCCAGGGCCTGCTCCCAGTGGCCCGACGGAACGTGTAGTAAGCTTTAAACGCTGCCCCGGCGGGCGGTTGCCTCGCAGCCCCGCCCCCGAGCAGCCTTCCCCGATGAACCCCGTCGCCCCCAAACCCACCGCCGCCGAAAGCTTCCGCGACACTATCTCTACGATAGACGCCGAGGGCAAGCGCGTGTGGATCTACCCCAAAAAGCCCAGCGGCAAGCTCTACAACGCCCGCAAGTGGGTGAGCTACGGCCTGCTCACGCTGCTCTTTGCCGGCCCCTGGCTGCGCATAGGCGAGCTGCCGGTGCTCATGCTCAACGTGGTGGAGCGCAAGTTCATCATCCTGGGGCAGATCTTCTGGCCGCAGGACTTCTTTATCCTGCTGCTGGGCTTCATGGCTTTCATCCTGTTCATCATCCTCTTTACGGTGGTGTACGGCCGGATTTTCTGCGGCTGGGTGTGCCCGCAGACCATCTTCCTGGAAATGGTGTTCCGCCGCATCGAGTACTGGCTCGAAGGCGACGCGCCCCAGCAGAAAGCCCTCGACCGGGCCGACTGGACCTGGAACAAGATCTGGCGCAAAACCAGCAAGCACGCGCTGTTTCTGCTCATCTCCTTTCTGATTGCCAACACCTTCCTGGCCTACATCATCGGCACCGAGGCCCTGACGCGGATTGTGACCGACTCGCCACTGGAGCACCTGGGCGGCCTGAGCTCGATGGTGATTTTCACGGGGCTGTTCTACGCCGTGTTTGCCCGCTTCCGCGAACAGGTGTGCACCATTGCCTGCCCCTACGGCCGCCTGCAGGGCGTGATGCTGGATAAGAACACCATCACGGTGGCCTACGACTACGGCCGCGGCGAGCCGCGCGAGAAGCTGCGCAAAAACCAGGAGCGCCGGGCCGGCGACTGCATCGACTGCAAGCAGTGCGTGCAGGTGTGCCCCACGGGCATCGACATCCGCAACGGCGCCCAGCAAATGGAGTGCATCAACTGCACCGCTTGCATCGACGTGTGCAACTCCATCATGGACCTGATCAACAAGCCCCAGGGCCTGATTCGCTACGACTCGGAAGCGCACATCGAAGCCGGCACCAGGTTCCAGGTTACGGCCCGCATCAAGGCCTACACCGCGGTGCTGCTGCTGCTCGTGGGCGTGATGGCCGGGCTGCTGCTCACCCGCTCCAACGTGGAAGCTACCGTGCTGCGCACCCCGGGCCAGCTGTTCCAGAAAACCGGCCGCGGCACCGTCACCAACCTCTACAACATCTCCGTCATCAACAAAACCAACCAGGCCATGCCCCTGGAGCTGCGCGTGCTCGAGCCTGCCGCCGGCACGGTGAAGCTGGTGGGCCAGCGCGGCCTGCAGCTGCCCGCCCAGGGCAAGGCCGACGGCGTGTTCTTCGCCGAGCTGCCCCCGGCGGCCCTGCGCCAAACCAGCAACCAGATCCGCATCGGCGTGTACAGCGGCGGCCGGCTGATTACCGAGCAGCAAACCAAGTTCCTGGCCCCGCCCCAGTAAATCCCGTCGGTCCGTTTTCTCCTTTCTCCCGATTCCCATGCCTTCCCTCGTCGTGAACAAGCCCGCCCCGCAACGCAGCCTCTGGCCCTACGCCATCATTGCCACCTTCGTGCTGTTTGCTCTCTTTATCGGCTCGATGGTGAAGCAGGCCATGAGCAGCAGTGTGGACCTGGTGAGCAAGGACTACTACCGCCAGGAGCTGGAGCACCAGCAGCGCATGGAGGCCACGGCCCGCACCCGCGCCCTGGCCGCCGAGGCCGTGGTGCGCTACCAGGCCGCTGCCCACCAGCTGGAGGTGCAGCTGCCCGCCGCCCTGCAAGGCCAGGCCCTGAGCGGTACCGTGCAGTTTTTCCGGCCCTCCGACCAGACCCGCGACTTCAGCGTGCCCCTGCAGCCCGACGCCGACCTGCGCCAGGTGCTGAGCACCGCCCGTCTGCAGCCCGGCTACTGGCGGGTGCGCCTCGACTTCAGCGCCGACGGCCAGCGCTATTTCGTGGAGCAAAACGTCACCATCCCCAACTGATTTTCGTCATGGTTCCCCGCGGCGGCGCCAACGAACTTGCCCTTCGTTAGCGCCGCCGCCGCGTTTGGGCCCCGCCACCATACCGGCCACCCGCCAGCTGCCCAACAGCTACTCCCTCATCGGCCATTCAGCCTATTCCTCTATCAGCCCATTGCCCACATCAGGCCATTACCCACATCCCGCACATTCATCACATTACCCACATTCATCACATTAACAAATGCTCTGGGCTGGTTTGGTATTTGGGTTTCTGGGTAGCTTCCACTGCGTGGGCATGTGCGGCGCCATTGCGCTGGCGCTGCCCGGCGCGGGCCAGCCCCGCGGCCGCTACCTGCTGGGCCGGCTGCTCTACAACCTGGGGCGCGTGAGCACCTACGCCGGGCTGGGCGCGCTGGCCGGGCTGCTGGGCCAGTCGCTGCGGCTGGCGGGCTGGCAGCAGGGCCTCTCCATTGCCTCGGGCCTGCTGATTCTGCTGCTGGTGGCCGTGCCCGGGCGCTACAGCGGCCGCGTCGCCGCCCGGCTGGGCCTCGACCGGGGACTGGCCCGGGTAAAGCAGGCGCTGGCGTACTTTTTTCAGCAGCCCACCTACCGCGCCCTCTACCTGACCGGCGTGCTCAACGGCCTGCTGCCCTGCGGCCTGGTGTACCTGGCCCTGGCCGGGGCCATCAGCGCGCCGGGCGCGGCGGGCGGTGCGGCCTACATGGCCCTGTTTGGTCTGGGCACGCTGCCCTTGATGCTGGCTCTCTCGCTCACGGGGCAGCTGGTGCCGCTGCTCTGGCGGGGCCGCCTGCGCCGCGCCGTGCCGGTGGTAGCCTCCGTCATGGCGGTGCTGTTCATCGTGCGCGGGCTGGGCCTGGGCATTCCCTACCTGAGTCCGCGCCCCGCGGCTCCGGCCGCCGCCACCGTCGGCCGGCCCGCCGCCATTACCCAGTGCCACTAACGTTTTTCCGTCGGCTTCTCCCGCCCTCCCGCATGCAGACCATCCTCGTTCCCCTGGACCTGACCGCCGCCACCGAGCACACCGTGGTGTACGCCAACAAGCTGGCCGTGCGGCTACACGCCGAAGTGGTGCTGCTCTACTGCCACCCCGGCGCCGAACTCACCGCCGCGGCCGAAGCCGGCTTCCGGCAGCGGCTTTCCATCCTGGCCGAGCGCCTGCGCTACGTGCAGCTGGTGCGCCAGGACGGCCGCCGCATCCGCTACCGCTTCGTGGTGCGCGCGGGCTGTTTGCACGACCACGTGCCGGCCGTCATCGGCGAGGTAGGGGCCGATTTGCTGGTGCTGGCGCTGGAGCACACCGACTGCGGCGAGCAGGCCCCCGACGGCAACCACGCCGTGCGCATCGCCGAGCAGGCACCCTGCCCGGTGCTGGTGGTGCCGGCCGGCCCGCGGCCTCTGCCCAGCCGGCTGGTGTTCACCACCGATTTCGGCCACGTCGATGCGGCAGCGCTGCCGCTGCTGGGCGAGCTGGCCCACAGCCTGCGGGCGCAGCTGAACCTGGTGCACTTCTACCGGCGCCTCGATTTGCCGGGGCTTATCAGCGTGAAGCGCGGCCTGCGCGACACCCGCGAAGCCCTGGCGGGCGTGCCCGTCGACTGCAAGCTGGTGCTCGAGGACGATCCGCTGGAAGGCATCGGCGAGTTCTGCGCCCGCATTGGCGCCCAGCTGCTGGTGTACGCGCCCGCCGAAACCGGCCCGCTGCGCCGCTTTTTCGACGTGTGCTACACCAAAACCGACGCCTACCACACCCGCATTCCGGTGCTGGTGCTGCCCCGGCCCGCCGCGCCGGCCGAAGCATTCTGCTGCCAGCGCTGCGCCCAGCAGGCGCACCCGGTTGCCCTGGCCGAAGCGGTTTAGCGGAGTTTCTGGCAAGGCGCCGGGACGGGAGAAGGGCCCGGCGCCTTTCAACCCGGCTTCACTCGCGCAACGGCAGCGACCTGCGCCACGCCAATCCTGGCAGGGCGGGCGGAGCTTTCCGGCCCGACGCTTCCCGGGGGCCGCCGCTCCGCCGGCTTGTTTTCGGCCAGACAACGGTACGCTGGGCGAAACTCGCCAGTGCCTTTTCCCGCAGACATTAGGACGAGTTGCCGGAAACGATAGGACAACTTCCCGAAAAGACCGCAGTCTTTTTCCCAGGATGCCAGGTCGAGTCGTGGGAAAGGTCCCGTCGCTTCGGCCCGAGGCGGCCGGCTTTTCGCCTAAACGCCGGCCGCCTACCAGTTGGCGCGGCGCAGCTTCTCGGGCTGCAGCACCCGGATGCCCTTGCCGCTGAGCTCGATCAGGCCGTCCTGCTTGAACTCGCTCAGGGTGCGAATCAGCGACTCGGGCGCGGTGCCCACCACGGCGGCCATGTCGTCGCGGGAGAGCTGAATGGCGGCCCCGGCTTCGGCGGCGGCGCTTTGCTGCTCGTGCATGCGCAGCAGCGTGTCGGCCACGCGCTTGCGGATGGAGTTGTAGGCCATGCCCAGCAGCTGCTGCTCCCGCTCGCTCACGCGCCCGGCCAGCAGCCGAATGAAGTGCTGGCCCACCTCGGGGTTGCGCAGCAGCAGCTGGCTGAAGTCGTCGCGGGGAATGTACACCAGCACCGAGTCGTCGACGGCCACGGCCGAGTCGCTGTGGCGGGTTTGCTCGAGCAAGGCCAGGTAGCCGAAGAACTCGCCGGGCTGGTAGAGGCCGGTAATGAGCTCCTTGCCGCCCGGCGTGGTCTTGATGGTTTTCACCCGCCCCGACTTGACGAAGTACACCCGGGTGGGCTCGTCGCCCTCGGAGTAGATTTCCTGCTTTTTGCGCACGGAGTGCTCCTTGCGGTCGGCCGAGAGGCCCTGCAGGTTGCCCACGGCGCGGGCATCTTCCAGAAACTCGTGCAGGCCGTCCTGCTGCAGGTCGTAGTCGGCGCGCAGCTGGCGGAAGCGGCTCAGGCGGCTGGTGATGGCGCGCAGCAGCTCGGCCTCGTCGAAGGGCTTGGTCAGGTAGTCGTCGGCGCCCAGCTCCATGCCGCGGCGCTGGTCGGCGCGCTCGGTTTTGGCCGTCAGGAAGATGAAGGGCACGCCCGCGAGCTGGGCGTTCTGGCTGAAGATCTGCAGCACGCCGTAACCGTCGAGCACCGGCATCATGATGTCGCAGATGACCAGGTCGGGGCGGCGGGCCAGGGCCTGCGCCACGCCCAGCTTGCCGTTTTCGGCCGTGAGCACCTCGTAGCCGGCCAGCTCCAGAATCTCGGCGGTGTTTTCGCGAATCAGGTCGTTGTCCTCAATCAGCAGGATGGTCTTCATAGGGAATGTCGATGGTGACGGTAGTGCCGTGGTTTAGCTCGCTGCGCAGGGCAATGGTGCCGCCCATCAGCTCCAGGTACTTGGCAATGATATACAGCCCGAGGCCGGTGCCGGGCACGTTGGTGACGTTGCGGGCCCGGAAAAACCGCTCGAACAAGTGCTCCTGGTCTTCGGGCGAGATGCCTACGCCCTGGTCCTGCACCGTGAGCGAGAGCCGCCCCCCGGCGCAGGCGGCCTGCACCGTCACCCGCGAGTTTTCGCCCGAGTACTTAATGGCGTTGGAGAGCAGGTTCACCAGGATTTTGCGCAGCAGCGAGGGGTCGAGGCGCACCGGGGCGGGGCAGTTTATGTCGCGCACAATGGTCTGGCCGGCTTTCAGCAAGCCCTGCACGTCGGCAATGGTGTCGGCCAGCAGCGCGCCCAGCTCCAGGGCCACGGGCCGGGCCTCAATCTTGCCTTCCTCGATCTTGCCCACCGAGAGAAACTCCTCCAGAATGTCGTTGAGGTGGTTGACGGAGGTGCGAATGCGCTGCAGGTGCTTGAGGCGCTTGTCCTGCTGGTCGCTGCCGGGGTATTTCTCGATGAGCGTGGCCGAGGTGAGCACGGCGGTGAGCGGGGTGCGAAACTCGTGCGAGGCCATGCTCACGAAGCGCGACTTCAGCTCGCCCAGCTCCTGCTCGACGGCCAGGGCCTGGGCCAGCTCCTCGGTGCGCTGCTCCAGCTGCTCGAGGGTGTTGAGCAGGGCGTGGGTGCGCTCGGCTACTTTCTGCTCCAGGTCGGCGTTGAGGCGCTCCACGCGCTGGCGCTCGGCAATCAGCTCCCGCTCGGCTTCCTTCTTGTAGGTGATGTCGAGCACGTACGACACCACGTACAGCTCGTCGCCGAGGTGAAAGTAGCTCAGGCTGACTTCCACCGGAAACACCGAGCCATCCTTGCGCTGGGCCTGCAAATCGCCGCGGTGGGCGCCCATGGCCCGCACCGAGGGCTGGGCGTTGTAGCTCTCGCGCAGGCGCTGGTGGTGGGGGCTGATGGCGCCGGGCACCAGCACCTCGATGCGCTGGCCCGGCAGCTCGCCCGCGCCGTAGCCGAAGAGCTGCTCCGAAAGGCGGTTGGCTGATACGATGGTGCCCTGGCGGTTGCACACGATGATGCCGATGGTGGCGTTGGCCACGATGGCCTCGAAGCGCCGCTCGCTCTGGGCCAGCTCGCGCTCGGCCTGCTGCAGGCGGCCCTGCTCGCGCAGGCGCACCAGAAAGTAGGGGCGCTCCTGGGCCTGGAAGTAGGTCAGCTCCAGGTAGGCGCCCAGGTCGGGGCCGGCGGGGCGCACCACGCACACCTCGCCCTCGTAGCGGCCGGCGCGGCGGGCTTCGGCCAGCAGCTCGGGCCAGGGTTGACCGGCGGCCGTGCGCAGCTGCCAGGGCCCAGTGGCCTCGGCCGCCGCCCCCAGCAGCTGCTGCCCCGCCGGGTTCACGCGCACAAACTGCTCCTGCGCCCCGTCGTAGATGCCGATAAACTCCTGGGCCTGGTTGATCAGGATGTCGGTCAGGGCGAGGGTGTAGGGGTGGTGGCTGGGCATGCGGGACAGGGGAAAGCGCGGGCGTTACGGGCCTCAAACTTCGGATTTCCCGGCCCGCCTGACAAGCATTACGTCGGCGGGCTGACGAATGTCATGGGACGGGGGCGGGGAAGCGGGCAATTTTACGGCAGGAAAAGTACCCCAACCATGCTGATGTCCCTCGTTCCTGCTTCCCAACCGATGCTGCCGGCCCCCGACCCGGCCATGCTGCTGGTGCTGCTGCCGCCGGTGGCCGGTGGCGAAGGCCGGGCCCAGCTGCTGGCCGTCAACACCCTGCTCGACGGGCTGCAGGGGCGCCTGGGGGCCGCCATCCGCGTCCTGAAAATCAACGAAGCCAGCCATCCGGCTGTGGTGCGCAGCTTCCGGGCTCCCCAGCTGCCGGCCTTCGTGCTGGTGCAGCAGGGCATTGAGCTGTGGCGCCAGCAGGGCCTGCCCGAGGGCGAAGACCTGGCCGGGCTGCTGCTGAGCAAGCTGCGCCCCGCCGAGGCGCCCGTGCCCGAGGTGAGCTAGCGCGCTACCCCAGCAGGCGCGGGCTATTCAATACACACCTTACGTTAGGTTGCCCGGCGCCACTCAATTGGTGCCGAGCGGGCGGGCGGCGGCGGAATTTTCCAGGCGGGGGTAACAGTCAGTTTGGCTGGGGCTTACTGCGCGGGCGCTCAAAAAGCGGTGCCGCGGTTAAACTTTCCTCGGGGTTTGTTGGTAGTGAGTCCGTATTTGTACGTATCGGTGGCTGCTGCGCGAGTGGTCGTGTTCTGATGCCTATCCAATACCTTTGGCATTCCACGACCCCGACTACTGGCCCGCATGACCGATTTGCTGTTCGACGTCAACCTGCAACAGCTGCCGGATGACTTTCTGGCGGGGTCGTGGCGCATTGCCGACCGGGTGCTCAACCGCACCAACCCCGACAGCGCGCTGGCCCTGGCCACGCACTTGCAGCTGCAGGGGCAGGAAATGCGCTTGCAGCTGCCCGGGCAGGCCGAGGCCAGCGGGCACTGGTCGGTGCAGCGCGATGCCCTGCTGCAGCGGCCCTACCTGGAAATCAGCTTGGCCGAGGAAAGCACCCGTGCCCTGATTACCCGCCTGCGCCGTTCCGCCGACGGCCGCCAAAGCCTCCTCAACCTGTATTTCCTGTCGGGAATGGAGCTGCAGCTGGCCCAGTCCTGAGCTCAGCCGCCGTTTCCGTCATTTCTTACTCGCATGCTGAAGCCCGAAGAATCCCAGACCACCAGTTACGAACGCCTGCAAGCCGCGGTGGAAGCCGCGGGGGTGGGCACCTGGGACCTGAACCCGCTGACCGGCCAGCTGCTGTGGTCGGACCGCTGCAAGGAGCTGTTTGGCCTGGCGCCGGCCGAAGAAGTGGATTACCCGCGTTTTCTGCGCTGCCTGCACCCCGACGACCGCGCCCGCGTGGACGCCGTGGTGCAGCAGGCCCTGGACCCGCGCGGCACGGGCGCCTACGACGTGGAGTACCGCACCGTGGCCCCCGACGGGCAGCTGCGCCAGGTGCGCGCCACCGGCCGGGCCTATTTCGATTCGGCCCGCGCCCAGGCCCTGCGCTTCGTGGGCACCATTACCGACGTGAGCGACGCCAAGCGCCGCGACGACGAGTACCGGGCCGTGGTCGAGTTCATTCCGCAGATGGTGTGGCTGACCGACCCGGCCGGCTTCCACACGTTTTTCAACCAGCGCTGGATCGACTACACGGGCTACACCGTGGAGCAAAGCCAGGGCACCGAAATGTGGAACAACCTGCTGCACCCCGACGACCAGGAGCGGGCACGGCAGATCTGGAGCCAGTGCCTGGCCAGCGGCAACGACTACGAAATTGAGTACCGCTTTAAGGGCAAGGCTGGTGACTACCGCTGGTTTCTGGGCTTGGCCCGGCCCATTCGCAACTCCGAGGGGGAAATCGTGCAGTGGTTTGGCACCTGCACCGATATTCACGAGCAGCGCGAATCGGAGGACGCGCTGCGCCGCAGTGAGCAGCGCTATGTGCTGGCGTCGCTGGCCACCAACGACGCCATCTGGGACTGGGACCTGGAAACCAACTCCGTGGGCTGGAATCCGGCCATCTACCGGGTATTCGGGTACGCTCCCGAGCAGGTAGAGCCCACCGCGCAGTGGTGGTACGACCACCTGCACCCCGACGACGCCGAGCGGGTGGTACACGGCATTCACGCCGCCATCGACAGCGGGCAGGCGGCCTGGCACGACGAGTATCGCTACCGCCGCGCCGATGGCTCGTATGCCCAGGTCCTGGACCGCGGCCACGTGGCCCACAACGCCGAGGGCAAGGCCGTGCGCATGATCGGGGCCATGCAGGACGTGACCGAGCAGCGCCGGGCCGAAGCTGCCCTGCGCGAGCGGGAAGAGCAGTTTACCGCCCTGGCCGACAACATGGCCCAGCTGGCCTGGATGACCGACGCCACTGGCTACATCCACTGGTACAACCAGCGCTGGTACGACTACACCGGTACCACGCCCGAGCAGGTGCAGGGCTGGGGCTGGCAGCAGGTGCATCACCCCAGCTACCTGGAGGCGGTAACCACCAAGTTTGAGGAACACTTGGCCGCCGGCCAGCCCTGGGAAGACACTTTTCCGCTGCGGGGGCGGGACGGCGAATACCGTTGGTTTTTGTCGCGGGCGCAACCCATCCGCAACGAGCAGGGGCAGGTGGTACGCTGGTTTGGCACCAATACCGACGTGACCGAGCAAAAGCAGCTGCACGAGCAGCTCGAGCGCGCCTACGCCGACCTGGAAGCCAAGATAACTTTCCGCACCCTGGAACTGGAGCACCAGGTGCAGGAGCTGCGCCGCCAGCTCGAGCAGCGCTAATACCGCCGGGAAATAGCCGTTTCGGCAGTCCAACTAAGCGGCATCGGGGCTGCTGATGCGTACCCGTAGCTGCTGCTCGGGCGCTGCGGCCAGGCTGCGCGCCAGCCCCAGCTGCCGCACCTGCACGCGGGGCAGCTCGCGGTAGGGCAGCGTCACCTCAAACTCTTGGGCGAAGGGAAACGGCGCGAGTTGCACGCGGTCGGGCGCCAGCCAGGCGGCCTGCAGCAGCTGGTGGCCGGTGTGGGCGAAGAAATCGGAACCTGGAATTCCCGCGCGGTACCAGGGGTGCTCAGCGGCCTTACTGGCACCCGGCTCGTTCAGGCACAGGTACAACGACAGCCGGTCGCAGAACTTAAGCAGCTGCAGGTGATACTCCAGGGCGTCTTCGGCCGGGCCAGGAGTGAGGTCGAGCCAGGTTTTCAGCCGCTGCTGCCGCCGCTGCTCGTGGGCCAGGAATTCGGCCGCGGCGCCGGGCTCGGCGGGGTTGAAAAAGTCGGCGTAGTGGCGGCTGCAGAGCAGCCCGGCGTAGGGGGCCAGCGCCTCCACCTCGTCGAGGCCGGCGCGGTAGTGCACCAGCTTGGGCGAAGTCGGAAAGTCGAGAAAAGAGTAGGGCGCCTGGGTTTCAGAGTTCCAGAACGGCGCCGCGTCGAGGGGCTGCCAGCCCCGGTCGTGCTCGTGAATGGCCAGCAGCACGTCGGCCCGCCGCGCCGGGGCCGGGAAGTGCGCCCGGGGCCAGTGCTCGGCCAGCCGGCCCGATGCGCGGGCGTGGTCGGTCTGGGTCAGGTACACGAAGCTGCTGGGCGTAGCGCGTACAATCATCGGCGTGGACTACAGGTCGGGAAGTTCGGCGCCAGCTCACCAAAAACGAACAACCAGCTAAATCAGCCGATCAGGGGTGATGGGCAGCTCGCGGATGCGCCGGCCGGTGGCGTTGAAGATGGCGTTGGCAATGGCCGGGGCCACGCCGATGATGGCAATTTCGCCGATGCCCTTGGTACCCATGGGGTCCACCAGCAGATCGGGCTTGTCGATGAACACCACCTCGATGGGCGGCGCGTCGGCGTGCACGGGCACGTGGTACTCGGCCAGGTCCTTGGTCACGTAGCGGCCGAAGCGGTGGTCCATCACGGCGCCCTCGGTCAGGGCCATGCCGATGCCGCCCACGGCCCCGCCAATCATCTGGCTGCCGGCGGTTTTGCGGTTGGCAATGGTGCCCGCGTCGGCGCACGACACCATTTTCGATACCCGCACCTCGCCGGTGAGGGCGTGCACCCGTACCTGGGCAAAGTGCACCGAAAACGAGTACATGGAGTACTGCTGCCGCTCGTTGCCAGGCTTGGCCTCGGCCACCACTTCCACTTCCTGCCCGTTGTTCTGGCGCACGAGGTCGGCGTAGCTGAGCCGGGCTGCGGGGTTGCTGGTCAGTGTCAACTCCCGGGCGTCCAAGCGCAGCTCCTCGGGCTTGGCCGCGGCGAAGGCCGCACCGGCCAGCTGCTGCAACTTCTTCCGCAGCTCGGCGCAGGCCGCCACCACCGCCGAGCCCACGCTGGCCACCGTAGCCGAGCCGCCCTGCGAGGGAGCCTCGGGAAACGTGGAGTTGCCCAGCTCGAAGCTCACGCGCTCGGCTGGCAAGCCCAGCGCGTCGGCGGCAATCTGCACCATCACCGTGCCGGTGCCCGGGCCGATGTCGGTGGTGGCGCTTTGCAGGCGCACGTGGCCGTTGGCCAGCAGGCGGGCCCGGGCCTTGGCACCGCGGCGGTTGGCCCCGAACGTGCCCACGCCCATGCCGTAGCCCACCAGCCAGTCGCCCTCGCGCACCGTGCCGGGCTTGAGTTGCCGCTGAGTCCAGCCAATGCGCTCGGCGCCCAGCTGCATGCACTCCCGCAGGTACTTGGTCGACCAGGGCTTGCCGTTGTCGGGGTCGCGGTCGGCGTAGTTGCGCAGGCGCAGCTCAATGGGGTCGAGGTCCAGCAAGTGGGCCAGCTCGTCGAGGGCCGACTCCAGGGCGAAGGCGCCGGTGGCCTCGCCCGGGCCGCGCATCCAGATGGGCGTGCTCACGTCGAGGCCCAGGATGCGGTAGCGGGTCGACACGTTGGGGCAGGTGTACATCATGCGCGTCTGCTGCAGGGTCGACTCGGTAAACTCCTCGTAGCTCGAGGTTTGCCCCACCGACTCGTGGGTGATGCCCACCAGCTTGCCGGCCCGCGTGGCCCCGATGCCGATGCGCTGCCAGGTGTAGGGCCGGTAGCCAACCATGGTGAACATCTGCTCGCGGGTGAGCATCAGCTTCACGGGCCGGTTGGTAACCTTGGCACCCATGATGGCCGCCGTTTCGTGGGGCCAGTTGTGCAGGCCGTTGCCGAAGGCCCCGCCCACGAAGGTGGCAATAACCTTCACGTTGTCTTCGGGCAGGCCCCAGTCCTTGGCGAAGGCCCGCTGCGTGCCCTTCACCGCCTGCACCTTGTCGTACACCGTGAGCCGGTCGGGGGCTTCCCAGTGCGCCGTGATGCTTTGCAGTTCCATGGGGTGGTGCATTTCAGAAGTGTGCACGTACTCGGCTTCCAGCTTTACCGGGGCGGTCTGGTAGCCGTCTTTCTGGCCCCGGTCGTAGTCGTTCTGGGCCGACTTGGGGTTGCGCTTGGCCTGGGTGGGCAGAAAGCCGCGGCTGCGGTTGGCGTCGAAGTCGGTGCGGTGCTCCTCGGGCGCGTACTGCACCCGCACCAGCCGCGCCGCGTAGCGGGCCCGCTCCAGGGTGTCGGCCACCACCAGGGCCACGGGCTGGTCGTTGAAGTAAATCCGCTCGTCGTAGAACACGCGCAGGGGCTGGCCAATGGCTGGCGGCTCGTCGGGGTTGGTTTTGGCGGCGTAGCCCGGCACCTTGGGCGCGTTCAGGTGGGTGAGCACGGCCAGCACGCCCGGGGCCCGCTCGGCGGCCTTGGTATCGATGCTGCGAATGCGGCCCTTGGCAATGGTGCTGCCCACCAGAAAGCCGTGCACCAGCCCCGGCAGCTGGTATTCGGCCGAGTACCGCGCCGCGCCGGTTACTTTCAGCCGCCCGTCGACGCGGCTCAGCGGGTCACCCATCAGCGGGCCATCGGCCGGTAAAACTTGCTCGTTCATGGTGCTTCTAGGCTAAGCCAGCGGCGTTTTTCAGGGCCTGAACCAGGGCATTGGGTCCCAGCTTCAGCTTGTAGGCGTTGTGTTTAAAGGCTTTGGCCCCGCGCATGGCCACTTCGGCGGCCCGCCGGAACGAGGCTTCGGTGGCTGGCTGGCCCACCAGCGCCTGCTCGGCCTCGGGCAAGCGCCAGGGCTTGTGGGCCACGCCGCCCATGGCCAGCCGGGCGGCCTTGATGGTCGAGCCCTCCAACTCCAGCGCCGCGGCCACCGACACCAGGGCGAAGGCGTAGGAAGCCCGCTCGCGCACTTTCAGGTAGTGCGCGTGCCGGGTAAAGGCGTTGTCGGGCACGTCCACGGCCACAATCAGCTCCCCGGGCTCCAGGTTGGTGTCGCGCTGCGGGGTGTCGCCGGGCAGGCGGTGCAGGTCGGCGAAGGCCAGGCGCCGTTCGCCGCGGGGACCGGTTACCAGCACGGCCGCATCCAGCGCGGCCAGGGCTACGCTCATGTCGGAAGGGTGCACGGCAATGCACTGGTCGGAGGCGCCGAAGATGGCGTGCATGCGGTTGTAGCCTTCGAGCGCCCCGCAGCCCGAGCCCGGCTCGCGCTTGTTGCAGGGCATGGCCAGGTCGTAGAAGTAGGGGCAGCGGGTGCGCTGCAGCATATTGCCGCCCACGGTGGCCATATTGCGCAGCTGCGGCGAGGCGCCCGCGCTCAGGGCCTGGGCCAGCAGCGGCAGCCGCTCCCGTACCAGCGCGTCTTCGGCCACGGCGCTGTTCAAGGCCAGCGCGCCAATGCGCAGGCCGCCGCTCTGCCGCTCGATGCGCGCCAGGGGTAAACTATTGATGTCGACCAGCCGCGGGGGCGCCATCACGCCGCGCTTCATCAGGTCGAGCAGGTTGGTGCCGCCGGCAATGAACTGCGCGCCCGGCTCGCGGCCGATGGCTTCGATGGCAGCCTTGGTCTTGCCGGCACGCACGTACTGGAACGGGTTCATACTGGTAGTTGGTGGTATGTAGTAAGTATTGGGACTAGGCAACTAGGGCTGGGTGCCCTGAGAGAGAGGAGGAAGAAGGTCGAAGCGGCGCCTGGGCGGCATCCAACTACTTACTACCAACTACCCAATACCCTTTACACCTTCTGCCCGCCGTTTTTCACTTCCTCAATGGCGGCCACGATGTTGGGGTAGGCCCCGCAGCGGCAGATGTTGCCACTCATGTACTCGCGGATTTCGGTTTCCGAGTCGGCGTGCCCCTCGCGGACGCAGGCCACCGCCGACATGATCTGCCCGGGGGTGCAGTAGCCGCACTGAAAGCCGTCGTGCTTCAGAAAGGCTTCCTGCATGGGGTGCAGCCGGTCACCCTCGGCCAGGCCCTCGATGGTGGTGATTTTTTTGCCTTCCTGCATCACGGCCAAGGTCAGGCAGGAGTTGATGCGCTGCCCATCCACGTGCACCGTGCAGGCCCCGCACTGGCCGTAGTCGCAGCCTTTCTTGGTGCCGGTGAGGTGCAGCTGCTCGCGCAGCAAGTCCAGCAGCGTGGTGCGCGGCTCCACCCGCAGCTTGTACTTTTTGCCGTTTACGTCGAGCTTGAGCGGGACCTGCTCGAAGGCCGCCGCTACCTTCTCGTCCCACTCGGCCGCCGCCGCCTGCACCACCGGGCCGGGGGTGAGGGCCAGGGCCGTGAGCACCGAAGTTTGCTTGAGGAAGGCTCGCCGGGCCTGGTCGTGCTGACCGGGTCCGGGGGGCGGGGAATCGGGCTGATCCTGGGCCATAGGGATAAGAAACGTGGGCGAAAAAGGTTGTACGCAGTCGATCAAGGGCGCGTTCGGCCGAGCTAGCGGAACCGCCACAGCGGCAGCGCCTCGCCGGCGGTAAACTGCTCCCGCTCGGCCGGCAGCTCCACGAATCCGTCGCAGTGCAGCAGGCTGGCCAGGTCCCCCGAGTTCTGGGTGCGCGCCAGGGGGTGAGCCAGCAGGCGGCCGTCGGGGGCGCTTGTCAGGCGTACCAGCAGGAAGTGGGTGAGGGGCGGGCGGAACGTCACGTCGGCGGCCAGCGCGGCGTAGTGGGCTGGCTCCGGCGCGGCCTGCGGCTGCTGCACGGCCCGCAGCCAGGGCTGCACGTAGCGGTAGAAATTCACGAACGACGACACCGGATTGCCGGGCAGGGCAAACACCACGGCCCCTTCCGGGTACTGCCCAAACCACAGCGGCTTGCCCGGCCGCTGCCGCACTTCGTGAAACAGCTCCCGGGTGCCGGCCTCGCGCAATGCCGCCGGCAGAAAGTCGGCCAGTCCCTTCGACACGCCGCCGCTGAGCACCAGCGCGTCGTAACCCCGCAGCAGGGCGGGCAGCTCGCGCCGCAGCACGGCCGGGTCGTCGTCGAAGTGAAATAAATCGGCCTCGGCGCCGGCGGCCTGCGCGGCGGCCTGCAGCATCAGCCCGTTGGAGCGCCGGATCTGGTGGGGCAGGGGCACCTGGCTGATGGCCACCAGCTCGTCGCCGGTACTCACCACGGCCAGCCGTGGCCGGCGCGTCACGGTTACCTCGGCCGCGCCCACGGTGGCGGCCACGGCCAGCTCGGCGGGGCCGAGGTGAGTGCCGGCAGGCAGCAGCAGCTCGCCCTGGTGGCGGTCGGTGGCCCGGCGGTGCACGTTGTGGCCCCGGGCGGGCGGCAGTACCTGCACCGTGGCCACGCGCCGGCCGTCGGCTTCTTCCCCGATGAGCAGGTCCTCGTAGCGAATCACCGTGTCGGTGCCCGGGGGCAGGGCCGCGCCGGTCATGATTTCGACGGCCGCCGCGGGGTTTTGCAGGGGCGCGGGCGGCTGGCCGGCCAGCTGCACGCGCTCCAGCCCGAACGCCCGCTGCCCCGCGGCCAGCGCCTCAAAAGCCAGGGCCACGCCGTCCATGGCCACGCGGTCGAAGGGCGGAAAGTCGCGGTCGGCGTGCAGGGGCTCGCGTAGCACCCGGCCTTGGGCCTGGGCCAGCGGCCGGGTTTCCGGGGGCAGCGGGCGGATGGTGGCAGCAATTAGGTAGGTGGCTTCGGCAACGGAAATCATGAATGCGGTAATTTGCGGGCGGAAAAAGCGGCGCGGCGACGGGGCCGCGCGTAGAGGCCCAACCGCCCCCGCGGCGCCGGGTTGGCGCCGGCGGCGGGTTAACTCGGCCGGAGCCCGCAACATACGCAGCCCGCCGGTGCCGGGCCGGCCGATTCTTTCCGCCGCCTTTCGTCTTTTCAGCCTGCACTCATGTCCGATTCCAAACTTACCCACCTCAACGCCGCCGGCCAGCCGGCCATGGTCGACGTGGGCCTGAAAGCCGTTACGCGCCGCGTGGCCCGCGCCCGCAGCCGGGTGGTGCTCGGGGCCGACATCCTGGCTTTGGTGCAGCAGGGCGACCTGCCCACCCGCAAGGGGCCCGTGTTTCAAACCGCCATCCTGGCCGGGGTGATGGGCGCCAAGCGCACCGCCGACCTGATTCCCCTCTGTCACCCCCTGGGCCTCGACGACTGCCAGATAACCATCGAAGTAGCCCCGCCCGACGCGGTGGTGATTGAGTGCACCGCCGTGGTCACGGGCAAAACCGGCGTCGAGATGGAGGCCCTCACCGGCGCCTCGGTGGCGGCCCTCACGGTGTACGACATGTGCAAGGCGCTGTCGCACGATATCGTCATCGAGCAGACGCGGCTGATCAGCAAAACCGGCGGCAAGCGCGACTTTCACCACCTCGATGCATAATCCAACCGAACCGGCTGCCCCGCACCGCAAGCACGCCACCCTCAGCCGGGCCGATCTAGGCGAGTTCGGCCGCCACGAGCTGGCTATTCTGGGCGCGCCCTGCGGCCTGATCAAGGAGCTGGCCGCCCGCCTCGCGGCCTCGCTGCCCGCGCTGGCCCTGGCTTACGTCGATGCCGACCACGCTGCCGGCGACGAGGCCGCTGAGGGCGGCAGCGGCGGGGCCGGGGCTCTGCTGCAGGCGGGCGCCGCGGCCGAGCTGACCGACAAGATTCACTTCACCCGCCTCGATTTGCGCCGGGGCTTCGAGCGGTTTGCCCAGCAGCAGTGGCTGGGCGGGCAGGACGTGGTGCTGGTCAACGGCAACCACTTCCGCGCCCGGCAGCAGGTGGCCATCGTCAGCGCCCAGAAGCCCCTGGAGAAAAAGCTCGACCGCCTCAGCGACGTGCAACTGGTGCTGCTGGAAGAGGGTCAGGCTGCGCTGCCCGGCTACCTGCAGGCCCACCTGCCCACCGCCGTGCCCGTGCTCAGCCTCGCCGACACCGCTGGCATTGCGGCCTGGCTGCAGCAGTGGTGGCAGCAGCGGCAGGCCCCGCTGCGCGGACTGGTGCTGGCCGGCGGGCGCAGCCAGCGCATGCGCGAAGACAAAAGCCGCCTGCGCTACCACGGCCGCGAGCAGCAGGAGCACGCCGCGGCCCTGTTGGCCCCCTTCTGCCAGGACGTGTGGGTGTCGTGCCGCCCCGAGCAGGCCGGCACCTTGCCCACCGGCCTACGGCCGCTGCCCGACCAGTTTCTGGACCTGGGCCCGATGGGCGGCATCCTCTCGGCCTTCCGCCACGACCCGAACGCGGCCTGGCTGGTAGTGGCCTGCGACCTGCCCTTTCTCTCGGCCGACACCCTCGATTACCTCGTGCGCCACCGCCACCCGGGCCGGGTAGCCACCGCCTTTCAGAGCCCCGACAACGAGTTTCCCGAGCCGCTCATCACCATCTGGGAGCCGCGCAGCTACCCGGCGGTGCTGCAGTTTCTGGCCCTGGGCTACTCCTGCCCGCGCAAGGTGCTCATCAACTCGGCCATCGAGCGGCTGCAGGCTCCTGCGCCGCCCGAGCTGCGCAACGTGAACACCCCCGAAGAGCGCGACGCCGCCCAACAAGAGCTAAGCCGCTGAGGCGCGGCTAACCAAAGCTGCTGGCGGGCGGAGACAAGCCCGGTTCGTTGGTGGCTGCCGACGAGAAGTACCGGCGGTGGGAAGTAGTATGCAAAGAGTAGCTAGTGGGATAGTGCAAAACCCACCGCCGGGGGCTTTGGGCGTTCAACCAGCACTTTGGATATAGGCAGTATTTACCCACTCCCTACCGAGACCCTACCCAGGCCGAAGCTCCGGCATAGGGAAAATACAATCATTGGTCAGGCAGCACCTAGTCAGGCTATAGCGGGAAGCGCATTTCTCAATAAGGCGCCGGAAGCCGGAAACGTGGGGGACGGCCTTAGCTGCCCGGCGGCCGGCAAGCCGCTGAACCCTGCATTCGAGTAGCTGCCCCGGCTAAGGGCCGAAACCGGCAAGGCCCCGCAGCAGGTTCGGCCGGTTGGGGTAGGCGCCGGCTGTGGCGAGGCGCTACCCGCAACGGCCCGCAAGGCTCAGGGGTGGGCCGCTACCCACACCGAGCCGTCCTCGTACTCCTCCTTTTTCCAGATGGGCACTACCTGCTTGAGCGTGTCGATGATGAACTGGCAGGCAGCAAACGACTCGGCGCGATGGGGGGTGGATACGGCCACCACCACGGCCACGTCGCCGATTTCGAGCGTGCCCTTGCGGTGCACCACGGCCACCTGCTGCAGCATGGGCCACCGCTCCCGGGCCTGCTCGGCCACGCGGCGCAGCTGGTGCAGGGCCATCTGGTCGTAGGCTTCGTAGTGCAGGCGTACCACCCGGCGGCCGGTGCTCTGGTTGCGGATGGTGCCGACGAAGGCGTTGACGGCCCCGGCCCCGTCGGCCTGCACGGCCTGCAGCACGGCGGCCACGTCGATGGGCCGGTCGATCAGATCAATTAACATTTATCAGTTAACATTTATCATTGATCAATCGGCCCGGAGACTTGAGCAATGAGAGGGAAGGAAGTCGGAGTTACGCAGACGGGAGCGGCGGGCCATACCTGCGGCCTGGGGCCCGGCGGGTGCAAGCCACGGGCGCTGGTCCTCTACACGGGTGCCGGGTTACAAGTAGGAAGGCGGGCTGGGTAGCGGCACTGATAAATGATCAATGCTAACTGATCAATGGCCTCAGCCGCCGCTGACGGGTGGAATCAGGGCTATTTCGTCGCGCTCGTGCAGCAGGGCGTCGGGCTCGGCATACTCGTTGTTGACGGCCACGGCCAGGCTGCTGAGCTGGGCCAGGGCTGGGTACTGCGCGCGTAGCTGGGTGAGCAGGCCGGCTACGGTCTGGCCCGCGGGCACGGCCAGCAGCTGCAGCTCGGGGCGGCCCACTATCTCGCGGGTGATGCCGAACAGGGCGATGGAGAGGTTCATGGCAAACGGGAAAGCAAAAGAAAAGCGGCCGACGGCGGCGCAAAGGTGAACACAAAACCGTTGTTGGCGTTCTTTGTGGCAGCTACCGCCCGCCTCCGGCGCGGTGCTCCCTTGATTCGCCCCGGTTTATGGCCCCCATGCCCACGCAGTTGTACGATGCCCACGGCCGCCCGCTGGAATACGTGCGTTTGGCCGTGACGGACCGCTGCAACCTGCGCTGCTTTTACTGCATGCCCGAGGAAGGCATCCGCTACGTGGCCCGCGAGCAGCTGCTGAGCTACGAGGAAATGACGCGGCTGGTGGGCTTGCTGGCCGGGCTGGGCGTGCGCAAGGTGCGCCTCACCGGCGGGGAGCCGTTCGTGCGCCGCGACCTGCTGCCCTTCATCGAGCAGCTCAGCCGCCTGCCGGGCATCGACGATTTGAGCCTGACCACCAACGGCGTGCTCACGGCCCCGCACGTGCCCGAGCTGGCACGGCTGGGCGTGCGCAGCGTCAACCTGAGCCTCGACACCCTCGACCGCGCCAACTTCCGGCGCATTACCCGCCGCGACGAGCTGCCCCAGGTGCTCGACACCCTGGAGGCCCTGCTGGCGGCCGGCATCGAGGTGAAAATCAACGCCGTGGTGATGGACGGGCAGAACACCGACGACTTGATTTCCCTGGCCGAGCTGGGCCGCCACCGGCCGGTGAGCGTGCGCTTCATCGAGGAAATGCCCTTCAACGGCGGCAGCCACGAGGCCACGCCCGCCACGCTGCCCTGGAACCACCGCCGCATCCGGGAGCACCTCGAAGCCCACTTCGGCCCGCTCACGCCGCTGCCCACCGCGCCCGGCGCCACCGCCGACGAGTACCGCATTGCCGGGCACCTGGGGCGGGTGGGCATCATCGCGGCCTACTCGCGCACCTTCTGCGGCAGCTGCAACCGCCTGCGCATCACGGCCGAGGGCGGCGTCAAAACCTGCCTCTACGACCAGGGCGTGCTCGACCTGCGCGCCCTGCTGCGCGGCGGCGCTTCCGATGCGGAAGTGGTGGCGGCCCTGGCCGCGGCCTTCCGCCACCGCGCCGCCAACGGCTTCGAGGCCGAGCAGCGCCGCCCGCTGCACCAGCTCAGCTTCGAGTCCATGTCGACTATCGGCGGGTAGCCGGGCCGGGGCTCAAAACATGGTGTTGGTATTGCGGGCTTCGGCCGGCACCACCTGCAGCACGTCCCAGTGCTCCACAATGCGGCCTTGCTCGTCGAAGCGGAAGATGTCGATGCCGGCCCAGTCCTGGTCGCCGGGCCAGTGCTGCAGGCAGTGCAGCACCACGTAGCTGCCCTCGGCCAGCACCCGCTTGATTTCTACCCGCTTGCCGGGGTACTCGCGCTGCATCCGCTCGAAGTAGTCGATAAAACCCTGCTTGCCGTCGGCCACGTGGGGATTGTGCTGGGTGTAGTCGGCCCCCACGTAGCGCGCCACGGCCTCGGCGGGCCGGCAGTCGTTGAACATCAGCTCGTAGAAAGCCACCGCGGTTTGCTTGTTGTGCTCCTGTGGGGTCATAGGTCCGAAGTAGTTGCTATTTGGCCTCAGCAGTAAGACGTTTTATCTCACCGCGGCGGGCAATATGCGGGTTAACTTGCCTGCATGAAAGCGCCGCCCCCCGCTATTGCCTACTACCTGCACGACTCGGTATTGGTGAAGACCAGCCTGGAGGAGGATAGGTTGGTGCTGGACCTTGAGCTGTACAGTATTTTTTATCCCAATGAGGCGGACGTCAAGCTTATTCTGTCGGGAATCAGCAACCTCCGGGAAGTAGCGGCCTTTCACCAGGAGGTGACCCGGCTCGGCAGCAAGCGAAGACCCAAAGCCGACCGGAAGTACAAGGGGCGCCTGGGCTACCGCATCAATTCGTTCGACTACGCCGCCGATGTGCCCTCCAGCAAGGGCCAGCTGCACCTGTATCTAGACGTAGACCACTTGGCGCCGCTCAATATTCGGTGCACCAAACTGGAGTTCGTGCCAGTAACCGAGTAGCACCTAGCGAACGAGCCGAATCGATACAGCGGGTTCAGAAACGGTACAGAGACGCATACTTACGTCTCCTCGGAACGATGCCGCTCTACTGGAGCGGACGACGAGACGCAAGTATGCGTCTCTACACGGGGTTGCACAGTCCGTAAAAACCGATACCCACTGCTGAGGCTTACTTGCCCAGGCCCACCCAGCCGCGCTGCATGGCGTAGTGCGTGGCCGTGCCCACCACCAAACCCACGAGGTAGCCGTAGGGCAGGCCCCAGCACAGCAAGCCCACCAGCAAGGCCACCAGCAAAGCCGGGCGCTGGTCGGCCACGTCGCGCAGCAGGGTGGCCAGGGTCAGGGCCTCGAACAGCAGCAGCACGCCCAGCACCGGCAGGGGGAAAATCTGCACCACCTGGGCAAAACCCTGGCTGAAGAACAGTCCCAGCGCCAGGAACAGCCCGCCGTAGAGCACCACTGAGCCGCCGGTGCGCGCCCCAAAGGCGTAGTGGCCCACCATGCCGCCCGAGCCGTGGCACACCGGAAAGCCGCCCAGAAACGGGTTCACCAAATTCATCAGGGCGTAGGTAAAGCTGATTTGCCGCACCGTGAGGCCGCGCTCGGGAAAGTAGTCGGCCGCTACCTGCCGGGTAGCCAGAATGGAGTTGCCCAGCGACAACGGAATCTGGGGCAAGGCCAGCAGCACGGCGCCGGTCAGGATGTCGGCGCGGGTGGGCACGTGCCAGCCGGGCAGGTGCAGGCCCACGGCGCGCTGGGCGGTGGCCAGGTCCAGCTTGAACAGCAGGGCGTATACCGCGCCGAGGCCGATGACCACCAGCGCGGCCGGCCAGCGGCGGTGGCCCAGCAGCAGCACCGTTACGGCAAAAGCCACGGCCGCCAGCGCGTAGCCGGGCAAGCCATCGGCCGAAACGTAGTCTTTGAGCGCCAGCGTGGCCAGCTGCAAAGCCAGCCCCAGCTGAATGCCGCGCACCACGGGCTTGGGCACCAGCCGCGCCAGCCCATCGATGAGTCCCGTGGCGGTGAGCAGGAGCATGGACGCGCCGATGGCCAGCCCGCCACCGAAGATGACGCGGCCGGGAATCTGCTGGGCAATGACCAGGGCGGCAAAAGCCTTGAGCGGCTGCACCGGCATGGGCAGGCCGTACCACAGCCCCGAAAACACCTGCATCAGCCCAAACATAATCAGGATGCCCGCGCTGTCGGCACCTGAAGCAGCCACCACGCCGATGAGCAGCGGCAGGTCGGTGCCCAGGTCGCCGAAGGCCCCGGCCAGCTCGTGGCGGTTGAAGCGCAGGCGCGGTCGGGCAGCGGCGGGCGGTGAATCGGTCAACAACGGATGCTTATTGGGTGGTGAGTAAGTCCGGCGGGCAGGCCAGCAGGCCGCCTTCCAGGTTGAGCAGGTTCTGGTGCCCGCACGCGGCTTGCAGGTGCGCTATGGCCTGGGCGCTGCGGGCCCCCGAGCGGCAGTACACCACCACGGGCTGGTCGTGGGGCACGGTGGCAGCTTGCTCGCTTAGCCGGCTCAGCGGCAGCAGCCGGGCGCCGGGCAGGTGGCCGGCGGCAAACTCGGCCGGCTCGCGCACGTCGAGCAGCAGGGGTGGGGCGGCCGAGGTCAGCAGGCCGGCCAGCTCAGCCGCCGAAATGCCGGCTGGGGCAGGTGCGCAGCCGGGGTCGGCGTAGTCGGCGGGGTTGGCCGTGTCGAGGTTGATGAGGCTGCGCTCGGGGTGGCGCGGAAAGCGCAGGGTGCGGCTCTGAAACGTCAGCGCGTCGATAACCCAGAGCCGGCCGCGGAGCACCTCGCCCAGATCAAGGATGACCTTGAGCGCCTCGGTGGCCTGGGCCGTGCCCACCAGGCCGGGCAGCACGCCCAGCACGCCGGTGGCGTCGCAGTTGGGGGCCTCGGCCGGGCCGGGTGGCTGCGCAAACAAGCAGCGGTAGGAGGGG
Source organism: Hymenobacter sp. B81 (assembly GCF_044628455.1). NCBI lineage: Bacteria > Pseudomonadati > Bacteroidota > Cytophagia > Cytophagales > Hymenobacteraceae > Hymenobacter > Hymenobacter sp. B81. The sequence continues at coordinate 1,696,074 of NZ_JBIYZW010000001.1, read as the reverse complement.
CCGCCGCGGTAGTTGAACACCGACACCTGCCCCTCAAACTTGTAGATGGCCCCCGACACCAGCGGCTTGCCCAAACTCACGCAGGCGTCGTTGAGCAGGTAGCGGGTGGCAAAGTTGTCGGAGCCGTCCACCACCACGTCGTAGGCCGCCACTAGCGCGCGCACGTTGCCCGGTACCACGCGCACCGGGTAAACTTCGCAGTGCACCAGCGGGTTGAGGCGCTGCACAGCGCGGGCGGCCACTTCGGCCTTGAGCTGGCCCAGGTCGGCGGGACCGAAGAGGATCTGGCGCTGCAGGTTGCTCATTTCCACCCGGTCGGCGTCGGTTAAACCCAGGGTGCCCACGCCGGCGGCGGCCAGGTACTGCAGCACCGGGCAGCCCAGGCCGCCGGCGCCCACCACCAGCACCCGGGCGGCGCGCAGGCGCAGCTGCCCGGCCTCACCGATTTCGGCAAGCTGCAGGTGGCGGCGGTAGCGCTGGCGTTCGGCGGGGGTGAGCATGGGGGCAATCAGGGGGCAAAGATGAAGGCCAACGGGCAAATCGGCGGCGGGTTACGGACAACCGCTGCGGGCGGCAATGGTTGGCGGCCTTATTGATTGGGGCCGGCAAACAACGCCGGCCCCGGCGGGCGCGTAGGCAAGGCTTTGGCCGGCGCCTGCCCCGGGCAGGCCGCCGGCTGCTTCCTCAACCCTTTCACCGCCGCCAGTATGAGTGGAAACCCTACTTCTTCCGCGCCCGCGCTACCGGTGCCGCCCGGCCCCGTTACGCTGCGCATCAACGGCCAGAGCCACCAGCTGCAGCTCGCACCCTGGACTTCGCTGCTCGATGCCCTGCGCGAGTACGCCGGCCTGACGGGCACCAAGAAAGGCTGTGACCACGGCCAGTGCGGCGCCTGCACGGTGCTGGTCGACGGCAAGCGCATCAACAGCTGCCTCACGCTGGCGGTCCTGCAGGAAGGCGCCGACATCACCACCATCGAGGGGCTGGGCTCGGAGCACGCCCTGCACCCCCTGCAGCAGGCCTTTATCGACCACGACGCCTTTCAGTGCGGCTACTGCACGCCCGGCCAGATCTGCTCGGCCCAGGGCCTCATCAACGAGGGCAAGGCCCACACCGAAGACGAAATCCGGGAGCTGATGAGCGGCAACCTCTGCCGCTGCGGCGCCTACGCGGGCATTCTGGCGGCGGTGAAGGAAGTAGTCGATGGCAAGAGCTTGGAGCATGGAAATCGGAGCTGAGTGGCAGATGCCAAGCGGCGTCTCATGACCAATTCCAAGCGCTAACCTCTCACTGCTAAGCTCCAAACCATGAACCCCTTCACCCTTACCCGCGCCGTTTCGCCTGACGAGGCCGTGCGCGACTTCGCCGGGCACGAGCAGCCCGCCTACATCGGCGGCGGCACCAACCTGCTCGACCTGATGAAGGAAAACGTGGCCCGGCCCACGCACCTCGTCGGGCTCAACCAGCTGCCGCTGTCGGCCATCGAAACCACTGCGGACGGCGGCCTGCGCCTGGGCGCCACGGCCACCAACGCCGATACCGCCTGGCACCCCGAAGTGAAAAAGCGCTACCCGCTGCTCAACCAGGCCATCCTGGCCGGGGCCTCGCCGCAGCTGCGCAACATGGCCACCAACGGCGGCAACCTGCTGCAGCGGACCCGCTGCTATTACTTCTACGACCTGGCCACGCCCTGCAACAAGCGTGAGCCGGGCTCGGGCTGCTCGGCCATCGGCGGCTTCAACCGCATCCACGCCATCCTGGGCGCCTCCGAGCACTGCATTGCCACCCACCCCTCCGACATGTGCGTGGCCCTGGCCGCGCTGGAAGCCGTGGTGAACGTGCTGGGCCCCGACGGCGAGCGGCAGATCCGGTTCGAGGACTTCCACCGCCTGCCCGGCGATGCGCCCGAGCGCGACAATACCCTGCAGCCAGGGGAGCTGATTACCAGCATCGACCTGCCCGCGCAGGGTTTCGCCGGGCACTTCAGCTACCTCAAGCTGCGCGACCGGCAGAGCTACGCCTTCGCCCTGGTGTCGGTAGCGGCGGGGCTGGAGCTGGAGGGCACCACCATCAAGGCCGCCCGGCTGGCTTTGGGCGGCGTGGCCCACAAGCCCTGGCGCCGGTCCGAGGCCGAGCAGGCGCTGCTGGGCCAGCCGGCTACCGAGGAAAGCTTCCGCCGGGCGGCCGAGGCGCTGCTGGCCGGAGCCCAGGGCCAGGGTGCCAACGACTTCAAGATTGAGCTGGCCCGCCGCGCCGTGGCGCGGGCCCTGAAGCAGGCCGCCAGCGGCGAGCAGCGGGCATCCGACGTTTTTACCAACAGCAATCCATGAGCACCGAGAGCAACACCAAACACGTCGGCAAGGCGCCCAGCCGCGTCGAAGGGCCCCTGAAAGTGACGGGCCAGGCCCGGTACTCGGCCGAGTTTGCCGTGCCCGACCTCGCCTACGGCTACGTGGTGAGCAGCCCCATTGCCAAGGGCCGCATCAAGAAGATTCACGCCGACAAAGTACTGGCCCTGCCCGGCGTCATCCAGGTGTTTTCGCACGAGAACGTGCCCTCGCTGGCCTGGTTCGACCGCAGCTACAAGGACGACGTGGCCCCCGGCGGTTCGCCCTTCCGGCCCCTGCACGACGACGAAGTGAAGTTTAGTATGCAGCCCGTGGCGCTGGTGGTGGCCGATACCTTCGAGCTGGCCCGCTACGCGGCCAGCATCCTGGAAGTGGAGTACGCCGAAGCCCGGCACGAAACCGACATCGAGCAGCAGCGCGACGCGGGCCACGAGCCCGGCCGCGGCAAAACCGGCTACCAGCCGCCCGTGCGCCGCGGCAACGCCGACGACGGCCTCGGCAAGGCCGAGCACCGCATCCGGCAGGAGTACATCCACGGCGCGCAGCACCACAACCCCATGGAACTGTTCGGGGCCACGGTGCACTACCACCCCGACGGCAAGCTCACCATCTATGACAAGACTCAGGGCGTGTACAACTGCCAGCAGTACGTCATGAAGGTGTTCGGGCTGAGCAAGGACCAGGCCCGGGTGGTGAACCTGTTCATGGGCGGTGGCTTCGGCTCGGGTTTGCGCCCGCAGTACGAGCTGTTTCTGAGCGTGCTGGCGGCCCTGGAGCTGAAACGCTCGGTGCGCCTCTCGCTCACGCGCCAGCAAATGTTTTCCTTCGGCCACCGCCCGCACACGCTGCAAACCCTGGAGCTGGGCACCGGCCCCGACGGCGCCCTGCTGGGCCTGAAGCACTACGCCCTGCACGAAACCTCGCGCTTCGAGGAATACACCGAAAACGTGGTCAACTGGTCGGGCATGCTCTACCAGTGCCCCGACGTGCACCTGAGCTACCAAGTGGCCCCGCTCGACGTGTACACGCCCCTCGACATGCGCGCGCCCGGCGCGGCCACCGGCTCGTTTGCCCTGGAAGTAGCCATGGACGAAATGGCCTACGCGGCCGGCCTCGACCCCCTGGAATTCCGCCGCCGCAACTACGCCGACCACGACCAGAACAAAAAGGCGCCCTTCAGCAGCAAGAAGCTGCGCGAGGCCTACGACGAAGGCGCCCGCCGCTTCGGCTGGGACCAGCGCCCGATGGCCCCGCGCTCCATGCGCGAAGGCGGCAAGCTGGTGGGCTGGGGCGTGGCCGGGGGCGTGTGGGATGCTTCCATGCAGAAAGCCGCCGCCAAAGCCAGCATCACGGCCGACGGCCGGCTCACCGTAGCCAGCGCCGCCGGCGAAAACGGCACCGGCACCTACACCATCATGACGCAGATTGCGGCCGAAACCCTGGGCTTGCCCCTGGAAGCCGTAACCTTCCGCCTCGGCGACACCAACCAGCCCGAAGCCCCACTGCAGGGCGGTTCCTGGACGGCCGCCTCGGTGGGCACCGCCGTGAAAAACGCCTGCGAGGCCCTGGGCGAAAAGCTGCTCAAGCTGGCCCAACAGATGACCGACTCTCCCCTAAAAGGCGCCAAGCTCGAGGACGTGGAGTTTACCAACGGCCAGATTCGGCGGCGGCTGGCGCCCGAGCAGGCGGTGGTGCTGCGCGACGTGCTGCAAACCAGCGGCGAGCGGGAAATAGAGGCCGAATCATCGGCCATGCCCAACCCGCTGAATATGCAGCAGTTTTCCATGCACTCCCACAACGTGGTGTTCGTGGAGGTGAAGGTAGACGAGGAGCTGGGCACGGTGCAGGTGTCGCGGGTGCTGAACGTGGTGGCTGCCGGCCGCATTCTCAACCAGAAAACGGCCCGCTCGCAGGTGCTGGGCTCCATCGTGTGGGGCATCAGCATGGCCCTGATGGAGGAAACCGTGATGGACCACCGCTTCGGCCGCTACATGAACCACAACTACGCCGAGTACCACGTGCCCACCAACGCCGACATCCGCGACATCGAGGTGCATTTCGTGGAGGAGGAAGACCCGCACGTGAACCCGCTGGGCGTGAAAGGCATCGGCGAAGTGGGTATGCTGGGCGTGGCCGCCGCCGTTACCAACGCCGTGTACCACGCCACCGGCAAGCGTATCCGTCAGCTCCCGATTTACCTGGATAAGCTGCTGTAACCGCAGTGGCTGGAGCAGCAACGCAAACGCCCCGGAACCGCAGCGGTTTCGGGGCGTTTGCGTTTATTATCTGGAGTTTTGGCAAGTAGCTAAATGAGCATCAGGTTCAGGTCAATACTGGTTTATAATATAGGTGCTATCAATAAAATGTTGGAATATGTATTTTCGTTTAACATGATGACTGCTGATTGGCTATTGCTCGATATTTTTCTGGTCAAACAGAAATTGCTTGAAGTTATTAATCATTAACAGGTATTCGTTTTTTGAAAAAACTAGATTGTTAATCTTGTCGAACCATTCTACGATGGTGCCAACCTTCTCAGCCTCCCATTCGCTTGTCTTGTCAAGGCCAACCCTTTGCCATTGGATTGTGTCACCGCAATTTTTGATTTCAGCAACGATTAGCGTGCAGGAAAAATCATTGTCTTCGGGACACATTAAGATTGGGCATATTTTTGTTTCTCCTTCACCTGGAATAATGCGTCTCCAAACGACCTCCTTTTCATCCTCCCTATCCAGCCAAGGAACAAGTGTAGGAATTAGCCCGCGGTACATTTGGTTGGGGTATTGCTCGTCGAGCTTTCTATCTAGCCAAACGCCATCAATGTAGTAATTCATGAAGTCAGGGTTTCCTTCATAGTTACTGTTGTCTAATAATCCTTGTATACTATTCATCGTTTATTACCCAAGAGAGCTTCGCATTTAGGCCGCCGTTATGTACGGCTTCGGGTGAACGTTGTTAATTGTTTTTACAGGCTGCAACGCAATGTAAATGATCTGCACTGCTGGCACAATATGCCATGTCTCATAACCGGTGGAGCGCGTTCAAATTGCCTGCGCCCGCCGCTTCGCCAGAAACGCCCGCGCCGCGGCCAGCTCCGGGCGGTTGGCGCCGGGTGCGTTGGCTACCTCGGTCAGTTGCTGGTAGTAGCGGCGCGCCTGGTCCGGCTGGCCGGCCCGCTCGGCCGCTAGCGCCGCGCCGTACAGCCCGTTGAAGCGGTTGGGGTGCTGGCGCAGGTCGGCTTGGTAGGCTTGCAGGGCTTCGTCGGGGCGGTTCAGCTCCAGCAGCATATCGGCCAGCAGCTCCCGGGCGGGCAGGACCTCACCGGGCGTCACGGGGTGCTTTTCGGTGCGGTCTTCCAGGTCGGCAGCCTGCTGCATCAACGCCAGGGCCTGAGCGGGCTGGCCCTCGGCGAGGCGCAGCCAGGCCGTGGCGGCGTGCCGCTGAATCTGCACCTGGTCGGCCTTGTACTGGTCCTGCTGAGCCAGCAAGACCCCGTGGAGGCGCGCCAGCTCGGCCAGCTCGCGGCGGGCCGAATCGGGCTGGCCGAGGCGGGCGTAACCCAGGCCGCGGGCAAAGCGCACGATGGCCGCCTGCCAGGGATACTGCTCCCAGCTGAGGTGCCTGGAGCGCAGGGGTAGGCGAGTGGCCTCGGCCCACAGCCGGTTTTCGAGCACGTAGCGCGCCGGTACGGCGGCCAAGGCGTAGGCCACCTTGAAGTTTACCGGCTCCACCCGCTGCAGGGTGTCGAGGTAGCGCCACTGGTCCCGGGCCTGCCGGTTGTCGCCGCGCTGCAGGTAGGCGTAGGCGAGGTAATCGAGGCCGTGCAGCTCTTCGTCCCAGTGGCCCTGAATGCCGGCGCTTTCGGCGTAGCAGCGGGCTGCGGTGGTGGCCGCCAGGTTGGAGGCAATGCAGTCGGACCACAGCCCCAGCCGGGTGAAGATGTGCGAGGGCATGTGCAGGGCGTGCGCCGACGATGGGGCCACCGCCGCGTATTGGCGGGCGGCCGGCAGCCCCAGCGCGGCCAGCTCGGGGTAGTCGTAGGTGTGAATGAGGTAGTGCACGATACCCGGGTGGTTCGGCTGGCCGGGGTACAGCGCCTGCAGCAGGGCCCCGGCTTTTTTCTGCTGGCGGTAGGTTTTGTCGGCCGGGTCGGCGGCGGCGTTCAAAGCCAGGGCGTAGAAGACGGCGGCCTCGCGGTCCTGCGGGAAATCGGCGTGCACGCGCGCCATGGCCTGCTCAAACCGCCGGCTGCGGCTGCGATGGTCGGTGCTCGGCCAGTCCTGGTAAAACGCGGCCAGCGCCTCGATGTAGGCCGCTTCCCGGCTTGATTTGCCGCTCAGGCGCCGGGCCAGGGCAATAGCCCGGGCGCCCTTAGTGAGTTCCGGCGGGGTGGGCGGCGTCCAGAGCGGGTGGTAGCTGCTCATGGCCACGCCCCAGTAGGCCATGGCGCAGCCCGGCTCCCGGGCAATGATGCCGGCAAATACCTTCTCGGCCTCGTCGTACTCGAAGGAGTGCAGCAGGGCCAGCCCCAGGTTGAAGTCGGCCTGCACCGCCTGGCCGCAGGACGTGGCGAAGGTTGCCGAGCCCAGCTGCCGGTCGGCGGGGCCGCAGAGCGCGAGGTTGCCCCGCTTCAGGTCGATGGCGCGGATTTCGGCGGCCGTAGGCGTGCGGCCGGAGTCGCGGCAGGCGGGCAGCAGCCCACCGGCCAGCAGGAGCAGGACCAACCAATGCTTCATGACCGCGGGGGAAGGGGAATGAAAGATGCTGCCCTATTTCTCGCCCTGCACCACCACCGTGCCGTAGTCCAGCGCCGCGCTTTTATCCTGGCAGAGCTGGTCGACCTGCGCAAACACGTCCCGCTTGATTTTCTCGCGGGTGGCCTCATCGGCCTTGCTGAGCGCGGCTACCACCGGGGCGGCCACCTCGTTCATAAACGGCCAGTACTGCTCGTTGGTGCCGCAGCGCAGCTTGCCGGTTACCTCGCGTTCGTTCACATTGCGGAAGCCCGCCTGCTTCAGCAGGTCGGCCAGCATGCCCGGGCTGCCGCAGCGGAACATGCCGGGCGCGCCGGGCGGCGGGGCGGGCAGCTCCAGGTGGCGGTTGATGGTGCCCATGATGGCGGTAATCCAGGCGTTTTTGGCGGGCACGCTCCACACCGCGGCGGCCAGGCGCCCGCCGGGCTTGAGCACTCGCTGCATTTCGCGGGCCGCCAGCAGCATGTCGGGAAAGAACATGAAGCCGAAGCGGCAGCTCACCGCGTCGAAGGTCTCGTCGGGGAAGGGCAGCTCGCACACGTCGCAGGCCACGGTTTCGTAGTTGCGGATGCCGCGGGCCCGGGCCTTGTCGCGGGCCACGTCGAGCATGCCCTCGGCCAGGTCGGTGATGACGACTTTGCCGTCGCGGGCCAGCGTGGCGATGCTCAGGCCCGGTTCGCCGGTGCCGGCGGCCACGTCGAGCACCAGGTCGGTGGGCTTCACGTGCAGGGAGCGGATGATTTCCTCGCCCATGGGCCGCAGCCAGTCCATGGTGAAGTCGTCCCACTTGCGCCAGCCAGCCGAAAACTTGTTCCAGGTCGCTTTCTGCTGCTCGCGGATTTCTTCGAGTTGGGTGTTCATAGCTTGGGAGTTGGTTGTAAACCTTCGGCCCGCCGGACGCGGGGAGGGAAGGGAAAGGGCTTTAAAGGGGGCGAGGACGGGCTGACGAAGTCAGGGCAGAAGCCGTTGCCGGCAAGCCGGAATGACGGACCGGGGCGGCCGGGGCATGGGCCGGGTCGGGCGCAGTTCAGTAACCAGAAGGTAACAGGAAAATCGGGAAAAGTGAATATTGCTCGGCCGCGGGGCCGTGGCCTGGTCCCGCCCGCCGGGCGCGAGTCGGGCCGCTGAATCCCGGGGTTTGGGAGGTGGCGTGCCGGCTGCGAGCGGGCCCGGGCACAACCGCCCACCGCGGGCCGGCGTACTGCCCGAGGTCGGCTGCCCAACCAGCCGGGGCACCCCGCGCCGCTTACTTCCCGCATTCATGACCGAACTTCAACGCCTGCTGGCCGCCTACGACGAAAACCGCGCCGCCGGCCGCGCCTGCGCCCTGGCCACGGTGGTCGAGGTCGAAGGCTCGGCTTACCGCCGCCCCGGCGCCCGCATGCTCGTCACCGACGACGGCCGGCTCACCGGCGCCATCAGCGGCGGCTGCCTCGAGGGCGACGCCCGCCAGCGCGCCTGCCAGGCCCTGCAGCGCCGCCAGCCCGTGCTGGTCACCTACGACACCGCCGACGAAGACGACCCCCGCCACGGCCTGGGGCCCGGCTGCCAGGGCGTGGTGCGCATCCTGCTCGAGCCGCTCGACTTCCAGGACCCCGACAACCCCCTGGAGCTGCTGCGCGGCTTTGCCCGCCACCCCGAGCCGGCCGTGCTGGCCACCGTGTTTCGCTGCGCCGCCGGCCAGGCCCTGGCCGAGCTGGGCCAGCGCCTGCTGCTGCTGCCCGACGGCCAGGTGCGCGGCTCGGTGCTCGACAACCTCGACCTCACCGCCCGCCTGCGCCACGCCGCCGACCAGGCCCTGGCGCAGAACCACTCGCTCATCGGCGACTACCCCGGCCCCGGCGGCGGCACCGTGCGCGTGTTTCTGGAAGTGCTGCGTCCCCCGCTGCACCTCACCGTGTACGGCGCCGGCAACGACGCCCAGCCGCTGGTGCGCCTGGCCGCCGCGCTGGGCTGGCACGTAACGGTGGTAGACGGGCGCCCGCGCCTGGCCGCCGCCGAGCGGTTTCCCGAGGCGGCCGCGGTGCGCGTAGTGCCGCTGGCCGAGGTGCCCGCCCTGCCGCTCGCGGCCGACTACGCCGTGCTGCTGAGCCACAACTACGCTTACGACTACGCCGTGCTGCACCGCCTGCTGCACGCGCCCACGCCCTACCTCGGGCTGCTGGGACCGCGCAGCAAGGCCACCCGCCTGCTCGCGGAGCTGAGCGCGGCCGAGCCCGCCGCCGAGGCCCGGCTGGCCGGCCGCCTCTACAGCCCCGTGGGCCTCGATGTGGGCGCCGAAACCCCCGAGGAAATTGCCCTGTCCATCGTGGCCGAAATCCAGGCCGTGCTGGCGGGGCGGCCCGCGGGCTTTCTGCGCCACGCCGCCGGTCCCGTGCACGCCGCCCGCCTGCCCGTGTCGTGCTAGCCGCCGCGCCCGACTTCGTGGCGGTGCTGCTGCTGGCTGCCGGGGCTTCCAGCCGCATGGGCCGCCCCAAGCAGCTGCTGCCCTACCGCGGCCGCAGCCTGCTGCGCCACGCCGCCGAAACCGCCGTGGCCGTGGGCTGCGGGCCGGTGCTGCTGGTAACCGGGGCCGAGCACGAAACGCTGCTGCCGGAAGTGGCCGGCCTGCCCGTGCAGGTCGTGCCCAACGCCGCCTGGGCCGAGGGGCTGAGCAGCTCGATTCGGGCGGGGCTGGCGGCCGCCGAAGCCCTGCCCGGCCGCTGCCGGGGCGTGCTCATCGTGCTGGCCGACCAGCCCCTGGTAACCCCCGCCCTGCTCGGGCAGCTGGTAGCGCTGCATCGCCAAAGTGCCCGCCCCATCGTGGCGGCGGCCTACGACGACGGGCTGGGCGTGCCGGCGCTGTTCGGGGCCGAGGTGTTTGCCGAGTTGCGCGCCCTGCGCGGGGCCGCCGGCGCCCGGCATTTGTTGGCCGCCAACCCCGGCCGGGTGCAGCCGCTGCCCGGCGCCGCTGCCCTGCTCGACGTGGATACCCCTGCCGACTACGCGCGGCTGCTGGCCGGCCCACCCGCGTCGTAGCGCGCGGGCGGGGTAGCTGCCTCTCGCAATGCGCTGCCGCCGGGCGCCGCGACCGATTGCATTCTGCCAATAGGCCGCCGGTAGTCTCCGGCTATACTGCGGCTATACTCCGTCTATACTCCCTCTATTCTTTCCGTATTCCTGGTGGGCGCTGCCCGCAGGCATGACCTTAGCATTATTCGGGGAAGCGCGTGGCCTCTTCGCCTCCGGTGGGCAATTGCAACGGGGCAGCAGTAAATACATAATCGAACTGACCGGGGTCTGGAATTCGGCTCTGGGCTGGTCGGTAACGGGGCCGGAAAGCCGGGAAAAGCACCCGCCGGGCATTAGGTAGAATGCAAATGGCTGACTTACCTTGTAGCCCCGTTCCGCTTCCTTCCGCCCGGTTGCCGGCCACCCACTGCCACCCGGATACCCGAGCTACCTACCTGCCCACCCCGGGGAGCTGCCACCGCATTTCCCTGACTTAGCCTCTTTTCTTCGTGCAAAGCACCCTCTTCGTGCTGGGCCTGCTGCTGACCCTGGCCGGGCCGGCCGCGCAGGCGCAGACGGCCGCGGCCGACAGCAGCCTATTGGCGGCGGCCGTGCAGCAGGCCCGCGGGCAGTACGCCCGCACCGTCCGCAACGAGTCGTACCTGTACAGCGGCTCGGAGTACGTGAACTACCACGAGAGCTACGTGGCAGGCCACCAGTTCTTTCTCTCGACCGAGGACAGCCCCGGCGTGGTCGACTACGACGGGGCGGTGTACGCCGTGCCGCTGCGCTACGACATGCGCCTCGACCAGGTAGTGCTCAAGTACCCCGGCGTGAACTTGTACCTGAAGCTGGTGCCCGAGAAGGTGCGCCGCTTTGCCGTGCACAATCACACCTTCGTGCGCCTCGCGGCCGACACGCTGGCCGGCTCGCCCATCAAAACCGGCTTCTACGACCTGCTCCACGAGGGGCGGGTGCAGCTGCTGGCGCGCCGGGTGAAGTACCTGCAAACCAAGACCACGCCCGACGGCCCCACCGGCGAGTACCAGCTGGTAACCGAGTTCTACGCCCGCCAGGGCGGGGGCTACCGGGCCCTGAGCGGTAAAAAAGCGGTGCTGGAGCTGTTTCCGGCCCGCAAGGCCGAGCTGCAGAAGTTCATCCGCGACAACCAGCTCAAGTTCAACAAGAAGACCAAGGAAGCCGCCATCGTTGCCCTGGTGAAGTACGGCGATGCGCTTTAATTCCGATAGCATGAGGCTTGATTTCTGGCCGACCGGCGCCGCGGCGCCGGCCCGCACCGTATTTGCGTGGCTGCCGCGGGCGGCGCTGCTGGCGTTGCTGCTGAGCACCGCCGCCCACGCCCAGCAAACCCCGGCGGCCCAGGCCCCGCTCATCAGCGCCAACCTCGACAGCGTGCGCTTCGATGAGTTTGTGCGTCGGGTGGAGGCCCAGACCCCGCACCGCTTTTACTTCGAGGCCGAGGCCGTGGACTCGCTGCGCATCAGCCTGCATGTGCAGCAGCAGCCCCTGGCCCAGGTGCTGGAGCGGGCCCTGCAACCCAGCGGCCTCAAGTTCGCCATCGACGCGCACCGGCGCATCTACATCACCCGCGGCGCGGCGGTGCTCACCGATTTGCCCGAGCACTACCAGCTGCCCTCGGCCGACAGCCCGGTAGCCGGTCTCGCGCCCGACGACGCGGCCCTGCTTTCGTCGACCGCGGCGGCCCGCCGCCGCCGGGCTGCCGCCGAGCAGAAGCTGGTGGAGGTGGGCACGGGCCAGCCCGACAAAAGCCGGCCCACGCTGGCGGGCTACATCCGCGACCTGAAAACGGGTGAGGGCGTGGCCGGCGCCACCGTGTTTATCGAGTCGCCGCCCACCGGGGCCAGCACCGACCAGTTCGGCTTCTACTCGCTCACGCTGCCGGCCGGACGCCACGAGGTGCGCGTGCGCGGCATCGGCCTCAAGAGCACCCGCCGCCAGGTGCTGCTGCGCGCCGACGGCAAGCTCGACATCGACGTGGAGGAGGACATCACCCCGCTCAAGGAGGTGGTCATCGAGGGCAACAAGGACGCCAACGTGGCCCGGGTGCAGATGGGGGTGGAGAAGCTCGACATCAAGACCATCCGGCAGGTGCCCACGGCCTTCGGCGAAACCGACATTCTGCGCGTGGTGATGACCTTGCCGGGCGTGAAGTCGGTGGGGGAGGGCAGCACCGGCATGAACGTGCGCGGCGGGGCCACCGACCAGAACCTGATTTTGCTCAACGACGCGACCATCTTCAACCCCTCGCACCTGTTCGGCTTTTTCTCGGCCTTCAACCCCGACATGCTGCGCTCGGTGGAGCTGCACAAGAGCGTGGTGCCCGCCCGCCACGGCGGCCGCCTCTCCTCGGTGCTCGACATTGCCACCCGCGACGGCAACAAAAAGGAGTTTGGCGGGGCCGGCGGCATCGGTTTACTTTCCAGCCGCCTCACCCTGGAGGGGCCGCTGGCCAAGGACCGCAGCGCCTTTTTGGTGGGCGGGCGCACCTCGTACTCCGACTGGTTGCTGCAGAAGCTGCCCAACCGCAGCCTGCGCGAAAGCGCGGCCTCGTTCTACGACCTGAACGCCCACCTCACCCACGAGCTCAACGAACGCAACACCTTTTACGCCACCGGCTACCTGAGCCGCGACAAGTTCAAGCTGGCCAGTGATACGCTCTACGCCTACCGCAACCTGGCCGGCAGCCTGAAGTGGAAGCACGTGTTCAACAACCAGCTCTACGGCGTGGTGACGGCCACCCACAGCGGCTACGAGTACGACATTGCCAGCGAGAAAAACCCGGTCAACGCCTCGGAGCTGAGCTACGGCATCAAGCAAACCGGGCTGCGCGCCGACGTGAACTACTTCCAGAGCAACCGGCACACGCTGGACTTCGGTGCGAGCACGCTGCTCTACAACGTGCAGCCCGGCCAGATCAAGCCCCGGGGCGCCGAGTCGCTGATTGGCCGCGACGTGCTGGCGCGCGAGCGGGCCGTAGAAAGCGCCGTGTACGCCGCCAGCCTGCTCGACCTGACGCCGCGCCTGGCCATTTCGCTGGGGCTGCGCTACTCCCTGTTCAACGCCCTGGGCCCCCGGCAGGTGTACGAGTACCTGCCCGGCGTGAGCCGCTCGACCAGCACCATTGCCGACACGCTGGACTACCGCGGCGGGCAGGTGCTGGCCACCCACCACGGCCCCGAGTACCGCGTCTCGGCCAAGTACGCGCTGACCGACAACTCCTCGGTGAAGCTGGGCTTCGGGCGCATGCGCCAGTACCTGCACATGCTTTCCAACACGGCCTCGATGTCGCCCACCGACATCTGGAAGCTCAGCGACAACAACATCCGCCCGCAGGTGGGCGACCAGGTGTCCTTGGGCTACTACCGCAACTTCAAGCGCAACACCATCGAAACCTCGGTGGAGGCCTACTACAAGCGCACGAAGGACTTCGTGGACTACAAGAGCGGCGCCTCGCTGATTCTGAACCACACCATCGAAACCGACGTGGTGAATGCCCGCGGCGAGGCCTACGGGGTGGAGGTGCTGGTGAAAAAGCTCACCGGCAAGCTCAACGGCTGGGTCAGCTACACCTACTCCCGCTCCCTGGTGCAGCTGAACCCGCCCGTGGTAGCCGACCGCATCAACGGCGGGCGCTGGTACCCCAGCAACTTCGACAAGCCCCACGACTTCACCCTGATCGGCAACTACCGCTTCAACCGTCGGTTCAGCGCCTCGCTCAACTTCAACTACAGCACCGGCCGCCCCATCACGCTGCCGCTGGCCAAGTACTACGTGGGCAACTCCATGCGCGTGTACTACTCCGAGCGCAACGCCTACCGCGTACCCGACTACTACCGCGCCGACTTCGCGCTCAACATCGAGGGCAACCACAAGGTGAAAAAGCTGGCCCACAGCTCCTGGACGGTGTCGGTGTACAACCTGACGGGCCGCAAGAACCCGTACTCCATCTACTTCCGGGCCGAAAACGGCCGCATCAACGGCTATCAGCTGTCCATCTTCGGCCAGCCCATTCCCACCGTCACCTACAACTTCAAGTTTTAGCATGAAAGGCAAGCTGTCCTTGATTTCCCGGCTGCTGCTGGGCGCGGTGCTGGTGCTGCTGGCCGGCTGCGTGGAGCCCTTCAACCCCAAGGTGAAAAACGCCTCGGCCAACCTGCTGGTGGTCGATGGCTTCATCAACAGCCAGGGCGTGTCGACCATCAAACTCTCGCGCACCATCAACCTGGACGTAAACCGCCTGCCCCCGCCCGAGCCGCGGGCCGTGGTGTTCATCGAGGCCGAGGGCGGCGCCCAGTACAACCTCACCGAGGGGTTGCCCGGCACCTACTCCTCGCCGGCGCTGACGCTGGACCCCGGCAAAAAGTACCGCCTGCGCTTCACCACCGCCGCCGGCAAGGTCTACGCCTCCGACTTTGTGGCCGTGAAAACCACCCCGGAAATCGACCGCGTGAGCTGGGAAGCGCTGCCCACCGGCCTGCAGCTGAGCGTGAGCACCCACGACCCGCAGAACCAGACCCGCTACTACCGCTGGGACTACGACGAAACCTGGGAGTTTACCTCCGCCTTCAATGCCTACCTGGAATGGCGCAACAACCAGGTGCAGCGGCGCACCGACAACATCTACCGCTGCTGGACGTCGGAGAAGTCGACCCCTATTCGGCTGGGCAACAGCCTGCGCCTGACCCAGGACGTCATTGCCAACCAGCCGCTGGCCGTGTTGCCGCCCAACTCACTGAAGCTGCGCTACAAGTACACCGTGAACGTGCGCCAGTACGCCCAGAGCGCCGAGGAGTACGCCTACTGGGACAACCTGCGCAAGAACACCGAGAACATCGGCACCCTGTTTGACCCGCTGCCCAGTCAGCTCACCGGCAACGTGCGCAGCCTGAGCAACGCCGACGAGCCGGTCATCGGCTACGTGGGTGCCTTCTCCGTGGCCGAGAAGCGCCTGTTCATCACCCGCGGCGAGCTGCCCCGCAGTTGGGACCCGCTCACCGGCTACGAAGACTGCATCGACATCGACACGGTGCTGGTCCGCGACATGCCCGATATCTTCGGCGGCGGCAACTACGTCCCGCTCGAGCCACTGTACAACTTCCGCAACCAGATCTGGGCCTAC
Organism: Hymenobacter sp. B81; assembly: GCF_044628455.1. Classification (NCBI taxonomy): domain Bacteria; kingdom Pseudomonadati; phylum Bacteroidota; class Cytophagia; order Cytophagales; family Hymenobacteraceae; genus Hymenobacter; species Hymenobacter sp. B81. The sequence continues at coordinate 1,680,820 of NZ_JBIYZW010000001.1, read as the reverse complement.
CAGGCCGCCGTTACCGATTGCGTGGACTGCCGCCGCCGCGGCACCAACGTGCAGCCGCCGTTCTGGCAATAGCCCATGACCCTGAACCGCCCCACCTTGCCGAATTTATCTGACCTGACGCGGCGCCTGGCGGCGCCCGCCGGCGGCCTGCTGCTGGGCCTCACGGCCACCCTGCCGGCCCGGGCCCAGGGCGACTACGCCCGGGCCCTGAGCCAGCAGTTTACCCAGTACCAGCAGCAGCACCTGCAGGAGAAGCTGTTTCTGCACCTCGACCGGCCCTCCTACGTGAGCGGCGAAACGCTCTGGTTTAAGGCCTACGCCGTCGACGGCACCCGCCACCGGCCGCTGCCGCTGAGCTCGGTGGCCTACGTGGAAGTGCTCGACGGCGCCGGCCGGGCCCTGCTGCAAACCAAGGTCGCGCTGCGCGCGGCCACCGGCCAGGGTTCCTTGGTTCTGCCCGCCACGCTGCCCTCGGGCACCTACCGGGTGCGCGCCTACACCAACTGGATGAAAAACGCCGGTCCGGACTACTTCTTCCAGGCCCCGGTAACGGTCATTAACACCCTGCTGAGCCTGAACGCGCCGGCCCCGGCCGCCGCTGACTCGGCGGGCTACGACGTGCAGCTGCTGCCCGAGGGCGGCCAGCTGGTGCAGGGCCTGGCCAGCACCGTGGCTGTGAAAGCCACCGACCACCACGGCCGCGGCCTGGCCGCCGCGGGCGAGGTGCTTGACGGCGCCGGCCGGGTGGTGGCCCGCTTCGGCACCAGCCGCCTGGGTATGGCCCGCTTTGCCCTCACACCCGCCCCGGGCGCGGCCTACCGCGCCGTGCTGCGCCTGCCCGATGGCCGCCGCACCGAGCAGCGCCTGCCCACGGCGCAGGCTCAGGGCTTCGTGCTGCACCTCGACGACACCGACCCCAACCAGCTCAAGCTCACGGTGGCGGCCAACGTGGCCGGCGGCCGGCCCGAAGGCCTGCTGCTGCTGGGCCACACCCGCCAGCAGCTGTTTGCGAGCGCCAGCACCTGGCTCACCGACGGCCGGGCCGTGTTCTTCGTCGACCGCAGCCAGCTGCCCGAGGGCGTGGCCCACTTTACCCTGTTCAACGCCGACCGCCAGCCCCTGGCCGAGCGGCTGTACTTCCGCGCCCCGCAGCGCCGCCTGCTGGTGGCCGCCGCCGCCGACCAGACCCGTTACGGCGCCCGCCAGAAAGTGCGCCTGCGCCTAGCCACCACCGACCAGAACCGCCAGCCGGTGCCCGCCAACCTCTCGCTGGCCGTGTACCGCGTCGATTCGCTCAGCTCGGTTGCACCCGCCGACATAAGCACCTTCCTGGGGCTGACCTCGGATTTGCGCGGCCGCATCGAACAGCCCGAGTACTACCTCACGGCCCCGGCCGCCGAGGCCCGCGAAGCCCTCGACAACCTGATGCTGACCCAGGGCTGGCGCCGCTTCCGCTGGAGCGAGGTGCTGGCCGCCACGCCCGCCGCGCCCGCGTTCGTGCCCGAACTCAATGGCCACCTGGTGCAGGGCCGGGTGCTGCACCGCCGCACCGGCCAGCCCGCCGAGGGCGTGGCCACCTACCTGGCCACGCCCGGCCGCCTAGTGCGCCTCTACAACGCGGTGAGCAAGGCCGACGGCTTGGTGCGCTACGAGATGAAGGACTTTTACGGCCCCAAGGACCTGGTGCTGCAAACCAACCAGCTTCGCGACAGCCTCTACCGCTTCGAGCTGCTGAGCCCCTTCGCCACCGGCCGGGCCGCGTACCGCCTGCCCGCCTTCAGCCCCGCCGCGGGCCAGCGGGCCGAGCTGACCGAGCGCCACCTGCAGGCCCAGGTGCAGCAGGCCTACTTCCGCAAGTACCGCAACCGCTACCTCGTGCCGGCCTCCGACAGCCTGGCCTTCTACGGCAAGCCCGACGCGGCCTACATGCTCGACGACTACACCCGCTTCAAGGTGCTGGAGGAAGTGATGCGCGAGTACGTGCCCGGCGTGCTGGTGCGCCGGCGCAAGGACGGCTTCCACTTCCAGGTGCTCGACCTGCCCAACAAGGGTACCTTCACCGACGACCCGATGGTGCTGCTCGACGGCGTGCCGGTGTTCGACCTCAACAAGCTCATGGCCGTGGACCCGCTGCGCATTCGCCGGCTGGAGGTGGTCAACAGCCGCTACTTCCACGGCGAGCTGACCTACAGCGGCCTGCTGAGCTACACCACCTACCGCGGCGACCTGGAGGAATTCAGCCTCGACGAGCGCGCCCTGGTGCAGGACTATGAGGGCCTGCAGCTGCAGCGCGAGTTCTACGCCCCGCGCTACGACACGCCCGAGCAGCAGCAAAGCCGCCTGCCCGATTTGCGCAACCTGCTGTACTGGAACCCCAACGTGAACACCACCGCCGGCCCCGAGCAGGCGCTGGAGTTTTTCACCTCCGACCAGGCCGGCACCTACCGCGTGGTGGTGCAGGGACTCACGCCCACCGGCCTGCCCGGCAGTACCAGCTTCACCTTCGAAGTAACCGGCGCGCTGTAGCAGGCCGCATTACCCGGCTGAGGCCCGCTGCTCCAACCGGGGAAGCGGGCCTCAGTGCGCGGGGGCGGATTCGCGGCGGCGCAGCAGGGCATCGAGGCTTCAGATGCCGGGGCCGTGGGCGGCAATGCACAGGAACACGAAGCAGAACAGCACGGCTGGCTCGCCGCCGTTGAGCAGGGGCAGCGGGTGCTGGGGAAAGTGCTTCCAGAAAAAAGCCACCGCCATCTGCCCGCTGGCCAAGAACGCCGCCAGCCGGGTAAACCAGCCCAAGGCAACGAGCAGCCCGCCCAGCAGCTCGACCACGCCGGCCAAACCCATGAGGGAGGCCAACGGCACGGGCTCCCCGTCGCCGGGAAAACCCAGCAGCTTCTGGCTGCCGTGCAAGGCAAACAGCAACCCCGCCAAGATGCGCAGCAGCGCGTAGGTGTGGGGGGCAAAACGGCTTAGTGAGGTGTCCATAGTGCAGAAGGTTAAGGCGTTTGCCTGCTGCCTACGCACCCCGCCGGCCGGGGTTGGGCGCCCGGGGCTACTGGATAAAGTCGGGCCGAATCAGGTTTTCGAAGGTGAAGATTTCGTCCCACTTGGCCTGGGGCAGCAGCTGCCGCTCGACCACCGCAATCTGGTGCACCGACTTGCCCGTGCGCAGGGCTTCCTTGGCAATTTCCGAGGCCGTCTCGTAGCCCAGCACGGGGTTGAGCTGGGTGACGATGCCGATGCTGTTGCGCACCAGGTTTTCGGCGTGCCGGGCGTTGGCGGTGATGCCCACCACGCACTTCTCGCGCAGGGTGTGGCAGGCATTGGTGAGGTAGCTGATGGACGTGAACAGGGCAAAGGAAATCACCGGCTCCATCACGTTCAGCTGCAGCTGCCCGGCCTCGGCGGCCATGGTCACCGTCAGGTCGGCGCCGATGACGTAGAACGCGGTCTGGTTCACCACCTCGGGCACCACCGGATTCACCTTGCCGGGCATGATGCTGGAGCCGGGCTGCAAGGGCGGCAGGTTGATTTCGAACAGGCCCGCCCGCGGCCCCGAGGACAGCAGGCGCAAATCGTTGCAGATCTTGGAGAGCTTCACGGCCGTGCGCTTGAGCACGCCCGAAAGCTGCACGTAGGCGCCCGTATCATAGGTGGCCTCAATCAGGTCGCCGGCCAGCAGCAAGTCGAGGCCGGTGAGCTGGCGCAAATGCTCGGTGACGCTGGGGGCGTAGCCGGCCGGGGCATTCACCCCCGTGCCGATGGCGGTGGCGCCCATGTTGATTTCGCGGATCAGCTGGCGGCTGTCATCAATGCGCAGCAGCTCCTCACGCAGGTTGGTGGCGAAGGCGTGAAACTCGTCGCCCATGCTCATGGGCACCGCGTCCTGCAGCTGGGTGCGGCCCATCTTGAGCACGTTGCGGAACTCCTCGCCTTTCAGGGCAAAGGCGTCGGCCAGCTTTTCCAGCGCCTGCCGGTAGCCCACCAGTTTGTTGCTGAGCGCGATGCGGAAGGCCGTGGGGTAGGCGTCGTTGGTCGACTGCGAGCAGTTGACGTGGTTGTTGGGGTGGCAGAACTCGTACTCGCCCTTCTGCTTGCCCATCAGCTCCAGGGCCACGTTGGCAATGACCTCGTTGGCGTTCATGTTGACGGACGTGCCCGCCCCGCCCTGAATCATGTCGGTCAGAAACTGGTCGTCCAGCTCGCCGGCCGCCACCCGGTCGCAGGCCTGGGCGATGAAGCCGGCCAGCTCGGGCGAGAGGATGCCCGCGTCGCGGTTGGCCAAAGCCGCGGCCTTTTTCACCAGCGCCAGGGCCTGTACAAACAGCGGCTCCGACCTGAGCGGTATCCCGGTGATGTGGAAGTTCTCGAGGGCGCGCAGGGTTTGGATGCCGTAGTACGCCTGGGCGGGAATGGCCCGCTCGCCGAGGAAATCGTGTTCAAGCCGGGAGTTCTGCATAAAGCTCAACTGGTAGGGTGGGGAAGGGTGTACGCAAATCGACCGGGCGGGGCCGGGGCCTTGCGGCGGCAAAGCTGAAAGAAAATGCGCGGACGGCCCCCGCAAAGTTGCGATTGTGGGGCAAAACCATTACTTGCAAGGGCTTAACCTTGAGGTAACATGGAAGTCGAAGTTTTGAAGTACCCGGCGGTGCGCAATTACGTTGCCGGCCGGTTTGTCGACGGCCCGGCGGCCCGCACCCTGGACGTGTTCAGCCCCCTGAGCGGCGCAATGATTTCCACGGTTCCCCTGTCCGACGCCGCGGCGCTGGATGCGGCCGTGCAGGCCGCGAAGGCTGCTTTCCCCGCCTGGTCGGCCATGCCCATCAAGGAGCGCGTGCAGGTGTTCTACCGCTACAAGACCCTGCTCGAGCAGCACATGCAGGAGCTCACGGAGCTGGTGCACGAGGAAAACGGCAAAACCATGGACGAAGCGCGGGCCGAAATCGAAAAGGCCATTGAGCTGACCGAGTTTGCCTGCTCGCTGCCGCAGCTGGTGTCGGGCGAACTATTGGAGGTGAGCAAGGGCGTGGAGTGCCGCGCCGAACGCCGGCCCCTGGGCGTGGTGGCCAGCATCGCCCCGTTCAACTTCCCCAACATGGTGCCCCACTGGACGGTACCCAACGCCATTGCCCTGGGCAACTGCCTGGTGCTGAAGCCCTCGGAGCAGGTGCCGCTGAGCGCCGGCCGCATGGCCGAGCTGCTGAAGGAAGCCGGCTTGCCCGACGGCGTGCTGAACGTGGTGCACGGCGACAAGGAAATCGTGGAAGCCATCTGCGACCATCCCGACATTCAGGCCGTGTCGTTTGTGGGCTCCACCAAGATTGCCAAGGTGGTGTACCGCCGCGCCACCGCCAACCTGAAGCGCTGCGTGGCGCTGGGCGGGGCCAAAAACCACCTGCTGGTGCTACCCGATGCCCACGCCGATATGACCGCCTCCAACGTGGCCGCGAGTATGTCGGGCTGCGCGGGGCAGCGCTGCATGGCCGGCTCGGCCATGGTAGCGGTGGGCGCGGTCGACCACATCATCGAAAAGCTGGTGGACGAGGCGCGCAAGATCGTGCCGGGCCAGAACCTGGGCTCGGTCATCAGCCGCGAGGCCAAGGAACGCATTGAACGCTACATCACCGAAGCCGAGCAGGCCGGCGCCAAAGTGCTGCTCGACGGCCGCAACGCCACCGTGGCCGGGCAGGAGCAGGGCTACTACGTGGGCCCCACCGTCATCGACTACGTGACGCCCGACATGGCCATTGCCCGCGAGGAAGTGTTCGGCCCGGTGCTGGCCATCATGCGCACCCATTCCCTGGACGAGGCTTTGGCCATCGAAAACAGCTCGAACTACGGCAACGCGGCGGCGGTATTCACCCAGAGCGGCGCCCACGCCCGCTACGTGATGGAAAACGCCTCGGCCGGCATGATCGGGGTGAACATCGGGGTGCCGGTGCCGCGGGAGCCGTTTTCCTTCGGTGGCTGGAACGAGTCGAAGTTCGGCACGGCCGATATCACCGGCAAAAGCTCCATCGAGTTCTGGACCCAGATCAAGAAGGTGACGACCAAGTGGAACCCCGAGTCGCGCACCAACTGGATGAGCTAGTTCGTGTTGAATTGGCAAAATCGGGTGTCATGCCGAGCGCAGCCGAGGCATCTCGCGTGCTGACGGCTGATAGCAGCCTTTCCGCATGAGCTTCTACGTGTACATCCTGGCCAATCCCGCCCGCACAGTATTGTACACCGGCGTCACCAATAATCTGGAGCGGCGCTTGTTCGAGCACAGCCAGGGCTTAGGGGATGAGGCGCGGTTCACGGGCCGCTACCAATGCAATCTGCTGGTGTATTTCGAAATCATTCCGAGCGCCACTCAAGCCATTGCCCGAGAAAAGCAAATAAAGAACTGGACGCGGGCTAAAAAAGAATACTTAATTGGGTTATCAAACCCGAATTGGGAGCCGATTGATTTGCGGACCTGGCCCGGGTAGAAAATAGTATTTGGTATCAGCACGCGAGATGCCTCGACTGCGCTCGGCATGACGTTCTTTCACCTATATTACAAGCCCGTTTGCGCGTGCTTTTAATTGCCCTTTCCCCACAACCAAAAAATGGAAACCTACACCGAAACCGACAAGGAGCAAATCCTGCGCGATAACCTCGATCATACCCTGTTTTCGTGGTCGAAGCAGGCGGGGCTGAACCCCATCAGCGCCGAGCGGGCCGAGGGCGTGTGCCTCTGGGACCGGGACGGCAAACGCTACCTCGACTTCTCGTCGCAGCTGATGAACGTGAACATCGGCCACGGCCACCCGAAAGTGACCGAGGCGGTGGCCGCCCAGATGCGCGAGCTGAGCTACGTGTACCCGGGCATGATTACCAAGGCCCGCGGCGATTTGGGCCGGCGCCTGGCCGACATCACCGCGCCCAACCTGACCAAGGCGTTCTTCACCCTGGGAGGGGCCGAGGCCGTGGAAAACGCCATCAAGCTGGCGCGCATCTATACCGGCCGGCACAAGATTGTGGCTTTGTACCAGTCGTTTCACGGCGCCTCGTACGGGGCCATCAGCGCCGGCGGCGACCCGCGCAAGTTCGCCGTCGACTCGCAGGCCATGCCGGGCGTGGTGCACGTCGAAAACCCGTATTTCTACCGCTGCCCCTGGTACAGCGCCACGCCCGAGGAGTGCGCCGAGCGCGCCGCAGCGGCCATGGAGCGCATCATTCAGTACGAAAACCCCGGCAGCGTAGCGGCCATCATCATGGAGGGCGAGTCGGGCACCTCGGGCTGCATCAAATACCCGCCCGGCTACTGGCAGCGGGTGCGGCAGCTCTGCGACCGGTACGGCATCCTGCTCATTGCCGACGAGGTCATGTCGGGCTTCGGGCGCACCGGCAAGTGGTTCGGCTCCGACCACCACGGGGTGAAGGTGGACCTGATGACCATGGCCAAGGGCATCACGGCCGGCTACCTGCCGCTGGGCGCGGTGATGGTGGACGAGCAGATTGCCCGCCACTTCGACGAGCGGCCGCTGCCGCTGGGCCTCACGTACTCGGCCCACCCGGTGAGCTGCGCCGCGGCCGTAGCCGTGCTCGACATCTACGAGGAAGAAAACCTGGTGCAGAACGCCGCCGAGATGGGCCGCTATTTGGACGCCCGCATCTGCGAGCTGATGGGCCAGCACCCGAGCATCGGCGACTGGCGCAACACCGGCCTGCTGGGCTGCCTGGAGCTGGTGAAAAACCGCGACACGAAGGAGCCCCTGGCACCCTGGAACGCCGCGCCCGACCAGATGGCGGTGATGAACCAGGTAGCGGCCAAGATCAAGGAGCTGGGCATGTACACCTTCGTGCGCTGGAACTACATCTTCATTGCGCCGCCGCTCAGCATCACCAAAGACGAGCTGGAAGAAGGCCTGGCCATCATTTCCGAAGCCCTGCGCATCGCCGACCAGCACGTGCAGTAGCACGCCTTCGGCCCGGCATGGGCTGATACATAATAACATAGTTGCTGACATCTGGCCCGCTCTGCAGGATAGGGGCCGGGGTGAGGTTTAACCCGAACGCGTCATGGCCGACTTCCCCGAACTGCCCGCCGACGTCACCCGCTCGCCGCTCTACAACGCCGACCTGGCCCCCGTGCCGCCCAGCCAGCGCACCTGGAACCGTTGGCACCTGGCGGCGCTGTGGGTGGGCATGGCCGTGTGCATTCCCACCTACATCCTGGCCTCGTACATGATTCGGGCCGGGCTGAGCTGGCAGGCAGCCCTGATCATCATTGCCGTAGCCAACCTCATCATCACCGTGCCGATGGTGCTCAACGGGCACGCCGGGGTGAAATACGGCATTCCGTTTCCGGTGCTGGGCCGGGCGGCTTTCGGTACCCAGGGCATTCACGTGCCCGCGTTGGTGCGCGCCATCGTGGCCTGCGGCTGGTTTGGGGTGCAAACGTGGATTGGCGGGCTGGCCATCTACGCCATCTGGAACGCGGTGACGGGCCAGGCGGCTACCACCGGGCTGGATGCGGCCAAGTTCATCTGCTTCGGCGTGTTCTGGGTGATAAACATCTACTTCATCTGGCGCGGCACCGAAAGCATCAAGTGGCTGGAAAATTTCTCGGCGCCCTTCCTCATCCTGATGGGGCTGGTGCTCATTGGCTGGGGCGTGCTGCGCGGCGGCGGCTTTGCCAACGTGCTGGCCCAGGGCGCACAGCTCAGCCAGCCAGCCGCGCGGCTGCTGCCGGATGCGGGCACGGGCCAGCTACAGTTGCAGCTCTTGCCGCTGCGCGACGCCGCTGGCCGGCGCAAAGCCACCGAATACCGGCTGCACTACCCGATGAACAAGGGAGAAAAATCCTTGGCCGGACCCTGGCAGCCGATACCGGAAAACGCCACGCTTCCCTGGCTGAGTCCGCTGACCAACGCCCCGGTTTCGGCAACGCAGCTTCCCGCTGAACTGAAGATTGAATACCGCGCGCCGAAAGCCCAGGGCGGCTACCTGGTTTCCAGCGTGGCGCCGGTCAAGCTACCAGATGCTGGCACCGGTGGGGTAGGAGCCACCGTCTGGCAATACCTGCTCTGGCTTACGGCCATGGTCGGGTTCTGGGCCACTATGTCGCTGAGCATTGCCGATATCACCCGCTACGCCACCAGCCAGCGCGACCAGGTGGCGGGGCAGTTTATGGGTCTGCCGGGCACCATGGTACTGTACTCATTCGTGGGTATTTTCGTGACCTGCGCCACCGTGCTGCTGTTCCCCGACCTGCTCATTGCCGACGACGCGCCCTGGGACCCGGTGTCGTTCCTGGCCCGCTTCGACAATCCCTGGGTGGTGGTGGTGTCGCAGCTGGCCATGCTGGTAGCCACGCTCAGCACCAACATTGCTGCCAACGTCATTGCCCCGGCCAACGCCTTTGCCAACCTGCTGCCGGGGCGCATCAGCTTCCGCACGGGTGGGGTGCTGGCGGGTCTCATCGGCATCATCATCTGCCCGTGGTGGCTGCTCAACGAAATCAGCGGCATCCTCACCTTCGTCAGCGGGCTGCTGGGGCCCGTGCTGGGCATCCTGCTCTGCGACTACTTTACCATCCGGCGCAAGCAGCTGAACCTGGCCGAACTGTACCGGCCCGCGGGCGAGTACAGCTACGGCGGCCGCGGCTACAACCCCGCCGCCCTACTGGCCTTGGCCCTGGGCGTGGGCACGGCCCTGGTGGGCTACTGGGTGCCGGCGCTGAATTTTCTGTACACGCTCTCCTGGTTTACCGGTTTTCTGGTCGCCTACGTCGCGTATTATTTACTGCACCGGCGGCCGGTTCGACAGCCCGAAAAAAACGACCGACCGGTAGCCGTAGCTGCCGAATAATAGCCGTCGGGTCCCGCCATTTAATGGCATTGGCAATTCGATTTAAAGTCGAGCGGCCGCGGCGTGCGCAACTATTAATAAGAAATGGTCTGATTATTTGGAAAATTGAAATAATAATGGCTACATTTTACGTCTAGTTTGTTCCACATTTCCCCGCTTTAATGGCGTCTTTGCTGATCAAAAACGGCCGCGTCGTCACGGCCGATTCCGACGCGGTGTGCGACATCCTGATTGAGGGCGAAACCATCGCCGCCATCGGCCGCAACCTGCCGGTGCAGGCCGATGAAGTCATCGACGCCACCGGTAAAATCGTGGTGCCCGGCGGCATCGACCCGCACGTGCACCTGGACATGCCCTTCATGGGCACCTTCAGCTCGGACACCCACGAGACGGGCACCCGCGCCGCCTTGCACGGCGGCACCACTACCGTTATCGACTTCGTGCTGCAGAAGCAGGGCCATTCGCTGCGCGAGGCGCTTACCGAGTGGCAGGGCCGGGCCACCGGCACCGCTGTGGGCGACTATTCCTTCCACATGGCCGTGACGGACTTCAACCCGCAGACCAAGGAGGAAATCAAGGACATGGTGGCCGAGGGCATTACTTCCTTCAAAACTTTCATGGCCTACAAGGGCGCGCTCATGATTGACGACGCGCAGATGGTGGGGCTGATGCAGGAAGTGTGCAAGCACGGCGGGCTGGTGACGGCCCACGCCACCAACGGCGACATGATCGACACGCTCATTGCCCAGCACCGGGCCGCGGGCCAGCTCACCCCGCGCTACCACTACCTCTCGCAGCCCGAAGTAACGGAGGCCGAAGCCTCGGGCCGCTTCGCCGACATTGCCAACTACACCGGCGTCAACGCCTACATCGTGCACCTGACCTGCGAGGGGGCTTTGAACCAGGTGCGCCGCGCCACCGAGCGGAATCAGCGGTTGTTCGTGGAAACCTGCATTCAGTACCTGCTGCTCGACGCCTCGCTCTACGGCGACGAGTTTGAGGGCGCCAAGTGGGTGATGTCGCCGCCGCTGCGCGAGAAAAAGGACCAGCAGACGCTCTGGGCCGGCATCAACCAGGGCCTGGTGCAGGTCGTCGGCACCGACCACTGCCCCTTTATGTGGGAGCAGAAAAAGATGGGCGCCGACGACTTTTCCAAGATTCCGAACGGGCACCCGGCCATCGAGCACCGCATGGAGCTGCTGTTTTCGGAAGGCGTGAGCAAGGGCCGTATCTCGCTGCAGAAGTTCGTGGAAGTCAGCAGCACCAACGCGGCCAAGATATTCGGCATGTTTCCGCGCAAAGGCACCATCAGCATCGGCGCCGACGCGGATTTGGTGCTCATCGACCCGGAGAAAAAGCACTCGATTTCGGCCCAGACCCACCACATGAACGTGGACTACTCCGGCTACGAAGGCTGGGAGCTGACTGGCAAAATCGACACCGTACTGCTGCGCGGCCGGGTCGCCGTGCACGACGGGGAGGCGAAAGTCGGCCGCGGCTACGGGCAGTTTATTCGCAGAGGGCCAACGATTTACTAACTTAAATGAGAGGCTTCGCCTCAGCCCGTCGTGCCGAGCGAGCATGACGGCCTTGGTCGGGCGGTTTTCCTGCCTGAACCACTGAAACAGTCTTTTCCCCAACCAAATAACCGCTTACCCCACCATGCCAAGAATTATTAAATCTGGCTTGATCCAGATGAGCTTGCCCATGACCGAAGGCGAAGGCACGATCGAGGAAATCAAGGAGGCGATGGTGCAGAAGCACATTCCCTTGATTGAGGAAGCCGGGCGGCAGGGCGTGCAGATTCTGTGCCTGCAGGAAATCTTCAACACCCCGTACTTCTGCCCCGGCCAGGACAAAGCCTGGTACGCCTCGGCCGAGCCCGTGCCCGGCCCGACAACCGAGCGCATGGCCGAGTACGCCCGCAAGTACAACATGGTCATCATCGTGCCGGTGTACGAAAAGGAGCAGGCGGGTTTCCTCTACAACACGGCCGCCGTCATCGACGCCGACGGCACCTACCTGGGCAAGTACCGCAAGAACCATATCCCGCACACCTCGGGCTTCTGGGAGAAGTACTTCTTCAAGCCCGGCAACCTGGGCTACCCGGTGTTTCAAACCAAGTACGCCAAGGTGGGCGTGTACATCTGCTACGACCGGCACTTCCCCGACGGGGCCCGCGTGCTGGGGCTGAACGGAGCTGAAATCGTGTACAACCCTTCGGCCACGGTGGCCGGCCTCTCGCAGTACCTCTGGAAGCTGGAGCAGCCCGCCCACGCCGCGGCCAACGGCTACTTCATGGGCTGCATCAACCGCGTGGGGGAGGAGAAGCCCTGGAACCTGGGCCGCTTCTACGGCACCTCGTACTTCGTGGACCCGCGCGGGCAGATCATTGCCGAGGCCGACGAATACCAGGACGAGCTGCTGGTGGCCGAGTTTGATCTGGACATGATTGACGAGGTGCGCGCCACCTGGCAGTTCTTCCGCGACCGGCGCCCCGAAACCTACGAGAAGCTGGTGGAGCTGTAGGGCTGTTGAACCGAACAAGGCAACCGACCGCGCAAATGCCCTCTGGCAGAGCCCAGATTGTAACGTGCTACAAACGCGCGACTTACTGCTATGCGCTCCCCTTTGCATTGGGGCTGTTTGGCGTCATCGTTCCGTTCTTTTTCGCACTGGCGCTGCTTTCGCTGCTGCCTTTCGGCCTGGCAGGCCTCTTCCTGACCAAGCGCGGGTGGAAGCTGGCCGTCCGCAGCGGCGACCAGGAGAAAAAAGATGTCGGCTACGCCAACTTCGTCCTCGGTGGCATCATCCTGCTGCTCGGCTTTCTGGGGCTGGGACTGGCTTACGTAGTGACCGGCTGACAGCAGCGCCTCCGCATAGCGCCGGCGGTTCTTCATTCCCGCTCATTGACCGCCGCGCACGAGCAATGGCTCGTCTACAACGGCCTTTTTCCTTCTTCTGCAACCAACGCCACCCCCATGGCTGAGTACCCGACCCCCACGACCGAGCAGGAGTTTGCGGCGAATTTCGCCCAGATCAAGCCCCTGATGAGCAACACCGAGGCGCTGTACGAAAGCTCCCGGTGCCTGTTCTGCTTCGACGCGCCCTGCATCAAGGCCTGCCCCTCGGGCATCGACATTCCGCAGTTTATCCGGCAGATCAACACCGGCAATACCACCGGCGCGGCCCGCACCATCTATGAGGCCAATTACTTCGGCAACGCCTGCGGTAAGGTGTGTCCCACGGAAGTGCTCTGCGAAGGCGCCTGCGTGTACAACCTCAACGAGCAGAAACCCATCGAAATCGGACGGCTGCAAAGCCACGCCACGCGCAAGGTTATCGACAGCGGCCACAAACTGTTCGGGCCGGGGCCGGCCAACGGGCGCAAGGTGGCCGTGATTGGTGCCGGGCCGGCGGGTATTTCGGCGGCCTGTGAATTGCGGGCGTTGGGTTACGAGGTCGACGTGTTTGAGGCGCGAAGCCAGCCGTCGGGGCTGACTTTGTACGGCGTTGCGCCCTATAAAATCACCAACGCGGAAACGCTGGCCGAAATGGACTACCTAGAGCAGCAGTTCGGCTACCGGGTGCACTACAACCAGCGCATCGGCAGCCGCGAGGACTTGCAGCGGCTGGAAGACGAATACGACGCTATCTTCCTTGGCATCGGCCTCGGGGCGACCAACGCCCTGCTGCTGCCCGGCGAGGATCGGCAGAACTGCGTGGGCGCGGTGGAGTTCATCGAGCAGCTGCGCACCGAGCACCAGCACGTACACGTGGGCCGCAAGGTCATCGTGCTCGGCGGCGGCAACACGGCCATGGACGCGGCCTCCGAATCTTCGCGCCTCGGGGCGGAGGATGTGATTCTGGCCTACCGCCGCGGCAAGGACGAAATGGGCGCCTACGCGTTTGAGTACGACCTGGCCAAGAGCGTGGGCGTGAAGGGCTTGTTCAACGTAGCGCCGGTGGAAATCGTGGGCAACGGCCGGGTGGAGGGCGTACGGTTTATTCGGACCGCTACCGTGGATGGGCAGGTGCAGGCCGTGCCCGGCTCGGAGTTCGTGGAACCCTGCGACATGGTCATCAAAGCTACCGGGCAGGCTAAGCAAACCGGCTTTCTGCACCTGATTCCGGGTTTGCAGCTCGACGGTAAGGGCCGCATCGTGGCCGATGCGCGCACCGGGCAGACTTCCAACCCCAAGTATTTCGCCTCCGGCGACGCCCTGAACGGTGGGGCCGAGGTGGTCAACGCCGCCGCCGAAGCCAAGCAGACAGCGCGGGGCATTCACGGGATTTTGGTGGGTGGTTGATGGTTTTTGGCTTTAGACCCGAGTCGTTTAAAGCCGCCTTCATTCCCCCTGAGCCAAAAACCAATAACGAAAAACCAACCCATGCCTGACCTTTCCATCAACTTTGCCGGCATCAAGTCGCCGAACCCGTTCTGGCTGGCCTCGGCGCCGCCCACCAACTCCGGTTACCAGGTGATGAAAGCCTTCGACGCGGGCTGGGGCGGGGCCGTGTGGAAGACGCTGGGCGTGCCCGTGGTGAACGTATCCAGCCGCTACGGCGGGGTGAACTACCGCGACAAGCGCCTTATCGGCTTCAACAACATCGAGCTGATTTCGGACCGCCCGCTGGCCGACAACCTGCGCGAAATCGAGGAAGTGAAAAAGCGCTTCCCGAATAATGCAGTCATTGCCTCGCTGATGGTCCAGAGCCGGCAGGAGTGGCACGACATCGTGCGCGACGTGCAGAACGCCGGTTCCGACGGCATCGAGCTGAACTTCGGCTGCCCGCACGGCATGTGCGAGCGGGGCATGGGCTCGGCCGTGGGCCAGGAGCCGGAGGTGCTGCGCACTATTGTGGAGTGGGTGATGGAAGTGGCCCGCATTCCGGTCATCGTCAAGCTCACGCCCAACATTTCGGACATCACCGAGCCGGCCCGCGCCGCCCGCGCCGGCGGCGCCGATGCCATTTCGCTCATCAACACCATCCAGAGCATCGTGGGCGTGGACCTCGACCAGTTCGCGCCCTACCCCATCGTGGACGGCAAGGGTACCAACGGCGGCTACTGCGGCCCCGCGGTGAAGCCCATTGCCCTGAACATGGTAAAGAACTGCGCCCAGGACCCGGACGTGCGCCTGCCCATCTCCGGAATCGGTGGCATCGAAAACTGGCGCGACGCGGTGGAGCACATCCTGCTCGGCGCTTCAAGCGTGCAGGTGTGCACGGCGGCCATGCACTTCGGCTTCGGCATCATCCGGGAAATGACGGCCGGTCTGGAGCAGTACATGACCGAAAAGGGCTTCCACACCATCTACGACTTCGTGGGCAAGGCTCTGCCGAACGTGAAGCACTGGGAAGACCTGAACCTGAAGTACCAGGTGAAGGCCCACATCAACAAGGACAAGTGCATTGGCTGCCAGCTGTGCTACACGGCGTGTGAAGACGGCGCCCACCAGGCCATCCGGCTGCAGGAGGGTACCCGCACGCCCGCCATCATCGAGGACAACTGCGTGGGCTGCAACCTTTGCTCCCTGGTGTGCCCGGTGGAGCAGTGCATTACCATGGAGCGCCGCGACGACGGCACCCAGCACCGCACCTGGAAGGAGCGCACTGCCGCCAACGACATTCCAGTAACCTTCAATGACGACCGCGCCGGCGGTCTGCACCACTGGGTGCCCGAGCCGGCGGCCGCGCTGGGCAAGGAACGGCACAAGACGCTGCCCGGCAAGGCCCGCGCCCTGGGCAGCCCCACCGAGCCGGCGTTGGCGCCTACCGAATAGCCACCGCTTAAGGCAGCTTCGCAGAAGCCCCGTGCCCCGTCGGCACGGGGCTTTTTGTTGGTATTGAATTAGGAATCAGTGCTTTGTTGACAGAGCTTGGCTCAGCATTCACCAACGGCTAGCGGGATTATTAATTTGTTCTATAGAATTTGTTATAATAAATGTTGTTTAAAGTAAATTAATTGCTTTCTTTGTATCACTTGGTTCATATGTCGCACCAGCCTCAGCATCGCACCTTTTCCGAGCCCAACCTGCCCTGCTGCTATGGAACGCTACCGCCACTACTCCGATGCTTCCCGCTTAGTTCTTCCGGCCATTGATGTTCTCCTGATTCTGGGAGCATTTCACCTAAGCAGTTACCTGATCAGCGGCAGCTGGCAGTTCAGCGGGCTGAACACCGCCCTGTACGCCATCTTCGCCCTGCTTTGGTGGATTCTATCGGGCCACTACGCCAACATTTACCGCGTCGACCGGCTCATCACGTACCCCGAGAAGCTGCTTTACATCATTCGCACCTTCCTGCTGCACGCCGTGCTGCTGGGCCTGGGCGCGGTGCTGTTGCAGCAGTACTGGGTGTCGGCGCGCTTTCTGTTCGCCGTGTACAGCTTCTCGCTGATGGCCGTGGTGAGCGGGCGGTTTCTGCTGGCTTTCAGCTACCGTTTCTACCTGCGGCACTGGGCCCAGGCGCCCAGCCGCTACGTGATTGTGGGAGCCGGCGAAAGCGGCCAGAGCCTCTACCGCTTCCTGGCCTCGCACGACCCGGTGGGCAACGAATTCGTGGGCTTCTTTGCCGACGAGCCGGTGCCCGGCGGCCTGCGGGCCCTGGTACGGGGCAGCGTGGCCGACCTGAAAGCATTCTGCACGCATACCCAGGTCGACCAGGTGTATTTTGCCCTGCCGCTCGACCAGCGCGAGCTGATTGAGGATTTGTCGCGCTTTGCCGACCAGCACTTTCTGTCTTTCCGGATCGTGCCCGATTTCCGCGGCACCGTGCGCAAGGACGTGAACGTGTACTTCTACGACCACCTGCCCATTCTCACCATCCGGCACGAGCCCCTGGGCATCCGCACCAACCAGGTCCTCAAGCGCGTGTTCGACGTGGCCTTCTCGCTCACGGTCATCTGCACGGTTTTTCCCTTTCTGATGCCGGTGCTGGCTTTGCTCATCAAGCTCGATTCGCCGGGACCGGTTTTTTTCAAGCAGATGCGACCCGGCAAGCGCAACCAGCTCTTTCCCTGCTACAAGCTGCGCACCATGCGCACCGACCACGGCAAAACGGAGCTGCAGGCCACCAAGGGCGACGCCCGCATTACCCGGGTAGGAGCCTACCTGCGCAAGTACAACCTCGACGAGTTGCCGCAGTTCTTCAACGTGTTGCTGGGCCACATGTCGGTGGTCGGGCCGCGGCCCAACATGATTTCGCAGCTCGAAGAGTACTCCAAGCACATCACTGAGTACCAACTGCGCCATGCCGTGCCGCCGGGCATCACCGGCTACGCCCAGGTCAACGGCTACCGGGGCGAAACCCGCGAGGCCGGCACCATGGAGAAGCGGGTGGAGTACGACCTGAAATACATGGAAAACTGGTCGTTCAGCCTGGACATGAAAATCATCGGCCAAACGGTGTGGAACATGGTTCGGGGCGAGAAAAACGCCTACTAGATTGTTCGCGGCCCTAGGCCGCAATGCCCGAAATGGGGTGGTTTGGGGACCGGAGCCTTCGGAAAAACGGCCGGCATCAGGTTGCAGGTAGTGTTGGCGCACCTTGCAACAGCCGGTTCGTAGCGCAACGGCAGCGCGCCGTTTGGTGGAGCAGCGGGCTGCGCCTGCGTCGGAGGCTCCGTTCCCCAGCCGCCCCTCTGGTTTTTGTTCAACGCTACCTGCCGTGCTTCCCCGTCAGCAAGTGCTTTCCACCCGGGTTTCCACCGGCGCGCCAACCGATTTCATCGACGCCGTACTGCAGCTGGGAGCAGCGCGCAGTTCGGCGTACGTGTGTTTTGCCAACGTGCACATGCTGGTGGAAGCGCACCGCTCCCCCGAGTTTGCCCGCATCGTCGACGCTGCCACCGTAGTGGCGCCCGATGGCAGCCCCGTGGCGGCGGCCGTGCGGTGGTTTGGCGGCCCCCGGCAGCCGCGCGTGGCCGGCATGGATGCCCTGCCGCAGCTGCTGGCCGCCGCCGCCGCGCGCGGGCAGTCGGTGTATTTCTACGGTACTACGCCGCAGGTGCTGGCGGCCATCGAAGCGCGCATCCGCCACGAACTGCCGCAGCTGCGCCTGGCCGGCACCTACGCTCCCCCTTTTCGGGAACTCACGCTGGCTGAAGACGCCGCCGTGGTCGAGCAAATCAACGCGGCCGACCCCGATCTGCTGTTCGTGGCCCTGGGCTGCCCCCGGCAGGAGCAGTGGATGGCGGCTCACCAGGGACGCATCCGGGCTTGCATGCTGGGGGTGGGGCAGGCATTTCTCACCTACGCCGGCCTGGAGCCGCGCCTGCCCCTGTGGGCCCGCCGGCTGTGGCTGGAATGGGCCTACCGGCTCTGGCTCGAGCCCCGGCGCCTATGGCGCCGCTATCTGCTGACCAACTCCCGCTTTGTGTGGCTGATGCTGCGTCACCTGAAGCGGGTGCCCGGAAAATCTGCGGTTTAAGAGCGGTAAACCCGAAAAGCTGCTCCAGCAACTCGGGTAGCGTGCTGACAACCCGCGGGCTAACCTCTTGTGGGGCTGTGGTTACGCACGAGCCCGCGAGCCGCGCGATGGAAATCGGCTGCAGAGAGCAAGCCAGTCGCCCCGACTTCCAACGTCCAACACCGTTGCTGGTTATTTTGGATAATTCCAATTGTATTTATACTGTGAGGAAAATAATATTCAAAGTTATTGTTGAAAATTTATAATTAAATATATCTTTCGCCATACGCAGCCAGGAAGAAATTCTGACAATCATCCAACTCTGCACACCTCCACTTTTAGGCCTTTCTCACCTCTCAATCTTGCACCGGAGCTATGAAAGCAGTTATTCTGGCGGGCGGCTACGGCACCCGCATCAGCGAAGAAAGCGGGGTGCGGCCCAAGCCCATGGTGGAAGTGGGCGGCCGGCCGATTCTTTGGCACATTATGAAGCTGTATGCCCACCACGGCGTACGGGAATTCGTGGTATGCTGCGGCTACAAGGGCCACCTGATCAAGCAGTACTTTGCCGACTATTTCCTGCATAACGCCGACGTGACGTTCCGGATGGACCGCAACGAAATGCAGGTGCACCGGCACCACGCCGAGCCCTGGCAGGTGACGCTGGTGGATACCGGCCAGGAAACCATGACGGGCGGGCGGCTGCGGCGCGTGCGCGAATACGTGGGCAACGACACGTTCTGCATGACCTACGGTGACGGGGTGGGCGACGTGAATATTCGCGAGGCCATCCGCTTCCACCGGCAGCAGGGGGCGCTGGCCACGCTCACGGCCGTGCGCCAGCCGGGCCGCTTCGGGGTTTTCAGCCTGGGCGACGACGAAACGGCCATCCGCTCGTTTACCGAGAAGCCCGAAGGGGGGGAAACGCCCTGGATCAACGGGGGGTTCTTCGTGCTGGAGCCCGGTGTATTCGATTACCTGGAAGGGGATGAAACCATCTGGGAAAAAGCCCCCCTGGAACGACTGGCCCAGAACGGGCAGCTGGCCGCCTACCGCCATTCCGGTTTCTGGCAACCCATGGATACCCTGCGCGACCGGAACCTGCTAGAGGAAATGTGGCAGCAAGGTAAGGCCCGCTGGAAATTGTGGAGCGACGACCCCGAGCCCCTGCACGACGACCCGGTGCTGGCCGAGATTCTGGCCTCGCCCGTGCAGGCTCCCCACGGGCAGCGCGTAGCCACGCCCACCATCCTACCCCTGGATTAGTAACGGACCCGCCGTACCCGGGTCTGATTTTCCTCCCTCGTTCCCCTTCGGCCCAAGCAAGTCTTTGGCTCCTACCTCATTTCCTTGTTCGCATGAAACCCCTGCGCATCCTCATCACCGGCAACATGGGCTACGTTGGGCCCGGCGTAGTGCGCCAGCTTCGCCAGGCCTTTCCCCAGGCTGAACTTATCGGTTACGACCTAGGCTACTTCGCCCACTGCCTCACCGGGGCTGGCGCGCTGCCCGAAACCCACCTGAACCGCCAGCTTTTCGGCGACCTGCGCGAACTGCCCGCTGATCTGTTCGCGGGCGTCGATGTGGTGGTGAACCTGGCCGCCATTTCCAACGACCCGATGAGCTTCCTGTTCGAGCAGGTAACGCTGGAGGTAAACTACCGGGCCGGCATCCGGCTGGCCCGCCAGGCCAAGGCGGCCGGGGTGAAGCATTTTGTGTTTGCCAGCAGCTGCAGCATCTACGGCTCGGCCAGCGACGCCCCCCGCACCGAAGATGCCGAGTTCAACCCGCTCACGGCCTACGCCCGCTCGAAAATGTTGACGGAGCAGGACCTGCAGCCCCTGGCCGCCGACGATTTCTGCGTGTCGTGCCTGCGTTTTGCCACGGCCTGCGGCTGGAGCCCACGGCTGCGGCTGGATCTGGTGCTCAACGACTTCGTGGCCAGTGCCGTGGCTACGGGCCAAATCAACATCCTCAGCGACGGCACGCCCTGGCGCCCCCTGATTCACGTGGAGGACATGGCCCGGGCCATCGTCTGGGCCGTGCAGCGCCCGGCCAGCCACGGCGGCGCTTTCCTGGCCGTGAATGTGGGAAGCACCGAGTGGAACTACCAGGTGCACGAGCTGGCCCACGCCGTAGCCGAAGCCGTTCCGGGCACCACCGTTAGCCTAAACCCGGATGCGGCGCCCGATAAACGCTCGTACCGCGTCGATTTTGGCCTATACCGCGCACTGGCTCCCCATCACCAGCCCCAGCGCCGCTTGGCCGACACTATCGCCGAACTGCGCGACAACCTGCTGGCCATGAACTTCTGCGACGGCAACTTCCGCGCTTCCCAACTCATGCGCCTGCGCGTGCTGACGGCCCTACGCGAAAGCCAGGCCCTGACGCCGGAGTTGGCCTGGGCGCCCCCAGCGCTGGTGGCGCCCCCCCAACCAATTGAGCAGCCCGCCCTACTATTCTGAGCCTTCCCGTTCCACTGCCAAACCACCGCTTTGCCATGATTTTCACCGAAACCGAGCTGCCCGGCGCGTTTATCATCGACGTGGACCGCATGTCCGATGAGCGGGGATTCTTTGCCCGCTCTTGGTGCGAAGACGAATTTGCCGCCCACGGCATTCTGGCCCCCCCGCTGCAGGCCAACGTCTCCTCGAACCCGCACCGCGGTACGCTGCGCGGTATGCACTACCAACTGGCGCCCCACGAGGAAACCAAGCTAGTACGCTGCACCCGCGGCGCCATTTACGACGTCATCGTGGATTTGCGCGAGGAGTCGGCTACCTACGGGCAATGGCTGGGAGTCGAGCTCACGGCCGATTCGTTTCGCATGCTGTTCGTGCCTGCCCGCTTTGCCCACGGCTTCGTGACGCTGCAGGACCACTCCGACGTGTGCTACCAGGTTTCGGCCAAGTACGCGCCCGGGTACGAGCGCGGTCTGCGCTGGAACGACCCGGCCATCGGCATCGAGTGGCCCGTCGAGCCCACCCTGATTTCGGATAAAGACCGGCGCCATCCGGACTTCCGCCTGCTGGTTCACCAGCATTAGCTCCCCTTGCTCCACCTTCCCCCAACTGCCCTATGAACACCGCTACTTCTGTCAAAAAATCCCGGCGGCCAGCGGCGGCCGCCTCGCCCCCGGCGGCTCCCGCCGAGCACTGCCGTTTCTGCCAAACCGAGCTGCAAACCACGTTCGTCGACCTGGGTACTTCGCCGCTGTGCGAGGACTTCGTGCGCCCCGAGCACTTCAACCGCGCCGAGCCGGTGTACCCGCTGCACGCCCGCGTCTGCCACGCGTGCTTTCTGGTGCAGGTGGGCGAGTTTGTGCGGCCCCAGGACATCTTTCGCGACGAATACCCTTACTTCTCGTCGTACTCGACTTCCTGGTTGGACCACGCCCGCCGCTACACCGAGCAGATGATCGACCGGTTCGGGCTGGGGCCCGAGCAGTTTGTGGTGGAAGTGGCCAGCAACGACGGCTACCTGCTGCAGTACTTCGTGGAGCGCGGCGTGCCGGTACTGGGCGTCGAGCCGGCCGGTAACGTGGCCGATGCGGCCCGCGCCAAGGGCATCAATACGCTCAGCAAGTTTTTCGGCCAGGCCACGGCCCGCAAGATTCTGAGCACCTACGGCCCGGCCGACCTGCTGCTGGGAAACAACGTGCTGGCCCACGTACCCGACATCAACGACTTCGTGGCGGGGCTGAAAATCCTGCTGAAGACCGACGGCGTCATTACCCTGGAGTTTCCGCACCTGCTGCGCCTGATGGCGGGCCGGCAGTTCGATACCATCTACCACGAGCACTTTTCCTACTTGTCGTTCTACACCGTGGAGCAGATCTTCGCCCGCCACGGCCTCACCTTGTTCGACGTGGAGGAGCTGCCCACCCACGGCGGCTCGTTGCGCATCTACGCCCGCCACGCCGCCGACCCCGGACAGCCAGTGGGCGAGCGGGTAGGGGAGCTGCGCGAGCGGGAGTTGCGTGCGGGTGTCAATGAGCTGGACTTCTACCGCAGCTTTGCCGAGGAGGTAAAGCAAACCAAGCGCAGCCTGCTGACTTTCTTGATAGGGGCCAAGCAGGCCGGCAAGACGGTGGTGGGCTACGGCGCCCCGGGCAAGGGCAACACCCTGCTCAACTACTGCGGCATCGGCACCGATTTCCTCGACTACACGGTGGACCGGAATCCGCACAAGCACGGGTTGTTTTTGCCGGGCACGCGCATTCCCATTCACCACCCCGACCGCATTGCCCAAACCAGGCCCGACTACGTGCTGATTCTGCCCTGGAACCTGCGCCCGGAAATCATGCAGCAGATGGCTGGTATCCGCGCATGGGGCGGCCAGTTCGTAACGCCCATCCCAACCGCCCAGGTTTACGCCTAAGCCGCCGCCACGCGGCTTAGCCGGCTCAACGGGGAGCCGGCGCACTTTCCACCACCACATCCACCTACCATGAAAGTTGTTCTGTTCTGCGGCGGGCTTGGCCTCCGGCTCCGGGAGCACTCCGAGTCAACTCCCAAGCCGATGGTAACCATTGGCTACCGGCCCATTCTCTGGCACATTATGCGCTACTACGCGCACCACGGCCACACCGAGTTCATTCTTTGCCTGGGCTACAAAGCCGATCTGGTGAAGGAGTATTTCATGAACTACAACGAGTGCCACTCCAATGACTTCGTCTTTGCCCAGGGCGGGCGCCACGTGCAGCCCCTGCGCACCGACATCGACGACTGGAAAATCACCTTCGTGGATACGGGCCTGCACGCCAACATCGGGCAACGCCTGCTGGCCGTGCAGCCCTACCTGCAGGGCGAGGAAATGTTCCTGGCCAACTATGCCGACGGCCTCTCGGACGTGAATCCCAACGAGATGGTGGCCGAGCTGGCCGCCTCCAACGCCGTGGCCAGCTTCATGGCCTATCAGCCCACCCACAGCTTCCACGTAGTCAGCCTCGACGAAAACTCCCGGGTGGACTACATCAGCCCCATTGCCAAGTCGGGCCTGTGGATTAATGCCGGCTACTTCGCGCTGCGGCAGGAAATCTTCGACTACATCGGCGCCGGCGAGGAGCTGGTGGAGCAGCCGTTTCAGCGGCTCATTGCCCAGGATCAGCTGCTGGCCCACCGCCACCGGGGATTCTGGGCCGCTATGGACACGTTTAAGGACAAGCAAACCCTCGACGAGCTCTACACCCACGGGCCAGCGCCCTGGGAAGTCTGGCGCCAGCCGCTGCTGGCCCCGGCCCCGCAATTCCGGCACCTGGCCGCATGCTGAAGCTGGGTCTGATTCCGCAGGCCGGCAGTGCCGGCCTGCGGATACTGTGCCTCGGTGCCCACGCCGATGATATTGAAATCGGGGCGGGCGGAACCCTACTGCGGTTGCTGGCCGAGCAGCCGGTAGCCGCCGTCGGCTGGGTGGTGTTCAGCAGCACCCCCGAGCGGGCCCGCGAAGCCGAAGCCAGCGCCCAGGCCTTCCTGGCCGCCGCGCCGCCGGCACTGGGGCAGTCGGTGCGGGTGCTGGCCTTTACCGACGGCCGGCTACCCCAGGCCACTGCCGAGGTCAAGGCCGAGTTTGAGCAGCTCAAGGACTTTGCCCCCGACCTGGTTTTCACCCACTACCGCCATGACCTGCACCAGGACCACCGTTTGCTTTCCGACCTGACCTGGAACACCTTCCGCAGCCACCTCGTGCTGGAGTACGAAATACCCAAGTACGACGGTGACCTGGGCAACCCCGCCTTTTTCGTGGAGCTGCCCGCCGCGGTGCTCGACCAAAAGGTGGAGCTGCTGCTGAAACACTTCCCCAGCCAGCGCGGCAAGCACTGGTTTGACGCCGAAACCTTCCGGGCGCTGCCCCGCCTGCGCGGCATGCAGGCGGCCTGTGCCGGCCGCTACGCCGAGGCCTTCTACACGCGCAAACTGGTCCTTTAGTTCGCCCCTGTACTCCACTCTCTCTTCTTTCCTTGCTATGAACTGCCGTCACTGCGACTCGCCCCTGCACCACGTATTCGCCGATTTGGGGCATTGCCCGGCTTCCAACTCCATGCTGACCGCCCTGCAGCTGGAAGAGCCCGAAGTCAGCTATCCGCTCAAAATCTACGTGTGCGACAACTGCTTCCTGGTGCAGGTCGGGGAGGTGAAAAAGGCCGTGGAAATCTTTGGCGACCAGTACACCTATTTCTCCTCGTACTCTTCGAGCTGGCTGCAGCACGCCCGCCGCTACGTCGACATGATGATGGACCGGTTCGGCTACGGCGCTGACTCGCTGGTGATTGAGGCGGCCAGCAACGACGGCTACCTGCTGCAGTACTTTCAACAGCGCGGCGTGCCGGTGCTGGGCATCGACCCCACCGCCAACACCGCCCGCATGGCTGCCGACCGGGGCGTGGATACGCTGGTAGACTTCTTTACCAGCCACCTGGCGCGCGAGCTGGTGGCCCGGGGGCAGCAGGCCGACCTGCTCATCGGCAACAACGTGCTGGCCCACGTGCCCGACATCAACGACTTCGTGAGCGGGATGCAGCTGGTACTCAAGCCCGGCGGCGTGGTGACGATGGAGTTTCCGCACCTGCTGAACCTGGTACGCCAGTGCCAGTTCGACACCATCTACCACGAGCATTTCTCCTATCTGTCGCTGACGGTAGTCAACCGCATCTTCTCCGCCCAGGGGCTGGCCATATTCGACGTGGAGGAACTGCCCACCCACGGCGGCTCGCTGCGCATCTACGCCCGCCACGCCGCCGACCCCGGCAAGCCGGTAAGCCAGGCGGTGGTGGAGCTGCTGGCCCGGGAACGGCAGGAGGGCATGGGCGAGCTGGCCTACTACCAGGATTTTCAGCCCCGTGTCAACACCGTGCGCCAGGAATTTCTGGAGTTTCTGCTCGAGCAAAAGCGCCTGGGCCGGCGCGTGGCGGGCTACGGGGCCGCTGCCAAGGGCAATACCCTGCTCAACTACTGCGGCATTCAGGGTACCGACCTGCTGGCCTTCGTGGCCGACGCCTCGCCCCACAAGCAAGGCAAGTTTCTGCCGGGCAGCCACATTCCGGTGGTGCACCCCGAACAGATCCGTGAGGAGCAGCCCGACTACGTGGTGATTCTGCCCTGGAACCTGCGCGATGAGGTGGCCGAGCGCCTGGCTTACATCAACGAGTGGGGCGGGCAGTTTGTGGTAGCTATTCCGCAGCTCGAAATCTTCAGCCATGTCGCCGAGCCCGCCGCTTACGTCCGCATCTGAGGCTTTGCTGGAACGGGACGGGAAGCCGATTCGGGCGCGACGCAGCATGCACGCGCTGCTGCGGGAGCTGTATCCCATCTGCCGCAGCATTACGGGCGAAGGCGTGCGCCAGACCCTGCGCATCCTGACCGAGCACCTGCCCCCGGGCCTGACCATCCACGAAGTGCCCAGCGGCAGCCGCGTGCTCGACTGGACGGTGCCGCCCGAGTGGAACATTCACGAGGCCTACGTGCGCGATGCCGCGGGCCGGCGGATCATTGATTTTCGCCGGCACAACCTGCACGTGGTGGGCTACAGCACGCCCGTGCAGGGTTGGGTGTCAAGAGCCGAGCTGGAAGCGCATCTGCACTCCCTGCCCGAGCAGCCCGAACTGATTCCTTACCGCACCAGCTACTACAGTCCAGCCTGGGGATTCTGCCTGGCGCATAGCCAGCGCGAGCAGCTGCGCGATGCGGCCTACGAGGTGTGCATCGACTCGTCGCTGGACCCCAACGGCTCGTTGACCTACGGACAGTGGGTGCTGCCGGGCCAAACCGCGGAGGAAGTGCTGCTTTCCTGCCACATTTGTCATCCTTCGCTGGCCAACGATAACCTCTCGGGCGTGGTAGTGGCGGTGGCCCTGGCCCATTGGCTGGCCCGCCAGCCCCGGCGCTTTACCTACCGTCTGCTGTTTGTGCCGGCTACGGTGGGCGCCATTGCCTGGCTGCACGAACACCGCCACGCGGTGCTGCCGCAGATTCGCCACGGACTGGTGTTGTCGTTGCTGGGGGGGGCGGGAGCTTTCACCTACAAAAGCTCCCGGCAGGGCTCGGCCGAGGTCGACCGCGCCGTGGCGCTGGCCCTGCGCGACGCCGGCGCCGCCCACGAGCTGCGGAATTTCAGCCCCTACGGCTACGACGAGCGGCAATTCTGCTCCCCCGGCTTTAACCTGCCCGTGGGCTGCCTCACCCGCACGCCTTTCGGCGAATTCCCCGAGTACCACACCTCCGCCGACAACTGCGACCTGGTGCAGCCCGGACAGCTTACGGCGGCGCTGGGGCTGCTGCGCAATGTGTGCCGGGTACTCGAGCACAACCATCGATACCAGAACCTGAGCCCCTACGGCGAGCCGCAGCTGGGCCGGCGCGGCCTCTACAAACACGTCGGCGGCGGCCTCGACGGCTACCAGTGGCAGATGGCGCTGCTGTGGGTGCTGAATCAGTCGGACGGGCAGCACTCCCTGCTCGACGTGGCTGAGCACTCGGGCCTGCCGTTTGCCCTGCTGCGCCGGGCCGCCCGCCAGCTGGCCGCCGTGGACCTGCTGGCGGCCGCTGAAAAGTCCGATTTCACTGCCTGAGCGGCCGTGGCTGTCACCCCGTTTTCCTTCCACCACTGCCTTCCTCTGCCATGATGCCCTCTGAACTGCTGGCTGCCCCTGTGCAGTCTGCCGCGCCCGCGCCCCAGCCTTCCTTCACCGCTTCCCGGGCCTTGCAGCCGCGGCTGCACGCGCTCATCCCCGGCGGCAGCCACACCTATGCCAAGGGCGACGACCAGTTCCCCGAGCACATGCCGCCGGTAATGGTGCGCGCCCGCGGCTGCCGGGTATGGGACGCCGACGGCAACGCGTATATCGAGTACGGTATGGGGCTGCGGGCCGTCACGCTGGGCCACGCCTACCGGCCCGTGGTGCAGGCCGCCCAGCGGGAAATGCTGCGGGGGCTCACCAACGTGGGGCGGCCGACGGTGCTGGAGCTGCGGGCGGCCGAGGACTTCCTGCAAACAACCCAGGCGGGCGACATGGTGAAGTTCGCCAAAAACGGCTCCGACGTAACCACTGCCGCCGTGAAGCTGGCCCGCGCCGCTACCGGCCGAGACCTGGTGGCCGTGTGCGCCGACCACCCGTTTTTCTCCACCGACGACTGGTTCATTGGCACCACGGCCGTGCGGGCGGGCATACCCGAGGCCGTGCGCCGGCTCACGGTGTCGTTTCGCTACAACGACCTGGAAAGCGTGCGGCGGCTGTTTGCCGAGCATCCCGGGCAGCTGGCCTGCCTGATCCTGGAAGCCGAAAAGGACGTGGCTCCGCTGCCCGGCTTCCTGCGGGAGCTGCGCGAGCTGTGCACCGCGCACGGCACCATACTCATCTTCGACGAGATTATCAGCGGCCTGCGCTGGGCCAGCGGCGGGGCGCAGCAGGTGCACGGCGTCAGTCCCGACCTGAGCACCTGGGGCAAGGCCCTGGGCAACGGCTTCAGCATTGCGGCCCTCACCGGCAAGCGCGAGCTGATGCGTTTGGGGGGACTGCACCACGGCCAGGAGCGCGTATTCCTGCTCTCCACTACCTACGGCGCCGAAAGCCACGCGCTGGCGGCCATGCGCGCCGTGCTGGCTACCTACCGCCGCGAGCCGGTGATTGAGCACCTGCAACAGGCCGGGCGCTACCTGCGTGAGCTGCTGCTGCCCGCCATTGCCGAGCTGGGTCTGCAGAATCACTTCCTGCTGAGCGGCCCGCCGCAGTGCCTGATGTACGGCACCCGCGACGCGGCCGGGCAGCCTTCGCAGGCATTTCGTACGCTATTTCTACAGGAAACCCTGCGTCGCGGCTTGCTGGCTCCTTCGCTGATCGTGAGCTACTCCCACCAGCCGGCCGACCTGGAGCAAACCGCAGCCCGCGTGCAGGAAGCCCTGCAGGTGTACCGCCGCGCCCTCGACGAGGGCATCGAGCAGCACTTACAGGGGCACCCGGTCAAGCCCGTTTACCGCACCCGCAACTAGCCCTACGGCACTGGGCAAAGCCCGACGCCCCACGCCACGGTTTCCGCAGAAACTGGGCGTGGGGCGTTTTCGCGTGAACCTCTTGGAGGGGTACATGCAGGCCAGGCAAGTACGTCTGACCTGGCAAGCTTATACCGCTTCGACGGTAGCCAGCGGCGGGTTAGCCAGGTCAGCAAATACGTAGCGGAAGTCGAACAGGGGC
Source organism: Hymenobacter sp. B81 (assembly GCF_044628455.1). Classification (NCBI taxonomy): domain Bacteria; kingdom Pseudomonadati; phylum Bacteroidota; class Cytophagia; order Cytophagales; family Hymenobacteraceae; genus Hymenobacter; species Hymenobacter sp. B81. Next base: position 1,652,382 of record NZ_JBIYZW010000001.1, on the reverse strand, counting down.
TTGCTGGTGAGCAAATCCCGGTTTTGCTTGAACTCCGGCCAGCCGGTGAGCAGCACCAGGTCGTCGGCCTGGGCTACCAGTTCCTCCAGGGAATCAGCGTAATCAATGGGCAAGCGGTACTCGCGGGCAAACACCTCGTTGGCCAGGGGGTCGTAGGCCACAATGTTGCGGTAGCCCAGGGTGAGTAACTTTTCGATAATGAACTTGCTGGAGCTCAGGCGCACGTCGTCGGAACCGCCCTTGAAGGCCAGGCCCAGAATACCGATGCGGTGCTCCCGCGGAACCGCCGCCGCAATGCGGGCGGCCAGGAAGTCCTTGATTTCCTCGTTCACGTGCAGGTTGCCCTGGAGCATGTGCGGGGTGAAGCCGTGGGTCTGAGCAATGGCGCTGAGGGCGGCGGTATCTTTGGGCAGGCAGTAGCCGCCGTAGCCGCAGCCTGGGTATACGTAGCTGGCCATGGCCGCCGGCATGCCAAACCAGCGCCGGTCCTGGTGCAGGATCTTAAACGCCCGGGCCACGTCGATGTCGCCGATGTGCTCGGCTACCATGGCCATTTCGTTGGAAAAGCTCACCAGCGTCGACAGCAAGGTGTTCGAGAGGTACTTGATGAACTCGGCCGAGCTGTAGTTGACGTAATAGATCGGCGCCGAAAAAGGCAGGTACAGCTGGTCCAGCAGCTCCCGGGTCGAGTCATCTTCTACTCCCAGCACAATGCGGTCAGGCTGCATGAAATCGGCCCAGGCGTGGCCCTCGCGCAGAAACTCGGGATTGGAGGCCAAGCTGATCTGCCGCGGGAAGCGCCGGCTTAGCTCGTCCACGAAGGGCTTCACCCGCCGGGCTACGGTGGAAGGCGGTACCGTGGACTTGACCACCAGCACCCGGAACGCGTCGTCGCTGGCTTCGAACACCTGCTCGACGGCGCTGAGCAGGTAGGTGAGGTCGGCGCTGCCGTCGGGGTTGCCGGGGGTGCCCACGCACAGAAACACGGCTTTACTGTCGCGCACGGCTTCGGCCAGGGGCGCGTCCACGATGAAGTTACGGCCCAGCTCCTCGCGCAGGACCTCATCGAGGTGAGGCTCGTGGAAGGGCACCTCGCCGCCGCCGATTTTGGCCAGCCGCTCCGGGTTCACGTCGATACCGTAGACCTTAAATCCCTTTTTGCTAAATCCCAGGGCTGTTGTCAGGCCCACAAAGCCGAGTCCAAGTACCGTTATCATAAGAGCTTGCCGTTGGTGGTGTGCAGAAATTCCAGGTAGCGCCCCACCCCGTCCTCCACGGCCACGCGGGGCTGGTAATCCAGCAGCGCGCGGGCCTTGTCGATGTTGGGGCAGCGGCGGTTGGGATTGTCGGTCAGGTACTGCTGATCGGGCGAAACCCGGAAGGTGAGCTGGCCCTGGTAGTTGAAGATGCGCCGGCCCTGGCGGGTGAAAATGGCGGCAAACTCGCGCACCGACAGCTCGGGCCGGTCCATGCCAATGTTGAACACGTCGAAGCGGCCGTGCAAGAGCACCTTCAGGTAGCCGGTGATGGCGTCGGAAATGTAGCAGAACGTGCGCGTGGGCGTGCCGTCGGAAAGGATTTCCAGGTCGCGGTTTTCGACCACGGCCTTGGCAAAGTCGGCCGGCAGGCGCTGGTCGTTGAGGTTCATGCCCGGGCCATAGTTGTTGAAGGGGCGTGCGATGCCGATGGGCAGGCCGTGCTTTTCGGCAAACAGGTAGCACAGCGTTTCGCCGAAGCGCTTGGCCTCGTCGTAGCAGGCCCGCGGACCAATGGAGGCCACGTTGCCGCGGTAGTCTTCGCGGGTGGGAATGAACTCGGGAAACGGGTCGCCGTAGATTTCGCTGCTGGAAAAGAACAGAAACCCGCGCAGGGGCTTCTCGGCGTAGAAATTGAGCAGGCGACGCAGTCCGGTGATGTTGGCGTCGACGGTTTCGAGCGGGTAGCGGCGGTAGAAGCTAGGCGAGGCAATGGAAGCCATGTGAATGACCAGGTCGGCCTCGGCGGCGCCGGGTACGTCGGCCACCGAGTCGGTGATGACGTTGAATTCGTGCAGCCTGATTACCTCAGGGTTGCTGGCTACCAACTCGTCGAGCCAGTCCTTGGTGCCGGTCAAAAAATTCTCCAGCCCGATGATGCGCCGGATTTGCAGCTCGGCAGCAAAGTGGGCGAAGAAGTGCATGAAGTAGTAGCCCAGGAACCCACCGCAGCCTGTGAGCAGGATGGTAGAGTCGCGCAGCTTGTCGCGTTCGACCGCGCTCAGCTGCTGGTAGATGGCCTGCAGGTCGGCCTGCAGCACGCGGTTGCCGGTCTGCGGTAGCGGTGCCTCAATCATGGTTGTGTGGTGGTGGAAAGTGGAGCTCGGGTAGGGAGGCCAGCCTCAGGCCAGCACGGGCCGGGTTTGCAACTGCGGGAAAAACCGGCGGGTCTGCTCGCGGTACAGGCGCTGCACCAGGTTGTCGGGGGGCAGCGCCACGTCGTCGAAGGTCAATACCTCGTCCTGGGCCACGGCGCGGCGCAGCACGGCGCCCTCGGCCAGGCCCACCGGCAGCAGGTTTTCCTGCCGGGCCGTGGCGGCGTTTTCGCACTGCCCGTAGGTGTCGTAGCCGCCCAGGCCGTCGAGTACCTGGCCGGCGGCCAGCGGGCGTTTGGCCAGGGTAATGACCTCGACCACCGGTCCGGCCAGCGGGGCCATCGTCACGTCCTGAAACAGCACCAGGCGGGCAATGGAATTGGGAATTTCGGCGTAGATGAGGTGATAGGGCGCGTAGAAGCTGTAGAGCGGCCCCGGCCCGAGCTTGCCGTACTCCAGGTAGTGCCGCGACTTGGCGTCGTCGGTGGTGGCGTACACGAACACGCCGGGGCTGGGCTTGGGGCCCACCACGTAGTCGACGATGCCGCCCAGGCGTTTGAGCTCCGCCACGTCGTAGAGCGACACCATGTCGTCGATGTGCCCGTCGTAGGTGTAGCCCAGCATGCCGCGCTGGGCCACGCCCATGCCCGTGGCGTTGGCTACGCAGGCCTGTTCGATGGAAATCTTGGTGCCGTCGGCAAAGCTGGTCACCATTTCCGGCGTCAGGTGCCAGCGGGCGGCAAACGAGGCCTGGGTGGTGGGGTTGCGGTAGCGGTCCTGCAGGCCTTTGATGTTGCCGCAGAGCAGGGGCGTGAGGCCCATGCCCTTCACGAAGCGGTACAGGTCCATGATGCAGCCCGGCTGGTCGCCCGAGCAGCCGCTGAGCAGCACCCCGGCTTGGTCGGCGTACACTTTCAGGATGGGCCCGATAGTGGCGTCGACTTCGGGATTGAACAGCAGCACGTTGCGGCGGTGCGCAATGGCGTGCATGATCAGGCCCGCCGCATAGTGAATGGTGCCGGTGCACTCCACCAGCAAGTCAAGCCCCTCAACTTCGCACAGCAGCTCACCCTCGGTGGTCACGGCGGGCTGACCCGCCGCAATGCAGGCTTGCAGACTTTCCCGGTCATGGCATTCCTGGGCGGTATGGCCGGTATAGGCGTAGGCTTCGTGGGCTTTGTGCAGGGTGCGGTTGGCAATGGCGGCTACCACCATGCCGGGCGTGTAGCGCATCACCTGGTTTACCATACCCTGGGCCATTTCGCCCGCGCCCCACAGGCCCACCCGAATGGGGTTGCCGGCCTGCTCACGGGCTTGCAGAAACTTGTCGACGATGATCATAAGGCAAAATGGTTGGCGGGTTCAGACGAGGTTATAGCTATTGGGTGATATTAAGAATAAAATGCCTTATATAATGAAGAAGGTAGCGTTTCTAATGATTAAGCAGCAAATCGGTTGATTTTTCCCGCAGCAGGTTGCTGAGGCGGCCGGCGGGCAGGTGCCACCCCAACCGGGAAAGGGCCGTGAGGGCCAGGCGGGCCGGCAGCCAGCGGGCCGGCGTGGGCAGCTCGCGTACCTGGGGCAGCGTGAATAGGGCCAGAATCCGGCGGGCGGCGGGGCGGTCGTGGCGGCGCAGGGCGCGGTAGGCGCCGGCCAGAATAAACTGGTGAAAGAAGTGGGTGCGGGCACGCTGCAGGCGCGGCGCAGTCAGTACCCCAGTAGCTTCCATTTTCTGGAAGATGCGCAGCAGCCGCTGCACGGTGGGGGCGTCGAACATGCCCGTGGTCATAGCGGCCTCGTGCACCGTATAGGCCCCCACGCAGGCGGGCACGCGCAGCACGCCGTGGGCGGCAAACAGGCGGGCCCACAGGTCGGTGTCGTCAGTGTCCTGCTGGCTGGGGTCGAGGCCGAGGCTGCGGCAGGCGTCGCGGCTGGCCACCATGGCGGGCATGCGCACCAGCGAGGAGTTGGTGAGCACCTGCTCAACGGCTGCGGCCGGGGCCAGAAAGTGCTGGCGCCGCACCCGCTGCGTGCGCAGCGGTCGGCGGTTTTCATCGACCACCACCACCCCAAACAGCAGCGCGGCGTAGCGGTCGGGCTGGCTGCGCAGGGTTTGCATGATGGTGGTCAGGCCGTTGGGTAGCAAAAAGTCGTCGTCGTGCAGCATCAGCACGTACCGGCCGCGGGCGCGGCGCAGGCAGAGCTGCCAGTTGTCGGTGGCGTTGCTGCCCGGGGCATTGCGGAAGTAGCGCCACTGGCTTACGGGCTGGTGAGCCAACACGTAGCGCGTCATCTGCTCGCAGTGGTTGTCCCGCACCGAGTTGTCGGACACCACGATTTCCACGTCGGCGGGCAGCGGGCCAATGGAGCGCAGGGCGCGGGCCAGCAGTTCGGGACGGTGGTAACAGGGTACGCAAATGCTGAGCAGGGGCTGATGAATTTTCGCGTCAGTAGCGGCTACGGGCGGGTGCCAGCCTTCCGCGGCGCGGGCCTGCACCTGCTGGCGCGTGGCCCAGACCTCGCGCCAGTGCCGGCGCAGGTAAGCGTAGGCGCGCAGGGATTTTCTTTCGACCAGCAGCGCAAAAAGCAGAATGGCCGCCTGCCGGGGCAGCGCGCGCAGCCAGGTCAGCAGCAGCTGGTGGGGCGCAGGGTTTTTCAGCAGCAGCAGCAGCTGGTTTTTCACCGCGTCGGCTTTCATGGTGCTGCTCAGGCGGCGGCGCAGGCGCAGGTCGGCCGGGCGGAAATGGCGCGGGTGCAGGGCGCGGCAGTGGGGAGCCAGCACCGTGCGCCAGCCGTAGAGTTGGCTGCGCCAGGAAATGTCCCAATCCTCCTTGTGGGCGAAAAACCGCTCGTCGAAAAACTGCCCTTCCACGCGCAAGTCGTCGATAAAACGCCGGCGGTACAGCGGCAGGGCCCCGTCGGCCCCGGCTACGTCTTCCAGGTCGGCTCTCAGCGGTACCTCGCTCAGCCGGCGGCCGTGGTAGCGCAGCTGAAAGCGGCCGTCGGGCAGGGCATTCATGCCCGCCGAGTCGATAACGGGGTCGGGCTCGTCGAGCGACTGCACCAGTACGCCTACCACCGTGCCGATGCGCTCATCGCGCTGCAACACCGCCAGCACCCCGGCCAGGTAGTCGGGCGGCAGCACGATGTCGGGGTTCACCAGCAGCACCGCGTCGGAGTGGGTGCGGTCGAGGGTGTAGTTGTGGCCGCCGCAGAAGCCGGTATTTTCGGGCAAGGCGTGCAGGTGCAGGCGCGCGTCGGTGGCAGCCAGGGCCGCCACGAGGGCGCAGGTGTCGTCGGTCGAGGCGTTGTCAACCACCCACACGGTGAAATCGGCGTGGCTTTGGGCCAGCACCGAGCGCAGGCAGGCTTCGATGCTGTCGGCACTGTTCCAGGTGACGATGGAGAGCAGTACGGAAGGAAGGGGCGCGGGCATGAGGTGGAAGTCGGGGACGGTGAAGGGTAAGGGTAAGGTGGCGGCATCAGGCGGGCTGACTGAGCATGCGCTCGAGGTGGCGGCGCAGCTTGCCCAGGTCCACGGTGAGGTCTTCGCGGCGGGCCTCGGCCATGTTGGTAGCGGGCTGCGGATGGGCGCACACCTGCCAGTGGTAGTGCAGCCCGGCCCGGGCCGACAGCTCCAGGAAGTCGGGCACCACGAAACCCTGGGGCAGCAGCTCCAGGAAGGGGGTGCCGGGTGCGGTAAACACCAGGTTGGCCAGCGCAGCGCCCACGGGTGAGATGAGGGCCTGGGCGCCGGCAAACAGCGCAACCTTCTCGGCGAAGTTTAGCTGGCTGAGTACGTAGGTCTGAAACCCGAACTCGGTCAGCAGCGCTTCCACGGCCGGCTCGTTCAGCACCCGCCGGGCTCCGGCGTCGTTGCGGCTGATGTAAACGCGGGGCGAGAAGCGGGCGGGGGCAGTGGGTGGCAGGTAGGCGGCGCGCAGAAAAGCAACGGCCCAGGGTGGAGTATGGGCGCCGGTGCCGCGCACGGGTGAGGTTACCAGCAGGCGGTCGGCGCGCAGGTGGCGGTGGGTGCTCACATCAATGATCTGCTCGGGCCGGATGCCCAACGGAACCAGGCTGTCGCGCACGAAGCTCAGCTGCCGGTCGTAGACGAGGAAGTAGTCTACTTCGGCCAGCAGCCCGACGGCCTGCAGTAGGTGCAGGCGCGGTACCGAATCGATAAGCCAGTGGTAGTAGTTGCCGATGGCGGCGCCTCCGCCGGCCAGCAGGCTGCACACCGTACCCGGCACGCGCACCGGCTCCAGGAAATAGGCCTGCTGAAAGATGTTGTTGTCTTCGGGCCGGATGGTGTCCCAGGTCTTGTTGGTGTACTGAAAAGAGGCGTCGCCCACCAGAAAGCCGTCGGCGGCTATTACGGCCACGCTGTCGTGGTTGTCGGCGTAGAGGCGGCCCTGGCGCAGCTCCAGCACGAAGGCGGCCGGCACCGGTTCCTGGGCGTTGGGCTTGCTGTGCAAACTGCCCCCGTAGGCCGATGCCTGCTCGTAGAACCGGGGCGGAATAACATAGCTCGACGTATGCGCGGGCACTACTTCGTGGTAGCTCGCGCCACTGCCGGGCATGCCGGCCAATGCCCGGCTGCCGGGGTGCACCCCGGTCGGCCGCCAGTGGCGGTTGTAGGGAACCAGCTCGCGCAGTAAGCGCCCGGCCCGGCGCTGGGCGCGGCTCAGAACAGCGTGCATAGCGGGAAGACTAATGGTGGAAACAACTCCCGGCGGCAGACCGGCAGCTCAACTCAGCCGAGGGCCGGGGCGGGCTGGGCCTGAGCCAGCCAGTCGGCGCTGGCCAGCACCTGCCGCAGGCCCTCGTCGAGCCCGATGTGGTGCTGCCAGCCTAGGCCGTGGAGGCGGCTCACGTCGAGCAGTTTGCGCGGCGTGCCATCGGGACGGGATGCGTCGAAGGCAATGGGGCCGGCGTAGCCGGTGAGGCGGCCGATGAGCTCGGCCAGCTCGCGGATGGTCAGGTCCTGGCCGGTACCCACGTTCACCGGCTCGCGGCCGTCGTAGTGCAGCAGCAGGTGCAGGCAGGCGTCGGCCAGGTCGTCAACGTGCAGAAATTCGCGCCGGGGCGTGCCCGAGCCCCACACTTCCACCTGCGGCAAGCCCAGGCGCGCGGCCTCGCTGAACTTGCGCAGCAGCGCCGGCAGCACGTGCGAGTTTTCGGGGTCGTAGTTGTCGTTGGGACCGTAGAGGTTGGTGGGCATGGCCGTAATAAAGTTGCAGCCGTGCTGGTCGCGGTAGGCTTCGCAGAGCTTCAGGCCGGCAATCTTGGCAATGGCATAGGGCTCGTTGGTGGGTTCGAGCGGGCCGGTGAGCAGGTACTCCTCCTTAATGGGCTGCGGGGCCAGCTTGGGGTAGATGCACGACGAGCCCAGGAACAGCAGCTTGCGCACGCCGTGCCGGTAGCTGGCACCGATGACGTTGGTTTGAATCAGCAGGTTTTCCTGCAGAAAGTCGGCCCGGTAGCAGTTGTTGGCGTGAATACCGCCGACCTTGGCAGCCGCCAGCAGCACGTACTCGGGTCGCTCACGGGTGAAAAACTGCTCGACGGCGGCTTGGTTGCGCAGATCCAGCTCGCGCGAGGTGCGCAGCAGCAGGTTGGAGTAGCCGGCGCGGCGTAGGCGCCGCACCAAAGCCGAGCCCACCATGCCGCGGTGGCCGGCCACGAAAATTCGGGCGTTGAGGTCCATATCAGGTGGAGAAATGGCGGAGTGGTGAAATCGGGAGTTGGGGAGTGGGGAGGCCGGCCCAGTGCGGGCCGAAGGGGACTCCCTCGCTCGCCACTGCCCGGCTTATTCGTAGTAGTTCAGCACGCGGTGGCCGGCTTCGCGCAGGGTGGCGTCGCGCCGGAACAGCTCCAAGTCGGCCTGTACCATGTCGGCGGCCAGGGCGTGCAGGTCGTAGCGCGGCGTCCAGTTCAGCTGCTCGCGGGCTTTGGTGGCGTCGCCAATGAGCAGCTCGACTTCGGTGGGGCGGAAGTACTCGGGGTCGACGGCCACGATTTCCTTGCCCAGCGGCAGCTGGAAATCGGGGTTGTGGCAGGCTACCACGTGGCCCGTCTCGTCGGCGCCCTCGCCAAAGAATGTGAGTTCAATGCCCAGCTCGGCGAAGGCCAGGCGCACGAAGTCGCGCACGGGCGTGGTCACGCCCGTGGCAATGACGAAGTCCTCGGGCTTGTCCTGCTGCAGCATCAGCCACATGGCCTCCACGTAGTCGCGGGCGTGGCCCCAGTCGCGGCGGGCGTCGAGGTTGCCCAGGTAAAGCTTGTCCTGCAAACCCAGCGCAATGCGGGCGGCCGCGCGGGTGATTTTGCGCGTCACGAAGGTTTCGCCCCGCAGCGGCGACTCGTGGTTGAACAGGATGCCGTTGCAGGCGAACATGTTGTAGGCCTCGCGGTAGTTGATGGTAATCCAGTAGGCGTAGAGCTTGGCGACGGCGTAGGGCGAGCGGGGATAAAACGGCGTCTGCTCCGACTGCGGTACCTGCTGCACTAGGCCGTAGAGCTCCGAGGTGGAGGCCTGGTAGATGCGGGTTTTGTGGGTGAGGCCCAGGATGCGCACGGCCTCGAGCAGGCGCAGCGTGCCCACTCCGTCCACGTCGGCGGTGTACTCGGGCGTGTCGAACGATACCTTCACGTGCGACATGGCGCCGAGGTTGTAAATCTCGTCGGGCTGCACTTCCTGCACGATGCGGATGAGGTTGGTGGAGTCGCTCAGGTCGCCGTAGTGCAGGCGAAACCGCACGTCCTGTTCGTGGGGGTCCTGGTAGAGGTGGTCGATGCGGTCGGTGTTCAGCAGGGAAGTGCGGCGCTTGATGCCGTGTACTTCGTAGCCTTTGGCCAGCAGCAGTTCGGCCAAGTAGGAGCCATCCTGACCGGTGATACCTGTGATGAGGGCGCGCTTCATGGTACTAATGAATGAGGTGGAAGTTCGGCAAGGGTTTTTAGAACTTTGCAGTCAAATTATTGTATTTAAAATCAAAGAAGCAACTCTTTCTATAAAAAATGTTAATAATATTACTTTAAAAGTTATATTAATGAGGGTAGCGCACAAAAAAGCCCGGCCACTTGCGCGACCGGGCTTCGAATGGACCGTGGTGGAGGACGGCCCGGCGGAATTACTTCCGCAACTGGATGGTCTGGCCGTTGAGCGAGCCGGAGAGTACCTTCAGCACGTAGCTGCCGGCGGGCAGGCTGCTCACGTTCAGCTTGGTAGTGCTGGTGCCGGCAGCCGCGGCTACCGTGGTGCGCAGCACTTCCGTACCCGAGCCGTTGTAGAGACCCAGGGCGACGTTTTCGGCCTGGGCTACGGTCAGCGACACGTTCAGCTCGCTCACGAAGGGGTTCGGGAAGGCCTGCACGGCGCTAGTAGCGGCGGTGCGGCTGGCCGTGGTGGCGGCCGTCAGGCGGAACACTTCCACACCCGAGAGGTTCATCACGCCCCCGCTGCTCTGCAGGCGGATGGTGCCGTTGGTCACCGTGGTCTTGAAGGGACCGAACTTCTTCCAGGTGCCGGCGGCGCCGCTGTTGTAGCTGCTCACCACAGTCTGGCCGTTCAGGCTCACGTTGAACGTTTCCGGGTTGTTATCCTCGAAGGCGTAGAACGATACCTCGTAGTCACCGTTGGGCACGTTGCTCAGGCTGTACTGCAGGTTGTGGCCCCACACAAACGAGCGGATCAGGCCGGTACGGGCGGCGTCGGTGGCCGGGCTCAGGGCCAGGCTGGGGGCCGTCAGGCTGATGCCCGTGGTGCTCACGCCCGCGGCGCCGATGCCCGACTCGTAGTTGATGCCGTCGATGGTGGCGGCGCTACCATTCACGTTGATGGCGCGGAACAGGGTGCGGGTCGAGGTGGTCGGCGGGGTGGTTACTACCGGCGGGGCCGTGGCGGTGGTGGTGTGCTTCCATACTTCCACGCCCGAGAGGTTGGGGTGGCCACCCGCGGTTTTCAGGTCGATGATGCCGTTGGTAACGGTCGTCTGGAAAGGACCCAGCCGCTCCCAGTGGCCGGCCGAGCCGGTGCTGTAGCCCGAGCGTACGGTCTGGCCGTTGAGCACGATGCTGGTGGTTTCCGGGTTGTTGTCTTCCCAGATGTAGGCGTACACGCTGTAGGTGCCGTTGGGTACGCTGGCGAGCTTGGCGCCCACGGTCGAGCCGCCCACGGCCGATTTCAGCATGTTGGCGCGGGTAGCGTCAGTGGCCGGGTTCAGCACCGAGCCGCTGTTGCTGAACACCATGCCCGTCAGGGTTACGTTGGCAGCGTTGCCGGCTTCCCAGGTTTTGCCGTCCAGGGTCAGGCCCGAGGTCGAGCCCACGTCAATGCCGCGGTAGAAGGTAGCGTTAGCGGGGCCGCTGGTGCCGCCGGTGGGCGGGGTTACTACCGGGGCGGCCTGCACCGTTACGGTTACGGCCGCCGAAGTGGTAGCCAGGCCGGCGTTGTCGGTAGCCTTAGCCGTCAGGGTGAGGGTACTGGCGGCGGCCGGGGTGTAGGTCAGGGCGTAGGGGGCCGTGGCGTCTTCGCCCAGCTTAGTGGTGCCGTTGAAGAATTCCACTTTGGCCACGGTGCCGTTGGCGTCAGCCGCGTTAGCGGTCAGGTTTAGGGCCTGTCCCACGGTAGCGGTGGCGTTGTTGGCGGGGCTGGTCAGGCTCACGGTCGGGGCCGTGTTGGTGGTCGTGGTGTTCTGCTTCCAGATTTCGATGCCCGAGAGGTTGGCAAAGCCGCCCGTAGTGCCCACGGTGATGTTGCCATCGGTTACGTTGGCCGCGAACGGACCCAGGCGCTTCCAGTTACCGGCGTTGCCGCTGTTGTAGCCGCTCTGCACGGTCTGGCCTTCCACCTGGATGTTGAAGGATTCGGGGGCGTTGTCTTCGAAGAAGTACAGGTACACGCTGTAGCTGCCGTTGGCTACGCCCGAAACCGTCGAGCTCAGGGCGTTGCTGTACACAAACGAGCGGATCATGGCGGCGCGGGCAGCGTCGGTGTTGGTCAGCAGCGCAATCTGCTGGGCGGCCAGGGCCGTGCCGTTGACCTGGAAGTTGGCGGCGTTGCCAGCCTCCCAGTTCTTGCCATCGATGGTAGCGGCGCCGCCGTTCACGTTGATGCCGCGGAAGAAGGTCGAGTTAGCGGGGCCCGTCATGGGCGTGCTGCCGGTGTTGCCGCTGCCCGTGCCCGTGGTGGGCGGGGTAGTGGTGGTGGGAGGCGTGGTCGTGGTGGGCGGGGTGGTGGTGCCACCCGTGCCGCCGACGCCGATGGTCACGCCGTTCTGCTGAAGTTTCTGCTGCCAGAGGTTCCACTCGGTCTGCTCGGTCTGCAGCGTCACGGGGTTGGGCAGGTGGGTGGTGTTGGTGCAGGGGTTGCAGGCGCCGGTGTTCACGTCGAAGCGGTCCTGGTACGGCGAGTTGCGGCCCCAGCTCACAAAGCCCACCGTGTTGTTGTCCATGCTGTTGTTGTAGAACACGTTGCTGGGCTGGCCGTAGCCGTTCCAGATGGCAATACCAGCGTAGGAGGCCGTCAGCTTCTGGCCATCGGCCGTCACGCCCGCGGTTACCACGCGGTTGTTGTAGAAGCGGTTGTTGTGACCCGAGGCGATGTTCATGGCGGCGCAGGTGGCCACGAAGTGGTTGTTGTAGGCCTGCACGTAGCAGGTGGCTTCGCGGGCGTTCATGGCGCCGCCGTCGAGGGTCAGGCCCGAGCCGGTGTAGTGCGACGACGAAGCCGGGAAGGGCATGGCGCCGTAGATGTAGTTGTTATGAATGCGCACGGGCGCGGCGGAGGTACCACCCGAGTTGTAGAGGTTGATAACGTCCTCGGCCAGCGAGTTCAGCGGGTCGTTCACTACCTGGTTCCAGGCAATTTCCATGTTGCCCACGCTGTACACCCCGTTCAGTCCCACAAAGTTGGCGTAGGTGCCGCCGCCGTTGCGGTAGCGGCCGTCGATGTTCTTGGCCACGTTGCGCACGATGCGCAGCGTCTGAGTGGCCGAGCCGTCGCCGCTCCACATGTAGATGGCAATGCCGCCGGTCTGCTCGATGTAGTTATTCTCGATGCGTACCGAGTGGCCCTGGTTGGCTTCCACGAAGCGGCCGGGGCGGGTATTATCGGCGGTGGGGCGCTGGCCGTACGCGCGGTTGTTGCGCACGGTGATGTTACAGCCGCTCCACTTCGAATCGATGATGTCGCCGGGCCCCACCAGAGTGGAGTTCTCAATGATGACCGGCTGAGTGGTTTCGATTTTGATTACCGGCACCGACGAACTGGTGCTGCGGTAGTTGCCCGAGTAGGTACCACCCTGACGGATGACCAGCGGGCCTGAATAAGTCACGTTGGGCACCGTTTGCGCCCACACTTTGGCCGGAAGCAGGCCAATTACCAACAGCACGAGCGCCACCAACGGCAGAAAGCGTGCACCAGAGGAGGTGTGACGAGTGAATCGTACGTTCATTCCAGAGGTTTTTTGCATTCTGATTGTGTTTTTGAAAAGCCCTATATAGGGATGTTTGGGTGGTTAACTGGCAGGTAAGCCAATTCGTTCAAAGTGGTGAAATTAAATTTGTTCAATTGGTGGCCTTGGTGCCTGACTCCAATATGCTCAGGGGTGAGCTTGTCGTTTTCAAATCCCTAGCAGCCAGATTAGCTCCCGGGATTTGCCGTCTCGGACTGGGGGAGAAAACGAAAAAAGGCTTTCCTGAACTTTAAAGGAGTTTTTTGAGCCAACTTCACGTACCCACATCACCGGAAGCGCTGCCTTTAGCAGCCTTCCTCTTGCTTCTTCAATTGTCCTATTTGCAGGGCGGCTAGCGGCGTGCTATCGGGTTTTTGAAGAAATTAACTCGGTTTGTACATTTGAAATGTCCTAAACCGTAGACCGAGGTTCATTGCAAATGTATAAAAAGCAATGGTATTGCAAGCGCGAAGAAAAAAAACATATATATAACTATATTAAGGTTGAATTTCCTCATGCTAGCGAAAACCGGGCGCCCTTGCCACGTAGCCCGTTTTGGAGCCCGGAAAAAAAATGACGCTTTGGGCAAAAAAAAAGCCTTCGATTGAAGGCTCAGGAGGTAGGGCAGTAGCTGATAATCAGGGGGTGACCAGCGCGAGGCTGTCGCGGGACAGGCCCGGCGGGCCCAGCCGGATGCCGCGCCGCCGCAGTTTCTGCTGCCAGAGGTTCCACTCGTTCTGCTCAGTTTGCAGCGTTACGGGGTTGGGCAGGTGGGTGGTGTTGGTGCAGGGGGTGCAGCTATCCGAGTTCAGGTCGTGGCGGTCAGGGTACGGATGATTGCGCCCCGGCTTCACAAATCCAATAGTGTTGTGGTCGAAACGGTTGCCGAAGAAAACATCCTTGGGCTGCCCGTAGGCGTTGAAAATGGCCGCGGCCGCGTAGTTGGCTGTCAGACGGGCGCCGCCGGGCAGCAGGCCGCTGGTGACCATGCGGTTGTGGTGGAAGTAGTTGTGGTGGCCGGCGGCAATGTTCATGGCGGCGCAGGTAGCCACGAATTGGTTGTAATAAGCTTCCACGTAGGCCGTGGTGGTCAGGGCCGAGGCACCGTCCCCGTCGGTGGTCATGCCCGAGCCGCTGTACTTGGCGGCGGTTGCGGGGTAGGGGAAAGCGCCGTACACGTAGTTGTCGTGCACCCGGGCCGGGCTGGCCGCCGTGCCCGATGAGTTGTAGAAGTTGATGTTGTCCTCGACCAGGGACTTATCCGGCTCGTTTACCACTTGGTTCCAGGCTACTTCCATGTTAGCCACGCCGCGCACCCCATTAAGACCCAGGAAATTGGAGTAGGTCTGCCCGCCATCGGGGTGGCGCCCGTCGATGTTCTTGGCCACGTTGCGCAGCACAGTTAGCGTTTGGGTGGCCGAGCCATTGCCGCCCCACAGGTAAATGGCAATGCCGCCGGTTTGCTCCAGGTAGTTGTTTTCGATGCGTACCGAGCGGGCCGAGTTGACTTCCAGAAAGCGTCCCGGCCGTTTGTCGCCGAGGCTGGGGCGCAGGCCGTAGGCCCGGCAGTCACGGATAATCAGCTGCGCCCCGCCCTGGGTGGCCTCAATCAGCGTGCCCGCTCCTTCGAGGCGGCAGCCCAGCAGCGTCACCGGCTCAGTAGTGACGATGCGCACGCAGGGCACCATGGAGTCGAGGCTGCGGTAGTGGCCCGTATATACACCGCCACGCCGGATGATGAGGGCGCTGAGCTCGGCCGGTGCCGCCAGCTGCGAGGCGGGTACCAGCAGGCAGCTGCCTTCCAACAGCCAGCTCAACCAGCGCAACGACGGAAACACGGACATGGCAGCACGGCTGATTACGGGTTGATTATTGGTCCAGAAACACCTGGAAGTCGCTGAGTTGCACGTTTTGGTCGGCGCGGTGCAGGTGCAGCAGCGGGGTGAGGCCGTAGAAGGAAGCCCAGTACGAGTAGGAGCTGGGCGGCCCGATGATGTAGTCGCAGCCGGCCAGGGCGTACAAGTCCTCCACAAAATGCCCCGTGGAATGGGCCACCGGCAGCCCCGCAAACGCCTCGGTGCTGACGGCTTCGTTGGAGCACAGCAGAAAAACCACGCGGCGGTCGGGCGGCAGCTGCGCGCGCAGCTGATGCAGGGCCCGGGCGTAGGTGGCATCGTCGTAGTAGTAGGCGCCGGCGCAGTAGGTAGCGTAGTCGCCGCGCCGGATGTGTACGCCCACCACCACGTCGGCCGACTGCCGCAATCGGGTCAGCAAGGCATCCACGGCCTGGCGGTGCGGCGCTACGGGCGCGAAAAGCCGCCGCAGCAACGGGCCGTGCTGGGCAAAGTGGCGTTTGTCGCGAAACAGCCAGCCGTGGGCCAGCACCACGCCGGCGCGGGCCGCGTGCAGGTAGTCGGGGCGGTTCAGGTCGTAGTCCTGGTCGCCCTCGTCTGCCAGCAGGGCCGGGGCGCCGGGGAGCAAGCGGCTGGCCTGGCGCAGCAGGCCGAAGGCCCGCGGGTGCTGCATCAACTCGAACACGCGGTCGAAGCCCGGGCGCGGAAAGGCGTGCAGGCGCACGGGCAGTCCCCCAAAATCGCCGCTGGCCGTAGCCTCAAAAAAAGGAGCGTAACCGTTGAAGCTGGGGTTGATCAGCTCGTAGCCGTATTCGGCGGCGTTGGCCACAAAGTGGGCGAAGAGAAACAGCCGGTTGCCCAGTTGCCCAGTGCGTTTTACCAGAATGACCATGAGCAGGAGTGGAAAAAAGATGGCCCGGCCAGCTTAGTGGAGAAAGTAGCCGACCATGCGCCGAGCGTAACCGTTGAGCAGGAACAGGGGCACCAGTGGGCGAGGGCAGTTTTTGAGGGCGAAGTGCGTGAAGTTGCGCAGGTTGCCGCCGCCGCGGATGCCAAACAGGTGCTCGTAGTAGCCACGCAGGCTGCGCTGCCGCCGGGTTTGCTCCTGGCCGCTTTCGTCGGGATAAGTCAGCAGGCAGGCATCGTAGTTGATGAACACCGGAAAACCGTGGCGCCGCGCCACGCTGGTGTAGTCGTAGTCGGCCAGGTAATGCGGGAGGCGCTTTTCGTCGAACAGGCCGATGGCCGCTACCGCGGCGGCCGGAATGAGCAGGCCCCGTCCGGGGAGATAGGTAACCGGGTGCAGGCCGTGGCGCTGCTCGGGCGGGAGTTGCGCCAGCAGGGGCCGGGGCGTATGCGTGAGCCAGCTGAACCGCTCGCCGCCGTATACCGGCTGGCGGGTGGCCACGTCCAGCTCCAGGGCGCCAAGCAGGGCCCGGGGGTGCTGCTCGGCCGCCCGCAGCATGCGGGCCACGAAGTCGGGGGCGGCCTGCACGTCGTTGTTGAGGGTCATCAGGTGGGTGGCGCCCTGGGCCAGGGCGTGCCGCAGGCCCAGGTTCACGCCCGCGGTCCAGAACAACGAGCCCGTACCGGGCAGTACCTCTACCTCGGGAAACTCCCGGGCCAGGGCCGCTGCCGTGCCGTCGGTCGAGCCGTCGTCGACCACTACCACGCGGAAATCCTGGCAGGTCTGGCGGCGCAACGACAGCAGGCAGTCCCGGGTAAACACCCAGCGGTTGAAAACCGGAATAACAATGTAGAGCATGGCGGGGCAGGGTTAGGGCAGCACGTCGAGGGATGGCACGGGCTCGGCCGGGCGCCGCTCACGCACGGGCTCGTCGAGCAGGGCTTCGAGCGGCTGGGTGCGGGGCTCGGCCGGTAGCGGGGCCGGCACGTTGGGAATCCCGGCTTCGCGCATCAGATTCAGCAGCCGCTCGATGCGCTCGGGCCAGGTCTGGCGCAGGGCAAACTCGTAGCCGGCGCGGCCCATGGCCAGGCGCTCGGCGGGGTGGTCGTAGAGGTATTCCACGGCCCGGGCCAGGGCGTCGGCCGTGGCTTCGGGCTCGTCTACCGGTACTTTTATAGCCGCCGTTTCGGGCAGGTGCGTGCGCGCGCCTTGGTGGTTGACGGTGATGATGGGCAGGCCCGTGGCCATGGCTTCCATGAACTGCGAAGCAAACGACTCGCGCAGGCTGGTGAAGAAAAACACGTCGTGCGAGTGCATCAGCCCGCACACTTCCTGCCAGGGCACCAAGCCGCGCCAGGTTACGTGCTCGGCCACGCCATACTGCTCAATCCAGCCCGGCACCCTGGGGCCCATGGGCCCGTCGCCGAGCACGGTCAGGTGAAAGCGCACCCGCCGGTCGACCCGGGACAGGGCATCGAGCACCAGCGGCAGGGCTTTATTGGGGTAAAGCCGGCCCACCCACAGCAGCTTGAGCACGGGTCCGGGCTGGCGGTCGGGCAATTGGGCGCCGTAGAACGCCTCGGGCAGGCCCGTATCAAGGAACACGCGCACGCGCCGGGCGCCCAGGTGGCGCGCCAGCTCAGCCGACTCATCGTTGGAAGCCAGCACCAGGGAGCAGTGGCGCAGGTGCTGGCGCAGGTTGGGGTCGAAGCGGGTGAGCACCCAAGTTACCCAGGAGCGCAGGGTTTCGGTGCGAAACCAGTCGGGCACGTAGCGGCGGAAGGCAAGGGGGGCTTTCTGGGCGCCGCCCACCGGCCCGTATACCAGGGGCTTGCCCAGGCGCCACAGCCACGAGCCCATCTTCAGGCTGCTGTAGGTAGCGTGGTGCACCACGTCGAAATCAACCTCGGCGTCGAGGCGGCGGGCTACCCGCCAGGCGGCGTACTGCCAGGCGATGTAGTGCAGGTACACGCCGAATTGCCAGCGGTAAAGAAACTCAAACAGCGCGGGCACGGTCACAAACACGAAGTGCAGCCGGGCCAGGGCCGGCTCGTCGTCGGCGTGGCGGGCGAGGTAGCGGTTGATGTCGTCGCGGCCGAAGTCGGTGGTCAGGCACCACACGTCCTGCCCGCGGCAGGCCATCTGCAGGGCCCAGTGAAAGCCAATATTGTCCTCGCCCCCCTGGGCAGGGTTGCAGGCATAGGCGGAGAGCAGCAGTTTCATAGGTGGAGAGAGTTGGCGAGGGTAACCGGGGCGGGCCGTGGCGGGGCCGTCGTGGGCGAGAGAGCAGGCAGCGGAATGAGGCGGGCCAGCCATTTTCGGGCTTTGACCCGCGCCCGGCCGAGCAGAAACTCGCGGAAGCGCTGCTGGTCGCGGCGCCGGTCGCAGAGCACGAAGGCCGGGTGGTGGAGCGGAAAATTCAGGTCGGTCGTGGGCACGGCGGCCTGTTCGTCGTCGAAGTCAAAGGTGTGGGTGCCGTCGTCGCCGAACCCGATGTTGCTCACCAGGTTGACGGCGGGCACGATGGCCAGCCCCGAGTGCGCGGCCACCGTGAAGTGCCACTGGTAGTCCCACACGTCGGGGGGCTGCGGCAGGTCGAGCACGCTTTCGATCTTGCCCAGCCGGTAGCGGGTTTCCAGGGCCGAGCTGTAAAGCCCGCGCAGGGCGCCGCGGCGGCGCAATTCGTGGTAGCTGCCGAGCTGAAAGTCGTAGAGCTGCCAGGCCCGGCGCCAGGTGGCCCAGCCCCAGCTTTCCACCTGCCGCGAAAAGTGGTAGGAGGGCGCCCCGGGGGCCAGCGGGTGGCGGGCTTCGGCGCTGAAGTTGTTGCCGCCCACGTGCATCACCCGGGTGTCGTGGCGGTAGCGGGCCAGCATTTCGGCGCAGAACCGGAAAAAGCTGGGCGCCGGCACGCAGTCGTCCTCGAGGATGATGCCCTCGGGTTCGTGCTGAAAAAACCAGTCGATGGCCGTGGCCGGGGCCAGCCCGCAGTTCAGGTTGGTGGCGCGGTACAAAGTGCGCAGCTCGCAGGGCCAGTCCACCAGCTCGCGCACCAGTTGGCGGGCCGCCTGGCAATTAGCGGTGTCGGTGGGGTGGCTGGTGCGGGGGCCGTCGGCGGCTACGTACAGACGCGCGGGGCGGGCCTGGCGCAGCACTTCCAGCACCCGTCGCGTGGTGGCGGGGCGGTTGAAAATCAGGAGCAGAACCGGCGCCGGCCGGGTGGCGTCAGACCGGAGGACATCGTCAGGCGGTAGCATGGGCGTGGGGTGAGGAGGGCGTAAGGGGGGCCGCCGCGGGCGCGGGTTCGCGGGTCGGCAGGGCGGGCACGGGAGCGGCCGCGGGTACGGGCTCGGCGGCGGCCAGCGTCAGGCCCATGATGGCGTAGACGAAGACCGGCCAGTCGTACGACACGCCGTAGAGCAGATTGCTGGCGCTGTAGGCAATGAGGGCGGCCGCGGTGGCGTCGAGCGGGGTGGCCTGCCGCAGGCGGCGCACTACCTGCCCGATGGGCACGGCCAGCACCAGCAGCACGCCCAGCGTCCCGAAGTAGAACATGCGGTCGACGTACCAGCTGTGGAAGTGGTGGCCGGTGCCGTTGCGCCACACCCGCGAGTCCTCTACATCGTCGGTGTAGGAGCCGGTGTAGAACTGCACGGGCAGCTCAAAGCCCTTCAGGCGCATGCCCGCCACGGGATATTCTTCCATGTAGGGCACGTAAGCCTGAAACTGCTTGAGGCGCCAGCTGCCGGTCCCCTGCTTGTCGGCATTCTGAATGTCGGCAATGCTGGTTTGGAAGCGCTCAAGCACGGCCGGGTTTTCGAGGAAGGCCGCCAGCCCGCCGATCAGCAGCACGCTCACGGGAAACACGGCCAGGGGAATCAGCCGCGGCATGGCAAAGCTCACGCCCGCCACGCGCCGCAGCAGCAGCGCGTTTACGCCCAGCGCCAAACCCGTCGACAGCCACACGGTGCGGTGCTGCAGAAAAATGACGAAGCCCAGCAGGGCGAAAAACAGCACCATGCGCAGCAGCCCGCCTTTGGTCATGTACTGGTTGAAGTAGTACAGGGCCAGCAGCGGCAGCAGGTAGGTGGAGGTCGAGCCGAATCCCCGCTCGTTGTCGACGAAGGCCGAGGCGCTGAGCGCGTCCGGGTGGTAGAGCAGCATGTTGCTCAGCAGCCCCACCAGAATCACCAGCATCAGCGGGCCGTAGGGCGGCAGGCCGTAGCGCCGGTGAAAGCCGTACACGGCGAAGATGGCAAACAGGAAAATCAGCTTGGAAAACACATGCGGGTACACCATCCAGGTGCCCCAGCCGGCGTACGACTCGAAGGCTAGCAACACCAGGCACCCCAGCGTGAGCAGGCACCACTTGCGCATGGTGGGGCCGAAGTAGCGCAGCAGCAGCACGGCCACGCCCAGCGAGGCAAAGCTCAGCCCGTAGTTGTAGAGGCCCAGGCGCGGGTCGTCCTCACTGGCAAACACCAGCTCCGTAAAAGCCGTGTCGGTGACCACGAAGGCCAGCACCGCGACGATGAAGCGAAACCGGAGGCTGATTTTCATGACGGATAGAGCTTAGGCAAACACGGAAACTTCGCGCGCGGCCTGGTACACCCGGTGCGTGAGGGCGGCGGTGTGGCGCCAGGTAAAGTCCTGGCTACGCAGCTCCCCGGCCCGGCGCAGGTGCTGGCGCAGTTCGGCGTCGGCCACCAGCCGGTCGAGCTGGGCGGCCAGCTCATCGGGGCGGTGCGGGTCGAAGTACAGGGCGGCTTCGCGGGCCACCTCGGGAAAGCACGAGGCCTGGCTCAGCACCACGGGGCAGCCTTGGGCAAAGGCTTCGAGAATGGGCAGCCCGAAGCCTTCGTAGTGCGAGGGAAACACGAAGGCCAGTGCGTCGTGGTAGAGCCGGGCCAGTTGCTGGTCCGACACGGGGCCGAGCTGCCGGACCCGATCGGCCAAGCCCAGCTCCAGCAGGCGCTGCTGCTCGTCGGCGGTGAACGGGCCGCCGCCGGCGCACACCAGGTGCAGCCGCGGATGGCGGGGGCGCAGGCTGGCCAGGGCCGTCAGCAGGCAGGAGAAGTTCTTGTAGTAGTGGCGGGTGCCCGTGTACAGCAGGTAGTGCTCGGGCACGGGCAGAGCAGTGGAGGCCGGTGCCACGGCGGTGCGGCCGTGGGGCACCACGTGTACCCGCTCCGGCACCACCGGCAGCAGCCGTAGCAAATCGGCTCGGGTGTTTTCCGATACGGCAATAATGCGCGTGGCCTGGCTGATTACCCGCGTGGCCACCTCGCGGGCGGCATTGGCGTAGTACTGTGGGTAGAGAAAGGGAATTAAATCGTGCACCGTCACCACGTAGGGCCGGCCAACAAGCAGGGGCAGGAAGTAGTCGGTGTCGTTGAGGGTGGGGTGAAAGACGTCGAAGTCGCCGCGGCGCAGGGCGCGCCCGGCGGCCCACTGGTTGATCTGGCTGGAAGCCCGCCAGGCCTTTTCGGCCAGCCACTGGGGCCGGATGGCCAGGTGGCTGGTGTGGCGCCGGTCGCGCAAATACAGGTTATTGCTGAGCACCAGGGGCAGCTGGCACTGCACCGCCGGGGCCGCGTGGTCGAGCAGTTCGCTGAAGTAGCGGGTAATGCCTCCCACGTCCTGCAGCGAAAACGCATGGTGGTCGTAGAGGACTCTCATACCAGGGTGGTTTCAGGATCGGGAGTTCGGCGGTGAACCGGCGTGGAGGCCAGGGGCCGGCGCGGCGCAGGGGCTTCAGCTGGTCGCGTGAGGCGACCGGTAAGCCAATGCAGGGCCGGGGTTAGGCGGCCGTGGCGGGGCAGGGGCAGGCGTGCGAGGATGCGGCCGATTTCGGTGCGCAGTCGGGCCGGGGGCCAGAGCAGCAGCCCGGCTCCCAGGGCCAGGGCGCCGGTCAGCACCTCGGCGGCGAACAGCAGCGGCAAGGGAGTGGCAGACCCGCGCAGCGCCCAGGCTACCGCGCCAATGGCGGCGGCGACCGTGACGGCGGCCATCACCCCGGGGCCGTAGGCGCGCAGCACCTGCCAGGGGCTCACGCGCAGCACCTGCCGCATCAGGCCCAGGTACAGCCCGGTACGCACCAGCTCGCCCAGCACCACTGCGGCGGCCACGCCCAGCAGGCCGTAGCGACTGAAGCCCACGAACAAACCCGCCAGCAGGCCGGTGTACACCAGGTTCAGCACCAGCTTGCGGGTGAGCGTGGCCGTGGCGTCGCACACCACACCGGCAAACATGGTCACCATGCTCAGCGCAAAGGCCGCGCACACTACCTGC
The DNA here is from genome assembly GCF_044628455.1 of Hymenobacter sp. B81. Classification (NCBI taxonomy): domain Bacteria; kingdom Pseudomonadati; phylum Bacteroidota; class Cytophagia; order Cytophagales; family Hymenobacteraceae; genus Hymenobacter; species Hymenobacter sp. B81. The sequence goes on along the minus strand of NZ_JBIYZW010000001.1, from coordinate 1,630,524 downwards.
AGGATGGGTACGGCAGCCTGCCATTTGGGGCCCAGCATCACCAGCACGATTTCGGGCGCGGCCACGGCCACGCCCGCGCAGATGGGCATTACCAGGGCGCCTACCAGCACTACGCTGCTCAGGTACACCGTGCGCAGCCGCTCGCGGTCGGCCTGCACCTGACTGAAGGAGGGAAACATCACCTTGGCCACGCTGCTGGTGAGCAGGTACACGGGCAGGCCCACCAGCATCCAGGCCCGGCTGTAGAGGCCCAGCGCGGCGGCGCCCAGTAGCCGACCTATTAGTAAGGTGTCGAGTGAGGAAGTGAAAAACTCCAGGAAGCTGATGGCCGACATGCGGCTGCCGTAGGCCAGCATGGGCCGGTAGGCTTCCCAGCGCAGCAGCAGCACCAGGCTGTGGCGCACGGCCCCGTAGGCCAGCACCGTCAGCAGCAGGGCCTGCGCCAGCTGCGCGCCCACCAGGGCCCAGAGCCCGAAGCCCGCCGCTGCCAGGCCAATGCCCACCGCGCCGTAGCTCAGCACGTACGAAGCTACTTCCAGCAGGGCCAGGGTGCGAAAGCGCATCTGTCGGCGCAGCAAGCTCAGGGCCGTGGCGTTCAGGCCGGTGAGCAGCAGCCCACAAGCCAGAGCGCGCACCACGGGCACCACCGCGGGCTCGTCGAAGAAGAGCGTGGCCAGCGGGGCGCCCAGTAGCAGCAGGCCGGCAAACAGGGCCGAGAGCAGCACCGACGAGGTAAAGGCCACGCGCACGTCGTCGTCGTGCAGGTCGGCTTTCTGAATCAGCGCCTGCTCCATGCCCATCTGGGCAAAGTAGGAGCCGAAGCGCAGCACCACGCCGGCCAGGGCCACTACGCCAAATGCCTCGGGTGGCAGCAGGCGGGCCATGACGGCGGTGTAAGCCACCTGCAGCAGGGAGGTGGAAATGGTAGCGGCCGTGGTCCACTTCACGCCGTGCACGGTGGCGGCGGTCAGGCTGGGGGCCGGGGCAGGGGCAGCAGTCGAAGCCATGCTGGACGGGGGGCGCGGAGGTGGAGGAGAAGCAAGGCGGGCCGGGGCTAACTGTAGCCGTAGGCGTAGGCTTTCTGCTTGTAGCGGTACTCGTAGGTTTTGGTGAAGTGCACGTCGTTGATGATGAGGTAGACGTGCTTGATTTTCTCGTCGCGGTGCAGCTCGTCGATCTGGTTCACCAGCGCGCGGTCGGTGTAGTTCTGGCGCACCACGTACACGTTGGCGTCGAGGTGGCGCAGCAGCACGAAGTACTCCGAGACGTAGCCCACCGGCGGCGTGTCGAGCATCACGTAGTCGTACTCGTCGCGCAGCCGCTCAATGAGCGCGCCCATGCGCGGCGACTCCAGCAGCTCGATGGGGTTGGGGGGCACTTCGCCACAGCAAATCACGTCGAGGCGCTTGACGCCGCTGGGGCGCAGGCATTCTTCCAGACTGTTGAGTCCGGCCAGGTAGTTGGCCAGCCCGGGCGCTTCGGCATCGTGGCGGAAGTAGCGGGCCATGGTGGGGCGGCGCAGGTCGGTTTCGATCAGGGCCACGCGGCGGCCCGAGTGGGCCAGCTCCACGGCCAGGTTCACGGTACAGAAGGTTTTGCCCTCGCCCGGTACCGACGAGGTGACGCCCAGCACCTTCTTGTCGAGGCCGGCCGACATGTACTGCAGGTTCACCCGGATGGAGCGGAACGACTCGGCAATGGGCCCCTTGGGGTTGGTCAGCATCTGGTCCTGGTCGGCGGCGGTGCCGTGGGCCACTACCCCCAGAATCGGGATGTTGGTCAGGCGCACCAGGTCTTCGCGGCCCTGAATGCGCTGGTTGACTTTCTCCAGCAGGAAAGCCAGGCCCAGCGGCCCGAACAGACCGGCCAGCAGCGCCATCAGCGCCACAAACATGGGCTTGGGCTCCGAGGGACCCGCGCCCCACATGGCGGCCCGGTCGATGATGCGCTTGTCGGTGGCGTTGGTGGCCAGGGCAATGGCCGCTTCGGCGCGCTTCTCAATCAGGAAATTGTAGTTCTTGTCGTTGAAGTCCGACTGGTTTTTGAGCACGGCCAGCTGCCGCTCGTTGTCGGGCATGCGGCTCATGTCGCCGCGAATACGCCCGATCTGGCTGTTCAGGTCGCCGAGCTGGTAGTCCATCGAGCGGATCATGCTCGTCAGGTTCTGCTCCAGCGAGCCTTTGATGGTGCGGATGCGCTCCTCGAGCACGGTTACCAGCGGGTTCCGGTCGCTGGCATTGACCACCAGCCCGGCCTTCTGGTTCGACAAATCGGCCAGCTGCAGAATCAGGCTGCTGAGCACTTGGTCGTTGACGCCCGACGAGGAAAGGGCCGACATGTCGCGGTTGTTGCGCACGGTGTAGAGCAGGTTCTCGTAGTGCTTGCGCTGCGAGCTGAGCCGGCTGCGCTCCACTTCCAGGTTCGAGAGCTGCGAGATGCTGGAGGACGACTGCGCCCCCACGTCGACCACGCCGCGCTCGGCCCGGAACGAGCTGAGCGCCGAGGCCGACTGCTGGCGGGAGCGGTTGAGCTTGTTGATTTCCCCGTCGAGGAAGGCCACGGTTTTCTGGCCGGTAAGGTTTTTCTCGCGCAGATCGGCGGCAATGAACACGCTCATGAGCGTATCGAGAAACTGCTGCTCCTTGGCCGGCACGGTGCCCTTGGTGCTAAGCTCGATGATGCGGGACTCGTGGTCGGCAGCGCGTACCATCAGGGCGCCGCCGTAGTGACCTGCCAGGCTGCTCAGGTCGTTGAGCTGAAAGCTGTAGCGCTCCTGGCCCGCCGGCACCCCGGGCTCGGGCTGCAGCGTGACGCTCAGCAGCGGCGTGCGCAGGAGCTGGCCGGCCTTTACTACTTCATCCAGCTCCACCCCGAGCACCTCGCGCACCAGCTCGCCGGTGGGCAGGCTGCTCAGCTCGGCCTTGTCGGCCTTGGCGCGCAGGCGGTAGCGGCCGTCGGGCAGCACTTCCACCGAGATGCGCGTGCCGCTGAGCTGGAGGGCCGCCGGGTCAGGCACCACGCGGAAGGGCATGGCGCCGGCCGGTCGCTCGCGCACCTGCAGGTCGCGGAGCTGGTTCAGCCAGTTGTCGGGCGTGGCGTAGTAGCTGACCATGAAGCCCGGCAGCCGCTGCAGGGCCTGGCGCACCATGCCGGCCGAGCTGATGAGGCCGATTTCGTCCTCCATTTTGATGCCCTTGTCTTTGACTTCGAGCAGATTGAGCAGCTCCTGGGCGCGCTTCGAGCCGCTGCTCTGGTTGCCCAGCAGCATGGTGGCGCGGAAAGCGTACACGGGCGGCTTCACCTTCAGGTAAAGCAGGGCCCCGCCGAAAGCCAGCACCAGCCCGATGACAAACAGGGGCCAGCGGGCCCGCAGCTTGAAGAACAGCAGGTGAAGATCAATTTCGTCGGAGGCGGTAGGGCGGTTTTCCATGCCGGTAGGAGTTAAGGCGAAAGGGGCGCGCAACCGGGCCCGCAACGACAGGGCCGCACCGAGGCGGCTAAAACAGCTTCAGGTAATTCATTACCAGCACCGCGGCCGAAACCCCGGCAAACACCAGTCCCAGGTTGGCCACGTTGGCCCGCACGGTGCGGGCCCGCAGGGGTTCCACGTAGAGCGCGTCGTTGGGTAGCAGGTAGTAGTTGGGCGAACTCAGCAGCGCGGGGCTGGTCAAATCGAGCAGCACTACTTCCGAGCCCTGGGGCGTTTGGCGGATCAGCTTCACGTTCTGGCGGTTGCCAAACTCGGTCAGGTCGCCGGCCAGGCCCAGGGCTTCGAGCACGGTGGCCTGGCCGTTGTGCACGAAGTAGCGGCCGGGCGTGCGCACCTCCCCCAGGATCGTGATTTTGAAGGAGATGAGCTTGACCAGCACGTTGGCGTCGCGCACGAAGCGGTTGACCTGCTGCTGCACCATTTTCTGGGCCTCGTCCACGGTGAGCCCGGCCAGCTGCACTTTCCCGACGGTGGGCAGGTTGACCTGCCCGCTGGCGTCGATGTTGTAGCCGGCCAGAAACATGGTACCCGGGTCGCCCCCGAACATGGCGCGCGAGTCCGTCACGTTAAAGATGTCGTTCAGCGTGGGCTGGGCGCTCTGCACCCGCACCGACAGCACATCGTTGGGCTGGAGCTTGTAGGCTTGGGGAGCATTGGCCACGGCGACGGTAGCTCGGGTGGAGTACTCGGTGCCTTGCAGGTAGGGCAGCCGGCGCTGCGCTATGCAGCCGCTCAGCAGCACACCTGCCAGCAGCAAGTGGAAACATTGGCGCAGAAGCATCATGGCGGTGGAGATAATGCGGAAACCAAGACGACCGGCCGGCAGAGCTTGTGGCGAAGCCTACTGCAAACAAGTCAACGAAAGAAAAAACCGGGGTAAACAACCCGATAGAATTTTTCTCTAAACCTATAGGACTTGGGCCTAAATGTCAAGCTAATTTTAAATTATTCTGATAAAAACTTGTAATCATTTTTGTTTCCAGACTTTGGCCAACCCGTGCCGCCCGGTCCAAAGGCGTCCTCCCAATCCTACTCCCGTAATTTCGGGGCCCCAACCGTGCCAGCTTATGAAGATTTTGCTCGTTGAAGACGAACCCAAAGTGGCGGCCTTTCTGCAGAAGGGCCTGACCGAGCAGACGCACAACGTGGACATTGCTTCCGACGGGCTGCTGGGGCTGCGGCTGGCGCTGGCCAATCCTTACGACCTGATCATCCTCGACCAGCTGCTGCCGGGCCTCTCGGGCCTGGAAGTGTGCCGCGAAGTGCGCAACCACGACACCCGGGTGCCCATCCTGATGCTCACGGCCCTGGGCGAAACCGACGACAAGATCCGCGGCCTCGACGCCGGCGCCGATGACTACCTGGTCAAGCCCTTTGCCTTTCAGGAGCTGCTGGCCCGCATCCGGGCGCTGGTGCGCCGTCGGCAGGAGGCCCCGGCCCAGCTGCCCGTGCTGCGGCTGGCCGATCTGGCCCTCGACCCCATCAGCAAAATGGTTACCCGGGCCGGGCAGCCGGTGCAGCTCACCGCCCGCGAGTTTGCCCTGCTGCACTACCTGCTGCGCAACCAGGGGCGGGTAGTGTCGCGGGTCGATATTCTGGAGCACGTCTGGGAAACGTCCTTCGACACCGGCTCCAACGTCATCGACGTGTACATCAACTTCCTGCGCAAGAAAATCGATAAGGACTTCACCCCCAAGCTTATTCACACCCTGGTGGGCATGGGCTACGTGCTAAAGGAGGGCGACTGAGGCCCGTTCGGGCGGAGGCGAGCCGACCAGCAGGCGTTGCAGCTGCCGCTCCAGCGCGGGCACGTCTACCAGCATGTCGTGGCTCATGTTGGTCCAGTGGTTGCCGGCCGGGCCGGCGCTGTAGTCGACCAGGAAATGGTAGTCCAGCTGCAGGGCCGTGGTCAGGTAATGGTAATAGTTCGGCGCGTAGCCGTTGTAGAAGAACTCCAGCACCCGCGTGCCCGGCTCGCACCAGAGCAGGTTGGTGAGGCCCGCGCCGTGGGGCGCCACTACCACGCCGGCCTGCTGAAACAACGCAATCTGCTCATCGATGCTGTAGGCCCGGTCCTCGAGAATCTCGAAATCGTGGGCCCGCAGCAACTCGTACACCGGTGCCTCGTTGAGCACCCGGCGGCGGCCCCGGCGCTCAAGGTAAATGCGGCGCCCCGCGCCCGCGGCCATTTCCGGCAACCGGAACCGTTGCCGCAGCAGCGCCAAATCGCCCGCACTCGACGACCAGCTGGGCTGGCTGTTGGCCACAATTACCCGGTCGGCGCTCAGGGCCGTGTTCCACAGCGGGGCCGTGTCAATCAGGTTTTCAGCCGGGATGCCCAGCTTCCGCAAAAAGTCCCGCTCGAAGCCGGTGTGCAGCAGTGGGTAGCACACCTTGGCCCGCAGCCAGATTTCGGGGCCGTACACCTGCTCGATGCGGCACAGCTTGGCTACCACAAAGGTGACGTAGTCGTAGAAGCTGGCCCACAGGTGCGGCCAGGGCGCCACCACCAGCGGGTAGTGCTGCCGCCGGGGCTTCAGGGGCAAGTCGAGCAGGCCGGCCGTGGCCGAAAAGTCCAGGTCGGGCAGCCACTTGCCGTTGATGATCAGCCCACCGGCCCGGCACACGCCTAGGCTCCGGATGTCGGCCTGCCCGACGGCCAGCTCCCACACGCAATCGGGGACAAAAGTTCGGGTTTCGGCGGCGTGGGCCAGGTCGCCGCAGTTGGCGGCTGGCTGGTAGGGGAGGGCTACGGGTGGGTGGGGGCGCTCGTACACCAGGTGGCGGCGCAGCCGCTCGAAGCTGGCCGGCTGGCTGAGCGGCGCCCGCCACACCCGGGCCGAGGCCGCCAGCGCCGCCGTTTTTAGCAGCTCGCGGGTTTCCCCGGCAAGTTCCTTGATGTTCATGGACGGGACAGTGAGCGGGTTAAAGAAAGCTGCTGCTCCGTGGCGGAGTGAGCAGGCACAAGGAATGTTATAAATAGTATAATATCAAAAAATAATATGGTTTATGTATTGGTGGTAGGTGCCGCCCAAGTCCCTGAAGCAAACAGCAACCGCAATTCCCCAACTTTGCCGGCCTGCGGTCGGTTGACCAGCGGCTGCCCTGTGGGCAGTTCACCTGCCCTTCCAAACTGCCCGTTGCATGTCTATTCGCCTTCGGCTGGCGCTGCAGTTCGCGGCCATCGTGGCCATTACTCTGCTGCTGTTTTCGCTGCTGATTTATTTTTTCACGGCCCGCTCCCGCGGTGAGGTGTTCGAGCGCAGTCTGCGTAACCGGGCGCTGGTGGTGGCGCACGTGTACTTCGATGCGGGGCATCCGCGCTCTGACGAGCGGCACCGCAGCACCTACCAACGCTACCTGCGACAGTTCTACCGCACCCTGCCCGACGAAGAAGTGCGCATCTACGACGCGCAGGGCAAGGTGGTGTTCCGGGAAGGCCTCTCCACTGCCCGCCGCGTGCCGGCCGACTGGTTCGGGCGCCAGGAAGAGCTGCTGGTGAGCGAGCAGGGCGACTGGGCCTACACCGTGGGGCTGCGCTATACCGTGCCGGGCCGGGGCACTTTCCTGGTAGCGGCGTGGTCGGTGGATACCGACAGCCGGCAGATGCTGGGCACGCTGCGGGGCATTCTGCTGCTGGGCCTGCTCACTTCATTGGTGCTGGCGGGCGTGGGAGGCTGGGTGTTTGCCGACCAGGTTCTGCGGCCCATGCGCCAGATTGTGCGCGAGGTCAGCCGCATTTCGGCCTCCGACCTGCACCGGCGCCTTTCCCGCGCCGACGGCCACGACGAAGTGTCGCAGCTGGCCATGACGTTCAACCGCTTGCTCGACCGGCTGGAAACGGCTTTCGTGGGGCAGCGCACGTTTGTGCGCGACGCCTCCCATGAGCTGCGCACCCCGCTCACCGTGCTCATTGGCGAGCTGGAGGTAGCCCTGTTGCAGCCCCGCGAAGCCGAGGAGTATCGCCACGTGATGCAAAGCACCCTCGACGCGGCCCGCCTGCTGAAGGACCTCACCAACGGCCTGCTGCAGATTGCCCGCGCCTCCGACGACCCCTCGCAGGTGCCCCTCACCCGCCTGCGCTTCGACGAGCTGCTGCTGCAGGCCCACGACGAGGTGCGCCGCCGTCACCCCACCTACCGCATCGACCTCGATTTCCAGCTGCCCCCCGACTTGGATCCGGTGGTCGAGGGCAACGAGCCGCTGCTGTTGGTGGCCATGCTCAACGTGCTCGAAAATGCCTGCAAGTTTTCCCGCGGCGCCCCGCGCCCGGTGCTGGCCAGTTTGAGCGCCGACGCGCGCCGGTTACGGCTGGTCGTCAGCGACTGGGGTGTGGGCATGGCCGAGGCCGACCGCCTGCAGGTGTTCGTGCCCTTCTTCCGGGCCGACAATGCCCGGGGGGTGCCCGGGCACGGCATCGGCTTGCCGCTGACTAACAAGATTATGGAGCTGCACGGCGGAGCCGTGCACGTGAGCAGCCAGCTGGGGCAGGGCACCCAGGTGATGCTGGAACTGCCCCGGCAGGCCTGAAAGTCGTTTTAACCCGCTTTTAATGCGCTTTTAACCCCCTCTTAAGGCCACGGACGGAGCTTTGCGCCGTAGTATCCCTGCGTGGGCTCAAGCTGATCATGGCTAGGGTCCGGTTCGCGGTTCATTCTACCCCAAGCAAGCCCTATGTCTAATAACTCTGTTGTGTCGACGCCCGAGCCGCCGGTGAAGCCCAAGGTCGCTGCCGCGCCTCTGCAACCTTCCAAGATTTCGTACCGCGACTCGCTGTCCAAGGATTTGCCGGCCGGTTTGGTCGTATTTCTGGTGGCTCTGCCGCTGTGCCTGGGCATTTCTCTGGCCTCGGGGGCGCCCTTGCTGTCGGGTCTGATTGCCGGCATCGTGGGTGGCCTGGTCGTGAGCATGCTCAGCGGCTCGTCGCTGAGCGTGAGCGGCCCCGCCGCCGGCCTGACCACCATCGTGCTCGGCGGTATCAGCTCGATGGGCACCTACCAGGGCTTCTTGGTAGCCGTGGTGCTGGCCGGCCTGCTGCAGATGGCCATGGGCGCGCTTAAAGCTGGCGTCATCGGCATGTATTTTCCCACCTCGGTTATCCGGGGCATGCTGGCCGCCATCGGCCTGATCCTGATTCTGAAGCAGATTCCGCACTTCCTGGGCGGCGACTCCGACTTCTTTGAAGACCTGAACTTCTTCCAGGCCGACGGCCGCAATACCTTCTCCGAAATCGGTTATGCCTTCACCCAGCTCTTGCCCGGGGCCCTGGCTATTGGGGTGGTGTCGCTGCTGATTCTGCTGCTGTGGGAGCGGAAGTTTATTCAACGCAACCGCGTACTGAAGCTCATTCCCGGCGCCCTGATTGTGGTGGTGGTAGCCATCCTGCTCAACCTGCTGTTCCGCAGCGTGAAGCCCGAGTGGGTAGTGGCCAACACGCATTTGGTTAACCTGCCCACCATCAGCAGCATGCAGGATGTACTGGGCTTGCTCACCTTCCCCGACTGGTCGGTGCTGGCTTCGTCCAAAGTGTACCTGCTGGCCTTGACCATCGCCATTGTGGCCTCGCTGGAGTCGCTGCTGAGCGTGGAGGCTGTAGATAAGCTCGACCCGCACAAGCGCAATACGCCGCCCAATCGCGAACTGCTGGCCCAGGGCGCGGGTAACATGGTGTCGGGTCTGCTGGGCGGCCTGCCGGTGACGGCCGTAATCGTGCGTTCGTCGGCCAACATCAACTCAGGCGCCCAAACCAAGCTGTCGGCCTTCTGGCACGGCATTCTGCTGCTGCTGGCGGTGTTGTTCCTGGGCCCGGTGCTGAACCTGATTCCTTTGTCGGCGCTGGCGGCCGTGCTGCTGATGGTGGGTTACAAGCTCACCAAGCCGGCCCTGTACCGCACCCAGTGGAAGCTGGGCTGGGAGCAGTTCCTGCCCTTCGTGGTGACGGTAGGCGTTATCCTGTTCACCGACCTGCTCAAGGGCGTGGGCGTGGGTCTGGTGCTGGCCGTGTTCTTTATCCTGAAAGCCAACGCCGAGTCGGCCTTTTTCTTCCACCACGAGCCCAGCTTCGAGCGCGGCACCATTCACCTGAAGCTCTCCGAGCACGTATCGTTCCTGAACAAGGCCGCTATTGCCACCACCCTGGAGCGGTTTAAGCCCGGCAGCCACGTCATTCTCGACGGCACCGACACGGTTTCGATCGACTACGACGTGCTGGAGGCCATTGAGAACTTCCGCCAGACGGCCCCGGAGCGCGGCATCGAGCTGGAGCTGCGAAACATTCCCCAGGTAGAAGTGCTTGGGCACTAAGGCCGGCGCGACACCCGCTTACAATTTCCCTCACTACTCTCTCTTCTGCAGACTATGCAACGAATCATGGAAGGCAACCGCCGCTGGGTAAAAGAGCAGCTTGCCAAGGATCCGCAATACTTCGAGAAGCTGGCCATCGGGCAGAAGCCGCGCTACCTGTTCATCGGCTGCTCCGACTCCCGCGTACCCGGCAGCGGCATCACCGGCACCGGCCCCGGCGAAATGTTCACGCACCGCAACATTGCCAACCTGGTGGTGCACACCGACATGAACATGCTCTCGGTGCTGCAGTACGCGGTGGAAGTACTGAAAGTGGAAGTGGTGATGGTGGTGGGCCACTACGGCTGCGGCGGCGTGGCGGCGGCGGCTTCCGACAAGCAGTTCGGCCTCATCGACAACTGGCTGACCAACATCAAGGACGTGATTCGCCTGCACGAGACGCAGCTGCTGCGCATCAGCGACGAAGAGCAACGCCTGCGCCGGCTGGTGGAGCTGAACGTGATTGAGCAGGTGCGCAACCTGGCCAAAACCAACATCATCCAGAACGCCCGCCGCGGTTCCAACCCGCCCAAACTCTACGGACTGGTATACGACCTGCGCGAAGGCCTGCTGAAAGATCTGCAGGTGCAGACCGAGGACATCGACCAGCTGCAGCACATCTACGCCATGAACGCCCCCGAGCGCGCCAAGGCGGCCAAGGAGCCCGTTCAGGAGGTTGAAGCCGCGCTGGCGGAGTCGTCGACCAACCACCAGCCCAAGTCGGCCGCGAAATAAGCCGCCGGCCAGCCCCGCGCGCCGCGGCAAGGCCCCGAAATGTCCTGGCTTGGCGGGTTTCATAGCTCACCCACCCAGCCCCGAAACCTCCGGCACCCATGGTCCGGAGGTTTTTCGGTTTTGGGGCAGGCTCACATCATCGTGTGATGCCGGCTGCTGCAACGCCCCGGAGCCTGGGTAGTCTTCTGAGCCGAACCTCTACGCTCCGTTTCATGCTTGCTTCCCTTGGCCTGTGGGCCCTGGCCGCCGCGCTGTGGCTGCCCACCCCGACTCTTGCTCCCGCCGCCGACGCCCCCGACGACCTGGCCGCGCTCAGCGACGAATTCAACGATGCCGGCAGCCTGAGCCGCTGGCGGCAGTTTCACCAGGCCGAGGGCTGGCCCAGCATGGTGCAGCGCCTCGACGTGAACCAGACCGCCCGGGGCCAGCTGTACCTGGCGCCCACCACCAGCGGCTGGTACGCCGACTTCCACGGCACCTACCTCTACCAGGAAGTAACCGGCGACTTTCTGGTGACTTCGCGCGTGCACGTGACGGGCAAAACCACCGAGTTGCCCAAGGCGGCCTGGTCGCTGGCCGGGCTGATGGTGCGCGAGGCCCGCCCGGCCGTGACGCCCGCCAGCTGGCAGCCGGGCGGCGAGAACTGGCTGTTTCTGACCGCTGGAGTGGCCGAGCCCGTCAACCAGTTCGTGTTCGAGTCGAAAAGCACGGTGAACAGCCGCTCCAACCTGAAGCTGCGGCCGGCTAAAACGGGCTGGGTCGAGCTGGGCATTCTGCGGGTGCGCTCGGCCTTCGTGCTGCTGTACCGCTACGAGGGCCAACCCTGGCAAGTGCACGAGCGGTTTCACCGCCGCGACCTGCCCCGTACCCTGCAGGTGGGTCTGAACGCCTACACCGACTGGAACTCGGCCCGGCCGCTGCACAACGACCCGCAGCGCTTCAACACCACCGTGGTCACCAACGGCCAGCCCGACCTGGCCCTGTATGCCGACTACGTGCGCTTCAGCCGCCCGGCCTACCGCGTGGCCGCGCCCTACAGCGACGGCAGCGAGCTAACGGATTATTCCCTGACCAACGACGAGCTGCTGCGCCAGTTGAAGCTGTGAGTGCGGTGCCCGGCGCAGCCAGCCGGCCGCGTCGGGTACTGCCAGGGCCGCCGCCACCTTCGGGCGGCAGGCTCAGGAATGAGGGGCGGTGCTTAGTCGAGCAGGTAGTCTTCCAGCGCCGCTACGGTAGCCAGCGGTGCGCTCAGGTGGGGGCAGTGGCCAGTGGCATCGAGCGTGACCAGCTGCGACCCGCGCAGGTGCTGCTGCAGGTAGTGACCTACTTCGGGCGGGGCAATGAGGTCGTCGCGGCACTGCAGGATGAGCGAGGGCGTGCGCAGGCGCGGCAGGTCGCTGCGGTTGTCCGACAAGAAGGTGACGCGGGCAAACTGCCGGGCAATGGTGGGGTCGGTGCGGCAAAAGCTGGCGGCCAGCTCTTCCCAAAGCTCGGGCTGGGCGGGGTTGCCCACGATGAGCGGGGCCACCACCTGCGTCCAGTGCTGGTAGTCGTCATCCATCAGCTTCAGCAGCTCTTCCAGCTCGGTCCGCTCGAAGCCGCCCACGTATCCCGGCTCGTTGATGTAGCAGGGCGAAGGCGTAACCAGCACCAGCCGCTCGAAGCACTCGGGCGCCTGCATGGCCGCGAGCATGGTAATCATGGCGCCCACGGAGTGGCCCACGCCCACCACGCGCTCGAGGTTCAGCGCCCGGCAGATGTCGAGCAGGTCGTCGGCGTAGCCTTCCAGCTGCCCGTACTTGTAGGGGCTGTAGGCCGTCAGCTGCGAGCCGCCGGCGCCCACGTGGTCGTAGAGCACCAGGCGGTGGGTGGCCAGAAAACGCGGGGTTACGAAGCGCCAGATGTTCTGGTCGCAGCCGAAGCCGTGGGCAAGAACCAGGGTCTGCTGGCCCTGGCCCATTACGGTGACGTTGTTGCGTTTCAGAACATCCATGGCGACTGGCTGGGGAAGCTGATTCGACCAAGAGTAGTATAAGGTACCATTATTGGCCCGCAAAGCGTTCCATTGCCGTTCACTTTTCGCGGCCCCGGGGCGGGAGTGGTCAGGGGCCGGGCGGGCGCGGCGCAAGCCGGCCGACGGGCGTATCTTCGCGGCCTGAGAGCTGCTGGGCCGGCATGTGGCCCCGCCCGAAGGGCAGCTCTCCACTGCCCGTATGACCCGGATTCCGGCCTTATTGCTTTCGATGCTGGCCTCGCCCGCCCTGGCGCAGGCGGCCGCCCCAGCGGCGAGCGAGCCGGGCGGTTTGCAGGCAGCGAAGGGCTATTTGCCGCTGCTGGCTTTGCTGATTCCGCTGGTAGCCTACCTCACCACCCAGTACAAGGACTGGCGCACGGCCCAGGGCACGCTCAATAAGGCGTTTCAGGGCGACAACGACGCGGTGGTGTACATGACCCACAAGGTGCAGCACAACGAGTGGAAGCGCCGCATGAAGCGTGCCCCCGGCTTTCGGCGCGAGGTCATCACGGCCCTGTGCCTGGCTTGGTCGGTGCAGCGGCTCGACTACATCAAGGCGCTGCTCTTCGACGCGCTGCTGTGCGTGGGCCAGCAGGGCTACGGCGCCGAAACCCAGCAGGTGCTCGACAAGCTGCTGCGCCAGTACCGCCAGTACCAGGAGCGGTTCGGCGCGGCCGAGTTCACGGGCGTCATCCACGGCATCGAGCAGCTGCAGCGGGAACTGGCCCGCGGGTACGCCGACGGGGAGCGGTAGCTAGGGCTAGGGCGCTACGCTGCTGGCGGCCGGAGGGCCAGTCCGCTTTCCCAACTTCGCCCGTCCCAACCGACTTTTTCCCGGCTTATCTTTGTTGATTCCCTGGCTGCCGGTGCCCAATGCTGGCGGCCTGAATCAGAAGCCGAGAGAAGTGAAAGTCTGCATTGCCGAAAAACCCAGCGTCGCCCGTGAAATTGCCAACGTGCTCGGCGCCCGCCTGCGCATGGATGGCTACTTCGAGGGCAACGGCTACCAGGTTACCTGGACCTTCGGCCACTTCTGCACCCTGAAGGAGCCCCAGGACTACCAGCCCGAGTGGAAGCGCTGGAGCATTCACGACTTGCCCATGCTGCCCGAGCAGTTCGGCATCAAGCTGATGCAGGACGAGGGCGTCAAAAAGCAGTTCAACACTATCAAGCGCCTGCTGGCCGAGGCCGACGAGGTCATCAACTGCGGCGACGCCGGGCAGGAAGGCGAGGTGATTCAGCGCTGGGTGCTCACCGAGGCCAAGTACCGCAAGCCCTTCAAGCGCCTCTGGATTTCCTCGCTCACCGAGGAAGCCATCCGCCAAGGCTTCCAGAACCTGCGCGACGGCAAGGAATTCGACCGCCTGTACCTGGCCGGCAAGAGCCGCGCCATCGGCGACTGGCTGCTGGGCCTGAACGCCACGCGCCTGTTCACGCTCAAGTACGCCCAGGGCCGCGGGCAGGTGCTCAGCCTGGGCCGGGTGCAAACGCCCACGCTGGCTTTGCTGGTGGACCGCTACCACGAAATTCAGAACTTCAAGCCCGAGCCCTACTGGGTGCTGCGCACCGAGTACCGCGGCACCATGTTCAGCCACGTGGCCCCGCCCAAAAAAGGCAAGGCCGAGGACGACGAGCCCGACGAGAAGGCCCGCCTGAAAGCCCGCGGCTACTTCGTGAGCCAGGAAGAGGCCGATGCGGCTATGGCGGCGGTGAAAGATGCGCCGCTCACCATCACCGGCGTCGAAATCAAGAAGGCCCTGGAGTCGCCGCCCGCGTTGTTCGACCTAACCTCCTTGCAGGTGCAGTGCAACAACCAGCTGGGCCTTTCGGCCGAAGACACGCTCAAAACCGTGCAGGGCCTCTACGAGAAGAAGGTGGTCAGCTACCCGCGCGTCGACACCACCTTCCTGCCCGACGACCAGTACCCCAAGATTCCCGGTATTCTGCAGGGCTTGAGCGCCTACCACAGCCTCACCCAGCCGCTGCTGGCCGCCAAAATCCGCAAGTCGGCCAAGGTCTTCAACAACAACAAGGTTACCGACCACCACGCCATCATCCCGACGGGCGCGGCGGCCCAGGGCCTGGGCGGCACCGAGCACGCGGTGTACGACATCATCGTGCGCCGCTTTCTGGCCGCGTTTTACCCCGACTGCGAAGTATCGAACACCACCGTGACGGCCGAGGCCGCCGGGCACCCGTTCCGCGTGCGCGGCCGCCAGATTCTGTCGCCCGGCTGGCGCGTGGTGTACGGCGACCCCACCCAGCAGCAGGCCCCCAGCACCGCTAAGCCCGGCGAGGGCGACGACGACGTGGTGAGCACCGTGCTGCCCGCGTTTGAGAAAGGCGAAAGCGGCCCGCACAAGCCGCGCCTCGACCAGAAAGTAACCCAGCCCCCGCGCGAGTACACCGAGGCCATGCTGCTGCGCGGCATGGAAACCGCCGGCCGCAATGTGGACGACGAGGAGCTGCGCCAGGCCATGAAGGAAAACGGCATTGGCCGGCCCTCCACCCGCGCGGCCATCATCGAGACCCTGTTCAAGCGCGGCTACATTCAGCGCGAGAAGAAGCGCATCGTGCCCACCCAGACCGGCGTCGAGCTGATCGGCCTGATTCGCAACCCTACCCTGAAATCGGCCGAGCTGACGGGGCAGTGGGAGCGGAAGCTGCGCCAGATTGAGGGCGGCAACCTGGAGCCCGACGTGTTTCTGGACGAGCTGAAGGCGCTGGTGCGCGAGATGGTGCTGGAAGTCAAGCAGGACCGCGCCCGCATGACGGCCCCGCCGCCCACCCCCGCCGAGGTAGCTGCTACCGCCGGCAAAAATGGCGGCAGCAAACCGGCCCCGGCCAAGCCCACCGCGCCGGCCGGCCCTCTACCCGAGGGTGCCCTGGGCCTCTGCCCGGCCTGCCAGCAGGGCCACGTGCTGCGCGGCAAAACCGCCCTGGGCTGCTCGCGCTGGAAAGAGGGCTGCGCGTTTCGCCTTGCGCCGGTGGTCGAGGGCAAGAAGCTCACCGACCCGCAAGTGAAAGCCCTGCTCAGCAAGGGCCGCACCCCGGTGATGAAGGGCTTCATCGACGACCTGGGCGCCAAGTTCGACGCGGCCATTGGTCTGAACGCCCAGCACCAGCCCGAGCTGCTGCGCGCCGCCGAAAGCAAGCCCGCCACCGACGACAAGCCTCAGCAGATTCCCTGCCCGGTGTGCCGGCTGGGCACCATGCTCAAGGGCAAAACCGCCTGGGGCTGCTCGCGCTTCCGCGAAGACTGCCAGTTCCGCGTGCCCCTGGAGCTCTGCGGCCGCCCCCTCACCGATGCGCAGGTGGCCAAGCTGCTGCGCCGCGGCAAGTCCGACGTCATCCGCGGCTTCACCTCCCAGCGCACGGGGCAAAAGTTTGAGGCCGCCCTGGAAATCAGCGCCGAGGGCGAGGTAAAGTTTGTGTTTGAGCAGAAAGCGTGAGAAGCCCGGCTACCTGGTTGTTCGCGCTGCTGGCGCTGTGCGCGGTGGCCCGCAGCAGCCTCGCGCAGCAGCCTGGTGGCAACCGGATAGACGGCATCAGCACCGCGCAGGCGGTGGAAGAGTTGATTCACGGCGCCGATACGGCGGGGCAGTTTTCCCGCGTTACTGTTTCAGATACCTTGTCTATTCGCAATCGGGCCTGCAAATGCCAGGCGCGCAAGCGGAGTGTGCAGCCGTGGGTAAAAGCGGACTTCGACGGCAACGGCCACACCGATCTGCTGGCAATCGGCGACGACAACCGGCAGGAAGTACTGCTGGTTATGGCGTTTGGCAGTGACAAATACCACGTCCGGAGGGTCAATTCCGGCAGTAAGTACTGCTTTCTTCCCGTCGTTGCCAATGAAGGGGGCACTAGGCTGATAGAGGCTAAATCCTATGCGCGTCGGTTCGGCGGCGCGCTGGGGCCGTCCAGGCACTACCGGTTGGTTTACAAGCACGGTGGGCTGCTAGAGCACAACGCTCGGCCGGCCGTCCATCGGGTTGAAAGTGTGGCCCTGACTTACTTTATGTCGTATCATAGCACAACGAAAGTCGATCTGACCATCACCCGTTCCGGCTTTGTCGTTTGCCGCGAGGAAACCGATGGCGTGGTAAAGAACCGCGTGGCTATGCTGGCAAAGGAGGAATTTGAAGCCTTGAACGGCTTGGTCAACTATGCAGGAGTAGCCCGCCAACGCTCGTCGTATACCCGGAGCGGTAACCATCACGCGAATTATTATCTGACGGTGGCCTACGAGGGCAGCTTCAAGCAAATAGACGACGACGGCGGCGAAGGCTCAATGGGGCTGGAGCTGCTTTATGAGAAAATACTGGCCTTGCGTGAGTCTCTGCACTGGCAGGAGGTGCAGCAATAAGGCTTGCGTAACCGTGAAATCCTCTTGGCTGTGCGCACGAACAACTCGGCTTGCTACTGCTGCGGTTTGGTATCGAGCCTTTCCTTGCATTGCGGGCCTGCTGCTGAGCGCCTGTCGGCCCGACTCTGCGCCGCAGAATGCGCCGTCGGCCGTAGTCACCTCCGACTCTGTACTTCTCGCTCCACCGAAGCAATCAAGAATTGCGGCTTTGCGCACGTCGGCGCAGGTACAGCAACTGCTGGCATCGGTAGACTCTACCTATAACCACAAGCGCTTTACCGTTGATACGGCGATGCGCCTGCTCGACCCTCGGGTGGCATGGCGCTACCGCAAGGCGGGCGTACGCGCCTGGGAGCGGGCCGATTTGGATGGCAATTGCCGCCCTGATCTGGTAGTGACCGGCGTGTTTAATTCAGGCGCCCCTTATCCGCAAACCGGTGCGGTAGTTTGCCTGCTGGACATGGGTGATTCGCTGGTGCTGGATAATCTGGGTCGCGACTACGAGCGGTACGCACCGATAGCCCGCGTGGTGTATCGGCAGGGCCAGCCGCTGCTGCAGTATCAGGACTTTGACCCGCCAATTATTACGGTTGATAGCCTCCGGGATGCACAGTCGTTCCTGCTCACTTACCGTTTCGGAGGCTTTATCGAGTACAACCCGCGGCCCGGCCAGGATGGGCCGCTCGACAGCCTTAGCTATAAATACGATTTTGCCTACGACGACTATCTAACCTTCAAGCTGGTGCTAAAAGCCAACAGAGCGGCAACTTATCGGGCATGTGAAGGGCCGGTACTGAAGGTAGAAGGCCCAACCATCTGTGAAGACCTGACTACCCGGGTTACCGAAGCGAAAATGGCCGAAATCAATACGTTGTTGAGCTACCTGGATGCCGCTCAACTAAAGCCGTACTACCAAGCATCGGTCAACCACGTTCCCCATGCTACGCTGACGCTAGCCTATCGGGACGGCCGGTGCGTCAGGGTGTCCGATGCGGGCGAGAACGGCACCTTCGGTCTGGCCAGGTTGTACACGTTGCTGGCTGAGCTACGCAAAACCCAGCGCTGGCAACGCCTCAAACCCTAACTACTATGCCTCCCCAACTCGGCAAACTGCTCGTGCTCATCGGCCTTGGCCTGGCTTTGCTGGGCGGCATTATCTGGCTGGGCGGCGGCAGCTGGCTGAGCTGGTTTGGCCGCCTGCCCGGCGACATCCGCATTGAGCGGCCGGGCTTCCGCTTCTACCTGCCCCTGGCGTCGATGCTGCTGGTGAGCTTGCTGTTGAGCGCGGTGCTGTGGCTTTGGCGTCGGCTGTAGCCCCCGGAGCTATTCATCCGGTGCTGGCACGCTGAGGCCGTACCGGAGTTGCGGTCTGGTCGCCGTACTGCCCGATGTTCTCCACCATGCCCTTGAAGATGACGAAGTGGAAGGGCACCAGCGCGTACCAATACAGGCGCCCGGCCAGCCCGCGCGGGCGGAAGGCGGCCAACTGCTCCAGCGTGTGCGAGCCGTCGTCGTTGCCCACGATGCGGAACTGCAGCCAGGCCTCGCCGGGGAGCTTCATTTCGGCGTAGAGCAGCAGTCGCCGGGCCGCACGGTCGGCTACCAGCACGCGCCAGAAATCCAGCGAGTCGCCAGCCCGCAGGTCAGTAGGGGAGCGGCGGCCACGGCGCAAACCCACGCCGCCCACCAGCTTGTCGAGCACCCCGCGCAGCCGCCACAGCCAGTCGACCTTGTACCAGCCGCGCCGCCCGCCAATGCGCCAGATGTTGTCGAGCACTTCCCCCGGGGGGCGCGTAAAGCGCAGGTGTTGGCGGTCGAAGAACATGCCGTGCTGGGGAATCTGCACGTAGTCCATGTAGTGGCGGTCGGCCACGCCGCTGCTCACGGCGTCTTTCCAACTGCTGACCACCTCGTTTTGCTCGATGCGCTGAAAGGCCAACTGCAGGGCTGCGGCGTAGCTCATGCAGCGGTGCGGCACGGCCGCCTCGATGCTGTGCGCGGGGTCGGCCACCGAGTCGTTGCGCAGCGAGTCGACCAGGTTCTGGGCCAGCGAAAACGAGGTGCGCGTAACCAGAAACAGCCACCACGACGACAGCCGCGGCGTGAGCACCGGTACGGTGATGATGCGCCGCCGGAAGCTGCGTTGGCGGGCAAAGCCCGCTAGCATCTGCCGGTACGTCAGCACGTCGGGCCCACCGATGTCGTAGGTCTGCCCCAGGCATTCAGCCCGGCCCAGCACCTGGGTGAGGTAGTGCATCACGTCGCGTACGCCAATGGGCTGGCAGCGCGAGTTCAGCCAGCGCGGCCCGATCATGACCGGCAGCTTTTCCACCAGGTCGCGGATGATTTCAAACGAGGCCGAGCCCGAGCCGATGATGATGCTGGCCCGCAGCACGGTCAGGCGGGCGCGGGCGGCACGGCCCAGCTCGGTTTCCACGCCCTGCCGCGAGCGAAGATGGTGCGAGAGGTCGGCGTCGTTGGCCAGGCCCGATAGGTAGATAACCTGCCGCACCGGCGTGCGGTCGAGCAAGGCCACGAAGTTGCGGGCCGACTGCTGCTCGGCGGCGGCAAAGTCGCGGCCGTTGGTGCTCATTGAGTGCACCAGGTAGTAGGCCGCGTCGAAGTCGGTGGGCAGCTCGCGCAAGGACTCGGGCTGGCGCAGGTCGGCGGCCACCACCCGCACCCGGTCCGCCAGGTCGGCGGGCAGCTCGAAGCGGCGCGGGTCGCGCACCAGGCAGGTGACGGCGTGGCCGGCCTGCACCAGCAGGGGCAGCAGGCGCTGACCAATGTAGCCGGTGGCGCCGGTGAGGAGGATGCGCATAAGGCCGACGGGCAGGTGGGAAGCTCCGCCGAAGGACCAACCGCCGGCCGCGGGGTAAGGTTGGCTGCCACCCGGGTTTTGGCCTATTTTTACCGCCTTATCCCGCTTATGCACTTTTCATTTCTGTCTGCGCACAAGTGGCTGCTGCTGTGGTTGCTGCTGCTGGCCGCCGTTCTGCTGCTCAACCTGGGAGGCTGGGGCGTGCTCGAAACCAGCGAGGCCCGCTACGCCGAAATCGGCCGCGAGATGCTGGCTGGCGGCGACTGGTGGCACCCGCGCCTGCTGGGCATTCAGCACTACCACAAGCCCCCGCTTACCTACTGGCTCACGGCCGCCGGCCTGGCCGTGTTCGGCCACGGCGCCGCCGCCGTGCGGGTGCTGCCGGTACTGGCCTTGCTGGGGCAGGTAGCCTTGGTGTACGGGCTGGGGCTGCTGTACTTTGGGCCCGACCGGCGCCGGGCCCTGGCCGCGGCGGTGGTCTACGGCAGCCTGCCGGTGGTGCTGGCCGCGGCCCTGAACGTGACCACCGACGGCTACCTGATTACCCTGGAGCTGCTGGCCACCTACGCCTTCGTGCGCTACCACCACACACCCCGCGAAAAGCCCGCGGCCCCCTGGCTGTACCTGGGCTGGCTGGCGCTGGGCCTGGGCTTGCTCACCAAGGGGCCCGTTACGCTGGTGCTGCCGCTGCTGGCCGTGCTGAGCCTGCACCTGACGCCCACCGCCCCGCGCCGGCCCTGGAGCCCGCACCACCTGCTGGCGGGCGGGGTGTTTGGGCTGACCGGGCTGAGCTGGTACCTGGCGCTGCTGGCCGAAAACCCCGCCTTCCGCGACTATTTCCTGTTCAAGCACCTGGTCGACCGCTACGCCAATGCCCTGGCCTTCAAGCGCGACAAGCCCTGGTGGTACTACCTCGTGCTGGTCCCGCTGGGGAGTCTGCCGTGGTCGGGGCCGCTGCTGGTGGAGCTGGGGCGCACGGGCTGGCGCGGACTGGGGCGGCGCTGGCAGATGGTGCTCTTGTGCTGGGTACTGCTGCCGCTGCTGTTCTTTTCCTTTTCCAGCTCCAAGCTGCTGTTCTACGTGCTGCCCGTCTTTCCCGGCGTGGCCCTGCTCACGGTAGAGCTGCTGGGCCGCCGCACCGATGCCGTGCTGCTGCGCTGGTACGTGGGCTTCGTGGCGCTGTTTGGGCTGGTGCTGGGTGGCCTGTGCCTGCTGCCCGTTTTTGGCCCGGCCTACGGGCTGGAGGTTCGGCCCGCTACCCTGGCCTGGCCCGCGACGGGGCTGGTGGTCATCATTCTCACCCACATTTTCTGGGACGAAGTGCGCATCGCGCCCCGCTTGCTGCTGCTCACGGCCCTCTACACGGCCGCCCTGGTGCTGGGGCTGAAGGCGGTGCTGCGCCAGGCCGAGCCAGCCGTGGGCAGCCTGCGCCCGGTTGCCCAGCGCCTGCGCGAGCTGGGCCTGGACCGGCGCCCGGTGCTGGTCTACGACGAAATGCTGCCCTCGCTGGCCTTTGAGCTGCAGCGCCTGCCCGTGACCCTGAACGCCGGCGACGACAACCTGCGCCGCGAAACCCAGTTCGAGCACGACGACCAATGGCGCCGCTACTGGGTCAACCTCAACGACCCCGCCGACACCCTCGTGCTGGGCCCGCTGCTGCGCCAGCGCCCCGTCATCCTGGTGAAAGACCAGTTGCCGACCGACCGCCAGTGGCTGGTGCAGGGCCTGATGCAGCACGAGCACCTGGGCCGCTGGCGCATCTACTATACCGGCTGGTAGCCCCGCCCGACTGCCCCCGCGCCGGGACTTTCGCGGCGGAGGCGCCGCGTCCGGCCGCCGTTCTTCCTCGCACCCGACCGCTGCCCAGGCTAGCCCACGTACACGGCCGGAGCTTCATCGCGCAGGTTGTAGCGCGAGGCCATTACCTGCCCGTAGGCGCCGGCCGTGCGCAGCACCACCAAGTCGCCGCGGCGGGTTTCGGGCAAACTCACCTGCCGGCCAAAGGTGTCCGACGACTCGCAGATGGGGCCCACCACGTCGTAGAGCTGCGCCGGGGCCTGGCTGCTCAGGTTTTCGATGCGGTGGTAACTCTGGTACAAGGCCGGCCGAATCAGCTCGGTCATGCCCGCGTCGAGAATGGCGAAGCGCGTCTGCTGGCTTTCTTTCACGTACAGCACCCGGCTCACCAGCGTGCCGCACTGGGCAACCAGGGAGCGGCCCAGCTCCACGTGCACCTGCTGGCCTGGCCGCCGCTGCAAATACCGCTCAAACAAGCTGAAGTAGGCTTCAAAATCCGGAACCAGCTGTTCGTCGGGCTGCTCGTAGTCCACGCCCAGGCCGCCGCCCACGTTGAGGTGGGGCAACGCCAGGCCGCGGTGCTCAAACCACTGCTGCAATTCGTTCACGCGGTGGCACAGCGTCTCAAACACGGCCAAATCGGTTATCTGCGAGCCGATGTGCACGTGCAGGCCCACCAGCTCCACGTGGGGCAGCGTGGGCAGCAGCTCCACCACGCCCGCCAGCTCGCCCAGCCCAATGCCGAACTTGTTGGCTTCGAGGCCGGTGGTGATGTAGTGGTGGGTGCGCGCGTCCACGTTGGGGTTCAGGCGCAGGGCCACCCGGGCCCGGCGGCCCTGCCGGCCGGCCAGCTCGTTGAGCACCAGCAGCTCGGGCGCCGACTCCACGTTAAAGCACCAGATGTCGGCGGCCAGGGCCCGGTTGATTTCCGCGTCGGACTTGCCCACGCCGGCAAACACCACGTGCGCGGGCGCGAAGCCCGCATCGAGGGCGCACTGCACCTCGTTGCCGCTCACGCAGTCGGCTCCCAGGCCATACTCGCGCACCAGGTCCATAATGGGTTGGTTGGCGTTGGCTTTCAGCGCGTAGTGCACCTGAATGGCGCGCGGGCGGGCGGCCTGCTGCGCGGCCTGCAGGGTCCGGCGCAGCAAATCCAGGTCGTATAAGTAGAAGGGCGTGGGCCGGGCATCAAGGTCCGGCGGTAAGTGTAGGGGCATGGGTACGAGCAATAAGGCGCTACAAGGTAGCGGCGGCGCGGCGGAACAAGCCTTCGTTGAGAGCGTGCAGGGCGCGGGTTTTGTCGGCGGTGTGAATGAGCAGGCTGATGTTATTGGGCGAGCCGCCGTAGCTGATCATGCGCAGAGGAATGTCCTGCAGCGCGTCGAACACCTGCCGCGCGGCGCCGTGGGTGTTCTGAATCAGGTTGCCCACCAGGCAGATGATGGTTTGCTGCTCGTCGACCTCCACCTCGCCGATGCGGCGCAGCTCGTCGAGGATGGCGGGCAGGTGGGTGGCGTCGTCGATGGTGAGCGACACGGCTACTTCCGAGGTGGTAATCATATCAATCGACGTGCGGTGCCGCTCAAATACCTCAAACAGCGCCCGCAGAAAGCCGTGGGCCAGCAGCATGCGGCTGCTCTTGACCTTGAGGGCGGTGAGCCCGTCCTTGGCGGCCACGGCCTTGATGGCGTCGTGGCCGGTGCGGGCGGAGATGAGCGTGCCCGGGGCCTGGGGCTGGAGCGTGTTCAGCAGGCGCACCGGAATGCCGTGCTCGCGGGCGGGCAGCACCGAGCTCGGGTGCAGGATCTTGGCCCCGAAGTAGGCCAGCTCGGCCGCCTCGTCGAACGACAGCTCCCGGATGGGGTAGGTGCCCTCCACCACGCGCGGGTCGTTGTTGTGCAGCCCGTCGATGTCGGTCCAGATCTGGATTTCCTGCGCCCGCACCGCCGCCCCGATCAAGGAAGCCGAGTAGTCTGAGCCCCCGCGCTTGAGGTTGTCCACCTGCCCCTGCGCGTTGCGGCAGATGTAGCCCTGCGTGATGAACAGCTGCTGCCCCGCGTGCCGGGCCAGCTGGGCGCCGAGCTGCTCGCGGATAAAGGCCGCATCGGGCTCGTCGTCGGCGTCGAGGCGCATGAACTCCAGCGCGGGCAGCAGCACGGCCTCCCGGCCCAGCATGGCGGTGAGGTAGCGGTGAAACAGCAAGGTGCTCAGCAGCTCGCCCTGGGCCAGAATCACCCGCTCGCCCGCGGCCGAGAGCGGGGTGCGGGTGAGGTTGAACAGGGTTTTGAACGACTCGTCGAGCAGGCGCAGGGCCTCGGGCACGGCGGCCTCGGTCAGCAGCTCGCGGGCCACCATGTGGTACTGCTGGCGCAGAATTTCGATGCGGGCCGAGGCCGCTGTCAGCTCGCCCTCGTAGAGCAGGCGGGCAATGTCGACCAGGGCGTTGGTGGTGCCGGCCATGGCCGAGAGCACCACGATGCGGGGCTCGGCGGGGGCCTGAATCAGCTCGGCCACCGCGCGCATGCGCGCGGCCGACCCGACGGACGTGCCGCCGAACTTGAGAACGATCATGGAAGAAGAAGCGGAAGTAGTCAACTGCGGGGCCGAACCCGAGGGGCCGACAGCTTAAGTGAAACGCAAGAAAAAAGCGCCGGTTGGAAGACCGGCGCTGACTCGTGAAGGCAAAAAACCAAACAGAAGGCGACGGTCAGGGGCGGGCGTGTTTCACCCGTTTAGCGCCCTTGCATTTCTTCCCCGACAAGCACACCTCGACCAGCGCCGAACAGCGCGGGGCGGCGGGAAAGCAGGTAGAGGAGAAAAGCAGGTTCAACATCGTTGTCGTCAGGCAGAAAGCCGCAAGAACAGGCGGGGCCCGGGCTTTTGCGGCCGCAAGTACGGACATAATCGGCCAAAATCCAGTTCGCCGGCCGAAAAACCGCGCCGCGGGGGCAGGCAATAATCGGCGGGCCGGGGCGTTGCCGCTGCTGGTTTGCTTTCGTTATTTGCCCGCATGAAACGTTTCCCCGTTCTCCTTCTCTTCGCGGCCTGCCTGCTGGGCCCGGCCCTGCCCGCGGCCCGGGCCCAGCAGCTGAGCTTGCCCGCCATGAGCCCCGCCGTGCACTTGCGGCAGGCCTTTTCCACCACCTACATCGACCTGAAGTACTCGCGCCCCTCCAAGCGCGGGCGCGAGGTGTTCGGCAAGCTCGAGCCCTACGGCAAGGTGTGGCGCACCGGCGCCAACTCGTCGACCCGCATCAAGTTCGGCGAAGAGGTGAAGCTGGCCGGCCAGGTAGTACCCGCCGGTACCTACGCCCTGTTCACCATTCCCGACGCCAAGGAGTGGACCGTGATTCTGAACAAGGACACCTCACAGTGGGGCGCCTACGACTACAAGCCCGCCCTCGATTTGCTGCGCGTGAAGGTGAAGCCCACCGCCCTGGCCACGGCCGTCGAAACGTTTTCGCTGACCCTGGAAAACCTGCAGCCCGAAGCCGCCGACCTGGTGATGCGCTGGGACAAAACCCAACTGAGCGTGCCCATCACCGCCGACGCCGACGCGCGGGTGCTCAGCCAGATTCAGCAGGCCATGCAGGGCGACAAGAAGCCGTACTTCGAGGCCGCCCAGTACTACTACAGCACCGGCAAAGACCTGAACCAGGCCGTGAAGTGGATGGACGAGGCCATCAGGCTGGAGCCCAAGAGCTACTACTTCCAGTACTGGAAGGCCAAGATGCTGCAGAAGGCCAAGCGCCCGGCCGAAGCCGTAGCCGCCAGCCAGCAGTCGTTGGAGCTGGTGAAGGCCGAAACCAACCAGCCGGTAAAGGACGAGTACATCCGCCTCAACCAGCAGCTGCTGGCCGAGTTGGGCAAGAAGTAACGCTCCGCTGCTGCAAACCAAACCGCCCGCTACCCTTGGCCGCTGCCAAAGGTACCGGGCGGTTTTTTCGTGCGGCTACTGAACCGCCGCCGTAGCGGCCAGCTGCGGTTTGTAGCGCTGGTAGAAGTAGTTCTGAAACCGTTCTTCGGGGTCGTGCCGGAGTTTGTGCCGGAAGAAGTCATCGGCCATAGGTTAGGCCCGGCGAAACTGCTCGGCGCTGGCGTGCAGGCGGTAGGGCAGGTAGTAGGTGCCGCCCAGCTGGTCGGCCGCGTCAATTAGCTCCCGGGTCAGGGCCGCCATCCGCTGGTCGGCGGCCGCGTCTACGGGCTGGTCGAAGAACATCACGAAGGCAAACATTTCCTCGTCAGCGTAGCGTAGGAGGGCGTCCTGGTCAGGGTACACGTTGCGGATGGTGACGTTGAGCAGGTTGAGGTGGTGCCGGGGCACGATGGCCTGCAGCCGGCGCACGAAGCCCGCAAACTGCCGCCGCGGAATAAAGTACTCGTGCAGCACGTCGGTGCGCCGGGCCGACTGGTTGAGGTACAGCGCCGGGCTTTCGTTCATGATCTGGTTGCGC
This sequence comes from Hymenobacter sp. B81, assembly GCF_044628455.1. Taxonomy (NCBI): domain Bacteria; kingdom Pseudomonadati; phylum Bacteroidota; class Cytophagia; order Cytophagales; family Hymenobacteraceae; genus Hymenobacter; species Hymenobacter sp. B81. Next base: position 1,604,505 of record NZ_JBIYZW010000001.1, on the reverse strand, counting down.
GCGACTTCGGTGCCCACGGTCAGGCGCGAAAACAGCTGCTCGGCATTCCAGCGCAGGGCCTTGCCGTAGTCGTCTTCCTTGGAGCCCAGAAATACTGCCCGCTTCACCGCCGCCAGGGCCGGCGCTTCGAGGGCCAGTCCGGGTGCGGCCGGCCGCCGGAACTCAAAGTAGTTCAGGCTGGCGTCCTGCAAAAACCGCTCGGCACTCACGTTCAGCCGGCCATAAACCATGCGCGCCCGCGGGTTGCGGTCGACGTGCTGGCGGTAGGCAGTGGTGTAATCGGCGGCGGCCACCAGCACCCGGCGGTAGGCGTATACCTCGTTGGGTACGGTGCGCAGTTCTACATTCAGGATGATGCCAAACAGCCCGTAGCCGCCCAGCGCCAGCCCAAACAGCTCGGCGTGCTGCTGCCGGCTGCAGCGCACCACCGTGCCATTGGCCAGGAGCAGCTGAAACGACTGCACCGTGGCGGCAATGGGCGGGGCGTTGTGCTGCCAGCCGTGGCAGTTCACGCTCAGCGAGCCGCCCACCGAAAAGGCGTTGTCCGACTGCATGGTGTGGATGGCGCGGCCGTAGCGGTTCAGGTAGGGAATCACGTCCGACCACAGCGCGCCGGCCCCCACCGTAAGCGTGCCAGTAGCGGTGTCGAGGCGCATGTGCCGGAAGGGGCGCATATCGACCTGGATGCCGCCGGGGGCAATGGTATGACCGCCCATGCTGTGGCGCGCCCCGGCAATGGATACGGGCAGCTTCCGTTGCCGGGCTTCAATCAGCAGGTGCTGCAGCTGCGCCACCGCCCGGGCCGAGTCGGCCGCTACGGGCACGATGGCCTGCACGCGCGTTTGGTTGAGCCGGCTCACGTCGTTGGCGTAGCCGGGCGCGTCGGTAGGCAGGTCGTGGGCGTCGTGGCGCAGGGCCTGCACCAGGGTGCTGGCAGGCCGCAGCAGCACCGCGCCCAGCACCAGCACCGCCAGGAAAACCCCGTAAAGGAGGCGTCGCTTCATTGGGTAGAATGGTTATGTACAGGCAACGCCGCGGCCGGTGCGCCAGTCTGGTCGCCACTGAAGTTGACTTCGGCGCAACATTAGTTATGCGGCCTCAACTTACCGAAGTTGGCCGGTAACGCCGGCCGCGCCGGCCCGGCGCATATCCCGCACCGTAGCGCGCAGGGCCCGGTCCCGCCGGAACGTGGTAGTTCCGGCGGGACCGGGCCCTGCGCAGCGGACTCAGAAGAATAGTTACTGACCGAGCCGGCTTTACCGCTGACCTGGGCGCGCGCCCGGTCGGGCGGGGGCTTTAGCGGGCTTCTTGGTCGGAACCTTGGCCTTGCCGGCCGGCCGCGCGGCCTTGGTCGGGGCTTTGGTGGCGCGGGCGGATGGACTCAGCGCTTTTCTAGCCGGGGCCTTCCGCGCGGGGGCTTTCCGGGCCGGGATTTTTTTCGCCGGTGCTTTCTTTACCGGAGTCGCCTTCTTGAGGGTTGCCGGGCTGGGCGCCGTGGGCTCGGGGCCATACTTGGCCTCGGCCGCGTTCGGGTCGCCGGTCAGGAACAAATCAAACTCCACGCGGCGGTTGCGGCTGCGGCCGGCATCGGTGGCGTTGTCGGCCAGGGGGTGTTGGGCGCCGTAGCCGCGCAGGGCCACGCGCGCCGCGTCAATGCCGCGGGTGAGCAGGTAGTCGCGGGCGGCGGCGGCCCGCTCGCGCGAGAGGCGCAGGTTGTAGGCGGCCGCCCCGCGGCTGTCGGTGTGGCCGGCAATGCTCAGGGTGTAGTCGGGGTAGCGGCGCAGCAGCTGGGCCAGGCTGTCCAGCGTGGGGTAGGAGGAGGGCAGCAGCGTGGCACGGTTCAGCTCGAAGCCGATGAACTGGGTGGCTTCCTTCAGCCGCTGGCGCACGTCGGCCCGGATTTCGGGGCAGCCGCGGTTGCTGGCCGGGCCGGGGCTGCTGGGGCAGCGGTCCACGTCGTTGGCCACGCCGTCGCCGTCGGTGTCGTTGTTGGCCTCGGTGGGCGAGGGGCAGCCCTGGGCATCCACCTGCGCGCCGGCCGGGGTGTCGGGGCACTGGTCTTCCTGGTCGGGCACACCGTCGTTGTCGGCGTCGGGACAGCCTTGCAGCTCTACTTTGCCGGGCACTTCCGAGCAGGCATCTTCCGCGTCGCCCACGCCGTCGCCGTCCTGGTCGGGGCAGCCGCGCAGCTCAGCCGTGCCCGCGTCGGTGGGGCACTGGTCCTGGTAGTCGGGTACGCCGTCCCCGTCGCCGTCGGGCGGGCAGCCGGTGGCGTTTACTTCCACGCCGGGGGTGGTGCTGGGGCAGCGGTCGAGGCGGTCGGGTACGCCGTCCTCGTCGGCGTCGGGGGCCTGGCCCAGGTTGAAGGTGAGGCCGGCGGTGTGCTGCAGAAAGCGGTCGGCCCAGCGCGGGGTTTCGGTTTCGCTTATGCCGTCGAGGTTGGCATTCAGGGGCAGGTGCTGGCCCGACTGCACAAACAAGCTCACGCCCCCGCCCAAGCGCAGGCTGATGCCGGCCGCGCCGAACACATCCACGTACCCCTTGTCGAGGTCGATGCGCTTGCCGTCGAACATGCCCGAGCGGCTGGCGTAGGTCCAGCCCGAGCCGGCCAGCAGGTAGGGCTGAAAGAACGCGTTCTGCTTGAGCACCCAGCCGTTGTTGAGCTTGAACTTGAAGCCCGCGTTGGCATTCACCAGGGTGGTGTTGAAGTGGGTCTTGTCGTCGCGCCGCCCGCTGAGCTCCCCGAAAAACAGCTGCGTGTTCAAGTCAATGCCCCGGCCCAGGTACTGGTTGATGGCCAGCCCCGGGGCGTAGCTGCTGCGCTCCATCTTCCAGTAGTCCGAGCCGAAGTCACCCTGGTACTGCAGGGCGCTGAGGTTGAGGCCCAGGCTGGTCCGGCGCTCGGCGGTCTGGGCCCCGGCCGCGAGGGGCAGAGCGGCCAGCAAAGCCAGCAGCCGCAGGTGAGGTAGCAAGTGCTTCATCGGGACGGGTGAGTTGAACAGCGAATTGTCCTTTGGCGGGTAAGGCCGTATACCGGTTGCGGGCTGCAAGGTTGATAATCTTCCGCGGGTTCGGGCAGCGCCGCCCCTGATTTCCGGCAAATAAACGCCCGCGGCCCGCGGCACCACGCCCGGACCACCGCCGCCGGCCAACTAAAATAGGAACATTTAGGTAATGCCCGGCCCCGGGCCGGGCCGGAAACCGGCGGGTGGAAAACCGGCCGGCGGCCGCGGCGCGGCCGACCGTGTTGATTGGGCGCTTAACTTGCGCCGGGCCGGAGCCCGCCCCTGAGCACATGAAAACCAGTTCGAAGATTCCCGCCCCGGGCAGCCGCAAGGACCTCATTGCCCGCACCGCCCTGCTGCAGTTTGCCGACAAGGGCTACGAGCACGTGTCGACCCAGCAGCTGGCGCGGGAGGCGGGCGTGTCGGAGGCGCTTATTTTCAAGCATTTTGGCACCAAGGAGCAGCTGCTGGCCTTCGTGGTCACCACCGGCTACCAGCGCGTGGTCGAGCGCATCCGCGGCCGCCTGGCCGAAACCGACCCGCTGTTGTTCGTGCACCGCATGATTGAGCTGCCGCTGGTGCTGGTGCGGGAAGAGCCCGAGTTCTGGAAGCTGCAGGCCCGGCTCGCCGACGTGGAGTTTGCCCGGCGTCAGCACGCGCGCTTTCTGCAGCCGCTGCCGCCCCTGCTCGAGCAGGCCTTCGGGAAACTGGGCTACGCTCAGCCCGCGGCCGAGGCCCAGCTGCTGCTGCTGCTGGTCGACGCGGTGTGGAAGGGACTGGCCACCAACCCCAGCGAGCAGCTGCCCGAGCTGCTGGACTTTATCAAAACCAAGTACCAGCCCCAGCCGGCCTAGCCGGCGGGCCGCCGCCCGGGCCCGTTCGGATCAGTAGCAAGCCCGGCCGCGGCTTGCGGCCGCCCGTCGAGGAAGGGATACACCCGCGGCTGGCGGCCGCCGGAAAGCCGGGAGAAGAAGGGGGCACAGCCCCACCCGGGCGTTGCAACAAATCTTTTGCAACAATTTAAATTGTTTCAGCCCGTGTGTTTCGGGTTTGCAACAAATATTCCGCAACAAAATAAAATGTTGCAGAATATTTGTTGCAGCCCGCGACGGGGGGCTGCTCCGGCGGCGGACCCGGGTGGGCTGCAACGCGCTACCCAATTGGGCGGCGCGGATGGGCGGGGATTGGCCGTGGGGACGGCGGGCAAACAACTCGTGGGCCGGGGCGGTTTAAGGGGCTTATGCAGCAGACCACCCCCGCCCCCGCTTTTTCCGCTTCCCCGCTGCCGCTGTCCATTCTGGACCTGGCGGCCATTCGGGAAGGCCACACCCCCGCCGATACTTTCCGCCACAGCCTCGAGCTGGCCCAGCACGCCGAACGCTGGGGCTACCGGCGCTTCTGGCTGGCCGAGCACCACAACATGGCCAGCATTGCCAGCTCGGCCACCTCGGTGCTCATCGGCTACATTGCCGGCGGCACGGCCACCATCCGGGTGGGCTCGGGTGGGGTGATGCTGCCCAACCACGCCCCGCTCATCATCGCCGAGCAGTTTGGCACCCTGGCCACGCTCTACCCCGGCCGCATCGACCTGGGCCTGGGCCGCGCCCCCGGCACCGACCCGCTCACGGCCCGCGCCCTGCGCCGCGACTTGCAGGGCAGCGTGGACGACTTCCCCCAGCACGTGCAGGAATTGCAGCAGTACCTCTCGGCCGACAACCGGCACAGCAAGGTTCGGGCCGTGCCGGGCGAGGGGCTCGACATTCCCATCTGGCTGCTGGGCTCGAGCACCTACAGCGCGCAGCTGGCCGGCTGGCTGGGCCTGCCCTTTGCCTTTGCCAGCCACTTCGCGCCCACCCACCTGCAGGCGGCCCTGCACCTGTACCGCGAAAATTTCCGCCCTTCCGAGCACCTGGCCCAGCCCTACGCCGCGGCCTGCGTCAACGTCATTGCCGCCGACACCGACGAAGAGGCCCAGAGCCTGGCTACCTCGTTTCACCAGCTGGCCCTGAACATCATCCGCGGCACCTCGCGGCCCCTGCAGCCGCCGGTGCCGAGCATGCAGGGTATCTGGAGCGAAATGGAGGCCGAGGCCGTGGGGCAGATGATGGACTACTCCTTCGTGGGCAGCGCCGCCACGGTGCAGCGGCAGCTGAAGGGTTTTGTGCAGGCCACCGGCATCAGCGAGCTGCTGGCCGTGTCGCACATCTACGAGCCGGCCGCGCGCCTGCGCTCCTACGAGCTGCTGGCTCAGGCCATGGCCTGAGCCGGTTCGTTGGCCGGAAGGCGCGGGCGCAGGTTGGCCGGGCAGCCAACTTTTTCGGCCCGAATTCGCTTGTAGGGCCAGCCTGGTCGCGTCGGCCCGTTTTGTTTGATTTACCCAACCCTTCCCTATGGCCTCCTTCCGCCAGAAACTCCTGAAAAAGCTCTACCCCGCCATCATGCGCCTGACCAAGTCGTCGGACCGGGGCAAGGTGCTCGAAAGCCCGCAGCCAGCGGCCGCGCCGGTGCCCTTTTACCAGCTGGGCGGGCAGCTCAACAACGGCCAGGAGCTGTCGTTTGAGCAGCTCAAGGGCAAGCAGGTGCTGCTGGTGAACACGGCCTCGAACTGCGGCTACACCGGCCAGTACGCCGAGCTGCAGCAGCTCTCGGAGCAGTTTGCCGACGAGCTGGTGATACTGGGCTTCCCAGCCAACGACTTTGCCGAGCAGGAAAAAGCCGACGACAAAACCATCGAGCAGTTCTGCCAGGTCAACTTCGGCGTGTCGTTTCCCCTGATGAAGAAAAGCGTGGTGGTGAAGCAGCCCCAGCAGCACCCGGTGTACCAGTGGCTGAGCGACGCGCGCCGCAACGGCTGGAACGAGCAGGCCCCCGACTGGAACTTCGCCAAGTACCTCATCAGCGAAGACGGCCGCCTGACCCACTACTTCGGCCCCGCCGTGTCGCCCCTGAGCGAGACGGTGACCCAGCACCTGAACGGGGCCAAGCGGGGCAGGGTGTAGGCGGGGCTTCAGCAGCCTGCCGAGGCATGCTGGCCCACGGCTTTGAGCAGCTGCCCCTTGCCGGCCGGTTTCGACAGGTACAGCGTGGGAATGAAGCTGTTATTCTGGCAGGAGGTGTCGAGGATGAAGTCCGGAAACGCGTCGCCATCCAGGTCGCCGGCAAAAAGCACGTAGGTCGACTGCGCGTTGAAAGACGGGTGGGCCACGAGCAGCGCGGTGGCCGTGTGGTTGCCGCGCATGGCTTGCAGGTACAGGCGGTAGTGGCGAATCTCAACGTCGGCCGGGGTGCCGTGCAAAGCTCGCTGCTGGCCGGTGGCAAACAGGCGGTAGCGCCCGTTGCCGTAGCTAAACGTCAGCTCCCGGCCCGGCAGCACGGATTTGGGGGACAAGGCCACTGGGCGAACCGGGCGGTTACGCAGGTAGCCGGGGCCGGCCACGAGCAGCAGGCAGGAATCGGGGTGCTGAACGCTGACTTGCCAGCCGGTGCGGCTGGTCAGGCTGTCGTCGAGCACCGGGTCGTACACCCGCCGCGTACTGACGGAACTCTGGGCCAGGTAAAAGCCGGTTTTGCCCTTGAAAAGCCCGACCCAGGATGCCTTACCCGCCTCCGGCCAAACCTCGTCGGCGTGGAATCTGCCCGGCGTTAACACCTGGGCAGCAAAACTTTCCTGGTTGGGAAACGACAACGCCGTATCCGGTGCTGCTTCGGGCTGCTTGGCTTGCAAATGCGGAAGAGAATCAACGTAGGCCAGAGCCGGGTGGGCCAGTGCCATTTGAGCCTGCTGCGGAGACTGGCAGGCTACCAGTCCCAACAGGAGGCTGCATGAGGGGAGCGAAATACACCGGAAGATAGTTTGCATGGGCCACGCTGCTGATACCGAATAGCTTTAGCTCAATAAAGCAACTTTTGGCGAACTGAGCTGTCGGCATTGGCGGCACTATTGCCGGTGCCCCTTAAGCCTGACCGGCTACTGGCTATGGCTGAGAGCTGGCCGCTGGTTATGCGCGGACTGACTGATGACTACAGCCAGTTCGCCGAGGGCCGCGCGGGCTTCACGCATGACGGGCAGCAGCGGCCAGATGTGCGGCATGCCGGCGCCGCGCACCACGCCGACGGGCACTCCGGCGGCAGTCATTTTCGCGGCCAGCCGCTCGGCGTCGGGCTGCATGATGTCGCGCTCGGCAATGAAGACGGTGGTGGGCGGAAAGCCGTGGAATGAGCCGTAGAGCGGGGATATTTCCGGGCTTTGCAGGCTTACCGGCCCGGCGCACAGCTGCTTGGCCGAGCGCGCCCCCGCCGGGGAGAGCATCAGGTCGCGGGCATCGAGGGCGGCAATGGCCGGGTTGCTCAGGCTTGCATCGGCTACCGGCGACACCAGAATCAGGCGGTTGGGCAGCGCGGGCGCGGCGGTCTGCAGCTGGCGCTGCAGGAGCAGCGTCAGCAGGGTGGCACCCACCGAGTCGCCCAGCAGCACAAGGTTGCGGGCCGCATACCGTTCGCACAGGTAGGCGTAGGCCTCGTCGACGCTGCGGTTGAGCGTGCCGATCTGGTGCTCGGGAGCTTTGGGATAGTCGAGCAGGTAGGCGCGGCGGCCGGTTTGCCGGGCCAGATTAGCCACGGCCTGCCAGTTCAGCTCGGTGGGGCCGTACACGAACGCACCGCCGGGGCAGTAGAAAATGGCGCTTTCCGGCGGGCTGAGCTTGGGCGGAGTCAGCTCCGTGAGCGTGCCCAGGCCGAGCGGAATGCGGCGGGTAACCAACCCCAGCGTGTGCTTGCTGGTCGGCACGGGCGCGTCGTCGCGGCGCAGCCGGTGGTAGTTGATGGGCGACTCCGAAAAAGTCTTTTTGAGGCCCTTGAGTTGGATGACGAGAGCGGTCAGGTAGTAGGTCAGGCTGGGCATGCGGCGGCAAGGTAAGCTGCCGCACTGACCAATGACGAGCGGTTCGGCTGCACGGCCTATAAACCAATCACTCGTTTATGCGATTGGAGGGGAGCGTGCTTATGTTGTCTGATGCATGGGCAATGGGTAGTTCCTCAATTTCAAATCTTCCCTTCCTTCTGGTTAAAAAGATGAATAGAAATGAAGCCGCCCAAATTCCGTAATCGAACTGATGAGGAAGGGCATAAACCCTCTTCAGGAATGCATAGACGAGGTTCAACAGAAATACTACTCCTAAGCTCCCAAGGTTGATAGTTTTACCTTTCTTGTAACGGCACGAGTAGACTTTCCTCTTGGTGTCGTTTTTATAAAAAGCGCACTGAATGGCACCTGTAAGAATACTATCTACTGTAAAGACGACTTGGTAGACAGAGCCGTTTGCTTCAAACACATGCTCGCCAACCCGGGCTATGTTTCTTTTTTCAGAAACCAACTCGTTGTTGAAGTATATTCTCTCTTTACCGTCTAGGCTGGAGCCGTTGGCGTGCAGCACGTCTCCGTCGATATGGCAAACGAACCAGAACCCTGTGGTTAGCCCGGCTTGGTGTCCGGTTGGGAATTGCTGCATTTCACTGAACCTGAACTCAGTTTGGTTGCACCATTAATGACCGGCTGCCAAACTGCTCGCATGTTATTTTTTACCGTACCGGCTTGGGAATAACCGGCAGGCTTTCGTGGCCCTGCTCATCCACGGCGGCCACGCCGAAAATAAAGTTGTCCTTGCTGTGGGGCAGGTTGGCCGTGGTGCCCTGCACCGGAAAGCGCTGCTGCCACACCGGCGACGAGGTTTCGCGCATCAGCACCACGTAGCCGGCGGGGGGGCGGCCGGTGGCCGGGGCTTCCCATTTCAACTCGGTTCGGTTGGTGAGGCCTGCCGTGAGTACGCCCACGTTCTGCGGGGCGGCGGGGGCCAGGGCTAGGCTGGCCATAGTAGCCAGGTTCACGCCGGTGTTCTTGCGCAGGTACTCGTAGTCGACGAACTCGGGCAGGTCGCCGTACTGCCGGCCGTTTTCGGTGCGCAGGTCCTGGTGCTGGTGGGTGAAGTCCTCGTTCATTTCCGAGAAGCGCACCGCCGCGTAGCCCTGCTGGTTGAAGGGGGTATGGTCGCCGCCGCGCAGGAAACGGTCGGGGCGGTACTCCAGCTCCACGGTGTGGCCCGGCACGTACCGCTCACCGGCTTCCTTGGCGTAGCGGGCCAGCTGGCGCGAGGGCGAGTCGTTTTCGGAGGAAAGCTGGCGGCGCAGCTGGGCCTGCTCGGGCGTTTCATTCGCCGGCACGCCCTCGCTGAACACGCGCACCTGGTTGGGGGCGTGCAAGTCCGGGTCGTGGCCGTGGGAGTTGCCCACGATGTCGTTGTTGAGCATGCCCACGATGTTCCAGTTCTGAGCCTTGGCCTTGCGCGCCAGGTAGCCCGAGCCGATTAGGCTTTGCTCTTCGCCCTGCACGGCCACGAAAACCAGGGTGCAGGGAAACTTGCGCTGCGACATCACCCGGGCCATTTCCATCACGATGGCCACGCCCGAAGCGTCGTCGTTGGCGCCGGGCGCGTCGGCGGTGCGGTTCATCACGTCAGTCACGCGCGAGTCGAGGTGGCCGCTGACGATGAACACGCGGTTATCGCGCGGGTCGGTGCCGGGCAGCGTGGCCATCACGTTGGCCATGACGGTTTTAACGTCCACGCGGCGGCCGTCGGGCTTCACCGTGAAGGTGTCCTGCTCTACTTTCAGGCGGCCGCCGCTGGCCTTGGCGTACTTCCGGAACTCGTCTTCCACCCAGCGCCGGGCCGCCCCGATGCCGCGCTTCTTGCTCTTGGTGTCGGACAGCGTGTGGCGGGTGCCGAAGGCGGCCATCTTGTAGACGTCGTCCTTGAGCCGCTCGGCGGAAATTTCGGCCACCATCTTCTGAATATCGGGGTCGATGGTAACCGTAGCCGGGGTTTGGGCCCGCAGCGGGGCGGCACAGAACAGCACGGCGGCGAGCAGGCAGGCGGGGAAGCGCAGTTGAATCATGGGAAAGGGAAAGTCGGGTCGGGCCTGGGCGGAAACTCCGGCGGGCCAGACCGTCTACGAAACTGGGTAGCGGCGCGGTGGTTTGCAAATTTCGGCGCAACTGCTTTTTCGCCGCCGCCCCACCGCCCAACTCACCCGGCCGCCACCACCGACACCAGCGCACTGGCCGCGTTGCCGCCGAAGCCGGCCGCATTCACCAGCACCCGCCGCAGGTGCGCTGGCGCGGGCCGCTGATTCAGCCAGCTGGCAAAGGGCAGGGGCGCCGGAGCCTGCTGCCCGCGGAGGAGGCGCAGCGCCAGATCGAGGCTGAGCGCGCCCGAAGCGCCCAGGGTATGGCCCAGCAGCCACTTGTTGGAGGTGCAGGCCGGCAGCGCGGGGTTGAACACCTGCGCCACGGCGGCGCGCTCGGCGGCGTCGCCGGCGGCGGTGCCGGGGCTGTGCAGCACCAGCAAATCCACCTCGGCGGGCCCGCGGCCGGCCAGCGTCAGGGCCTGGCGCATGGCCAGCTGGAAGTGTCGCCCCTCGGGGCTGAGGCCGGTTTTGGTGCCGGTAGCCTCGAAGCCAAAGCCCACGCTTTCGAGCAGCAGGTCGCCGGGGCGCAGCTGCGCGGCGGCCACGGCTTCGAGGGCCAGCACCGCCGCGCCCTCGCCCAGCACGAAGGTTGAGGCGCCGCCGGCGCCCGGGCGGCAGGGGTGCTGGTCGGCGGGCAGGGCGGAATAAATGCCCAGGGCCCGCATCTGGGCCAGGGTGAAGGCCGTGAGGGGTGCCTCGGTACCGCCGGCCACAAAGCGCGGTATCAGCCCGGCGCGCAGCCAGGCCACGGCGTTGCCCAGGGCCTGCAGCGCCGTGCTGCAGGTGCTGCTGTGGCTGATGGCCGCGCCGCTGCTCCCCAGCGCGTCGGCCACCCAGCTGGCCACGTTGCCCAGCGTGGTCAGCGGCGACGAAGCCGGGGCCGCCGTGCCGGAATGCAGGAAATCGGCGTGGTAGGCTTCCAGTCGCTCGGTGGCGCCCCGCGACGAGCCCACGCTCACTGCCAGCGGCTGCTCGTCCCGGGCCGACCAGCCCGCCCGCTGCGCCGCGGCCTGCGCGGCCAGCAAGGCCAGCAGCACGCTGCGGTCGAGGCTGCGGTAGGCTGGCCGCTGGCGGCGCAGGGTTTCCAGGGCCGCCTCGGCAGCCGGCGGCAGGGCCCCAACGGGCAGGCCCGTGGCCGCGTCGGACCGGAAACCGGGCTGGTTTAGCCAGGCGTCGGCTCCGGTGCCCAGGGCCGACACGCTGCCCCAGCCGCGGATGACTACGTGCAGGTCGGAAGGGCTCATGCGGTGGGCTCGGCTGGCAAAACCAGTTCCCGCAGCTCGTCCATCACCTGGTAGATCTGCTCCAGCTCCAGGTCGGTGGTGCAGTAGGGCGGCAGGGTGTAGACGATGTTGCCGAGGGGGCGCAGCAGCACGCCGCGGCGCAGGGCGTGGTGGTAGAGCTGGTCGCGCAGGGTGCTGAAGTAGCTGGTGCCTTCGCCGGGCACGGCCAGCTCCAGGGCCAGCATGGTGCCCAGCGTCCGCACGGCCCGCACGCCCGGCCGGCCCGCCAACCGCTGCGCCTGGGCGGCGTGGGCCGCGGCTATGCGGTCGATGTGGGCCCGGGTTTCGGGGGCGAGCAGCAGCTCCAGGCTGGCCAGCCCGGCCGCGCAGGCCACGGGGTTGGCGGTGTAGGAGTGGCCGTGAAACAAGGTCTTCTGCCGGTCCGGGCTCAGAAACGACTCGTACACCGCGGCCGAGCAGGTAGTAACACCCAGCGCCATGGTACCGCCGGTCAGGCCCTTCGACAGGCACACCAGGTCGGGCTGCTCCCGCAGGTAGTGGCTGGCAAACAGCCGGCCGGTGCGGCCGAAGCCGGTCAGCACTTCGTCGGCAATGCACAGCGTGCCGTGCTGCCGGCACAGGCGCAGCAGCTCGTCCAGCACGCCGGGCTCGTAAGTAACCATGCCGGCGGTGCCCAGCAGCAGGGGCTCGAAGATGAAGGCGGCCACCTGCCCGGTCGCCAGCAGCGCGGCGGCCTGGGCCAGCACCTCGGCTTCGCGGCCGGGCACGGGCACGTCGAGGTAGTCCACGTCGAAGAGCAGCCGGGCGAAGGGGGCAGTGAAGGTGCCGCGGCTGCTCACGCTCATGGCCCCGAAGGTGTCGCCGTGGTAGGAGTCGCGAAAGGCCAGGATGCGCGGGCGGGGCCAGTCCTGGTTGTGGTGGTACTGCAGAGCCATTTTCAGGGCCACTTCCACCGCCGTCGAGCCGTTGTCGGAGTAAAACACCCGGGCTTGGTTCGGGGGCAGAATCTGCAGAACACCCTCTGCCAGGGCCACCGCCGGCTCGTGCGTAAAGCCGGCGAAGATGACATGCTCCAGGGTTTGCAGCTGCCGGTGCACCCGCTCGGCAATGTGCGGGTGGGCGTGGCCGTGCAGGTTGGTCCACCACGAGGCAATGGCGTCGAGGTAGGCCGTGCCATCGTCGGCGTACAGCCAGGCGCCTTCGCCGCGCACCACCGCAATGGGCGCGGGCGCGGTCTGCATTTGGGTATACGGGTGCCAGATTACCTGTTGGTCGCGGGCGGCTAAGGACATAAGTGGGGAAAGCAGGCGCGGAATAGGCGCGGAAAGGAAACTGCGGTTACGCCGGCAGGTTTACCTGCGCGGCGTAGGCAGCTATTACCGAGGAGGTAAGCGTTGGCTCGGGGCGCAGCCGCAGCAGCACCGGCAGCGGAAATGCTTCCAGGATGGCCTGCTCCGAAGCCGGCGTCTCGGGCCCGTTGAACACCAGCCCGCGCACCGGCAGGCCGCGCTGCCGCAGCACTTCCAGGGTCAGCAGGGTGTGGTTGATGCTGCCCAGGTAGTGCCGGCTCACCACCACCACGGCCAGGCCCAGCTGCTGAATCAGATCGGCCACCAAGTAGCCCGGGGCCAGCGGCACCAGCAGGCCGCCGGCGCCTTCCACCACGAGGTGGTTGGCGGTGGCGGGCAATTGAAAATCGGTGGGGCGCAGGGTGAGGCCTTCGGCAGCGGCGGCGGCGTGGGGCGAGGCCGGCAGCTGCAGTCGGTAGCGTTCCGGCCAGAACTGGCTGATGGGGTTCTGGACCAGCTGGCGGACCGTGGCCGCGTCGGTGGTGGGCTCGAGGCCGGCCTGCACGGGCTTCCAGTAATCGGCCCGCAGGGCTTCGGTGAGCACGGCCGCGGCCACGGTTTTGCCCACGTCGGTACCGATGCCGGTGATGAAAAGTCGTTCCAAGGAGAAGAAGGTGAGCGGCGGGAAAAGCGCGGGTAGGCTTATCGGGCCGGAAAGTTCGTGTGCAGAAAGCGAATGATGGTGGGAAAGTGCTTAAGCGGCTCGGCGTGGCCGCCTTCGATGGCTAGGTGCTGCTGCGGGTAGCGTACGCCGCGGCGCTGCAGCCGGGCCAGCATGTGCTCGGCCATGGGCGTGGAGGGGCAGACCTCGTCCTGGGTGGCCGACACCAGCAGCACCGCGCCCCGGATGTTTTCGACCGGAATCAGCGCCGGCCGCACCGCGGCCGAGTCGGTGAGCATGGCCGCGAACGTCGCCCGCAGGTTGCCCTGTAGCAGGAACGGCACGGCCGCCTCGTTTACGGGCACAAAGGGCAGCTGCCGCCCCTGATACGACCAGGCCGAGGTGGTGAAATGGGCCGTGTGACCCGGAAACGCTACGTGGCTGCCCACGATGCTCACCACGCAGCGAATGTCGGGGTAGCGGCTGGCCAGCAGCAAGGCCAGGTCGGCGCCGCGCGAGCCGCCAATCAGCGCGATTTTGCGGCCGTTCACCCGCGGGTGCCGGGCCGCGGCCTGGATGGCGGCGTACACCGTGTCGAGAGAAATCCGGTCGAGCAGCGGCGGCGTGCCTGCGGCCTTGAAATACCCCAGGGCTAGGAAGGCGTAGCCGTCGGCTACCAGCTGGTCGCGGGTGGGCTGCCAGTGGGAGCTGGCCCAGGCGTTGCCGCCTTCCGAGCCGCCCAGGCCCACCAGCAGCGGCTGCTGGCGGCCGGAGCCCACGTACAGCAGGCTTTGCACACCGGGAGTTTGCAGGTCGAGCGGGGCCGAAGCGGCCGGGAGGGCAGCGAGCAGCAGGCCCAGGAAAAAGGCGAAAGAAAGCAGGAACTGGCGCATAACAGGGGTTGGTTGCGGGTGTCCACAAAGGTTATCCGGGCCCGGCCCCCACCTCTTTGATGTAGGTCAAATAATCACCGGTCGGCCCGAATGCGGCTCAGGGTTTCCTGGGTAATGCCCAGGTAGGAGGCCACCATGCCCAGCGGCAGCCGATGCAGAATATCGTGGTGAGTGCGGCAGAAGTGCGCGTATTTCTCCCGGGCCGAGGTAAAGCGCAGGGAAGTAATGCGGTCCATCAGGTGCCCGAACACGGAACCCATCGACAACCGGGCGTAGCGCTCCATTTCCGGGAAGTTGTCGAACAGGTAGCCCAGGTCCCGCACGGGCAAGCTCAGGGTCTGCGTCGGCTCCAGGGCTTCCAGGTAGTAGATGTCGGGCGTTTGCTTTATGAGGCTGTTGGGCGAGTTCACCCATTCACCCTCGGCGCTGAAGTACTCGGTTATCTTTTCCCCGTCGTGCTCATAGTAGAGGCGCACCAGTCCCTGCTGAATGAAGTCGCTGCGGGTGCACACGTGGCGGGCGTCGTGCAGCAGCTCGCCCTTGGCGTAGCTGGCGGCCTGTACGCGCGCCAGCAAGGCCGCCCGCAAGGTTTCCGACACCCGGATGTATTGCTCGATGTGCAGCAGTAAGGCGTCGGCGGAAGGCATGGGTGGCGGGAAAGGGTTGGAAGGGGCGCAGCTGGGCGCAAATACGGGCGCTTTCGGGCGGAAATGCGGGCGCCGGGCTTAGGCCCCGCGGGCCAGCTCCCGCCGCAGCACCGCCGTGAGCCCGTCGATTTCGGATTCGGTGTTGAAGCTGTGCACAATGACGCGCAAGCACTGCTGGCCCGGCGGCACCGTGGGCGGCACGATGGCGCGCACGTCGAAGCCGGCGGCCTGCACGGCGGCGGCCAGCTCGCGCACCCGCGAGGCCGAATAATGGGGCAGGCGCAGGGGCAGGATTACGCGGCAGTCGGGCGGCAAGTGCCCCGCGCCCAGGCCGCTGAGCTGGGCGTGAGCGTAGGCCGACAGCGCGAGCAGCCGGGCGCGCTCGGCCCCCAGCGTGGGCAGCAGCGCGTAGGCCGCCCGCAGCGGGGCCAGGGCGTAGTCGGGCGGGGCGGTGGTGTAAATGAAGGGGCGGCTGAAGTTCAGCAGGTAGTCGCGCAGCAGCGCCGGACCGAGCACCGCCGCGCCCTGCCCGCCCAGGGCCTTGCCGAAGGTGACCACCCGCGCCAGCACCTGCCCGTCGAGGCTCAAGGCCGTGACCAGTCCCTCGCCCCGCGGCCCGTACAAGCCCACGCTGTGCGCCTCATCGACCAGCAGGTGGGCGCCAGCGGCGGTGCAGGCCACCGCCAGCTCGCGCAGCGGGGCCGCGTCGCCGCCCATGGAATACAGCGCCTCCACGGCCACGAACACGGCCGCGTCGGCTGCCAGGGTAAGCTGGTCGAGGCGCCGGCGCAGGTCGGCCACGTCGTTGTGGCGGAAGCTGTAGGCGGTGGCGAAGCTGGCGCGGATGCCGTCCTTGACCGAGGCGTGGGAGGCTTCGTCGTAGAAAATCACATCGGCGCGCCGGGGCAGGGCCGAAAACAAGCCCAGGTTGGCGGCGTAGCCCGAGTTGAATAGCAGGGCGGCTTCGCTGCCGTGGAAGGCGGCTATGTCGGCCTCCAAATCCTGGGCCGGGGCCGAGTTGCCGGTGAGCAGGCGGGCGCCGGTGCTGCCCAGCCGGGGCGCGTCGGCAACGGCCCGCTGCAGGGCGGCCCGCAGGGCGGGCGCGCGGGCCAAACCCAAGTAGTCGTTGGAGGCGAAGTCGATTTGCCCGGCGGGCGGCAGCGCGAGGCGGCGGCGGGTGCCGGCCACCTCGCGCTGCCGCAGGTGCCGGGCCAGGCGCCCGAACAGGGGCGAGGCAGAGCTCATCGGCGGCAGGCGGGGCGGCTCAGGCCTCGAAGCGCTTGACCGCCAGCCACACGCTGCCGTCGCGGCCGAAGGTGCGGGCGCTGACCACCACCCACTGCTCGTCAACCTCCACCCGGTCGCCCACGGCAGGCAGCACGCCGTGGCGCTGGTACACGCGGTTGACGTCGGCACCGATCTGGTCTTCCAGGTCGGTTATCAGCTCCTGGGCGGCGAGGGAGCCGTGCTGCTGGCGCAAAGCCTCGGCGTATTCAAAGTCCAGGTTCAGCTCGAAGGAAATATCCATGGAGGCGGGCAATGGCGGAGTGAGTGAATGAGTGAATGGGTGAGTGAGCTGTTGCCGGGTAGTTGGGGGCCGGGATGGGACAACGCTGCCGGTCCATACGTGGTGGCCTGGCAAAGCGCCCGGTGCCTCATTCACTCAGGCCCCGCAGCCAGCCAGCACGGTGGCGCCTGCGGGCACGTGGTTTTTAAACGACTGCCGGGGCGTGAGGCCCAGCAGGGCAAACATCTGCTGGTCGGCGTCGAAGTCGGGGTTGGGCGTGGTCAGCAGCTTTTCGCCCGAGAAGATGGAGTTGGCGCCGGCCAGAAAGCACAGGGCCTGCTCAGTGACGGGCATTTCCTGGCGGCCGGCCGAGAGGCGCACCATCGTGCCGGGCATCAGGATGCGGGCGGTGGCAACCATGCGCAGCATTTCCCACACGCTCACCCGCGGCTGCTCGGCCAGGGGGGTGCCCGCTACCGGCACCAGCGCATTCACCGGCACCGACTCGGGGTGCTGGGGCAGGGTGGCCAGGGTGTGCAGCATCTTCACCCGGTCTTCGTCGGTTTCGCCCAGACCGATGATGCCGCCCGAGCACACCGAGAGGCCGGCCTTGCGCACGTTTTCCAGGGTGCCGAGGCGGTCGTCGTAGGTGCGGGTGGTGATGATTTCCGAGTAGTGCTCCTCGCTGGTGTCGAGGTTGTGGTTGTAGGCGTAGAGGCCGGCCTCTTTCAGGCGCTCGGCCTGGTACTCGTTGACCATGCCCAGGGTGGCGCACACTTCCAGACCCAGGTCGTTTACCTGCGTCACCATGTTCAGCACGCGGTCGAAGTCGCGGTTGTCGCGCACTTCGCGCCAGGCGGCCCCCATGCAGAAGCGGGTGGAGCCGGCGTCTTTGGCGCGTTGGGCAGCGGCCAGCACCTCGGCGTCGGGCAGCAGCTTGTGGGCCTGCACGCCGGTGTGGTAGCGGGCGGCCTGGGGGCAGTAGGCGCAGTCTTCGGGGCAGCCGCCGGTTTTCACGCTCAGCAGGGTACACACCTGCACTTCGCCTGTGGTTTGGTGCTGGCGGTGCACCTCGGCGGCCTGGGCCACGAGCTGGAGCACGGGTTGGTGGTAGAGGGCGTGTACTTCGGCAAGCGTCCAGTCGGTACGGAGCATAAACGGCGGGAGGGGTTGTGGTCGGGGAAAGGGCTGGTTCGTGGCAACGAAAACGGCCCGCCGGGGCAGCGCGGGGCTGCTTGGGCGGGCCGAAGGTAAGAGGCTGGCGCGTTTCAGGCGGGCACCTGCCCAAGATCAGGCATCACCGATCAAAGTTGGCGGGGGCCTGATCGGGACCGGCCGGGGAGTTGGGACTGCGGCTGTCGCGGGTGTTTTTCTGCACGGCAATGGCGGCGAACATGCTCAGCAGGAAGGACATGGCGTAGAAACCCTTCTCGCTGGGCGCGAGCGTGGCGTTCCACAAACCCACCGTGAGCAGCACCAGCGTGAGGATGGTGGAAAACCAGCACAGCCCGTAGTAAATGGGCGTGACGGCAATGCCCTCGAGCTGGTCGCGCACCGATTTCTGCAGCGACACGGCCGAAAACAGCCCGTACATGAGCACGGTGAAGTAGTAGCCTTTTTCGTTGAGCGCCATCTGCGCGTTCCACAAACCCACCACGAAGGCCGTCATGCCGGCGAGCAGGGCCACCCAGGAGGCGGCAATAAAGGCGTTGGAAGGTTTCTGGGCCATAAAGCAGGAGAAGGTTTGCGGGGCCGAAAGAAAGCTAATATTCCGAATCAGCAGCGCTCGGGGCGGAAAGCTGCCGGCCCGGCGGTATTTAGGGTTTGCCCACCAGCGTGTTTTGCTGCCAGAGCACCGTGCCGGTTTGGTCGACGGCTACCGCCCCGGCCAGCTCCCGGTCCGACTCGAAGATCATGCTGTGGGGGGCGGTTTTGCCGAAAAACAGCTGACCTTGGGCGTGGCCGATGCGCAGGCCCTTGGTCCCGTCTTCCAGCGCAAACAGGTGCACGGCCTCCCCGTCCTGGTCGTCTACCCCCAGCACGGCGCGGGTCTTGCCCTCGGCGGTGGTCGATACGCCCACGCCGCCGCGCTCAAAGCCCCGGTCATCGTTGAAGGTCATGCCCGCCGACTTCACCAGGCGCTTGCCCGTGTTGGGGTCGGGCATGGTTTCGCCCACTACTACCTTGTCGAAACCCTGCTCGTTGAGAAACACGATGCCGTTGGCGCTGTGGTTGTAGGTGGCGTAGTTGGCCATGTACTTTTCGCCCCCCAGGCGCCCGGCCCAGGCCTGCTTCGCCTTGGCAGGGTTGGTGCGCACGCGCTGACGTGAGTCAGGAATAGGGGCCCCAATCAGAATTCGGTCGCGGCCCTGCGCGTCTTCAATCACGATGCCTTTGACCCGGATAACGCCTTTCTGGGCGGAGCTGAGACTGAATAAGGTGAACGAGAGCAGCAGCAGGCTGCTGGTAAGAGCGTAGGCTTTCAGGTAATTAAGCTGGCGCTGAAGCTGCTGGAGTTGGGTTTGCATGGCTGCGGGAGCGAAAGGAAGAAAAGCGTTGGGCGGGGATACATTCCCCGTTCTGGCGCTTAGATTCCTTCTGGCTCCCGACCGTTGCCCCGTTTTTCGCTGCTCACATCATCGTGTGAGGCCGGCCGAGAGCTAGCGTCCCGCGCCGCGGCGGCCTTTGGGCTGGGGCTTGCTTTTGGGCGGGGCACCGGCCTTGCCGCCCGCGGCGGGCTTGGCGCGGGGAGTAGCGGAGGCCTTGGGCTTGGCGGGCGCGGTGCGCTGGCGGCCTTTGGCACCAGCTTCGGCGGCGCGGCCGGCCACCTTGGGTTTGGCCGGGACCCCGCCGCCGGGGCGGGCGGCGGGCTGACTGCGGGGAGCCTCGCTCAACCATTCCTGGCTGGCCAGCTTTTGGGGGCTGCGCGCGCCGGGGCGCCGCCGGCCGGCGGTGCCGCTGGAGCTTTCGATGGCGGCGAACAGGCCTTCCAGCTCTTTTTCCGTCAGCTCGCGCCAGTCGCCCACGCCCAGGCCTTTCAGCGTGAGGTGCATGATGCGGATGCGCTCGAGCTGCACCACTTCGTAGCCGAAAAACTCGCACATGCGGCGAATCTGGCGGTTCAGGCCCTGCACCAGGGTGATGCGGAAGATGTAGTCGGTTTCCTTTTTCACCTCGCACTTGCGGGTGACGGTACCCAGCATGGGCACGCCCTGGCGCATGCCTTCCAGAAAGGCCTCGGTGATGGGCTTGTCGACCATCACGATGTATTCTTTCTCGTGCTGGTTGCCGGCGCGCAGGATCTTGTTGACGATGTCGCCGTTGGACGTGAGCAGAATCAGACCCTGGGAGTCCTTGTCGAGGCGGCCGATGGGGAAGATGCGCTCCGAGTGCTTGATGTAGCGGATGATGTTGTCTTTGACGCCCCGCTCGGTGGTGGTGGTGATGCCCGGGGGCTTGTTGAAGGCAATGTAGATGGCGTCTTCGGCGGCGCGGGGCTCGATGTGGTTGCCGTTGACGACGACTTTGTCGTGGGGCTCGACTTGGTCGCCGATGCTGGCGCGGCGGCCGTTGATGAACACCACGCCCTGCTCGATGAAGCGGTCGGCTTCGCGGCGCGAGCAAACGCCGCTTTCGCTGATGTATTTGTTGAGACGGGTGGCCATGGGAAAGTGGGTTAGGGCGGTAGCAGACCGCTGATGCCGGGAGCCAGGGTAAGGGATTTGGGCCGGATAATGGTCTAAAAAAGGCTGCCGACCCGGAAAAGGAGTCGGCAGCCCGCAAAGATAACCCAGAACCGGACGCCGGGTCGCGCCGGCCGTTGGGCCGCGGGAAGCGAGCTACTCGCGCAGCGGCACCGGACCCGTTAGGCCACCCGCGGGCGGGCGGCGGCCAGGCGCGCGGCCAGCGAGTACCGGCCGGGTCCGCTGAGGGCCACCGAGACGCTGCCCAGCAGCATGGCTAGCGGCGCTACGTTCTGCGAAAACGGCAGGCCCCAGTGCACCATGCCCAGGGCCACCAGGAAGTTGACGGCCACTACCAGGGCCGCGGGGCGGGTAAACAGGCCCAGGCCCAGCAACAGGCCGCAGGCAAACTGGGCGTACACCGACAGCCGGGCGGCCAGCGGCGGCAGGGGAAACCGGTGCTGGGTCAGAAACTGCTCAAACTCCAGCATGCGCTCCGCACTCACGATGTTGTCAAGTACGCCGTACACCAGCACGCTGCTCAGGAAAAGCCGCAGCACCAGAATGGCCGCATCGGGGTAGTAGGGGAGCCGCATGGGAGAATGGGTAGACCAGTGGACAGACAAGCGGGGCGCGGAGGGTTGCGGCGAAAGATCAGTTCAGAAGCGCCGAAGGGGCTGGACTCGGCGAAAGGAGGTTTGCGGGCGCCAAGGGGTGTTTTGCGTTAGGCGCAAAGTGTTTTGCGGCTGACGGGGAGTGCTTCGTGGTTGCCGAAAGGTGTTTTGTGGCCCGCGAAAGGTGTTTTGCGACAGCCAAAAGGTGTTTTATGACTGGCAAGAGGTGTTTGGCGCTGGTCGAAGGGTGTTTTTTCGTTGCCGAATAGTGTTTGGCAATAGCCGAAGGGCGTTTTGCCTCGCTAGTCAGGTATTTATCCAGTTAGTGCGTGTTTTACTCCTATTGGTTGAGTAGCAAAACGGCAAGATTTTCCGGGATGCCCGATCGGTTAGTGGCACTACTCGTCGCAAGCGGGGCTTGAGGCATCTACAGCGCCACTTCCTTTTCGCCCCGGTCAACGCCCTTGAGGAACTTGATAAGACCGCGCATGTAGGTTGGCTGATCGTCATAGAAGCTCATGTGGCTGCCGCGGGGGCAGATGAGGGCCGTGCCGTTTTGCACCTTGTCGGCCACCATGCGCATGTGCGCGGGGTCCATGGTGTCGTGCTTGCCGCCGATGCTGAGCACGGGCACGGCGAGCTTGGGCAGGTCGGCGGTTCGGTCCCAGCCCAGCAGCTTGCCGGCTACGCCGAATTCGCTGGGCCCCTGCATGGTTACGTACAGGCTCTGGTTCATTTTGGCGAAGGAGCGGTTCACCGGTTCGGGCCACTGGTCGAGGGGCAGGCGCAGGATGTGCTCGACGTAGAAGTTGGGCAGCAGCAGCTCCATGTAGCGCGGGTTCTGGAAGTCCTTACGCGCTTCGATCTGGCGGATTTCGCGCAGCACCTCGGGCCTGAGCTGCGGGGCCAGCACCTCGTCGGCGTAGCGGCCATAGGCGGGCACGCTCATCATCATGTTGGAAATGACGAGGCCTTTGAGGTGCTGCTGGTACTTGAGGGCGTACTCGGCGGCCAGGATGCCGCCCCAGCTGTGGCCCAGCAGGTAGAAATTGTCCTTGTCGAGCCGGAGGGCCTGGCGCACCTGCTCCACTTCCTCCACGTAGCGGGGCAGGCTCCACATGCTGGTGTCCTTGGGGTTGTCGGAGTTGCCGCAGCCGAGCTGGTCGTAGTAAATGAACTCGATGCCTTCCCGGGGCAGGAAGCTCTCCAGGCACTCGAAGTACTCGTGGGTGGCGCCGGGGCCGCCGTTGAGCAGCAGCAGGCGGATGCGCGGGTTGTGGCCCACGCGCTTGGTCCAGACCTTAAAAGTGCCCTTGGGGGTGCTGATGGGAATCATCTGCACGCCGCCGGTTTTCACGCGGGCGGTGTCGCCGGCGAAGTAGCTGGCGGGCACGGCCGCGGCGGCCGGGGTTTCCGGCGAGTGCGAGGTGCAGGCCGGGGCAAGCAGGCTGGCGGCCAGCAGCCCGCCGGCCAGGAAACGGGAAAGGAGCATGATCCGTGAGGCGAGGAGTAGGCAATGGGTTAAACCTAGGTCATTGCCGGATAGCTTCCAACGCCCGGGGCCGAAGTTCGGGCGCCGGGGGAGCTGACGCGGGGCGCAGGCGGGCCGGAACGGGTGCTGCGGGTGGTGGCTGCGCTGCGTTGCGGCGCCGTGAGCCCGGCTGCGGGGTCAGGGCCCAAACTTCCCGCTGTTGCTGACGAGGTCTGGCATAATGTAAGTATGGTTGTATAATATATAGTACTATTCGAATATTAAATATTAATCATATACATTCCACTACACCAAACTCCGTTATCATGTTACACCCCATACCCCTTCTGCGCCGGCCGGTGCTGCTGGTAGCCCTAATGCTGGGCACCCTCACCGCCACCAGTCAAAACCGGGCTGCCGCCCCAAAACCGGTGCCCCAGGCCGCCCTGGAACATTTGCGGGAGCACAAGCAGCAGCTGCAAGTCAGCGACGAAGATTTAAGCGACCTGACGGTGAGCAGCGAAACCCGCACGGCGCACAACGGTATGCGCCACCTGTATCTGCAGCAGCGCTACCGCGGCATTCCCATCCACGGGGCCATCAGCACGGTAAACATGCAGGGCGAGGCCAAGGTGGTGAGCGTGGGCAACCGCTTTTACCGGGGCATTGCCCGCAAGGCCAACAAGCCGCTGCGGGTGATGGACGCCAAGCAGGCCGTGGCCGCCGCAGCCCGGCACCTGAACCTGAGTTTGCGGGAAACGCTCCAGGCCAGCGTCAGCAGCGGCGACGCCGAGCGGTTTACCCGGTTCGGCACCGGCGGCATTGCCCTGGAGCCCATTACGGCCCGGCTGGTGTATCAGCCACGGTCCGATGGCAGCCTGCTGCTGGCCTGGGAGGTGTTTATCTACAAGCTCGACGCCCTGAATGCCTGGAACATCCGGCTGGACGCCAGCAGCGGCGAAGTGCTCGACCAGGATGACCTGGTTACGCATTGCGAGTTCGACGTCGCCGAATCAGTAGGGGCTTTTGCCGGCTACAAACAGCTGCTGGCGCCCCGGACGGCAGCCCCCCTAGTGCCCTACGCGGCGCCGGCCGACAACGCCTATAACGTATTCGCGCTGCCGGCCGAAAGCCCCAGCCACGGCCCGCGCAACTATGTCGGCGCGACGCAGGCCGACGCCACGGCTTCACTTTACGGCTGGCACGATACCAACGGCGCGGCCGGGGCCGAGTTCACCATCACCCGGGGCAACAACGTGCACGCCTACGAGGACCCGGATAACAATAACAACAGCGGGGGCACCAATTACAGCCCCAACGCCGGGCCTGGGCTGCTGTTCGACTATCCCATCGACTTCGCGCAGCAGCCGGTAACGTACCGCGACGCGGCCACTACCAACCTGTTCTACATGAACAACATCATGCACGATGTGTGGTACCGGTACGGCTTTGACGAAGCCAGCGGCAACTTTCAGGTCAACAACTACGGGCGCGGCGGCCTCGGGGCCGACGACGTGCGCGCCGAGGCCCAGGACGACCGCAACGACCCCACCACCCGCAACAACGCCAACTTCTTCACGCCCGCCGACGGCGCCCGCCCCCGCATGCAGATGTACCTGTGGACCACCAGCAGCGGCATCGAGCTGGACGGCGACCTGGACAACGGCATCATCGCCCACGAATACGGCCACGGCATCAGCAACCGCCTCACCGGCGGCCCGAACGTGACGGGCTGCCTGAGCAACGCCGAACAGGGCGGCGAAGGCTGGAGCGACTGGTTTGGGCTGATGCTGACCATGCAGGCGGGCGACACCGGTGGCAAGCGGCGCGGCATCGGCACGTATGCCCTGAGCCAGCCCACCAACGGCCGCGGCATTCGGCCGGCGCCCTACAGCACCGACATGGCCATCAACGGCTACACCTACGACGATACGAATGATCCGGCGCTGTCCCGGCCCCACGGCGTGGGCTTTGTGTGGGCCACCATGCTCTGGGATTTGAACTGGGCGCTTGTGGACCGCTACGGCTTCGAGCCGAATGTGTACGCGGGCACCGGCGGCAACAACAAAGCCATGCAACTGATCATCGACGGCCTGAAGCTGCAGCCCTGCGGCCCCGGCTTCGTGGATGCCCGCGATGCTATTCTGGCGGCCGATAATGCGAACTACGGCGGCGCGAACCAGAAACTGATCTGGGAAGTGTTTGCCCGCCGCGGGCTGGGGTTCAGCGCCAGTCAAGGCTCGGCCAACAGCCGCTTCGACCAGGTAGAAGCCTTCGACCTGCCGCCGCTGTACGCTTGCGTGCCGCCCACGATTACGGCTACGCCAACGGCGGGAGCGTATACCGGCGGCGCTCCGGGTACTATTTTCCTGGGTTACGGCCCGCAAAGCATTCAACTCCAGGCCAGCGGCGTCAACATCAGCACCTACAGCTGGTCGCCGGCAGCGGGCCTGAGCAATGCCAACATTGCCAACCCGGTGTTTACGCCCACCGCCGCCGGTACCTACACCTTTACCGTAACGGCTACCGACGTGAACAGCTGCGTGGCCACGGCCCAGGTAACGATTACCGTACTGGATGTGCGCTGCGGCAACCGCAACAGCAAGGTGCTGGTGTGTCATAAGGGCAACACCCAGTGCATCGACGCGCACGCCGTGGCCGCGCACCTAAGCCACGGCGACAAGCTCGGCGACTGCGGCGTGCTGGCGCCGAGTACCCGCGAGTTGCCCGCCGCCGCCGGGCTCACCGCCGCGCCCAACCCCGCCGGCGCCCGCACCACTATTTCCTTTGAATTGCCGCAGGACGGGAATTACCGGCTCGAAGTAGTGAATATGCAGGGCCTGGTGGTGGCCGTGATAGCCGAAGGATCGGGCCGCGCCGGGCAGGTGTACCAGTACGAGTTTGCCAAGGGCCAGCTGCGCAAGGGGCTGTACCTGGCGCGCTTGGTCACCAGCAAAGCCAGCAAGTTTACGCGCATCGAGCTGCAGGACTAGCCCGCAGGGTAGCATGAATCAGCCAGCGGGCCGGCGTACGCAAGTGCGCCGGCCCGCTGTGCTTTGGGGTAGTCGAGTGTCCCGGCGGCTGTTATCCACCCGGGCCGCAAAGCCATGTGCGCACTGGCCGGGCCGGCGGAGAATCAGGCAGCGGGCCGGGTAGCTGCAAAAAAATCGAGCAGGCTGCCTTATTCAGCGCGGCCTGCAACAGGATCATTGAGGACCGGAACGCTATTTTTCCGCCGCCAGCCAATCGGTGGCCCAGTACTGGCCCGGGCCGAAGAATTGGCGCAGCAGCTCATCGGTCAGCTTGAGGCCGTTGGCGCTGTTGGTGAAGAACACCAAGCTCATTTTCTGCGCCGGAACGGCCATGAAAAAGGCTTGGAAGTCGCCGTTGTCGCCCCAGTGCCACAGGGCCGGGCCGGCGCTGGTGGAAGCCAGACCCACGCCGTAGCCCCAGGCAATGTACGCGTCGGTGGGAGTGGGGCCCCGGCCGCAGCGGTTGGCCGGGTTGGCAGCCGTGGTGAGCAGCCGTGCCGTGGCGGGCCTAAGGCCCCGGCCGAGCATGAGCGCCTGCACCAACCGGCTGTAGTCGGCGGCCGTGGTAAGCAGGCTGTAGCCGGCGTTGGCCTCCTGGAACTGCCGGATTTCCGTGGGCTGGCCGCCGGAGTCGTGGCCGAAGCTAGCGGTGCGCCCGAAGAACTCGCGCCACACGAAGCTGCTGGTAGTCATTTTCAGCGGGCCAAATACCTCCGTCTGCGCCAGCGTCGGCAAGGACTGGCCGGTAAGGTGCTCCAGCGTCCGTTGCAGCCACACGAAGCCTTCGCCGGAGTAATTCCAGCAGCTGTCAGGGGCATACTTCAGCCGCAGCGCCGAGGTTTTCCACGTTGGCGCCAGCGGGTTATCGGCCCAGTTCGGCAGGCCGCTGGCGTGCGTCAGCACCATGCGGGCGCTGATAACTGCGGCGCGCGGCTGGGCGCCCAGCCGCGGGTACGGCGCGTAATCCAGCAGCGGCCTGTCCAGGTCGATCAGGCCGCGGTCGTGCAGGCGCAGGGTGAGGTAGGCCAATACCACTTTGCTCAGCGAAGCCGCCTGCATGGGGGTGGTAGCGGTCAGCGCCTCGGTAGTTCCGGCCTGGCGCAAGCCCAGGCTATACTGCCTGGTTTCGCCCCCTTTGCGGAAGACAAGCTGCAAGCCGGGGACGTTGTGGTGGTTGAGCAGGGCGCTCAGCTCGGCTTGCTGCGCGAGGAGGGGAAGGCTGCCGAGCCAAAGCAGGGCCGTAAGTACTATTTTCATCGGTAGACAAGAGAAGGCCCAGGCCCGACATCCGGTTCAAGGTAAACGCAAACGCGGGCGGCCCCACCAGGAGCAGCCCGCGTTTATGCTCGCCGGTGCAAGCCGAAATGCTTAGCCCAGGGTGTGGTACACGGCCTGCACGTCGTCGTCGTCCTCGAACTTCTCGATCAGGTTCATTACCTCCTCCAGCTGCTCGCCTTCCAGGTGCACCGTGGTGTTGGGAATGCGCTGCAGCTGGGCACTGATGACGTTCAGGTTTTTCTGCTCCAGGGCTTTCTGCATCTGGCCGAAGTCGCTGAAGGCGGTTTCCACCACGATGAAGTGCTTCACGTGGCCCTGCTCGTCTTCTTCGGAGTCCTCGTAGATGTCGTCGGCGCCGAAGTCGATGAGCTCCAGCTCCAACTCGTCGCGGTCGAGGCCCTCGGCGGCCAGCTTGAACACGCCCTTGCGGGTAAAAGTGAAGTCGGAGGAGCCGGCCGTGCCCAGGGCGCCGTTGCCGCGGTTGAAGTACATGCGCACGTTGGCCACGGTGCGGGTGGGGTTGTCGGTGGCGGTTTCCACCACAATGGCCACGCCGTGGGGCGCGTAGCCCTCGTACACCACCTCGGTGTAGTTGCCTTCTTCCTTCGAGCTGGCGCGCTTGATGGCGGCTTCCACGCGGTCCTTGGGCATGTTCACGCCCTTGGCGTTCTGCATGGCCGTGCGCAGGCGCGAGTTGGTGTCGGGGTTCGAGCCGCCTTCCTTCACGGCAATGACGATTTCCCGGCCGATGCGGGTGAAGTCCTTCGACATCCGGTCCCAGCGCTTCATTTTGCGGCCTTTGCGGAATTCAAACGCGCGTCCCATCTATCTGTGAATGAGTAATTGAGTGAATGAGTAAAGTGGCGGCCCGGCGCGGGGCAGGGGCCAAAGGGGCCGCAAGTTAGCCGAAAGCCGCGCCAAGGGCAAGCCGTTGGAACTTCCTCCTGCCGGAGCTTCTGGGCCCGCAAACCGGCGTTTTACCTTGGGTAGGCGGCCCGGGCGGGACTGGAGCTGCCCGGCGGCTCAGGGTCGGCGGCCGGCGGCGGTGAGGGTATACACGCCCTTGTTGCCGGCCGGAAAGCCCTGAATGGTGAGTACCAGCAGCCCTTTTTTGGGGTCGAGGCGGAACGTGCCCTGGTCGGTGCGGGGCTGGCCTTTGCCATCGGTGTAGCTGAAGCTGATCTGGTCGCCGCGGAAGCTGAAGCGCCCGTCCTGGGCGAAGCTGACCGGGCCGCCGCCGTTGGTGAGCTGCAGGCGCTTGGCGTAGCTGCCGTCAGGCCGCAGGGTGAGCGTGCCGCCCACGCCGCTGGCGTACAGGGGCTCCTGCCCGCTGCCCTGGTCGAAAATGGCGTAGGAGGTGTAGGTGTACGTAGTGAAAAACGAGGCGGCCGGCGCCTGCTGCGCCGCAAACTGGTCGGGCCGGCTGGAAACCGGCAGCGGAAGCGGGGCGAGCAGGGCCGGGAGGGCGCTCAGAAAAGACAGCAGTACGAAAAGCATGGCGGGAGCGGGCCGCGGCCAACCCGGCCGACGGCGCCGGTAAAGCTAGCCCGGGTTTGCCGGATTCGGCCGGGGCGCGTTGCTTTGGGCTTTCTTTCCCCGACCTTGCCCGCCATGCCCACTTTCCTGCGCGAACTGATTCGCCCCGCCGCCGAGCTGCCCGAAGCCGACGTCTGCCTCGTGGGGCTGCCCCTCGACCACGGTACGGTGCTCGAGGGCGGCCGCGCCGGCGCCGTGGGCGCGCCCGCCGCCCTGCGCCGCGAGCTGCGCCGCTACCACAAAACCTACAACCTGGAGCACGACGTGCGCCTCGACCACCTGCGCATTGCCGACGCGGGCGACGTAAGCGGCCCCGAGCCCTACGACCACGCCGCCCACCACCAGCGCATTCGCGAGCGGCTGGGCGAGCTGCTGCGCCAGTACCCGCGGGTGGTGGTGCTCGGCGGCTCCCACGACGGCACCTACAGCACCGTGCGCGGCCTGTTCGACGCCACGGGCCGGCAGCCGGTGGGCGGCATCAACCTCGACGCCCACGCCGACGTGAAAGACCGCCGCGACCTGGGCAGCGGCACGCCCTACGGCAAGCTGCTGCGCGAAAACGTGGTGGCCGGTGGGCGCTTCACCGAGCTGGGGCTGCACTCCAACCTCAATACCTACGACGACGTGCAGTTTCTGCACCAGCAGCGGGCCACCATCGTACCGCTGGCCCACGTGCAGCAGGATGGCATGCCGCTGTTTATGGAGCGCGCCCTGCACCGGGCGGGCGCACCCGCTTTCGTGAGCTTCGACATCGACGCCGTGGCCCAGGCTTTCGCGCCGGCCGTGTCGGCGCCCAGCAGCGACGGATTTACGCCCCGGCAGGCCGTGGAGGCGGCATTTCTGGCCGGTAAGCACGAGAGTGTCCGGCTCTTCGAGGTGGTCGAGTTCAACCCCGTGTACGACCGCGACGCCATGACGGCGCGACTGGGCGCCACCATCGTCACGGCTTTTCTGACGGGCCTGGCCGCCGCGCTGCCCCGGCCGGAATAGCGGCGGGCTGAGCGTTTGGCCGGATGGAACTACGGGGCAGGCCGAATAGGCTGATTTGAACGTACGAAAAAATTCGTTGAAGATGCAGCCCTCGGAATCCGGCGCTTGTCAGTGCCCCAAGATTCCACTCCAACCCTTTCTGACGCTATGAAACACCTGCTCACCGCCCTGCTGCTCGGCGCGGCCTCGCTTTCCGCCGCGGCCCAGTCGGCCCCCGTTTTCACTTCCAGCTGCGACGAAAGCCAGTGGGGCAAGTCGGGCCAGAAGCGCTACTGCGAAACCCGCGACCTGACGCTGCCCGCCATCAAGAACGGCCCGCTTAAGGTAGACGGCCTGCGCAACGGCGGCATCACGGTGAAGGGCTACGACGGCAACGAAATCCGGGTGCGGGCCCGGGTGCAGGCCTGGGGCCGCGACGAAGCCGGAGCCAAAGCCACCGCCGCGCAAATCAAAGTTGGCCTCGACCAAAACACCCTGCGCGGGGCCGGCCCCGACGGCTCGGGCCAAAACGACGGCTACGCCATGAGCGAGGGCGGCTACGCAGTGAGCTACGAAATCTTTGTGCCCGAAAAGCAGGCCCTGGAGCTGACCACCCACAACGGCGGCATCAGCCTGCAGAACGTGCGCGGGCCGGTGACCTTTGAGGCGCGGAACGGCGGGGTCAACATCAGCGGCGACGGCGGCGACGTGCGCGGCAAAACCCACAACGGGGGCCTCAACATCACCCTTACCGGCAAGAAGTGGGAGGGCAAGGGCCTGGACGTGGCCACCACCAACGGCGGCATCAACTGGAAGCTGCCCCAGGAGTACTCGGCGCAGCTGTTCACCAGCACCCAGCGCGGCCCCATTCACACCGACTTTCCCACCACCGTGCAGGGCACCATCGGGCGGGAAGTGGCCGTGAACCTGGGCCGGGGCGGGGCGCCGGTGCGGGCCGTTACCACCAACGGCGGGGTCAACGTCAGCCGGGCCGGTAAATAATCCGTACATTCCTTTCTGCACACATAAACAAGTACGGGCCGCCCCGGCAATTGCCGGGGCGGCCCGTTGGTATTTAACCGGGCGCCGGCCCGCCGCTATCGGCTAGAAGTACACTTCCTTGTAGGGATAGGCCGGGAAGGGGTTCTCGGGGTCCTCGTTGAAGCGGTAGGGGCCGCGGGGGCGCCGCTTGCGGGCCGAGCCGTGGCTGGGCCGGGGCCGGTTCCAGAAGTAGGCCAGGGCTCCGGCCGCCAGCAGGGCCCCGGCGCCCACCGCCACCAGCGCGGCCTGGCGGGGCAGCGCATCGGGCGGGGCGGGAGGCAGGTAGCTCACGCCTGCTTCGTCGAGGCGGGCGGGCTCGGCTACGTAGCGGCCGTGGGCGGGCATAGGAAAGTTGTCGGCCAGGGCCTGCAGGCCGGCCGCCGCTGCGGGGCCGCTGATAACCGGCCCGTGCCCGCAGCCGATGGCCTGGGGCTGCAGCGCGGCCAGTCGCTGCACCGATTCCTGCACCTGCGGCCAGTTGTAGTTGAAGGGCGCCCCGGCCACGCTGATCTGGGGCCGCTGCAGCAGCAGGGCCGGCACCGACTCGTGGTTGGCCGTGGCAAAGGCATCGGCGCCGAGCAGGGTGCGGTCGGCTTCGCGGAACAGCGCTACCTGGCCGGGCGCGTGGCCGGGCACGGGCAGCCAGCGCCAGCCCGGCAGGTAGGGCACGTCATTGTCAGTAGTCGCCAGGGGCTGCACCACGTCGGTGAGCTGGAACGACTGCGGCGGGAAAAAGCGGGCCACGAAAGCCAGGGAGCCGCCGCCGTCCACGGTGGGGTCGGCGGGCGGGTACACGGCACGGCCGGTCAGGAAGGGCAACTCCAGCGGGTGGGCCAGCACGGGCACCTGCCAGTGCTCGGCCAGGGCACGGGCCGAGCCGGCGTGGTCCATGTGCCCGTGGGTGAGCAGAATGGCCGTGGGGTGGGTGCCGGGGTAAAACAGCTGGTTGGCGGCGGCAATGATGGCCTGCTCGGAGCCGGGCAAACCCGTATCCACGAGCACCCACTCGCCGGGGTTGGCCGACTCCACGAAGTACACGTTGACGAAGCGTTGAATCTGAAGCTGGGTTACGCCAGCGGCTACCTGGTTCATGTGGGACGGTCGGTATGGTGTAGCAGGGAGTACGCAAATGCCGACCGCCCGGATAGCCGGCCGTATTGCGCCGCTGAGCCCGGCTATCCGGGCGGGCATGAAAAAAGCTCCCCGAACGTCGGGGAGCTTTCCTGCTTAAGTCGGAAAAGCCGTCTTAGCGGCCGCCGGTGGTGCCGGTGGTGCCCGTAGTACCGGTGCCGCCGGCCGTCGAGCCGGTGCCTGTGGTAGTGGAGCCGCCCGCGGTGGTGCCGCCGGCGGTGCTGCCCATGCCGGCCGTGGTGCCCGTGCCCGTACCAGCGGTAGTGCCAGTGCCCGTGCCGGCCGTGCTGCCGGTAGTAGTGCCGGCCGTGCTGCCGCCGGTCATGGTGCCCGAAGTGGTGCTGCCGGTACCGCCCATATCAGAGCCGCCCATGTCGGAGCCGGTGCCGCTCATGGTGGTGTCGGTGCTCATGCCGGCGTCGGTGCCGCTGGCATCCATCGAGCCCGTGGCATCGGTGCCGGTTTCGGTGCCGGTGCCGCCGGCGCCGCCTTCCTGGTTGTTGTTGCCGCAGGAGGCAAGGGTGAACGAGGCGGCCGCCAGGGCCATAAACAGAACCTTTTTCATGGTGTTGGTTGGAAAGGGTGAGGATGAGTGGATTTGGGGCCGGAAAAGCCCGGTCAGCCGCTT
The DNA here is from genome assembly GCF_044628455.1 of Hymenobacter sp. B81. Taxonomy (NCBI): domain Bacteria; kingdom Pseudomonadati; phylum Bacteroidota; class Cytophagia; order Cytophagales; family Hymenobacteraceae; genus Hymenobacter; species Hymenobacter sp. B81. The sequence continues at coordinate 1,572,856 of NZ_JBIYZW010000001.1, read as the reverse complement.
TATACCGGCCTCATACGGAGGTAACCCGTCGATTGGAGAAAAAAAAGAACATATTCGTTTTACCTCGGCAATACGCCAGGCGAATGTGATAAAAGTAATGTCGAGCTTGCGGCGTGCCGCAGCGGGCGGCAGGAGGGGGCTGGCTGCATCGTTGCCAGAAACGGGGGTAAAGGCCGGGAAAAAGCCCACTGCCACGCGCCGAAAACGCTATATTCGCCGCTCCACCCCAACCCCGATTTCCCCGCCCCGACCATGTCGCACTCCGCGCTCGACACTCCCGAACTCAACCTCGAAGCCACCTCCCAATCCTCGGCCACCGGCAAAAACGCCCAGCGGCCCATGTTCTACGAGTACAAGCCCGCCGAAACGGTGAAGGCCCAGCACGGCGCCACGCTGCGCTGCAAAACCTGGGAGGCCGAAGCGGCTCTGCGCATGCTCGAAAACAACCTCGACCCCGCGGTGAGCTTGGTGTACGACGAGCTGATTGTGTACGGCGGCGCCGGCCGCGCGGCCCGCAACTGGAAGGAGTACCAGACCATCGTCAAGAGCCTCAAGGAGCTGGAAGCCGACGAAACCCTGCTGGTGCAGTCGGGCAAGGCGGTGGGCGTGCTGCGCACCTGGGCCCACGCCCCGCGGGTGCTCATTGCCAACTCGAACATCGTCCCCGCTTGGAGCACCCAGGAGTACTTCGACGAGCTGGACCGCATGGGGTTGATGATGTACGGGCAAATGACGGCCGGCTCCTGGATTTACATTGCCACCCAGGGCATACTGCAGGGCACCTACGAAACCTTCGCCGCCGTGGCCGACAAGCACTTCGGCGGCACGCTGGCCGGCACCGTCACCATCACCGCTGGCCTGGGCGGCATGTCGGGCGCGCAGCCGCTGGCCGTGACCATGAACGACGGCGTGTGTCTGGTCATCGAGCCCATCGACGCCCGCGTGAAGCAGAAGGTACGCGAAGGCTATGTCGACGAGCAGGCCCGCGACCTGGACCACGCTCTGGAGCTGATGGCCCAGTACAAAGCCGAGCGCAAAGGCTGGAGCATCGGCCTCACCGGCAACGCCGCCACCGTGCTGCCCGAGCTGCTGGCGCGGGGTTACAAGGCCGACATCGTGACGGACCAGACCTCGGCCCACGACCTGATGGACTACATTCCCGAGGGCGACATCGACCAGGTATTGCAGCTGCGCAAAGACAACCCCGAGGAGTTTAAGCGCGAGGCGCTGGCTTCCATCGTGAAGCACTGCCAGGCCATCATCGACATGCAGGCCGGCGGGGCCGTGGCCCTCGATTACGGCAACAACCTGCGCGGGCAGGCCGAAAAAGGCGGGCTGCGGGTGCGCGACGAAAACGGGCAGTTCCTCTACCCCGGCTTCGTGCCCGGCTACATCCGCCCGCTGTTCTGCGAGGGCAAAGGCCCTTTCCGCTGGGCGGCCCTCAGCGGCGACCCGCAGGACATCCTGCGCATCGACCGCGCCCTGCTCGAAACCTTTCCCGACAACAAGATGCTGGCCCGCTGGATTGAGAAGGCCCAGGCCAAGGTGCCCTTCATCGGCCTGCCCGCCCGTGTGTGCTGGCTGGGCTACGGCGAGCGGGAAAAGTTCGGCCTGGTCATCAACGACCTGGTGGCCCGCGGCGAAGTATCGGCCCCCATCGTCATCGGCCGGGACCACCTCGACTGCGGCTCGGTGGCCTCGCCCAACCGCGAAACCGAGGGCATGAAGGACGGCTCCGATGCCGTAGCCGACTGGCCCCTGCTCAACGCCCTGGCCAACACGGCCTCCGGCGCCGACTGGGTGAGCCTGCACAACGGCGGCGGCGTGGGCATCGGCAACAGCACCCACTCCGGCATGGTGATAGTAGCCACCGGCACCCCCGAAAAAGCCGAGCGCCTGCGCCGCGTGCTCACCACCGACCCCGGCATGGGCGTCTTCCGCCACGCCGACGCCGGCTACGAGCTGGCCCAGCAGGTAGCCCAGGAGCGCGGGGCGAAGATTCCTAGATAGTTCTGTTTTTGAAGATCTAAATTTCTTTGATATGTCGACAAAATTCAATGACGTTTTTGTTGCTAATAGAATATATCCAGATGCAAAGGATGTATTCTCTGTTTCTTTAAAGCCACTTTCTGCGGTAAAAAATAATTGTGTATTTGTGGTAGATACAAATGCTTTGTTGCTGCCATATTTGGCTAGTCAAAAAAGTATTAATGAAATCAAGAAAGTTTACAGCCTTTTGATATCCCAGGGTAGACTTGTTGTTCCTGGGCAGGTTGCAAGAGAGTTTGCAAATAATAGACCTGAGAAAATAAAAGAGCTTTTCCAGCAATTGAATAGAAAAAAGAATAAAGTAAGTTTTGGGGCAGTGTATCCTCTGTTATCTGATAACGGTGATTATAAAGAGGTTATTGAGGTTGAAGAACAGATCAATGATCTATTTAAAGAATATATCAAGAAGGTGAATAAAGTTATAGATGGAATCAAGTCGTGGACTTGGAACGATCCTGTAAGTGAAGTGTATAGTGAGCTTTTTAACGAAAATGTAGTAGTTGATTTAGTAATGGAGGAAGAAGTTGTAAAGAAAGAATTAGAGAGAAGATACCTCCATAAGATACCCCCGGGATACAAGGATGGCGGGAAGGATGACGATGGTATTGGAGATTTATTGATTTGGTTAACTATACTTGATATTGCTGAAAAACGAAATGTCGATGTTGTATTTGTCTCTGGAGAAGAAAAAACTGACTGGTATCATAGGAGTGAAGGCCAGACTCTGTATCCTCGCTTTGAATTAATATCAGAGTTTAGAAAAAAAACTAATGGGAATTCATTTCATATAATGAAGCTTTCAGAACTGCTAGATATGTTTAGTGCTGATAAAACTGCTGTGAAAGAAGTAGAAGTGGAAGAGAATTCAAGTGATGATATCGAGTTTCATAACCTTAGCTTTGTTGATACATCTATAAGTGATACTATGAGAAGATATTCTGAAAAAACTACTAAACAAATTAGTGTTATTGAGAGAAAATTATCTTTTAAAATTGCTAAGGATTGGGCTATGAATAATTTCTCAAGATTTTTTCAGGCTTCTGGTCGTGGGTCTGAATTTCCTGATTTGATTTTTTTTAATCCGGATGAAAAAATTGGTGTCGAAATAAAGTTACTTACAAAACGTTCGTCGATATCAATGATGGTAAATGATGTTTTTAGTAAAGCATATTATGAAGTTAGTAGGAATAACTTTAATAAAATTATATTAATTATTGCTTTTGTGGGTGAGGAAGATGAGCTTTATAGTGCGTATAATAGATTTGTACATGAGGTGGAACGTAGAAAGCCAGATAATCATTTTTTTGAAATGATATTCGGTCAAGTTGATGTATCTGGAAGCTTTTTTAAAGTGTTGCACATTTAATAATCGATTGTAAGTAAGGCTGGCTATTGCAACTTGTGCTTACATTAAAATTGTCTTTTGAGGGCCTGAACCAGTAGTTATTAGCCCTGTCATTGGCAAACCATCAACAACGCCGCCCGAGCCCCGCTCCGGCGGCGTTGCTCGTTCTGGCCGCACCACCTCATCCCAAAAACCCTCGAAACCCCAGGAAACCTTTCCTAAGCCTGCCGAGAAACTTGGGAAGGCCCGGGAAACCTTTCCCGGGCCTTCGCAGAAACTTGGGGTGCCTCAGGAAACCTTTCCCAGGCCTCCCCAGAAACTTCGGATGGCCTGGGAAACCTTTTTTTATGCCTCCCAGAAACCTGGGGTGGCCCGGGAAACCTTTCCTGGGGCATCCCAGAAACTTGGGAGGGCCTGGGAAACCTTTCTTCGGCCTTCGGAAGTTTTTTGGTTGGATAAATCAAATAAGAATAGTAGATAGAAGGAAGTTCAACCTTCTTTAACCTACCATTCTTATGTTGTCGTTCGACAAAATCTTTGGCGACTGGTTCGCCGACGACGTCATCAGCTTCCAGGACCTGGAAGCGGGTACGCGGGACCACCTGGAGCGCCTGCGCAAGGGCAACACGGGCGGCCGTTTCACCGCCCTCATTGCCGCCACCGAGGCCCGCTACCTGGCCTACTTCGGGCAGCGCAGCGACGCGGGCACCGGCCTGAGCACCGGCAAGGGCCACACCCTCACGCTGGGCGCGGCCGAAGAGGCCCTGGTGGACTGGCTCACCGGCCCGGGGCGCGAGTACGTGCTTTTCCGCATCAAGGACGAGGCCCAACGCCTGCGCTTCTACCCCCGCGGCGCCACCGAGTACCACAAGGCCGGCCGCGCCGAGTGGCCCGGCCTGCTGGAGCGCTTCGACCAGGCCCTCACCGACCTGGGCGCCGGCTTCGACGCCGATTTCAAGACCACCTACGCCGGGCACCGCGCCGCCCTGCTGGCGGCCCTGGCCACCCAGAGCGGCCAGAAAAAAGTGCAGGCCGACGCCCGGGTGGGCTCCCGCGCCGAGCGCGCCCTGCTCACCCGGCAGCTCTCGCGCAACGCCCGCCAGCTCGGCCTCGACTTCGACGAGCACCCCGCCGAGGCCCTCACGTACTTCGACCGGCAGTACTTCAACCAGCACCAGCCCGCGCCCAAAACCGCCCCGGTGAAGCCCCTGCCCGTGGCCTAGCGCCGGGCCGCCCGCCGGCCCCCGCCCGTTTTGTCGCCCGACCTTATCCTACTTACTCCTATTGGCCTGATAGCAGCGCCCGGCTCCCCTCGCGGAGGCCGGGCGCTGGTGCGTTGGGCGGGGCAGCCCGGGCGGGCTCCCACCGACCTGGGGGGCTAGCAAGCCCGGCACCACGACAGACTGAGTCAGAATGCCGGGTCGAATAAGACTAGGGTCCAAATCAAGACCGTCATGCTGAGCCTGTCGAAGCATCTCTCCCGCTTCGTTGAATGGCATCGAACGAAGCGGGAGAGATGCTTCGGCTGCGCTCAGCATGACAATCCCAATTAGGGTGACAAATTCCGGCTGACTCTACACCGAAGCACCTGCCCACAGCGCCTAAAAAAGCAATTCCCCGCCGCCGCTGTTTACCAACCTGCGGCGGCGCAGTGCCGGCGCACACACCCAGTAACCCTTCCCAACCATGAACATTGGAATCATTGGCGCGGGCCACATCGGCAGCGCGCTGGCCGTACGGCTGACGGACCTCGGCCATCAGGTATTCATTGCCAACTCCCGAGGGCCCGAAACCCTCAAAGACGTGGCGCAGAAAACGGGCGCCCAGGCCGTGACGGCCGAGGAAGCCGCCCGCCGCGGCACCGACCTCGTGGTGGTGACCATCCCGCTCAAGAACATTCCCGACCTGCCCCAGAACCTGCTGGCCGGTGTGCCCCGGGAGGTGCCCGTCATCGACACCAGCAACTACTACCCGCTGCTGCGCGACGGGCAGCTGCCCGAGCTGGAAACCGGCGACCTGACCGAGAGCGAGTGGGTGCAGCAGCACCTGGGCCGCCCCGTGGTGAAGATATTCAACAACATTCTCGCCGACCACCTCGCCCAGCCAGGGAAGCCCGCCGGTACGCCCGGCCGCATAGCCCTGCCCGTGGCCTCCGACGATGCCGCCGCCAAGCAGAAAGTCATGCAGCTGGTAGAAGAGCTGGGCTACGATGCCGTTGACGCGGGCAGCCTGCGCGAATCGTGGCGGCAGCAGCCCGGCGGGCCGATTTACTGCAACGACTTGCCGGCCGAGCAGGTGCAGGCGCAGCTGCAGCGCCTCGGCACCGAGCGCACGCCCGAGCAGCACGCCGAGTTCCTGGCCAACCAGGCCCAGCAGGAGCAAGCCATGCAGGCGCAGGGCATCAAGCTGTAAAAGAGCGGACGGGCCGGCGGCTGGTAACGCTGCCATTGGCCTTGACCCGGAAAAGCCCCTCATACCGCGCACAGGCCCGGCATGAGGGGGGGGGCAGTTTCGCCCGGTCCGGGTGGGCTGGGCGGGCCGCGCCGGCATCCCCTATTCATGTGATAAGACAACGGTTAAGGCGCCGGGTACATCTGGCCCGCTATGAAGAACCTCGCCCGACAACTCGTTGGATTGCTGCTGGCCACCCTTGGCCCGCTTTCCCTGGCTGCCCAACCGGCCCCCATTCAGGTGATGACGCTCGGCACGTTTCACTTCGCCTACCCCAACCTTGACCAGCACCAGATTGATCGGGCCGACCAGGTGGATGTGCTGGCCCCACGCCACCAGGCCGAGCTGGCCCGCCTCACCGATGCGCTGGCCCGCTTCCGGCCCACCCACGTGCTGATCGAGGCGGAGCCCGCCCGGCAGCCGCGCTACGACTCGTTGTACCGGGCGTATGTGGCCGGGCGGCACGCGCTGCGCCGCGACGAGCGGGAGCAGCTGGGCTTCCGGCTGGCCCGGCAGCTCGGCCTGCCCCGGGTGTGGGGCGTCGATGCCGAGGGTCGCTATTACCCCGAACTGTTGCAGCTGTTCAACGACACGGCCCGGGTCCGGCGCTTCGAGCGGTTTCTGGAACACAACCCCGATTCGGCGCTGGAGCGCCGCTACAAAGCCCTGTACGCGGCCGAGGACCTGCTGCCGGCGCGGGCGGGACTGGTAGCAGCCCTGACGAAGCTTAACGAGCCGGCCAATCTGCTGCACAAGCAGGGCGCCTACCTGGTGGGCGGCTTCAAATACGAGGAAACGCCGCAGAGCAATACGGGGGTGGATTTTGAAACCTCGCGCTGGTACAGCCGCAACTTGCGCATCCTGCGCAACGTGCAGCGCCTGCCCATTCGCCCCGGCGACCGGGTACTGCTCATTATTGGCGCTGGGCATGCCGGGCTGCTCAACTACTTCCTGCAATGCTCGCCCGAATACCAATTGGTGGACGTCAGGCCGTATCTGCAACAAGCCGCTACCGAAACCCCAATTCAGTCCCGGCCCCGGAAGCGCAGCTAGTGCCTCAGCAGGGCAAGCCGGGAGCTGCGGGCGTTGGGTAAGTGAACACGGACCAAACCGCAAGGTTACAGGTCACGATTCTGCTAACGAGCTGGCGTGGCGCCGCGGCTGGTACTACATTTAGCCCATCGAGCTTCGCTGGCTACCCGTTTACTCACCCTGCACCTGCATGAAACCCGAACTCCAGGATCTTCCCCTCATCGACAACCGCGGCGGCCACCGCTTCGAGCTGACCGTGAACCACAGCACCGCCTTCGTGGAGTACGGCGAGCGGGACGGGGGCCTGGCTTTGTTTCACACCGAAGTGCCGGGGCAGCTGGAAGGGCAGGGGGTAGGCACCGCCCTGGTGGAGAAAGTGCTGGCCGAAATCGAGCGGCGCCAGCAGCCGCTGATTCCCCTGTGCCCCTTCGTGACCAGCTACCTCAAGCGCCACCCCGCGTGGCAGCGGCTGGTGGCCCCGGCTTATAAGCGCTGGTTTCAGCCCGCCCAGCCGGAGTAGGCCCCCCTGCCTCCGGCTGCCCAAATCGGTGCGGCGGGCGGTGGCAAAGCCGGGCCAGTGGTTGCGCAAAGCTCCCGGTCTGCCCTGCTGGGTTCCGCGGAGCATCTCTGCCGCTTTGTTGGGTCAGTCGGTAGAGAGGCTTCGCCCGAGGCGCGCAGGACTTGACCTTAGCTTCCCTCTGCCCCTCAGGCGGGACCTGGGCTGGCGCCCCGAAGGCAAGCGACGCCGGGCGGAATATCGTTTGGTGGTAATATTGCCCGCTCACCAACCACTGCTTGCATGCCCCGCGCTGTCGTTACGGTTCATTACTGGTCGGGGCTGCTCCTGGCCGGGTTCATTTTGGTGCACCTGCTCAACCATCTCGCGGCCCTGGCCGGGGCAACGGCCCACCTGGGGCTGATGCAGCTTCTGCGCACGGTGTACCGCCACCCGGTGGTGGAAGGCGCACTGCTGCTGGCCGTGGCGGGGCAGGTGTTCACGGGCATTCGGCTGGCGCGCAGCCGGCGCGTCGGGGCCCGCGGCCGGGCCGAGCGGCTGCAGGTGTATTCGGGGCTGTACCTGGCGTTTTTTCTGCTGGTGCACACGGGCGCTGTACTCACCGGCCGGCTGTACTTCGGGCTCGATACCAACCTGTACTTTGGCGCGGCGGGCATCAACACCTTCCCGTTCAGCCTGTTTTTCGTGCCCTACTACCTACTGGCCGTGCTGGCCGTGTTTGGGCACCTGGCCGGCGTGCACTACCGCAAAGGCAGCGCGCGGTTTGGCGAGCAAGCCGCCCGCCGGCAGGCCCTTGGCCTGGGTGGCCTGGGCGTGGTGGTGGCGCTGCTCATTCTCTACGGCCTCACCAACGGGCTGCGGGGCCTGCCCATCCCGGCCGAGTACCTGAAGTCGTTGGGCCGCTGAGCCCAGACCGGCCAGAAAAAGCCCCGGCCTGCCGGCATGGGAATGTCGGCAGGCCGGGGCTGAAACGTGGGTGTACGGTACGCGGCGGCGAGCTACGCCGGGCAGCTGAGGGTGGCGCTACGCCGCGTGGGCATTCGACTGGGCCGGGCGGCTGGGGCCGGCAGCCTGCCGGAACAGCCAGGCCGAGAGCAGCCACAGCGCCACGAAAATCAGGTTGCCCCACAGGCCCCGCGTCACGTCCAGGTTGAACTCGGGCTTCCAGAACAGCAGCGCCACCAGCGGGGCCAGAAACTGCACCAGGCCCGCCGCCAGCATGGCCAGGGCCAGGCCCGACGCCCGCAGCCGCACCATCATGGCCCCCACAATGGCAACTACGAACGGCGCGCCCAGCAGCAGGTTGGCCGGGTTGGGGCCGCTGCCAATGATGCCCACGGCCAGATTGACCCACACCGACAGGAACCCGGCCGCTACGGCCAGCAGGGCGCCCATGCGGTAAGTCACCGAGCCGCCCTGGCTCAGCAGCAGCTCAAAAGCCAAGCCCGTGCCGAAGATCAGCGCGCCCATAATCACGAAGTCGGAAAAGGTCCAGTTGACTTCCTGGGTGAATTGCATGGCTACCAGGGGTATCAGCAGGATGCAGGCGGTTATCAGCGCGGGGCGAACGAAGTTTGGGCGACGCAGGGTCATGGCGGTAAGGAGGTTGGTTGATGGAAGAAGTCCGGTGAATCCTCGGCGTCCCAGCGCTCCGGTCAACCGCCGCGTGGCGCGCCGGGACCGGCAGAATTCGCCGAGGTGGTAAGATGATGCGAAGTAATAGAAAGAACTTTGAACTTCAAAGTAAATGCGGTCAATAAAAATTTGGTTGCTCGCATCCGCCGCCGTTTGCCTCCCGGCTTTGCCCCCGGAGGCGCCCCGGCTTCTCGCCCGCGGAGCTCCCGAGGCCGGCCCGCAAAACGCCGCCCCGCTGGTTGGGGCGGCGCTTCCGGCCACGGGGCCGCCATCAGGGTTGTTAAGTCAGGACGTGTCCGTGCTTGGTCGGCCGAATGTTCTGGTTGACGCGGAACAGGTTGTCCGGGTCGTACTTGTTCTTGATGCTCACCAGCCGCTCGTAGTTGGCGCCGTAAGTGGTTTTCACCCGTTCGGGGCCTTCGTCCATCATGAAATTGACGTAGCCGCCCCCGGCCGCGTGGGGATGCAGGGCCGCCCAGTAGTCGCGGGCCCAGGCCGTCAGCAGCTCGTCGTTGCGCGCATCGGGGTCGACGCCCACAATCACCATGGCCCAGGTCATGTCGCGGAAACCCCAGGCCGTGGCGTCGCTGGGCACCTGGGCTACCTTGCCGTTGATGGGGTAGAGGTGCATGGTCGACGAGGGGGAGGGCAGGTGCAGGCCAAAGCGCAGGTGCGCGTCGATTGCCTCGTCGTTGAGCTCCCGGAAAAAGTCGGTTTTCCAATACCAGCGGTGCAGCCCCGACACGTAGAGGGCGTCAAACATGCTTTGCAGCGCCGGCAGCGGCAGCGGACCCACCAAACTCAGGGCCGGGGGCGGCAGCTCCCGCAGCAGGTCTTCAAAGGTTTGCTCCGCCTCGGCCGGGGGCCCCACGTAGTTCCACACGATGCCGCACATGGTGTGCCCGTGCAGGGCCTCGGGGAAAGGTGGTCCGGGCGGCACGCTCAGAAAGGCAAAGAACCCGTTGATGGATTCGGGTGCCGTCTGAATAAAGCGGCGGTACCAGCGCAGTACCGTGGCCGTGTCCTGGGGATGCCAGAGCATGGGGCCGCCGTACACCGTGCTCACCTGCTCCAGCCGGAACCGGAAGGAGGTGACCACGCCGAAGTTGCCGCCGCCGCCGCGCAAAGCCCAGAACAGATCGGAGTTCTGGCTGGCCGAGGCTTTTACGTAGCGGCCGTCGGCCAGCACCACGTCGGCTTCCAGCAGGTGGTCGATGGTGAGGCCGTAGCGGCGGCTGAGGTGGCCCAGCCCGCCGCCGAGCGTGATGCCGCCGATGCCGGTGGAGGAGATGATGCCGCTGGGCAGGGCCAGGCCAAAGGCGTGGGTGGCGTGGTCGATGTCGCCGAGCAGGCAGCCGCCATCCACTAAGGCGGTGCGGGCCGCGGGGTCCACGTACACGCGCCGCATCAAGCTCAGATCGATGACCATGCCGCCGTCGCATATGGCCATGCCCGCGCCGCTGTGGCCACCGCCCCGGATAGCCACCAGCACGTCGTTGTCGCGGGCGAAGTTCACGGCCTCAATCACGTCGGCTACGTCCACGCACTGCACAATCAGGGCCGGGTGTTTGTCGATCATGCCGTTGTATACCTTGCGCGCGGTATCGTAATCGGCATCCTGCTGCCGGATGATCCGACCCCGCACGCTGAGCCGGGGTTCGGCAATGAGTTCTTCGGTAAGCATGGGTTGGGGGCTGGAAGTAAGAAAGAGCCACGGTCCGGCGGCGCCCAATGCGGAACCGTCGCTACGCCGGGGCCGCAAACCAGGAATGGCAAGTGCAACCGGGTCCAGTAGGACAGAGGACCGCGGAGCGGCAGGGAAAAGGCCTGGAGCAGCGGCAACAAGCCGGCGCCCCGGCGGCAACAGCACAGCACCAACGGGCGGCAGCGGGGCACAGTAACCCCAGGTCCTCGCCGCCCATACATATCACATCCTGAATATAAGCAAAAACTGAAGTAAGCGGAAGCTGCCGGGCCTGCTTTGGCCAGCGGGCAATCAAGGCAATAAAAAGCTTCCTGCATCCGGCCGGCGCACTCATCAGTGGCCCCTGCATAGGCCCGCCCGGCTGCGTGTCATACTACCCAGGCTCGTTGCCACGTTGACCATGCTCAATGACTGCCCAATACCAGTTGCCCCGCGGTAGCTTGGCGTGCCCGGGGCGCATAAGCAATCCATGACCAATTTGATCCGCTCAACCGCACTCTCATGCTGAAGCACCTGCTGCTGCCTCTCGGGCTGGCCTCCTCCTGCGGGGCCCTTGCTCAACCTTCCTGTCCGCCGGCCCTTGTGCAGGTAGTGCTGCCCGGCGGCGAGGTAGTGCCTGCCGCCGGCGCCCCCATGCAGGGGCTGATAACGCTGCAGGTGGTGCCCAACCCCGAGTGCCCCGGCGCGGCCGCCTTCCGCTTCCGCAACGCCGAGTACACCCTGGTGCGCAACGGCCGCCCCGTGCTGCCCACCTTCAACCTGCGCCAGCCCCAGGCCGACCTGCGCCCCATTATGCGCGCGGCCCGGCCCGGCGACCAGGTGCACGTGTTCATTGCCTACCAGAACCTGGGTATCGTAGCGGCCGACGGCCGCGTTCAGCTTTACCAGCCACCCGCGCCGCCCACCGACAAGCGCGGCCAGGTCGACCTCATTCCCGACGCAGCCAAGGGCATCAGCTTCAACTGGAAGCTGCTGGCCAGGTAAGCCAAACCGCCCGCCGCCGCTGCATCGCATAAACATGTGGTAAGCCGGCGGCTCAGGCTGCCAGGCAAGAGGTGGTTGCCGGCGTGGGAGGAGCTGAAAACTGCCTCGGTATCTGCCGGAATTGCGCGGGCAGGCAGTTGTTAGGCGGCATCACATCATCGGGTTAGGGCCGGCGGCCGCGGGGTGGCGGGGTGGCAGCGCCCTCCGTGGTGCGGCCGGCAGCGGCTATTTTGCCGCCTTACCCGCCTCCGTTGGTGGCCGGGCAGGCAGCAAGGCTGCGTTGCCCCGGCTGGCGAAGAGGTAGGCCGCGCTTCCTTCTCTCTGCCCGCTATGAAACCCTGCTTACCCCTGACCCTGCTGCTCGCGCTGGGCGGAACTGCCGCGCCCGCCTGGGCCCAACTGGCCGTCAGCTTCACCGTTAACACCGGCGCGGCCGGCCGCCGGCCCATCAGCCCGCTGATTTACGGCACCAACGAGCCCCTGCGCGACGCCGACCGCTACGGCTCCGTGCGCCTGGGCGGCAACCGCCTCACGGGCTACAACTGGGAAAACAACGCCTCCCACGCCGGCGCCGATTACAACCACCAAAACGACAGCTACCTCTGCGGCGGCCTCTCGGCGTCCGACTGCAACCTGCCCGGCCGGGCCCTGTCGCAGTTCTACCAAACGGCCCGCAGCAAGGGCCAGGCAGCCCTGCTTACCCTGCCGCTGGCTGGCTACGTGGCCGCCGATAAGTCGGGCAGCACCGTGACGGTGGCCCAAACGGCCCCATCGGGGCGCTGGAAGCCCGTGGTGTTCCGTAAAAACGCGCCCTTTACCCTTGCTCCAGACGTGAACGACAACGCCGTATACGTCGACGAGGAAGTCAACTACCTGGTGCAGCAGCACGGCACCACCGCCAGCGGCGGCGTGGCGGCCTACTTTCTCGACAACGAGCCGGGCCTGTGGGCCGAAAACCACAGCCGCCTGCACCCGGCCGCGGCCACCATGCAGGAGGTGGTGACCAAGTCGCACGACGCGGCCCTGGCGGTGAAGGCCGTCGACCCCTCGGCCCAGATCTACGGCGGGGTGCTCTACGGATTCAGCGACTATTTCAGCCTGCAAAACGCCCCCGACTACGGCAGCCAGATCGGCGGCTACGCGTGGTTTGTCGACTACTACCTCGACCGGCTGCGCCAGGCTTCCAATACCGCCGGCCTGCGCCTGCTCGACGCCCTCGACGTGCACTACTACCCCGAGGCCGTGGGCACCAACCGCGTATGCCTGACCACCGCTAACACCGCGCTCGACCGGCAGGCGCGCCTGCAGGCCCCGCGCACGCTCTGGCAGCCCGGCTACCAGGAAAACAGCTGGATTGCCAACGAGCCCTGGTTTCTGACCAACTACCTGCCCATCATTCCGCGCCTGCAGCAGTCCATCGACGCCTACTACCCGGACACCAAGCTCAGCATCTCGGAGTACGCCTTCGGCGGCGACGACGACATTTCCGGCGGCATTGCCCAGGCCGACGTGCTGGGCATCTTCGGCAAGTACGGCGTGCACCACGCCAGTTGGTGGAAGATGTACAACCCCGGCTCCACGGCCACCTACATTTCGCCCGCCTTCCAGCTCTACACCAACTACGACGGCGCGGGCAGCACCTTCGGCAGCACGGCCGTGGCCGCTACCACTTCCGATATTCCCAACACCTCGGTGTACGCCGCCATCAGCGGCAGCGACGAGCGGCGCCTCACGCTGGTGGTGCTCAACAAAGCCAGCCAGCCGGTGCAGGGCAGCTTCACGCTTGCCAGCGGCACTGCCTACGTGGCCGGGGCGGCCTGGGGCTTCGACCAGAGCGGCCCCAGCGTCGTGAGCCGGCCGGCCGTGACGGGCCTGGCGGGCAATCAGTTCACCTACACCCTGCCCGCGCTGTCGGCTACTACCATCGTGCTGACGGCTGCCGGGCCGCTGCCCGTCACCTTAAGCGCGTTCGACGGGCAGGAGGTGGGCGGCCAGCCCCTGCTGCGCTGGACCACGGCTAGCGAGCAGGACGCCGACTACTTCGAGGTGCAGCGCCGCGGTGAGGGGGAGGCCAGCTTCCAGCCCCTGGGCCGCGTACCCGCTACCAACGGCAGCACGCCCCGGCAGTATACCTTCCGCGACGCAGCCCCGCGCCCCGGCACCAACCACTACCGCCTGCGCCTGGTCGACCGCGACGGCAGCGCCACCACCTCGGCCATCGTGAGCGTGCACCGAACGGCGGGCGCTGACCCGACGCTGACGGCCTTTCCCAACCCGCTGCCCCCGGGCGAAGCGCTGCAGGTGCAGCTGCCGGCAGCGGATGGCGCCTCCCGGCAACTGCGCGTGCGCAACGCTTTGGGGCAGGTAAAGCTGCTCCGGGAACTGGAAGCCGGCACAACCCGCGTCAGTCTGCCTGAAGCCGTAGCCTGGCCGGCCGGCGTGTACGTAGTAGAGGTGAGCGGCCCGCACGGCCTGCTCCAGCGCCAGCAGCTCATGCGTCAGTAAACCCGGGCAGGGCTGATCGGACCTTTGGTGGCTTGCCTCGAAGCGACGCGCTAGCTTAGTCGGGCTTGCCCGCGGCCAGCACCTCGCGCACCGGCGTCCAGCGAATGTCGGGGTAGCGGGCGTTGTCGAGCGGGTAGAGCTTGGGGCGGCCGGTGAACATATTATGCAGGTACTGCATGCCCTGCCAGGCCGGAAATACCTCGTTGCTGGGCGGCGTCAGTGCCTTGGTTAGCCGGATGAGCAGACCGAACGCGGCCAGGCCGCCGGGGCGCAGAAGCTTGAACTCCTGGCCCGTAGCCGCCTCCGCTGCCTCCCGCAGCCCCCGGACGCTGACGACCTCGCCGGCCACCCGCAGAAAGCGGGGCGTAGTGGGGTCGAGGGCCGCGGCAGCGGTGAAGTTGGCCGTATCGTCCATGGTGGTGAAGTCCAGCGGCTGGTCGGCGTCTCCCCAGTACAGCACCCGCCGCGGGCCGAACAAGACCACCGGTGCCTGCCCCGTGAGCAGGTCGGTAAACATGCCATTGAGGATGGAAGTAGCCCGAATGGGCGCTTGGTCGAGCCGTTTCTGAAACTCTCGGCGCAAATCCAGGTTGCGGTTTGTGCCCTTCGGCAGCTTGGTGTAGTCGATGCAGTAGTCGGACGGAATGAAGCGTGGCACCCCGGCCGCCACGGCCGCCAGCAGCAGGCGGCGCTGGGCTTCCACTATCACCTCGCGCAGCCCCGACAGCGCCGACACCACGCAGCCGGCGCCCGCACAGGCCCGGGCCATTTCGGCCACGCTGGCGTAGCTCACTTCCACCAACTCGACGCCCAGGGCCCGCAACTCCGTGGCTGCGGGATGCTGGCTGCTGCCCGGGCGTACCAGGGCCCGCACGGTGGCGCCGCGCTGCCGCAGGTGCTGCGCGATGCGCCGGCCCAGCGCGCCGGTAGCACCGGCCAGCACTACGGTAGTCGGTGAAAAAGCAGGGGCAGTTTTATCTTCAGCCAGGCCGGCAGTAGAAGCAAGGTTCATGCAACGGGATTGGAGGTGGGAAGAAGGCCATCGTTGGGTCGGGCGGCCAAAGTCCAGCTACTACCACTGCGCCCGCCCGAAGGTTGTGGCCCGCTTCGGTGCCAGGGCGGGTTGCGGGTCGGAAAGCCTTCTGGGCGGTTGAAACCTGCCGGCCGCGGCGGCCGGGGTGAGGCTTGCGCAGAGCCTTTATTTTACCTTACTTTGTATTATGCAAAGACGCGTCCTTGTAGAAATACTTACATTCAGCGTCTGATTGATTACCTGCTTCCCGCCCTCGCACGCACACCGCCGTAGCCTATGCTGCACCGTTACACTTCCCACTCTTCCGGCTTGTCAGATGCCGCCGCGGCCGCCCGCTTTCGGCCGGCCCGTTTGCTGCGCGCCGCCACGCTGAGCCTGGGCCTGGCTGCTGCCGGCCAGGCTCAGGCCCAGGACATCATCATCAAAAACGACAAGTCGGAGCTGAGCACCAAGGTGGTCGAGATTACCGACGAGCACATCAAGTACCGCCTCTTCGACTTTCAGGACGGGCCCATCTACAACGTGCGCAAGGCCGAGGTGTGGATGATCATCTACGAAAAGGGCCGCCGCGAGAAATTCAACGTGGCCGAAACCGCCGCGGCCGCGGCTACTGCTGCTCCGGCGGTTCCGGCAGTGGCAAGCCCGGCCCCGGCGGCCGCGCCGCCGGCCGTAGCCGCCGCGCCCGCAGCGGCTGCTCCGGCAGCTGAGTCAGTGGCCCCGGCGGCCGAGCCGGTAGCGGCTGCGCCGGTCGTGGCCGCGGCCGCAGCTCCCGATGCGAGTAGTGCCGCTACTGCTTCGCTGCCAGCCCCGGTGGCGGAAAGCCAACCGGTGGTGGCCGCCGAAACTACTGCCGCGCCGGCGGCTGGCCCGGCCGCAGTGGCCACGCCCGACGCCGCGCCGGCCGAACCCGCGCCAGCAGTAGCCGCGGCCGAGCCGGTAGCCCCGGCTCCGGTGGCGCCCGCCCCCGCAGCAGCCGCAGCGCCGGCCAAGCCTTTCAAGTGGACGCGCGCCGCGGCCGTCGACACCGCCCCGGGCCAGGAAGTGTGGACGCGCCTGGGCAACGGCCCCGCCCCGCAGAAGTACGTGAGCCCCGACGGCAACCTGCTCATCCTCAAGGCCGACTTCGTGATGTGCCTCGACAAAAGCTCGGGCAAGCAGCTGTGGATGACCAAGGTGGAGAAAACCAAAACCGCCAACCTGCTCGGCACCAGTCCGCTGCTGCAGGTGCAGGCCGCGCCCGCCGAGGGCCCACAGTCGGTTATTCTGAACGCCCTCACCGGGCAGGTCGTGTACAAGCCCCAGGCCGGCACGGCGGTCGATACCCGCGTGGTGGCCGCTGCCAACGTAGTGGTGTGGGAGGCTGCCGACGCGGGCACCCGCGCCCTGGTGCTCAACCGGCACAACGGCGCCCGCGTGGCCGAGGTGCGCATTGCCGACGGCCGCGCCGCCGCCCTGAAGGTGCTGCCCCTGGCCGACCACCGGCTGGCCATCGTTTCGGGCTTCGGCGTGTCGGTGCTCGACGCGGCCACGGGCCAGCTGCTGCACAACGTGGCCCTGAAACGCTCCTACAAGGTGAGCGAGCTGCTGCCGCCCACCGAGCCCAGCTTCGAGGTGTTCGAAGCCGGCCTGTCCGGGCAGGTGTGCGTGCTCAAGGACGGTTACCTGACCAGCGTGAACCTGAAAACCGGGCAGATTACCGGCGAGCGGGAGCTGCTCAGCCCCGTGGTGATGTACCGCAACGCCGGCAAGGATCAGCTGGTCATCGGCAAGTCGCAGCGCAAGGACAAGGAGCTGGCCCTGAGCGTGTACAACAAGAACACCTGCCAGGAAGTGAAGTCGACGGTGCTGGAAATCGAAAACGCGGGCGCCATGGAAGTGGTGGGCAACAGCCTGTTTCTGGTCAGCGACGCCTCGGCCGTGAAGCAGCTGGAGCTGAGCACCCTGAAAGTGAAAGCCGAGCGCAGCCTGAAGGCCAGCAGCGGCGACTGCGGCCTGCTGTTCACCACCGCCGCGGGCGTGGGCATGCTCAACGCCTCGGTGGTCGACTTCTTCAACGCCCAGACCTTCGCCTCGACCGGCCGCACCAAGTACTACGACCCGGCAGGCAAGTCGCGCCTGAAGGTGGGCGACGAGGTGTACTTCTACGCCAAGGGCTACGTGGGCCGGGTGAACATGATGAAGGGCGAGGAAAAGCTCTACCTAAAGAACAAGCTGCCCATCAAGCTGCTCGACGACGAGGTGGTGGAGCTAGAAGTGCACGACGACGGCATTGCCGTGCTCGGCGCCCAGTCGATGGCCAAAATCGATTTGAACGGCAAGGTGGTCTACAACCAGTACTTTGCTCCGCCCACGCTTAAGGTAGGCGCCATCGTGGGCAACACCGGCGCGGCCACCCCCGACGTGCCCGCGGCTTCGGCCGATAAGGCGCCGGCCCGCCGGCCCGCCCGGCAAACCTGGTCGGCGGTGCAGCGCAGCTTCGAGGTGGGCGGCCCCGAGGTGGGCCCGGCGGCCGGCAAGGCCACCGCGCAGCAGTACCACCTCATTCTCACCAAGGCCGACAAGGAGCAGCCCGGGCGCTTTAAAGTGGTGAAGGTGAACAAGGCCACCGGCAAAATCGAAGGCCAGGCCGAGGTCGAAAACCGCACGCCCGACTACGTGTTCGACCCGATTGAGAGCGTGGTGTACTTCTTCGACGTGGACTCGGTGCGGGCCTACAAGATTTAAGTGCCGCCCCGCAGCCGGCCCGACGGGCACCCCGGCTCAGCCGGGGTGCCCGTCGGCGTTTATCTACCTGGCTCAGCTCCGCCGATTCGGCACCCGCCGAACTTGCGCGACCGGGGCGGGCGGGCTATCTTACCCCAGCTACGCTTATTCCCGGCTCTCATCTACTTCGGCCGTTATGCACCACATCGTGTACCAAAGCACCGCCGTGGGGCTGCCCACGCCCGCTGACCTGACGTTTCTGCTCGAGCAGGCGCGGGCCAACAACTACCGCCTGGGCATCACCGGCCTGCTGCTCTACGGTCACGACAGCTTCGTGCAGGTGCTGGAGGGCGAGGAAGCGGCCGTGCAGCTGATTTACGGCCGCATCCGCGCCGACCACCGCCATACCCGGGTGATGACCCTGGCCGACGGCCCCATTCCCCGGCGCCTGTTCGCCGACTGGTCGATGGGCTTCCAGCCGCTCTCGGGCGAGAACTACGCCCGCCTGGCCGGCTACGTGAATCCCTACCGCTCCGACTTTCTGGACGCCCACCTGCCCGCGCTCGACGAGGGGCTGCTGGACTTGCTGCGCTCCTTCGTGGAAGTGGACCGCCTGAACGGGTAAACCAGCTCAGCAGCAGAGGGGAAGCCGGCCCGAAAGCAACGCAGGCCAACCAAGCTCAACAGTTCCGCGTTTGAGCCGCATTCTTGACCTCCTTCCCGATGAAGCCTTTTCATACTCTTCTGGTGGGCGGCGCGCTGCTGCTGAGCGCGGCGCCCACCACCCCGGCGCGGGCCCAGCAGGCCCCTTCGCCCTACCGCACCCGCTTCGCCGTCGATGCCCCCGTAACGGCGGGCCTGGGCGTACTCAGCGGGCTGGGGCTGTACCTGGTGCAGCAGAAAAGCGGCCTGACCGAAACCCAGCTGGCCGCCCTGAATAAAAACGACGTGCCCAAGTTCGACCGGTTTGCCGCCGGCAACTACAGCGACCGGGCCCAGCTGGCCGGCGACATCCTCTGCTACGGCTCGATTGCCGCCGTGCCGGGCGTGCTGGCCCTAAACCCCGAGGTGCGGGGCCGCTACGGGCAGGTGATGGGCCTGTACCTGCAAACCATGCTGGCCACCGACGCCGCCTTCACCCTCACCGTGGGCTCGGTCACGCGCTACCGGCCCTTCGTGTACGGCACCGAGGGCCCCGAAAACAAGCGCCGCAGCAAGATTGCCACCAACTCGTTTTTTGCCGGGCACACGGCGCACACCGCCACCGCCACGTTTTTTGCCGCCAAGGTCTTCCACGATTTCCACCCCGACTCGCCCGCCCGGCCCTACGTGTGGGGCGCAGCCGCGCTGGTGCCCGCCGCCGTGGGCTACTCCCGCATTGCCGCCGGCAAACATTTTCTCTCCGACAATTTACTGGGCTACGCCCTGGGGGCTACGGTGGGCGTGGTCGTACCCCAGCTGCACAAAGCCAGCGGGGGCAGCGGGCTGTCGTTTACCCCCATTCAGGGCCTGAACGCCAATGGCTATTCCTACGGTGGTTTGCTGATTACCAAGCAGTTGTAGCCGGGCGCCGGCTTGACAACCCGCTGAGTATTTGAGCAGGGTAAGCATCAGCCACAAAGGAAATTGACCGTAAAAATGAGCCGGTTGAACTTAACCCCGAGGCGGCCCGTTAGCCCCACGTATTCGGATGTTTGGTCTTTCAAATCAGCCCCCCGGGCTTGCCCAGAAAAAAAGGCGTACGTTTACATCGTTTTAAGGCAAGTTGCCTCGTGTCACTACTACCGATTCACGCGTTGGATTATAGTAGAGTTCCGCTGTCAGTTGCTTCGTTTTCACTCTTTTTCCTAGCAATCATGCAGACAGGAACCGTAAAATTCTTCAATGAAACCAAAGGCTTTGGCTTCATCAACAACAGCGCCACCGGTCAGGACGTATTCGTTCACGTAACCGGCCTCATCGACGAAATCCGCGACAACGACAAGGTGGAGTTCGAAGTAGAGGAAGGCCGCAAAGGCCTGAGCGCCGTTAAAGTGCGCCGCGCCTAGTTCGCCCGAACTTCGCAAGCATCAAAAAGCAGTCTGCCACCCGGCAGGCTGCTTTTTTCGTTTCCGGCGGACTTAGCCGGCCGCCGTTGGGTCGAAGCGGCCGCCGCCCTCGACCATTTCAGTGCGGTTGCGCGGCAGGCAGTGGGGGTAGTGCTGCTGAATGAAGCCGATAAGCTGCTCGCGCACGGCGCAGCGCAGCTCCCAGGCGTTGCCGGCATCGGTGGCGCTGACCAAAGCCCGCAGCTCCAAGGTGCGCTCCTTCGAGTCGGTGACGTGCAGCACGCACACACGCCCGTCCCAGAGGGGGTGAGCGGCGGCAATGCGCTGCAGCTCGGCGCGCACGGCCGGCACCGGCAGGGTGTAGTCGGTGTGCAGGTGCACGGCTCCCAGCAGCTGGGCGCTGCTGCGCGTCCAGTTCTGAAAGGGCTTTTCGATGAAATAGTTGAGCGGCAGTACCAGTCGACGCTCGTCCCAGATGCGCAGCACCACGTAGGTGAACGTGATTTCCTCGACCCGGCCCCACTCACCCTCCACCACCAGCACGTCGTCGATGCGAATGGGCTGGGTGAAGGCAATCTGAAAGCCGGCCAGCAGGTTGCTGATGGAGCGCTGCGCGGCAAAGCCCACGATGACACTAGCAATGCCCGCCGAGGTAAGCAGGCCCGTGCCCAGGCGCCGCACCGTCTCGAAGCTCATCAGCACCAGGCCCACGGCCACGAACACGATGAGCGACACCACCAGCTTCTGCACGAACTGCAGCTGGGTGAACAGCTTGCGCACCCGCAGGTTGTTGGGCTGCTCCAGCTGATAATGGTGCCGCACCAAATCCTGCGCCACGCTCACCGTGCGCACCAGCCCCCAGGCAAAGCTAATGATGAGGGCCGTTTCCGTCAGGCGGCGCAGCACCTCGAAGGGGCGCGGCGGCAGCGGCACCAGCGGCAGCAGCAGCGACATGACCAGCACCGGAAAAAAGAAGGCGCTGGCGTAGCTCAGGTGCTTTTCTACCGACTGAAACAGGGGCCGGCCCTCGTGGCGGTTGTAGGCACGCAGCAGGCCAAACACCACCAGCTTCAGCCCCAGCCCCAGCACCAGGCCTCCCACCAGAATACCCAAGGTGGTGACGATGTCGGGAAAATGCTCCAGGAAATGCGTCAAAGTTTCTCGCATGGTAAATAGCCGGCCCCTAACCCCGGCCGCGCTGCCGGTGTACCGCCCCGGCCGCCGAAAGGTTAGCCCGGCGCCGGTTACGGAAGCGAGGCAGGCAGGTCAAGATTCCTGCGCCGACGCATGAGGTTATTCTGATAATAATTTGTACGTTCATGCCGGGCTCAATTACCTGCCTGGCCAGCCCGGCCCGAGCCCTTACCCGATACTGAATTCAAGCGAAGCCCTGCCTCGGCACGGCAGTATTTTTTTCTTCAACCCCTAGCTGATTTGTATCATGCTTAGCTTTATTCACCCCCGGGCAGCCGTGCTGCTGCCGGTTCTGCTTTGGTTGGCTCCCGCGGCTTCGGCCCAGCACCGGCCCAACGATTTTCTGATCCTGACCAACGGCGACACCCTTCGCGGGCAGATTCGCCAGGGGCTGATCAGCAAAAACTACCGCAACGGCGTCCGGTTTCAGCCCAACGGGCAGAAAACCACGCGCTACCAGCCGGCCGATATCCGGGGCTTCGGAACCGGCAAACAGCTTTCCTACCGCAGCGCGGTGCTGCCAGCCACTGGCCAGCCGGGTTTGGTGGCGCCCATCGTGGAAGGGCCGGTGCAGGCGTACGTGGGGGAGAAGGCACCGGGCGAAAAGCGCTTCTACCTGGCCCTGCCCGACTCGGCCCGGCTGCTCGAACTCGACCCCAAAACCTACCGCCTGCAGTACATTCGCGCCCTGCAGGGCTGCGCGGCCCTCGACCTGGGCTCGGCCACGTTCAACCGCGACTACCCGTACGCCTATCGTTCCGTTACCCGCCTGCTGCAGCAGTACAATCCCTGCCGCTACCCCGGCAGCAGCACCCGCCTCGTAAAGCCCGCGCAGGGCTGGTATTTCCGGCCGGGCGTGAAAGTGGGCCTGGCTTCGGCCACGTACAAAGATTTTCCGGCCAGCTACGGCAACGAGCCGCAAACCAACGAAATGCGGCCCTTCGCCGGGGTATTCGTGCGGGTTAGCAACCGTTCGCCCTTTGGTGCCCAGGTCGAGCTTAACTACCTGCAAACCAAGGTGCGGTTTACCGGCCGCAACGTGTACACCGGCGGGGCACCCTACACGGTCGACCGCGTGACCTATATCGAATCGAATCAGCTGCAGGCGGCCGTGCTGGCCAACCTGTTTCTGTACCGCGGACGGATTTCCCCGTTTGTCAACGGCGGCTTCGTGTACGAGCGTAATCTGCGGCACAACTCCTACCAGGAAATCAAGCGCTCTGACCGGCCGGCGGCGGAGGTGGTCGACGTCAACGACTTGGGCGACCAGAATTCGGGCTTCGCGGCCGGCGGCGGGGCCACCGTAGCCGTGTTTGGGCGCTCGTTGCTGAGTTTGGAGTACCGCTATTCCTGGCTGGTCGATGGCGACATCAGCCCCGCTCCGCGCCGCCGCGTGGCCCGCTTCGACCTGGGGCTGAGCTTCTAGTCTGATCGGCTTCAGGTAAACTGAGGACTCAGAGCTTCTCGCCGCAGCGCCAGCAGAATTCGGCATCGGGGCGGTGGTCGGTGGCCTGGCACACGTGGCAGATAACCTGCTTGTAGGTGGGTGTGCTCCGGCTGGCCGCCATCTGAGCCGTGACAATGCCCGTGGGCACGGCAATGATGGCGTAGCCCAGAATCATGAGCACCGATGCCAGGCCCTGGCCCAGCACAGTGTGGGGCGAGATGTCGCCGTAGCCTACCGTGGTGATGGTAACCACGGCCCAGTAGATGCTTTTGGGGATGCTGGTGAAGCCGTTCTGCCCGCCCTCCACCACGTACATGAGCGCACCCACCACCACCACCAGCGTGAGCACGGCCGAGAGGAAGACCATAATCTTGAAGCGGCTCGCGTGCAGGGCCGTGACGATAAATTCGCCTTCGCCCACGAAGTGCCCCAGCTTGAAGATGCGAAACACCCGCAGCAGCCGCAGCGTGCGGATGATGAGCAGGTAGCGGCTGCCGCTGAGTACCAGCGCCGCCAGCGCCGGCACGATGGACAGAAAATCGACGATGCCCAGGGGACTGAGGGCGTAGGCCAGCGGGCGGCGCACCACCACCAGCCGGGCCAGGTACTCGAGGGCGAACAGGGCGGTGAAGAACCACTCCACTACCCGCAGGTAGGGGCCGTACTGCTGGTTGATGGTTTGCACGCTCTCCAGCATCACCACCAGCACGCTCAGCAGAATGGTCCAGAACAGGGCAATGTCGAAGCGGCGCCCCGCGGGCGTGTCGGCCTCGAAAATGACGCTGTAGGCGGCGCGCTTCCAACGGGGAGCGTTATCGGAGGGGCGGATTTCTCGGACCATAGCGCCCAAACTTACGGCGTCCTCCGTTGGCAGGGCAAGCCAGGGCGCGGCGTTTTACAGCACGAAGCTCAGGGCGCAGCCCACGGCCAGGGCCATGAGCAGGTACAACACGGCATCGGCGCGGCGCACGGCGCGGTTATAGCTATTGTTGGAAAACATGGTCGGGCAGCTTGGTCATCGTGAGGCCGCCAGGAAAATGGCTGCTGGGCGCGGGCGGCGGAGGCGTGCCAACTCTAATCGTATACGAGGGCGCCCTGCCCCGCGGCTCAGGCCGGGGTGTTACCATACCGTTAAGTTTCGTCAGCCGCCAACTGTCCGCTGCCGGGGTTATTCCTGGGCGTAGGCGTGGGCAGCGGCGGCCAGCGCGGGCCACTGCTCCCGGTAGGCGGCGGGCACCTGCACCCATTCCTTCATGGGGCGGCCCTTGCCCGAGGGGTCAAACAGCTGAGCCTGGTTTAGCGCCAGGGCCTCGCGGTGGGCTTCGTCGCCGAGCTTGAACACCATGGCCTGCTGGAAAAAGCAAACGAAGGTCCTGCCGCCGACTTTGAAGCAGGGCTTGCCGAACAGCTGACCGGGCTGCGCCTCGGGCAGGGCGGTGCCGATAGCGGCAAAAGTCTCTTCGGGAGTGGGCATCGGCAATGCGGGTTTCAGACGGCCAAGGTAGGGCAAAACCCCAACCCAAACGGCCGCCGGACCGCACCGCCCGCGCGTTGTACCTTGCCGGCTCCAACTGCTGCTGCCCATGTCATCTGCCTCCACCATTCTGCTGGTGCGGCCCGCCCGCTTTGCCTTCAACGCCGAAACGGCGGCCTCCAACCATTTTCAGCAACTGCCGCCCGACCTCGCGGGGGCCGCGGCGCAGCAGCAGGCCCAGGCCGAGTTCGACGAGGCGGTAGCCCGGCTGCGAAGCCGCGGCCTGCAAGTGCGGGTGTTCGACGACACGGCCGAGCCGCCCAAGCCCGATGCGGTGTTTCCCAACAACTGGCTGACCCTGCACCCCGACGGCCGCGTGCTGCTGTATCCCATGTGCGCGCCCAACCGCCGCGCCGAGCGCCGCCCCGACATCCTCGCCGCCCTGGCCCGGGAATTCGTGGTAAGTGAGGTAATCGATTTGTCGGGCCATGAGCAGCAGGGGCGGTTTCTGGAAGGCACCGGCAGCCTCGTGTTCGACCACGCCGCCCGCGTGGCCTACGCCGCCCTCTCGCCCCGCACCGATGCCGGGCTGCTGCAGGATGTTGCCGCGCAGCTGGGCTATCGGGCCGTGGCGTTCCGGGCCACCGATGCCCAAGGGCAGGCCATTTACCACACCAACGTGATGATGTGCGTGGGCGAAGGATTTGCCGTGCTCTGCCGCGAAAGCATCGTCGACGCGGCCGAGCGGGCCGCCGTGGAAGCCGCGCTGCGGTCCGGGGGCCACGTCGTCGTGCCCATCACGCTCGGGCAGGTGGCGCGCTTCGCCGGTAACATGCTGGCTTTGCGCGCTGCCGACGGCCGGGCCGTGCTGGTGATGTCGCAGAGTGCCTACGAGGTGCTCACGCCGATGCAGCGGCAGACGCTGGAAACCCACGCCGAGCTGCTGCCCCTGCGCATTCCCACCATCGAAACCCTGGGCGGCGGCAGCGCCCGCTGCATGCTGGCCGAAGTGCGCCTGCCCATGCGCCCCACCGCTGCCGACCAGCCCGTAACCCTGCGCCGCGCCACCGCGGCCGATATTGCCGGCATGCACGTGGTGCGGGTGTCGGTGCGCGAAAACCGCCTGAGCCGCCCCGACCGCGTAACCGAAGCCGACTACCAGGATATGCTCGGCCGCCGGGGGGCTGGCTGGGTGGCCGAGGCTGCGGGCCGCATCGTGGGCTTTGCCATCGTCGATGCCGCGGCGCGCAGCGTGTGGGCGCTGTTTCTGCACCCCGACTGGGAAGGCCGCGGCATCGGCCGCCGGCTGCACGACGCGATGCTGAGCTGGTGCGCCGCCCAAGGCCTGCCCGATTTGCACCTGACCACGGAGCCGGGTACCCGCGCCGAGCACTTCTACCAGGTCGCCGGCTGGCAGCCCCAAGGCCTCGACGCAAGTGGGGAGCAGCGCTTCGAGCGCGTATTAGCCTGATCAGCCACCGGCTTTCGACGAGGCGGCTCAGGCGGCGGAAGTGGCTTATTCGGCCGGGGGCGTGGGCTGGGCTTTGGCCGCCTGCTGCTGCCGCCACTCGTCCTCCAGAATGCCCATTTCCACCAGGCTCCAGTACTCCTCGCCGTGGCGCACCACGTCGCGCAGCACGCCTTCCTGCTGGAAGCCGCACTTCAGGTAGCACTTGATGGCGGCATGGTTGAAGTCGTAGACGCCCAGGCTGATACGGTGCAGGTGCAGCTCCTCGAAGCCGATGCGCAGCAGGGCCCGGATCATGCCTTTGCACACGCCCTTGCCCCGCTCGCAGGTGTTGCCCACCAGCACCCGCGTGATGCGCGCCGACTTGTCGCGCTGGCTGATGCTGCCCAGCGAAATGTGCCCCACGGTCTGGCCGGTCTTGGTGTCCACGGCCTTGTACACGAACACGTCCGGATCCTTTAGGTCGTTGGCGCCCTGAATGTACCAGGCCAGGCTGTCTTCGCTGAGCGGGAAGGAAAACAGGGAGCCGCTCCATTCCTTCATCAGCCGCTCACTGTCAATCCACTCAATCAGCTGGTTGAAGTCGGCAGGGGTGAAGGGCTCCAGTTGAATCATGGGACGGGCGGGAAAAAGAGTTTTGGGGCGACGAAGGTACGGCCGCGGCAGGCAGAATGCCTACCCCGCCGCAGCCGACGATACCGGCGGAGTGAGCCCCAGCACGGCGTTGGTGTGGGTACGCACCTGCTCCAGCAGCGCCGGGTTTTGGTGCAGCGACTGGCCGTAGGAGGGAATCATCTCGCGGAACCTGGCCTGGCACTCGGGGGCGGCGGTTTGCGGAAAGCAGCGCTGAATCAGCCCCACCATGATGCTCACGGCGGTGGAGGCGCCCGGCGAAGCACCCAGCAGGGCCGCAATCGAGCCGTCGGCGGCCGCCACAACCTCGGTGCCGAACTCCAGCACGCCGCCTTCCTCCTTGTCTTTCTTGATGACCTGCACCCGCTGCCCGGCAATTTCCAGCTGCCAGTCCTCGGCCCGGGCCTCGGGAAGGTACTCACGCAGGGCCGCCAGCCGGTCGTCGGGCGTCTGGCGCACCTGGTTGATGAGGTAGCGCGTGAGCGGAATGTTCTTCAGGCCCGCAATAATCATGGGGCGCATGTTGCCGAGCTTGATGCTCAGGGGCAGATCCAGGAACGAGCCTTTCTTCAGGAATTTGGTGCTGAAGCCGGCGTAGGGGCCGAACAGCAGCTCCTGCCGCCCGTTGATGACGCGCGTGTCGAGGTGGGGAACTGACATGGGCGGCGAGCCCACGGCGGCCTTGCCGTAGACCTTGGCGTGGTGGCGCTCAATCACGGCGGGGTTCACGCACTTGAGCCACTGCCCGCTCACGGGGAAGCCGCCAAAGCCCTGGCCCTCCGGAATGCCCGACTTGATGAGCAGGGGCAACGAGCCGCCGCCGGCGCCGATGAACACGAACCGGGCGGCCACTTTGTGCACCGCGTTGGTGGTCAGGTCGCGGGCGCGCACCCGCCAGAGGCCGTCTTCCTTCTGGCTGAGCTTCTCCACCTCGTGGTGGAAGTGGAAGCTGACGCCGGGCTTTTCCTGCAGCAGGTAAAACATGACCCGGGTCAGGGAGCCGAAATTCACGTCGGTGCCCAGCTCCATGCAGGTGGCCGCCACCGGCTGTTGCGGGTCGCGGCCCTCCATCACCAGGGGCATCCAGCGGCGCAGCTCGGCCGGGTCTTCGCTGTAGCTCATGCCCCGGAACAAGGGCGACTCTACCAGGGCCGCGTGGCGCCGACGCAGGAAGCTCACGTTATCGGGCCCCCACACGAAGCTCATGTGGGCAATGTGGTTGATGAAGCGGCTGAGCTCCTTTACCTGGTATTTCTCGGCCAGGTACGCCCAGAACTGCTTGGACTGCTCAAACTGCTCGGCAATCTTGATGGCCTTGCTGATGTCCACCGAGCCGTCGGGGCGCTCGGGGGTGTAGTTCAGCTCGCAGAAGGCCGAGTGCCCGGTGCCGGCATTGTTCCAGGCATCGGAGCTTTCGGCCGCGGCCACGTCCAGGCGCTCGATGATGGCAATGGTGAGCTCGGGCCGCAGTTCCTTGAGCATCATGCCCAGGGTGGCGCTCATGATGCCCGCCCCAATCAGGACGACGTCGACCGGGGCCGGCTGGGCAGAAGGTTCAGCAGTTTGCATGGCAGAGGGAATGGAATGCCTCCCACTACGAGGGAAACGGCCAAAGAGTGACCGGGGCGCCGAAATCCGCCGGCAATGGCTTTCTTTGGCGCATGAGCCCTGCTGCCTACCTCGACCTGAACCGCGCCCTGTGGAACGCCCGCACCGGCCCGCACCTGACGTCCGACTTCTACGCCCTCGACGCGTTTCGGGCCGGCCAGACCTCGCTCAACGCCATCGAGCTGGGCTTGCTGGGCGAGCTGCGCGGCCGCGACGTGCTACACCTGCAGTGCCACTTCGGGCAGGATACGCTGTCCCTGGCCCGGCTCGGCGCCCGCGCCGTGGGCGTCGACCTCTCGGATCAGGCCATTGCCGCCGCCCTCGCCCTGAGCGCCGAGCTGAGCCTGCCCGCCGAGTTTATCTGCTGCGATGTGTACGAAGCGCCCGCGCACCTGGCGGGGCGGCAGTTCGACGTGGTGTTCACCAGCTACGGCGTGCTCGGCTGGCTGCCCGACCTCGACCAGTGGGCCGCGGTGGTGGCCGGCAGCCTGCGCCCGGGCGGGCGGCTGGTGCTGGTGGAGTTTCACCCCGTGGTGTGGATGTTCGACAACGACTTCACCCGCATCCAGTACGGCTACTTCAACGACGGCCCCATCGAGGAAACCGAGGAAGGTACCTACGCCGACCGCGCCGCGCCCATCACCCACCAATCCATCACCTGGAACCACAGCCTGAGCGAGGTCATCGGCAGTTTGCTGCGCCAGGGCCTGGAGCTGACCGGCTTTGCCGAGTACGACTACTCGCCCTACAACTGCTTTGCCCACGCCGTGGCCAACCCCGACGGCAGCTTTCACATCGGCCCGCTCGGCCGCAAGGCCCCGCTGGTATATTCGGTAACGGCCCGCAAAAAGCCGTAACCCCAACCAAGCCCGGCTCCGCGCCGAGCTTTTTTGTCCAGGCTTAGTTCTCTGCGAAGCCGGGGCGGCTACGGCGTGGCTGCCTGCCAGGGGTAAGCGGTGGAGAAACGCGTTCAGGCGGCGCAACAAGGCCTAACGCGGTTGCTTTTAGCCTCTTCAGAATGGGCTGGCAATTGTCGGCCGAATTGGCCCGGACCATAAAAAAGGACTTTTACTAAGAATAGCTAAGTATATTTGTTGATTAATCCAATCTTCTGGGTATTTCACAAAGCGAAACTGCTCGCTATACCCGCACCCCGCCGCGTATGCTGAATCCGTACTCCCGTTGCTCATTTGCCAAGGCTTTGACTAGCCGACGCGCCTTTACTCACTTCCTGCCGGTGGCCCTGTGCTGGGTAGCACTGTGGCTGGCCCCGGTAGCCGCCCGCGCCCAGGCGCCCGCCTGGACCGCCGCTACCATTGGCAGCAGCGTGCAGCACAACGGCTCGTCATTGGTTCGGGGTATTGCCGTGGATGTGGCGGGCAACGTGTTCGTGACCGGCCACTTCGGAGGGCAGGTGGCCTTTGGCAACACTGTGCTGACAGGAACCGGAAGCAGCGACATTTTCATTGCCAAGTACGTGCCCAGCACCAATACCTGGGCCTGGGTCGTGCGGGCCGGTGGCACCGGGGGCGACCAAGGCAACGCCATTGCCGTAAGCGGTGCCAGCGTGTACGTAACGGGTGTCATTCAAAGCAATCTGGCCAACGCTACCAACGTGCGCTTCGACACGGGCAGCGGCAGCGCCACGGCGGCGCAGCCCGGCGCCAGCAGCGCCAGCGGGGAAGACCTGTTCGTGGCCAAATACACCGACAACGGCAACTCGGCCAGCCTGAACTGGACCCAGGTAGCTGGCGGCACGGGCTACGATGTGGGCACCGACATTGCCGTGAGCGGCACGAGCGTGTACGTAACGGGCAACATCACCAATAGCGCGACGGATGCCAGCAGCCTGCGCTTCGGCGGCTCGGGCAGCACGCCCGGCACGCAGGTGCAAAACGGGGCCAGCACCGCCAACAGCCGCGACCTGGTGGTGGCCAAGTACACGGACAACGGCACCTCGGCCAGCGTCAGCTGGGTAGAGGTGGCCGGCGGCACCAACCTGGACCAAAGCGCCAGTATTGCCGTGGATGGTACGGGTGTGTTCGTAACGGGCTCCATCATCAACAGCCAGACCGACGTCAGCGCGGTGCGCTTCGGTGGTACGGCGGCGCAAGCTGGCGCCCACGCCAACAACACCCGCGACCTGGTGGTAGCCAAATACACTGACGGCGGGAGCTCGGCCACGTTCGACTGGAGCCAAGTGGGCGGCGGCGCGGCTAGCGACGAAGGCACCGGCATTGCCGTGAGCGGCAGCAGCGTATACGTAACGGGCGCCCTGACCAATACCAAGAGCAACGCCAATGGTGTACTCTTCGGCGGCAGCGGGCTGGTGGCCGGCACCGCCCAGCAGCTGGGCGCCAGCACCGCCAACTCCGGCGCCGACCTGGTGGTAGCCAAATACACCGACCACGGCACCTCGGCCTCGTTGGGCTGGACGCAGGTGGGCGGCGGCAACCAGGCCGACGGTGGCCTGTCCATCACCGCCAGCGGCACCGACGTGTACGTGTCGGGCAACATCTCCAACACCAGCGGCAACGCCAACCAGGTGTTTTTCGGGGGCAGCGGCACCATGCTGGCCGCGGTGGCCCGACCCTCGGCCAGCAGCGTGTACAGCCACGACGCGCTGGTGGCCAAATACACCGACAACGGCGCTTCGGCCACGCTCGACTGGACCCAGGTGGCCGGCGGCTCGCGTCAGGAATACGGCCAGGATATTGCGCTGCTGGGGGGCACCCTCTACGTGGGCGGGCAAATCAACCCCTCCGTCACGGGCTTTAGCTTCGGGGCGGCCAACGCCGCCGCGCTGGCCGGCACGCGCGACGTGCGCGCTACCATCAGCACCCTGGCGGCGGCCGATGGCAGCTGGCAGACCGT
Organism: Hymenobacter sp. B81; assembly: GCF_044628455.1. Classification (NCBI taxonomy): domain Bacteria; kingdom Pseudomonadati; phylum Bacteroidota; class Cytophagia; order Cytophagales; family Hymenobacteraceae; genus Hymenobacter; species Hymenobacter sp. B81. Next base: position 1,542,151 of record NZ_JBIYZW010000001.1, on the reverse strand, counting down.
CGCCTCGCCCGTCCACGGGGGCACCAGCTTCACGCGGGCCGTGGCCACCGATGCCAATGGCAACGTGTTCGTGACGGGCTTCTTTACCGGCCAAATTACCTTCGGCAGCACCGTGCTGACCACCGACGGCGTGACGGAAGGCGGCAGCACCTCCAACGACATCTTCGTAGCCAAGTACGTGCCGAGCACCGGCACCTGGGCCTGGGCCCTGAGCGGGGGCGGCACCGGCGCCGACGGCGCCAACGGCATTGCCGTGCAAACCACCGACGGCGTGACCAGCGTGTACGTGACCGGCACCTTCTTCAACAGCACCGCCGACGCCAACCTGGTACGCTTCGGCGGCACCGGCGCCACGGCCGGCACGGTGCAGGTCAACGGCGTCAACACGAATAACAATGTCGCCTCCAACGACCTGATTCTGCTCAAGTTTACCGACCTGGGCACCTCGGCCACGCTCGACTGGAACCAGGTGGCCGGTGGCTACGGCAACGACCAGGGCTACGGCGTAGCCGTGGAAGGCAACAGCGTGTACATAACGGGCCACATCCACAACACCACGGGCAATAGCAGCAACGTGCGCTTTGGCAGCAGCGGCACCACGCTGGGCTCCTTCGTGCAGCGCGGCGCCCACAGCAGTTCTTTCACCAACAACACCGACGTCGTGGTGGCCAAGTACACCGACAACGGCGCTTCGGCCACGTTCAACTGGAGCCAGGTGGGCGGCGGCCGCGAAGCCGACGCGGGCTACGCCATTGCCGTGGCCACGGTAGACGGCACGACTAACGTTTATGTTACCGGCCAGATTACCAGCAACCTGAGCGACAACAACACCGTGCGCTTCGGCGGCAGCGGCAACACGCTCGCCTCCGTGCAGCAAAACGGGGCCAGCACCAACGGCGTCAACAGCGGTACCGGCAACGACCTGTTCGTGGCCAAGTACACTGACAACGGCAACTCGGCCTCGCTGGGCTGGACGCAGGTGGCGGGCGGTAACCTCTCCGACGCCGGCTACGGAATTGCCGCAGATGGTACGAGCGTGTACGTGACGGGCTTTATTACCAATACGGCGGGCGATTTGCGGCTCGTGCGCTTCGGCGGCAGTGGCACCACGCCCGGTACCGTGCAGCAGAACGGGGCCAGCGCCAGTGCCAGCGCCGACCTGATAGTGGCCCGCTACACCGATAACGGCAGCTCGGCTGGCCTCGACTGGACCCAGGTAGGCGGCGGCACCGGTGCCGACCAGGGCTACGGCATTGTGGTGGATACCGCGAATGTGTACGTGGCTGGCTACATCACCAACAGTTCCACCGACGGCAATGCTGTGCGCTTTGGCGGCAGCGGCACCACCGCCGGCACGACCGTGCAGAACGGGGCCAGCACCAGCGCCAGCCGCGACGTGGTGGTGGCCAAGTACGCCGACGCCGGCCCGGCCGCAACCGTGGCCTGGACCCGGGTGGGCGGCGGCACGGGCGGCGACGAGGGCTACGGTATTGCCCTGCACGAAGACCTGCTGTACCCAGTGGGCATGGTGGTGCCGGCGGCCACCTTTGGCAGCTTCACGTTCAACACGCCCACTGCCGGCCAAACCGATTTCCTGGGCGAACTGCCCACCACCTTTGCCCCGCTGCCGGTAAAACTGACGGCCTTTGAGGCCGCGGCGGAGGGCCGCCGCGCCGTGCGCCTGACCTGGGCCACGGCGCAGGAAGAGAACAGCGCCTTTTTCGAGGTGGAGCGCAGCCTCGACGGGCATAGCTTTGAGCGGGTGGGCCGCCGAACGGCCGCCGGGCACAGCAACAGCCCGCGCCGCTATAGCCTGCTCGACGAGGACCTGCCGGCCAGCGCAGCCGTTCTTCACTACCGTCTGCGTCAGGTCGACCACGACGGCACGTTCAGCTACTCACCCGTGCGCAGCGTTCTGCTGACGGCGCCGGCGGGCCTGGCGCTGTTTCCCAACCCGGCCACGGGCCGCACGACGCTCACGGGCGCCCTGCCCGGCAGCCCGGTGCAGGTGTTCGATGCGCTGGGCCGGCCGGTGCTGACGACTACCACCGATAGCACCGGCGCTGCTGCCCTGGCATTACCGGCCCACCTGGCGCCGGGCGTGTACGTGCTACGGACCGGAGCTATGGCTCTGCGCTTGGTGGTAGAATAGAGTGCCTACCTAAAAGCGTAACGCCCTAAACCCTTGGCATCAGCCAAGATTTAGGGCGTTACGCTTTGTTGGGCCGGTTGAATTACCCAAGAATCCTTCAGAAGCCAGCCGGACCAATGCCCAGGGGCAGCTGCGTGGGCGCAGCGCCCTGCGAGAAGCGCAACCCGCCCGATACTGAAAACCGCTCGGTAATCTGGTAATCGGCGCGCAGGTTCACGCCCGAGCCCAGGTTGCCAAACCCGGCGTAGGGATTGACGCGGGTACCCGGGGCTGGCCGGGGCGAAAAGTCTTTCCAGGCGCTGCCGGTCAGGGCCAGCCGCGGGCTGAGGGCGTAGGTGCCGCCGCCCTGCAGCAGGTAGTGGTTGCTGCCCAGCCGGCCAGCCGCCGGGGCCCCGTTCTCGGGCGCCGGGTAGAAGGCCGCGCCCGGCATGGCCCGCAGGTAGGTGAGCCCGCCAAACAGCTGCAGGCGGTTGCTGAGCTGGTAGGTGGCCTGCGGACTCAGGTAGCTGGCCGAGCCGTAGCGCCCGGCAAACGTGGCCCCCGCGTTGAGCGAGTACGACCAGCGCGCCGCGCCCAGCCCCAGGGGCCGGGCGGCGGATTCGTCGTCGGTTTGGGCCAGGGCGGGCACCGCCAGCAGCAGGCCAAGGGCGGGAAGCAAAAAGCGAATCATCATAAGCAAGGCAGCAAGCAGACCAGGGCGGCCGATAGTCCCGACAAGATACTAAACCGCACCACTACCTCCTGGTTGCAAGGCCGCGAAGGGAAACGTGCGCAGCAGCTCCCAGGGCCCGCCGCGGTAGGCCCACAGCTGCAGCCCGGTGCCGGTGGTATCGAAGGGCGCGAAGCCGGCGCTCAGCTGCTGGTGCAAAGCACGGGCAACCGCCGGCGCCACCTTGTTTTGCACCGTCACGTGGGGGCGGCACCGCTGCTGGTCCTGGGGCCGCAGTTCGGTCCACCACTCCTGCTGCAGCTGCCGGTGCAGCGCCTCCAGCGGCGGGCTGTCGATGGCGTAGGCCACGCCCTGCCCCAGAAACTGCAGCCCCGCCACGCGCAGCGGCAGCGGAGCCTGAGCGGCGCTGAGCGCGCTGAGCCGGATGGCAACGTCAGCCAGGCAGGCGCCGGGCAGGTGGTGAAACAGGGTGAGGTGGGCCGCCAGGTAATTGCGCGCGGGCGGAAAGTGCGCCCGCCTTAGGGCGTCAAAAAACGCCTGGGCCTCGGCGGCCAGCTGCAAAGTCAGAATCAGCGGAGCGGTCATCAGTTACCAGTTACCAGTTGCCAGTTGCCAGTTGCCAGTTGCCAGTTCTTAGTTGTCAGCTATCAGCTGTCAGCACGTGTTTCCTGAACCGAACAACCAGAAACGAGCAACCAAAAACGAACAACCATCAACCAACAACAAGCTGAGCGCCGCGCTGCTGCAGGTCGGCGCCGGCCCGCGCAAAGCCGGCCGCGTCGATGGGGCGGGTGGCGTCGGTGAGCAGGAAGGTTTCGAAGCCCTCCTGCAGCGCGTCGAGGGCCGAGTAGTACACGCAGTAGTCGCCGGCCAGCCCGGCCAGGTACAGCTGCGTTACGCCGCGCCCGCGCAGGTAGGCGGCCAGGCCGGTGGATTTGCGGTGGCCGTTGTCGAAAAAGGCGCTGTAGCTGTCGATTTCGGGGCTGGTACCCTTGCGGAAGATGGCCTCGATGCGCCGCTGATCCAGCCCGGGGTGCAGCTCGGCGCCCCGGCTGCCCTGCACGCAGTGGTCGGGCCAGAGCACCTGGGGCAGTCCGTGCAGGTCGATGGTGCTGAACAGCGGCTGGCCCGGGTGCTGGGAGGCAAAGCTTTGGTGGGTGGGCGGGTGCCAGTCCTGAGTGGCCACCACCAACTCGAAATCCGGCTGCCGGCGGTTGACCAGCGGCAGGATGGCGTCTCCCCCGGGCACGGCCAGCGCGCCGCCCGGTACGAAGTCGTTTTGAATGTCAATCAGCAGCAAAGCCCTCATAAAGCACCGGTAAGCGTAAATGGAATGGGGCCCGCCGGCCCGCCCGGCAAGGTAGCGCCGCCGGGTGAACTTCGGCGGCCGGCCCGCCGACACTGCACCGTTGGCCGGCGGGCCAGCGGCGCAAACATGGTCGTCCGCGTGCCGGAACAACCAGGTAGCTGGCACTGCGGCCCGCCCATACGGGGCGAGGATATAGGAACGACAACATTCGCGCTGCGGTACCTGCAGTTGGGATAGGGTGGCACTCACATCATTATGTGAATCAGCGGGCTAGGCTGTGGCGATACTTTTGCAGCGGCATTTATCGGTTGGGTTCGGCCGGGTCGTGGGCCCGCGCCAACTGCTTGGCCGGGCCGCCGCTCTTTGGGGCGCGCCGGGCATCCACGGTTGTTTTTTACCAAGCTTATTTTTCCCCGGCGGCCCGCGGGCGGCTTACGCATGGCATACCCAGGCAAACTCGTGCAGAATCCCCTTACCGGGCAAAGCATCCGCTTCATCACCACCAGCCAGGACTCGGCGGGCCGGGTGCTGGAAATGGAATCCAGCTTCAGCCACGCGGGCCCCGAGCCCCCGGCGCATTTCCACCCCGCGCAGGAAGAGCATTTCCTGGTGCTGGAGGGCGAGCTGCAGGTGCGCCTGCAAGGCCGGCTGCTGCGGCTGCGGCCAGGGCAGCGCCTGCGCGTGGCGCCCGGGCAGGTGCACTCGATGTGGAATGCCGGGGAAGCACGCACCACCGTGCGCTGGACGGTGCTGCCTGCCCTGCGCACCGAGGAGTTCCTGGAAAACGTGTTTGGGCTGGCCCAGGACGGACAGGTGAATGCCCAGGGCAAGCCCGGCCTGCTGCCCGCCGCCGTGCTGGCGGGCGAGTACGCGCCCGAGTTTCGGCTGGCCCGCCCCCCGCGCTGGGTGCAGCGGCTGGTGTTCGGCCTGTTGCGGCCCCTGGCCCGGGCCATCGGTTTGCCCGCTTTGGTGCTGCGCTACGCCGAAAGCCGCCACCCCCAGGCCGCCTGACGGCGACGATAGGACCGATATAAAAGCCCGCTGCCGGGTCGGATGCGTAGCCCGCAGGCTCGCACCCGACCCGGCAGCGGGCTTATTAAGGCAGCGACCTTTAGGGTTTGGGCTTGGGCGGCAGCGTGGGGTTGAGCACTTCAGCTACCAGCCGCCAGCCCCGGGCCTCGTGCTTCCACACGTGCACGTAGCTGCCCTGTACCTCGGCCCGCTCCGGGGCCTGGTAGCGGCCGAATACGTAGCCCAGCTCGCCGGCACTGGAAACCCGACTGCCCCTCGGCGTGAAGCGCAGGACCGGCTCGGTTTGCAGTTGCTGCTGCTGCCCGGCCGCCGTGGTGAGCGGCGTGAGGCCTTCGCGGTGCAGCCGCGACTCGGTGCTGAGCAGGCCGGCGTAGCCGGCCGCCATGCCATTTTTTTCGACGGCGGCCGACAGCTGCTGCTCCAGCTGCAACAGGTCAGCACGGCGGGCCGGGGAAGTGCGGGCCGGCAGCTGGGCGTAGCGCACCTGCTCGGGTAGCCGGGCCGGGGCGGGAGCGGGGTGGAAGATGCCCATGTCGGCCAGAAACTTCAGGCTGCCATCGGGCTGGCGGGCCCACACCGTGAAGTACTGGCCCTGGCCTACGCGCTGGCCGTCGGGCTGCTCCAGCCAGAACGGGCCGGTGGTGTAGCCCAGGTCGCCGCTGCGGGCCGCGTCGGCCACGGCGGGGCCCCAGATGAGCCGGGGTCCACTGGCCTGGTCAGGCGCCCGCTCCCAGGCTTGGCGGGTGAGCAGGGGCCGGCCGTTCTGAAACACCACGCCCGAGTCGGCGGAGCACGTCAGGAAGGCCTGCTTGAGGGTGGATTCGGCGCCCAGGCGGGCAAAGCGGCGCTCGGCGGCGGCAAAAGCCTCGGCCGGCTGCTGCGCCGGGACCAGCCGGGGAGCTAGCAGCAGCGCAGCGGGCACGCAGAGGCGGAACAAGGACGTCATCGGGGTAGATGGGAAGTGGAAGGTGAAAGCCGGGTGGCCACCGGCCGGGGGGTTACGCCGCGGGCGCGGCGGTTTGCTGCCCGGCGTGTGCGTGGAAGGCCGGAGATTCTGCCTCAGCCCGGCCGCGGCAAGTTGAGTAAATCGGCCCTGCCCCCGTACGGTTGCACGCTCACATAATGATGTGGCCGCCGGCCGGTTTCGCTACTTTCGCCGCATGAAAACCGCCGCCCAAAAACTGCAGCTCCGGCCCGGCACCCGCACGCTGCTGCTGGCCCTGCCCGCCTACCTGCAGCCCCTGCGCGAGGAGCTGGCCGCCACCGTGGCCCTGACCGAGGACGCCGTAGCCGGGGAGCTGGGCGCGGCGCTGGTGTTCGTGACGGCCCAGCGGGAAATCGATGCGCTGGCCCCGCCGCTGGCCGCCCAGGCCCCCGGCGACGCGGCCCTGTGGTTTGCCTATCCCAAGGGCACCGCCAAGCGCTACCGCTGCGACTTCAACCGCGACACCGGCTGGGCCGCCCTGGGGGCGGCCGGCTTCGAGCCCGTGAGCCAGGTCGCCCTCGACGCCGAGTGGTCGGCGCTGCGCTTCCGGCGCGTGGAGTACATTCGGCAGTTCCGGCGCGGCGGCGCCATCAGCGCCGCCGGCCAGGCCCGCCTGGTGTAGGGCGGGTCGCGGCAAGCCAAAAGAACGTCAGGCAGAGGTCAAAAAAGTACGTCAGGCGGAAGCTAAAAGAACGGTCATGCTGAGCGCAGTCGAACCGAAGGTCGGCGTAGCCAAGCATCTCTACCGCTTCGTTGAGACCTCACCCCCGGCCCCGGTTCGCTTGATGCGCGAAGCCTCGGGGAGAGGGGAGCCAGGCGAAGCAGTAGAGATGCTGCGGCTGCGTGGACGCCCGATGAAGCACGACCTGGCTCCAGGGGGCGTTGCGTGCCGGGCCGGAATGCCGCCGCAGGCTGCTTCGCCGACGGGCTGCCTACCTTAGTCCGCCCGTCGGACTAGGCTAGACGTGCTGCCGGACTAGGCAAGACGCGCTGCCGACCTAAGCCAGGCAGTACCTGTATCTAAGCCTACACCGGCTGCCGGCGTAGCTTACGCGGCCTTTAGGCGTAGGCCAGGCGCACACCCCGCTTAGCTTATGCGCGGTGCCCCGCGCTTAGCCTATGCGAGCCGCACGCATAACGCAGGCGCATTCTTTCACCCTTCTTTTCCCTTCGCTTTTCGTGACCCAGCCCTATACCCTCGTGCTGCGCGACTGCGCCCAGGTGCTGACCCTGGCCGGCGCCCCCACCGACCGCCCCCTCACCGGCCCGGCCCTGGCCGACTGGCGCATCATCGAGCAGGGCTTCGTGGCCTGTCAGGGCGACACCATTGCGGCTGTGGGGCCCATGAGCGAGCTGGACGAAAGTTGGCTCGGCCCCGAAACGCGGGTAATTGACGCCCGCGGCCGGGTGGTGATGCCGGGTTTGGTGGAGTGTCACACCCACCTGGTGTTCGGCGGCAACCGCGCCGACGAGTTTCAGCGCAAGCTGCAGGGCGAGTCCTACCTCGACATCCTGGCCTCGGGCGGCGGCATTCTGAGCACCGTGCGCAAAACCCGCGCCGCCACCGACGACGAGCTGCTGGCCGGCGCCCTGCACCACCTCGAAGGCTTCCGACGCTACGGCGTCACCACCCTCGAAGCCAAAACCGGCTACGGCCTCGACGCGGCTACCGAGCTGCGCCTCCTGCGGGTGGCCCACGCGGCGGGCCGCCAGCAGCCGGTGCAGCTGGTGCACACCTTCCTGGGCGCCCACGTACCCGGCCCCGAGTACAAGGGCCGCCCGGCCGAGTACCTGGCTATGCTCAGCGAGCAGGTGCTGCCGGCGCTGCAAGGGCAGGCCGAGTTCGTGGACATCTTCTGCGAGGAAGGCGCCTTCTCCGTCGACGACTCGCGGCGCTACCTGCAGCGGGCCCGGGATCTGGGCTTCAAGCTGAAAATCCACGCCGAGCAGCTCCACGACCTGGGTGGCTGCCGGATGGCGGCCGAGCTGGGCGCCGCCAGCGTCGACCACTGCGACTACCTGCCGGCCGCAGACGCCGCGGCCGTGGCCGCCGCGGGCCAGGGACGCACGGTGGCCGTGCTGCTGCCGCTGGTGCCCCTGTACCTGCGCCAGGACAAGTACGCCCCCGGCCGGCAGTTCATCGACGCGGGCCTGCCCGTGGCCCTGAGCACCGACTTCAACCCCGGCTCCTGCCCCAGCAAAAACCTGTGGCTGGCCGTGTCGCTGGCCTGCCTGAAAATGGGCCTGACCCCGCACGAGGCCCTGGCCGCCGTCACCCTGAACGCCGCCTGGGCCCTCGACCGGCAGCAGCAGGTGGGCAGCCTGGAGCCCGGCAAGCGCGCCGACCTGCTCGTGCTCGGCCTGCCCGACTACCGTGAAATTCCCTACTGGCTGGGCGAAAACCCGGTGCAGCAGGTCATCATCGGCGGCCAGTAGCAGGAGTTGCCGCGTGGCCCGTAGCGCGAACTGCGTAGCGCGGTACTGGCAGTCGGCCCCGCGCAGCTCATCGGCATCGACGCAGTAGCGCGAACTACGCCGTCCGCGCTACTGCGCTACCACCCCTTAGCCTAACCTGCAACCGCCATGACTTCCCCCGATTCCGCGGCCGTGCCGCCCTTGCTGCCGGCCGCCAGCTACGAGTACCTCACCGTGCAGGCCGTGGCCGCGGGCCGCCCCGCCGCCCCACGCTCCGACGTGGTGGCCGCCGAGGAGCCCTTGGAAATAAGTCTGGTGACCGGCCCCGAAAACCAGCGGCGGCGCTTTTCCCTGGCCATAACCATGCGCACCCCCGGCGACGACGCGGCCCTGGTGGCGGGCTTTCTGCTCACCGAGGGCATCATCGGGCAAGCCGCCGACCTGCGGGCCGTGCTGCCCTGTCCCGACGTGCGCAAGCCCGAGGAGCAAGGCAACGTCATCCGCGCCGAGCTGGCCCCGCACGTGCCCTTCGACGCGGCGCGGCAGCAGCGCCATTTCTACACCAGCTCCAGTTGCGGGGTCTGCGGCAAAACCTCCATCGACGCGGTGCAGGCCGCCGCCTGCCCGGTGCTGCCGCCGCCCGCGCCTTTGCTGCCCGCGGCCGTGGTGCACCAGCTGCCCGCCCGGCTACGCGCGGCCCAGGCCGTGTTCGAGCAAACCGGCGGGCTGCACGCGGCCGCTTTGTTCAGCCCCGCGGGCGAGCTGCTGCTGCTGCACGAAGACGTGGGCCGCCACAACGCGGTCGACAAGCTGTTGGGCGCGGCCCTGCTGCGCGGCTGGCTGCCCCTGGCCGGGCAGGTGCTGCTGGTGAGCGGCCGCCTGAGCTTCGAGCTGGTGCAGAAGGCGGCCGTGGCCGGCGTGCCGGTGCTGGCCGCGGTGGGCGCCCCGAGCAGCCTGGCCGTGCAGGCCGCCCAGCGCTTCGGGCTGACTTTGCTGGGCTTCGTGCGCGACCAGCGCTTCAACATCTACGCCGTACCCGAGCGCATCATCGGCGCCTGAGTCGGCGGCCGGCAGGGGAGGAGGAGGGAGAAGTTGCGGGGCTCGTTTGCTTAAACGTAGTGGCGCCCGGGCTTTGAGCCGGTTTGGAAGGGCTGAAGTTCCGTATGCTCGTTTACTTACACCATAGTGGTGCCCCGGCTCAAAGCCCAGGCACCACTCCGCCATCCACGCCGCCGTGGCTCCCCCTCTCTTCCATGTCGCGCATCAAGCGAGGGAAGGAGGCTGGGGGGGAGGCCCCGCGGCGGGTTTTCGTACATTTCCCGCTTCCAACCTGCCCGTGCCGTGAGCCAGAACCCGAACCCGCCCGACCCGACTACCGACATCCTGGCCCAGCCGCCGGCCGCGCTGACCGGCCTAAGGCTTTCGGCCGCGCCCACGGTGGCGGCCGGTCTGGAAGCGGTGCTGCAGTCGGTGCGCTTTGCCTGGCGCGAGGCGGGCCTGCAGCGCGGCACGCGGGCCCTGCTGCAGCTCAACCAGGCCGGCGGCTTCGACTGCAGCTCCTGCGCCTGGCCCGACCCCGACGACCACCGCTCGGTGGCCGAGTTCTGCGAGAACGGGGCCAAGGCCACGGCCAGCGAAGCCACCACCCAGCGCGCCGACGCGGCCGTGTTTGCCCGCCACTCGGTGGCCGAACTCTCGCACTTCTCCGACAAGGACCTCAACGACCTGGGGCGCCTGACCGAGCCGCTGGTGCTGCACCCCGGCGCCACCCACTACGCGCCCATTGGCTGGCCCGAAGCCTTCGAGCTGATCGGCCGGGAGCTGAACGCGCTGGCTTCGCCCGACGAGGCCGTATTTTACACCTCGGGGCGCACTTCCAACGAGGCCGCTTTCCTCTACCAGCTGTTCGTGCGGCAGTTCGGCACCAACAACCTGCCCGACTGCTCCAACATGTGCCACGAGTCGAGCGGGGCGGCGCTGAGCGGCACCATCGGCATCGGCAAGGGCACGGTGAAGCTGGAGGACTTCTACCAAGCCGAGGTCATTCTCATCGTGGGCCAGAACCCGGGCACCAACCACCCGCGCATGCTCTCGGCCCTGCAGCAGGCCAAGCAGAACGGCGCTACCATCATCACCATCAACCCCCTGTTCGAGGCCGGGCTCAACCACTTCCGCAACCCCCAGGACTTCCTCAGCCCCACCCAGGTGGCGGGTGCGCTGTTCGGCCCCGGCACGGCCCTCACCGACGTATTCCTGCAGGTGAAAATCAACGGCGACCTGCCGGCCTTCAAGGGCCTGGCCAAGGCCCTGCTCGAAGCCGAGGAGCTGAACCCCGGCCAGGTCGTCGACCACGCCTTTATCGGGCAGTACGCAGTGGAAAGCGAGTACGCGGCCCTGCGCCAGCACTTGCTCGAGGCCAGCTGGGCCGATATTGAAGCGCAGAGCGGCCTCACGCAAACCCAGTTGCGCGAAACCGCCGGCCGGCTGGCGCGGGCCGAGCGCATCATCACCTGCTGGGCCATGGGCCTGACCCAGCACAAGAATTCCGTGGCCACCATTCAGGAAGTGGTGAACCTGCACTTGCTGCGCGGGGCCATCGGCAAGCCCGGGGCGGGCCTGTGCCCGGTGCGCGGCCACTCCAACGTGCAAGGCGACCGGACCATGGGCATCTGGGAAAACATGCCGCCGGCCTTTCTCGACGCGCTGGGCTGGGAGTTCAAGTTTGAGCCCCCGCGCAAGCCCGGCTTCGACACCGTGAAGGCCATTGAGGCCATGCGCGACGGCCGCGCCGGGGTGTTCGTGGGCATGGGCGGTAACTTTCTCTCGGCCACGCCCGACACCGAGGCCACGGCCGAGGGCCTGCGCCGCTGCCGCCTCACCGTGCAGGTATCCACCAAGCCCAACCGCGGCCACCTCGTGACGGGCCGCACCGCCCTGATTCTGCCCGCCCTGGCCCGCACCGACGTGGACCGGCAGCGCGGCGGCGAGCAGGTAGTGACCACCGAAAACTCCATGGGCGTGGTGCAGACCTCGCGCGGGCAACTCGTGCCGCTTTCGGAGCACATGCTCTCCGAGCCGGCCATCGTGGCGGGCATGGCCCTGGCCACCCTGGGCGAGCGGACTACCGTGGACTGGGTGGGCCTGATTGAGGACTACGACCGCATTCGCCACCACATCAGCCGGGTGGTGCCGGGCTGCCGGCACTACGCGCAGGAAGTGCGGCGGCCCGGCGGCTTCTACCTGCCCAACGGCCCGCGCGAGCGGCGCTTCACCACCGACGACGGCCGCGCCCACCTCACGGTGAACCCGCTGCAGCCGGTGGCGCTGCTGCCCGGCCAGCTGCTGATGATGACCATCCGCTCGCACGATCAGTTCAACACCACCGTCTACGGCCTCGACGACCGGTACCGCGGCGTGCGGCAGGAGCGGCGGGTGGTGTTTCTGCACCCGCAGGATATGGCCGAGCGTGGCCTGCAGCCCCGGCAGCCGGTGGATTTGGTCAGCCACTTCGAGGGCGAGCAGCGCCGGGCCGAGCGGTTCCTGGCCATTCCTTACGATTTGCCGCGGGGCTGCTGCGCCACTTACTTTCCCGAAACCAACGTGCTGGTGCCCCTGCGCGCCGTGGCCGAGCGCAGCAACACGCCCGCCAGTAAGTCGGTGGTCGTGACGGTGCACCCCAGCGCGTAGGGGCGCCTTGCAGGCGCCCGCCGTTCGGGCCACCGGCAGAATGGACGGGTCCTGTCAGCAGTCAGTGCTATGCTGGCGGATCATTTAGGATGCGGGCCAACGGAAAACTTTGCCGATGTTCGGGCCGCCGACGGGTGAGTGCCCGAGCCGGCTCTTTCCACGATTCCGCGCAACGCCGGGCGCCCCTACCGCTATGACGCTACCCATCTACCAGGTCGACGCCTTCACCGATAAAGTGTTTGCCGGCAACCCCGCCGCCGTGTGCCCGCTGAGCGAGTGGCTGCCCGCCGAGCTGATGCAGGCCATTGCCGCCGAAAACAACCTGGCCGAAACGGCTTTCTTCGTGCCCCGCGCCGGCACCGCCGCCGAGTACGAGCTGCGCTGGTTTACGCCCGCCGTGGAGGTGGAGCTCTGCGGCCACGCCACCCTGGCCACGGCCCACGTGCTGCTGCGCCACCTCGGCGCCACCGCCGACACGCTCACCTTTCACACCCAAAGCGGCCCGCTGCGCGTGAGCCGGCAGCCCGACGGCCGCCTGACTTTGGACTTCCCGGCCCGCCCACCCCAGCCGCTTGCCACTCACCCCGACGGGCTCATCGATGGCCTGCGCCGCACCCCGCTCAGCATTTTGGCCGGCCCCGATCTGGTGGCCCTGTTCGGCAGCGAGGCCGAGGTGCGGGCCCTGCACCCCGATATGGGGCACCTGGCCAAGGTGGAGTACCGCGCCGTCATTGCCACCGCACCGGGCTCCAATGGGGTAGACTTCGTGTCGCGCTTCTTCGGCCCCCGCGTGGGCGTGCCCGAAGACCCGGTCACTGGCTCGGCCCACACCACCCTGGTGCCCTACTGGGCCGAAAAGCTGGGCAAGACCACCCTGCACGCCCGCCAGGTGTCGGCCCGCGGCGGCGACCTGTGGTGCGAGCTGCGCGGCGACCGGGTGCTGATGAGCGGGTTTGCCGTGACGTACCTGAAAGGGGAGATTGAACTGCCGGCATGACGACGGAGCCGCGTGACCCGCAGCGCATCGTGCCAGTCGATAAGTATGATGACTTGGCAGTGGAAAACCTGCGGCGGGCCGATAAGGCGGCCGTGCTGGCTCAGGCCGGACCGTTGCTGCACTGGCTGCAGGATGGCAACTGGCCGGTGGCCATGGAGCTATCCGTCATTCTCAATGACTACACTAACGACCTAGTACCTGAGCTGCTGGACATACTGCGCGGTACCGACGGCGACTGGAAGTACTGGTGCGTCATCTGGCTGATTCGGTTTACCACAGCCCCGCGCTTGGCGCCGGAGCTGCTGATCGAGTTGCGGCGCATTGCTGATTTGTCGAGCCGTGGCGAACAGGAGTTGGAGCCTATTGAAGAAGCTCAAGAGGTATGGGAAGAATGGATGGCCAAAGAGCCGAACTAATCAAGGCATACGGCTGAGCCTAGCCCATTGCACGGCAATTCGCCGCCGCGTAGCTTGCGCGGCGGCAGGGTCGGTTGGGCCTTCATGCACTTACTTGGTTTCAGGTCTTTTCCGATGAATTACCGCTTACTCCGTTCCCTGCTCGTGGGTGCCCTGGTCGCGCTGCCGCTGCTCGGGGCAGCCCAATCCACCGAAGTGCGCACCCTGGTGCGCGAGGGCACCAAGCTGCACGACGCCGGCCGCTTCGAGGAAGCCGTAGCCAAGTACCAGGAGGCTCTGAAGCTGGAGCCCGGCAGCGGCTTGGCGCAGTACGAACTGGCCATGACCTACAACAGCATGGGGCGCAACGAGGAAGCTGCCAAGCTGTGCCGGGCGCTGCTGGCCACCCCCCAAAGCGCTACGGCCGAGGTGTACGTGACCTACGGCAACGTGCTGGATGCGCAGAAGAAACCCAAAGAAGCCATCCGGATCTATGAGCAGGGCATCAAGCGGTTTCCGGAGGTGGAACTGCTGCATTTCAACCTGGGCATTGCGCAATACGGGCAGCAGCAGACTGAAGCCGCCGTTGCCTCGCTGCAGCGCGCCGTGCAGCTGCAGCCCCAGCACGCCAGCGCCCACCTGTTTCTGGGCCTGCTCACGGCCGAAACCGGTAACCGCGTGCCCGCTATCCTGGAGCTGGCGCGCTTCCTGATGCTGGAGCCCCAGGGCAGGCGCGCTAGTACTTACTTGCCCCATTTCGACAAGCTGATGCGGGCCGGTGCCGAGAAAACCGGCGACAACAGCATCACGCTCAACGTGAGCAAGCAAACCCTCGACGCGGCCCAAAAGGGCAAGGGCGCCGATAACTTCGCCCAAGCCGAGATGATGCTCTCGATGATGGCCGCGCTGGACTACGACGACAAGCACAAAGACAAAACGCCCACGGCCCGCATGGCCGAAAAGCTCGACCGGCTCATCGGTAGTTTTGCCGAGAAGGACACCCGCAAGGGATTTGTCTGGGAATACTACGTGCCGTACTTCCTGGAAATGAAGCGCCGGGATTTCGTGCCAGCCTTCACCTACTTCATCCGCTCGGCCCACACCGATCAGCCCGACGTGCAGCAGTGGCTCGACGCGCACAGCGCGGAGGTAGCCGCCCTGCGGGAGTGGTCGAAAAATTACGAGTGGGGTAAATAGCCTGCCATCTGCCCATGCAAGCCGCCATCTACCACCAATACGGCCCGCCGGAAGTTGTGAGGCTGGCGGAAGTCGAGCAGCCCCGGCCCCGGGAAAACGAAGTGCTGATTCGGGTGGGCGCCACCACCGTCAAACGCACCGACTGCGGCTTTCGCAGCGCCGAGTACGTGGTTTCGCGGCTGTTCAGCGGCCTGCTGCGGCCCAAGCGCCCCATCCTGGGCAACGAGTTTGCCGGCGTCATCGAGGCCGTGGGTGCGGGGGTGAGCAATTGGCAGGTAGGGGAGCGGGTGTTTGGCTACAACGACGCGACCTTCGGGGCCCACGCCCAGTACCTGGTGCTGCCGGCCGCCGGCGCCCTGGCCGCCATGCCGGCGGGCTTAACGTTTGAGGAAGCTGCCCCCATCACCGAAGGCGCGCACTACGCCCTGGGCAACCTGCGGGCCGCCAGGGTGGGCGCCGGCCACCGCGTGCTGGTAAACGGGGCCACGGGCGGCATTGGCTCGGCGGCCGTGCAGCTGGCCCGGTACTTCGGGGCCCGGGTAACGGCCGTGTGCGCGGGGCCGCACCTGGAGCTGGTTCGCTCCCTGGGGGCCGACCGCGTCATCGACTACACCCGGGAGGACTTCACGCAGCTGCCCGAGCAGTTCGACTTGGTGTTCGATGCCGTGGGCAAAAGCTCCTTCGGCCGCTGCCGGCGCCTGCTGCCCCGCCACGGCGTGTACATCTCCACCGAGCTGGGCCGCCGCGGCGACAACGTCTTCCGGGCCCTGGCCGCGCCGCTGCTGCGCGGCCCGAAGGTGCTGTTTCCTTTGCCCAGCATCAGCGCGCAGGACGTGCAGCTGCTGAAGGAGCTGGTGGAGGCGGGTCACTTCCGGCCGCTCATTGACCGCCGCTACCCGCTGGCGCAAATCGTGGAGGCCCACCGCTACGTGGAAACCGGCCAGAAAATCGGCAACGTGGTCATCAGCCTGAACGCGCAGTGAGCTGGCCGGCGGCTGACGCGGCGGCCAGCTACGCGGCCGGCTTCTTGCGGGCGGCCACGGCCTTTTTGCCGGCCACCGGCGCGGCCAGCTTGCCGGGGTTGTCGGCCAGGAACTTGCCCCAGCTTTTGCCGCCGGCCTGCACGTTGTTGCCCTTCTGGTAGTGGTGGCACATGGCCACGGCCAGGGCGTCGGTGGCGTCGAAGAACTTGGGCGCGTCTTCGGCCGGCAGCTTGAGCGTCTGGCGCAGCATGGCGGCCACCTGCTCCTTGCTGGCCGCACCCGAGCCCGTCACGGCCTGCTTGACCTTGGTGGGGGCGTACTCCACGTAGGGAATCTGGCGGGAGAGGCAGGCGGCAATGGCCACGCCCTGGGCCCGGCCCAACTTCAGCATGCTTTGCACGTTGGTGCCGTAGAACGGCGCCTCGATGGCCAGCTCGTCGGGCAGAAACTCCTCGATGAGCTCGATCATGCGGTCGAAGATCTTCTTTAATTTTACCGCGTGATTGGTGCCCAGCGACTTGAGGTTGATAACATCGTAGCGCAGCACCTGCACACGCTGCCCGGTCACCTCGATGATGGCGTAGCCCATGATCTGGGTGCCGGGGTCGACGCCCATGATGAGCTTGGGCAGGTCGGGGAGGGAAGCGGGAAGAACGGCCATTACCCACAAAACTACGGCAAAACCCCCGATACCCCCGCGCCCCGGCCGCCCCGCCACCCCGGGCGCCGCTGGGCCGTGGTGCTGGGCAAGCTGCTCATTACGGCCCTTACCCTGCTGCTGCTCTGGCGCTCGGTGGTGGCCGACGCCGAAACCGCCGCCGCCTGGCGCGGCCTGCTCACCGCGGCCCGCCGCGGCCCCGTGCTGGCGGCTTTGCTGCTGGTGCCCGTCAACTGGGGCGTGGAGGCGTGGAAGTGGTGGCGGCTGGCCCAATACCTCGAGCCGGTGTCGTTCGGGCGCAGCTTCCGGGCCGTGCTGGTGGGCCTCACCCTGGGCTTTGTGACGCCCAACCGCGTGGGCGACTACGCCGGGCGCATCCTGGAAATGAAAAACCGTCGTCCCGAGGCCCTGGGCGCCATTTTTCTGGGCCGCTACTGCCAGCTGCTCATCACCGTGCTCGGCGGCTCGGCGGGCCTGCTCTACTTCGCCGCCCGGCAGTTCGGGGCCGCATACCCCGCCACCCTGGCCGGCCTGGCTTTCACGGCGCTGCTGGTGAACCTGCTGGCCCTGCTGCCGCTCTACCGCAACCGCCTGCTGCTGCTGGCCGCCACCCAGTGGCGCCCGCTGCACGGCCTGCGCCGCTACGTAACGGCCATGCCGGCCTATCCGCCCCGGGTGCTGAGCGCGGTGCTGGCTTTGTCGGGGCTGCGCTACGCGGTGTTCTGTCTGCAGTTTGGGCTGCTGCTGCTGGCTTATGGCACCACCCCGGCCGTGGGGCCGGCCGCCGCGGCCATTGCCGGTACCATGCTGTTCAAGTCGCTGGTGCCCTCGCTCAACGCCCTCACCGACGTGGGCGCCCGCGAGCTGTCGGCCACCTACCTGTTTGGCTTGCTGGGCGTGCCGGCGCTGCCGGTGCTCAGCGCCAGCCTCAGCCTGTGGGTGCTCAACATTGCTCTGCCCAGCGCCGCCGGCCTGGGCTTCGTGCTGCGCCTGAAAGTGTTCCGCAAACGCAAAGGGCGCCCCGGCCGCGCGGACGCATGAGCGGGGCCGACTGGCTGGGCCTGACCCTGATGCTGCCCACCGTGCTCTACGCCTTCTGGTTTCAGCGCTACCGCGAGGCCTGGCGACAGTACCGCCGCGACGAATCCTCGTTCTGGCTGCCCGAGGACGACGACGGCTGCCCCCTGCCCGCCGGCCTGCAGGCGTCCGTTGTCATTGCCGCCCGCAACGAGGCCCGGGCCCTGCCCGAGCTGCTGGCCGACCTACGCCGCCAGACCTGGCAGTGGGAGGGGCCGCTGTTTGAGGTCATCGTAGTCGACGACCACAGCACCGACGCCACCGCCGAGGTGGTGCGCGCCGCCGCGGCCGATAGTCCGTTTCCGCTGCGCCTGCTGCCGCTGGCCGAGCTGCCCGGCCAGCCCACCGGCAAAAAAGCCGCCGTGGAAGCGGCCCTGGCCGTCGCCCAGGCCCCCTGGATAGTGTGCACCGATGCCGACTGCCGGCTGCCGGAGGGCTGGCTGGACGCCTACTCGCCGTATTTCGCCGCGCCCGAGGTGCAGCTGGTGAGCGGGCCGGTGCTGCTGACGGGCCGCGGGCTGCTGGCCGAGCTGCAGGGCCTGGAGCTGGCCGCGCTGGTGGGCACCGGCGGGGCCAGCATTGCCCTGGAAGCGCCTACTATGTGCAACGGCGCCAACCTGGCCTACCGCCGCGCGGCCTTCGTGGCAGTCGGCGGCTTCCGCGGCAACGACCACCTGCCCAGCGGCGACGACGAGTTTCTGCTCCACAAACTAGCGGCCCGCTACCCCCGGGGCATCCGCTTCGTGCAAAGCCCCGACGCCACGGTGCGCACCAGTGCCCAGCCCACCGTTGAGGACCTGCTGCAGCAGCGGGTGCGCTGGGCCAGCAAGTGGCGGCACTACCAGCCCGGCGGCGCCTCGCGCGGCCTGGCTGTGCTGGTGCTGGGAGCCAACCTGAGTTTGTACCTGCTGCCGCTGCTGCTGCTGTGGCTCCCGGCGGCCTGGCCCTGGGCCCTGGCGGGCTGGGGGCTCAAGCTCGGGGCCGACCTGCGGTTTCTGGGTCCGGTGCTGGCGTTTTTCGGGCGGCGGCGCTGGCTGCGCCTGGTGCCGCTGCTGCAGCTGCTGTACCCGCCCTACGCCCTGGCCGTGGGTCTGCTGGGTTTGCGAGGCGGGTATCGGTGGAAGGGGAGGAGGGTGGAGTAGTAGAGCGGCGGGGCGCAAAACCCGCAAGGCGTCTAGCTGGCAAGGCGCGCAGAAAAAGCGGTCATGCTGAGCCTCGGGCGAAGCATCTCTGCCGCTTCGTTGAATCGTATCGGGCAAGCGGCCTGGCTACGCCGGCCTTCGATGTACTCTGCGGACGCCCGATCAGGCATGACGGGCCAGACTTTCCAAATCGGCGCTTGGACCCGGGAGCGGCTCAGGGGGTGGGCTGGCACAAACAATTATTTTTTTTCTAGTTTGTGCCAAGTCTGGCACAAACCGCAATTTTTTTCATCATTTGTGTCAGGCGGCCCGGGTAGCCCGGGGCGCCGCTGCCGGTTTGCCTATGCCCCGTCGCTCCGTTTTCGCTTCGTCGCTGGCCGCCGCCGTGCGCGCCCACTTTGCCCTGACCCAGCAGGAACTGGCTCACTTCGTGGGCGTGAGCCGCGCCCTGCTGGCCAGTGCCGAAACCGGCCGCCGCCAGTTGCCCGAGGCCGCCGAACACCGGCTCTGGGTGCTGGCCCGCCACTTGCCCCCGCCCGACGGCCAGGGCCCCGCCGCGCCCGACTTCACCGCCGAGCCGGCGGCACCCGCCGCGGCGGGTTTCAGCGCCGCCGAAGCCGCGCCGCTCCACCAGCGGCGCCAGCGCCTGCGCTTCTACGTGGCCAAGCTGCGCTTCGAGCTAAACCAGCGCGGCAGCGGGCAGCGGGGCCACGCCCGCCGCCGCTGGGCTTTGGCCGCGTTGCGCCCCCTGCTGGCCGCCCCCGACCAGCCCGGGGCCGATGGCCGCCTGCGCTGGCCCGGCGCTACCCCCGAAGCGGCCCGCGACCTGCACTGGCTCGACGGGCTGACGCTGCGCACCGCCGCCGCGCCCGTGCCGCTGAGCCCCGCCGAGCGCCTGCGCCGCCTGGCCCGGCTGCGCGGCCTCGAAGCCGAGCTGGCCGTGCTGGACGAGGCCCTGGGCACCTAGCGGCGGCCCCGGTTTTTTTCCTGGTACAAGCCCTTGAGCTTTAGCGACTATTTTCATTATTTAAGCCCAGCAGTCAGCTACGCCCGATCCGTTTCCTTCCATCATTTCTTCCTTTTCTTACCGAAACGCCATGACTTACTCTTTCAATTACCTCACCACCCCGGCCCAGTGCGACGCCGTGCTGGCCGTTGCCTACGAGAAGCAGAAAGTGCTCAGCTTCCGCGACGCCGAAACCGACTACCGCGCCGACAACACCAGCGCCACGGCCAAAAGCCTGAGCGACGAGCTGAAGAGCCTCGACCAATACATCACCGCCATGACGCCCGTGCTGGCGGGTCTCAACCCCGGCAAGGACCGCGACAAGCTGGCCGACGAGCTGCGCCGCAAAACTGACCGCCGCGACGAGCTGCTGGCCCGCCAGGGCAAGGCCGGCGCCGAGAAGCTGGTCATCCGCGAGCTGGACCAGGCGCTGCTGGCGCCCCAGCTGCCTCTGGTGGAGCAATTCATTGCGCAGGTAACCGCGCACCGCGCCACGCTCAGCGCGTAAGGTTCCGCGCGCATAAGGGCCCGGGCGAAAGCGGCCTGCTACCCAAGAAGCCCCCGACCAGCCGGTTGGGGGCTTTTTTGCGGCCCGAACCGCAGCGGGCTAGGGCCGTCGACAAGCCCCCGCGCCGCGGCTGCGTTTCCGGCCCGCCCATGATACCTTTGCCCGTCATCAGCTGACTTCGCCTCCCGTGACCGACTCCGAATTCGACCTTCTCGACGAGCTGTACTTCGTCACCTCGTTCCGCGACCTGCAGCAGCGCACCCAGCTGAAGCCGGCCGCGCTGGAGCAAACCCTGCGCCGCCTGCTCGAGCAGGACCTGATCCGCTGCTACTGGCCCGACCCCGACACCGAGCTGGCCTACGAGCCCACCTCCTTCGGCGCCATCGGCCCCGACGCCTACTTCCTGGCCTCGAAGCAGGGGCTGCTGCAGCACAACACCCGCTGATGGCCGCGGCTGCTGCGCCCCCCGTGCTGCCCGCGTCGGCCGCGCCCGTGCGCACGCCGGGCTACTACGTGCGCCAGCGCCTGCTGGCCAACGGCCCGGCCATGGCCGGCCTGGCCTTTATCGTGCTGTGCACGGGACTGGCCTTGCTGGGCTACCTCATTCTGCCCGACCCCACGCCCAACGCCAACGACGGGCTGGTACAGCTGCAGAAGCAACCGCCGGGCACCGCCGTTACCATTCTGCACCGGCCCCTGGCCCAGGGCCGCGGGGCCGAGCCCTCGGTGCTGCAGCGCTGGTGGGGCGGGGCGCCGGCCCGCTCGCAGGCGGTGGCCATTGCCGGCTACCGCATCGTGGGCGACACGCTGCGGGTGCAGCCCTACCGGGTGAAGGGCGCCCTGGCCGAACCCGAGCTGCGCCTGGCCCTGCCGGAAGCAACCGGCCGCCCGGGTAGCGCCGCCGAGCTGCAGCGGCTGGTGGAGCAGGAGCACATCGAGCAGCGCACTTACTGGCTGGGAACCGACAAGGCCGGGCGCGACGTGCTCAGCCGCCTGCTGCTGGGCACGCGCATCTCCCTGGGCATCGGGCTGGTGGCGGTGCTCATCTCCCTGCTCATCGGCGTGACGGTGGGCGCGGTGGCGGGCTACGCCGGCGGCTGGCTCGACTCGCTGCTGCTGGGTTTGATGACGGTGGTGTGGAGCATTCCGGGCATCATGCTGGTCATTGCCATTTCGCTGGCCTTCGGCTCAAAAGGCGTGTGGACTTCCTTCGTGGCCGTGGGCCTCACCATGTGGGTCGACGTGGCCCGGGTGGTGCGCGGGCAGATGCTGAGTTTGCGCGAGAAAACCTTCGTGGAGGCCGGCCGGGTGCTGGGTTTGCCCACCGCGCGCCTGCTGGCCCGGCACCTGCTGCCCAACCTGCTGGGGCCGCTCATCGTCATTGCCACCAGCAACTTCGCCGCCGCCATCCTGCTCGAAGCCGGCCTGAGCTTCCTGGGGCTGGGCGTGCAGCCGCCGGCGCCTTCCTGGGGCCTGATGGTGAAGGAAGGCTACGACCTGCTGGGCACCCGCGCCGGGCTCTGGCTCACGCTGCTGCCCAGCACGGCCATCAGCTTGCTGGTTTTAAGCTTTAACTTGCTGGGCAACGGCCTGCGCGACGCCTACGACCCCAAAACTCCCCTGGGATGAAGAAGGCAATGGGTGAATGAGTAAATGGGTGAATGACTGATGCTCATTCCGTCAGCTACCCAGCCCTTCATTCACGCATTCGCTCATTCACCCATTCACCCATTGCTCCTATGCCCGATTCCTCGCCTTTCGTTACCATATCCCGGGAAGAACACCTGCTGCTCAAGCTCAAGGAGCGCGAGCTGGCGGCCCTGCTCGAAATTACCCGGGCCGTCAACGAGGAGTCCAACGACGAGAACCTCTACAAGATCTTCCAGTTTACCCTGCTCGGGCAGCTGGGGCTGCGCCAGGTGGCCGTGTACGTGGTGGAGGACGACCAGTGGCGCTGCGCCACGGCTTTCGGGCCCAAGCTGCCCGAGTTTCTGAGCCAGGCCCTGCCCGAGCGCCTGCAGCGGTTTCCGCCCGAGCACCTGGCCGCCGTCGCCGACCTGGAGCTGGACGCGCCCTGGCAGGCATTTGAGACGGTGATGCCCGCCTACGAGGGCGAGCAGCTGCTGGGGCTGGTGTTCATTGGCCCGCTCAACCAGAACTACACCGTGTCGGCCGAGGCCCGGCAGGAGGCCGTGAGCTTTATCGACTCGCTGAGCCAGATTCTGCTCGGGGCCGTGACCTCGCGGCGGCTGGTGCGCCAGCAGGTGACGGCCGCGGCCGTGCGCAAGGAAATCGAAATTGCCCAGGAAGTGCAGGCCATGCTGTTTCCCGGCAAGTTGCCCAACGACGCCGGCGCGGCGGTGCACGCCTCCTACATTCCGCACACGGCCGTGGGCGGCGACTTCTACGACGTGGTCGACATCGACCAGGACCGGTTTCTGTTCTGCGCCGCCGACGTGTCGGGCAAGGGCGTGGGCGCCTCGCTGCTGATGTCGAACTTCCAGGCCGGGCTGCGCACCCTGCTGCGGCAAAAGGCCGAGCTGGCCACCATCGTGCAGGAACTCAACTACCTGATTTTCCGCAACTCCGGCGGCGACCGGTTCATCACCGCCTTCTTCGGCATCTACAACCGCCGCACCCGCCATCTGCAGTACGTCAACGCCGGCCACAACGACCCGCTGCTGCTGCCCGACCAGGGCCCGGTGCAGCTGCTCAAAACCGGCGCCATCATGCTGGGCGTGATGGACGAGCTGCCCCTGCTGCAGGTGGGCGAGCTGACCGTGCCCCCGCGCACCCTGCTGCTGACTTACACCGACGGCCTGACCGAGGTGTTCGACGCCGAGGGCAACGAGTTCGGCGAGGAAGGCCTGCTGCGGGCCCTGCAGGAGCTGCGCTACGTGCCCCTGCCCAAGGTGCACGCCTCCCTGCTGGAGCGCATCGAGCAATTCAACGCCAAGGGCGCGCACTTCGCCGACGACATTACCATCCTGAGCTGCCGGTTTAAATAGCGGCTCGTTGTTGGTTTTTGGTTTTTGGGCGGGTGGCCGTTTGGCCGACGCGCGCTAAGCGGCCGGGCGCTATTTCCGATTGGCGAACGGGGTAACCCGTGGGTAGAGACGCCTAGTTGGCTACGCCTTCCTGCGGTTGCGTCTCTACGTTGAACGACTGACGTTCGAGCGGCGCGGACGAGGAGACGCAACTATGCGTCTCTACACCGGGCCGGAACCGGGCCTGCGCCGCGTTAGTCGGCCTCGGCCAGCTGGTGTTCCTCGTCGACCCAGTGCTCGGCGCGGATGAGAATGGCCAGGCCGATAAAGAAGAACGAGCCGATTTTGTCGACCTCGATCAGCTCGTTGAGCAGCAGGTGAAAGATGATGACCACCAGCGAGAGGGTCGTGGCCAGCACCACGCGCCGCAGCTCGGGCCGGCCCAGGGTGCGGTGGTAGAGGTTTTCGGCAAACAGCAGGGTGGTGGCGAGCAGCACCACGAACAGGGCAAAGCCCGGCAGCCCCTGCTCGGCCAGCTGCAGCAAAAAGTAGTTGTGGGTGGTCGACTTCTCGGGGTTGTCGCTCACGTAGGTGCGGAAGCTCTTGACGGTGTAGCGCTTGTACTCGGGGTAGAAAGTGGCCGGGCCGCTGCCGGTCAGGGGTTTGTCGGCCAGCATGCGCACGGCCGCCACCCAGCGGTACACCCGCTCCATGCCCGACACGTCTTCCAGCTTGTAGGTGGCCTCCAGGTGCTTCTCGAAGTTCTGGCCGTTGAAGATGGTTTTCTCGAAGTCGGGGGCGTAGAGCATGAAGTTGTTTTCCTTCACGAAGTACAGCCCCGCGCCCAGGGCCCCGGTCACCGCCCCCACCAGCACCCAGCGCGTGAGGCGCAGGCGCAGCACCACATAAAACAGCGCCGCCACCGGAATCGACAGCACCGAGGCGCGGGTGTAAGAAATCAGCAGGCCGAAGGCGAGCAGCCCCATGACCCCGCGCCAGAGCAGCCGCGTGCGGCCCCGGCTGCCCCGCTGGGCGTAGAAGGCGTAGGGCAGCAGCAAGGCCAGCACCGTGGCGAAGATGACGTGGTTGATGTAGAAGGGCTGAACGGCCTTGTTGATGGTGTCGAACGAAAAGCCGGTGGCCGCGTGGCGCAGGCCCGTGCTCAGCACCGTGATGCTGGCCCCGAAGGCGTGGCAGGCCGCCACCCGCCACACGTCGGCGGGGCGGCGCACCAGCATCAGCGTCACAAACAGGAAGGGGCCGATGTACCAGGACTTGGCCAGTAGGTACTTCACCGACTTGCCGGTATCCACCGAAAACAGGGTGGATACGCCCGCCCACAGCAGCGTAAGGCCCAGCACCAGCACCAGCGGGTGCAGCACTTCGCGGCGCGTGAGGCCGCTGCGGCCGGTGAGCATGGCCACGCCCAGGCAGCCCAGTAGCACCAGCATCAGCGGCTCCGAGGGCACGTCGAGGCTCAGGCCGCCGGGCAGCGGCAGCTCGCGCGAAAAGGCCAGGGTGGTCAGCAGCAGGTAGTACACCCAGCGCCAGTCCACCACTAGCACGCCCAGGCCCAGCACGGCCACCACGGGCAGCAAGCCCAACGGACTGCCGCTGAGCAGCACCGTGGCCCCGCCGCCCAGCAGCAGCAGCACGAAGGCCGCGAAGGCGCGCTGGTCCGCATCCTGCGGCAGCAGCCGGGCCAGGCGGGCGTTCATCGGGCTACGCGCTCGGGAGCCGCCACCACGAAGCGCTGGCTGTTGCGGCGGAACAGTTCCAGCAGGGTAATGAAGATGATGGACAAGGCCAGGGTAATGACCACCGACGAGGCCACGATCAGCCAGCGGATGGGCTTGGCTTTCTTGGTGGCGGGGTAGGCCTTCTGCACCACGTACAGCGACGAGATGCGGCCCTTCAGCGCCAGGTCGGCCGATTCGTAGGCCTCGCGCGACCTCACCAGGCGCTCCTGCAGGTTGTTGAAGCGGGCGTAGAGCGTGCTCATCGAGTCGGCGCCCTGCACGAAGTTTTCCAGGTTCAGTCGGTTGCCGCCCTCTACCTCGGTGAGGCCGCGCAGGGCCCGGCGCAAACCCGCGGCCCGGCCGCTGTTGCCCTCGCCCTCGGCCTGGCGCAGGGCCGACTCGGTGCGGATGATTTCCTGGGCCAGGTAGCGCGACTCGCGGTCCATGCCGTAGATGCCGTAGCGGCGGCGGCCGGCAATGAGGGCCTGCCGCGTGCTGGCGTACTCGCGGCTCAGAAAGTTGTAGCGGCTGCGGTAGAGGTCGAGCACCGAGCGGCGGTTGTCTAGGGTCAGCTGCTGGTTAAACGAGTCGATGAGGGCCACCAGGTCGTTGGCAATGCGGGCGGCCAGCTGCTTGTCGCGGTCCTGGAAGGTCAGCTCAATGGCGTCGCGCTCGTTGTGCACGATGTCGAGGTTGGCGGCAAACTCGTCGAGGGCGGCCTGGTCGGCCTGCTCGTCGCCGGGCTGGCCGAACTCGTAGTGCTGGTGCAGCCGGTACTTCTTGATGATGTACTCGGCCACCGGCAGCGAGTTGCCAATGGTCAGTACCCGGTCCAGGTCTTCGGCGCGGCCGCCCAGCTCCAGCTTGCCGCCCTCCGTCACGATGCGGTCGGGGTCGGTGGTCTGCGGGTTGGTGGGGTAAAACACCGACGTGGACCGGTAGATGTTGGGCAGCAAAAGGGCCACCACCGCACTCACCACGGCGGCCAGCGCCACGGCGCCTAGTACCAGGTTTTTCCAGCGCTGAACAATGGGCCAAAGGCTAAGCAACGAGTACGGGCGAGCGGACATGCCAAACTGAATGGGGTGAATAGCGGCGTGGGCCGGTGCCGAAACGCCGGCCCACGCCTCGACAAAGTTACCAGAAAAAACCGCGGCGGCCTGCCTTTTTGGTAGTTTTGCGGCCCACCTCAGATTTCGCCGGCATCAAACGCTTCTTCGGAAATATCAGCCTCGCGGTGCTGCTCAACCTGCTCATCAAGCCGGGCTGGGTGGTGGTCGAAAACGTGGTGCAGGACCGCCTGGGCCACGCCGCCTTCGGCACCTTCACGGCCCTCTACGCCCTGACCATGGTGCTGGCGGCCGTGTCGGACCTGGGGCTGACGCAGCACACTACCAAGCAGGTGGCCGTGCAGCCCAGCTTTCTGCCCGAGAACTTCCCCACCATTCTGCCGCTGCGGGGCGTGCTGAGCGCGCTGTTCCTTGGCCTGATGGTGATTCTGGGCTGGAGCATCGGCTACCGCGGCCACACGCTCACCCTGCTGGTGGTGCTGGGCATCAGTTTGCTGCTGACCCAGTACGCGCAGTTTCTGCGCGGGGCGGTGCAGGCCCACCAGCACTTCAACACCGACGCCTGGCTGTCGGTATTCGAGAAAGCCCTGCTGCTGGGTCTGGTGCTGGTGCTGCTGCCCCTGGGCATCACGCTCAACAACTACGTGGGGGCGCGCACGGTGGCGGCGGGCTTCACCTTCGTGCTGCTGTATGGGCTGGTGAGCCGGCTGTTTGGGCGGGTGCGCTGGCAGCTGAGCCGGCAGCGGGTGGGCACGGTGCTGCGCGGCAGCGTGCCCTTTGCCCTCATCACCCTGCTCTACGGCATCAACGAGCGCATCGACATGGTGATGCTCGAGCGCCTGTCCTCGGCCCGGGAAGCGGGCTACTACGCGGGCGCCTACCGCTGGGTCGATGCCGTGATGATTTACCTGTGGACGGTGCTGCCGCTGTTCTTCGCCAAGTTTGCCCACGCCCTGCACCGCCGCGACGAGCAGCGCGAGCTGCTCTGGTTTGGGCAGCGCGTGGCCGCCGTGCCTTTGCTGCTGGTGTGCGCCTTCGTGCTGTTTCGGGGCGAGGTGCTGTTCTGGCAGTACACCAACAGCACCGCCGCCGAGCTGGCCCGCATGACCTTGTGCGCCAAGATCCTGTTTCTGAACGTGCTGGTGCACGGCTTCTTCGCCATCTACAGCACCCTGCTCACCAGCACCAGCTTCGAGCGGCCGGTGGGCTGGCTGGTGGGCTTGAGCAGCGCCCTGAACATTGCGCTGAACGTGTGGCTGCTGCCCGAGTACGGCGCCCTGGCCGGGGCCGCCAACACGCTGGTGTGCGCCGTGTTTGTGTCGGGCGGCTACGTGTGGCTGGTGCAGCGCCGCGCCCGGGTGGCCGTGCCCTGGGGCATGATCGGGCGCATGGCCCTGGCCTTCGCGCTGCTGTGCGGGGCCTGGTACGGCCTGCAAACCCTGCGCCTGCACTGGCTGCCCGAAAGCCTGCTGGCCGCGGCCGTTTTTGCCCTGCTGCTGCTGGCCACCGGCGTGGTGCGGGGGCAGGAGCTGCTGGCCCTGCGCCGCAAACCCGCCGCATAACAGCAGGGCCTCAATCCAGCCCACCAGCCCATATCCGCCCGCCAATTATTCCCATTCGCCACATCCAGCACATTCGCGAAGCGAAGCACATTCCTGCACATCAGCGAAGCGCATCACATTTAGGCCCATTCCCTCACATTAGCCCCACCTTGGAAATAGCCGTCAACGTCCGCTTCCTGCTGCCCGGCAACCAGCTCGAAGGCATCGGCCGCTTCACCTACGAGACGCTGAGCCGGCTGGTGCGCGAGCACCCCGAGCACCGGTTTCACTTCCTCTTCGACCGGCCCTTCGACCCGCGCTACCGCTTCGCCGACAACGTGGTGCCCCACGTGCTGTTTCCGCCGGCCCGCCACCCGCTGCTGTGGCTGGCCTGGTTCGAGGGTGCCGTGGCCGCCTGGCTGCGCCGCCACCGCCCGGCCGTGTTTCTGAGCACCGACGGCTACACCACCCTCAACACCGCCGTGCCGCGCGTAACGGTGCTCCATGATCTGGCCTTCGAGCACTTCCCCCACGACACCGGCCGGCTCATCAACCGCTACTACCGCTACTTCACCCCGCGCTTTGCCCGCGCCTCCCGCCGCCTCGTGGCCGTGTCGGAAGCTACCCGCCAGGACGTGGTGCGCACCTACGGTATTCCGGCCGAACGCATCGACGTGGTGTACAACGCCGCCGACGCCCGCTTCCGGCCCCTGCCCGAGGCCGAGCAGGCCGCGGTGCGTCAGCGCTTCAGCGGGGGCCGGCCCTACGTGCTGTTCGTGGGCGCCCTGCAGCCGCGCAAAAATCTGGTGAACCTGCTGCGGGCCTTCGATCAGTTCAAGGCCCGCACCCACTCCGATACCCAGCTGCTCATCGTGGGGCGCAAGGCCTGGAAGGCAGGACCCATGCTGGACGTGTACCAGCAGATGCAGCACCAGCCGACCGTGCACCTCACCGGCCGGGTGAGCGACGAGGAGCTGGTGCAGCTCTACGCCGCCGCCCGGGCCTGCGCCTACGTGCCCTACTTCGAGGGCTTCGGCATTCCCATCGTCGAGGCCCAGCAGAGCGGCTGCCCGGTGCTTACTTCCGACCG
Source organism: Hymenobacter sp. B81 (assembly GCF_044628455.1). Lineage (NCBI taxonomy): Bacteria > Pseudomonadati > Bacteroidota > Cytophagia > Cytophagales > Hymenobacteraceae > Hymenobacter > Hymenobacter sp. B81. Next base: position 1,513,511 of record NZ_JBIYZW010000001.1, on the reverse strand, counting down.
CAGCTCCATGCCCGAGGTGGCCGGTCCCGGCGGCGCGCTGCTGGCCGACCCGTTTTCGGTAGAAGAACTCACCGCCGCCCTCGTGCGCCTCGACTCCGACGCCGGCCTGCGCGCGCAGCTGATTCAGCAGGGTTTGGTAAACGCGCAGCGCTTCAGCTGGGACGAAAGCGCCCGCCTGCTGTGGCAGAGCATTGAAATCGCAGTAAAATCGGGGAGCTGATAAGCCCGGTTACTGCTTTGGTAAACGAGTTTAGTAGTAGGGCCTCGCTCCGGGGGAGGCCATTGAGGTAAGGCATCTGCGGACACTGGGCGGGGCGAAACCTCGCCGGGACGCCCCGCGGCTGCAACATAAGCAAAGCGCCGCCAAAGTGAATGCGGCCGCCCGAGCCGGGAGCAGGGTAGGGAAGAGGGCGCCGGGCGGCCGCCGGTGGTATCGGCAGCCGGCCGTACCTTCGCCGGCTGTATCCCAGCCCCGCCGCCCATGCGCCTGCACCGTTTGCCCGAAGCCATGCACCGCTGGTTGCCCGGCACCATCTGGCAGAAGCCCGCAGCCGGGCGCCCGGTGTACCTGACCTTCGACGACGGCCCCATTCCCGAGGAAACGCCCTGGGTGCTCGAGCAGCTGGCCCAATACCAGGCCCCGGCCCTGTTTTTCTGCGTGGGCGACAACGTGGAGCGCCACCCCGAGGTGGCCCGGCAGGTGCTGGCCGCCGGCCACCAGCTCGGCAACCACACCCACCACCACCTTAGCGGCTGGTCAACCTCGCAGGCCCGCTACCTGCGCGACGTGGCCCGCTGCCAGCAGGCCCTCGACGCGCTGCAGCCCCAGCCCCGCCCGTTTTTCCGCCCGCCCTACGGCCGCATCACGCCCGCCCTCAACCGCCAGCTGCAGGCCCGCTACCGCATCGTGATGTGGGACGTGCTCACCTGCGACTACGACGCCGCCTACGCCCCCGACAAGTGCCTGCGCGACGCCCTGCGCCTTACCCGCCCCGGCTCCGTAGTCGTCTTCCACGACAGCCTCAAAGCCCACCGCAACCTGCGCTACGTGCTCCCCCGCTACCTCCAGGCCCTCGCCGAGCAAGGCTACCAGTTCGCGTTGCTCTAGTTGTTCGTTTTTGGTTGTTGGTTGCGGGCTGGCAGGGGAGGAGTGGCGGAAGCAGTTTCGGCCCCGTCAGCCTGAGCAAAGCGAACCGCAGGTCGACGTAGTCAAGGACTTTGCCGCGTCAGCCCGATTTGTGCTTGCCTAGAAAGGCCCCACGCAGGCTCAGAATGACAGAATAACAACCACGTCAGACTCCTGAAGTAGCTTCCCCAATTACCCAAAGAGCAACCCCCAGTACCGACAACCGGCAACTGACAACTGGTAACTCGCAACCGACCACTCGCACCTGACAGCTAAAAAATGCTCCTCTACTTTCTCGGCTGGTTTGTCGTTCTGCTCGGCTCCTGGCTGCTGTTTGCCCGGCGCCGGTCGCCGGGGCCGCAGCCGCTGGCCGAGCCCCCGCGGGTGAGCATCCTCATTGCCGCCCGCAACGAAGAAGCCGCCATTGCCCGCTGCCTGCGCAGCGTGCGCGCCCTGGCCTACCCGCACCAGCAGCTCGAAGTGCTGCTCGGCGACGACGGCAGCACCGATGCCACCGCCGCCCTGGCCACCGCCACCATGCAGGGCTTCGCCGGCTCCTTCCGCATCGTGCCCATCCAGCATACCCTCGGCGCGGCCCGCGGCAAGGCCAACGTGCTGGCCCACCTAGCCCGCGCCGCCACCACCGACTACTTCCTCCTGACCGACGCCGACATCTGCCTGCCCGCCACCTGGGTGCAGGGCCTGCTGGGCTACCTCCAGCCCGGGCAGGGCATCGTTACCGGCCTCACCGTGGTGCGCGGCCCCCAGCTGTTTCACCAGCTCCAGGGTCTCGACTGGCTCGTGTCGCTGGCCCTGGTGCAGGTGGTATCTGACCGCGGCCAGCCCGTCACGGCCATGGGCAACAACATGCTCATCACCCGCCAGGCCTACCAGGCCACCGGTGGCTACGAGCAGCTGCCCTTCTCCGTCACCGAGGACTACGAGCTGTTCCGCGCCGTGCTGGCCCGCGGCTTCGGCTGGCGCAACGTGTTTCACCCCGCCGTGCTGGCCGAGTCGCTGCCCGTGGCCACCTGGGGGCAGCTGCTGCACCAGCGCCGGCGCTGGCTGCGCGGCGTCGAGGCCCTGCCCTGGTTTATCCAGCTCGGCCTGCTGCTCTACGCCAGCTTCTACCCTATGCTGCTGCTGGCGGCCTTGCTGTGGGGCGCCCCCACGGCCCTGGCCCTGCTCGGCGGCAAAATGCTCGCCCAGGGCCTGCTGGCCTTCACCGCCTTCCGCCGCCTGCACCTGAGCCCCCCGCTGCGCCTGCTGCCCGCCTTCGAGCTCTACACCCTGGCCCTCACCGCTAGCCTGGCCTGGTTCCGCCTCACCCGCCGCCCCTTCGCCTGGAAAGGCCGCCTCTACCGCGAGTAGCGGGTGCTGGTTATTGGTTGTTGGTTTTCGTTGTTGGTTTTGGGACTCGGGTAGGGGCGCGTTGCACGCGCCCGCCGGCCCTGTGCCGCCGTAGCTTCCTTTCCCAGAGGGAAATCCGCCGCTACCGCGCCTCCCGGCTCACTCTATACAGGCGAGGGCGCCGGGAGGCCTTGGTTCCAGGGCATGAGTCTCCACGCCGTCAGAGCGCACCCCCTCTCCCCTGAGAGGGGGCCAGGAGTGAAGCCAATTGTGCCTCTGCAACAAGGATTTCCGCTAGCGTAAGTAGGATTTGCGCCAGAGCAACAACCGATTGCGCCTCCGCCGATGCGTATTCCGGCCGCCCCGCATCGTTTCGTAGCTTTGCCCACCCGCCCAATCGTCTACCAAATCCGCCCCATCCGAAAATCCGCAGCAATCCGTGATTCTGACTGATTCCCACGCCCACATCTACGCCGAGCAGTTTCGCGACGACCGCGACGCCGCCCTGGAGCGCGCCGCCCTGGCCGGGGTCACCACCATCGTGATGCCCAACATCGACCACACCAGCATCGACGTGATGCTCGAAACCGAGGCCCGCCACCCCCAGCAGTGCTTCGCCATGATGGGCCTGCACCCCACCTCGGTGAAAAAGGATTTCCAGCGCGAGCTGTACCGGGTAGAAGAGTGGCTGGGCCAGCGGCCCTTCGCGGCGGTGGGGGAGTGCGGCCTCGACCTGTACTGGGATAAAACCTTCCTGCCCGAGCAACAGGAGGCCCTGCGCATTCAGCTGGCCCTGGCCAAGCAGCACCAGCTGCCGATCGTGCTGCACACCCGCGACGCCTTTCAGGAAACCGCCGACCTCGTTGAGCAGGCCCAGGACGGCACCCTGCGCGGCGTGTTCCACTGCTTCTCGGGCACGCCCCAGGAAGCCGAGCGGGCCATCGAGCTGGGCTTCAAGCTGGGCATCGGCGGCGTGGCTACCTTCAAAAACGGCGGCTCCGATCAGGTGCTGCCGGGCCTCGGCCTCGAGCACCTGCTGCTCGAAACCGACTGCCCCTACCTCGCCCCCGTGCCCCACCGCGGCAAGCGCAACGAGCCCAGCTACCTGCCCCTGGTAGCCCGCCGCGTAGCCGAGCTGCTGGATAAGCCTGTGGAGGAAGTCGCCGAAGCCACCACCCGCAACGCCCGCGAGCTGTTCAAGCTGTGATAGAGTGAGTGACTTAGTGAATTGCCACCCCACCAATCCCCAGGTGAATGAAACCTCACCCATTCACTCAATCACTCATTCACCCATTCTCCATGGAGCCCACGCCGCTAATTGACATCAAGGCCAGTGCCCACGGGCAGCAGCCCGAGGCTTCGGTGCTGGTCATCTACACCGGCGGCACGGTGGGCATGGCCTACAACAAGCGCGGCGAGCTGGCGCCCATGCGCTTCGACCAGATTCGCAAGAAAATGCCCGAGCTGCGCCAGCTCAACATGCGCATCTCGGTGCTGAGCTTGCCCGAGCCCATCGACTCCAGCAACGCCACGCCCCAGAACTGGCTGCAGATTGCCGCCCTCGTCGCCGAGCACTACGCCCGCTACGACGGCTTCGTGGTGCTCCACGGCACCGATACCATGGCTTACTCGGCGGCGGCCCTGAGCTACTTGCTCGAAAATCTGGGCAAGCCCGTGGTGTTCACCGGCGCGCAGGTGCCCCTGGGCCGCATCCGCACCGATGCCCGCCGCAACCTCGTCACGGCCCTCGAAATTGCCGCCGCCCGCCACCCCCGCGCCGGCACCGTGCGCGTGCCCGAGGTCTGTTTGTTTTTCAGCGACGTGCTCATCCGCGGCACCCGCGCCAAGAAAGTCGAGAGCCAGCACTTCAACGCCTTCAAAAGCGAAAACTACCCGCCCCTGGCCCGCGCCGGCATCGAGCTCGAGTACCACGACCACCTGATGCGCCTGCTGCCCGGTGCCCCCCTGCGCGCCCACCACCAGCTCGACGACCGCGTGGTGGTGCTCAAGCTCTTTCCCGGCATCACCGAGCGTGTGCTGCGCACCGTGCTCGAGCTGGACGATCTGCGCGGCTGCGTGCTCGAAACCTACGGCTCGGGCAACGCGCCCACCGCGCCCTGGTTTCTGCAGGCCCTGCGCGAGGCCCGCGAGCGGGGCATTCAGCTGCTCAACGTGAGCCAGTGCGAGGAAGGCCGCGTAATTCAGGGCCAGTACGAAACCAGCGCCTCCTTTGCCGAGTTGGGCATCATCGGCGGCGAAGACATTACCACCGAGGCGGCCATCACCAAGCTCATGTTCGTGCTCGGTCTTGGCCGCGACGCCGTCACCACGGCCCGGCTGCTGGGCCAGGATCTGCGGGGCGAAATCTCCCTGGGCCAGCCCGTTGCCCCGGGCATTCGGTTCTAAGGTTGCGTTTCCGGAAAATTGGGCGTTATTTTGCGCAGCTTTCCGCATCCAGAGGGGTGTCCGAGTGGTCGAAGGAGCACGCCTGGAAAGTGTGTATGGGCCAAAAGCTCATCGTGGGTTCGAATCCCATCCCCTCTGCAGAAAAGCCCGTTTCCAGCTAGGAAACGGGCTTTTTGTTTGCCGCCGGACCGTGTAAAGGTCCACGTAGCCGATGTACTATGGCCCGGCCGGCCGGGTACGCCCGTGCTCCGTCCACCTGCTTCCAGGCTAACGGGCGGGGAAGAGCAGCCGCTGCCTGAGCTACTGCAGCAGCAGACGCTGGGTGCGCGGCAGCTCCTGGGGCAGCTGCACGGTGAGCAAGTAAGCCCCGGGCCGCAGCCCCCGCGTCGGCAGCTCGAAGCTGGTACCCTGCCAGCTGCCGGTGCGCACCACCCGGCCCAGCGCGTCGCGCAGCTGGTAGCCTACCGGCGCCGACGGCGCCTGGGGCAGGCGAATGTGCACGGAACCAGCCGCGGCGGCCGGGTTGGGGTAGAGCTGCCAGGCCGAGGAATGGGCCTCGCGGTTGGGTAGCAGGGAGCCGCCGAGCTGCGCCAGGAAGCTGTACGCCGTGCCGGGCGCCCCGGCGGGCAGCGTGCCGAAAGCGGCGGTATTCTGGGCAAACCCGGCTAGGTACACCTCACCCGCGGGCGTTACGGCCAGACTGTTTGCCCCGTCGGCATCGGGGCCGCCGGCCAGCCGCACCCAGCGCAGGTTGCCCGCGCGGTCGTAGCTCACCACGGCCGCATCGTAGAAGCCGGCGGTAGTGCCCACGCTACCGCCCCAGTCGATGGTGCCGTCGCAGGTGCCGGCCAGGTACACGTTGCCCAGCGCATCGGCCCCCAGAAACTGTTCGCGCCCGGTGTCGCCCAGGCGCAGGCTGCCGCTACTGGCGGGCAGCTGGCGCACCCACTGCCAGCTGCCGCTGCTGTCGAGGCGGGCCAGCAGGTAGTCATCGGCACTCAGCGCCTGCACCCGAAAAGGCCCGAGCTGAATGGGGCTGGTCATCATCAGGTCCACCCCGTAGTAGTAGCCGCCCTGGCCATCGGCCGCCACCTGGGCGTGCGGACAGGTACCGTCTTCCAGCAGGCGTACCCAGCGCAGCTGCCCAGCCGCGGAGTAGCGGGCCAGGTAGGCCACGTAACTGAAGTTGGGCACCGTCACCGCCTGGCCGCCAAACGTGGCCCCCAGTTCGACGCAGGCCCCGGCCACCAGCAGGTTGCCCGCCGCGTCGCGGTGCAGGCTGCGAATGGCCGTAACGCGCTCCTGCCTGAGCAGCACCTGCGGGCTGCCCCGCAATTGCGGACTCAGGCGGGCCACTTCGGTGTGCGGCATAGCGGCCGGCGTGTGGCGCGTGTAGCCCAAGAAGATGTTGCCGGCCGGATCGGTAGCCAGGCTCTGCGCCTCGCTGATGCCCGCTCCCAGTACCGTTGTCAGGTCGTGGGCCCACTGCAGCTGCCCGTCGGGGCTGAACTTGGCCAGGAAGGGCGCCACCTTGGGGTTACGCAGCACCGGGCCCGCCGGAAACTGCAGCGAGTCGGCATAGCGGCCCAGCAGCAGCAGGTCGCCGCGGGCATCGTAGTGCAGGGCCAGGGCCTCGCCGGTGCCCCGCAGCAGGCGGGCAAAGGCGGGGGCGGGCCCACCGGCCGCATAGTGCAGCACTTCCACCGCGCTCAGACCCGGCCCGCTCCAGAACGAAATCGGACCGGCGGGGCGGGCCAGTGCCACCCCGCCCTGCGCATCCGCCGCCAGGGCCCGCGTCACGGGAAATTGGCCGCTGGGAGAAAACGGCCTGGTTTGCACCCAGTTGAACTGCTGGGCACCGGCGGCCTGCGCCAGCAGCGTGCAAACCAGCAAGGCCAGGCCCCGGAAAACGAAACGTACGCGCATCATAGCAACCAAAGTCGGGTTCCCGGCCGCCGCCGGAAGGTTGAGGAAAAAGCCTGCCGAAAGTCGGGCTTGGAACGGGAGGGACGGTGGTGTGCGGCAGCGAAGGAGCAGGGGAGGAGCGAGTTAGCGCGCGAGCAGCAGCGGCTGGCGCGAGGTGCCCGCCTCGGTGGTGAGCACGGCCGAGTAGAGCCCGGCCGGGAGCGGACCGCGGCGCAGCACCGGGCGGTGGTCGCCGGCCGGCAGGCGGCCCTCGGTCAGCACGCTTACCAGGCGGCCGGTGGCATCGAACACGCGCAGCGAAACCGGCCCCGCGGTGGGCAGCCAGAACCGCAGCTCCGCGCTTTCGGTAACCGGGTTGGGGAAGGGCGGCTGCAGGGCCTGCGCGGCCGGTACCCGGCCCCGGGCGGTGGAATTAGGCAGCAGATTAACCACGCGCGGGTCCGACGGCTCCGCGGCGAGGGAAGTTCCCAGCACGCCCGCCGGGCCGCCGACCACCGCGTTCGGTACCGTTTGGCCAGAGACTTGTGCCAGCTTGAAGTAAGCCAGCAGCCCGGTCGTGGAGGTGGGCAGGGCTGACAACGGGCCCTGGAACAGCTGGCGGTCGGCCTGGATCTGGGCACCGGAGCGGGCCGTGTTCCACACCATCACGTCGGCAATGTAGCCGTCCCAGCCGGTGTCGCCTTCGTGGTAGCCGATGCCCAGGGCAGTGCCCCCGCGCTCGGGAGCCAGGGTAGAAGTGGTGGGCACCGGGTTGCCGTTGATGTAGAGGCGGCTGGTGACGCCGTCCCAGGTGTAGGCCACGTGGGTCCAGACAAGACGCGGCACCGAGCCGCCCGCCACGGCGCCGTACATGGACAACTCGCCGTTGGTCGTCACCCCAAACCACGACTGGTCGTCGCCAAACTCCAGGATGGTGTTGTGGGTGCCCTGGTAAACCAAGCCGGTGTAATTCACCCAGGCTTCGAGGGTGAGCGACCCGGTAGCGGGCATGGCCAGCGGCACGCTCACCCGATCCAGCTCGAGCGGCGTGAATTCGAGAGCAGTCAGGCGCTGGGCCTGGGTGGCACCAACGCTGCCGGTTAGCAGCAGGCCGAGGATGTAAGATTTCAGGTTCATGCGATGAGCAGGAAATAGGGTAAGCACAAGGAAAAAGGCCGCAGGCACAGGGCTGAACTCCAGTAGGCCGAGAGGCAGGCCTACCGCCGCCGGCCGGGGTCGGGGATGTAAGCTCCGGCCCCGGACGGCTGATCCGGCGGCGCAGCAAAATTCCTTTTTCGGCTTTGCTCCGGCCTTTGCGAAACGGAACGGTTTCTTTGCGCAACGGAATTTCCCGGCCGGGCCGCGAGCGGTAGCAGGCCGGCGGAATACCGGCCCGTAGCGGGCTGTCGACCGGCGAAAGCCGCCCGGTTTTCCCGGGCCGCCCGCCCCGAAAGCACAGCGGCTCCCGGGACGGTAACACATTATTATGTGATGCCCCGATGGACGGAAAACGGGCAATTTTGGGGTTGCCGCGCACCGCAGCAGGCAACTCGGCGGCCCGTTGCAGCCGAGTGCAGCCTGAACCCGCCCCGCGCCCCGGCCGGTCCGGACGGCCAGGCCGGGTAATCGATTACGCGTTTCCTATGCAGCCTTCCCAAGCCTATTCCGTGCAGAACTTCGCCCAGCACCGCCACTCCGTGCACGTGCCGCCGGCCGAGGTTGGCTCCCTGGCCTCGCAGTTTCACTGGCACGGGCCGGACGAGGTCGGCTCGCTTACCTTCACCAAGTACGAACTGCCGGGCGCCCTGATTTCGGATGTGCGCGGCACGCTGCGCAGCCCGCTCTTGCAGCAGGTGCCCCGGCACGAGCCCACCACCGCCCTGGTTTTCCAGTTGGCGGGCTGCAACGAGTCGACTCTGGAAGGCCGCCGCCGGCTGCAGGTGAGAGGCGGGCAGCACAACCTGCTCTTTGAGCCCAGCGACGACGTGCAGCACTTGCTGCTGCCCGACCGGGAGCAGCAGTTTCACCGGCTCTGCATTGCCTTCGACCCCGACTACTTCGGCAACCTGGTGGCCGGTAACGCCGACTGGCTGCCGCTGTACGAGCAGTTTCTGCCGCAGCAGAATCCCTGCGTGCTGTTTGATGATGCCCGGCCCACGGCTGCGCCGGTGCTGGAGCTACTGGCGCAGCTGCGGGCCTGCCCCTACACCGGCACGCTGCAACGGCTGTACCTGGAGGCGCGCCTGCTCGATTTATTCGTGGCCCAGCAGCAGCATTGCCTTACGCTGTGGGCCTCGCCGCGGCACCGCCGCGAGCGGGACCTGATTTATGCCGTGCGCGCCTACCTCGACCAGCACTACGCCGAGCCCCCGGGCCTGAGCGAGTTGGCCCGGCACTTCGGTACCAACGACTGCACGCTTAAGAAAGGCTTTCGGGAGCAGTTTGGCACCACCGTGTTTGGTTACGTGGCGCGGAAGCGGCTCAGTGAAGCGCACCAGCTGCTTGTGCAGACAACCGAGCCGGTGCAGGAGGTAGCCGCCCGCGTCGGGTTTGGCAATGCGGCGCACTTCGCCACGGTCTTCAAACGGCATTTTGGACTCAGCCCGCTCCAGGTCCGGCGGGGATTGGGTCGGTAGACGGCCACTGCGCACCCAACCCCCGCCGGCTTAGCCGGGAGTTTAGCGGCCGGTAAAGGTGTACGTGTGGGTGACCAGCTCGTCGTTTTTTAGCTGGGGTTCCTGCAGCACCAGCTTGGTGGCGGTCAGTTCCAGCACCTTGCTGCGCTGCTCGTTGCCGTGCAGCACAATGGTTAGCTCCTGATTGGCCGCCAGGCGGCAGGTGCCCACGTGCGGCTGCCCCAGGCCACTGCAAGCCAGCGGCCCCTGATCAGAGGAAAATACGCCGTTGGGCCGGTAGGAGTCCAGGTCATCTTTCTTGCAGGAATCCAGGTCGGCGTAGGCATCTTCGACGGGCGCGTGGGCGCCATACTGCTCCGTGGCTCCCGTCAGGGCCCAGGTTTTGGCCATCAGCAGCGTTTCGCCCGAGGCGGGGCGGGGTTGGGGTTCATCGTCTTCGCAGGCGCTCAGGCTACCGGCCGCCAGCAGCAGAGCCAGCATTGTTACAGTTTTCATGAAATGAGGAAGTTTGTGGGGCAGCGGTACTTAAAAACTGCTCCCCAAACCTCCCTGAATCTGGGCGCCGACTCCTTTGTGAAACGGAATGCTTTCTTTCCTGCGCGGAAAAAGTGTCCCCACTCCGGTAGACACCCTGAAATCAGTGGTCGTAGCTGACTACCCGCGTTATCTGCCACCGTCCGTCGCGCAGCCGCCACAGCATCATGTTCTTGAAGGTGCCGCAGTCGTCGCGGCCGTTTTCGACGTGGCAGAAGCGGTGCTGGTAGGTTTCCACGGCGCCATAGCCCTTGATGGGGTATACCTCCAGGGTGCCGGGTACCAGCTGCCGGTTGAGGCCGGTGGTTTGGTTGCGCTCGAACAGGGAACGGAAGCCGGCCATGGTCTGCTCAAAGTTGGTCAGGCCCCCGTGGTCGTGGTAAAACTCGAGGTCGGGGGCAAAGAACGTTTGCAGCTGCGCCAAGTCGTGGCGGTTGAAGGCCGCGAACAGCAGGCTGTCCTGCCGGGCAATGGTGGCAAACAGCTCGGTCTGAGCAGGGGACGGCGGCGCGCCAGCCGCGCCTGGCTTAGTTGAGTTGGCGGCGGCGCAGGCCCCCAGCAGCCCAAGCCCGAGGCTGACCAGGGCCCGGCCCAGATGCCGCAAGGGTGAGGTTCTAAATAAGGACGCATCTACTGGGCGGGGCATCGGCGGTCGATTCAGCGGAAAGAGCAGGCTGAATATATCTACTGCCAGATGTTTACCGGGGCTGATTGCCCGAAGCAGTGGTTACCAGGTGAACCCATGAGCCCGGGGCTGCGGCCTGGCGGCTTGCGTACATCCCACCAAGCCGCCCCGGCGGAAGCTATGAACTCCAAGGCTGGCCCGGTCGGAAAACCGTCGGGCTCACCGGAATTCCTGGGTTGTTTGTTAGCCGGCCGGGCAGGGGGCGCGGCAAAGGGCTGGGCCGGCCGTTGCCCCAAAAGCCGTGTGCAGTAAGCGTACAGCTTGGCCGGAAAAACGCGTTTTCAGGCCGCCGGAGCTTCTTGGGAAGCTTGCGTTTAATCCTCCGCCCCGTTAGATTTGGTAGCTGCCCATCGGTCTTTCGGGGCTGACGCCGGAACCGGGCACGGGTGACGCTCAACCAAAGTTTCTTCTGAGTGAGTGAATGCGAGGGCAACGGAATGGGGCTTCCCCGTTCCGTTCCTCGCGGGCTCTTTAGGCGTTGGCTGACGCAAAGCGAATTGGCGACATCGACCCTCCGCCCACATTGCCCGGACCGGGTTGCGGTCCGGGCAATGTGGGCGGTTTGTCTAACTTGGAAGCGACCATGTTGCACGCGCTCTGTTTTTCCGGCCGGGACTGGCTCCTGGGCTGCTGCCTGTTTGTTGTGGGCCTGCTGCTGACAACGTCGGCCGGGTGGGCCGAACCCGGCGGCTCAACCCGGCGGGCGGCCGAAAAGCCCCTGCGGCTGCACGCGGGGCTGCAGGAGCTGTTCGTCGAGCCCGGCAACTACAGCGTGCTCGAAGACCCCACGGGCCAACTCACCCTGCGCGAGGTGCAGTCGGCAGCCTGGGCCGGCCGGTTTGTGACCGGCAGCCGCACTGCGCCCAACATGGAGCGGCCGGGCGCGGCCTACTGGCTGCGGCTCACGGTGCAAGCCGAGGGCCCCCAGCCCCAGCACTGGTACCTGGAGCTGTTCGACTCTCACCTCAACGACGTGCGGTTTTACCCCGATGCCCGCACCGGGCGCGGCCTGGTGCACACCGGCGCCGACCAACCCTTTGCCTCCCGGCCCTTCGGCTACAAGAACTTTCTGCTGCGCCTGCCGCTGCGCCCCGACCAGGCCCAGACCTACTACCTGCGGCTGCAGTCCGACTCGAAGACCAGCTTTCTGTCGCGCCTGCGCACCGAGCAGACTTTGTCGGCGCACTTTCAGCACGAGTACGGGCTGCTGGGCGGATTCTATGGAATCCTGCTCATCATGGTGGTGTACAACCTGTGCCTGTACTTCTTCACCGGCGAGCAAACCTACCTGCGCTACGTGCTGTACGTGGTCAGCTCCAGCCTCGTGTTTCTGTCCGAAGACGGCCTGGGCTTTCAGTTTCTGTGGCCCAACGCGCCCGGATTCAACCGCCTGATCATCACCGGGGCGCCCATTCTGCTGCTGCTCACCTTCGGCTACTACGCCCGCCAGTTTCTCGATGCGCCCCAGCGCCTGCCCGGCTTCGACCCGCTGGTGCGCAACGTGGTGCTGCTGAGCGTGGGGGCCCTGCTGGTCGATGCCGTGTGGTGGCAAACGGGCTGGAGCTTCTGGCTGTATCTGCTGCCCTACGGCCTGCTGTTCTACGCGGCCGTGCGCATCTGGCGGGCGGGCTTCCGGCCGGCGCGCTTTTTCGTGCTCTGCCACACCCTGCTGGCCGTGAGCGTGATGTTCCTGATTCTGCGCAAGCTGGGCATTCACGCCTTCACCAACACGGTGACGGTGTACAGCATGAACGCGGCCTTCGTGCTGGAGGTGGTGGTGCTGTCCTACGCATTGGGCGAGAAAATCAAGGGCATTCAGGATGCCACCCTGCGCGCCCAGGGCCGGCTGGTGAAGCAGCTGCGCAAAAAGCACGAGGTGCAGCAGCAGCTGGTGGAGCAGCTGCACCAGAACCAGGAGCTGAAGGATCAGCTGAACACAGAGCTGGAAAACCTGGTGGCCCGCCGCACCGAAGAGCTGCGGCAGCAGGGTGAAACCATTGCCGCCCAGAACCGCGAGCTGCTGCAAGCCAATGGTTTGCTGGCCCTGCAGTCGGCCGCCATCGAGAAGCTGAACGGGGAGCTGCAGCACGACCTGCAACGGGCCCAGACCGCGCGGGTGCTGGCCCGGGAGGTGGACTTCGGTGAGTTCAGCCAGATCTATCCCGACAAGGAGGCCTGCCTGGCGTACCTGGCCGACCTGAAGTGGACCGGGGGCTACCACTGCCGCAAGTGCGGCCACGACAACTACTGCGAAGGGCGGGAGCCGCACTCGCGGCGCTGCACCCGCTGCCGCTACGTCGAGTCGGCCACGGCCTACACCCTGCTGCAGAAGTGCAAGTTCTCCATCGTGAAAGCGTTCTACGCCGTTTTTCTGCTGCACACCCACAAGGGCAGCTTCTCGGCCCAGGAACTGTCGCGGGTGCTGGAGCTGCGCCGCGCCACCTGCTGGAGCTTCAGCCAGAAAGTGCTCGAAGCTATGCGCCGACAGGCCGGCGACGATACCGACGCCACCCGCTGGACCCGCCTGCTGCTCGACGATGCGGGCAGCGAAATGGAAGAAACCGTCGAAGCCGCCGCTGACCAAGTGGCCGAGTTGTCGGCTGCGGCCGCAAGTTGGACGGGGCGGGCAAAAAATGTTGAAAAAAAGTAAGCCTTGCCTCGGGTTTTTCGCTTGTTTTTTACCCGTTGGGCCGACCGGCTCCCAAGCCCGCAAACGATTGTTTGGGCCGGGAAATGCGCCCGGCAAGTGGGTGCTCTAAGCGTACAGCAAAACGTGTGTGGTAAGCGAAAATCGCCTTTTCTGGCGTGTATCGGCAGTTTTGCGGCTTGACTTTTCGAAAACAAGACGGATATATTTGGCCGTTCGCTTCCCCGAGCTGCGGCGCCGGTCGCTGGCCTTGCCCCGGCGCCAATCGGTCAGTGACCTGCCGGCGGGCCGCTGGTACTTCTCGGGGAGGCCCTTTCACCTGACGTGGCTGACCACTCAGGTTTTCCTTTGCCAATCACGCGCTTGCTAGGGTCGCGGGTTTTCCCGCCCGCGCTTTCCCATCGGTCGGCCTGCCGACGGCGGGCTTTGACCTGCTACCTGGTCGGTTGGCTCCCGCCCGCAATTCCCACACTTTTCCTCAACCCCAACGCCTTTCCCAATGATGCGCAACCCTTACTCGTTTTTGATGCTGCGGCGGGCGGTGCCGCTGGCCGCCTGCGGGCTGCTGCTGGCCGCACCGCTGGCCGAAGCGCACCGCCGCGCGCCGGTTTACCGGCGGGCCGCCGCGGCCGACGTGCCCGTGTCGGGGCGCATTACGCAGCGCGGGGGCGAGCCGCTGCCCGGCGTAACGGTGGTGGTGCAGGGCACTACCATCGGCACCAGCACCGACGCCAACGGCAGCTTCTCGCTGCAGGCCCCCGAGGGCAGCACTCTCGTCATCAGCTCGGTAGGCTTTCAGCGGCAGGAGCTGCGCCTGACGGGCGCTACCAGCGGGCTGAGCATCGTGTTGCTGGAAGATCAGCAGGCGCTGAGCGAGGTGGTAGTGGTGGGCTACGGCACCCAGGAACGCGGCAGCGTAACCGGCGCCGTGTCGTCGGTGTCGGGCGAGGTGGTGAAGGCCCAGCCCATTGCCGACGCCACCCAGGCCCTGCAAGGGCGCGTGGCCGGCGTCAGCGTCACCTCCAACGGCGGCGACCCGGGCGGCGCGGCGGGCACCTCGGTGCGCATCCGCGGGCTGACCTCGGCCGGCAACAACGCCCCGCTCTACGTGGTCGACGGTTTCCCGCTGCCTTCGGGCGACGAAAACCAGCTCAACGCCATCAGCCCCAACGACATCGAAAGCATTGACGTGCTCAAAGATGCCTCGGCCACGGCCATCTACGGTTTACGCGCCGCCAACGGGGTGGTGCTCATCACCACCCGGCGCGGCAAGGCCGGCAAAGCCAGCGTCACGCTCGACGCCTACCGGGGCGTGCAGCAGGTGTGGCGCAAGCTCGATTTGCTCACGGCCGAGGAGTACGCCGTCATCAACAACGAAAACCGCATGGCCAAGGGCGACCCGGTGTTCGACAAGCTGCGCAACCCCGCGGCCCTGGGCGCGGGTACCGACTGGCAGGACCAGATTTTCCGCCGCGCCGCCATGCAGAACTACGCCGTCAACGCCTCGGGGGGCAGCGAAAAAGCCCGCTACGCGGTGTCGGCGGGCTACTTCCAGCAGGACGGCACCATCGTGGGCTCGAACTTTGAGCGCTTTACGCTGCGGGCCAACGGCGACGTGCAGGTGGGCCGCCTGCTCAAGCTGGGCAACAACCTCTCGCTCACCCACCTCAACGACCGGCGCGTGGATGCCGGCGGCAGCGAGTACGGCGTCAT
The DNA here is from genome assembly GCF_044628455.1 of Hymenobacter sp. B81. Lineage (NCBI taxonomy): Bacteria > Pseudomonadati > Bacteroidota > Cytophagia > Cytophagales > Hymenobacteraceae > Hymenobacter > Hymenobacter sp. B81. Next base: position 1,498,509 of record NZ_JBIYZW010000001.1, on the reverse strand, counting down.
CAGCTTTGCCTCGCAGATTCCGGCCACCATTGCGCCCTACCGCGCCGACGGCAGCTGGTACGAGCCCACGGCCCTGGCCGACAACTTCATCGAGGAAAACCCGCTGGCGGTAGCCCTCATCGACAACAAGAAGTTTACCCGCAACCGAGCCATTACCACGCTGTTTGCCGAGTTGGAACCCCTGAAGGGCCTGCGCCTGCGCACCAACGTGGGAGCCGATCTGATCTTCGACAGCTACCGCGCGTTCCGGCCCAAGCTCGACAACTCGCAGCGCTACACCCTGGCCGGAGCCACCTCCAACGTTACCTACAGCCCCAGCTACCTGATCGAAAACACCATTACCTACGACCGGCTGCTGGCCGACAAGCACCAAGTAACCCTACTGGCGGGGCAGTCGGCCCAGCAGTTCGACAAGCAGTTCGTGGAGGCCGTCCGCTCGGGCTACACCCGCAACGATTTGCAGAACGTCAACAGCGGACCCATCAACGAGTTTCGGGCCGCCAACGGCTACATCAACCCGCCCTCGCGCCTGGCCTCGTACTTCGGCCGCGTCAACTACGAGTTCGGCGGCAAGTACCTGCTGCAGGCCATTGCCCGCTACGACGGCACCTACGCCTTCGACCGCGGTAAGAAGTTCGGCTTCTTTCCCGGCGTGTCGGCCGGCTGGCGGGTGTCGGAAGAAGCCTTCATGAAGCAGCAGCGCGTGGTGAGCAACCTGAAAGTGCGCGCGGGCTACGGCCGGGTGGGCAACGCCCTGAACGCGGGCGCCTTCCAGTACCTGTACGTCATCAACTCGGGCATTCAGTACCCCTTCGGCGCCGATGGGGCGGTGAACACCGGGGCGGCCCCCACGCGCCTGGCCAACCGCGACCTGCGCTGGGAAACCAACACCCAGATCAACCTGGGCGTGGACCTGGGCTTGCTCGACAACCGCTTCGAGGCCACCATTGACCTGTACCGCCGCGAGTCGCCCAACCTGATTGCGCCGGTGCCCGTGTCGCTGGTGTCGGGCACCTACGAGCAGATCAACACCAACGCCGCCTCGGCCTACAACCAGGGCATCGACCTGGCCCTGACCTCGCACAACGTGCGCGGTGGCGGCGCCGACTTCACCTGGACGACCACCCTGAACGTGTCGGCCTACAAGTCGGAGCTGCAGGAGCTGGGCCTGGGTTTGCCCTACAACGGCCTGGACTCGCGCAGCGGCGTGATTGTGCGCTACGACGAAGGCCAGCCTTTCGGCTCGTTCTACGGCTTCGTGGCCGACGGGCTGTTTCAGACCCCGGAGGACGTGAGAAGCCACGCCACCCAGGCCAGCGCCGCGCCCGGCGACATCCGCTTCCGCGACGTGAACCAGGACGGGGTCATCAACGCCGACGACCGCACCTTCATCGGCAGCCCGGTGCCCGACTTCACCTACGGCCTGACCAACACCGTGAACTGGAAGGGCTTCGATTTGAACGTGTTCATTCAAGGCTCGCAGGGCAACGACGTCTACAACCTGAACCGCTACTACACCGAGGGCGGCCTCTACAGCAACGGCAACGCCATTTCGCGGGTGCTGGGCCGCTGGACTGGCCCGGGCACCAGCAACGACGTGCCCCGCGCCATTGGCGGCGACCCGAACCAGAACCTGCGCGCCTCGAGCTACTTCGTGGAAGACGGCTCCTACGCCCGCCTCAAGCTGCTGACCCTGGGCTACAGCCTGCCCAAGGGCGTGCTCGAGCGCGTGTCGGCCTCCCAGATCCGGGTGTATCTGAGCGCCCAGAACCTGGTGACGCTCACCGATTACTCCGGCTATGACCCCGAGGTAGGGGCCGGCGGCGTCGACCGCGGCGTGTACCCGCAGCCCCGCGTGCTGCTGGCCGGCGTGAACCTGGGCTTCTGATCAGTTGACAATTGCGAGTTGTCGGTTGCCAGTTCGCTACCGACAGCTAACAGCTGACAACCAACAACTGGTAACTGACAACCAAGACTTTCCCCAACGATGATAACGGCAAAACACACCTGCACGGCCCTGCTGCTGGCCGGGCTGCTCACGGGCTGCGGCGAGAAATTTCTCGACGTGTCGCCCAACGACTCGGTGACCGAGGAAAACTTCTACAAAACCGAAACCGACGCCATTCAGGCCACCAACGCGGTCTACAGCGAGCTGGGCAAGGGCGGCCAGTACAACTACGCCCTGTGGGGCATCGGCGAGATTATGTCGGATAATTCCTTCACCGGCGGTGGGGGCGGGGGCGACGGCGCCGAGCACCAGCAGCTCGATAACTTCAACATTGCGGCCACCAACCCGCTCACCACCCGCCTCTGGGGCGGCTGCTACGTGGGCATCGGCCGCGCCAACACCGTGATTCAGCGCGTGCCCGGCATTGCGGCCATGAGCCCGGCCATTCGCCAGCGCTGCATCGGCGAGGCCCAGTTTCTGCGCGCCAAGTACTACTTCGACCTGGTGCGGGCCTACGGCGACGTGCCCCTGATTACGGTGCCGCCCACCAGCCTGGCCGAAGTCAACATTGCCCGCACGCCGGCCGCGCAGGTGTACGACCAGATTGTGAAAGACCTGGAAGAAGCGGCTGCCAACCTCGACGTGAGCTACGGCGGCGCCGACCTGGGCCGGGCCACCAAGGGCGCGGCGCTGGGGTTGCTGGCCAAGGTGCAGCTCACCCGCGGCAACAAGGCCGAGGCCGCCCGCCGCGCCCGCGAAGTCATTGCCCTGGGCAAGTACCGCCTGTGGGCCAATTACGCCGACAACTTCAAGGTGGGCAACGAAAACGGCCAGGAGTCCTTGTTTGAGGTGCAGTACGTGTCGGGCCTGAACGGCTACACCTTCGACGGGCTGGGCTTCGTGGGCAACGAGTTCTTTGGGCCCCGCGGCCAGGGCCTGACCCCGCAGGGCGGCTACGGCTTCAACATTCCCGAAGACGAGTTTGTGGCCGGCTACGAAACCGGTGACCTGCGCCGCGACGTGACCATCTGGAAGCCCGGCGACGCCTACCCCGACGGCGGCTCGCAGCCAGCGTTTCTGCCCGGCTCGCCCAGCGGCTACGGCTGTAAAAAGTGGTTCGTGGGCAAAACCAGCACCAACATCTGGGATTCGCCCCTGAACTTTCCGGTGCTGCGCTACGCCGAAATCTACCTGATTCTGGCCGAGGCCGTGGGCCCCACGCCCGAGGGGCTGGAGGCCATCAACAAGGTGCGGCGCCGCGCCTTCGGGCTGCCCATCGAAACGGCCTCGGCCCGCGACCTGACGGTGGGCACGCCCAACTTCGACGAGGCCGTGCTGCGCGAGCGGCGCTACGAGCTGGCCTTCGAAAACGACCGGTGGTTTGACCTCAAGCGCACCGGCAAGCTGCTCACCGTGCTGGCGCCCAAGCGCATCAAGCCCTTCAACGTGCTGCTGCCCATTCCGCAGAACGAGCGCGACGCCAACCCCAACCTGAGCCAGAATCCCGGCTACTAGGCCGCTGGCGGCCGTTTCCCACGTCTTTCCTCGACTTCGTATGCATTTCTTCTCTACCCATACATTCCGGCGCCGTCCGCTGGCCGGGCTGCTGCTCTTCGGTACCCTGGCCCTGGCTTCCTGCGAAGTGGAAGAAGGCCGGCTGGAAGGGCCCGCGCCCACGGCCGATTTTGCCGTGCAGCTCAACACCGCGCAGTACCCGGTGGTGGCCACCTTCACCAACAACAGCCAGAACGCCACCATGTCGCAGTGGAACTTCGGCGACGGGTCGCCCATCGTGACGGGCGGCAGCGTCACGCACACCTACCTCTCGCCCGGCGACTACGAGGTGAAGCTGCAGGTGGCCGGCCGCGGGGGCTCGGGCTACCAGCCCGTGCGGGTGAGCATTCCCACTATCTGCTCCAACACCGGCTTCAGCGCCCTCACCGACTGCGGCGGCAGCGGCAACGGCGGCTGGACGTTCAGCCGCCAGGCCGGGGCCATCAAGCGGTTTTCGGCCGGCGGCGCGCTGCTGTCCTCTTCGACGCCGCCCTTGCCCGACTGCCAGAGCGACGACGTGTTTACCTTCAGCAAAACCTTTGGCTTCAGCTACGACGCCGGCGGGGAAACCTACCGCAACGGCGCCTGCGCGGCGGCCAGCAACCCGGCCGCCTCCTCGTTTGTGTTCCGCCCCAGCGGCAGCCTGGGCCAGATTGTGCTGCAGGGCCGGGGCGCCTTCATCGGCCTGGCCGACTCGGTGAAAGACAAAACCTACGACATCGTGGAGGCCTCGGCCGCGCAGCTGCGGCTGCGGGGCATCCACCCCGACGGCTCTGTAACCGAAGTGACGCTCACCCCGCCGCCCTCGGCCTTGGAGCGGGCCAAGCTGCGCCTGACCGGCGGGGCTTCGCGCACCTGGGTGCTCGACAATACCCAGGCCGCGGCCATCGTGGTGGGCACCGAGGGCAACCCCACCGAGTACTACGCCGGGGGACCGGCCGGCTCGCTGCCGCCCTGCCAGGCCGACGATGAGTTTACCTTCTCCATGAGCGACGTGTACAGCTACAACGCCCTGGCCCAGACCTTGGTGGCGGGTGGAGGCGGCTGCTCGGCGCCGCGCTCGGGCACCACCCCATTTACCTTCGGCCCCGTGGCCGGCAGCGTGGAGGGCATGGCGCAGTTTACCCTGGCCACGGCCGGTTCCTTTATTGGCATCACCGACGCGCCCGACCTGGTGTACCGCATTCTGTCCATCACCAACCAGACCATGGTGCTGCGGGCCGGCGACGGTTCGGGCGTGGTGTTCACCATGAAGCTGCGCGTGAAGTAGCCCGCCGTGGCTGCCCACCCCCTGACCCGAATCCATGCGAATGTTCACTTTCGACCTCAGCCCCGTAGCGCACGCGGGCATCGGCCTGGGGCTGGTGCTGAGCTTGCTGGCCTGCACCGAAGACCCGCCCAAGCCCCTGCCTGCACCCGCTGCCACCGAGCCCAACGCCGCCCCGCGCGACTACGCGGCCTACACCCAGCTGGTAGCCGCCGACGAGTTCGACGGCAGCGCCCTGAACGCCCAGCGCTGGGAGTATGAGGTGCGCGACGACTGGTTCAACAACGAAAAGCAGGCCACCACCAACTCGCCCGACAACCTGTATTTGACCGGCGGCCAGCTCCACATCCAGGCCCGGCGCGAACGGCTGCGCCACCGGGAGTTTACCTCGGCGCGCATCGTGACGCGCGGCAAGTGGAACTTCGGCTACGGCCGCCTCGACGTGCGCGCCAAGCTGCCCCAGGGCAAGGGCATCTGGCCCGCCATCTGGATGCTGGGCGCCAACGAGCCCACGGTAGGCTGGCCGGCCTGCGGCGAAATCGACATCATGGAGCTGCGCGGCAGCCAGCCCAACCGCAACGTAACCACCGTGCACTACGGCAGCAGCGCCGCCACCCGCCAGCTCAAGGGCAGCAGCTACCAACTGCCCAGCGGCAGCTTCGCCGACGACTTTCACACCTTCAGCCTGGTGCGCAGCAAGGATCAGCTACGCTGGTTTGTCGACGGCACGCCGGTGTACACCATCACGCCCGCCGATGCCTCGCCCTACCCGTTCAACCTGCCCTTTTACCTGATTCTGAACGTGGCCGTGGGCGGCGACTTCGACGGCGACCCGGCACCCACCGAGCCCTTCCCCAAGGAAATGGTGGTCGACTACGTCCGGTTTTACCAGTACCCGCAATAGCCCGCTGAGCATGAGCAAACGGTGGCAGCAACGACCAGGGACGGCCCGGCGCCAGCACGAGAAAGATGCCGGGGTGGTGGCCCTGGGCATTTGGGGAACGGTAGTGCTGGCCTGGGCCGCGCCCGTCGGGGAGCCGCCCCCGCGCGACTACCCGGCGCCGCAAGCCCGGGTGGCCCCGGTGCTCGACGGCCGGGGCACCGACGCCTGCTGGGCCGCGGCCCCGTGGCGGCCCCTGGATCAGCGCTGGCTGGGGCCGCCGGCCGCGCCCACCGACTTTACCGGACGCTACAAGGTGGTGTGGACGCCCCAGCGCCTCTACGTGCTGGCCGAAATCACCGACGAGCGGCTCATCGACACCCACGCAGACCCGCTGGTGCGGTGGTGGGACGACGACTGCCTGGAAATCTTCGTCGACCCCGACGGCTCGGGCGGGGAGCATCAGTACAACTACAACGCCTGGGCCTACCACGTCGCCCTCGACGGCCACGTGGTGGACATGGGCCGCGACCGGAAAGGGCGGCTGTTCGACGAGCACGTGCGGGTGCGTCGCCGCCAGCGCGGCACGGTAACCACCTGGGAAACCGCCGTGGCCCTCTACGCCGATACCTACGACGACACCCGCCCCCAAGCCAACCGCCCGCTGCCCATCCAGCCCAACCAGCCCATCGGCTTTGCCCTGGCCTACTGCGACAACGACGGCAGCCCCGAGCGGGAAAACTTCTTCGGCAGCGTGCCGGTGGCCGGGCCCGATAAAAACCGGGGCTGGATCGACGCGGGTATCTTCGGTCGGCTGCGGCCGGTGCCGGCCCGTCCCTAGTTCTCACGTACTCGCAAGCATGAAATACCTGCTCTGGACTTCACTTCCCGCTACTGCGCTGGCCTGGCTGCTGGCCCTGGGCTGCACCTCGGCCCCGCCCGCACCGCGCCCGGCCGCGCCCGTGGCCGCGCCGCGCTACTCCTTCAAGGAGCTGGCCTGGAGCGACGAGTTCAACTACGGCGGCCTGCCCGACTCTACCAAGTGGACCTACGACGTGGGCGGCCACGGCTGGGGCAACAAGGAGCTGCAGTTCTACACCAAGGCCCGCCCGGAAAACGCCCGCGTGGAGGGGGGCCACCTCGTCATCGAGGCCCGGCGCGAAATGCTCAATCCGCCCAACGCCTACACCTCCACGCGGCTGGTGTCACGGGGCAACCGCGGCGGCAGCCTCACCTATGGCCGGGTGGAGGTGCGGGCGCAGTTGCCCGCCGCCCGCGGCACCTGGCCCGCCATCTGGATGCTGCCCGACGAGTGGAAGTACGGCGACAAAAGCTGGCCCGCCAACGGCGAAATCGACATCATGGAGTACGTGGGCTACCGGCCCGGCGTGGTGCAGGCCTCCACGCACTGCCAGAAGTACTACTTCCGCACCAACAACCAGAAAACCGACTCCATCAGCGTGCCCACCGCCACTACGGCCTTTCACGTGTACGCCCTGGAGTGGACGCCCGAAACCATCACCGCCTTCGTCGACGGCCAGGCCTACTTCACCAGCCGCAACGAGCACAGCGGCTGGCAGGCCTGGCCCTGGGACCACCCGTTTCACCTCTTGCTGAACGTGGCCGTGGGCGGGGAGTGGGGCGGCCGCCACGGCATCGATGCCGGCGCCTTTCCGCAGCGCCTGCTGGTCGACTACGTGCGCTTTTACAAACTCAAGCAAGAATAATTCCCCGGCGCGGCGGCATTGCGTAGCTTGCCCGACTACTCATTTGCCGACCGAACTTCACTCTTATGGCTGCTCCCGCTTTTTCCACCGTTCCCCCGCCCGCCCCAGCCGACGCCGGGGGCGCCCAGCCGCGCTACACCTCGGCCTTGTCGTCGCTCACGGTGCTGTTTTTCATGATGGGCTTCATTACCTGCCTGAACGACATTCTCATTCCGTACCTGAAGGCCATCTTTAGCTTGAGCTATGCCCAGGCCAACCTAATCAACCTCTGCTTTTTCGGGGCCTACTTTTTCATGGGTATTCCGGCGGGGCTGCTGGTGCAGCGCATCGGCTACAAGGGCGGCATGCTCGCGGGGTTCGTGGTAGCGGCGCTGGGCAGCTTCCTGTTCTACCCGGCCGCCGACAGCCGTAGCTACCCCTTCTTCCTGGCCGCTCTGTTTGTGCTGGCTACCGGCGTGGTGCTGCTGCAGGTAGCGGGCAACCCCTACGTGGCCGTGCTCGGCCCGGCCCAGTCGGCCCCAGCGCGCCTTACCCTCACCCAGGCCTTCAACTCGCTGGGTACCACCGTGGCCCCGCTGCTGGGGGCGGCCCTGATTTTATCGAACCTGCCCGACCTGGAGACGCCCGCCGCAGCCCAGGCCATCGACGTGCGCGCCGTGCAAATGCCCTACCTGGCCATCGGCGCGGTGCTGCTGGTCATCAGCGGGCTGCTGGCCGTGCTTAAGCTGCCGCGCATCCAGCACGCCGCCGATCCGGCCGACCACGCCGGGCGCCGGGCCTGGCACTTCCGCCACCTGGTGCTGGGCGCAGTGGCCATCTTCGCCTACGTGGGCGGCGAAGTGGCCATTGGCTCGCACATTGTTTCCTACCTGCACCTGCCCGAGGTCATGAGCATGAGCCCGAAAGGCGCCGGCGACCAGGTAGCGTTTTACTGGGGTGGGGCCATGGTGGGCCGCTTTGCCGGCGCCTATCTGCTGGGCAAGATGAATCCCGGTCGGCTGCTGGCCATCAACGCGGTAGGAGCGGTGCTGCTGGTAATCGTTTCCGTGCTGAGCACCGGCCCGCTGGCCATGTGGAGTCTGCTGGCGGTGGGGCTGATGAACTCCATCATGTTCGCCACCATCTTCACCCTGGCCGTGGCCGGCCTGGGGCGTCACACCGAGCAGGCCTCGGGCTTGTTGAACGTGGCCATCGTGGGCGGGGCGGTGGTGCCCATGCTCTTTGGCCTGGTTGCCGACGCCAGCAGCCTGCGCTGGGCCTTCGTGCTGCCAGTGCTCTGCTACGCCTACATTTTCTGGTACGGCCTCCGCGGCCACGTACCTGCGCAAACCACCTAACGGTTTAACCCCGGCCGCTGCGGCGGCCCGCTAATCACCCTTCCTTCAACTCGGCCAATCAACCCGCCGGCGCCCCCAAATGGGCTGCCCAGGCCGCGCCTTGCTTTTTCGCGACGGCAGCGTGCTGGCTGCTTTTCTGAACGTCCACCTTCTGATTGCTACTCCGATGCGACTTCAACCCACGGCCCTGCTGGCCCTGCTGCTGGCCGGCACCCTGAGCTCCGGCGCCCAGGCTCAAAAGCAGAAACCCAAAGTCAAAGCCAGAGCAGCCACCCAGGCAGCTTCCGCCGACGTGGAGCCGCGGGTGGAGGCCTTACTGGCCCGGATGACGCTGGAGGAGAAAGTCGGCCAGATGGCCCAGATTACCCTCGACGTGGTGGGCAAGGGCAGCAACCGCTACGCCAGCGACGAGCCCTTTGCCCTGGACCCGGCCAAGCTGCGCGACGCGGTGGTCAAATACAAGGTGGGCTCGATTCTGAACGCGGCCAACAACCGCGCCCGCACCCCGCAGGTGTGGGAGGGCATTGTGCAGCAAATCCAAGACGTGGCCCTGCAGGAAACCCGGCTGAAGATTCCCGTCATCTACGGCATCGACGCGGTGCACGGCGAGACGTACACCGCCGGGGCCACCATGTTTCCGCAGCAAATAGCCCAGGCCGCTACCCGCAACCGCACCCTGGTGCGCCGCGCCGCCGAAATCACGGCCTACGAAACCCGGGCCAGCGCCATTCCCTGGGCCTTCTCGCCGGTGCTCGACCTCGGCGCCGACCCCCGCTCGCCCCGGCAGTGGGAAACCTACGGCGAAGACCCTTACCTGGCCGCCGAGCTGGGCGTGCAGGTGGTGAAGGGCTACGAGGGCGAGCAGAACGACATCGGCCAGCCCACGCACGTGGCCAGCAGCATCAAGCACTTCTTGGGCTACCAGGTGCCGCAGTCGGGCAAGGACCGCACCAACGCCCACATCCCGCTGGAGTCGCTCTACGAGTACCACCTGCCCGCCTTCAAGGCCGCCATCGACGCCGGGGCCCACACCATCATGATCAACTCGGGCCTGATCAACGGCATTCCCGTGCACGCCAACCACGAGCTGCTCACCAAGCTGCTCAAGGAGCGCCTGGGCTTTCGGGGCTTGGTGGTGTCGGACTGGGGCGACATCGACAACCTTTACAAGCGCGACCGGGTGGTGGGCAACGTGAAGGAAGCCATTGCCCTGGCCGTCAACTCGGGCCTCGACATGGGCATGCTGGCCTACCAGTACGAGGAGTTCTGCGACAACCTGGTGGCCAACGTGAAGGAAGGCAAGGTCTCACCAGCCCGCATCGACGACGCGGTGCGCCGCATTCTGCGGGTGAAGTTCAAGCTGGGCTTGTTTGAGACGCCGGTGACGCGCTTCAAGGATTATCCCCGGTTCGGCAGCGCCGAGCACGAGCGGGCCGCCTACCAGGCCGCGGCCGAGGCCATTACGTTGCTCAAAAACCAGAACGGCCTGCTGCCGCTGAAGAAGGCGAGCAAGGTGCTGGTGACGGGCCCCAACGCCCACTCCATGCGCACCCTGAACGGGGCCTGGACCTACTCCTGGCAGGGCGAGAAAGTCGAGGACTTCGCCGCCCGGTACAACACCATCCTGGAAGCCGTGCAGAAGGAAATCGGGGCGGCCAACGTGCGCTACGTGCCGGGGGTGAGCTACAACATGAAGCCCGACGGCAAGTACTACGACGAAGCCGCGGACCAGCTCGACGAGGCCGTGGCCGCCGCCCGTGAAGTAGACGCAGTGATTCTGTGCCTGGGCGAAAACTCCTACGTGGAAAAGCCCGGCGACCTGAACGACCTGACCCTTTCGCCCCTGCAGGTAGAGCTGGCCCGGCGCCTGGCCGCTGCCGGCAAGCCCGTGGTGCTGGTGCTCAACGAGGGCCGGCCGCGCGTCATCAGCGCCTTCGAGCAGCAAATGCCCGCCATCGTGCAGGCTTACCTGCCCGGCAACCACGGCGGCGACGCGCTGGCCGACATCCTCTTCGGCGACGTGAATCCCTCGGGCCGGCTGCCCTACACCTACCCGCGCTACCCCAACGCGCTGGTGAGCTACATTCACAAGTACAGCGACGAGCAGAAGCGCGGGGAAGGTGCCTACAACTACGAGGCCGACTACAACCCGCAGTGGGAGTTTGGCCACGGCCTGAGCTATACCACCTTCAAGTACGCCGGTCTGGAGCTGGACAAAACCTCCATGACCCGGGACGGCCAGCTCACGGTGAAAGTGCAGGTCACCAACACCGGCCCGCGCGAGGGGCAGGAGGCCGTGCACCTGTACACCGGCGACCTGGTGGCCGGCAGCATTGCCCCCGACGTGCGCCGCCTGCGCCGCTTCGACAAAATCAGCCTCAAACCCGGCGAAACGCGCACCGTCACCTTCACCCTGCCCGCGCGCGAGCTGGCCTACACCGGCCGCGACGGGGAGAAAGTACTCGAAGCCGGCGAGTTCGAGGTGCGCGTGGGCGACCAGTCCAAGCGCTTCACGCTGGTAGATAGCGGCCCCGCGGCCGCCAACTGAGTCCCGTCGCCGCTGGCAATGGTAGAGCCGCTGCCCGCCGCAAGCTGTTGACGAAAAAAGGCCCCTCCGCACAGGAGGGGCCTTTTTCGTTGGGGCTGTTAAGTGAAACAGCGTTGGCGGGGGGAGCTAACTCAGGCCCGGCGACGCTGGCGCAGGTGGCGCAGACCGTAGGCGGCGCCGGCGGCGAGCAGCAGCGAGGCGCCCCCGTCGATGGGCACGGCCGTGGGCTGGCCGGGCTGGGGGCCGCCCGAGCCGGGGTTGCCCTGGGCCGCGGCCGTCAGGGAAAGCAGGGCGACTAGGGGCAGCAGGGCGAGGAAGATTCGGAAAGAACGCAGGTTCACTGGGCGAGGACCGTTAGTTGACGACGAGTTTGCGGGCCAGCGTGCCGGCCGGGGTGCGCAGTTGCAGGGTGTAGACGCCCGCCGGCAGGCCGGCCACTTCCACCTGATGTTCGAGCAGGCGTCCGTTCAGGGCCACAGTTTCTTTCCGGACTACCTGCCCCAGGCTGTTGAGCAGGTGCAGCTCGGCACGGCTGCCGCTCAGCCCGGCAGCCGAGACGGTCACCGGCTGGCCGTGGGCGGGGTTGGGGTACACCTGCAGGTCGGCATTGGTCAGGCGGGCCGTGGCCGTGGCCAGGGGGCGCTGGGCGTAGAGGTGCAGCACGAAGCGGGTGGGGTGCAGGCCCTGGCTCAATTGCACGGCGTAGGCGCCCTGGCGCAGGTCGTGCCAGGTGCCGCTCTGGCGGTCTTCCAGCCAGAGCTGGGCCGTGGCGGGGAAGTGCAGCAGCTGGTCGGCCGCGAAGCTGTAGGCGCCGGCTTGCGGGGCGTGCACGCCCAGGGGCAGGCGCAGCGGCTGCTGGCCGGTGGGCAGACCCTGGATGGCCAAAGAGTGGGTGCCGGACGTCTGGTAGAGCGTGGGCTGCTGGCCGCCGTTGAGCTGAATCTTCAGGGCGTCGAACTGGCTGTCGAAACCCTCGGTGGCGCCGGCTTCCTGGTAGACGTAGAGCACGTCCTCGGCCGGGGTGCCGCTGCGGCGCAATGCCAGCTGCAGCTGCGGACGCGTATCGGAGCCGCGGTTCAGGGCCGGGTTCTGGTAGGTGGTCACGCGGGCCGGGTTGCGGAAGGTGAGCGTGGGCGAGCCGCTGCTGGCGCGCACGAAGAAGGCCTGACCCATGGGAATGAGCTGGGTGCCGGGGGCGCCCTGACCGTTTACGTAGGCCACGTAGCCGCCGGAGTAGGGGCCGTTCGAGCGGTACACGTAGGCGGCCGCGTCAACGCCCGCGGGCAGCTGCATGGCATCCCAGCTCAGGGGCGAGGGGTAGGGGTTGCCCACCAGGTTCCAGCCCGGCGCGGCGGCGCCGCGCATCAGCGGTACGGCCACGTCGCCGTTGGTGAGCGTGCCCACGAAGTCCAGGGTCGTGGGCGCCAGGTTCACCGTGTAGCCGCGGCCCGGTACCAGGGTTTCACTGGTGCTCAGCGGCGACTCCCAGCCCGTGTCGAAGGTGTTGCCCGAGCCGGGCTGCAGGCGCATTTCGTTGTAGGTAAAGATGTTCGGGAAGGGCGTCACCAGCGTGGGCTCGGCCGCCGAGTTGTAGGCCGGGTTCAGCACCGGCGCGAAGCCCGGGGCCGTCAGGTCGGCAATGCTGCTGCTCTGCACCGGCGAGGAAAGGTGGCGGTAGCCGCGGCCCGGGTTAATCGAGGGGTTGATCCAGCGCTGTACCGTCACGGGGCCGACCACGACGCCGGGGTTGTTGTAGACCATGGCCGTGCCCGCCGAGTTCGATACCAGCGTCAGGATGCGGCCGTTGGTGTTCAGGTTGCCGGCCAGGCTCAGCAGGCCGGTAATCTGCACCGGGCTGGTCATACGGGCGCCCGATACGCCCACCAGCAGGTTGCGGAACTGCAGCTGGCCGGTACCGCCTACGTCGTCGAGGGTACCACCCATCAGGGCAATGGTGCCGCCGGTCTGGTCCAGGGTGCCGTTGTTGGTGAAGGTGCCCATTACCGAGAGCGTGCCGTCGGTCATGGTGAGCGTACCGCCCTGAATGGTGAGGTTACGCACGCTGGCCGAGCCGCTGCTGATAACCGGGTAGCGGGGCATGCTGGCCGGAATGGTGATGTCGTCGCCAAAGTTGGGCACCGAGCCGCAGGCCCAGTTGGCCGCGTCAAACCAGTTGGTGCTGACCGCGCCGCTCCAGGTGAAGGGGCCGCCCACGTTCACGCGCACCGTCGTCTCGTCGAAGCAGCCGCTGTTCACGTTGGTCACGCGCAGGGTGTAGGTGGTGCTCACCGTGGGGTTGGCCGTGACGGTGGGGCTGGTGGTCGAGTTCAGGCCGGTGGCCGGGCTCCACTGGTAGGTCAGGCCCTGGCTCAGGCCGGTGTTGGTGGTCGTCCACGACGGAGCAGCCGCGTTGGCGGCCAGGGTCATGGTGTTGCCGTTGCCGCTGAGGTCGGCCGCGGTGCTGCCGCTACCCTCGTCGAGGCGGTAGTAGGCCACCAGCCCGGCCTGCGGGGCCTGAATGGTTTTGTTGTAGTCGGCGGCAATCTGCGCCTCGGTGCGGGCTACGTTCCAGACGCGGATTTCGTCGGCCTCGCCGTTGTAGTATTCGCTGAAGCCCGGCTGGATGCCCAACGTCAGCGCGTTGGTGTTGGTCGTTACCGGGCCGGTCTGGGCCACGTCGAGCACTTTGGCGCCGTCGATGAATATTTTGACCCGGGCGCCGTCGTACGTGGCGGCGGTGTGGTGCCAGCTGCCGCGCAGCGCGGCGTAGGGAACCTGGAAGGTGCGCCACGAGCCGTTGATGTGCAGGTACAGCACCAGGTTGTTGAAGTTGTTGTCGGAGCGCGGGAAAATGTAGCCGGTGTTCTGGCTGTTCGACGACTTGTTTACCACGTCCTGCACGGCTACCCCCGTGCCGGTGGCGTTGATCCACGCCTCCAGGGTCAGGGCCGAGGTCAGGTTCAGGCTGGCGCTGTGCGGGGCCGAGGCCATGTCGTTGCTGCCATCGAAGCGCAGGCTGCGGCTGTCGACCACGGCGCCCGAGTTGGTGACCGTGGAGGTGAGCGTGACCGAGCCCCCCGAGCAGATGGTGGTAGTAGACGGCGCCACCGTGACGGTGGGCGGGGTGTCGGCCAGCACGTTCACCGGGGTACTGGTATTGGTGCAGGCGTCGTTGTTGGTCAGCCGCACCGAGTAGGCCCCGCTGGTCTCAATGTTGGACAGGCCCGGGCCGTCGGTGCCGGCTACGGTGGTGGGCAGCAGGGTGCCGTTGCGCAGCCAGCGGTACTCGGCCGACTCGCCCGACAAAGCCACCGCATCAATCTCGTTCCAGCCCGTTACGGCCGGCGAGTTGATGGCCAGGCGTACGTCCTGCACGTTGAAGGCCGTCTCGGGGAAATTGATGTTGAGAATGCGCGAGTTGCCGCCGGCGGGGGCCGCGGTGGCGGTATACACCGACACCCAGGCGTTGGTATTAGGGTTGCGCACCCATACCGTGTCGATGGCGCCGGGGTTATAGGTTTCCCAGATCAGAATGCGCTTGGCCGGGGCCGGATTGGCGAAGCGCAGCACCAGGTACTCGCGCTGGTCATCGGGGTCGGAACTGGCCCAGGCGCCGCTGATGTCGCCGTAGCGCGGGTACACCGTGGGGGCGCCCAGGGTGGTAGCCGCTGCCCACGAGCTGTTGTACTCGGTGCTGAAGCGCAGCACCGACTGGGCGTAGCGCACCGGGCCCGGCGAGGTGCGCAGGCTCACGGCGTCGTCGCAGAAGGTAGTGGGGCCATCGGCCGCCACGGCGGGAGCCGGACAACTCTGGGCCAGGGCAGTGCCGGCCCAACTGCTCAGCGCGGCGAGCAGTAGTAAGGGTTTGATCATAGCGTGCGGGAAGTGGAGTGGAGGTAAACGCGTGATTCCAATTCTGTTACCGCGGCAACCGAGGCAGTAAGCCGGGCGGGCGCAACGGGCAAAATTCGGTGTCCGCAAAGCAAGCGAACCTTCCGAAGCCAGGCAATGACATATTATGTCTGGGAATGGTGAAATGCATCACATGATGATGTGAGCGGCCAAGCTCGGCCGGGAAAAAGGGCGCGGTTTTCCTGCCGGCAACTACCGCCGGGGCCGGCGCCGGCCCCGCGGGGAGTCGGGCAATCCGACCCGGCCGGTAGCCGCGTAGGTAAGGGCGGATTGCTTGACAGAATCCGATCTTGCTTGCGGAGCCTGCGCTCATTGGGGGCAGGCTCCGTTGGCGTTTAAAGCCGGGCGCCGGGGCGGATTGGTCCGGCGGCTTAGGAGCGCAGGGCGCTCAGCGGGCGGCCCTGCTGCCGAGCGTCGCGGGGGTGCTTGGCCTCGCCCACTACCTGCGCACTGTAGATGCCCCGGTGCCCCGAAAACAGGTAGGCCACCACGCAGGCCAGCGCCAGGTAGGGTGCGGCCGGCAGCCCAAACAGCTCCAGGCCCAGGAGCAGGCAGGCCAGCGGGGTGTTGGCGGCCCCCGCAAAAACCGCCACGAAGCCCAGGCCCGCCAGCAGGGCCACCGGCAGCGGCAGCACCGCGGCCAGCGCCGAGCCCAGCGCCGCGCCGATAAAGAACAGCGGCGTCACTTCCCCGCCCTTGAAGCCCGCGCCCAGCGTAAGGGCCGTGAAGAGCAGCTTCAGGGCAAAGGCGTAGGCGGGCAGGGGCGCGGCAAAGGCGGCCACAATGGTGGGCACGCCCAAACCCAAGTACCGGCTCACGTCGGGCACGAGGCCGCTGTAGTGCAGCCCGGCCGCCAGGGCCAGCAGCAGCGCGCCGCCCGCGGCTGGGCGCAGGGGCGGCCAGGCAATGCGGGCCGAGAAAGCTGCCTGCAGCCGGTGAGTAGCCTCGATGAAGGCGCGGGCCGCCAGGCCGAACAGGATGGCCGCGCCGAGGGTGGCGGCTACCGTGGGCAAGCTCAGGGCGGGCACTACCGGAATGGGGTAGTGGGTGTGTCCCACGCCCCAGGCCCGCGTTACCCAGTCGGCGCCGAAAGCCGCCAGTACGCCGGGCAGCAGGGCGGCGTAGCGCAGCCGCCCCAGCCGCCCGACTTCCAGCCCGAACACCGCCCCGGCCAGCGGGGTGCCGAATACCGAGGCGAAGCCCGCGCTGACGCCCGCCACCAGCAGCAGGCGCCGCTCGCGCGGGCGCAGGCGCAGCTGCCGGGCGGGCAGCCGGCGGTAGAGGGCAGCGGCCAGGGCGCCGCCCATCTGCACCGCCGTGCCCTCGCGCCCGGCCGAGCCGCCCACCAGGTGGGTGAGCAGGGTACCCAGCAGCACCAGCGGGGCCATGCGCAGCGGCACGCCGGCGCCGGGCTGCTGCATCGCCTCGATGAGCTGGTTGTTGCCCCGCGCCACGCTTTGGCCCAGGTAGTGGTAGAGCAGCCCCACCGCCAGCCCGCCCGCGGGCAGCAGCAGCAGCAGGGCCGGGTGCAGCTCCCGGTGCCGGGTTACCCAGGCCAGTGCCACCAGGAAGCCCGCCGAAGCCGTGCCGGCCAGCAGGCTTACCAAGCCCGCCAGTACCACCCAGCGCAGCAGAAACAACAGCTGCGGCAGCGGTTCGGATAGGCGGCGGCGGGTGGGGGAATGGGGCAGGGGCACGGAGGACAGGCGTGGGCCGGGGCCGGCAAAAGTAAGTCCCGGGTTTGTTGCTGCTGATGGGCAGGCGCAGGAGTATCTTTTATATAATTATTATAATTTTATTTTGACATTTGATCAGGATTATTACCTTGAAAGCTCAACCTAACCCTTTTGTGTCATGCCAATCGAGTATTCTTTGGCCGAGCGCGGTAACCCCGGCAAGCCTACCGAACCCAAGAAGTTTTACGCTACCGCCCGCTCGCAGGGCGAGGCTACCGTGCGCGGCATTGCCGAGCGCATCAACCAGATGAGCACCGTCAGCACCATCGACGTGATGGCCGTGCTCGAAGCCTTTTTCCAGACGGTGCCCCGCGAGCTGGCCGACGGCCGCATCGTGCGCTTCGGCGACTTCGGCTCTTTCTTCGTTTCGCTGCAGGGCGAGGGTGCCGACTCGGAAAAAGAGTTCAACGTGGCCCTGATCAACAACGTGCGGGTGCAGTTTCGCCCCGGCCGCCTGTTCGAGCAGACCATTCAAGGGGCCGAGCTGCGCCGGGTGAACAATGCTATACCGGCTTCCCAGGCGCGGGCCACTGCCCGCAAGAAGTCGTAGCCACCCTTTTTCAAGACATAGTAATGTCTTAACCCAGACATACCGTTGTCTTAGCTCAGACATTACTATGTCTTGAAAACACGCCCGCGGGCCTGCCTTCACCGGCAGGCCCGTTATTTTTGACCCGTTGGCAAGTATTCATTGCCGCCCGACTATGTATGGCCCGCGTACTCGCTGAAACGACCCTGGAACTCACGGACTCGCGGACGCCCATATCGTTTGTGAAGACCGGTACGGATAACTGGCCCGTGTGGAATCGTTTCATTTACCTGAACGGCCAGCCGGCTTGCGAGATTGGTAATATCTGCAACACCTGCCAGTTCGACTTCGAGCGCCTAGGAGGAGCTTCCCCGGGCGTTGATTCCAAGTACGTTATCGAACAGCTCAACGATGGGGTAGCTTCCCTGGAACCGGAGTTGTTGCGCACGGTAGCGGCAATTGTGCCCGCCGGCCGCTACCGAGCCGTGCTGCTGAAAGTGTGGCCGCAATTGGTGAAGCTCGGTGGCCCGCTCGACTACTTTGCCCACGAGCAAGTGGCGCTATGGGGCGTTGAGGGCTTTTGGGGCCTGCCGCACTATCCGAAGATTCAGTATTATCGGGGAACGGATGATGATCTGGGGGAGAAGCGCAAAGCCTACGAGTTCATCGTTCCGCTTTTCCCACAGGGCTGGCTCGACGAGGAGCGGGTGGCGCATTACCAACGGGAACTGGAGGCCGGCAAAACGCCGACGGCCATCAGTCTCAGCGTGCTGGATGTCAAAGGCCCGGCATGGTTGAACCCTGACAACCCATTGCCTGAGTTCAGGGAACATTGGTGCCTGGCCCATTACCTACTCGACGGGCACCACAAGCTGTACGCGGCCAGCGGGCTGGGCAAGCTCATTCACTTGCTGGCCTTTATTGCCCTGGACGAGTGCATCGTAGATGAAGAGGCCAACTTCGATACCCTGCTGCAAGCCATTTGAGCGCAGCCCGGCCAGGGCGCGGCGGCGGAGGCGGCGCCCAACGGCGTGATTTGCTCCCAGATGCCCCGGCGCGTCGGCGGAAACCCGGGCGGCGGCAGATGGGGAACTCCCGGCTTACCGCCGTCGGCCCGGCCGCAAGCGCCCAAAACTCGTTAGCTTGGCGCATCTTCTCCCTTCCTTCCTATGACGACTGCTTCGCCGGCCGCCGCGGCTACTCCGGTAGCCATTCCCAAAAACGACAAGCGCATCACCCGCGGCTGGGCCATGTACGACTGGGCCAACTCGGTGTACCCGCTGGTCATCACCTCCAGCATCTTCCCCATTTACTGGGGGGCCGTGGCCGTCGACGCGCAGGGGCGCGACCTGGTCAACTTCCTGGGCTTCGAGCTGAAGGGCTCGTCGCTGCTCACCTTCGCCATATCGGCGGCCTTCCTGCTCATCGCCGCCATCAGCCCCCTGCTCACGGCCATTGCCGACTACTCGGGGCGCAAGAAGCTGTTCCTGCAGATCTTCTGCTACCTGGGCGCTACGGCCTGCGCGGCCTTGTTCTTTTTCACCAAGAACACCCTGGCACCGTCCACCTTCGTGTTCGTGGCCGCCACCATCGGCTTCTCGGGCTCCATCGTGTTCTACAACTCCTACCTGCCGCTCATTGCCACCGAAGATCAGTACGACCGGCTCTCGGCCCGCGGCTTTTCCATGGGTTACATCGGCTCGGTCGTGCTGCTGGTGCTGTGCCTGGGCCTCATCATGGGCCACGAGGCGCTGGGGCTGGAGGAGGGTTTCGCCACCCGCCTCTCGTTTCTGCTCACCGGCCTGTGGTGGGCGGGCTTTGCCCAGATTCCCTTCCGCGCCCTGCCGCCCGACCCGGGTCGCGCCGCCGATGCCGCCACCGACCAGAGCTGGCTGCTTAGCGGCTTCCGCGAGCTGAGCCACGTATGGGCCGAGCTCAAGCGCCTGCCCATGCTCAAGCGCTTCCTGCTGGCTTACTTCACCTACAACATGGGGGTGCAGACGGTGATGTACGTGGCCACCATCTTCGGCGACAAGGAGCTGAAGCTGGACTCCACGTCCCTGATAATCACCATCCTGCTGCTGCAGCTGGTGGCCATTGCCGGCGCCTATTTCTTTGCCCGCCTCTCCGAGCGCATCGGCAACACCCGGGCGCTGAGCTGGGCCGTGTTCATCTGGGCCCTGATCTGCATTGCCGGCTACTTCGTGCAGGCGGGCTGGAGCTTCTACGCCCTGGCCTCGGTCATTGGCCTCACCATGGGCGGGGTGCAGAGCCTCTCGCGCTCGACCTACTCCAAGCTCATCCCCGAAAACACCCCCGACACGGCGTCCTACTTCAGCTTTTTCGACGTGACCGAGAAGCTGAGCATCGTTATCGGCACTGCCACCTGGGGCATCATCGGCCAGCAGTTCGGCTCGATGCGCTACAGCATCCTGGCGTTGATCGTGTTCTTCATCCTGGGGCTGATCTTCCTCTTTACCCTGCGCGGCAAGGCCCTGCGCCCCGAGGCCGCCGAGCTGCTGCCGGCCGCCGGCCACTAATCCCGCGGTCCGCGCGGGCAACGGCTGGGTCGATGTACCCCGGGGGCCGGCGCGGGTTGTGGCACCCGAACCCACCTTTTCCCTCTCCCTTCCTTATGAGCGTTGCTAATTCCTCCCTGCAGGCGGTCCTGGGACAGGAGCTGAAATTCGAGCTGAATTTGACGCGCCGCCTGCTGGAGCGCGTGCCCACCGAGCAATTTGGCTGGCGCCCGCACCCCAAGTCCATGCCCATCGGCAAACTCGCCTGGCACATGGCCAACCTGGTGGCCTTCCTGGAACTCTCGCAGCAGGGCCCCGAAACCGACATGAGCACCGTGCAATGGCCCACCGCCGCTACCACCACCGACGAAGTGCTGAGCCGCTTCGACGTGACGGCCGCCAGCGTGCAGCAGGCCGTAGCCGGCATTGAAGACGAGGCGCTGCACGGCCAGTGGACCATGCGCGTGGGCGAGCGGGTGGTGGGCACCATGCCCCGCACCCGCGTGCTGCGCGTGCTCATCCTCAACCACCTCATTCACCACCGCGGCCAGCTCTCGGTATACCTGCGCCTGCTCGACGTGCCCGTGCCCAGCATCTATGGCCCCTCCGCCGACGAGCAGTAGGGGCCGGGTTCGGCTGTCAGCAGTTTTACCAACAATGCCCGGCAGGAACAGCGCGTTTCTACCGGGCATTTTCTTTCTCGCATGAAGAAGCATTTCGCCGCCTCTGCTATTCAATCCTGGATACTACTGGGCCTGTTTTGGCTGGTTGCCTGGGTCCCCGGCCGGGCGCAGGCCGTTGTTTTCTATGAATCCTCCAAAGAAAACCCCCAGCGCTACCCCTCAATAGAGTACCTGACGCACGTGACAAAAGGTCTGCAGCAACCAGCCCTGCGTGACATGCCCGAGCGGCCTAAGTACCTGAGCTTCGCGTTGCTGACCAATGCCGACGGAACGATCCGCGACGTGGTACTCAACAATCCGGTGCCTGAACCCCATGCCACGGCCCTTAAAGCCATGCTGCGTCAGGGACCGGCCGCGGTGCCCTATATATTCAGGGGGCAGCCGGTGGCCACCGTCATTCCCGTGGGAGTAAACTGGGAGCAGGCACTGACAGCCGAAGCGTCGTCGGCTGAGCAGGTAGCAGCGGTGCGAATGACTTCCGTTATCCAGGTACCTGATTACTCGGCGGCCGGAAGTCAGCTTGTTGTGGAGCTGGCGCTGAAGAGCCTGCGTGGCCGCCTGCGCAAAGACCTGGCGGGCCAGCCCTTACGGGTAGAGGTGGGCGTTAGTGCCCAGGGCCGCGTCGAGCGGTGGCAGCCCCTCAACCTACAAGACCCGGCGTTGGCCACAGAAGCGGAGCGTCGAGTGCTCGAAACGGCCCGCCGCTTAGGTCGCGGTACTCCGCTGAAGTTCGGCGGCACCGCCTATGCCAGCCGGCAGGTGCACGAACCCTCACTTAATTTCAAGTAGCTCAGCGCTGGCCATAGACTTTTTCGCCCTGGATGTAGGTGCCCAGCACCTTGATGCTGCGCAGCTGCTCGGCCGGGGCTTGCATCAAGTCTTGGTCGAGAATCACGAAGTCGGCCCACTTGCCCTTGGTCAGCGTACCCTTCTGCTGGTCCTCGAAGGCGGCCCAGGCGGCCCACTCGGTCATGCCGCGCAGGGCCTGCTCGCGGGTAAGGGCGTTTTCCATCTGGAAGCCGCCCTGCGGATAGTTCTTGGCGTCCTGCCGGGCCACGGCGGCGTGAAAGCCGAACAGCGGGTTGAGGTACTCCACCGGGAAGTCGGAGCCCAGGGGCAGGCGGCCGGTGGCGTCGAGCAGGGCCTTGTAGGCGTAGGCCGTTTTCAGGCGCTCGGCGCCCAGCCGCTCCCCGGCCCAGTACATGTCGGAGGTGGCGTGGGTGGGCTGCACCGAGGGCACGATGCCGTACTGGCGAAACTTGGCCACGTCGGCGGGGCTCACGACCTGGGCGTGCTCGATGCGCCAGCGGCGGTCTTTCTGCCCCTTCAGCACCTGCCCGTAGATGTCGAGCAGCACCCGGTTGGCCGAGTCGCCGATGGCGTGGGTGTTCATCTGAAACTTGCTGGCGGCCAGCTTCTCGGCCAGGGCCCTGTACTCAGCCACCGACTGCAACAGGAAGCCCGTTTCGCTGGGGCGGTCGGCGTAGGGGTGCAGCAGGCAGGCCCCGCGCGAGCCCAGCGCACCGTCGCCGTACACCTTAAAGGAGTTTACCGTCAGCCGATCCGTCGAGTAAGGGCCGCGCTGCAGGTAGTAGTCGAGGTTGGCCGGGCTCATGCTGATCATCGCGTCGAGGCGCAGCTTGAGCTGACCGGCCTGCTGCAGGGAATCGACGCGTTCGATCTGGGCGCGCTCCAGGCCGGCGTCGGCCAGGCTGGTGAGGCCCAGGGCCACGCATTCCTGCTGGGCCTGCAGCACCAGGCGGGTGGCTTCGGCGGCCGTCGGCTCGGGAATCTTGCTTGATACCAAATCCACGGCATTGTCGACCAGCAGCCCCGTCAGCTGGCCCTGGGCGTTGCGGGTAATGGTGCCGCCGCTGATGGGCGTGCGGGCCGTGATGCCGGCCAGGTCGAGGGCTTTCTGATTGACCAGCGCCGCGTGCCCGTCGATGCGAATCAGGAACACCGGCACGTCGGGAAACAGCCGGTCGAGGGTGTCCTTGGTGGGAAACTGCTTGACCGGCCAGTCGTTCTGGTCCCAGCCCCGGCCCGTCAGCCAGGCTGCCTGCGGATTCTGCCGGCGGTGCGCCTGCAGCTTCTGCACCACCTCGCCCCACGACTGGGTGCCCACCAGGTTGGCGTCGCGCAAGCCCAGGGCGTAGCGGTAGAAGTGGCAGTGCGCGTCGTAGAAGCCGGGGTAGATGAACTTGCCCTGGGCATCCACCTTCTCCCGGGCCTCGTAGCGCTGCCCGACTTCCCGGGACGTGCCCACGAACACGATGCGGCCATCCTGCACCGCAAACGCCTCGGCCCGGCTGAAGGCCGAGTCGACGGGGTACACCGTGGCGTTGTACACGACGAGGTCGGCCGGGTAGCGGGCCGCGGGGCAGCCGGTGAGGCCGAAGAGCAGGGGCAGGGCAGCCAGCGGAGCCAGCAAGGAGCGCAGACGAGCAGTCATCATAGAGCAGCAGTAAGGCCGGCAAGTTAGGGCCGGAGTGCGGGAAGCCGGCCAAAAAAGAGGTGCCCCGCCGCGGGGCGGGGCACCTCCGGCGGGTGCAACTGCCGGAGTTCGGCTTATTCCACGGTTACCTGCGTGCCCAGCTCAATGTCGGTGCGCTCGTCGAACACGATGTCGGCGTTGAAGGCCTCGTCGGCCCGGGCCGCCAGAAAGTGCTTGCGCCGACCGTATTCGCGGCCGCTTTCGTCGAAGAGCTTTACCAGCACCGTGTCGGCAAAGCGCTGCTGAAAGATGAAGTACACCGTGAGGCGGTTGTCGAGGCGGGCGCTGTCGGCCCGGCCCACCTGCACCTTGCCCACCTGCAGGCCCCGCTGCTGCAGGTCGGCGCTGAGCTTGAGGCGGCGGCCGGTGCCCTTGCCGATGCCCACGGCCACCCCGTTGGCCAGCACCGTGGCCGACTGGCCCACGGCTTCGCCGGTTTTCTGGATGGTGGTGCGCGCCGTGTCCTTGGCCCGGTCGCAGCTGCCCAGCGCCAGGGCCCAGCCGGCCAGCAAGAGGAAACGCTTGGTCATGACAACTCGTGGGGGAAAAGCTTACTCGAAGCGCATGTGCTTGACCGACTCGCCCGAGTTTTTCAGCTCCAGCAGCGAGTCAATGCCGATTTGCAGGTGGGTGTTGACGTAGTTGGTCGTCACGGTCTTGTCGCTCTCGGCGGTTTTCACGCCCTCGGGCGTCATCGGCTCGTCCGACACCAGCAGCAGCGCGCCGTGGGGAATTTCGTTGACGAAGCCCACCACGAAGATGGTGGCCGTTTCCATGTCCACGGCCATGGCCCGGATCTGGCGCAGGTAGGTCTTGAAGTTCTCGTCGTGCTCCCACACGCGGCGGTTGGTGGTGTACACCGTGCCGGTCCAGTAGTCCTTCTCGTGCTTCTTGATCATGGACGACACCGAACGCTGCAGGCGGAACGAAGGCAGGGCCGGAATTTCGGGCGGCAGGTAGTCGTCGGAAGTTCCTTCGCCGCGGATGGCGGCGATGGGCAGAATCAGGTCGCCCACCTTGGTTTTGCCTTTCAGGCCGCCGCACTTGCCCAGGAACAGGGCTGCCTTGGGCTTGATGGCCGAGAGCAAATCCATCACCGTGGCGGCCATGGCCGAGCCCATGCCGAAGTTGATGATGGTGATGCCGTTGGCCGTGGCCGTCTGCATGGGCTTGTCGATGCCGCGGATTTCGACGCCGAACTGCTCGGCAAACATGCCTACGTAGTTGATGAAGTTGGTCAGCAGAATGTACTGGCCGAACTCCTCGAGCGGGACGCCCGTGTAGCGCGGCAGCCAGTTCTTAACAATGTCGGATTTGTCTTTCATGCAGTAGGGGAAGAGTGTTTAGGGGCTTGAGGTGTTGGTTGCTGGGGACTTGGTTGTTGGGGTCTTGGTCTTAAAGTCCTCGGGGACCGGAGGCGGAGACTGAACGTCAGCCCAGCACCCAAGACCCCAGGCTCCCATAAGACCCCAACAGGTACGAAAAAACCGTCGTGCAGGGGCTGTACGACGGCAGGGCGGGGGCGAAAAGCGGAAGCAGTAGTCCCTCGGAGCCGTACCTTTGGAGGTGATGCAAGCGTTGAACCTGCCGCCTTTCGCCCACAAACTTACGCAATCGGGCCCGAACCTGCTGATCTGGGACGTGCTGCGCCGGCGCCACGTGGTGTGCACGCCCGAGGAGTGGGTGCGGCAGCACGTGGTGCATTACCTGATAACCCACCGCGGCTACCCGCGCGGGCTGCTGAGCCTGGAGCGCGGCCACACCTACAACCAGCGCCGCAAGCGCACCGACCTGGTTGCCCTCGATGCCGAGGGCCAGCCGCTGCTGCTGGTTGAGTGCAAGGCGCCCGCGGTGCCCATTTCTGCCGCCGTGGCCCAGCAGGCGGCCACATACAACCAAACTATCGGGGCGCCGCTGCTGCTGCTCACCAACGGCCTCGACCATTACTGCTGGCGCGTGGACTTTGCCGCGCGCAGCAACGTGCGGCTGGCCGAGGTGCCGGCCTTCCCGGTCGCGCCGCCCCCGGCCCGGCCCGGCTGAGCACGGCGCGGGCCCCGGTTGGAATTGCAATAGTGCGGCAGGAATTTGTATCTAGCGCTGCCAGGTAACCGCATGTCGCCGGTCCGGGCCGTAGCGCGATGCTTCTTCGTATTTCTTCCTATGCCTTCCGCTGATCCTGTGGGTGCCGGGGCCGCATTCGAGCACAGCCCGGCCGCCTTGTTCGTGCTCGACCCCGGGGGGTACTTCGTGCGCATCAATGCACGCTTTGCGCAGCTCACGGGCTACGCCGATTGGCAGCTGGCCGGCCGCGGACCCTGGCATTTCGTACCCGCAGCGGCGGCGGTCGGCCTGCGGCAGGCGCTGACGGCGGCCGGCACCGTAGCCGGCGCCGAAGCCGACTGGCTGACGGCCGCCGGCAGCCGCCGGCCCCTGTGGCTCACGCTGCTGCCCGCCCGGGCGGGCGAAGAACGGTACGGGGTGGCGCAGGACCGCAGTCCGGCCGCCTTGGCCGAGCGCGTGGTCTGGCAGCGCGAGCAGCAGCTGTCGGCCATCTTCAACTCCATTGCCGACGTGACGTTCGTGCTCGACGTGGAACCTGTCGGCCGCTACCGTTTCGCCTTCATCAACCGGGCCTTTGAGCTGACCACCGGGCTGCCGGAAGACAAGGTGCTGGGCCAGTACGTGGAGGACGTGATACCCGAGCCTTCGCTGAGCCTGGTGCTGACGCAGTACCGCCAGGCCATTGAAACCCGGCAGCGGGTAAGCTGGCTGGAAACCTGGCACTATCCCACCGGCCAGGTCATGGGCGAAGTGGGCATTACCCCCGTGTTCGACGAGGACGGCCGCTGCCGGCAGCTGGTGGGCATCGTGCACGACCTGACCGAGCAGTCGCGCGCGGCCGAGGCGCTGCTGCTGAGCAACGAGCGGTTCCGCTACGCCATCCGGGCCACTTCCGACGCCATCTACGACTGGAACATTCCCGCCGACTCGCTGTACTGGGGCGAGGGACTGGAAACCCTGTTCGGCTACTCGCTCACCGAAAATCCCAAGGCGCTCGACCAGTGGTCCGATGCGGTGCACCCCGACGATGCGCCGCGCATCACCGATGGCCTCAACGCATTGCTGGCCGACCCGCAGGCCCAGAAGTGGCAGGAGGAGTACCGCTTCCGCCGCGCCGACGGCTCCTGGGCCACCGTGGCCGACCACGGCTATATTCTCCGCAACCCGCAAGGGGAGGCTCAGCGCATGATCGGGGCTATGCAGGACATTTCGGCCCACAAGGAGGCCGAGGAAAAGCAGCGCCAAATGGCGCAGGAGCTGTTTGAGCAAAACGCCGACCTGCAGCAGTTTACCTACATCATTTCCCACAACCTGCGCGCGCCGCTGGCCAACGCCCACGGCTACGCCGACCTGCTCACGCGGGTGAGCAAGGATTCCGATGTGTTCGATACGTCGTTGCAGCACCTGCGTACCAGCCTGCGCCAGCTCGACGCGGTGCTCACCGACATCACCACCATCCTCTCCATTCGCGACAAGCAGCAGCTGCGCCCGCCCGAGCCCGTGCACCTGGCCGGGGTATGCCAGCAGGTAACCCAGCTGCTGGCCGAGTCGCTGCACGCCTGCGGCGGCACGGTGCAGTGCGGCCTAGCCCGCGAGCTGCGCGTGAACGGCAACCGGGCTTACTTTCACAGTATTTTCTACAACCTGGTTTCCAACGCCATCAAGTACCGCTCGCCCGAGCGCCCCCTGCGCGTAGCCATTACTGGGCAGGCCCAGGCCGGGGGCGGGGTAGTGGTGCAGGTGCAGGACAACGGCCTGGGCTTCGACTACGCCCGGGTGGGGGAGGGTGTGTTTGAGCTTTACAAGCGGTTTCACCCCGACCAGCCCGGACGGGGGCTGGGGCTGTTTCTGGTCAAATCCCACGTCGAAAGCATGGGCGGCCGTATAGCGGTGAGCAGCGCCGTAAATCAGGGCGCTTGCTTTACCTTGCATTTTAGCTGACGATGCGCATGAAGACCTATCTCATCGACGACGACAACCTGGGCAACTATCTGACGGAGACCCTGCTGCGCATTGAGGGCTTCTCCACCTGCATTTCCACGTTTGAGTCGGCCGAGGAGGCCCTGGATACCCTGCTGAGCAAGCGCGCCGCCGAGGCGCCCCGGGTGATTTTCCTGGATTTGAACATGCCCGTGATGAACGGCTGGCAGTTCCTCGACGCGCTGCAGCCCCACGAGAGCTGGCTGCGTGGGCGCTGCCACATCTACGTGCTCACTTCCTCCCTGGCCCTGGCCGACCTGGAAAAGGCCCGCCGTTACGACTTGGTAGCCGGCCTCATCCACAAGCCCATCGACAGCGAGGAAATCCAGGCCATCCGCTCGAAGCTGGAGGACGAAGACCGCGCCAACGACGCGGACTAACGGCTGGCTGGCGCGGGGCGCGGGGGGTAGAGGCGGTTGTCGAGCAGGCCGTTGGTGAAAAACTGCACGCAGGCCCGCAGCTCGTCGCCGTAGGCGCGGAGCTTGTCGGCCGGGGGCTGGGGCAGCGGCCCGCCGCTGGAGTCATGGGTGCGGTAGGGGTAGAGGCGCACCTGGTTGTCGGCCGTCAGTTCGGTGAGGTAGTCGCGGTGCACCAGGTAGTGCGTGCCCTCGGCGTAGAACAGGGCCCGACCCGTCACGGTAGAGTCGAACACCGAGTAGCCGAAGGGCAGCAGCTGGGCGGGGCCGCCGGGCAGGCCCAGGAAGTCAAGCACCGTGGCGGGCACGTCGGACTGCTGGGTGATGCGGCGCACATCGGCGGGAGGCAGCTGGCGGCCGGGGTGAAACAGCAGCAGCGGGGTTTTGTACTTGCCGAGCAGGTTCTGGTAGTCGGGCCGGATGCTCTGGGAGGTGTGGTCGGCCAGCAGCACAAACAGCGTGTTGCGGTACCAGGGCTGGCGGCGGGCGGCCTGGAAAAACTGCCGCAGGGCAAAATCGGTGTAGGCTATGGAGGCGTGAATGGGCAGCTCGCCCGGGGCAAACCGCCCCTGGTACTGCGGCGGCACCGGAAACGGCTCGTGCGAGGTCAGGGTAAACACCGTGGAGAAAAACGGCTGCGGCTGCTGGCCCAGCTGCCGGGCAAAGTACTGCAGGTAGGGCTCGTCGTAGATGCCCCAGTGGCCGTCGTAGTCGGGGCTGCGGCGGCCGCCGGGGTACTCGCTCAGGCCGTAGTACTGCTGAATGCCCGCCTTGCCGGCAAAGGTGTTGAAGCCCATGGTGCCGTTTTCGGCCCCGTGGAACACCGAGGTGGCGTAGCCCGCCCGGCCCAGCAGCTCGCCCAGCCCGTGCAGCTCGTTTACCTGAAACTCGGAGGTGATGAAGGCGCCTTCCATCAGGGCCGGCAGCCCCGCCAGTACCGCCGGCAGCGCCTCGATGGAGCGGCGGCCGTTGGCGTAATGCTCGCGGAAAAACCGGCCCTGGGTGGCCAGCGAGTCGAAAAAGGGCGTGTAGCTTTTCTGCCCCGGGTTTTCGATGCCGTTGTACTCGGAGGCAAACCCTTCGACCAGCAGGACAACCACGTTGTCGCGCGGGGCGCCGGGGCGGGCGGTTACCGGGCGGCGGTTCAGCGCTTGTTCCAGCGCCTGGGCAGAGGCGAAGTAACGGCGGCGCTCCAGTCCCGGCCGGCGGTCGGGATTGAGGTGGGCAATGGCGCTTTTAAGAAACGTGAACGTGCTGTTCAGCGCCAGGTGGCCCAGCGAAGGCGGCGTCTGCACGAAGGCGTGACCGGTGCGCAGGGGCTTGAGCTGCAGGCCGCCCCGAATGCCCAGCACAATGCCCGCCGCCACCAGGGCTACTTCCAGCGCCGTGCGGGCAAAGCGCCGCAGCGGCGGGGCCGCTGGTGCCGCCGGCTCTTCCCCCGGCCGGGGCATGGGGTAGCAGTACCACAGCAGGCCGAAGAGCAGGGCAAACGGCGGAATCAGAAACCAGTAGTGCGCCACCAGCTGCCCCGCCTGCCGCTCGATGTCGCCGGTGATGGTGAACAGCTCGTCGGAAGTGCGGCGGCCAATGAATTTGAAGTACTGGCTGTCGATGATGTTCAGGGCTAGCCCCGGCGCGTTCAGCGTCAGAAACACCCCGCGCAGGGCGCGCTGCCAGCCCCGGCCGGTCCCGGGCAGCAACGAAAGCAGCAGGAAGGGGATGTTCAGCAGCAGCAGGGCAGCCAGGTCGAAGCGGAAGCCGTGCCAGAAGGCCCAGAGCGTTTCCCGGGCCGAGGCCTCGGCAAATACCTCGCGGTTGGCCACGTAGAAACCCAGGCGCAGCAGCGCGTACGCGGCCAGCAGCAGCGAAAAGCGGCGCAGCAGCAGGCGCAGCGCGGGCGAGGGCTTCGGCAACGACCCGGTCACGCGCTACGCTTCGGCGGCTGGCTCGTCGGGGCGCGGCTGGGCGGGCACTTCAGCGGTCGGGGCCGCACCGGAATCCGCGGCCGGAGTTTCCGCGGAAGCCTGGGGAGCAGCGGGCTGCTCGCCCGACACGGGGTACTGCGGGCGGGGCTCGTCGGTGCGGAGGCGGATTTTCTGGCCCGGGCGCAGGCGGCGGATCTGGTTAAACAAATCGGCCAGGGAGTGCAGGCGAGTTTCCACCGGCATGCGGGTCAGGCGCATCAGGTCCCCGTCGGTCTGAATGCAAGTGGGCGGGTACACGGCCAGCAGCTCGCCGGGCTGCAGGTAGGTGCCCACCTTGCGGAAGGTGGCCACGGCCGAGAGGTCGAGGGCCTCGTTGGGAAAGCGCTCCACGCTCACGATAAAGCGCTCAAAATCCACCTTCAGCGGCTCCATCTGGCCGGTTTCGGTGTCGAGAAACCACACCTTGCCGGCGCGCAGCAGAAACTGGTTGCCCACCGCGTCCTGGGCAAAAGGAATGTCGGTTTCCTTGACGACGGGGTAAATCTTGTGGAAGGCCGTCTCGCCGTGCCACACCTCGCGCAGGGAGTGCCAGGCGGGCTCGTGGCAGCAGCCGCGGATGTGAATGCCGCCCAGGTAAGCCACTACGCCGTTCTGGCGCAGCAAAAAGTGTTGCAGCTCGATGGGCAGCTGCTTGAAGGTGGCCGAGTCGGAAACCGGTTCCCCGATATAGGTAATGTCTTTCATGAAAGCGAAGCGTAACGGTGACGGGGGCCGGAACCCACCGGATTGAAAAAGCCTTTCCGACAAGGCATCGGAAAGGCTTTTTCAGACAATTATTAATTAATAATTGTGAATTATTAATTAGACGTGGGCGGGCTGCAGCACCTTGGTGACGTTGGTCATGGGCAGGTTCCAGGCCTCGGCCACGCCTTTGTACACTACTTCGCCGTTCACCACGTTCAGGCCCAGGCGCAGGGTTTCGTCGCGCAGGCAGGCCTCGCGCCAGCCCAGGTTGGCCAGCTTGATGGCGTAGGGCAGGGTGGCGTTGGTCAAGGCCAGCGTCGAGGTGTAGGGCACCGCGCCGGGCATGTTGGCCACGCAGTAGTGCACCACATCGTCGATGATGAAGGTCGGGTCTTCGTGGGTGGTGGGCTTGCAGGTTTCGATGCAGCCGCCCTGGTCCACGGCCACGTCTACCAGCACGGTGCCGGGCTTCATGTCCTTGAGCATGTCGCGGGTGATGAGGTGCGGAGCCTTGGCGCCCGGAATCAGCACCGCGCCGATGATCAGGTCGGCGGTTTTGATGGCGGTGCGGATGTTGTACTCGTTGGAGTACTCGGTCACCACGTTCTTGGGCATGATGTCGTCCAGCTCGCGCAGGCGGTTCAGGCTGATGTCCATGATGGTTACCTGAGCACCGAAGCCGGCGGCTACTTTGGCCGCGTTGGTGCCTACCACGCCCCCGCCCAGAATGAGCACGTGCGCGGGGCGCACGCCGGGCACGCCACCCAGCAGGATGCCGCGGCCTTTCAGGGGCTTCTCGAGGTACTTGGCACCTTCCTGCGGGGCCATGCGGCCGGCTACCTCGCTCATGGGCACGAGCAGGGGCAGCGAGCGGTCGGCGCGCTCCACGGTTTCGTAGGCCAGGCACACGGCCTTGCGCTCGATCATGGCGTGGGTCAGCGGCTCGCTCGAGGCGAAGTGGAAGTAGGTGAACAGCAGCTGGCCCTCGCGGATCAGCTCGTACTCTTCCTGAATGGGCTCCTTCACCTTCACGATCATCTCGGCCTGGCCGTACACGTCGGCAATGGTCGGCAGAATCAGGGCGCCGGCCTGCTCGTACTCGGCATCGGTAAAGCCCGAGCCTACGCCGGCTTCGGTCTGCACGTACACCGTGTGGCCCGCCTTGCGGAATTCAGCAGCTCCGGCGGGGGTCAGGCCCACGCGGTTTTCGTTGTTCTTGATTTCCTTCGGTACGCCGATGATCATGGGGGAAGAGACGATGGGTGAGATGACGGGGAAAACGGCCGCAAATATACGCGAGGAGTCGGTGGTTTCTTGTTGTTGGTTGTTGGTTGCTGGTTGTTGGATTTTCGTTTATGGTTATTGGTTTATGGCTGTTGGGATTTCAGGATCGGAGCCGGGGCGAAAAACCAACAACCAACAACGAAAAACCAAACCCTAAAACGCCAGCTTGTTGCTGGGAATTTCCAGGCGGGTCGATTTCAGTTTGTGCGGCCCGTACACCCGGCCGTGGTAGAACACCTGCAGCTGGCGCTGCTGCCCAGCGGGCAGGCGGTTGCCGCCGGCGTAGAAGCTCAGCGGCAGATCGTAGGTGGTGCGGTAGCTGCCGCGGGCCGGAATGGTGATGCGCACGTCCTTGCCGCGCTTCTGGTGCAGCTCCCAGGGCACAATGCGCCCGTCGACCTGGACCACCGGCAAACTGCTCTGGGGCCGCGCCGGGCTCGACACTACGTAGGGCTCGTCGTTGGTGTTGACCAGCTCCAGCATAGCCCGCACGGTGTCGAGCGAGGTGGTGGCCGTGAGCGGGGGCAGCTTCACGCGCAGCTGCAAACCCAGCTGGGGAGTGGCCTGGGGCACGTGGATGTTTTTGACGCAGCCGGCCAGCAGCAGGGCCCCGCCGGCCAGAATCAGTAGAGAAGCACGCATAGCAAAGCAGTTGAGAGAAGGTGCCGGGCAAACTGCAAACTTCCCGCCAACCCGGGGCTGGGCAGCTCCCCAAAGGCCCGCTGGCAAAGCAGCGCGGCCGGCCGGCACCGGGTAAAAACAATGGTGCCACGATGTTAGCATCGCGGCACCACGCTGGTTCTGTCTGCAAAAATCCGGGCGAAGCCGCGTTGCTTACTTAAACGGCACGGCCGCGCCGCCTTCCTTCAGCATGCTCTGCTGCGAGAGGCTCTGCACCACGTTGGCGCGCAGGGTAATCTTGGGGTCGGGGGCGGTGATGTCGTTGGAGTGCAGCGTCACCACGTCTACCATCTGACCAATCTGGCGCTGGCCGTACTGCAGCTCGATGGTGGCCGACTGGCCCGGCTGAATGGCCTTGGGCAGGGTCTTGAAGTTCACGCAGTAGCAGTTGGAGGTGAGCGTGCTCAGCTCCAGCGGGCTTTTGCCGGCGTTTTTCACCGTGAAGCGGGCCACGGGCTGCTGGCCGGCCTCCATCTTGCCGAAGTCGTGGCTCATGCGGTCAATCACCAGCTTGGGCGACTTGGCCAGCTCGGCGGCGCTGAACTTGGGCCGCAGCTCGTCCTTGGTGAGCACCGTGCCCTTGATGGTGAGCATCTGCGACGACTCCGTGGCGTTGCTGGTCACCGTCACGGTTTTGTTGAACTGGCCCGGGCGGCCGGCGCTGTTGTAGGAAGCGCGGATAAAGCCGGTTTTGCCCGGCAGCACCGGGGTTTTGGTCCAGTCGGGCGTGGTGCAGCCGCAGGAAGCCTGCACGTTGGCAATGACGATGGGCTGGTTGCCGGTGTTCTTGAACTTGAACTCGTGGGTGGCCGTGGTGCCCTCGGTCACGTTGCTGAAGTCGTGGTCTTTTTTCTCGAAGCTCATCACGCCCTGGGCCGCGGCGCTCAGGGCCGAGGTCAGCAGCAGTGCTGCGCCCAGCAGCAGGGAAGTAAAGGTTTTGTGCAGCATAGCGGGTGGAAATGGAAAAGGGGCCAGGGGCAAGAAGCGGGCCACCGGGGCCGGCCGGCCGCCGGCCCCGGTGGCATCAGGCAAATATAGCCACAACTGCCGGGAGCCCCGCCACCCGGGCTTTCGTCCCGAAGCGGCCGTTTTGCGTACTTTTGCCCGCCCGTCCGAGCGGACGGGCCGCCCTCCCCGGGGCGTTTTCCCTCAGTTTCCCCCGCCACCTCCCGCATGTCCACTGCCGAATCGGCCGTTGCGCTTCAGGCCGCCGCCACGCTCAGCAAGGAAGAACTGCTTCGTGATTACCGCCTTGGCTGGGAAAGCCGCCAGGCTTCGCTCACCGGCCGCAAGGAGGTGTTTATGGGCAAGGCCAAGTTCGGCATCTTCGGCGACGGCAAAGAGCTGCCCCAGCTGGCCATGGCCCGCGCCTTCCAGGCCGGCGACTTCCGCGCGGGCTACTACCGCGACCAGACCTTCATGCTGGCCATCGGCGAGCTGACCCTGCAGCAGTACTTCGCCCAGCTCTACGCCCACCCCGACGTGGAGGCTGAGCCGGCCACCGCCGGCCGGGCCATGAACGGCCACTTTGCCACCCGCTCGCTCGACGAAGACGGGCAGTTTCGCAACCTGGCCGACCTGAAAAACTCCTCGGCCGACATTTCGCCCACCGGCGGGCAGATGCCCCGCCTCGTGGGCCTGGCCTACGCCTCCAAGCTCTACCGCCAGAACCCCGAGCTGCACCAGTTCACTCAGTTCTCGCGCTCGGGCAACGAGGTGGCCTTCGGCACCATCGGCAACGCCAGCACCTCCGAGGGCATGTTCTTCGAGGCCATCAACGCGGCCGGCGTGCTGCAAATCCCCATGCTGGTGAGCGTGTGGGACGACCACTACGGCATTTCGGTACCCGCCGAGTACCAGACCACCAAGCAGAACATCTCCGAAATCCTGAAGGGCTTCCAGCGCGAGGGCGAGGGCCAGGACGGCTTCGAAATCTTCGTGGTAAAGGGCTGGGACTATGCCACCCTGGTGGACACCTACCAGCGCGCCGCCGACGTGTGCCGCCGCCAGCACGTGCCGGTGCTCATTCACGTCACCGAAGTTACCCAGCCCCAGGGCCACAGCACCAGCGGCTCGCACGAGCGGTACAAGAGCAAGGACCGCCTCAGCTGGGAGCAGGAGTTCGACTGCCTGCGCCAGATGCGCCTGTGGCTGCTGCAGGAAGGCCACGCCACCGAGGCCGAGCTCGACCAGATCGAAGCCGAGGCCAAGGAGGAAGTGCGCAAAGCCCGCGCCGCCGCCTGGGAAGCCTTCTTCAACCCCATCAAGCAGGAGCGCGACGAGTGCGTGGCCCTGCTCGAAGCCCTAGCCGCCGAAACCGGCCGCCAGAACGAGCTGCACGAGCTCATTCACCAGCTCCAGCACAATCCCACGCCCATCCGCGCCGATCTGGTGCGCTCGGCCCGCCGGGCCCTGCGCCTGGTGCGCGACGTGAAGCGCAGCAGCGCCCGCGGCGAGCTGCGCCGCTGGCACGAGCAGGCCCTGGCCGAAAACGCCGACCGCTACAACTCCCACCTCTACAGCCAGAGCGAGGAATCGGCCCTGCAGGTGGAGGAAGTGAAGGCCGAGTTTGCCGCCGACGCCCCGCAGGTCGACGGCCGCGAGGTGCTGCAGGCCTGCTTCGACGCCATGTTCCGTCGCGACCCGCGCGTGTTTGCCATCGGCGAAGACGTAGGCCGCATCGGCGACGTGAACCAGGCCTTTGCCGGCCTGCAGGAAAAGTACGGCGAGCTGCGCATCACCGACACCGGCATCCGCGAGTGCACCATCGTGGGGCAGGGCATCGGGGCGGCCATGCGCGGCCTGCGGCCCATCACCGAAATCCAGTATCTCGACTACCTGCTCTACGCCATTCAGATTCTCTCCGATGACGTAGCCTGCCTGCAGTACCGCACCAAGGGCGGGCAGAAGGCCCCGCTCATCGTGCGCACCCGCGGCCACCGGCTCGAGGGCATCTGGCACTCGGGCTCCCCCATTCAGATGATTTTGGGTGCCATTCGGGGCATGCACCTGTGCGTGCCGCGCGACATGACCCAGGCCGCCGGCATGTACAACACCCTGCTCAAGAGCGACGAGCCGGCCATCGTGATTGAGTGCCTGAACGGCTACCGCCTCAAGGAGCGCATTCCCGCCAACGTGGGCGAGTTCACCGTGCCGCTGGGTGTGCCCGAGGTGCTGCGCGAAGGCTCGGATATCACCATCGTCACCTACGGCTCGATGTGCCGCATCGTGCTCGACGCGGCCAAGCAGCTGGAGCAGGTGGGCATTTCGGCCGAAGTAGTGGACGTGCAAACCCTGCTGCCCTTCGACCGTGAGGCGCTGATTCTGGAGTCGATCAAGAAAACGAACCGCGTGCTGTTTGCCGACGAAGACGTGCCCGGCGGCGGCACGGCCTACATGCTGCAGCAGGTGCTCGACGAGCAGGGAGCCTTCCGCTTCCTCGACTCGCAGCCGCGCTGCCTGGCCGCGCACGCCCACCGTCCGCCCTACGGCTCCGACGGCGACTACTTCTCCAAGCCCAACGCTGAGGACGTATTCGACGCGGTGTACGAGCTGCTGCAGGAGGCCGAGCCCGCGCGCTTCCCTGACATCTACTAAGCACCAAACGCACTACGCCCCGCCCGAACCAGCGTCGGGCGGGGCGTAGTGCGTTTGGCGGCCGCGGTGGGGCTACGGAATGGTAACGGCGTCGGTAATGACCTCGTTGCTTTCGTGCAGGGCGCGGTCGATGATGCTCACGCGGAAGCGCAGCTGCGCACCCGGCCGACCCAGGCTGCCCTGGAACAGCTTGTAACCGAAGCTCAGGTCACCGCGCAGCGGGGCCGGCTTTTCGGTGGGCGCCAGGCGCGGGAAACGGCTGTTGAAGGGAATCGAAAACGTAGTGTCCTCGAACTCGCCGTTGGCCTTGCGGATCTGCGGCTGCAGGTAGTAGTTGTTGTAGTAGCGGTTCTCGGTGCCGTCGAGGTTGAGGCGGTTGTAAGGCGGCTGCTCCTCGTCGTTGTTGAGACCCAGGTCGCCGTCGCCGTCCTTGAAGCTGATGGTCACCGTGAGCGTGTCGTAGGTGCCAAACCGGTCACTGACCCGCTGGCGGGTAAAGCTTTTGAAGCTGATGCTGGGCGTGTCGGGATAGTCGGGCGGGTTCAGGCAGGAAGTGGCCGCCAGCGCCAGCAAAACCGTCAACCCAAGGAGTAAGCGTGTGCGCATCATAGCAGTAAAAGGCAAAAGCCGGAACGGATGCTGCCTCCGGATTCGGGCCCGGAAAGTACGTATTTCCAACGCAGCCCGCGGCAGATTGTTATTCACCTTTGCAAACTCCGCCCTTCCGCAATGAGTTTCCGTTCCGATTACCTGCGCGACTTAAACCGGTTGCCCGCCGCCGAGGCCGAGGACCTGGCGCTGCGCCTGTTTCGCCACCAGGCCCGGTACTGCGCGCCCTACCGCCACTGGCTGCAGCACCTGGGCTGCCGGCCCGACGACATAAAGCAGCTGACGGACATTCCGTTTCTGCCCATCGAGTTCTTCAAGACCCACGCGGTAGTCACGACCGAACCCGGCGACGAGTGGACGGCGCAGGAGGAGTTCAGCAGCTCGGGCACCACCGGGCAGGTGCGCAGCCGCCACCTCGTGCGCGACCCGCAACTCTACCGCCGCAACGCCGCGCGCATCTTCGAGCAAACCTACGGCCCTCTGCAGAGCTGGACGTTTCTGGCGTTGTTGCCCTCGTACCTGGAGCAAGGGCAGTCGTCCTTGGTGGCCATGGTCGAGCACTTCGTGCGGAAATCGGGGCAGCCCACCGGCGCGGCCTTTTTCCTGCACGACCACGCCGCGCTGCTGCGCGCCATCGGCCAGGTTCGGCAGGCGGCGCCCCAGCGGCGCATCATGCTCATCGGCGTGTCGTACG
This sequence comes from Hymenobacter sp. B81, assembly GCF_044628455.1. NCBI lineage: Bacteria > Pseudomonadati > Bacteroidota > Cytophagia > Cytophagales > Hymenobacteraceae > Hymenobacter > Hymenobacter sp. B81. The sequence goes on along the minus strand of NZ_JBIYZW010000001.1, from coordinate 1,461,381 downwards.
CCCTGCTCGACCTGGTGCAGGCGCACGCCGCAGCGCCCGAACTGCGGCTGCTCGACGCGGTGCTGGAAACCGGCGGCATGAAGGGTCGGCGGCGCGAAATGATTCGCGAGGAGCTGCACGCCGAGCTGCAACGGGGCTTCGGGCCGGCGCCCATTCACTCGGAGTACGGCATGACGGAGCTGCTCTCGCAGGCCTACAGCCCCGGTTACGGACGCTTCCACCTGCCGCCCCAACTGCTGCTGCTGCTGCGCGACCCGTCGGACCCGTTTAGCCTGAGCGCCACGCGCGGGGCCGGGGCCGCGAACGTGGTGGATTTGGCCAACGTGGACAGCTGCGCCTTTATCGAAACCCGCGACCTGGCCCGCCGCCATCCCGACGGCTCGTTTGAAATCATGGGCCGGCTCGACAACTCCGACATCCGCGGCTGCAACCAGATGGCCGGCTAAGAACAGGGGAGGGGTATTGTGTTTATTAAATGGCTGATTTCAATTTATTTGGCTGGGTCTGCGTTACAGGATAACACCCTTCTCAGTCCTGTAGCCATGAAACACTTAGCCATACTCTTTTCGCTCACCCTGGCCGTCGGCGGGCTGCTGGCGGCCCCGGCCCAGGCGCAAACGCCAACCGCCGCCGACTCGGCCCAGCAGCGCGTCGACCAGCAGAAGCAGCGTACCCAGGATGCCCGCGAGGTAGTAGCCGACCAGCGCCGGCAAAGCACCGAGAGCCGCAAGGCCGTGGATGCCAGCGCCTCGGAGCTGCGGCAGCAGCGCAATGCCATGCGGGTGCAGAAACACCAGCTGAAGGAACAGCAGCTGCTGGCCCAGCAAACCCGCCAGCGCGAGAAAGCCGCCCAGGTGCAGTTGCGCGAAGAAAAAAGCCGCATGCGCGACCAGAAGAAGCAGCTGCGCGAAGCCTCTTCCCAGCCCCGCTAGCTACTCAGTCTTTAAAATTGCGCCTAAATGCAAAACGGCTTCCCAAAAACTGGGAAGCCGTTTTGCGTTAAATCAAGTGAACTACAAGTGCGCAATCGGGTCGGGCTTGCCGTCGGGGTCGCCCTTCACGTAGCCGCTGCGGGTGAAGGCCTTGCCGCGCAGCAGCAGCACGCCGGCCATGTGAGGCGCGGCCATGGAAGTGCCGCTCATAGTGCCGTACAAGCCGTCTTTGTACGTCGAAGCAATGGCCACGCCGGGCATGCAGTAGTCGACGGGCGGGGTGCCGAAGCAGGAAAACGGCGCCCAACTGTCGGTGCTGCTCATGGCCGAAATCGTGAATACGTTGGGGTGGTTTACCCGGGCCGGGGAGTGCAGCGTGGCGCTTTTGGCGTCGTTGCCGGCGGCCACCGAGAGCAGCATACCCTTGTTGGCGGCGCGCAGTACGGCATCGTCCAGGGCCTGCGAAACGCCGCCGCCCAAGCTCATGTTGACTACCTCGCCGGATTTGTAGAAGGCCGAAACGTAATCGATGCCGGCAATGACGCCCGACGAGCTGCCGCTGCCATCGGACCCGAGCACCTTTACGGCCACTACCCGGGCGCCGGCGGCCACGCCCACTACGCCAATGGTGTTGTTTTTGGCGGCAATGGTGCCGGCCACGTGGGTGCCGTGGCCGTGCAGGTCGTCGGCAGTGGTGGCGTCGGCGCCGGTGCTGACGAAGCTGCGGCTGCGGGCCACGTCGACGGTGAGGTCGGGGTGAGTCAGGTCGATGCCGGTGTCAATGATCCAGGCGGTTTTGCCCACGCCGCTGGCGTAGCCCACGCGCTTGACGCCGTAGGGTACGGTCTGGGCCGGAGCCGCGGTGGTAGTGCCCGTGGTTTGCTCGACGCGAATGATCTGATCGGGCTCGACGAAGGCCACGCTGGCGTCCTGGGCCAACTGCTTGGCTTCGGCCGGGGTCAGCTCGGCGGCAAAGCCGCGCAGCAGCTGGTTGTAGGTGCGCCGAACTTTCTCGGGGCGCAGGCCGCGCTTGCGCAGCAGGCCTTCGGCGAAGCCCTTCACTTTCTGGCCGCGCTGGCTGTACTCTTCGCCGGCGCCCAGCTCCACGCTGGCGTCCTTCAACACCACAATGTAGCGCCCGGCCAGCGGGGCCTCGGCGGCTTTAATCTCGGTAGAGTTGGCGGCCGTTGCCGGCGCTACTTCTTCGGCCTCGGTGGCGCAGCTGGCCAGCAAGGTGGTTCCCATCGCGGCGGCACTCAGCCAGGCCCCCAGGCGCAAATTCAGCAATGATTGCAGCATGTACAAAGAAGAGGTGAATGAGAAAAGCTATACAGACAGTGGCCTCTGCAGGTGCCAGGGTCGATACGATCCTTCAAAAGATGCAATCGGCGGCGCAAGAGTCAGACAGCCCGCCGCCGGTTTAGGTTCCGGTTCCCGGTTGGCTCAGACGCAAAAAAGCCCCACCGTCGTACGACGGTGGGGCTTGTGCATTTGCTTACCAGAACAGGCGAAAAACAGAAAACCAACAACGAAAAACGAACCTACTTGCCGGCAAACGACTGGGCGTCGGCCGCGGAAATGGGGTCCCCGCCGAGGATGACCAGGCGCTCGACCACGTTGCGCAGCTCGCGGATGTTGCCGCGCCAGTCGAGACCCTGCAGGTACTGCATGGCTTCGGGACTGATGCGCTTGGGCTTGCTGCCGTAGTCGTTGCCGATGTCGGCCAGGAACTTCTCCACCAGGGCCGGAATGTCGTCGCGTCGGTCGTTGAGAGCTGGCACCTGAATCAGGATGACCGAGAGGCGGTGGTAGAGGTCTTCGCGGAAGTTGCGGTCGGCAATTTCCTGCAGCAGGTTTTTGTTGGTGGCCGCCACCACGCGCACGTTCACCGGAATTTCCTTTTCGCCGCCCACGCGGGTAATCTTATTTTCCTGCAGGGCGCGCAGCACCTTGGCCTGGGCCGAGAGGCTCATGTCGCCGATTTCGTCGAGGAACAGGGTGCCGCCGTCGGCCTGCTCAAACTTGCCGATGCGCTGCTTCACGGCCGAGGTAAACGAGCCTTTCTCGTGGCCGAACAGCTCCGACTCGATCAGCTCGGAGGGAATGGCGGCGCAGTTGACTTCCACCATCGGGCCGCTGGCGCGGTTGCTTTGCTCGTGAATCTGGCGGGCCACCATTTCCTTGCCGGCGCCGTTGGGGCCGGTGATGAGCACGCGGGCGTCGGTGGGGGCTACTTTCTCGATGGCGGTGCGCACCACGCCCAAGGCGGCCGAGGTGCCCACCATCTCCGAGCTTTTGGCGACCTTCTTCTTGAGCGTCTTGGTTTCGGCCACCAGCTTGGTGCGGTCGAGGGCGTTGCGCACGGTCACCAGCAGGCGGTTAAGGTCCGGCGGCTTCTGCAAAAAGTCGTAGGCGCCTTTCTTGGTGGCGTCGACGGCCATTTCCACGTTGCCGTGGGCCGAAACCATGATGAAGGCCGCGTCGGGGGCAATGATCTGGGCGCGCTGCAGCACCTCGATGCCGTCCATCTTGGGCATCTTGATGTCGCAGAGCACCACGTCGTACTTGTCCTTCACCAGCATGTCGAGGCCGGTGGGGCCATCCTCGGCCTGGTCGACCTGGTAGCTTTCAAACTCCAGGATTTCCTTGAGCGTGTGACGAATGGCTTTTTCGTCGTCGATGATGAGAATACGGGGCATAGGCAGGGTGGAAGTGGGAAGGTAGAGACGCCGGCGGGCGCCTCCGCGTTGCCGGGCGCCAGCGAAACCAACCGTAGCAGAGGTGGAGTCGCGCCGGCAGCGTGACAGCGGCCACCCGCAAATATGCGCCTCTACGCCGATAAACAAGCCGGCCGCCGCTGCGGGCTGCAACGACGGCCGGTTGTGAAGTTCAAGTGATGCGCCTGTAAGCCGGGTTCTGTCCGCCCCTTGCGAGGCGGCCCCACCATTTATCTAGGCCCGCACTCGCGCGCGGGCTCCATCAGCCTACCCGCCGACCGGACGAGCCGCCCGTTGCAAAGCCTTGCGGCTCTGCGTGCCGGCCTATTTGGCCTTTCAACCCCTGAGGTTTACCCAGCCGGAACGGTCACCCGCCCGCTGGTGCGCTCTTACCGCACCTTTTCACCCTTACCTTTTCATTTATCATTTGACATTGATCATTTATCAGCGGGTGATAAATGCTAATTGATCAATGATAAATGAGAAAGGCGGTAGTTTTCTGTGGCACTGGCTGTCCAACGGCCGTTCCCAGCCGCCGTCCTTCCCGTTAGGAAGCAGGGTGCTCTGCGTTGCCCGGACTTTCCTCTCCGCTCCCCGGTTGCCCGGTTCGCGCAGCGGTGGGGCGGCGCATCACTTGCGGGCAAAGGTAGGGCAGTTTAGGGGGAAACGCTTCGGGTTTTCTACTTCCCCGTCCACACGTTGTCCTGCGGGTAGCTATCGGGTACCCAGGTGCTGCCCAGCTTTACCTGCTTCACGGCTTTATCGGTGGGCACCGGCACCGTAACGGAGGTGGCGCCCGATTCCCACACGGCAATGCTGCGGTGAATCTGCTGGGTCGTGTTGTCGGCGAAGGTGATGGTGAGGTCCACGGGCACGGGCTTGCTGCCTTTGGCCTGCACCAGCACCTCGTAGCCGCTGCCTTGCTTGGTCACGCGCTGGATGGCCAGGTCGGGGTAGCCCCCGTCGAAAAACCAGCGCTGCCAGAACCAGTTCAGGTTACGGCCCGCGCCCGCGTTCATCGCGTTGAAGAAGTCGTAGGGCATGGGGTGCTTGCCCTGCCAGGTCTGGATGTAGTGGTGCAGGGCTTTCGTGAACAGCTCGTCGCCCAGCAAGTCCTGCACGTAGAGGTAGCCCAGCGCGGGCTTGGGGTAGGAGTTCAGGAAAAACGCCGTGCCGGTTTGCTGGGTGCTGAGGGTAGTAATGGGCACGTCGACCTCGGTAGCGGCGTTCTGGGCGTAGGGCTGCACGCCGTAGTCGTCGTCGAGCTTGGGGTCGATAATCTTGGAAATGATCCACTCGCCCATGGTAGCCCAGCCCTCGTCCATCCAGCCGTACTTGGTTTCGTTGGTGCCCAGGTAGAAGGGAAACATGGTGTGAAACACCTCGTGGTCGGTGAGGGTAATGGCGTCCTCGCGCGAGTGCACCGGGTTGTCGTTCACCATCATGGGGTACTCCATCTGGTCGAGGCCGTCGAACACGGTGATGTGGGGGTAGGGGAAGGGCCACCGGGGAAAGGTGTAGCTCATGGCCTCCACCGTTTTGCGGGCAAACAGCACCACTTCCTCGTAGTCTTTGTGCTTGGTGTTGTACACGGCATCGACGCGGGTGCGGCGCTTGGTTTTGGGGTCGACCACCAGGCTGGTCGACTGCCACACGTAGTGGTCGGCGGTGGCGAAGGCAAAGTCGATGACGTTCTGGGCGGCAAAGCGCCAGGTGTTCTGGGCCTGGTCGGCGGTGATGTCGCGGCGCTGTAAGTCGGCGGTTTCAATGACGTTGACCACCGCGTCCTTCTTTTCCGCGTCGCGCAGGCGCTTCACGTACTTTTTGGTGAGCACCTGCTCGGCGTTGAGCAGGTCGCCGGTGGCCCACACCACGAAATGCCGCGGCACGGTGATGTTGACCTGGAAGTTGCAGAAGTCGTTGTAGAACTCCTGCTGGCCGTTGTAGGGGTGGCGGTTCCAGCCGTCGATGTCGTCGTACACGGCAATGCGCGGGAAGAAGTAGGCCACGAAATCGGCCCCCGGCTCAATCTCACCGGTGCGCATGTGCGAGGTCTGGTTCAGCACGTAGCTGTAGCGCAGCGCCACCCGGGCAGTCTGCTTCGGCCCCAAGGCCTGGGTGAGGCCCACGGGCAGGTTGGTGGCGTCGGCGCGCAGGCCGCGCACGTTCACTTCCTGGCCGTTGATGCTCATTTGCTCGATCTGCACGCCCTCGCTCACGTCCTCGGGGCGGATGGACGAGGCCCGGGCGGCGCCCTTCTGGTAGAGGTTGGGGTAGAGCTTAAACAGCAGCTGGCGCAGCGAGTCGGGGCTGTTGTTGCGGTAGCTGATATCCACTGTGCCCGCCACCCGCCGCGTGGCCGGGTCGAAGCTGATGTTGATGACGTAGTCGGCCGCGTTCTGCCAGTAGTTGGGGCCGGGCTGACCGTCGGGGCTGCGGGTGCCTTTGGCGTAGGTGGCCTGCAGGTTGCGCGGGATGGGCAGCGTTTGGGCAGCGGGTTGCTGCTGGGCCAGGCTGCCGAAGCTGAGCAGGGCTAGGAGGGAGGTGGCGAGTAGAATTTTGGTGCTCATTGGAGATGAGTAACAACGGAAAATCTATGCAGTATTTTGGGAATCATTACTCTGTTTTTTTACTGTGCTAAGTAGATACGATAATATTTTAGGTGTAAAATACGATACGATAATTATTGCAAGTGTTATTTTTATAATAAAAATTAAATTGTATCTTATTATAGTAGCATGGAAGCCCAATGCATTAACAGTTTTTTCGGGTTTTTCATAACCGCCTTTGTAATTTATTCTAATATCGCCATCGTATAGGGGCATAGTCCAAATGTGTAATGTTGCATTATCTTCTGGATTCATGTTATCTAGCTCTACTTTGCCCAAAAAGAAACCATCTTTGTATGGTTTGTTGTCCTGTAGTAATACATACGAACCTTCGCTTTTTGTGCTCACATTGATGCTTTCAATCTCTTTAGAGCCACTATTTCTGATATTAATAGTGTAGTGATAATGCAAGCTTTCTTTGAATCTGCTAAAGTCTCTATTTACTATTCTTTTATTTAATATATTATTTAAGCTGTCTATAGGTGAGTTGTTTTCATTTATATTTTTATAATTTCTTTCTACATACTTAAGAACGTCGAAGCTTATGGATTGAGCAGAATATTCAACAATAGTATCCTGAACCATTTTTGGAAGAATTGCTTTTTCCTCTTCGTACGAAGACTCTATTGTTGAAAACCTTGGTTCTATAAACTGCCAAATGGTAATGGCTGATACTGCTACTAGGAGGAATTTCTCAATAAAGCTGAAATGCTTTGTCATTTCAATGGTGATATTGTTGACTAATATGATTTACTTCAGCCGCACCAGCGTGGCGCCGTAGCCGAACTTCTCCTTGCGGGCTTCCTCGAAGAACTTGATGTCGCGGTTGCGGCTCAGGCGCTTGTGCAGCTCCTTGCGCAGCGTGCCGTTGCCGGCCCCGTGAATGAAGATGATTTCGTGCATGCCGGTGGCCAGGGCGCGGCTCAGCGCGTCCTCGAAGGCCGCCACCTGCATTTCCAGCATGGCCGTGTTGGTGAGGCCCTCGGCGCCCTCGGGGCGCAGGGCTTCCAGGTGCAGGTCGACCTCGTGCGGGGGCGCCACGATGGCCTTCACCGGTTCCTGCTTGGGCGCGGGCACCACCGAGCGGGCGTCGCCGCGCAGCTTTTCGGCCAGCTGGTCGCGCAGCTGACTGGCGCTGATGGCGGGCACCTCCTTGGGCTGGGGCGCGGCCGGGGCGTCGTCGGTGGGCAGGGCCACGGGGGTGGCGGGCTTCTCGTCGAGCTGGAACAGGTAGGCTTCGCGCTGCAGCACCGGCGCCGCGCGGCGGCTGGAGTAGAAGGTGTTGGCCTTGAAGGTGAGGCGCTTGAGCAGCACGTCGTAGAGCACCGGCGAGTTGGGCTGCGAGGGCAGTAGCTGCACGATGCTGGCCGGCCACTGCTCGAAGTCCTTGAGGTGGCGGTGGCCCAGCGGCTCACTGGCCGCCTTGGGCGCCAGCTTGCCCGCATTCAGCGCCCGGTACTGGCCGCCGCTGCGCTCCTCGCCGAAGGTGTAGAGCACCTCGGCGTCGGTGTTGTTGATCAGGTGCAGGGCCAGCAGCTCCGAGGTTTGCATCAGCAACGCCAGGTACAGACCCTTGGGCGCGGGCGGCGCCGGGGCGGGCTTTTCCGGCTTCGCGGCTCCGCCACTGGCGGGAGCCGCGCCGGGCTGCGGGGCAGCGGCTGCGGGCTTGGCCTTGCCGCCGGTTTTGGCGGTGGCTTTGCCGCTGGGCACCTGCGAGGGCGCCAGCTGGCTGCCGCCGAAGGCCTTGAACTCCTCGGCGGCAATGACCACCAGCTCGCGGCGCAGCACCGGCACCGGAAAATCGTCGATGGTGACTTCCACCAGATCGTGGTCGAGGATGCGGGTAACGATGCCTTCTTCGCGGCCGGACATCAGGCGCACTCGGTCTCCAATATTCATAGTCGTTGTGGTTCGGGTGGGGAAGGTCCTACGGCCATTAAGCTTCCGTGGGCGGAAGCCGGGCGCGGGGCAGGGGGTAAAGGTCGGCACAGAACCGCAAATGTTGCCGGGGCCTCACCCCCCGGCCCCCTCTCCGGGGAGAGGGGGAGCCACGGCGGCGCGGCGGCTGAGTGGTGCCACGGCTCAAAGCCGTG